>LT629764.1:3492500-4692500 GCA_900105225.1 Paenibacillaceae bacterium GAS479 | reverse complement strand
AGATAGCACAATCCAAAGCGCCGGATAGATTGCTGTGACCGCCAGCGTGATCAACACGATATATTTAAGCGTAAGAATGACTGCCGAGCGCAATTTAGTACTCATTGAATCATATCCTCCTCTTTAAACGACCGGGAGCGCCTGTAATTCCAGATGGAGAAGGAAGCCACGATCAGGAATATGACGATGCCAATCGCCGATGACATATTGAACTGGCTGTTGTTGAGCGTCAGCTTATACAGCCAAGTAACGAGCAAATCTGTGCTGCCCGCATACTGGTAGTCACCATTGACTGGATCACCGTTCGTCAACAGGAAGATGACACTGAAGTTGTTGATGTTTCCGGCGAACTGAGTAATCAGAATCGGAACTGTCGAGAACAGAATGAACGGCATTGTAATAATGCGGAACTTCTGGAAACCAGTCGCTCCGTCTACTTCCGCCGCCTCGTACATATCCTTCGGAATTGCGGTCAGGATGCCGAGAATGAGGACCATGGAAACCGGAATACCAATCCACATATTAACCATAATGACGGTAACTTTGGCCCAAAATGGATCGGTCAGCCAAGGCAGCTTGCCAAGACCAAAATAACCGAGATACTGGTTAATCGGTCCGAACTGGCCGTTAAACAAATTACGCATGACAAGCAGCGAGATCAGCTGAGGAATCGCATAGGGGAGAATAAAGATTGTGCGCCACATTTTCTTGAAATACACGCCCTTGGACTCAATAAGCAGCGCGACAAGAATGCCGCCTATGTAGGTCGTCACCGTAGCGATGACGGCCCATATAATGGTCCAGGTTGCTACGCCGATAAAGGTGGCACTCCACGTTTTCAGCGTAACGAGGTTGGCGAATGTGTCGAATCCAACCCAATCTACGAGTGATTTTGGCGGAATATTATTCGGTGCTGCGTAGTTGGTGAACGCCAGCATGATCATGAACACAATTGGCATGACCGTCAGGAACAGCACACCGATAATCGGCACGGTCAGCATCAGAATCGGGAATTGTTTATCCGTAACGTAAGCGAGCGTTTCCTGGAAGGACGGAACGGCAGCTCCAGCTTCGCGGTTTTTTCCGGTCCGGTACGCATCGCGGATAGTCATGATATAGATGACAATAAAAATAGCTAGTACGAACAGGGTAATCAGCCCGCCGATCAGCAGGTAAATGGAATGGTCGCCTTCAACGCGCACATTCAGCTTGCCGACTTTCTGAAATCCTTGTGTTTTCTCTCCGAGCGTATAGACACCCCAAAGCGCCTTGCCGATGTTCGGCATCAGCCAAATCAGCGCGAGCACTTCGATCGCTGCAAACAGCAAACCCTTTATGTATTGACGATTGTACAGTTGTCCGAGTCCCATGAAGAGCGTGGACAACACAGCTGCAATGCTCCGTTGACGCATACTGCCGGCTCCCTCCTCTATCTATCTAAGTTGCTCCGTCTTGTTAATAGAGGAGCCGTCGGAAGCTCCTAGCTCCCGACGGACCACCTCACGCTCCCGTTATTTCTTAGGAGCAGCTCCGTTATTGGCATCTTTGATTTGCTGTACAGCTTTATCAAGCGCTGTTTTTGGATCTTTGCCTTTGTTCCAAACATCGGAAATAGCCGCGTCGATCGGGCCCCATACGTTGGTCATTTCTGGAATGGACGGCATTGGCGTTGATTGATTGAACTGATCCAGGAAGCCTTTCACGATCTCGCTGCTTTGCACCGAAGGATCATTCGCCGCTTCTTTGTTAGATGGCAGCGCACCCGTAATTTCGAAGTTTTTGAGCTGAGCTTCCTTCGTCGAGGTGAAGTAGGAGAACAGACGTGCTGCGTTTGGATATTTAGAGTATAAGTTTACATACCAGCCTTTGATGCCGGAGAACGAGGAAGCCGGTTTGCCGTTAATCGACGGCAGCGGGACTACACCGAAGTCGATGCCAGCATTGCGGTAATCACCGATCGACCAAGGACCATTAATGTCCATTGCCAGCGTTCCAGACGTAAAGAGACCTTTTTTAACATCATAAGTGACGTCGGCAGAGTTCAGCGGCACCAGTTTGTCTTTCAGGGTGGCAAAATAGGCCATGCCTTGTACGGCTCCCTCGTTATTCAAACCGATATCATCTTTGTTCTGGCCGTTGTCACCGTAAATATATCCACCGGACAGGAACGGATAGTTGAAGTATAGTTTTCCAAGTTCCCACATCAAAGCGAACTTATTGTTTTTAGGATCATTGTACGTTTTAGCGAATTCAACAACTTCGTCGAATGTTTTTGGAGGTGTAGAAATTAGCTTTTTGTTGTAGAACAGCGCGTAAGTCTCAACGGAACGCGGGTAGCCGTAAAGCACGCCGTCATAACTTACAGCAGTAAGCGCGATATCCGAGTTTGCCGTTTTTGTTTCTGCCTCGTAGTAATCATTCGGCAACAAGAGACCAGCCTGAACCGCTTTGCCCAAGTTATCATGCGGGAACAGCACAACATCTGCGCCGAGGCCGGCAGGACCGTCATTGATCAGCTTATTTACCTGGTCGCCGGAGCCCACTTCCTCGAACTTGACGGGAACGCCGTATTTGGCGGTAAATTCTTTGGCAATCGCCTCAACGAACGGGCGCTCCTCTTTACTTTCCCAAACCATCAGCGTTGCGCCTTCCTCCGGTTGGAGCTCCTCTGCGGCAGCTAGCGGAGCACTTGCCTCCGTGTTGGCCGCCGGGCTGCTTGCCGGAGCATTGGTGGCAGAGGTGTTTGAACTGTTGCTACCTCCTTTGTTACCACATGCAGATACAAGTGCCATTGCTGCGACTAATGTCCATACATACGTTTTTTTCATTTTCTTCTGTTCCCCTTTCATGTTTTTGACCCATGAATTTGAACGATGCCGAAGTCGTCCGCAATAAAGTGCGCAAACGTTTGCAAATAATGCAGCATTATACTCTCGCTTTTTTGCAAGTCCCGCCACGGCATCGTTTTAAACTTGTATCCAACCTTATGTATTCGAGAAATGAAAGCGGTTCACCAAAAATCTCACCCATCATACAACAACCAATATCGTTTGTTAAATCGTTTGCATTGACCATAATAAAGAATAATCTGTGATTTTATTAGCGATCTTTAACTACCAATTTGTCATGCAGGAGAATAGCCAAAGTAAGCGTTTTCATTGCGAGTGAACGCGTACCTCCTTCACCAAGCCTTGCTTGTAGTGCGATGCAAAAGACTAACATCCGTTAGTCCTTTGCATGCGGTGCTAGCGGCGCTGTACTTTGGCGAGGCACCAGCTCTACGCTAAGCTTTACCTGGCGTTCGACGCTATGATCCCGCTCGATCTGGGCTGTGAGAAGATGCACAGCTGTCCGCCCTTTTTGAACAATATCCTGACGAACCGTCGTCAATGCCGGAATGCAATAACGAGCACGCTCGTCATCATCAAATCCGACGATAGACATGTCTCGGGGAACCTGGATACCAAGATCATGCAGCCCTTTGATCAGCCCGATGGCCGCCATATCGGATAAAGCGAATACGGCCGTCACTCCGCCGCCCTTGGCCCCAATTCTCGATGCCGCTCGGTACCCTCCAAGCGAAGAAGTCGGCTCCTCGTATACGAGCTCAGGACGATAAGGAACTCCTGCTTCTTCCAATGCACGTCGATACCCCTGCCAGCGGCAGTAGTTTACGCCATCCTTCTTTAATAGACCGGTGAGCAGCACGATCCGTTCATGTCCGAGCGATAACAGATGTTTGGTTCCGATATAACCGCCAAGCTCATCGTCAAGACTTACCTGGTAGAAATCCGGGTTGTCGACCAGGCTGTCCATGAAAACGCAGGGGACATTCAAGCGCAGAACGCTCTCCACGACTTCGGTGTCCTCAAAAGCGCCGACAAAAATCAGGCCGTCAAGATGCTGTTCACGGATAAACGAGAAAGACTCGTCTGGACCTATTCCAACTAAAATGACATGCAGCTTCTCGTCTCTGGCGCTTTCTTCAATACCTCTAACCAGATGCCAGTAAAAGGGATTATCCTGAAGCCTGCCCTTCTCCAGCAAAGGGACGATAACGGCAATAAGCGACGATTTCTTATCCTTCAGGTTTCTGGCGGAAGCGCTTGGCGCGAATTCGAGTTCCCCGATAGCCTGTTCCACCTTGCGCTGCGTATCCAGCGATACCCGTCCCGTGCCATTGATGACATTGGAGACAGTTGCAATAGATACCTCCGCAAGCTTGGCAACATCTTTGATCGTAACTCGGCTCCGACTCATGCAAGAACTCCTCTTAAAAAAATAGATTAAACGTTTCATCAAATAACATAAAAAAACTAAACTTCACTTCATTGCTTAACAATTGAACTAAGTAATGATTAGGTTAATTTTGATTAAACGTTTCATGTTTGACTATAAGTCGACGGTTAAATTTTGTCAATACCAATCTATCAACTTTTTCCATTAGCCTTGCAGGGACCGGAAAAGAGCAAGCGAAATCACTTAAAAAGGGATGAAAATAACTCCTCGTTCTTCCTCTTTTTCAGGGATAATTTGGTGTTAAACTAGTGGAACAAACTATGATGAACATACGTGAATTACTTGGACGACATGGACCCAGCCCCAGCTAAACCATCCCATTCGGAGGAGAATTATATGAACATTACCTTTCAACCGCTAAGCGAGCTCCCTATCCACCAGGCTTCTGAGCTCTGGAACCAATGTTTTGAGGGCTATGTTTCGAATATGTCCATGCCTGCTGACCGCTTTCTAGCGCGTATCGTTCAAGAATGTCTTGCTCTGGAGCATTCACTCGCCTGTTATGTCGACGAGCAGCCTGCAGGTATTGTGATGAATAGCCTGAGAGACGATGACGGGATTTTGAGCGCATGGAACCGCGGCACGGCTATCAAGCCGGAATTCCGCGGCCAGGGCGTCGGCAAAGCATTGATGCTTCGCAATCTGGAGCTATATAAGCAACTCGGCGTTCGGCGGGCGCACCTCGAAGCGATCACCACGAATGACAACGCGGTACAGCTCTACACTAATATTGGGTATGGGATACGCGATCGGCTCGTCATCTTGTCGACAGAAAAGCCGCTCCGACATGTGGATGATACGTTTAACCCCTATTCCATTATCAAGGGTCGCGGCATGGAGACGATGACCATTCCCTGGTTCGTCAACGGGGACATTTGGCAGAATAGCCTACCAAGTCTTAAAGATGCCGATCTTGCTATTGTTCAGGATCAGGATGGAGCAGCCGGCTTCGCCTTGTTCAAACAGTCATTCGATTCGTCCGGCCTTCTCTCCAGTATCGCTCTGTTCCGGTGCGAAGTCCGTCCCGGACATTCCGCTGCGACTGCCGTTCGGCGGGCTGCGCTTCAAGCGGTATGGCCATCTACGTTCGAAGGGAAGCGCATGGCGTTTAACATCCGCCGCTCGGATGCCGGCTTGCTCGAGCTGTTGGCCGAGCTCGGTTTCACGGAAACGATGGAACAGCTGTTTATGGTGAAGGAAATGGGACTGACTGGCGGCCCGATGAAGAGAGATTAGTGAAGTAGAGTGAGAGAAATCACTGAATGAGGAAAGACCATTTTGAACAGTAAGGGACCAAACGCTCTCATTGGCTATGAGAGTACAGAAAGAGCATTTAAACCGTAAGGTCAAGATGCTCTCAAGTGAACAAAAAAGAGCATTTTGAACCGAAGGGCTCAAAATGCTCTTTTTGCTATGAAAAGTGGACAAGTGAGCGTGGGGCGTTCCACGCCTCACCTTCGCATCGCGTTCTCAATGCTGCCCTAGAGGAAGTTAAGCTTCTCTTTCCTGCAGCGTTGTTTTCAGCTCGGCTTTTGCTCCAGACGAGCGGAAAGCGAAATAATAAATGCCAAAGATAATTACGGCAAGTATCGCTAAGGCAAAGAAAATATTGCTGTACAGATATGCTCCTTCATGAAAAGCGAAAGGATTAATTTGCAGCTTCGTTTCTTTTGCATCCAGCAGCTTGCCTAATACACTTGTTGTTATCGCGCCGGAAATAAAATTGAGCAAGGACATCAATCCCATGCCAACGCCGACCTGATCCCTCGCCAGCGTACTGGAAATCGTATTTGAGATCGCAATTTGAATAAATGTCTGACCCAAGTTTCCGAATAGGAGGAACAACATAATCCAGTAAGGCGAAGCTCCGACAAATAGCGAGAGCAGAACTAAGCAAACAAAGCTAAACGAAATTGCTGTGTAGGCTAAAAAGGAATTCCCTTTTTCGTCGGCCAGCCTGCCTCCCCGTCTCCCCACTGAAGCAGAAATAATAGCTGCCGGGAACATAACAAAACCAATAATGGCTGGTGACAGATTATTCAAGCTCGAGAGAAATTGCGGCGTTATAAACGGCATGCCAAAACTTAAAGCAGTCGCAAGAAGGCTGACGCATAAGCCAAAGGAATACTTTTTATTGCGGAACAGCCCCGGTTGAATGAAAGGCTCTGCCGCAGTATTGATGCGAATAACGAACAGAATGAACGAAACGACTCCTGCAATGAAATATAATACATTTCCAAGTGCAATCGATACGAGTATGAGGGCGACGGATACGCCAAGCAATATTCCGCCCAAAAAATCTATTTTTTGCGCTGCGCCTCTCTGGTCATCCAAATATTTTCGGAAAAATGGCAGTCCAATCAACGGAACTAGCGATAACAGGAAGAGGAATCTCCAGCTGACCACACTCGTGACCAAACCTGCAACGATCGGAGCAAGTGCCGTTCCGAGTGCCAATGCAGCAGCTACTGAACCTAGAGCTCTACCGCGCTTCTCAGGCGCAAAATAACGGACAGGCACAATCATCGCAGTCGCGGGAATAACAGCAGCTCCACCAGCCTGCAAAACGCGACCAAGAACAATCATCCAATACTGGCTCGCAACTAGCCCTACGATCGAGCCAAGTGCAAAAAAGGTCAAACCGAAGGTCAATAAATCCTTTAGTCTATACTTATCCGCAAGCTTCCCGTATGTAACGGAGCCTATTGCAAATACGATCATATAACCTGTGACGAGCCAGCTTACCTGCGACGGCGTAATCGCGAATTCTTGGCTAATGACCGGCATGACGACGTTGAACATGGATGCATTCATCACGGAAAGCACTAATGTGAACGCTAAAATAGGCATGACCTTTTCGCCATTACTCGTAACACTTACAGATTCCATTTTCCACCTCATGCCCCTTCATTTTAGTTTGAATTCAAACAAAATGATCAAACTTACCATTTCTATTCATAAGCTTTGATGATTTTTTTGAGCAGGAACTGTAAGGTTGCGGACTCATCAGCTGTCAGTGCTTGATTGGATTTATCCTTGGCTTGCTTAATCCCTGTTGAAAAGAGCTGACACATTTCTTCCCCTTGTTCGGTCAAATAAATCCGCTTCATTCTTGCATCCTGTTCGTGATCGCGACGAACGACCCAACCTTTTTTCACCATTCCATTGATCAAGCTCGTGACGCTCGATTTATCAATAAACAGCAACTTTTCCAAATCGGCATTCATTGCTCCTGGCTTCAACGCCAGCAAATGAAGAGACTGGGACTGCTGCGGTGTTAGTCCAAAAGGTCGGAGTGCCCCTTCGATTTCACGACGGATGCTGATGAAAGCAACTTTGATGAGCGTAGAATTGGTGTCCTCTTGCTCCCAAGGAAGGCGGAAAATAGACTGATCTTTTGAGGCTTCCCCCATCTTCATATGAACCGCACCGCCTTCAAACTTGTTTGAATTCAAACTAATGATAGGATGGAATGGGCGGACTGTCAATATGAAAAGGTGTTAACTGAATATTGAAAACGCTTGGCCAATTGGCCAAGCGTGAGGAATTTAACTAAGATTTAATAGTACAGATGATGAAATAATCCAGCTCATGATGGCAAATAATATCGAAGCCAAGATTTTTTGTCCTTCTTTTTCGTCCTTTAGTATATTCAAGAATAAATACATAAAGAAAAAAGATACAACTGGCATGACAAACAATGCTGCAAAAAGAATTATAACTTCCACAAGTTCGCTCCTTTGGCACTAAATAAACTCACTTTGAAAAAATAACACCAAAAACTACTTCGAGAATCATACCAATAACTCTACGTCTATATCAATAACGTTCATTTTTTGAAAAGAATGAAGGCGTGGAAAGAACTAATCGTGCTGGACGAGCCATCGCATCGCCGTACTCTTGGATAAAAACAAATAGACCCATCACCATCAGGTTGATGAGTCTTCTTGTTGCGGCTGAGCGTTCCCTTCAGAGCGGTGAACGACATGGCTGTTCCCGTTTCGGTCATCTGGGGACACGCTTTCTGGAAATAGGCTATCAGGAGACGCCGCGGTTCGGTTGGGATCCATTCCCGCACTTTGAGCAGCAAGCACGGCAAGCTCCACCTTGCCAAGCGCAATGCGATAGTCGGCAGTAAGTTCGAAGCGCTCTGGCGTAGGCAGCGAGCGAAAATAGGGCAAGACATCTTCCGGCCCTTTGAACCAGTCACCCGGATCGGGATCATCAAACGGTCGATCCGACCAGACCGCTGATAGCGGCGGACTGTATAGAGGTTCGGCACCGGGCAACAGCCGCCCTCCTCTCAACCGTTCCTGGTAGGCGACTGTCGGTTTGCCTCGGCGAATCTGAGCAAACAGCTCTGGCGCATAATCGGAGCGCGAACCAGTGTGGCGGATTGCTTTTACGAAAGCGAGTACGCCCTTGGACACCCCCGGCATGCCGAACAACAGCGCATACAGTCGCTTGCCGAACTCGATGCGCTCATGCAAATCGGAGAAGTCCTCCAGGATCAGCCCCGCCACGAGCGGGTCTCCTCCCTCGTCTTTGCCATATGGGAAAACGAGCTGGTTCAGTTGCAGCACCGACTGCATCCCGAAAAAGAACGTATTCAGCACTTTTCGCCGGTAATAGGGATTTTGCACGACCCTCTCCTCGATGAAATGCTGCTCGTTCACGATCAGCCCGATCGTCAGCGGCAAAGCATCGCCGGTACGCAGAAACTGCTGCCAAATTGGCTGCATGAACACTGACACGCCGAAGCGCGGGAGCAGATGCAACTGGCTGCGGCCGCTGCGCCGGCTCTCCTCATAAAGCCGCAGTTGGGGATAAGCATCGTGGAAAATAAGCGCGTTTGCACGCTCCAGCATTCCAAATGTACAACGCCGCTTGGACATATCGAGCAGTCTGGGCAGCCATTCGCCCTGCAGATCGGTCATGTTCCAGCCGCCATTGCGGGATACCATATGGGCAAGCAGCGCCCAATGCACCTCCGGTCGGCGGAGATAAAACGCGCGATAAGCCTCCGTGCGCGTTACATTGTTGCGGTTCATCCGCGCCGTTTCCGCGCGGATGCGCTGCACTAGCGCCGCGTCGCCGGCCGGTCCGCCCGGCAGCTGCGGCACAGCTCCGAAGGCGGCCGCAGCCTCCGCGGACCAGGCTGGGCTCGCCTTCGGCAGCCCGGCCCACGCGGCGGCTTTGCCCGCCGGAGGCGCATTCGCGCCCGGCTGCGCAGCGGGCGCTGGTGTAGGCGCGGCCGGCTTCGCCGCGGGCGCGCCTGCTATGGCGCTGCCTGCGGCTGCAGCGCCGGCAGCTTCTGCGGCCGCCGCCTTGGCCGCGGCGCGCTCAAGCTTTCGCCATGCGGCGCGAAGCTCCGCAATGGCTGGCGCCGCCAGGCGCAGCGGCGGCGAGCCGGCCGCCAGCGCAGCGGCGGCCTTGCGGCTGCGCCGCTTGCCGGCGGCATAGGCGAATATCGCCGCCGGAATCGCTGCTGGCAACATCAGCAGCTCCAGCAGTCGGTTGCCGGAACCGGCTGTAGGTACTTCCTTTTTCGCTGCTGCCGATGCTTTCTTTTCCTCTGCATTCTGTGCTGTCGGTTGTTGCCCTGAATTTGCATACTCTGCTGTCGGTTGTTCGCTTGCCTCTGTTTCCTGTGCTGTCGGTTGTTCCCATGCCTCTGTACCCTCTGCTATCGGTTGTTCCCTTGCCTCTGTTTCCGTTCCTTCGAAACCTGCCCGTGTCTTCATCCGATACATCCTCCCGAGCCGTAAAAAGTCCGGTGATCGTTACCGCTTGGAAAAGGCTCATCTCTCCGGTAACGATTCGTCTCAAATCCCCTTGCAGCAACGCTCTCCATGAGGACGAGAGGATTCCTTTCGTCAACGCTGGCGCTTGTCATACCCCGCCCTTGCTGCTGTTCGTTCTCATCTGCATAAAGGGTCCTATTAGAAGTATAGTCGGGAATGCAGCCCCTTAACCCCATGCCAGAACGAGGCGGAACGGAGCTTGGCGAGACTGGGCAGACCGGGACAAATACTATCAAAAAGGGAGGAGACTGAGCTATGCTCAGCTTCCTCCCTTCTTTCTGAAAAAGCTCTTATCGCATCACTTCGCCTCTATAACGAAACTCGGAGCGCATCAATCATGAGCTATAGCTGCTCGGCTGGTTGGTCGCCGTCATCGGAGTGCTAGTCCGAAGAATTTGATTTTTCCATTCTTCTCTACGCCGCCTTCAACATTCTTAGTGTCAGGATTCTCCCGTCCTCTATAGGCGGGGGATGAATGACATGCTTGCAGGATAAGCTCATCTTCCTTTGACTGTTCGCCTATTTTATCACCTATTTCGTGCTAAAATAGGTATGAAGGAGGTGGGAAAAATTGCTTATCACAACGAAGATTAAGCTCATTTTGGAGCAAAAACATCATGAAAAATTGCTAGAAACCATGAAACGGTATAACGCTGCTTGTAACTATATCAGTGGGTTTGCTTTTGAGCAGTCCCAATACAACCGCATCAGATTACAAAAGCTCGTTTATTTTGTCGTTCGCGATCAATTCCAGTTATCTTCTCAGATGACTATTCTAGCTGTACGCAAAGTAGCAGCTGCTTATATTGCGGATAAGGCTAAAAAGAACGAATACAAAAAGTCCAAGGGCAAGAATGTCCGAGGACAAGCCGACCTTGTTTGGCATGATGGTGTTTTTTATCTGCTGCCTGGAGTTGAGCTTCCAGAAAACGAGCCTTACATTCCGAATGACGCTTTAGGGGTCGACTTAGACATAAAAAACATTGCTGCTGATAGCATGGGAGAATCCCTCTCCGGCGATGCTGTTCAGGCTGTAAGGCATCACTGCATATCCAAGCATCTGGTTGAGAAAGCCAAAAGGCATCGTTCGCGGCTTGCACTAGAAGACTTAACAGGCATTCGTGAACGGATAACGGTTCGTAGGGCTCAGCGTCGAAACCAACATGCTTGGGCATTTGCACAGCTTCGCTCGTATATCAAATACAAAGCATTACTTGCAGGCGTGCCTGTCGTTCTCGCTGATCCACGCAACACAAGCCGAGAATGCCCACAGTGCGAGCACACGGCAAAAGAGAACCGCAAAACGAGAGATTGGTTCCGTTGTCAGGCTTGCGAGTACGCTGCTCCTGCCGACAATGTGGCTGCTCTGAATATTCGGAGCAGGGCAATCGTCAGCGTGCCGAACGTAGGAGTCGCTATCTAAGGACTACTTACAAGCACCCAGCTCTAAGCGTAGCGAAGGTGGTGTGTAGTTGACTCTGGGGTAAACTGGTTCTATCTGAACACAATTTCTAGCAAGGAGGTCCCTATGCCGTCCGACATAACTGAAACCGACTTCCGTTCCCGATCGGAGCGGAAAAAGAAGAAAAATACGAACGTCATCAACGGGGTACTGGCGGCCGCAGGACTGGCCGTCATGCTGTTCGCTCTCTTTTTCGTCATGTATCCCTTCGGCAAGGACAACCAGGAGCTCGCTTCCGTGTTGCCTTCTGCCTCTCCCTCGCCCGTCCCGACCGGCACAGAGTCGCAGGTAGCATCTTCTTCACCGCATCCAACCTTGTCTCCAAGCGGCGAGGAGCCGGTCGCTTCCTCTGAGCCAGACGAAGGCGCCTATGAAGAGCCCTCTCCGTCTCCGATACCCACGCCAAGCGAGGCGCCGGCACAAACGACAGAGAAGCTGGAGCCAACCGCTGCTCCAGGGAAGCCTTCGGCGAAACCGACTGCTTCTGGATCCGGAGGCACCTATATCGTCAAGGAAGGCGATACGCTGTCGTCCATCTCGGTCGCGCAATATGGCTCCAAGGGCTACGTCTCGCTGATCGCAGAGAAGAATGGCATCGTTTTCGTGAACGACCTAAAACCCGGAGACAAGCTGTCGCTGCCTCCGGGCTCGTCGAAGCCGCCCTCCGAAGGCAAGAAAAGCTTCTCGAAGAGCGACACGAAGGAGATAGACTATTCCAAGGTCAAGCTTCCGGCGACCTATCTCGTCCTTCCCGGAGACACGTTCTACCGCATCTCGGTCCGCTTCTATGGCACCGGCAAGCATGCGGGACGAATTGCTGAGAAAAATGGGCTTGACGCGGATGCCGGTCTAAAAGCAGGAGAATCGATTACCATCCCGGCCAAGCCTGCCGAATAAGCGAGCTTGCTCTTCACATCATGGCCAAGAGGACCTGCCGCCCCCAAGCGACCCGGTTCCTCTTCGCCGTTGATGCAATAAAACCTAAACCGTCCTGGAAATGTGAAGTACAATCAAGGCTGAATCTTGACCTATACAGGAAGGTATGAAGCTGAAATGAATTCGTTCTATCGCCAAACGATCTGCAAACAGCCTTGGCCGTTAATCGGTCAAGGCTGTTTGCATACGAACCACCAGACGATCCAGCCGTCGGTGAACGAGCAGGTAAATGCTGCTGAGTCCGACCAGCAAGTAGCTCCACCCCGAAGGGTCGACTCCTAGCTATAATTAAGGGGCCGCCCCAAAGTCATCTTACGATGACTTGGGGCGGCCTCTTCTCTCGCCGAACCTGCATTCGTTACTTTATAGCTTTTGCATGTTCTGCACTTTCTGCCTTCAAACTCTGACTTAGATCCCGGTTTCGCTTACTCATCCACTTTCACTTCGCTTTCGCTCAATCATCCACTGTCACTTCGCTTCCACGCTCGCTTCATTTTCACTTACCCATACACACTAACTGCTACTCCTACTCTACTCCACACGCCAATCATCAAGAATCATTTGAGCAACGGCAGCCAGCGCGCGAATGTCAATGGCACCGGCTCCAAGCACATCGGCTTTCTCGATTTCAGACCAGTTAGGGCTCTGCGACGTTGCGCCATAATACTTCGCCATGACGGAAAGGTCGCGAATGGTAACTTTTGTTTGTCCTGCAATCAATGTGACTAGCTTCACCGAGAACGCCTTTACAGCCTCGTTCAGCACTTTGACCGCTTCATCCACTTGCGCTTGGCTGCCTCCCGCTCCTTTGGCCGCGTTGATCGCCGCTTGCAGCACGGTTTTGGAACCAGCGGCATACTTGCCGATTTTGCTTCCTTCCACCGCTTTATCATGTTTAGCCTGCGCAGCAGCAATTGCCGCATCCAATGCCGTTCTGTCCACAGGTATCGTTGGAATGACGGAGTCCGAGAACCCTTTCACCGCTGCATTCAAAGTATTTAATGCGGCAGCAACCTGTTCGCTTGTCGCATTGGCAGCGTCTCTAACGGCAGCCGCGTTTCCAATGGCCGTTTGCAGAGCCGCTTTTGAGCCTACCGGATACTGACCCGGGCTGCTGCCTTCCGTGGCGGCATCATGCACCGCTTGAGCCTGCTTAATCGCCGCGATCAGAGCTGTTTTATCCGCAAGACCCACTTCCATAGTGTGAGTAGCGCGCGAAACATCCAGATCGATCGCCGTGCCATTATTCGATATCGTAAAGTCGGATAACGACGCTGTTGCGCTGCCAGCAGCCGCGCCGATCTTCACTTTGCCATGCAGGCTGAAAAGCGGACCGCCGTTTATCCCTTCCTTCGAATCGCCAGTGACGGCCATAATGATTCGAATCTGCCCTCGCTCCGCCTTAATCGCGCTTCCGAGCACCGCCAAATTCGGCTTCAGCGATTGGATAGCGGCCGGGTCCAGAACGGATGTACCGCCTTCGCTGTCCTGGACGGTCCCGAATTCGAACTTCTGCGGGTCGTAATGGAACACAACATCAAGTGCCGTAAAAGTTGAACTTACGTGTTCAGCACTAACCGTCCACTCCGCATCCTGCCCCGCCAAAACCTTTTCACTGCCGGACAAAATAGCCACAGCCTCACCCTGCTCGGCAGCCGCCTTGACGACAACATTCAGCGACGCTGTTTTGCTCCCGTCTTCAGTAACGGCGGTAATGACGCCCTGAATCGGTTCCTTTCCCTTATTCGTTCCCTTAACAGTTGCTTTAGTCGCTTTGCTCGCTTCATCATAACGGACATTCGTAACCACGATAGCTGCGCTTTCCGATTCAAAACGAACCTTTTTATTCGTCGCGTTATCCGGCAATACCGTCGCCGAAACCTCCGCGCTCTCGCCGTCCTCCAGCTCCATGGAGGAACGGTCCCATACAATTTCTGTTACAGGAATAACCTCATCTTGCTTAAACGGCATCGTCCAAATATCGGCAATTGACGGGTCGTAATTGCGTCCTTCCTCGTCCTCTTGAAAGCGAACGATGACTTTGTCAGCCTGCAATAACGCAGCATCGTCAACGACGAACTGATAGGTTGCCGTGCCTCGGCCGCTCGTTTCATTGGCGCGACTATGCACCTTCTTGCCGTTCACGAGCACATAATAATCTTTGAGTTGCGCCATATCATAAGTCTCAATCGCTCTGATCATGAAAGGCTGCCCCGGCTCAATAGCCATATCAAACTCGAAATAACCGTTGGCATCTCCGCGATAAACATACCTTCTCGTTAACCCCTCTTCCACATTGGCGCCCGACTTCGCAGAAAACTTTACATTATGCGCTTGTTCGGATTGCGTATTGCCGACGTCGACATGATCGATAAACGAGGCTGGGGGATTGGTATAACGCACCTGGACAGTCGTGCTCGCCCGGTCTGCCTCAGCTCCATTGTATGAAACGATTGCTTTCAACTCTGCCGCCGTCTCGGATGCATTATTAGGCGACTCTACGCGGAAAATAACGCTTTTTTCCTCTCCTGCTTCGAGCAGGTAGGCTTGACTTGCAGCTTCTGTCTTCCAGCCTGCAGGCACGCTTAATTCGACGAGGCCTTCAACGGCTGAACCTCCCGAATTTTGCAGTGTTGCGCTGACCGTTGCCGCACCGCCAGGCTCAATAGCTCCTGGCTCAGCCTTTATTTGTTTGATCGTTACCAGTGAAGCGACCTTTAGGGAAGTCTGTAGAGGCACTTCAACGGTTGCGTCATTTATTTTGTAGCTGCCGCTCCCTGTTAAACGGATCGATTCCGAAATAGGTTGATTTGGCGCTACTTTTACTTTAAAGGAAGCCGTAAACGTCTCGCCCGGTTTGATAGCGGCGATCCCATCGTCTCCTACCGGCGTTATTTCCCAACCGTCGGGCTGGAGGAGAGCGGATCGGACGTCATTAACGGTTTCCGTTCCGTTATTGCTTGTTTTGATGTCGATCGTGATCGTTTCGCCCGGCCGCACCGTTTCTTTTGAAGGCGTAATCGACCAGTTGATTCCAAGCTCATCCGTACTGATTGCCGACAAATGCATGGATATATTGGCTGCAAATTGAGCCAGTATATGGGCGGTTTCACCGCTCATTTGCCCCGCATCCTGTTGCTCCTGCACCCATCCCTGCAATTGTGCCGTCGCATTCAAAGCATGATGCACTTGCTCGATAAAGGAACCGTTCTGAGCGCTGTTATAAGCTTCAACGCTTGCTTGAATTCGATTCGCAAGCTCCGTATTTTTGTCAGCAATAACTTCTGCTTGTGTCTGCGTGAGCTTGCCGCCGCTTAATAAGCTTGCTGCTTCGACGTTTAATTTGTTACTTTCATCGAGAGCGTTCCCCAGTTTCCCGATAATGGGGTCCACTGTAAACTGATAGTCTCCCGAACCGACCGTGAATACCGCGTTGCCATCCTCCATGCCGACAAACTGGACACCTTGGGCCGAATGCGCAAATCCGCTTCCTTCCGTCACCGCCCATTTGCTGTCCGCAGGGATATAAAGCGTAGCGGTTGTGTTTACTGGGACCGTCACATTCTGTTTATAAACGGACCCTTCTTTTTCCCATTTGCTCACAATTGTTCCGTACACGGATTCATAGGACCCGTTTGCGCTCGTTAAATCTCCGCCCGGCAGAGGTTTAATAATAATATGTTTGTAACCGGGATTGGCGGGGTCCGGCTGAATGCCGGCAATATTCTGGTACATCCAATCTCCTACAGCACCATAGGCGTAATGGTTGAAGGAGTTCATGCCGGCGTCTTGAAAGCTGCCGTCAGGCCGAATTGCATCCCAGCGCTCCCACATCGTTGTTGCGCCTTTTTTGATCTGATAACCCCAAGACGGATACGTATCGTTGTTCAGCAGCCGATAGGCAACATCCAAATATCCCGTTTCGCTTAATACCGCCAATAAATCTCTTGTTCCAAGGAATCCGGTAGACAAATGCCAGTTGCGCTCTTTGATTTTTGCTACGAGATAGTCCGCCGTCGCTTGTCGTTTAGCTTCGGGAATCAGATCCATATGCAGCGCCAGCACGTAGCCGGTTTGAGTGTTCCCCCTCACGCGGCCATCCGCACTCACGTAAGTTTTGGCAAAAGCGTCCTTGATTTGCCCGGCGAGCTGTGCGTACTTGTCGGCATCATCCTGGCGGCCGATTGCCTGGGCCATTTCTGATACCAAGCGGGTGCTGTAGGCAAAATATGCGGTAGAAATTAAATCTCCCGGAGTAGGGTCATTGACATCCAGCCAATCGCCGTAACTCGACGACGGGCGAATGAGGCCCGTGCTGTTTTTCTTCAAATATTCAATCCATTTCACCATAGCATCATAATTTTCTTCGATAACGCGGGTATCTCCGTAACGCTGCCAGATGGTGTACGGAACCGTAACGCCTGCGTCCCCCCAGCCCGCATTGCCATTACTCGTAAGGACGTTAGGTGCAACATCGGGGAAACCGCCGCTGGCTGACTGGCCATCCCGCATATCACGCATCCATTTGCTGCCGATAAATTTGGCCACATCCATATTATAAGCAGCGGCTCCAATAAAAACGTTAATGTCGCCCGTCCAGCCGAGCCGTTCATCCCGTGCAGGCGTATCGGTCGGAACTTCCAGGAAATTGCCTCTTTGGCCCCACGTGATGTTGCTTTGCAGTTGATTGACCATGCCGTTTGACGTTTCAAATTTACCGCTGAACGGCGCTGCCGTATGCATAACGAGACCGGTAATCGCATCTTTTGTCGGCACGCCCGGATAACCCGTTACTTCAACATAACGGAAGCCGTGGAAAGTAAACCTCGGCTCATAAACCTCATCTCCGCCACCCTTTAGCGTATATTGATCGGTCGCTTTTGCACCGCGCAAATTAGCTGTATAAAAGCTGCCGTCCGGGTTGAGCACTTCGGCATGGCGCAGCGTAACGACTTGCCCCGCTTCACCTTTTACTTTCAGCCTGACCGCACCAACCATGTTCTGGCCGAGATCAAATACATACTTGCCTGGTGCCGGCTCCGTAATCGCGATCGGCTTGATTTCTTGGATTTTTTGCACCGTCGGACCGTCTTGCGCAATAAGTTTGCCAGCTACTTTTCCTTCCAGTATCTGAACCGGACTCCAACTCGTTGCGTCATATTGAGGGGTGTCCCAGTCCGTTAATTCTTTTCTTGCGTCATACGTCTCTCCCATTAAAATGCTGGCGGAATCAATCGGCCCGTTCGCCCATTTCCAGGAGCCGTCCGTTCCGATCGTTACGGATGAACCATCCGTGTATTCAATGTTTAACTGCATGAGCAAGTAATTTCTGTCTCCATAAATGTTCGGTCCAATAAATCCGACATGGCCGCTATACCATCCGTCCGCCACAATGGCGCCAATGGCATTATCGCCGCTCTTGAGCAGCTCCTTTACGTCATACGACTGATACTGAATATGCTTCGTATAATCCGTCCATCCCGGCGCAAACAGGTCTTGGCCTACCCGTTTCCCGTTGATGCTAGGTTCATAGATGCCAAGAGCGCTGGAATAAAGACGGGCTTTGGCAACCGGTTTATCCAACGAAAAGCTTTTGCGGATATGGGGCGGCGACGAGGAAAACTTCACATTTTTCCCCCATGGCGCCTGGCCGTAAGAAGCTATTGAAATCGCAGCCGCCCATTTGCTGTCATCAAATTGAGGGTTCTCCCATCCGTCCTTTTTCTCCTTTTCCGCTTTCATGCCTTGATCCATATTAATCTGCAGGGGCGAGCCTTCTGTGAAGCCTACTTTTAAGCTGCCTAAAAGACCTGCTGCTGAGCTGGTGTTTTTGGTTTGGATCGCTATCGTATTGGCGCCCGCAACGAGAGCGCTTGAAACGTCTATAATCTGGCCTTCTTTCCATGAATCCGCTGTTTCAGAGGAGCCGCCCATTCGTTTGCCGTTGACATACAATACAAAGCCGTCATCCGCAGTAATTAAAAACTGTCCTGACGTTAACGTCCGGTCTCCCGGCAATTGAACGGTTTTGCGGAAATAGCGATTTCCGGCCGGTGCGCCTTGTGCAGGATTCCCTTCTGGATACCAGATCCACTTCAGCCCTTCCGGGGTAAAGTTGTTCGTATCACTCATCCCAATCCACTTGGCTTGCCAATCCGCTTCATTCAAAAGGCCCATCTCCCACCAAGAGGGACTGCTCCACTCCGATGGCGCCGTATCGCTTTTATCCCATACCTGCACCCGCCAGTAGTATCGTTTGCCTGATTCCAGAGGTTTGCCGTTATAGGCAATGTTTGCCGATTGGCTTGACTCGACTTTATTCGTATCCCACATATCCGGATTGTTAGCCGACAAATTCTCGCTGCTGCTCGCCACCTGAATTCTGTAGGCTGTCTGATTTTGTGCCCGAGAGTCCGAACGCAGCTTCCAGCTCATTCTCGGCTTCATCACATCGATACCGAGCGGATTGTTCATATACTCCGTTTTTAAATCGGTTATTCCGATCTTGTTTGTATCCGCTGCGCCCGTTGATGCTCCCGTTTTGCTTATTTCTGCGCTTCCTCCCGCATCTCCATATGCCGTTCCGGTCATAGGCAAGCATAACGATATGCCTATGGCCAACGATAAAGCAAGATTACCAGCTTTCCTCATTTGCAATCCCTCGCTTTTCCTTGGGTATTGGTATAGGGCTGTGAATCCTTATCTCTGCTTCAGCATCGCAATAAGCACCGTTACCGCCTCAGCGCGCGTCGCGCGGCCATCCGCTACAAAGCGGTTGCCGTCCCGCCCCTTGATTACGCCTAGTTCAACAGCTGCAGCAACGGAACCGGCAGCCCATGCCGGAATATCTTTGGCATCGGCAAAGTTTAGCTTGGCATCTTGCGCTGCTTGAACAGGCAGAGCTCTCATGATAATTGCGACCATTTCCGCCCGGTTGATGAGCTGTCCGGCACGGAAGCTTCCGTCGTCATAACCGGTTAACAGATTCGCTTTAGCGGCTGCTGCGATAAAGGGCTGCGCCCATTGTGGGATTTTGCCGTTGTCGCTGAAAGACAGTGCATCAGATGGTTCTTGCTGGAGCTGAAGCGCCCGAACGATCATCGCCGCGAACTCAGCACGCGTTACTTCCCGATTCGGAAGGAAGGTTCCATCCGCATAACCGTTTATAAATCCGAGCTCTGCCGCTTCCTTGATCGCCGCTTCCGCCCAATGCCCTTTAATATCGCTCAGCTCCCCGGCTGTTCCGGACGCCGTCACTTGAAGCGCAGGCTTCAACTCTTTCATTTCCAATTTGGAATTGACGAGCTGAACCGTCCCAATGCTTGCCGTTGCACTCCCTTCCGCAATTCGCTCAAAGCTTAATACAGCCAGCTCTTTGTCGCCTGACTCACCCGCCGTTTTGCCTGTTTTGGTATGGGCGAACCGAATCGTCCCGTCCTTAACGATTGGATCGATGGAAAATCCCGCCCATGCCGTACGCGCCCCGGTAAATTTCAAGCGGGCCGAATCGAACTTCATCGATATGTCGTAGGCGAATACATCCGTTAACTTTTTGCCGGAAACGGTTATGTCGATCCTTTTCCCTTGACTCTTCATCTTTAGTTCAATCGCGGGAGCAGCCGCATCAGCCAGTGCTGGTAAGACCGGCAAACAGAGGAGCAGACTTAATACGACGGCGGTTAAAGCCGTCATTCGTGCTAATCTCGACATGTCACATAACTCCTTTCATGAAACAATTTAAAAGGCCGGTGAACAATTACCCGCTGTGCCAAAGGCTGGCCCTCCGATCGCTCTTGAACTCAGATTTCCTTGAATTAAACTTCTCATAGAGGTGGAAATCCGACTTCAAATGCTAACGCTGACGCTTCTCCGGGCTCAGCCTTTGGCTTCGCTGTTTATTCACCAGTCTTTTAGAATTTTGCTGCGTCCCCTACTCTTTGCTCCAATCATCAAGAATCATTTGCGCAACGGCGGCCAACGCGCGAATGTCGATGACATTAACGCCTAACACATCCGCCTTCTCCATTTTGGACCAGTTCGGATCCGTTGAAGTTATGCCATAATAGCTGGCCATGATGGAGAGATCCCGAACGGAAATCTTCGTTTGGCCTTCAACCAGAGTAATGAGCTTGAGCGAGAATTGCTGTACAGCCTTATTCAACGCCGTAACGGCTTCATCAATTTGAGCTTGGCTGCCGCCAGTGTTTTTGGCAACGTTAATTGCCGCCTGCAGCGCAGCTTTCGAGCCTGCCGCATACTTCCCGACCTTGCTTCCTTCCGCCGCTTTGTTATGTTTGTTTTGCGCCGCCGCAATCGCTGCATCCAGCAATGTTCTGTCCCCAGGGAGAGAAGGAATGATAGAATCGGTGAACGTTTTTACTGCCGCTTGCAAGGCGTTCAGGGCATCGGCGACTTGCCCTGCAGTCGCATTGGCATCATTTTTCACTGCTGTCGCGCTGTTGATTGCCGCTTGCAAGACCAGCTTAGCTCCATTCGGATATTGACCCGGCTGACTGCCTTCAACTGCCGCATCATGCATCGCCTGAGCCTGCTCGATTGCAACAATCAGAGCTGTTTTGTCGGCAACAGTAATCTCCGTGTCATAGGTGGCCCCGGTGACATCCAGCGATACCGATTCGCCGTTGCCTGACACTTGGAAATCCGCGAGCGAAACGGTTGTTTTACCTGCCGGCGCATCAGCCTTCACCTTCCCATGAAGACTGAACAATGGACCGCCGGTTATTTCAGCCGGCTGCTCTCCCGATGCGGCCATAATAATCCGAATCTGGCCTTTATCCGGCTTGATTGCGCTCCCCATGACCGTGAGGTTAGGCTTCAACGATTCGATAGCGGATGGGTCCAGCGACAGATAGGTCGCTTCCCCAACCGTCTGGAACTCGAACTTCTGCGGGTCATATTGCACAATAACGTCAAGCGCCGTAAAACCTGAGCTTACCTGCTCGGCTCCGATTGTCCATTTCGCAGCTTGCCCAGCCATAACGGCTGAATCGCCCCACAAAGTGGCGGTATCCGGTTGTTGCTTACCCGGCGCAACCGCAACATTCATCGCAGCCGACTTACCTCCGTCATCTGTTGTTGCGGTAATAACGCCGTTAATCGGCTCCGTTCCTTTATTCGCAGCTGTAACGGTCGCTATTGTCGTGTCGCTTGTTTGGTCATAATGAATATTCGTAATGACGATGTTTGGGTTATCCGAATCAAATCGCACCGCTTTATTCACTGCGTTTGTCGGCGTGATCGTTGCGGCAATTTCGGTGCTCTCTCCATCCTTCATTTCTAGCGATGAGCGGTCCAAGCTTATTCCCGCCACCGGCACGCCCGCCTCGTTGTTGTACACCTCCATCTCCGCCAATTGCAGCCGGTAATAAACGTCGTCAGCCGGCATATCGCCCAGCTTGCTCACCGAAAGCCTGACATATCTGGCCGACTGGTTTTCGAATGCATACAGCTGCGGCTGCATCATTGGATTCGGTTCCCCGGCAACGCTCTTCACTTCCGTGTAGTCCCCGCCATCCGGTTTGACTTGAATGAGGAAATCAATCGGATAGGAGGCGGTTTTGGCATCCTTTGAACTGGCGTCCGTTCTTGGATACAGCAGAACGCTATTTAGATTCTGATTGGCGCCCAAGTCGATCTCTACCCAAAGAGGATTGGTTGCCTGGGATGGCGATTGAGATCCGGTGGTCGAATATTTCCGGCTCAAACTGCCGTCCGTCAAACCGGCTGTACTCCATTCCGGCGCCGCCTCCAGCGTGTCGCGTGCCGTTGCCCTTTTGCCCAAGGCCAGATTTGCCCCGGAAACGACGATAAGCCGGATAGAGGCGGTTTTTTCGATTTCGCCCAGCTTCACTTTCACGCGCAGCTCTACGGAGCCGCTACCGACAGCCGTTACGGCGCCATTATCCGCAACTTGGGCAATTTGACTGTTGCTGCTCTCATACTTGATTGCCGCATTGACAAAATCGGCGCTCATTCCGTTATCCATGCTGCCGCTCAGCGCCAGTTCCGTTGTCTCTCCTTTTTTCAGCTTCGCCGTTTTGCTGCTCAAGCTAATACTTGCTAGCTTAGCGTTCGACTCGGCCATTGTGCTGGCGAATGAGTAGTTTCCAGAGCCGACCGAATAAACCGCCTTCCCCCCTTCCATGCGCAAAAATTTTACACCCTCAGCTTCAACGGCCGGTTTGCCGCCTTCGCTCACCGATGTCGGATCAACAGCCGGGACATATACCGTCGCCGTCGTGTTAACAGGAATGGTCACGTTCAGCTTGAAGGACTTGCCTTCCCGCCTCCACCCGCTCTTGATCTCTCCGTAAATCGACTTGTACTCCCCGTTAACATGGCCCAGTTGTCCTCCAGGTGTAGGCTGGATAATGATATGTTTAAAGCCCGGCTGTTTCGGATCGGCTTCGATGCCGGCCGCATAACGATACATCCACTCCCCGACCGATCCGAGGGAATAGTGATTGAACGAATTCATTGCCGCGTCGCCAAATCCTCCCTCCACCGTATAGGAATTCCATCTCTCCCAAAGGGTAGTGGCGCCGTTTTTAATGCTGTAGCCCCACGAAGGGTAAGTATCGTTGGTCAACAAGCGATAGGCCAATTCCGGGTAACCGGCCTCCGTCAGCACCGGCAGCAAATAACCGATTCCAAGAAATCCGGTTGATAAATGTCCGTTTTTGTTATTAATATTTTCAACGAGATATTCAGCGGCTTTCCGCTTCATATCCCCTTCCAATAAATCCATCTGCAAAGCGAGAACGTATGCGGTCTGCGTATTGCCTTTAATTCTTCCATCGGCCCCGACAAAAGCGGCGTTAAAAGCGCTCTTGATTTCGTTGAACAGACGGTTATATTTGTCGGCGTCATCCGTTTTGCCGATTACGGCCGCCATTTTGGCCAACAGATTGGTGCTGTAGGCAAAATAAGCGGTGTTCACGACATCCGTTGGAGTCGTTTCGTTCACGCCCAGCCAGTCGCCGTAACCGCCGGCAGGACGAATCAGCCCTCTGCTGTTTGTTTTGAGATAATCGATCCATTTTGCCATTGCGTCATAATGTTCTTTAATAATAGCCGTGTCGTTATAAGCTAAATACAACGTCCAAGGGATAATGACACCCGCGTCGCCCCAACCGTTGCTGCCATTGCCCATTCCGCGGACATTAGGAGCTACGTCTGGAAATGCCCCGTTCGCTCCTTGGGCATCCACAACATCTCTCATATACTTTTCATAGAAACCTGGAACTTCCATATTGTAGGTGGCCGTTCGCACAAATACTTGAGCGTCTCCCGTCCAGCCCATTCGTTCGTCACGTTGAGGGCAATCCGTCGGAATGCTTAAAAAATTGCCGCGCTGGCCCCAAGTAATATTGCTATTCAACTGATTGACCATCGCGTTCGAAGTATTGAATGCCCCTGATTTGGGGGTGTCGGTATGGATGACTACGCCTGTTAGGCTGTCTAGCGTTGGTTCTCCCGGATAACCCGTCACCTCGACATAGCGGAAACCGTGAAACGTGAAGCGCGGTTCATACAGCTCAACCCCGCCGCCTTTTAAAATGTACTCATCGGTCTGTTTTGCCGTACGCAAATTAGCGGTATATAACGTACCGTCACTGTTCAGCATCTCGCCGAAACGCAGCTTTACTTTTGAGCCCGCGCTGCCTTCAACCTTCAATTTGGCCCAGCCCGACATGTTTTGCCCCATATCAAAAATATAAGTGCCGGGAAGGGGCTGTTTCACCGCGATGGGCTTCAATTGTTCCGTTGCTTTAACGGTTGGCCCGACCTGCGCGACAAGTTTGCCCCGGACTGGATTGACCGTTTTTGCGGCGCTCCAGGAGGAGTCATCAAAGCTGTTTTTGTTCCAATCGTCTAGTTCTTTCCTTGCGTCATATGATTCGCCCATCAGAATATCGGAAGAGCGAATTGGCCCCGAAGTCGTGGAACGCCAAGAAGGATCGGTCGCCACCGTTTCACTCGTGCCATCCTCATATTCAATCTTTAATTGAAACAGAAAGGACAGTTCCGTTCCGTACTGGTTCGGCCCAACATGCGCTACGCTTCCCGCATACCAGCCGTCGCCCAGCATAGCTCCAACCGCGTTGCCCCCTTCGAGGAGCATATCGGTTACGTCGTAGGTCTGGTACTGAAGCCGCTTTGTATAATCCGTCCATCCGGGATTAAAGTAATCGCTGCCTACCTTTTTCCCGTTCAAGCTGAGCTCATATAACCCAAGCGCAGTTGAGTAAGCAGTCGCTTTGCGGACCGGCTTGGAAATCTCGAATTTTTTCCTTAACATCGGCGAGCTTTTGCTCTCCGCCTTTTGATAGAAAGTTGCATTTTCCACAAGCAGCTTGCCGTCTTGCGTTATCGTTCCGCCTTCGAATGCTGCTTTATTGTTGGTTTCAAAATCTGTGAAAAAGAGCTGTTTGCCGCTTCCATCCTTAATCACGATATTATCGAACAGGGCTCGTTCATTGGTGCGGGCGTCTTTAAATTGACGGAACCCGATCGGCCCGAACGAAATATTGTTATTGGTCATCGTATCGATGAGCTCGTTGTTGATATAGGTTTTAATTTCTTTCCCGTTCACTTCAATTTTGAGGCGATAGGCGACATTCAACTGTTTGTCGTTTGGAATGACACGCGAAATATCTACTTCCTTTATCAGCCGAGTGCCACCTACGTTCGTATGTGGACGAAACTGGGCATACGGCTTATCCTTGACATTGAACTGCCAGAAGAAATTAGAAGAAGCGTTCGGCCCTCCAAACAAAATGGCCGCTCCGTCGCTTAATATCGTAAAATCCATCTCTACCGAATAATTTGCCGGCCCGGCGGCGGCAGGCGCTGAAGCTCCGATCCACTGTGCCGACTGCCAATCGGTTGGAGCGAGCAAGCCCATTTCCCAGTAACCCGGCTCACTCCATGCCGATTCACGGCCGTTGTTATCCCATACTTTAACTTTCCAATAGTACCGTTTGCCGGATTGCAGGGTGTTTCCTTTGTACTCCACATTATTGGAATCGTCGGATTCGATTTTGCCTGAGTCCCATTGATCTCCCTCATTTGCCGCAAGCCGCTGCTTGTCAGAAGCAACAAGGATACGATAAGCGGATTGCAGCTGCGCCCTTGCGGATGATTTCATTAACCAGCTTAGTCTTGGCTTCGTGTTATCGATTCCGATTGGATCATGAGTGTACTCCGTGTGTAAGTCAAATGCAGTCATTTGACTTACCTCCTCAGCTCCGAATGCAGGCGCAGGTTGCCATAAAGTTATGACAAGCAAAGCTGCGATTAATCCGCATCCTATCTTTTTGAGTAATAGGCTCAAGCTCCCCAACTCATTAACACTTCCTTTCTCCAATTTTGATATGCATAAAAAATAGCCGGAGCACACGATCAAGGAGCTTACGCAAGCTGCTGTCCTTAAGCGATGAATCCGGCTATCCTTCACAACCATTTAAGTTTTAATAAACGCCCTTCCATTCGGCGATGTTAGAGGCATCGAATTTGAAAGGATCGCCAAGCATAATCTGCGAACCGTCCCCGTCCTTTACAACCTCTTTTTCGCCCAGCTTGCCCGCAGTCAGCTTATCTCCAACCTTGCCGCTAATCGTGCCCTTCACGAGCGCGTCTGCCGCATAACCGGACAAGTACCCAACATCGATCGGATTCCACAGATACATCCACTGACAAACGCCGCTTTCAATGTATTCCGCCATTTCGCTTGGCAAGCCAAGACCGGTCAATTGAACTTTCCCTTTAAGCCCCTTATCCGTCAAAACTTTGCCCGCTGCCGCAATGCCAACCGTTGTTGGTGCAATAATCCCTTTCAGATTGGGATAAGATTTCAAGAGCGCTTCTGTCTCGGACACGCTCTTATCGCGCAAGTCGTCGCCATAGGCAACTTTCACCAGCTTGATGTTGCTGTATTTGGAATCTTCAAGCTCTTTTTTCATCCATTCAATCCATGTGTTCTGATTCGTCGCTTGCGATGTCGCGCTTAAAATGGCGATTTCGCCTTCTCCGCCGATCATTTCGGACACGCCTTGGATCAAGGTGCGACCGATTCGTTCCGGATCGGCTTGGTTGACGTGTACCATACGGCTGGCGGCGTTTACCGCGGAATCCAGCGACAGTACTTTAATGCCTTGATTCATCGCTTTTTTGAGCGCTGGCTGCAGCGCGTCGGGATCATTTGCCGCAATGGCAATTACATCTACTTTTTGCGAAATAAGCTCTTCAATCATTCCAATTTGCGCTTCGGCTGTCGGTTGGTCCGGCGCTTTTAAAATCGCTTCATAACCGAGCTCCTCCACTGCATTTTTGAATCCTTCCATCTGTTTCTCGCCGTATGGATTGCCTGTGTTTTTAAAAATGATGGCGTATTTCTTTTTTGCATCCGTGGCGTCGCCGCCTTTGTTGGTTGCTTGGTTTTCACCCTTGCCACCATTCGTATTGGATGGTGTGTTATTGCCTCCGCAAGCGGCCAGCATGGAAAGCGTAAGCAAAACGGTCAAACATGAGAGTAATAGTTTAGATTTTTTCATCGTGTTACCTCCCTTTTTGTGTGCCCAAAATTTATATACAAAACAGTCGCTTGACTGAGTTGCTCCACCTTAAGTGTTCCTCGTAAGCCTGTTGCTTCGTTTAAGTTGCGGAACTGCAACTGCGGCTATCAGCAGCACGCCAATAATGATGAGCAATATTTGTGCTTGCACGTTGACCAGTCCTAACCCGTAGCGCAGAAAGCCGATCAGAAAAACCGCCAGTATCGCGCCGATCATCCGTCCTTTGCCTCCGGCTGTGCTAA
This sequence comes from Paenibacillaceae bacterium GAS479, assembly GCA_900105225.1. NCBI lineage: Bacteria > Bacillati > Bacillota > Bacilli > Caryophanales > Paenibacillaceae > Paenibacillaceae bacterium GAS479. The sequence continues at coordinate 4,665,160 of LT629764.1, read as the reverse complement.
TCCCTCCGAGAACAACCATCGCAATGACGTCCAGTTCATAACCCATGGCAATATTAGGCCTGGTGCTGCCCATCCGAGAAGTCAGAAACAAAGCCGTTACCGCTGCCATTAGACCTGCAAGTGTAAAAACAATGACCTTGATCCGATCCACACGAATACCCGAAAAACGAGCCGCAGTGGGGTTGTTACCCATCGCATACAATTGCCGGCCAAACACCGTTTTGTGCAGCAATAAGCTGAACAGAACGGCAAATACCGCAAATACAATCAGAATGAAAGGGATCGATCCTACATATCCCCAGCCCAGGTAGCTGAACCAATCGGGAAATGAGCCTGCTGCTTGATCCTCCAAAATCATGTAGGCAATTCCCCGGTAAATAATCATCGTTGAGAGCGTGATAATAACCGAAGACAGTTCCTTGTATTTCACAATGAGCATCCCGTTAATCCAGCCGCATAACGTCCCTACCACCAAACAAATGACCATTGCAAGCTCGAGCGGAACACCTCTGTTAAATAAATCCGCCATAATAACGGACGATAGAGCCACAATTGATGCGACGGAAATATCAATGTCCGCTAATATCATGACAAACACCATCGGAAGTACAATAAATGCTTTGTCAAGGAAGCCCATCGTTGCGTCTCGCAAATTATCGTAATCCCAATAAAACTCCGATAAATTCATATTCATGACGGTTATGGCTAGAAACAACAGGACCAGCATCCATTCCCATTGAAGGAGGAACCGTTTATAGGAAAAGGGCTGTTTATTCGTTACAATTCTTGGTTCCATAACGCTAGATTCTCCTCCTCATAAGATGATTACGATCAACGCCCCGTTTGACAATTGCATTAATAAGCACGGCGGCTAAAATAATCGCTCCTTGAATGCCGGTTTGCCAAAACGCCGATATGTTGATCAAGGGAAGAGCATTATTCAAAATACCGAGTAAAACGGAGCCAAGGATAATGCCCGATATTTTACCTGAACCGCCTGCAATGCTGACGCCGCCCAGTACACATGCCGCAATGACGCTCAGCTCATAACCCGAAGCCGTATCTCCTTGAGCCGAGGCAAATTTGGATACCCACAGCACTCCGGCAAGTCCGGACAATCCGCCCATAATGGAATAAACAAGCCATAATATTTTATCCCTATTAATTCCGCTAATGACCGCCGAATCTGGATTGCTGCCTACCGCGTAAATTTGCCTTCCAGTGCGGGTATGATTAACAAAGTAATAAGCGATTACATAAACGATGATGGCAATAACGATTAAATTGTTGATTCCGAGTATTTTACCTGTGGCGATTGCTTTGAAATCTACCGGCATCTGATGTGCGCTAACCCATTTGCCGCCGCTGGTCCAAAAGGTTAACCCCCGGAAAATGTTCATCATCCCGAGCGTAGCGATAATCGGCAGGATGCCAATTTTGGAAACTAAAAACCCTATCACGATACCGCTGACAAGCCCCGTTGCAGTACCGATTAGTAGAACAGCGACAGGCGTTATTTCAGGAAATGCACTAACCGTTTGCGCGGCAATCATGCCAGATAGGGCAAGTGTTGCCCCAATAGAGAGGTCAATCCCGCGGGTAACGATAACGAGCATCATCCCTACAGCCAAAATGCCCAAAATTGCGGTGTTGGTCACCATATCGTTTATGTTTTCCAAGGTTAAAAAGCTCGGATTGCGAAGCTGTACGCCAATTGAAAGTAAAATAATAAACCCAAGCAAGCCTAGTTCTCTGAATTTAGCAATCCTTGCGCTGAGCATGCTTTTAGGCCAGATGCCTCTAGGCGCTGCTGCAGGCGGATCGAAGGTGTTCATTCTTCTCTCCTGCATTCGTCATGCCCACCTTTAATAGTGTTGTTGGAGCGGCCGCTCGTCTGCCATCGCTGCTTGCAGGATCGCTTCCTGCGAAATGGAATTACGCTCGAGCAAAGCGGTAATTCTACCTTCTCTCATTACCGCTACACGATCACACATTCCGATAATCTCCGGCATCTCAGAAGAAACCATTAAAATGCCATACCCTTGGCAAGCCAAATCGCTAATGATTTCGTAAATGGCGGACTTGGCGCCAACATCTACCCCTTTAGTCGGTTCATCCAAAATGATCACTTCCACATCAGCCGTAAGAAGTTTAGCAAAAACGACCTTTTGCTGGTTGCCGCCTGATAAAGAGCCCGCCAGATCGAATATGCTTTTTGCCTTCACATTCATCTTTTCCGCCAAGCCCTTTGCTAGGCTTGCTTCCTTGTCAAGGTTAAGAATTCCCTGGCCCGATATCTTCTCTAAAGAAGATAACGTTATATTTCTGCCGATGCTCCATTGCAGGACGAGCCCCTGCTTTTGCCTATCCTCCGGCAAATAGCCGATTCCTTTACGCATCGCCTCATCCGGTTTGCGGATGTTCACTTCCTGTCCTTTAAGAAACACTTTTCCTTTATCCGATCGTTCAATTCCGAAGAGGCTTTGGCATACCTCGGTGCGGCCTGCTCCAACGAGCCCTGTCAGTCCTAAGATCTCTCCTCTACGCAGCGTAAAAGAAACATCAGCGAAGTATCCCGTTCTGCCCAGACCTTCAACACGAAGCAGCTCCTCCCCGATCTGCGCCTCCTTTTTCGGGAACAACTGAGTAATTTCGCGGCCTACCATGGCAATAATCAAGTCTTGGTTCGTAATTTCATCCACATTCCATGTGCCGATATATCTGGAATCCCGGAAGACAGTTACCCGGCTTGCTAATCGATACATATCCTCGAAACGATGGGAGATGAAAATAATTGCGGTGCCCTTGTCTCGAAGGCCCTCGGTAATCCGATATAAGTCCTCGCTTTCCCGCTTGGTGAGAGCCGCGGTCGGTTCATCCATGATGATTATTTTCGCATCAACGGAAAGCGCTTTTGCAATTTCAACGATTTGTTGCTCAGCCACGCTTAACGAGCCCATAAGCGTTTTGGGGCTGAATCCCGCTCCAAGCTCCTTCAGCAGCTTCTCGGCGGCCGTATGCATATCGTTCCAAAGAATTCGTTTTGTACGTTTTTGGATTTTTTCATGTCCCATAAAGATGTTTTCCGTAACGCTTAGATCGGGATAACAAGTAACATGCTGATAAATTGCTGCTATCCCCATTCGCTTCGCATCCGTAGGATTTTTTATATCAACCCGTTGTCCGTTGAAGATGAGCTCACCTTCATCGGCGGGATGAACACCTGTTATTACTTTTATAAATGTCGATTTCCCGGCTCCGTTTTCGCCCATCAGTGCATGAATTTCACCCGGTTTTAATTTGAAATAGACATTGTCCAGCGCCTTGACGCCTGGGAACGTTTTGGTAATTCCTTTCAGCTCTAACATGTATTCGGCCATTGCCGAACCACCCTCCATCCTAAGCTCGCGCTAAGTAAAACATAGAAGAGCGGTGAAAAAGCATCCGCTGCGCCAAAGGTCGGCCCTCCAATCGCTGTTGACCTCAGATTTCTTTAAAATAACCGCTATAGCGGTAGAAATCCGACGTCAAAGGCGAACGCTGACGCTTCTCCGGGCTCGACCTTTGGCTCCGCTCCTTTTTTCACCAGCTTTCTATAGCTACCTTACCGAAATTAAAGGGCTCTAAGTAGGAGACATTCGTTACATATGGGGGGTGTTTATTCGCTTTATTCAGCCGCTCTTAACGATTCTATGGGTTAGATTAATCGAGTTCATGATTTCTGGCTTTTATTTAGGGAATATGCGAGATCTTGCTATGCGGTCCTCACGCTAGAAAGGATTTTCATTTTATAGGGGGAATAAAGGATATTAGATTAGAACCAGCACTTCGACGCAATGGGAAAATATCTCAAGACCATGACTACAAAGGAGGAACAATGAACATGCACTCATCCGCACCAGAGTTCACCATCACCCGCACCCTGAGTAAACGCCCCGAACTTGTGTGGCGCGCCTGGACGGAGGAGAAAGAACTCGCCGGCTGGTTGCCTTCGACACCCCTAGAGTCGATATCCTACGACGTCCGTGAAGGCGGACGCTACCGCTACACAATGGTCAACGCCGAGACCGGTCAGGAGTTCCACACCGGAGGTGTGTTCCTCGATGTCGTACCTTTCGAACGCCTCGTCTTCACCTGGGGTTACCCCGATGATCCCATTGAGGGCTCCCCTGTCGTGACCCTAACCCTCGCCGAACATGACGACCGCACCGAGCTAATCTTCCACCTTCGGGGATTCGCCGGTCACCCCGGCGATAAGCACGTGTACGACGGCTGGTCCGGAACACTCGACAATCTGGAGAATCATCTATCGAACCCAGGTTCTCGGAACTAGTCGTGTACGTTCTTTAATTAAGGAGTACTACATAAATAGCCCATCACATGTAAAATTGGAAACAAGGAGCTTCCAAATTACGGTGATGGGCTCATTTACATTTCTCAAAGCGCTGCATTACATTAAACTGGAATCGGTCATTAAGCTAACTGAAAGTTTAATGGACTGATTTACCTGTATTAGTATGAGGACCCAGATGCTAAAGTAGAAAATGCTCGGGAGAAATGTTGGTATTTCGGAGTGATTTTGAATTTATAAAGGGGTATTGCAAGTTGAAAAAATGGTTTTTTTTGTTTATCTCAATTCTTATTCTTGGCTTAATCATTATGAGTTACAAGTATGTTGAAGCAAATAACAAAGCACAAGACTTACAAAACTCAATTGATGCAAAATTTAAGACTGAACTAAGCATTCTTGGTGGCAGCTTTAACGTGAAAATGGAGGATTATGAGTATCGATCTGTATTATCACGTGTTTCTACTGTGGCTTCTATTTCTGACATAACTTCTTATGAGGATCAGAATGATAACTTGGATATTAGTTTGTATAACCTATATGTTGCTTTAAATAATGATAAGTCTAAAGAAAAAGTTTTATTTCGAGCAGGAGAATTAAGAGATATATTTATGACGCTGAGATTAGATCCTTCAAGTAAAGAGGCCACGGATAAACTAATGCAAATTAATGACGAAACATTTTTTAGAGATTAAGTTAACCACCCATTCAGTAGGGTGGTTTTTTTGCTTTATAATCCAATCCCCGTCGATCTCAGATTGCTTTTAAAATTCGCAACTTTATTGGGCTTGATTCCGTTATTTTACAGTGTGGAATATGAGAATATGGCTGCAAATAAAAAAAAATCCAGTCCAATCTGAACAGTTCTTTCAACTTAAGACGGGAGGACGACGAAGTGGTTCCAAAACATATCGTTTCTGCGGCAGCAATTGTAATTAATGAGCATAACGAAATATTATTGATCAAAGGACCTAAACGAGGATGGGAAATGCCCGGAGGACAGGTCGAAGAAGGGGAATCATTGAAGGATGCAGCGATAAGGGAAACAAAGGAAGAGAGCGGTATTGATATAGAAGTGACAAAATTCTGTGGTGTTTTTCAAAATGTAGGCAGTAGTAATTGCAACACTCTATTTTTAGGTAAACCAGTCGGAGGAGAATTAACAACTACCCAAGAGTCTTTAGAAGTAGGTTATTTTCCAATCGATACAGCATTAGAGATGGTAAGCTGGGGGAATTTCAAACAAAGAATTGAGCTTTGCTTAAATGAAGAACACCATCCTTTTTATGTTGAATTTTCCATCCCGCTTAAGGATTGCTAAAGCTCAGTAAGTCTTTTCCATTGACATAGCCGAAGCACAAAAAGGCAGGCGCCAGCTAAAGTCCGATGAAAAAAAGAGCGGAGCCAAAGGTCGAGCCCGAAGAAGCGACAGCTATAAGACATCGGATTTCTACCGCTATAGCGGTTAATTCAAAGAAATCTGAGGTCAACAGCGATCGGAGGACCGACCTTTGGCGCAGCGGGCACTTATTCATCGAGTTTGCACTTGCCTGCCTTTGCCTTATGTACTTACTTCGAAAGCTTAAATTCACGGTACTTGGATGGAGTTTCTCCGACCCATTGCTTGAATAATTTGCTGAAATATTTCACGTCCTGATAACCAACTTGAGCACTGATATCGTACAGCTTTAATTGCGGGTTCATGAGCAGCTCTTTGGCTTTAGCCATACGAAGACCTGTGATGTAGTCCAGAATAGTTTCACCTGTCTGCGTTTTGAAATGCCGGCAAAAATAAGAAGGATTCATATGAACCTGCTCCGCGATCCTCTTGATAGTCAAATCATGCTGAAAATTAGCGATGATCCAAGTTTTGGCTTGCTCAATCGGCTTCATGCTTCCGCTTTGACGAATTTCTTTGATTTGATGAATAAGCTGTGCGATCCCTTTATCAAGCTCTGATCTCAGCTCATTGAGATTAATAGCCCGTTTAATAGTTTGAATCCGGTTTTCCAACGTATCAATTCCAACCGTATTTACCCTCATCTCAACACCGACCGAGTGAATAAGAATAAAGGCGTTCATTAACGCTCGCTGAATGGTAGCCGGTGAATCCATTTGCTCCAGCCTTCCGAAAAACTCCTTCGTAAGCTGAACAGCACTAGTTTCGTTCAACTGCTCTATCGCCTGCTTCATTCGTTGCACAATTGCCATCAGCCCTGTATCGATCTGGTCCAAGGAGGTGTCAGCCTGCCGCTGAATTCCTTCGCGGTTAAATAACTGATTGCCGCCATACAGCAGACGGTTATACATCAATGATAACGCCCCATCCTTCGCTTCAGGCAGCATGTACAGATCCTCGATCTGACCTCCGTAAGATATGGACACCGTAAACGGCGTATAAGACCGAACGGCCGATCTAATATGATCGGAAAGTTCGTGCACAGTCCACTCCAAGCTCTCCCTGCCGTTTTCGAGGGTGCATAGCAGTATCCAAAAATTCAATTCGTCTCCTCTCCAGCACCATCCGATGTGTTCTGTATCCGATCCCCGTTTTTCAACGATTTCTTTGATAATATTTTCTAAAACGTAAGCGTAAGCTTCCCAATCTTTGATCGTGTAACTTCTTGTTTTGACAGGCAAAGCGTCGAGACTAGTGTAAAGAAGGGCATAACAACCTTTTGGAAACCCATCTACCCAATAGCCCAACCGTGAACTATCGAGTCCAGCCGAAGTGACGTAACTTAACAGTTGAATTTGCTCCGTTATTTTCAACTTTTCCGACTTGCGCTCCAACTCGGTCCACTTCATATGTTGAACTCGCCCGCTTTGGATTTTCACTTTAATTTCCGCCATCCGAGCTCTGAACTGTTCCCGATCGATAGGCTTCAAAAAATAATCAACCGCCCCTTCACGAAGCGCGGACTGAATATATTGAAACTCATCATAACCGCTAATTACGAGTGGGAAAAACGAATAATGCCGCCTTCCCTCACTAATTAAAGTCAATCCATCCATCACAGGCATTTTCACATCCGTAATTAACAAGTCAACGGCTCCAAACGACTGATTCAAATAATCCATCGCTTCTTGCCCATCAGACAGCGTCGCCACGATCTCCCATTCCTCTCCGCAGGAATGAACGAGCCTGGCAATACCATTCCGAATCATCTCTTCATCATCCACAATCAAAGTACGAATCGTTTGCATGCTCATTCCCCCTTATTAATCACAGGAATACGAATCATGACCTCTGTTCCTTTGCCATAAATGCTGTGTAGCTGCAAACCGTATTGCTCGCCTAACATAATCATTATTCGTGCATTCACATTGCCTAGACCAAACCCCGAATCTTTGCCGACCAATGTTTCCGATCCAAGCATCCTCTCAATCTCCTCCAGCCGCTCCTGTTCAATACCCGGACCATTATCCCGAATCCGAAACACGATATCTTCTTCTCCTGAACGCGCGCCAAATTCCCGGCTGATGCTTAACTTAAGCTCAAGCACTTTGCGCGTTTCCAGACCGTATTTAATGGCGTTTTCAATAACCGGCTGCAAAATAAATTTGGGTGTAAAGTATGAGTCTATATCCGTTTTTTTCTCAATTTCAAACAACAGCCGATCTGTAAAACGATACTTTTGAATGGTCAAAAAGTTGCTAATATGCTGCACCTCATCGGCGATCGTTACATATTTGTTTTTGTTGCTGACCGAAAAACGCAGCATTCTGCCAAGCAAAGTAACCATTTCGACAACCATTTCCGATCTGCCGTCCTCAACGGCCATATTGATCGTCTCCAGCGTGTTGTACATAAAATGCGGGTTGATCTGGGATTGCAGAGCGTACAACTCCGCTTCCTTTTGCCTAATTTTAATGTCAAAATTCGTTTCAATCAGCTCGTGAATCGTCGCAACCATGGAATTAAAGCTCCGTGCAAGAGTCCCGACCTCGTCGCTGCTGTTGATCTGAAGATCCACCTGGAATCTGCCCATCTCTACCTCTTTCATCAACCGGGAGAGCTTTTTGATTGGGCGCGTTATTTTCATGGCAAAAAAAATAAAAATAACTGAAGTCATTAAAACGAAGCAAATAAACACAAAAATGGTCACGTTCATAACCAGATCCGTACGCTCGGTTAAATTTTTCAATGGAATGCTGTGAGCCAGCACCCAATTAAAATCGGGGGATTCGCTTAAGCTGACAATAACCGCATTAGTGCCTGATCCCTTGCGAAAGCTGCCGTTCAAAATGGGATAACGATTAATTTCAGTATCAAAATCTCCAATTTTTTCTTCATCCGTATGGAAGATGATCTCGCCCTCACGATTCATCAGCCAAAGGTCCGCCGTATTTTTCTGTTCAAACTCGCGCAGGATGTTATCGATAAAAGATAGCTTCACCGCAATCAACATCGTTGCCAAGCTTTTGCGATTATCCACATCATTCATCTGTTTCATGATCAGAACATAGGGTTCGTTATGCTCAAACACGAGGTTAATCTGACTCGGAAGAATAATTTTGGCCTTGCCCGTCAAATTAAGATCCTGCCCGTAGGGAATTAAAGCATCTTCCGCGCTCAGTCCGTTAAATTTGGATCTCGCACTGTAAAAAAACCGATTTTTAGAGAATAAAAACACGCCCAAAACATCCGGATTCCCCGTATTCAAATAGGTTCGCGCCAAATAGTTGTTCACGTCATATTGATCTTGATTCAGCTTTGATCTGCTTTGGTAAGAATCTTGCCTCAATATCGCCAACATGTTATCTGAGTTGAACATCAACGTATCTAGCTCTGCAAAGTCCTCCATATGCTTTGTAATATTGGCATTGGCTTGCATTAAAAAGCGCGGCATATATTCGCCTATTTGCTCTTCAATCGACTTTTCGTATTGCCAGTAAGAGAATAAACCGAGCAGCGACATTGGAACAACGCTAAGCAGAACATAAACAAGAATCAACTTGGAGCTCAGCCGATAGTTTTTGAAACGCAATAGCGTGGGCGATTTAAAAATCATATTGATCTACATTCTCCGCCGTAAAATCGAGCGGCTCCCCCATAATGACCATATTCCCATTTACCCTGATATGCCCGACATTATAAATCTCTTGCCCATCATAGGGCAGCTTGCCATCAAGCAGATTTTTGGCGAGCACAATCGTTAAATAACCTAATTTCTTAGGACTCCAAAGTGTCGCCATCTGAGCCGATCCGTCTTTTAAATAATCACGCATCAGATTCGGCGTTGAGAGCCCTACAACCTTGACCTGACTTGCCTTCCCGGCTTCTCTTACCGCTTGTGCCGCTGCGGGAGGACTGACAGAAGAATTGCCTATTATGCCTGCAAGCTTCGGGTGTTTCACCAGCAGCTGCTTGGCTGTTTCATATGCTTTTTGCGGATCGTCATCGGTAGCAACGATATCTACCAGCTTCATTTTCGGGTAATATTCGCGCTGCTGCTGCCTGATCCATTTGATCCATTCATTTTGATTTGAGGCGGACAATGCGCCCGTCATAATTGCGTATTCACCCTTCTCTTCCGTGTTCCATGCAAGCGTATCGAGCAAATGACGCCCCAGAGTTTCGGTTTCCACCATATTGACAAAAAATTCTCTGCCTTCCGGCACCGTATCGGCATCCCAAGTAATGACTTTGATTCCTTTGCCCTTCGCTTCCAGCATAACTGGCAGCAACTTCTCCGGATCGTTTGCGGATATCGCAATGGCGTCAACAGGGATATTGATAAGACGCCGAATCACTTTTATCTGTTTTGCGGCGTCAGCGATTGGAGGGCCTTCATAAATCACCTTAACGTTCAGATCGTCAGCCGCTTCCATTGCACCCTCCTGAGCGACGTTAAAGTAGGAGATTCCCATCACTTTTGGAACGATGCCGATTGTAAATTTTTGATGGCTGGCTTGCTTCTCTGATGCTGAATCCGCATCAATAGAGTGGATAACGGTATAGTGATTGTTCGATCCACTGCTACAGGCAGTTGCGGTAAATATCATTAAAAGCATGACGGTGAACATACCGCGATTCATTTCCAACGACCGTTTCATCTATGGCCCCCTTTATCTAACGCCAGCAAAATATTGAGATTGAAAAATATATTATCTGTAAGCGTTTACGAAAATGGATTTGGTATGCCCTTATTTTTCCTCTTCTTATCCATTTGATGATTATCTATTCCACATTATGGCTAGCTATCCTCCGTCACTTCAATATGAAATCTTTGCGAATGTGACTTCTTGGCTATATCTTTTGCCGTTTTCCAGGCTGTTGTCAGTACCTAAATCTCTCATGTGCATACTATGCTCTAATAGAACACCAATAGATAGGTATAGGAGGAATTTATCTTGAGCAATAAACCCCAAATCGCAGCAATCAGCAATGCTCAAGCTTCAAGCATGGGAGTTATCCTGATTCTGTTCATTCTGCTTGTCATCGTAACCAGCCTACTAAATAGCAATGCCAACCGGTATACCGATTTCATTCCAGAAGACGATTCCTCATCCTCCAGTTCAGCCTCACAGACATCTTTCATAATCAACAACCAATCTCAATTCAACTTGCATCTGGCAGACAGTAATGGAAATTTAGTGGAGCCCGTTCCAGCCACCATACGATCCAACAGTCAATCCACAATCTATGTATTTGGCAACGGAGTGAACGTTTCGAGCGGTTTCGCCCGCTATGAAGCGAGGAGTGAAGGCATTCCGATCGGCGATGTCGCGTTCAGGATGAACTGGAGACCTTTTTTTCTTGCAGGCAATAATATTGAGATTGTCGGCTCCGGAGGGGTAGTTAGAGCCAGAACAAATGCGAATGTATTGTTTGTTTTTTAAGACGAGATGACTTTTCCGCAATCATGACTCGCAGCAGCAATAGCTATCAAATATAGTCCGAGCGAACCCGGTATGCCAGGATTTGGGCTGAGTGATCACATCCGCTATAATAGAACCATTCCATCCTGCCTGCAAAAGGAGCGATTGGCCATGTGCGGACGTTATACCCTAGTTATTACGCTGGAGGAACTGATGCGCCGATTTCTAATCGGCGACACTACCATTCCGTTTCACAGCCCCCAATATAATATTGCTCCAAGCCAAATGGTGCTGGCCGTCATCTCGGATGGGAAACATAACCGTCTGGGCGAGCTGAAATGGGGACTTGTCCCGCCATGGGCTGAAGACCCCAAAATCGGCTTTCGCATGCTGAATGCCCGTGCCGAGACGGCAGCTGCAAAACCAGCCTTCCGCGAGCCTCTCCGGCGCAAGAGATGCCTCATTCCAGCAGATGGATTTTACGAATGGCAAAAGTCCGGCACAGGTAAACAGCCGATGCGTATCACTCTTAAAAACGGCGAACCTTTTGCTATGGCTGGACTTTACGAAACCTGGATTTCTCCCACAGGAGAAAAGCTGTCCACCTGTACGGTGCTGACGACGGAACCAAACGAGCTGATGCGTCCCATCCACGACCGGATGCCCGTCATTCTCCAACGGGAGGACGAATCTATTTGGCTCGACCGCAACATTCAGGAGCCCTCTCGACTTCAGGGGCTGCTGGCTCCGTTTCCGGCGGAACAGATGACCGCTTATCCGGTCGGCCGCGAGGTCGGCAATGTGCGTCATGATTCTCCTTCATGCATCGAACCTCTGGTGCACTCGGATCTGCTTGTGGATATGGACTAACATATTCACGGGAGCTCTTCCACGCTGCCGATGGATGTTTCCATTCCTTGCCGTTACTGCTATCCATACTCAAAAAAGCTTCCGAATCCGCCTGTCCACGGTTTCGGAAGCTTTTCATTTTGGGCTCCAGCCGATTTAACAACGGGCAGAATCCGCCTGCAGCAGAGCTGCTTTATGCGCTTGCCGGGTCCAGCTGCCCCTTCGGCGCCCCCGCATTTCGCGTGCGGCTCCGCTCGCCTTGCACACTCACCGGCACATCGCCGGCCAGCGTAACCCGCCGTACAAGGCGATGCTGACCGCCGTAATCGTTGACCGCCACATGCTGTGTTGCCCGATTGTCCCAAATAACGACGTCGCCTTCCGCCCAGCGCCAACGAACCGTATGGTTAAGGCGAACGATATGCTCTTGAAATAGCTGCAGCAGATGCCCCGAGGCGCTGCTCGACGCATTCAGAATCCGTTTAGCAAAACTTCCGAGCAGCAGCGCCTTTTCCCCCGTATCCGGCAGCACCCGGACGATTGGATGCTCCGTCTCGTATACCGTTGAAGCAAATACTTGCCTGTAATTCCGCTCTTCCTCTAGCGGCACTCCCTTGCGTTCTGCAGCAACCACATAGTCGAAATCATTGCTATGCAGCGCCCAAAGGCGCTCCGCCAGCCCCTTCAGCTCTTGAGGCAGACTTTCATAAGCAGCAGCTGTATTGGCCCAAATCGTATCGCCACCCGCCTCCGGCACAACGACCGAGCGAAGGATTGACGCCGACGGATAAGCATCCACGAAAGTAACATCCGTATGCCACTGGTCCGCACGTCCTCCGTGATGGGAATCAAGTTCGAGGATGTAGCCGGAGCCGTCTTTTACCGGAACGGTCGGATGCGCAAACGGCTGCCCAAGCAGCGTGGCAAACGCCTCCTGCCCTTCATCGTCCAAGTGGCCCTGTCCGCGAAAAAACAGCACTTTATGTTTCGCCAAAGCATTCCGCAGTCCTGCGATTTCCTCTTCGCTCAGCTCACCTGACAGCTTGACGCCACGTACCTCTGCTCCGGTGTTCGGGGTAATGGGCACAATTTCCCAACCGCTTTCATTGATAGCCTTCTGTTCGCTCATCCTTTCATCCTCCTTGGACCTTGCATGGAATGTAAAGCCAAAAAGGCCCATCGCAGCTCCTGTACGCTGCAATGGACCTCCGGTTAGACCGGCCGGTCATATCCCATGTATTCCGGGGTATATAATCGGTTTTATTGAATTTATCTTAGAATACCATGGAACATTTGTCAATCCTAAATAAATATAATCCTATCTACAAAATAGGAATTAAAACAACTATCCAAATCTCTTCCTCGTTGCGGTACCTCTCCAAAATCATCTCCGCCTGATCCGGTCGGAAAATGCAGCGTGTTACAAGCTTTTTCAGCTCAGCCTCCTGTTCAGCCCTCAGAGCCTTCAGCTCAATCTCTTGCTCACCTTCAGCGCCTTTAGCTCAACTTCCTGCTTAGCAGGCAACCCAGCCGCGAGCCCCAATCCATTCAGAGGTTCGCACCATTCCCAATCCTGCTGCGGTTCCTTCTCCGGTTTCTGCTCCATCATGCAGATTCCGCTCTCCTCCCTGTGTCCAGACTCATCCATCCTTCTACTGTAAAGCATGTCCGGCCGGAAAGACTCGGGCAAGAAATCCTTTAGCTATTTAATCCCGGACGGAGACAGCCCGCTGCGTATAAAATAGAATGGACCGTTAAACCGCAAATGACCATCAGGAGGCCGAGACAGCTTGTCTACATCAAACAACCCTTCGCCTGTCCCGCTGCATAGCAGCAAGAGGCTGAACCAATTTAAGCAAGCCGCTCTGAGCGCGCTGCAGCAATCTGGCTTGGACTGGAGTTCTATCCGCTTCCTCCAGCTTTCTGATGCCTGCACCTTCAAAATCGAACATGGGGATGGGATTAAGCTGTTACGCCTGCATCCCGATACCAGCTTGGCCGAGCTGAAGTCGGAGCTGACGTGGCTGGAAGATCTCCACAGCAAGGTTGATTTCCCGCTTCCACACGGCATCCCTTTTCAAAATGGCGAGCTAGCGATCACGCTGGAGATCCTCGACAGCCCGTCATGTAGCGCCACCTTGATGCAGTGGGTGGAAGGCAGTCATTCCGAAGAAGCCGTCACGTTGGAGGAAGCCTTTCGGGAAGGGGAGCTGATCGCCAGACTCCATGGAGCCTCAGAGACGTTTCAGCCTCCTCCGTCTTTTCAACGACCAGTATGGGGCTTTGATTCCTTTCAATCCGCTTCAGAACGTTTTTTCCAGTATGCTTCGGCCTTCGTAGATGATCAGGAGCTGGAGCTCTACTGCGATGTTACAATTCCTTTGCTGGAATGGCTGAAAGAGCTGCCGATAGAACAAAACAGCCACGGCTTCATTCACGGCGATCTTCACCAAGGAAATATACTATTTCATGAAGGCCAGCCTCGAGCGATTGATTTTGGCCGCTGCGGCTTTGGATTTTACCTGTACGATCTGGTTCAACCGCTACTCGGACTAACGCCTGACGGGAGACAGGCATTGTGCCAGGGCTACGCCTCACTTCGACCTTTCCCAAATCATTGGATGACTCAGTTGGAGCGCTTCTTTCTTATCTCCATGATCGAGAATTACGCCCATCACGGCCCAAATCCAGCAGAAACGGAATCGCTGCGTGAAGAGCAGCCTTATGCGCTGGCGATGATAAAACGCTTTTTGGATGGACAGCCTTTCTTATTCGAGCGTGTGCCGCTCTATACCATGGAGTGATGACTGCGACGGGCTTGCTCACTTGACGTTACACAAAAAAACACTCTCGCAATAGTTGCGTGAGTGTATCTTTATGATTAGCTTTATTCTAAAGGAATACCTTTCTGACCGCATTGCAATAGATGCATATTATCCCCTTATCTTATGCTCTAATAGGCGCCACTCTATATGGGGCTCTTCCGTTTGCGTCCTGCGCTCCCTCATGAGGGGATATCCCCCATCCGAATGAAAGGACGGACGCTAAACGCTGCGCATCAACTTCAGACAAATGGGCGATGACTTCTTCGTTCTCCGGCTCCAGAATAAGCTCCGCTTCTTGCTTCAGCGCAACGAGAATCCAGCTGTGGATGCCGCGAATCGTGTTGTACTTAATTTGGTAACCGCTCATTACGGCTTGCGAAAAGGTTTCTGCGTCCTCATTCGCCAAGTCGGTTAAAGCAGCATACTCGAAATGGAACTTGCTTTCATCCGTAGGCAGATTGCCAGCCTGAGCTCTACTAATGAGCTCACTATCGGACCAACCGTATACCTTCAGAGATTCCAACATTAGGGCATCCCATTGTGATAGTTTCGTTTCGGGCTTCAATTTGTCAGCCATTTATGATCTCTCCTTTTTACTCGCATATGAGCATCCCAATGAAAAAGAGACTGACCCGGCCATATGGATAACCGGAGACAGCCCCTCGCTAACATTAAAAATTACTCGCTCGCTTTGTAGGCGTTTAGGAATTCTTTCGCTTTCGCCGGATCGGCTTTCAGCTCTAGACCTGTATTAACAAGCGGGCTAAGCGTAGAGAAGGCTTTGAACTTGTTGCCTTTGTAGAAAGCCAAGATTTCATCCTGGTTGATGGAGTAAAGAACAGCTTTCCGCAGGTCTGCGCTTTCCGCGACTGGGCGGTTTTTCGTATTGAAGAGCAAGTATGAAACAGCGTTGCTCTGTACCGTTTGAAGCGCAAGCTTGCTGTCGCCCTTCACGACGTCGAATTTCGTCTCCGATACGCCGTAGTAGAGATGAATCTCACCACTACGAAGCGCGGACAAGCTGCTGTCTGCGTCCTTAATGAAGCGGATCTTAATATTAGCGATATTCGGCTCATTTTCCGTGCCTGTCATATAAGCAGGGTTTTTGTAGAAAGTCGCCTCGTAATCGTTTTTGGAGGACAGGATGTAAGGACCGCTTGTATATAGTGTATTGTTATACGCGTTGCCTTCCGTGACCGTATTTTGGTCGCCATAAGGAATATCTTTGTTCACATCGAATTTAGCTACGTCGTACGTATTGATGCTCTCTACTTGTTTCTTGGACACAATACCTGCCGATTGGTGAGCCAAATAGTTCAGCACTTGAGGAAAAGGCTCAGTCGTCGTAAGCTTAACGACTTGGTATTTGCCCTCTTTATTGTTCGCTTGCTTCTTATCGGATACGAGCTCGGAAATTTTTGTTCCAAGGCCTTGCTCAAGTGCGGATTTCACAGTGTCGCTGCCACCGGAGAGCTTAACAGCTTCCAGTGCTGCGGCATCCGTTACCAGCT
The DNA here is from genome assembly GCA_900105225.1 of Paenibacillaceae bacterium GAS479. Lineage (NCBI taxonomy): Bacteria > Bacillati > Bacillota > Bacilli > Caryophanales > Paenibacillaceae > Paenibacillaceae bacterium GAS479. The sequence continues at coordinate 4,648,802 of LT629764.1, read as the reverse complement.
CTACATTTTTGATATGCTCGTGGAGAGTGAATGTGCGGTGGTCAGGCACCGAGTTTTTGTCCTTCGCGCGGTTCAGCGAGAAGATCACATCGTCAGCGCCAACGCGTTCGCCTGTATCTGCCGCGAGTTTGTTTTTGATTTGGGCAAAGTTGATATCATCTCTTAGGATAAAGTAATAATCAGAATTGCCTTCGGCAATGGCATGATTTAAAGATAGGGAACCTTCCGAGGTGATTTTATCGTCATCTGTCAAATTCACTAACCGAACGTACATATTGGTATTGATAATATTGATAGAGCCGTCGTTGCCTTTGATCGGATCAAGCGACGTCAGCGTCGGCATAGTCGACTGGAGTACTAGCGGATCTTTTGCGCGCTTTGAAGTATCTTTAAAATCAACGTCTTCCCAAGGAAGGGAACGGGACTTCGAGATTCGGACAGAGTCCTTGTTCAGTACGTCCTGATTCAAAGCCTGTGCTTTCAGTGAGTTGTATAAAGGAGCGATATAAGCCTTATCGAAGACGAGCTGCTGCTCAAATTGCTTGTAGGTTTCCGTGTACTGTTCTGGTGTTTGAGCACCGGCAGCATCAATCAACTTATCGATTTCTGGATCAGCAAGGATGCTGTAGTCTCCGCCAGTTTTGAAGAGCGAGCGTACCGCGTAGTCGGGATTGCCCGTAACGGTAGTCCAGCTGGACAAAGCGATATCAAAATTGCCCGCATCCTGCTGTGATTTGTAGCTGCCATAATCGGCCTGTATGTTCAATTTAACTTTAAATCCGTTTTTAGTAAGCTGGTCGCGAACGATGTTAAGGTCAGCCTCGTTCGAGCTCATGCCAAGCAGTTCGATGTCAACAGGATTACTGTCAACGACAGTCTCTTGTGTTGGTGCAGGTGATTCCTTCACGTCTTTCTTAGTTGTTAATTGGCAGGCGCTAAGCATAATCGAAAAAATAACTAGCAACAATGCGGCAAATTTGCCTTTGTTCTTCATGGTAGTCCCCTCCTGGGTTATCTTTGTATGTTAACTCACATTCAGTTATCGTCCGTTCATGTCTCGCAACGTAGAAGTAGATGGAATATGAATGAGGTTAAAAAAGGAATAAAATCATTAATCCAGCTTTGGATCAAGCGCATCGCGCAAACCGTCTCCAAGGAAGTTGAAGGAAAGCACAAGCGCGATAATCGCAAGTCCCGGATAAACAGCCGTAAAGGCATGCGTCTCGAGATAGGCGCTTCCGAGCTTTAAAATATTGCCCCACTCCGGAATATGAGGCTCTACACCGAGACCCAAGTAGCTCAAGCTGCTGGTCGAGATAACAACGGTGCCAATTGTCAGCGTAGATTTTACAATCATCGGCGCGATGGAGTTCGGTACGATATGCTTGAACAAAATAGTCCGGTCACTGGAGCCGAAAGCTCTAGCAGCCTGAACATATTCCAAGGTGGATACGAGCATGACATTGGCTCTCATCGTCCGTGCATAAGTGGGTATCGCACCTACGCTGAGTGCCAAAATTAAATTGACCGTACTTGCGCCGAATGCCGCAATAATGGCAATCGCTAGAAGAATGCCCGGAATCGCATAGAGGATATCGAGCATTCTCATAATAATGTTGTCTGTATGCCGCCCATAATAACCGGACACTGCACCCAGCACGCCCCCGATCAGAACAGGTATGAGTGTTGACAATAGGCCAACGGCCAATGAGATGCGCGCGCCAAAGACAATACGCGAGAACAGATCTCTACCGAAATTATCCGTTCCTAGCGGATAGGCCAGCTCAGGAGATTGAAGAATCAAGCTGTAGTTGTTCTCAATCGCAAACCCGTAATCAAAAGTGAGGTAACTGGTTATGGACAACGTGAGCAGGAATAGGATAAAGAGCAGTCCCAACATAGAAGTCGAGCTTCTCGACAGCCGCTCCACGACTTCCCCCAGCTTGGAACCGGATGAATAACCTTTGTCCCGCAGCTTGGCAATCAGCAATAACCCAAGAAATAAGGCGAACAAGTTGCCAGACACCGAAGTTAAAATAAGGATGCCGGCAATGAGTCCCATCCAGCGTGGCATAACTGCTTTATCTGCATGCTTGGCAACTAGAAGCAATGCGGCGAGCTGCAGAATTGCGGCAACGATCAGCAAAAGCATGCCGATTACAAATCCGTTAGCTACATAAGGCTTAAACAGGTTGAGGGCTGACACCGCGAATACGAGCACTGTCGTAAGCAGCGAATAAACGGCTAGTGTGTACGCCGCACTTTTTTTCTGCTTGATAAGCTGAAACGCCGTGGTTGCCACGAATACGTTAGCGGTTAGAATACTTAACAGCAATACATAACCAAGCATCCTTGTAGAACGTTTAATGGCGCCAGTACGGATAAGATCGTTGCGAATGAGCGCCCATACCGCCAGCTCAAGCAGCGCGAAGACAAAATAGGCAATGCTTGCAATAAGTACTGCCGGCTTAAATGACCCGTCTCCGGGAACATAACTGTTTAGCAGAAGAACAAAACCCAGCGCTAAGGATACGATGCCAGCGAAGCTCGCCTGACTGTATTCCTGGTTTGATTTAAGCCTGAATCTGACTTCTTGCTTACTGATAGTAGAATTCGTCAAAAGTAGCACCTGCTTTAGTATTGTTTCATTTTCGAACGGATTCTAGGATCAAAAAACGCGTACATCAAATCGACGATAACGTTCACGATCGAGATGATAATAGCAGTATAAACGACCCCGCCCATCACGCTAGGAATGTCAGGAATGAACTGCTTATCTACGATATAACTGCCTATACCGCTAATATTGAATACTTTCTCTGTAACCGCCGCTCCGCCGAGCATTCCGCCAAACTGCAGGCCGATGACCGTAATAATTGGGATAAGCGCGTTACCTACGCCATGCTTCCATATGACCGTTTTTCGGGCAAGCCCTTTTGCCCTTGCAGTTGTAATGTAATCCTCGTGGATGACCTCCAGCGTTGATGAACGGGTCATTCGAGCTACAGCAGCCGTTAGGCCCGTACCTAGAACGACGATCGGCATAATCGCGGACAGCCAGTTCTCAGGGTTATACGTTGCGGGCAACCAGGGTAGCTTAATCGAAAAATTCAAAATAAAAATAAGAGCCTGCCAGAAATTCGGGATTGATAATCCCAGCAAAGCGATGAACATAAAGGTATAATCAAAAAAGGAATTTGGTCTTGTAGCCGAAATAATGCCGATTGGCAGAGCGATCAATACAGCAATCAGCGTCGAGATAGCCGTTAACGTTAGCGTCACCGGGAATTTATTCGCGATGGCTGCAGTAACATTCTCGTTGCCTGCGAAAGACTTGCCGAGATCAAAAGTAAATATGCCTCTGATCGTGTCCCATAGCTGGACTAGATAGGGTTGATCCAAACCATAAAGATGGTTGAACGCCGCGATTTGCTCAGCGGTCGCTGTTTCTCCTAATAAGTTAGCCGCAGGGTTCATCGGCGATATATATAGGATCGTAAAAACGAGAAAGGAGACTCCCAAAATAACGAATAAAGACATCACCATTCGTTCGGCAACGTATTTCAAGTATGGCATCGAATAGATTGCCAACAGTAAGTACATGGGAAAACCGATAATTAATGATAATGTAAAAAAGACAGGATTCAAGGCTAGCACATGATACGTGTCGCCAAACGAAAACTTCAGCCCGTTCTCGCCGGCAAGCCGTTTCTCCAGCTCATGGTTGAACGTTTCATTGAATTTGATCTCAGCCATCCGATTCGCTTCCAGTTCGGTCTGCCCTGTGCTGACCGTTTGCCCGAAGAAACGATGCTTACGAATAAGCTGCTCCTTAGCCTCCAGCAGCAGCTTGTCCCGGTACCCGGTTGCAAGCAGCTTGTTCCTCGTCTCCTCTGCGATGACTTTGTAGCCATATTTGGATTTGCGATATTGATGAACAACATACACGATGACGGATACGGGTGCTCCTAACAGCAATATAAGCAGACTGTAGGCCGGATGTAATAACATTTTGCGGTAGATGGCGGCAATAGGATCAACAAAGCCATTACCCGTTGCAGTTGCATGCCCTTTCAAGCTAGTCCGCTTCCTTTCATCCTAATAATTTTAAATTGAATTATTCCGATCAGTATAGTAAATTTTATTTTAAGGATCGGAATATGTCAATATCGGAAAACGACAGAATTGCAGGTGCATACATGGATACATTATTACAAGTTAACGATCTATCGGTTTCTTTTTTCACCCGTGACAAAGAAATAGAAGCTGTTCGCCATGTCAGCTTTGAAGTCCATAAAGGCGAGACGCTGGGAATCGTAGGTGAATCCGGCAGCGGCAAAAGCGTTACCGCACGTACGATTATGAGGTTGCTGCCCTCTCCTCCTTCCATGGTGAAAAACGGAGAGGTGCTTTTTCAAGGCCAAAACCTTGCCTTTAAAACCGACAAAGAAATGGAAGCCATACGCGGAAGGGATATCGGGATGATCTTTCAAGATCCCATGTCCTCCCTTAATCCTACGATGAGAATCGGCAACCAAATTGAAGAAAGCTTGATTAAGCATCGCAAGCTGGACAAGAAGCAAGCCCGCACGGAAGCCATTGAGATGCTGAAGCTCGTAGGCATTCCCAACAGCGAAACACGCTATAATCAATATCCTCATGAATTCTCTGGCGGGATGCGTCAGCGGGTCATGATCGCCATTGCGCTGGCGTGTCGGCCTTCGCTCCTTATCGCAGATGAGCCGACAACATCGCTTGACGTGACCATACAAGCACAGATTCTTTATCAGATGAAGGATATACAGAAGCAGCTAGGTACCTCCATTATTTTAATTACGCATGACCTCGGCGTCGTGGCCGGCATGTGTGACCGCGTCGTCGTGATGAAGGAAGGAGAAATCGTCGAGACGGGAACAACGGAGCAAATTTTTGCAAACCCGCAACATCCATATACCGTTAAGCTGCTCAACGCATTACCGCGCTTGGACGAGAAGAAAAAAGCAAAACCCGTACCTTCGATCGTTCAGCGTGAAGAGGGCGTGCCTCTGCTGCAGGTTCGTGCTTTGAAGCAGTATTTTGATATGGGAAAAGGACAGATTGTTAAAGCGGTTAATGATATCAGCTTTGATATCCAGGCAGGCGAAACGCTCGGCGTGGTAGGTGAATCGGGCAGCGGCAAGTCGACGACCGGGCGCACGATTCTCCGCTTAAATGAAGCGACGGGCGGCGAAGTCCTTTTCAAAGGGATACCACTTCAGCGATTAAACCGCTCGGAGATGAAAACGATGAGGCGGCATATGGGAATAATCTTCCAAGATCCGTACGCATCCCTGAATCCAAGACTTCGCGTCATTGATATTATCGGCGAGGCTCTTGATGTCCATGGAATAACGAGCTCCAAGCGGGATCGTCAGAGACGTGTCGAGGAACTGCTTGAGATGGTTGGCCTTGACCCGTCTCATGCCATGCGGTACCCGCATGAGTTTTCCGGCGGCCAGCGCCAGCGGATCGGCATTGCGCGGACGCTCGCCGTGGAACCGGAATTTATCGTCTGTGACGAGCCGTTGTCCGCTCTCGACGTTTCGATTCAAGCCCAGATTGTGAAGCTGCTTGAGGAGCTTCAGCAAAGGCTTGGTCTTACGTACCTTTTCATCGCCCATGATCTATCGATGGTGAAGCATATTAGCGACCGCGTGGCGGTAATGTACAAAGGGAAGATTGTAGAGCTGGCCGAAAGCGAGGAGCTTTACTCAAACCCGATCCATGCCTATACGAAGTCGCTGCTAGCGGCTATCCCGGTACCCGATCCCAAGGTTGAATCGCAGAAGAAGCTAGTGCCGCATGAGGAAGCGTCCAAAGCTGATCCCTACGGGCTCGAACACTCCGAATTCGTGGAAGTTAAAAAAGGGCACTGGGTAGCCGTTGCAACCGGCTAAGCCAGCAGCAAAACTATGCCGCAACGTAACGTAGCACTCCGTTTTGATCAAGTGTGTTAAAAGCCTGCCACAGATTCCAGTGGCAGGCCTTTTTTAGGTTATGACGACTTTCGTTTGAAATTATGCGAAGGATCTGTCTAACCCAAGTTCGATAAACGGGACAAACTTGATCCCACTTGGCAGCTCTACCCAGCCAGCCCGAACGCCTGGACAAGAAAGAAGCCTAACACAGCCAATAACACCGAGCCGGCCAATCCGGCAAGGAACGCTTTGCCGCCAAGACGGCGGAAGACGCGGAAGTCGACGCCAAGACCGAGTCCTGCCATAGCCATGGCGATGAGCAGATAAGCTGCAACGACCATCGCATCTGCAACGGATGGCGGGATGATTCCGAGCGTATTGACGCCACCCATCGCCAGGAAACCAAAGATGAACCAAGGAACTGGAATCGGCTCTTTGCCGCTGCGGGTTCCTGCTTTTGCAGGGGAAGCGACATTTTCGGCTGCGGAGTTTCTTGCCGAGCGCTGTACCCACACACCGAGCAACAGTGCTACTGGTACAAGCATCGCCACTCGCGCCAGCTTGACGAGCACCGCCATATCCAGCGCTTCGCTGCCCATTGGCGCTGCAGCTGCCAGCACGTGAGCAACCTCATGCAGTGTGGAGCCTGCCCAGGCACCGTAGCCGATAGCACCCAGCTTCAGCACGGGATAAAGGAGCGTATAGGCGATCGTAAAAAGCGTGCCGAGAATCGCCACAACCGCTGCTGCAACTGCCGTTTCCTCCTGACGCGCTTTGAGCTGAGGAGATATAGCAGCCACGGCAGCAGCGCCGCAAATCGCCGTACCACAGGCGGTCAACATACCGAGATTTCTACCGGCTCCTAGCCGCTTGGACACCCAGTATACAAACGGAATCGTCACCGCAATATGAATGGCGTCCAGCAGCAGCACCTGCGGTCCCGCCTTGATAATATCCATGAGATTGAGCCGCATCCCGAGCAAAATAATGCCCAGCCGCAGCAGCTGGCGGGAGGAGAAGGCTATGCCTGCGGCAGCACCTAGCGGCACGCTGCCCATAAGCTCGCGATATGCCATGCCGAGCAGGATGGCCAGCACCAGCGGCCCTATCACGCCAAGCCCTGGCAGCTCGGAGAGCATACGCGCTACAGCTGCGAGCAGCGCCGTCAAGAGCAAGCCATGCAGCAGCCTCGGTTTGCCTAGCAATTGGCGTAGCACAGAAACAGGCACACGCGCCGCCAGACGGCTCAGTCTGGTATGCGCCACAGCCGCATCGGCCGCGAGACCATCCTCCATTTTCTCGGCTGCCGAGCTAGATACCCTTCGATTTTTCCACTTGCCTCCCAAGCGTTCCAGCGATCCCGCCATTCCCTTCCCCTCCTTCCATCAATGCTTGATGGCTTAACTATAGGTCAGGGGAAGCCGTTTGTGAAATCCGGATGTTGTATGCTTTCCATCAGAAAAGCTTATGTACGAGATACAAGCCTGCTTTCTCCCGGCGGGGACGGGCACAGATCCAGATGAAAAAACAAAAAAACGGCCCTGCAAAAAAATGCAGGACCGTGCCGAATATAACTTAGCTCTGGAAATTACCGCTGCTAGCGGAACATTCCCCATAACTTAATGAGATGGAACGTATTGTTCGGATCGATTTTTTGGCTGAGTACGAATTGAACGAGTTGCTCTTCCTGGGCATCGGTCAGCTTTTCCTGCAGAACGCTCGCGGCGCTCTTCACCAGTCTGCGTACTTTTGCTCGGTCGGCAAGATCAAACTTGGTCAGCCCGTTCGTCAGCATCGTTATCCGTTCTTTAATTGCGGGATTTTTCATTTTGAGCTTCACGCGCTCGACGAATTCGGGCCGGATTCCATATTTGACGTAGCTCATGCAGTAGGGCACCTCCATCGATTTGGTCGGGCATCCGCCCCAATAACCACCGATGTTACTATATGCCCCAGACTGCCGAGAGTTGCCTGCTCGCGCAATAAACTGCCGGATCAGTCCAACTGCTCCCCTTGGAAAATCTGATCCTTAGCCAGCATCGCCCGCAGTCCCGCATATGTATCCGATGTCCAAAAGTCGCCCTCGGCCGCAAGCTCAGCCGCATCCTCGCGCGCTACCTCCAGCACTGCAAAGTCAGCCGCCATATCCGCCAGCTTGAAGTCCGGCATGCCGCTTTGCTTCGTTCCGAAGAAATCGCCCGGTCCGCGCAGCTCCAAGTCGCGGCGGGCTACCTCGAAGCCGTCATCCGTATCCTGCATGACAGCCATCCGCTCTCGTCCTGTCTCCGTCTTGGGATCGGCGACAAGGATACAGAACGAGGCATGCGAGCCCCGTCCAACGCGGCCGCGCAGCTGATGCAGCTGCGATAAGCCGAAGCGTTCGGCGTCCATTATGATCATCAGCGTAGCATTCGGAACGTCGACGCCAACCTCAACAACGGTCGTTGCGACGAGCACCTGAACTTCATTGTCGCCGAATGCCCCCATGATTTCGTCCTTCTCGGACGTCGTCATGCGGCCATGCAGCAATCCAACCTTCAGGTCGGGAAACTGCTGCTGCAGCTGCACAAACTGATCGATCGCATTTTGTACATCCAGCTTCTCCGATTCTTCGATCAGCGGGCAGATGACATAGGCTTGGCGACCGGCATCCGCCTCCCGGCGAATGAAGCCGAACACTCGATCCATCATGGAATGTTTAACCCAGTGCGTCTGGATGGGAATACGGCCCTTCGGCCGCTCCTTAATCGTTGACACTTCCATATCGCCAAAAGCCGTTATCGCCAGCGTGCGCGGAATCGGCGTCGCCGTCATCGTCAGCACGTCGGGACTTGGCCCTTTGCGCCGCAGTATGCTTCGTTGATTAACACCGAAACGATGCTGCTCATCGGTAACGACCAGCCCGAGCGAGCGGAAACTCACATCGTCCTGAATAAGCGCATGGGTACCGATCAGCACATCAATCAGCCCCATCTGCAATTCCGCGAGCAAGTCGCGGCGCTTCCGCTCACTTACGCTGCCGGTCAACAGCGCCGTCTGCAGCCCCGTAACCTCATAAAGCCTTGTCAGAGAGCGCATATGCTGCTCAGCAAGAATTTCGGTCGGCACCATCAGCGCTCCCTGATGCCCCGCCTTAACGGCGGCCAGAAGCGCTATGGCGGCGACGACCGTTTTGCCGGCGCCAACATCCCCCTGCAGCAGTCGATTCATTGCGAACGGCTGCCGCATATCCGCCAAAATCTCGTTGACGACTTTTTTCTGGGCATCGGTCAGCTCGAATGGCAGCGACGCAGCGAATTGGCGGATGATCTCTGGATCGACGCGGTGCATGATGCCATCCGCCTTGCGGCGGTTCATCATCCGGTAAGCCTGTAGCTTGAGCTGGAACAGGAATAACTCCTCGTACACGAGACGCCTGCGCGCCCCTTGGCCATCCTTGGGATCGTCGGGATGATGAATATGGAATACCGCATCCTGACGCGGCATGAGCCGGTATTTGCGAACTAGCTGCTCCGGCAAATTCTCCTGGAGCAACGGACCGTACTGCTCCAGCGCCTGACGAATCGTCTTGCGCATCCAGGATTGTGTAATGCCCCCACCTACCGAATAGACCGGCTGCAGAGTGCCCGTCTTGGCCGTCCCCTTGTCCGGGAATTCCGAGTCGACCACTGTAATCTGCATCCGGTGGGCATCCCACTTGCCGGTGAGAGTAATTTCGCGTCCAAGCTGCAACTGATCCTTAATAAACATTCGGTTGAACCACACCGCTGTAATAAGCTGCCCGTCGATCTCGGTCTTGGCTGTAATTCTCGCCTTCCCCTTGCCGAAACGGGCCACCATTGGCAACCCCCGAATCACACCTTGGATCGTAATCTTCTCTCCGTCCTTCACTTCCGTAAGCGAGCGTAGCCGATAGTCCTCGTAGCGGAAAGGGAAGTAGTTGAGCAGATCCAGTGCGGTATAGATGCCAAAGGCGTGAAGCTCCAGCTCTTTCGGAGCGCTCACGCCTTTAATTTGCCTCACCGGGATGCTCTCCAGCGAGGCTGCGGGGGTATTCATATCTTTTGCATAAAGACGGCTACGGTACCGGGTCCAACATGGGTGCCGATGACCGGTCCGAGCGTCGTGGTTGAAGTGCTGGCTACGTTAAAGTTGGCATTGACCGCTTCATACAGCTCAAGAGCTGAACCCCTCTGACTCGTCCAGGCAAAATGAACCGAAACCGGTACATCCGCTGGGAACTTGCCTCTGAGCAGCTCGATAATACGTTGAACGGCCTTTTTAGTACCACGGACTTTGTCTACCGGCACAATAACGCCGGAGGAATCAATCGAAAGAATCGGCTTGATGTTCAGAATAGAACCGATAAGTGCAGATGCTTTGCCGATTCGACCGCCTTTTTGCAAGTATTCCAGCGTCTCGACCAGAAAATAAAGCTCGGTCTCACTACGCATCCGCTCGATCTCCCGCAGAATCTCTTCCTTGGAGCTGCCGGACTGCGCCATCTCGGCCGCCTTGACGACGAGCATGCCAATTCCGCACGAGGCGGTGCGAGAGTCGAATACCGAGATATCCGCTGCACGCTCCAGCATAGTACTCCCCAGCATCGCGGACTGAAACGTTCCGCTGAACTGGGAGGATAGATGGATGGATATGATGGACGCCTCAGGAGTTTCATCCAGTAGACGCTCATATACCGTAATGAATTCCGCAGGAGAAGGCTGTGAGGTCGTCGGCAAGCCATTGAAGGCGATCAGCTTATCATAGAACTGCTCCGACTTCAGCGTAACCGAATCCAGGAAGGATTCACTGCCGAACAGAACCTGCAACGGCACCATCTCGATGCCGAGACGCTCGCGGATCTCCTGCGGGATATCCGAAGTGCTGTCGGTCACAATACGAACCTGAGTCATTGTCGCTACCTCCACAGACTCCATTCCGTCATCCCTGATGCGCGCGGAAAGGAGCCAAGTAATGAGGCGCCATAGCGCCGATTATTCCAAAGCGAACAGATATGGGTAGAGCGGCTGCCCGCCCTCATGTACTTCGAGTTCCACATCCGGGTACGTCTCCGTTACCCAAGAAGCCAGCTCATCTGTATGTTCTGCCTCGGAGCCTTCACCTGTCAAAATCGTCAGCAAATCGCCGCCGTTTTCCAGAAGCTCGTTAATGAGGCCGCGGCAGGCAAGCTGCAAGTCCGCTTCGGATACGACGATCTTCTTCTCGACGATGCCGATAAAGTCGCCTTCCTGTACTTCTACCCCATCGATCTCGGTGTTGCGCACCGCCTGTGTGACGCTGCCGGAACGTACCGCTTCCGCCGCTCCGCTCATCAGTGCGATGTTGCGATCTGGCGTCTCGCTGTCCTTGAAGGCCAGTACTGCGGCTAAACCTTGCGGCACGGTGCGGGTCGAAATGACCGATACCGAACGCTCGGATAGTTCGGCGGCCTGCTCAGCGGCCAGAATGATGTTGCTATTGTTGGGCAACAGGAAGATATGCTCGGCCGGAAGGGAATCAATCGCCTTGAGAAAATCTTCTGTGCTCGGGTTCATCGTCTGTCCGCCGGAGAGAACAATATCGACATTATTGTCCAGGAAAATGCCGGAAATGCCCTCGCCGATAGCTACGGCCACGATGCCGTAAGGCGCCCATTCATGAACGGCTTCCGCACCCCCTTGAGGTACGGAGCCAGCCAGCACCTCGGCAACTGCCAGAGCTTCATCAGTAGCCAGATCAACTGCAGCTGCGTTGAAGTTGATCTCTTCGCCGACAAGCTCGCGATGCTGTTCCCGCATATTGAGGATATGAAGCTCGGTCAACTCGCCATAAGGCATTGCCAGGCTCAGTACGTCCCCGGGACGACGGGAGTGAACATGAATTTTGATGATATCCTCGTCCGAAATGACGATAATGGAATCCCCATCCTGCGCCAGAGCCTTGCGGAACGCTTCCTCATTAAATGCAGGCGCTCCCGGAGCAGCCAGCTTGCGCTTAATGAAAAATTCCATGTCGTAGAAAAATTCAATCTCGTTCGTCGACAGCTGAGCTTGAGCCTTGCTGCCAGCGTTAACAGCCGGAGCCGCTTGCGCATAACCGCGCGCCGGTTCCGTAGAACGAGCAACGGTTCCAGGCAGATCCTTGAACGATTCTACCGGGGCAGCCTCAGAGGCCATTTCGGCTGAATCGGAAGACCTTCCCACGAGATAGTCCAGAAAGCCCTCGTAAATTAATACGAGACCTTGTCCACCGGAATCGACAACGCCGACCTGCTTCAGCACGGGCAGCATATCCGGCGTGCGCTGAAGCGTCTCATTGGCCTTGTCATAGACCTCCTGCATGAGCGTCTCCATATCGCTTATACGCCGCGCCACCTGCTGAGCATGACGAGCTGTCTCCCTGGCTACGGTTAGGATCGTACCCTCAACTGGCTTGACCACAGCCTTGTAGGCCATGTCGACACCCTGCTGCAAAGCAGCGGCAAATTGAATAGGACCAGCCTCATCCAATCCGGCGAGCGCCTTAGCTGTTCCGCGGAACAGCTGCGAAAGAATAACGCCGGAGTTGCCGCGTGCACCCATCAGCAGACCCTTGGACAGCGCCTCTGCCGTACGGCCGATCGAGTCCGAGCGTTTGCTTTGCAGCTCCCGGACACCGGAGGCCATCGTTAAGTTCATATTCGTTCCCGTATCTCCGTCCGGAACGGGAAACACATTCAGAGCGTTGACATGTTCCGCGCCACGCTGCAAATTCTCCGCACCGAGCAAAGCCATACCGGCGAAGTCTGAACCATTAATAGAGCGCTTTCTCAAGCAAAATTTCCCCTTCCTGACTAACTGATGACCCGCACGCCCTGGACAAAAATATGGACATGGTCGACCCGCAGGCCGATCACTTCATTCAGTACGTATTTGACCTTGGTCTGGATGTTATGGGCAACCTCGGAAATCCGGGTACCATAGCCCACGATGATGTGCAGGTCGATATGTGTCTCCTCGTTCTCACGTCTTACTTCGACGCCGCGGGAGAGGTTGTCCCTCTTTAGAAGCTCGGCGATGCCGTCCTTGAGCTGCTTGCGGGAAGCCATGCCGACCAGGCCGTAGCATTCCAGCGCTGCCGAGCCTGCAATAACGGCGATAACATCGTCTGTAACATTGATTTTACCTAGTTCGTTGGTTAGCTGCATAGGCATGGCAGGGTAACACGCTCCTTCTTATCGGGCCGTTCGTCTTGAACCGCCTGAGCCCTAAGGCCCCATATTAACCGGGACTAAAATTCATTGTACTATAAATGAAGCCGATTATGAAGTCTGAAACGCCTTTCCCTTCCATTTTCTCGCTTTTTCTCCCGATTGGCCGCAAACGGAATCTGCCAAACGATGGTTGAAGAGCCGCTTGTTCTATGTTAAGATAACCAAGTATGTTTGCCTACGGAATCATCCTTAGATTTCGTACTTGCAACCTGCTAGCACTAAAGGAGGTGTACCGCATGTCTCGCAAATGCTTCATTACGGGTAAAGCACCCGGCACAGGAAATAACGTTTCACACGCGAATAACCGCAACCGCCGCACTTGGGGCGTCAACGTTCAGAAGGTCCGCATTCTGGTCGACGGCAAGCCAAAACGCGTTTGGGTCAGCACCCGCGCACTGAAATCCGGCAAAGTCTCTCGTGTATAAGAGACTTCACAGGTAGCGTCCTGCCGTCCTTCTGGACAGCGGACGCTGTTTTTTTAAAGGAAAGAGAGCACCCTTGCCGTCGGCCAGGTGCTCTCTTTTTTTATGCCATAAAACGGGCGGCCGGCAGCTGGCTATCGTTTCTCAGCTTTTTTGGAAGGTATTCAAGATGGCCTTGACGAAACCGCCCAGAAACTTCGGCAGCTTGATCGTATAAAATCTCATGTTTCATCCCCCCTCGGAATCGCTGATCGTAGTCCAAAAGCACTGCCGGGCCTGCACGTTCGTCCCTGCTTCAGGCCGTCCTGGGTACATTCCCATGGGAAATAAAAAATGGCTACAAGAACCTGAAGTTCATGTAACCATCCTATGCGGGTCGTGTGCGTCCTATTCCGGGGGACGAGCCCAATTGTAAACGACTAGCCCTACGGAGCTGTCGGCATTCCATCCCTGAAGAACGTTACCATCGTAACGTATAACACGATCAAGATGAAAAAGACGAACGAAAAGACAATAAAGCCGATTCGCCGGGCAATAGATCCATGGGAGCGGAAAAAGCGTATGCCCAGCCATAGAGCCAACAACGAGAAAGCAAAGCGCACAATGCCTGGCACGAGTACAAAAAGTGCCAGCAGTGCGCCTCCCAGCAATCCATAACCAGCGACCAGCGCAAAGCTCTTGAGCTTGGATCCCATCGCCTCGCCCTACCTAAGTGAAGAAATCGCGGCGGAAGGCGACTCACTGCCAAATACGTAGCTGCCTGCTACAAGCACATTTGCCCCTGCCTGGCGCACGAGAGATGCCGTAGAAGCGTTGATACCACCATCTACCTGTACATGGACTCCGCTTAGCCCTCGAGCGGTCAGACGCTGTCTCAGCTCGCGTACCTTCTCCAGCGAATAAGGAATGAAGGACTGTCCTCCGAAGCCGGGATTCACCGTCATGATCAGCACAAGGTCTACATCCTCCAAAACTGGCTCCAGCAAGCTGACCGGAGTCGCAGGATTAATAGCAACACCCGCAGGCAAGCCAAGATCCTTGATCTGATGCAAGGTCCGGTGCAGATGAGTACAGGCTTCCAGATGGACCGTAATCCGATCCGCCCCAGCTGCAGCATAATCGGCTATATAACGTTCCGGCTGAGAAATCATCAAATGCACATCGAAGGCCAGAGCCGTCGCGCTGCGTACAGATGAAATGACCGCAGGCCCGAAGGAGAGGTTCGGCACAAAATGTCCGTCCATGACATCCACATGGATCCAGTCAGCTCCGGCTTTTTCGATATCGGCGATTTCTTGTCCAAGCTTGGAAAAGTCAGCGGCTAGTATCGAGGGTGCAATGATCGTCATAGTTAGTACCTCCGCTTTTGTTCTTTCATTTCGTTCAAAAACTGCACATAGCTGTCGTAGCGGCTCTGCGCGGCTTCACCCGCATGGAGCGCCGCTCTGACCGCGCAGCCTGGTTCATGGGTATGAGTACAGCCCCGGAACTTGCAGTTTGGCGACAGCTCACGGAATTCCCGGAAGCCATAACCAAGATCTTCAATGCCCAGCTCCTGAAAATCAAGCTGACTGAAGCCAGGCGTATCAGCCACATAACCTGAATGGGGTCCATCCCCGACGCTCACGAGCTCGACATGGCGAGTGGTATGCTTTCCGCGGCCAAGCTTGGAGCTGATCTCGTTCGTCTCCAGCGTCAGCCCAGGAATAAGCGCGTTAAGGAGCGAGGACTTTCCGACACCGGATTGCCCGGCAAATAGCGCAAGCCTTCCGTGAAGCACATCCCTCAGCTCTTCCAGACCGGAGCCCTTGCGAGAGCTTGTGCCGATGACCCGATAGCCGATCCTACCGTAAATCTGCTGCACGGTATCAGCAATCCGGGCCGCTTCCTCAGCATCCTTGCCTTCGAGCGACAAGTCCTGCTTGCTCAGGCAAAGCACTGATTCCAGCCCCGAATGCTCGATATGGACGAGAAACTTGTCCAGCAGAGTGAGACTAAGTGAGGGCTCCGTGACGGAGAATACAAGCACAGCCAAATCGGCGTTGGCGACCTGTGGACGCATCAGCTCCGTGCTGCGCGGCAAAATTTCTTCGACCGTGCCTTCACCGGTCACGCTGGCGCTGAACACAACCCGATCTCCGACGAGCGGAGACTCGCCGCGATTTTTGAATATACCTCTGGCTCGGCATTGCAACGGGGGCTCCTGCCCCCCATCCGGCATAACGTAATAAAACCCACTCAGAGCCTTAACGATCAATCCCTCGCCCTTGCGAAAGGAAGGCTGGTTAGCCGTTGTCATTATTCGGCCCCCCGCCGTTTCTGTCATCCCCATCATTTCTATCTCTATCTCTGCCGTTTCTGTCATTCCAAGCGGTCTCATCACCTTCACCCGGATTGCCCGCGCTCGGATCATTGGACGGACTCGGTCCGATCGAAGTGTCTGGCGGCGGAGTTGGATCCAGTCCTGGAACGGTCGATGGTCCCATATCGCTGCCGTTCTTCACCTCGTCATACGTCCGAGAGAATGTATCGACCAGTTGACCGTCGCGATATACGCTCACAAATGCTTCCGTATTGGGAGCGAGCACAACCTTGACCGGGAAACTCCGCGTTTCCTTGATGGCCCGTTTATGAGCTTGGATGTCTTTGCCGGTCGCATCCGTAAAGACGATGCGGATCTCGCTCGCCTTGCCGGCCTGAGCCGGTGAGATGAGCAGATCAAACGTAAATTCAAGCGCATCCCTCGGTAAACCAGAGCTGACGGTAACGGAAACCTGTGCTCCCTTGCTCACCTGACTGCCCGCATCATAAGGGAATTGCGACAGCACCTCGCCCTCCGGTTTGTAGCTGCCTTCATTCACGATATTGTCATCGCTCATCTGAAGGCCGGCCTGGAGGACCAGCTTCCGTGCCTCTTCCACTGATTTGCCGACAAGATCCGGCATCTTCACCGTCTCGGCTCCCTTGCTCACTGTCAGCGTAACCTTGCTCGTAGCTGGGTCCAGTTCGCTGTCTGCTGCTGGATTCTGGCTAAGCACAACGCCAGGCTCCGCCGAATCGTCGAATACCTCAGTCTGGGCAATCGATTCAGCCGGAATACCAAGGGCTTGCAGCGCTGCGACTGCGTCAGCTACCTTTTGCCCTTTGTAATCTCCAAGCCGCTTGAGCTCCGGGCCGTCGCTAATGGAGAGCTTAACCGGCGCACCCTGCTTGACGCGCATATCCGGCGATTTGGACTGGGCAAAAACCTGGTCCTTCGGAATATCCGGCTTGAAAGCACGAATCGACGGCTCCTCAAGGAGCAAGCCAGCCTCCTCAAGGGCAGATTTGGCGTCAGCCTCCGTCATTCCGACTACATTCGGCACAGTAACATCAGCCACGTCCAGCGATCCGGAAACGAGCTTGAAAGCCCCATAAACAACGCCCAGCAGAGCTAGTGTAGTCAAAACAATAATGAGCGGCTTCAACCAAGCTTTGCGCCGCTTCGGTTCATCCTCTTCCTCCTCATTGGCAGCCTGCTGACGCGCAGTAGAGAATGAGGTATCCTCTTGCGCCGCATCTGATGCTGCTGTGTGAGAGGAAGACTGCTTGAGGTCTCGGCCTGGGCGAATAGCGGGCATAACCCGAGTCTCGTCAAAGTCATTTGCGCCGAATTGCCGCTTCGGCTCATTGATTCTATCCGGCGACAAAGCCGTTTCAAGATCCACGAGCATTTCACCTGCCGTGCGATAACGCTCGGAGGGATTTTTACGCATTGCCTTGATAATAATATTCTCGACGCTTTGAGGGATTAGCGGATTGATTGTCCGCGGATCCTCCAGCGGCTCCTGTAGATGCTTCAGAGCTACGCTGATCGGGCTCTCTCCCAGAAAAGGAAGTTTGCCTGTAACCATCTGGTACAGCACGATACCGAGTGAATAAATGTCGGACTTCTCGCCAGTGCTGACTCCCTTGGCATGCTCCGGAGAGAAGTAATGCACCGATCCGATTACCGATCCGGTTTGTGTAATCGTCGATGACGTCACTGCCCGAGCAATACCGAAATCGGTCACCTTCACTCTGCCGTTGCGGCCGATAAGAATATTATGGGGCTTGATGTCCCGATGAATAATATGATTCTGATGGGCATGATCGAGTGCATCCGCTATCTGAGCTGCAATACGCACAGCCTCATCCGCTTGCAGGGACGCCCGTTCCTGTATGACTTCGTTGAGATTATAACCTTCGACATATTCCATGACGATATAATGTACTTCATCCTCTTGTCCCACATCGTAAATACTTACTACGTTGGGATGGGACAGGGCTGCGGCCGATTGGGCCTCCCGGCGGAATCGCCGAATAAATTCCTCATCATGTACGTATTGCTGACGGAGCACCTTAACCGCTACATTGCGGCTAAGCAGCAGGTCATGCGCCTTATAAACAAGCGCCATGCCGCCGCCGCCGATGCGGGTCAAAATTTCGTAGCGTCCTCCAAGTTCTCTTCCGATCATAAGTCCGTCCTCACTCCTCTCCGTCCGTACCAGCTCCGGATTGCAGCAGGACTACCGTAATATTATCGTCTCCGCCAGCTGCAAGAGCCATGGAGATCAGGCGGTCCGCCTTCTCTTCCAGCGATGCCTGCGAGCATGCGACTTCCAGCATTTCCTCATCGCTGACCATGCCGCTCAAGCCATCGCTGCAGAGCAACAGCATGTCCCCCGAGTTCCAATCCAGCACCTGCAAATCCAGCTCAACTTCCTCATCCGTGCCGAGTGCACGTGTCAATACATTACGACGCGGATGATGAGCCGCTTCCTCAAAGCTGATCTGCCCGGAGCGCACCAGTTCGTTCACCAGAGTATGGTCCTCCGACAAAAGCGAGATCGCTCCCGAAGAGATACGGTAAGCGCGACTATCGCCGATATGACCAATGAGCAGCAGCGACTCCTCGACAAAAAGAGCCGCAACAACGGTTGTACCCATATTGTGATACTGCTCATTGCGGGATGCCATGTCATAAACCACTTCATTGGCGCGGCGGATCGCTGCGCGCAAATATTGCTGGGCCTCTTCCGCCGAAATTCCTGCTTGCAGCGGCTCCATCGCCTCGCGGAACGCATCCACGGCAAGCTGGCTAGCCACATCTCCGGCCTGATGGCCGCCCATTCCATCGGCTACAATAGCGAGTGTCAGACCTCCGCTCGTAACGCCCGCCCAAGAGCGGTCCTCATTCGCCATGCGGATGCGGCCAATATCACTGCGGTTCACTGTTAACATCCCGTCACCTCGTTACGTTAGTTCCATATGTTTAGCGCGGAGCTGCCCACAGGCAGCTGCGATATCATGGCCCTGCTCGCGGCGAATCGTCGCGTTGATGCCGTTTTTCTCGAGAATGCGTTGGAACTCAAAAATATCCTCCCGCGGCGTCCGCACATACTTGCGCTCCGGAACATGGTTGACCGGAATCAAGTTTACGTGACAGAGCATGCCCTGCAGCACTTCAGCCAGCTCCTGCGCATGCTCAGGACGGTCGTTAGTTCCGCCGATAAGCGCGTATTCGAAGGTAATACGGCGGCCCGTTTTGGCAATATAATTGCGGCAGGCGTCGATAACCTCTTGGAACGGATAGCGCCGATTGACTGGCATCAGCTTAGAGCGCAGCTCGTCGTTCGGGGCATGGATCGAAATCGCCAGATTGATCTGGGTGTTCTCGTCTGTGAACTTGTACATGCTAGGTACAATGCCGCTAGTAGACACCGTAATATGGCGCTGACCGATGTTCAGTCCCTTAGGATGAATCATCAAACGCAGAAACGCCATCGTCGCTTCATAATTCTCAAAAGGTTCACCCGAGCCCATAATGACAATGCTGGAGACGCGCTGGCCTTCCGGATCAAGCATCTGCTGAGCCTTAACAACCTGTGCGACAATCTCGCCTGAGGTGAGGTTCCGCTTTAATCCGCCCAGTGTCGAGGCGCAGAAGGTACAGCCGATGCGGCAGCCAACCTGCGTCGTGACGCAAACGCTGTTGCCATAGTTATGGCGCATAATAACCGTCTCGATCGCATGGTTGTCATGCAGGCCGAACAGGAACTTAACTGTGCCGTCCTTTGATTCAAAGCGGGTTATTTCGGACAAGGTAATGAACTGGAAAGAGCTCGTAAGCTTGTCCCGCAATGGCTTCGGCAAGTTCGACATCTCTTCGAAGGAAGAGACACGCTTCACGTACAGCCAATCAAATAGCTGACCTGCGCGGAACGTTGGTTCATCTTGCTCCTTCATCCAGTCCTGGAGCTGCTCCAGAGAATAATCATATATAAATGGGGTTTCTACAACGTAAGGCTGATCAAAGGCTTTCATGCTTGTCACTTCATCTCATTTCGTTAAAGTTCAATAGCCGCCCGGTGTGCCGTCTAGTTCCGGCATGAGGCCGCTCGTCGCTCTAGTTTACCACAAACGCCCATTGAAAGACACATGCATGGAGCGTGAGAAAAGCGCCCGCCCGGCGCGATTAGCCCGGCTAAGGTCTTCTAAAGCAACTGCAGAAGCTTATTGAACATGCGCAGCTTTTTCTGAAAACGCAACGCTGCGGAGCAGCCTTATTGGGTTTGGCTATCTTTCATCACGATTCAAGGCACCCATTAGCTTTACCTGAGGCTCCTTGGCCGAAAGCTTGGCAAATACGGGGTCCTGCTCCCGGATTACAGCTTTAATACCGGTGAAATCGAGATGCCAGCGATCGAGTGTGACGTCCGCCGTTACGCGGTCACCTTTGAGGAAAACGAGTTTATTGACCGACTCGTTGCACATTTCACAGCCAAGCAGGAACTTCTTTTCCATTCTGTATCCGAAGTACGTTCTGGCGGTCGTCCACTGAACTCCTTTTAATTCTTCCATCATGTCCCTTGATGTATAGGGTCCCATGACGACCATCCGATCCCACTGGAACGGAGTCAGCTCGGCCAGGCGCATCGGGTTCGTTCCGCTTCGCCCTTTCCAAAAGGCGCTCCTCAAATTGGGCTGCCTTCAACGTGCCAACTCGAATCGTATTGTAATGATAGATGTCCGGAATAAGCGCAATCATAATTGCAATAACAGCAAAAAATAGCAGGCGCTTCAGCCACTTCAACGCTTTTTTCATTTTGCCAATCTCCCTGTCTTTCGGAATTGTGCTGCAGTACGGAAATGTGGTCCTCTATACTAGACGGGAAAAATTGGATAAATGTATCAACTACCATGCGGTTTAACAAAAAAAGGGAAAACAAGAAAGAAAATGAGAAACCTCTTATTGGTGCACAAAATGACTCCGGCTTTCACGAACCAGTACTGACCAGCAAACACCGTGGCTACACAGAGCCGCCGCAGTGGCATTTGAGTTTAGGCTGCTTGAATAGAAACACAAAGGCGTTCCCAGGCCATCGTGTCAGATGCCCCGGGAACGCCTTTGGTGTAATTGAATGCTTTATTCCGCAAAAAACAGCTCCTTGGCGTAGCCTTCGCCTTCCATGAGGTCATACTGTACCATCCGATAATCGTCCAGCAGCAGCTTCTGGGCGTCCGTCAGAGAAGCCTCGTCAGTCACTCCGCTTTGGGAGAGCATGACTTTTTTGTTCAGACCCGGCAGCTGCTTCCGCACCTCTTCCAGCATTTTGTAAAATGGCGGCAAGGACAAACCAGAGTAACGCAGCGCCGTCGGGCCGAGGAAAGACGGACTGATCGTGCCGATCGGCTCGCTGCCGATGTCATAGTTCGCCAGCAGCAGCAAAGGCGTCTCATGACGCAGGCGCTCATCCGTCCATCCCGCGTCATCGTAAACAAATTTAGGCAATCCCGGGAGATGGTCTCCCCACAATACGATCAGCGTCGGCCGATCCAGATCCTGGATCGATTCATAAAGAAACGACAGTGCGCCGTCCGTATGCTTGATCCCCTCGGCGTACGTTTCCACTTGATCTTTATAGGCCGAGTTGACGCCTTCAGCCGATATCGTATTGCCGCCGTGAATCTCCTTGTTCGTATAAGGGTAATGATTCTGCATCGTCACAAGATGGAGAAAAGTCGGCTTGTCGCCGGCTTCCTGCAACTGGGAGACCGCCTCCTTCATGGCGGACATGTCGGAAACGTAGCTGCGTGCGCCGAGCCAATCTTTATTTTTCATATCATCCTGGCCTGTGAACCTCTCGAAGCCGAGCATCGGGTACACCCGATTGCGGCTGTAAAAGGTTTTGTCATAAGGATGCAGCGCCAGCGCTTGATAACCCTTGTTTTTCAAAATGCTGACGACCGATGGCATATCCGTTTGCGACGTCAGGTTCTGCTGAAAAGGCACGGAACCATCAAACAATAACGACATAGACAGCCCGGTAAGCGCCTCGAATTCCACATTTGCGGTGCTGCCGCCGAATTCCGGAGACAGGACATAACCTGATGGCTGTTTTGCTGCTGCTTCGTGCACAAACGGAATTGGGTCCTCACTGAGCTTGTAATCTTTCATGCGAGTGACGTCGAAAAAGGCTTCGTTCATGACAAACACGATATTCGGTTGTTCAGCAGGACTAGCTGCAGCCGGTTGATCCGGCATTGCGCCATAACGCTCGGCAATTTCCCGAACCGACTCCTCGCTGTAGCCCTCCGGCTTGGCGATTATCTCCTGGTTCATATTGGAAGCGAAGGCGATAACAAATCCGTTGTAGCGATAATTCGCCTTTTGATCCCAAAAAATATTCTCATAGCTAAGCTTGTTGAGCAAAGCCGGATATTTGCCGCCGGCGACCTGTACAAACATGGCCACGGCTGATATCGAGAAAACAGCCAGCACGACCCGCCACACGAGCGGAAAGCGCAGCTTCGGCAGCTTAAAAATGAGTAAGCCGAGGCCAAAAAGGACGAGTAGCGTCAGGATGATGATAACGGGCGAAAACATATCCCTTGCCATTGAAGCCATCTCGGATGCGTTTTTGAGCTGGAGCAAATCCCATGGATAAAGCGGCTCTCCAGTCGCTTTCATCTTCTGGTAGATGGTAGCTCCCGTGAGTACGGCTATAATACTAATGAGCAGCGTGCCTCCGTATATGTTGCGGAAGAGAGCTGCAGCGCCGCATAACAGGAAGAAAAAGAACGTGCTGCCCCAGAAAAACAACGGCGGCTGACTCGCTACCCAGTCCCAGGTGCCCTCAAGATTAAACTCCAAAGCGGAAGCTTGAATGAAAAAATGAAGGATCATGCCAAAGATATAAAGGCCCAGCAGCGTTGAACTATGCTTGATGCTCGGGCGTAGTTTATTAGACAAATCGCATCTACTCCTGATTATCTTTTACAATAGTTTAATCTATCCGGCCTATGACTGCCAATAAAAATACCCTCATTAAAGATTAAAGCGGTAACAAAAAGTGAAGTGGAAGTAGGGCTGGATAGCGGTCTATCAAATCCGTAGGCTGGTTCCAAGCGAAACGAGAATGGAGTTCGAAGCACTCAACCTCGGTTCTGTTAGATGATTCGCAGCCTGTGTTTGAAGGGGATTTAGTCAGCTGGGGCAGGCATGGACGAGTTGAAATGTGCCGAGGTTCGGTTGGGTGTGCGTGGACGAGCCGGGGCGCGATGAGCTTCGGTTGGGTGTGCGTGGATGAACTTGGGTGCGATGAGCTTCGGTTGAGTGTGCGTGGATGAACTGGGGCGCGACGAGCTTCGGATGAGTGTGCGTGGATGAACTGAGGCGCGATGAGCTTCGGTTGGGCATGAATCAAAGTACCTCCCTCCATACGTAACGAAACTGAGAAGCCTTATTTCAGCAAAATCAAGGGTTTTCGAAGCGTAACGGAACTGAGAGACGCTATTGAGGACATTTCTTGGTAGTATTATCATTTCTGACCCAAATAACGCTTCTCAGATCCGCTAGATAATTCGTAGTCTGTTTTGAGACGAAATAAGCTCTCTCAGATCCGCTAGCTGGTGCGTGAATGGGTAGCGTCGAGCTGAGCTGAGGCATGATGTGTTTTGATAGCTTCCTTCCTCTTGGGCGGATTCGTATTCGAGTAGGACGAGCAATAGCGTATTTATCTTGTTGAACGGATCCGTATTCCAGTAGGACGAGCAATAGCGTATCTTTCCTCTTGGGCGGGTTCGTATCCGAATGAAAGAAAAAAGCCTTCCCGCTCCGCTTGCTGCGAAGCCCGGAAGGCTTTCATGCACGATCTGAGCTGCGTGGGAATGGCAGTTTACTGAAAAAGAGTACACTGGTGCATAGTCAGGATGGCGCAGGGCTGCACCATTCCTGTTAAATGCGTTTCAGGCGTGCAATGTAGAAGCCGTCGCTGCCAAAATGCTGTGGAAGCAGCTGCAGCGCGCCGTCAAAACGGTCTGCCGCAGTCGACTCTACTCCCGCCAAGCGAAGCGGCTCAAGCACTTCAGCAGGCCAGCCCTCTGGATCAAGCGAGAAATCGGGATGTTTCGCAAGGAAGTCGGCGATTTGCTTGCCGTTTTCCTCCTCCGCAATCGTGCAAGTACTGTACAGTAGCGTACCGCCCGGCTTCACTAGGCCACTGGCCGAATCCAGCAGACGCTCCTGAATCGCGGCGATGGCGGCGATGTCATCCGAGGTTTTGGTCCACTTGATCTCCGGCTTGCGTCGAATGACACCGAGGCCTGAGCAAGGAGCATCCAGCAACACCAGGTCGAAGGAAGCTGGTGCAAAATGCTCCGTCAGCTCCGCCGCATCGCCGGATACAGCCCGAATGTTGTTAAGGCCGAGGCGAGCCGCCTGGCTCTCCACAAGCGCCTTTTTGTGCGGATGCAGATCATTGGCGATGATCTCGCCCTTACCCTCCATCAGCTCCGCCATATGGGCAGACTTGCCGCCCGGGGCGGCGCAGCAATCGAGCACGCGGAATCCAGGACGAGGATCCGCGGCTGCGGCGACGATCATCGAGCTCTCATCCTGGATGGACCAGAGCCCTTCGGTGTAACCGTCGGTGCCGACAAGATTGCCGCCACGAGCAACTACGACGCCCGCCCAAGGTGCAGCGTCCGACAAGCGTGCATCCAGACCTGCCTGCTGGAGCTGACTCAGCGCCTGCTGGGGACTTGTCCGCAGGCGGTTAATGCGCAGGCTACTACGAGGAGGCTCGTTGCCCGACTCCATCATCGCTTCGGCTGTCTCAACGCCATAGGCGGAAATCCAACGTCCAACTAGCCATTCGGGATAAGAATGGCGAAGCGACAGACGCCGAACCTCATTTGTCTCACCGGCAAATGTCTCTGCCTTGAGCTGTGGCAATTGGCGGACGGCGTTGCGCAGCACGCCGTTGAGCATGCTTGCAATGCCAGCATGACCGCGTCGGCGGCCGATATTGACCGCTTCATTAACCGCCGCATGGGCGGGCACGCGGTCGAGATAAACGAGCTGGTACAGACTCATGCGCAGCAGCGAAAGTACCCAAGGCTCCAGCTTCGCAAAGCCTTTGGCTATGAACTGCTGCAGCCAGTGGTCCAGCGTCAGACGCCGCTGCAGCGTGCCGTACACAAGCTCAGTCGCAAGTCCGGCATCGGCGCGCGACAGGCCAGCTTCCTGCAGCGCTGCGTTTAGCTGCAGATTGCTGTACGCGCCGTCGCGTGATACGCGGACAAGCGCATCCAGCGCGAGCTCGCGCGCGCTGCGCGGTTGCCGCGCCCGCGGCGCGCTAGCCCCGGGCCCCGCGCCAGGCGCGGCGCCTTTGCCGCCGGGCGCACCGCCCCGGCGGCCGCTAGGCGTGCCGCCGGCCGCGCCTTGCCGGCCGGCGCTGCCGCTGCCGACGCCGGCTTTGCCCGGCGTCGCCCCAGGCTCCCGGCGGCCGCTACGCGGGCCGCCGCTCATCGGCCGCCGCCTAACTCGGCGGCCGGGCCGTCTGCGCTGCCGGGCTCAGCCGCCGGCGCGCCAAACACGGTGCCCGCTTGCAGCCGGGCACCTTTCAGCCATTCGGCAGCGGGCATAACCCGCTTGCCGGCTGGCTGAATTTCCAGCAGCCGCAATACGCCGCTGCCAGTAACTACCCGGATGCCGTCAGATCCGGCATCCAGCACCTGCCCTGGCGCCGCGCCTATCGGCCCGGGCTTGTCCTCGGCGGCGCATAGGCGCACCTTGAACGGCTCGCCGCCAAGCAGCGTAAAACCGCCGGCCATCGGCGACAGGCCGCGTACTTGATTGAACAGCTCCCGCGCGCTGCGGGACCAGTCCAACTGCTCGTCCTCGCGCTTCAAGTTCGGCGCATAGGTCGCCTCCGACTCCTCTTGCGGCACGCGTGGCGCGCGGCCCTCCAGCAGCTCCGGAAGCGTGTCGGCCAACAGCCGAGCTCCGGCTTCGCTGAGCTTATGGAACATCGTGCCTGAATCGTCGGCATCGGTAATTGGCACCTCGACACGGCTGATCATATCGCCTGTATCGAGACCTTCCGCCATATACATGATCGTCACGCCAGTCTCCGACTCGCCGTTCATGATCGAGCGCTGGATCGGCGCTCCACCGCGGTATTTAGGCAGCAGCGAGCCATGTACATTGATGCAGCCAAGCCTTGGCATTTCCAGCACATCGCGAGGCAAAATTTGGCCGTAAGCAGCAGTCACGATTAGCTCCGGTCCGAGCAGCTTCAGCTCCTCTACCGCCTCCGGGCGACGCATACGCTCCGGCTGCAGCACAGGCAGCCCATATTCCAGCGCGGCCGCTTTGACCGGCGTAGGAGCAAGCTCCTTTTTGCGGCCCTTAGGCCGATCCGGCTGCGAAACGACACCAACAACCTCACAGCCGAGACTGCGGGCCTCTTCGCTCATCAGCCAGTGCAAAGAAGGAACCGCAAACTCCGGCGTTCCCATGAATACAATGCGCATCCCGCTCACTCCTCGTCGCTGTTCCGACGATCGCGAGCCGAGCCGTCGTACAGCTCCTCCGCCAGATCGATGAACAGAATACCATTCAGATGATCAACCTCATGCTGGAAAGCGCGAGCCAAGAAACCTTCCGCTTCCACCTCAAAAAACTGTCCGTTCCGGTCCTGTCCCCGTACGCGAACCTTTTCGGCACGACGCACATCGCCGTTCAGATTCAGGATGCTGAGGCAGCCTTCTGGCCCAAACTGTTCGCCATCACGCTCAACGATCTCCGGATTGACCATTTCGATCAAGCCGCTTTCCTCTCCAATATCCACAACGATGACGCGTTTGGAAATGCCGACCTGAGGTGCGGCTAGACCAACGCCCTCCGCGTCGTACATCGTTTCCGCCATATCTTTCAACAACTTGTGGAGATTGGAATTGAATTTGGTTACTTCCTTGGCGACCTCGCGAAGAACGGGGTCGGGATTTTGTACGATGAGACGAATTGCCATGTTGAACGCACCTTCCTTATCTAAAATAAAACTCGCCAAGTCAGCCTGACACATGAAATATCTTATGCCGCAAATAACGGGAAAAAGGCCAGTCCCTTGCCACTAATCTATAAAATCATCTGCGGATCAACGTCCACGCTGAACAACACGCCGGACTTGGAAGACTCGGCTTCCGTGAGTCGAATCGCCTCCGTCACCATAGTGGAAGCCGGCACCGCTCCGCGATATTTGATCATGCACTGGAACCGGTATCGGTCTTTCATGCGAGAGATCGGCGAAGCAACCGGACCAAGCAGCTCCATTGCCCGCTCGCTGCTGCCTTGCAGCGACTGCAGTACGCCGGACTGGGCGGCCAGCTCCCGTAATCTATGAGCGAATCGCTCGCTTGTCGCAGACAAATTCGCTAGCTGCTCATGAGACATCGTGACGAGTATGAGCCGACAAAAAGGCGGATACCCCATCATTCTTCGATGCCGCAGCTCCTCCTGCACGAAGCTGTCATAGTCATGCTGCTGCGAAGTAGTCACCGCATAATGCTCCGGATTGTACGTTTGGATGACAACTTCGCCTGGCAGATGATGCCTTCCGGCCCTTCCGGCGACCTGCGTAAGCAACTGGAATGTGCGCTCGCCCGCCCGGAAGTCCGGTAAATTCAGCGAGGTATCCGCGGCGATTACGCCAACCAGCGTAACATAGGGAAAATCCAGCCCTTTGGCAACCATCTGGGTTCCGAGCAGCACATCTGCCTTGCGCTCACCGAACAGCTTGAGCCATTTTTCATGGGAATTCTTCTCGCTCGTCGTATCCACATCCATGCGGATGACCCGGATGCCGGGGAAAAGCTTGGCCAGCTCTTCCTCGACCTTCTGCGTGCCTACCCCGAAGTAACGGATCTGCTCACTGGAGCAGGAAGGACAAGTGCTCGGTGCGATCTCTGCATGGCCGCAATAGTGACAACGCATTGCCCTCGTCTTTTGATGATAAGTAAGCGAGATGTCGCAATGCGGGCATTGGGCAGTGTAACCACAGGAGCGACAGGTGACAAAAGTGGAGTACCCCCGCCGGTTGAGCAGCAGCACAGATTGTTCGCCCCGCTCCAAGCGAGTCTGAAGCGCCTCATGTAAAGCGCGGCTGAACATCGAGCGGTTGCCGCTCTTCAGCTCTTCGCGCATATCAGTAATTGTGACCGGCGGCATCGCTCTTGCCCCGACGCGCTCCGACAGCGAAAGCAGCGCCCCGCTCCCCGAGCCGCCGCGAACGGCGGCCGCGTATGTTTCAAGTGAAGGTGTCGCCGATCCAAGTACAACAACAGCTCCCTGCTGGCGGGCTCGCTGAACCGCTACCTCCCGAGCATGATACTTGGGCGTCTCTTCCTGTTTGTAGCTGGACTCATGCTCCTCGTCGATAATGATCAGGCCAAGCCTTGTAAAAGGAGCAAAAACCGCCGAGCGAGCGCCAATTGCCACCTTGGCCCCGCCGCGCCGGATGCGCCGCCACTCATCGTAGCGCTCACCGCTGGACAGACGACTGTGCAGCACCGCCACCTCGTCGCCAAAACGTCCCTTGAATCGTTCCACCATCTGCGGTGTGAGCGAAATCTCCGGCACGAGCACGATGGCCTCGCGGCCGAGTTCAAGCGCACGCTGAATTGATTGCATGTAGATTTCGGTTTTGCCGCTGCCTGTGACACCATGCAGCAAGAAGGTTGCCGGAGATTCCAACTCTACCGCATCGCGAATGCGCAAAAACACTTCCTGCTGAGCAGCGGTCAACGGCAGCGGAGACGATCTCTGAAAATCCCGGCCAGCATAAGGATCGCGCTGTTGCTCCGCCTCCTCGATGAGGATGTACCCTTTTTCGGCAAGCGCCTTGGCGGCAGAGGCGCTAGCGCCTGTCTCCGCCAGCATCGCCTGCAGCGTGACCGGCACCGCAAGCTCTAGCACATATTGAAGAAGCTCACGCTGACGCGCGGCCCGAGCAGGCAGCGCAGCCAGAGCAGCCTCAGTCGCTTGGCGGTCCTCAGACGGATACACAGTGAGCAGCGTGCGGACCGACAAGCGATCGCGAATTGTCGTTTCCTCGATCAGCAGCCCATCTGCAAGCGCCCCTTTAATTGCTCCCCCCGCCTCCGGATAGCGCTTCTGAATCGTTTCCAAGCGCATTCCTTCCGAAGAGCGTTCAAGCTCCTTGAGCAGTCCCGGAGGAAGCGAGTGCTCCCCCTCTTCCGCGAGCCGGATATAACGCTCCGCCTTGCCCTTGATCGCAGAAGGAACCATCGCCTGCAGCGCGGCGGTCCACGTACAACAGTATTTCTCACTGATCCATTTTGCCAACTCCACCAGATCCGGCAGCAGCGGCGGCAACGGGTCGAGCAGCTCCGCAATGGCTTTCAGCTTCGTTGGCCCTTCCGCAGGAAGCTCCTCCGTCAAGCTGACTACGAAGCCCTGCAGCGTCCGATTGGCAAAAGGAACGCCTACCCTGCTGCCCGGTTCAATCCAGGCTTGCATGTCCGGCGGCACTAGGTAACTGAACGGACGATCCGTGTTGCGGCTCGGCACATCCACGATGACGCCGGCAATCACAGCTTAACCCCCGCTTTGGCGCTGCCCGCCAGCTGATCCGCAACAAGCCTCATGAGACGATCGGCCGTTTCTCTTTTACCCAGCACTGGCAAAACCTCGACAAGCCCGTTCGGGTCGAAAATGCTTACAGCATTCGTATCCACATTGAAACCAGCGCCATCCATAGTCACGTCGTTGGCGACGATTAGATCACAGTTTTTGCGCTGCAGCTTGTCCATTGCATGCTCTTCCAACCGATCCGTCTCAGCCGCAAAGCCGACCAGAAACTGGCCCTTTTTGCGCCGTCCAAGCTCCGCCAAAATGTCGGTCGTTTTTTCCATCTCTATGACAAGCGTATCTCCCGTCTTCTTGAGCTTCGTCTCATGACGAATAACGGGACGGTAATCCGCCACAGCCGCCGCCTTCACAACGACATCCGCAGAGTCAAAACGCGACAGCACCGCATCCAGCATCTGCTGAGCGGATTCCACACGCACGAGCTCGACGCCTCCCGGGGCGGGCGCTGTCGTCCGTGCCGCAATTAGCGTTACCTGGGCGCCAAGGTCGCGGGCAGCTTCGGCAATCGCAAAGCCCATTTTGCCCGAAGAATCATTCGTCAGGTAGCGGACGGGATCGAAGCGCTCCACAGTGCCCCCAGCAGTGACGATGACCCTTTTACCAAGCAGCATGGAGCGAGACGCCAAATAAAGCTCCACCGCCTGAACGATCTCCTCCGGTTCGGCCAGTCTTCCTTTAGCGACATAACCGCAAGCCAGCTGCCCGGTGCCCGGATCAATAAAGCGGACGCCTCTGCGACCGAGCGTCTCCATGTTGGCAACCGTCGCCGGATGCTCGTACATATGCACATTCATGGCGGGTGCTGCAATAATTGGAGCTGTAGTCGCCAGCAATGTCGTGCTCAACATATCATCCGCCAGACCAGCTGCCAACTTGGCCAGTGAATTGGCTGTCGCCGGTGCGATCAGCACCAGATCAGCGCGATCCGCCAGGTTGATATGAGTTACTACAGTTGGGTCCTCTTCATTAAAAGTATCCACATGAACCGGATTGCGCGAAAGCGACTGCAGTGTAAGTGGCGTAATGAAGCGAGCCGCGGATTCCGTCATGATGACATGGACGTGCGCGCCTTTCTGCACCAGCTTGCTGCATAAAGCAGCCGCTTTATAGGCGGCTATGCCGCCGGTTACGCCGAGTAGGATCGTTTTGCCGTCTAACATGACCGTATCTCCCCCCTGCCTTGAAGCTGAACTTCCCTATGATAAAAAAATAACAACCGCAAGGGTTGTTAATTCAATTCCGTATGCGAGTGGCCCGAATCAGCCCGGTTTAATACCAGGCTTGACCCGCAAGCCAGCTTGCGGGGTGGATGCCCGGATGTTTAGTCCTCGTTGCGTTGCTCCACCTGAAGGATATCATGGTAGATTTCTTCGAGGGCGATGCCGACCTGCTTGTGGGACTTCGCCCCGCGCAGCTCGCTTTTCTCACCTTCGCGCAGACGACGCGCACGTCGGCTTGCCGCCACGACCAGGGAATACTTGCTGTCAACCTTTTTCATCATTTCATCAATAGAAGGATACAACATCGGTCAATCACTCCGTTCAGGCTTTTTCGGATGCAGCTTGCATGCTCTCCGCCAGGCTGGCTAGGTAACGCTCCTTACGGCAATGTTCCGCAGTCACGATACTTTGGATTCGGTGACAGGCCGCTTCAATCTCGTCATTGACAACCGCATAATCGTAGTAGCGGATAAGGTTGATCTCCTCCGCTGCGATCGACATGCGAGAATCGATAATCTCTTGGCTCTCGGTGCCGCGTCCGGTAATGCGCTGCTTGAGCACTTCCAGCGACGGAGGCATGAGAAAAATGAAAACACCTTGGGGGAATGTTTCCTTGACCTTCAGCGCGCCTTGAACTTCAATCTCAAGGATGATGTCCTTGCCGCTGTTGATGGTCTGCTCTACAAAGTCCCTAGGAGTGCCGTAATAGTTATTAACGTACTCAGCGTGTTCAAGCATGGCTCCGCGCGAGATCAGTTCTTGGAACTGTTCCCGCGTTTTGAAGAAATAGTTGATGCCATCCGTCTCGCCTTGCCTCGGCGAGCGCGTCGTTGCCGACACAGAATAGACCAGCTCAGGCATCTTGTGGCGAAGCACCGAGCATACTGTTCCCTTGCCGACACCCGACGGTCCGGATAAAACGATTAATAATCCCTTATTCATAGTACTCCCCGCTATTATTCGTCGTGATCGTCATCTTTGGCGGACAGCCGGTGCGCTACCGTCTCCGGCTGGACAGCCGACAAAATGACATGATCGCTGTCCGTAATGATAACAGCGCGCGTACGTCTTCCGTAAGTCGCATCAATCAGCATGTGGCGATCGCGCGCTTCCTGGATGATTCTCTTAATCGGAGCCGATTCCGGGCTGACGATCGAAATGATCCGGTTCGCCGATACGATGTTCCCGAAGCCGATATTGATAAGCTTGATAGCCATGTCAGGTTCTCCCTCCGGACGATATGGAACAGAAGCGGACTCTACTGGCCGGGTCCATCATCTGGCAATGGGCGGAACCATTGCAACTAGTGTTGACAAATTTTATGCTGCCCAAACGCTCTGCCGCCGCCCCGGGCTGCTTGAAAGCGACTTGCCTATGCCGTGCAACGAGTTTCCTCGGGCGGACATTCGTGTACCTATTCTAATCGATAATCGTCAAACGAACAAGTAACAATGCGAAATCTCGAGCAATACGGTTAATACCGATGGAAAATCGGTATGCGTATGCGAAGGGAAATACGAGATGGGACATACATTATTCCTATTCTAGTATGGGGAGCAATACGGTTAATACCGAGATGGAAAAATAGAAAAACGCACCGGTCGCCCTTAAGGGGCGGCTGGTGCGTTTTGTTTTGATATGCAGAACATTACAAAATGGATGCAGCACGCCAACCCACAGCTTTAGTTTTTGTTACAAGTTTGCTTACAGCTTGCCGCGGAACACTTCAGCAGCGGGACCTGTCATGTACACATGATTGTCGACCTCGCTCCACTCGATCAAAAGATCTCCGCCCTTCAGCGATACAGTAGCCTCACGATCGGTCAAACCGTTCAATACGGAAGAAACGACCGTTGCACAGGCGCCTGTACCACATGCCAGCGTTGGGCCAGCTCCGCGCTCCCAGACGCGCATATCCGCTTGATTGCGGCTATTAACCGTAACAAACTCCACATTGGTTTTGCGCGGAAACATCGGATGTGCCTCCAGCTTCGGACCCCACGCCGCCAGGTCGAAGCCTGCCGCGTCATCCACATAGATAACTGCATGCGGATTGCCCATCGATACAGCTGTGAAGCTGAATTCGCGGCCATCCACTTGGATTGGATGACCAACAATGCGCTCAGCATCAATCGTCGTCGGAACACGCAGACCTTCCAGGATCGGCTCACCCATGTCTACACGGATGAACGCCGCCTTGCCGTCCTCTACCGTCAGCTCTACTTGCTGCACACCAGCGCCGAGCGTCTCAATTGTCAGCGACTGTTTGTCCGTATGACCATTGTCGAATACATATTTAGCCACGCAGCGAATGGCATTGCCGCATTGCTCCGCCTCTGAGCCGTCGGAGTTGATAATGCGCATGCGGAAGTCTGCGCGCTCGGAAGGTAGAATATACACGAGGCCGTCCGCACCAATGCCGAAGTAACGGTTGCACAAATCCACGGCGAGCTTGTCCACCCCTATAGGAAGGTCCTTTTCTCCAAATACGACGATAAAGTCATTGCCCAGCCCGTTCATTTTTGTAAATTCCATCTCTATGTGCACTCCCTTGATATCAGTTATTTAGTCATTACGATTCTACTAGCATAGCGTAATCCCCCCTCCAAAGGTATTCCCAAATCAGATGAAGATTTGCACTTACTATCACAAAAAACCTCCCGGCGCAGGAGGCCGGAAGGCTGTGGGGTTACAGGAATGGATGCTTCGTAGCATTGGATTGCATCTCTTCTCTTTGCATCGTTTAGCGTAAGGAAGGTTGGTTGCCGCTGCTTGTATAGCTGATGCGGGACTTCGGTCCGCGGCGCTTGGTGCCAAGCACGCTGCCCATGCCCATGAGGAACGTCGGAATACCCGCCGCCACGAGTACGAGACACCATTCACGCATACCGATCGGCACCGTCTTGAAGATCGGCTGCAACACAGGCACATACAGCACCGCCAGCATCAGAACGAGTGAGGACAGCACCGCGAACACAAGATATTTATTTTGTAAAATGTTGCGGTGAAAAATAGAGCGCGAGCTGCGGCAATCGAACACATGGATCAGCTGCGCCATGACCAAGGTCACAAATGCGACGGTTTGCGCCAGCGCCAGTCCTTGAGCGCCTTGCGGCGCGCTCCTCAGCGTCAGCCAGAACGCACCCAGCGTACATACACCAATCAGCACGCCGCGGCTGATAATTTTCCAGCCAAGCCGCCGGGCGAAAATGCTCTCCCGAGCCGGGCGAGGCTTCTGCGTCATTAGATCGTTTTCCGCTTGGTCAACGCCGAGCGCCATGGCTGGCAGGCCGTCGGTGACGAGATTGACCCACAGAATCTGGATCGGCACCAGCGGCAATGGAAGACCAGCCATCATCGCCAGGAACATCGTCAGAATTTCACCGACGTTGGAAGCTAATAGATAACGGATAAACTTGCGAATATTTTCATAAATGCTGCGCCCTTCCTCAATCGCCGACACGATGCTGGAAAAGTTGTCGTCTCCCAGCACTAACGAGGAAGCCTCCTTGGACACATCGGTTCCGGTAATGCCCATGGCAATGCCGATATCAGCCGCCTTGATAGCTGGGGCGTCGTTGACGCCATCACCGGTCATCGCCACGACATGACCTTGCCGCTGCAATGATTTGACGATGCGCAGCTTATGCTCCGGCGATACACGCGCATAAACATAGATGTTGTCGACTACCCCATCAAGCTCGTCATCCGACATCGCCGCCAGCTCACGCCCGCTGATCGACAGGCCGCCACGCGGCATGATGCCGAGTTGGCCTGCAATTGCCTCGGCCGTCAGTTGGTGATCACCAGTAATCATCACCGTTTTAATGCCGGCGCGGCGGCAGGTGGCGATTGCTCCTTGAACTTCGCGGCGCGGAGGATCAATCATGCCGGTCAAGCCTGCGAACACGAGCTGGCACTCAGCCTCATCCGCTGTGGAGCAAGGGTCTTGAGGCTTGAGATCGCGGTAAGCAAGTCCGAGCACACGCAGCGCTGATTGGGCCATCCCTTCCTGCGCTTGTTGCACTTTTGTACGAAGTGTAGCGGTGAAAGGTACCACTTTGCCTTCCCATAAAATATAGTTACAGCGCTCAAGCAGCATATCAGGAGCACCTTTGACGTATATGCTGCGACCACCCTGATGCGACACAACGACCGACATCCGTTTTCGCTCCGAGTCAAACGGAAATTCTTGCTCGCGACGGTAAAGTCCCTCCAGTGAACCCGCGGTCATGCCCATTTTAGCTGCAAGTACGACCAGTGCACCTTCAGTAGGATCACCCTTTAGCTCCCAGGCAGCCTCCGGCTCAGGGGAACTGCTGCGAGCAGCTTGGACTGCGTCTTCAGACGGGGCCGTTCGGACCAGTGAAGCATTATTGCATAGTGCTGCAATCTGCAGCATGCGGCGGAGCGAGGAGTCATCTTTCACCTCCACGTGTTTAGCGCCGTCAAAGCAGCCACCATGAGGTGTGTAGCCCTCGCCCGTCACTTCCAGTTGACGACTTCCCGTCCATACACGCGTAACCGTCATTTTGTTCTGGGTTAGCGTGCCGGTTTTGTCGGAGCAGATGACCGAAGCGCAACCAAGCGTCTCGACCGACGGCAGCTTGCGGACGATTGCTTTGCGTTTGATCATGCGCTGCACGCCGAGCGCCAGCGCTACGGTCACAATGGCCGGCAGTCCCTCAGGAATGGCGGCCACTGCAAGGCTGACTCCGGCCAGGAACATGCCGTAGGCTGGCTGGCCGTGCAAGATGCCTGCCACAACGACCATTACGGTGAGGCAAAGAGCAACTACGATAAGAATTTTACCCAGCTGTTCCAAGCGGCGCTGCAGCGGCGTCTCCATTTCCTCCGTCTTCTGAATAAGATCGGCGATTTTGCCCATCTCCGTGCCCATGCCGGTGTTTACAACGATGCCTCGACCAGTGCCGCCGGTCAACATTGTGCCCATGAAGCCCATATTACGCCTGTCCCCAAGCGGAATATCGTCCTCGTCAATCGCATTCGCATGTTTGGATACCGGCACCGATTCACCGGTGAGCGTCGATTCCTCCGCTTGGCAGCTGTTGGCTGCCAAGAAGCGGACGTCCGCCGGGATTCGGTCACCACTTTGCAGCACGATGATATCCCCTGGCACTAGCTCGCTTGCTGGCACTCCGTTAACTACTCCACCCCGCAGCACATGGGCAGTTGGAGCCGTCATTTCTTTAAGCGCCCGTAGCGAACGCTCCGCCCTGAACTCCTGAACGAAGCCAAGCACGGCATTGATAATAATAATCGCCATAATCGTAATCGCGTCCAAGTACTCTCCGAGAAGACCCGAAATGAGCGTAGCGCCAATCAGCACCAACACCATAAAGTCCTTGAACTGATTGAGCAACAACTTGATCGGTGACAGCTTCTCACCCTCAGACAGCTCGTTGCGGCCATGCTCCAAAAGGCGTTTTGTCGCTTCCTCCGGAGCCAGTCCATTTTCCGGCGAGCTGCCGAGCTGAGTCAGCAGCTCTTCTTCTGACAGCCGATGCCAATTCCTATTTTCCATTCGACTCTTCTCCCTCCTGCAGTCGCACGAATGCTGCGACCAGCATCCGCAAGGCTCTAGGACACTATATGAGGACAATCCCCGAAATATCCCTTGTCCCTAAGTGGAAGGCGCATGCCGCCCGAGATGCTCCGGCCTACTCCGGTGTGGTACACTTGGGGGAGCAGCGCATTCATTTTTGCTACGGGAATTTTCATGAATTTCCGCAGATTCCCGCGCGCATGCAGGAGGAGAACAATTCAGCCATGGCATTAGACGGTTTCGTAACACGCGCTGCCGTCCACGAGCTGCAGCAGCTCGTCGGCAGCCGCATTCATAAAATTCATCAACCAACGAAGCATGATCTGGTGCTGCAAACCCGCGGCTCCGGCGGCGGACGCCGTCTGCTTCTGTCGGCCAACCCAACCTATCCACGCGTACATCTGACCGAGCTCAGCTATCAGAATCCGATGGAGCCTCCGATGTTCTGCATGCTGCTCCGCAAATATTGCGAGGGCGGCCAGATTGAGGCGATCCGGCAGATCGGGATGGAGCGGATTATCCACATCGAAATCCGGCAGCGGGATGAACTAGGCGATTTATCGCTGAAAACAATCATCATTGAGCTGATGGGGCGACATAGCAATATTATTTTGACGGATACAGCAAGCGGCATCATTCATGATGGCATTCACCATATCACACCAGCCATTAGCAGCTTCCGAATCGTCATGCCTGGCTCCCGCTACACCTCGCCTCCCGAGCAGGGCAAGGGCAATCCGCTGGACATAGACAGCAGTGAGGAATTCCTCGCGATTATGGGGGCGGTCAAAAGCCCTAAGAGCAACTCTATCGATTTTGAAGCGGAAGCGACTGAAGAAGCAGCGGCATTACCCGAGCCGCCCCTGAAGCGCCTCGTCTCTGCCTTCAGCGGTGTTAGCCCTTTGCTGGCCAAAGAGCTTGTGTTCCGCGCAGCGGCACGATCACTTGCCGACCATGCGGTTGAAGACGCTACAAACGATGCAGCGGCAAGTTCTCCTGCCGCTCGACAAGCGGACGGAACTGCAGACGACGCAGCAGCGCTATCGGATGGTTCCGTGCAGGCTCAAGAGCTTTGGCCCGTTTTCAATACTTTTTTGAACGCCGCCAGAGATCATGACTACGAGCCGAATATCGTAGACAAACCGGATGGCAAATCGCTGTTCTCCATTACTACTTTGACCCACGTGGAAGGTGAACGCCAAGCTTTCGGCACTATAAGTGAATGTCTCGAAGCATTTTACGGCGACAAAGCCAGCCGCGACACCGTCAAGCAGCGCGTCTCGGATATGCTTCAGTTCCTTAATAACGAACGAGCCAAAAACGCGAAAAAGCTGGATAAACAGGCAGTGACTCTGGAAGAGGCTAAGGAAGCGGAGAAATTCCGGATTTTAGGTGAGCTTTTGACCACCTACATGCATTCATTCCAAAAAGGGGATCGCTCCGTCGAGGTCGTTAACTACTATGACGAAAACGGTGCATCTGTGACGATCGAGCTAGATCCACAGCTCAGTCCGTCCGAGAATGCGCAGCGGTATTTCCGCCGCTACACCAAAGCCCGCAACAGCACCGGAGCGGTGCTTGAACAAATGGGGCTCGCTCGCGAGGAGATCCGCTACCTGGATTCCCTGCTGCAACAGCTTGCCTCCGCGTCTCTACAGGATGTCGAAGAAATCCGCGAAGAGCTCGTTGCAGGCGGTTATTTAAGAGCTCGGGAGAAGCGCGGAGCCAAACGCAAAAAGCCTACCAAACCGCTGCTGCTCTGTTATACCTCCTCGGAGGGCATCCAGATATTTGTGGGCAAAAACAACACGCAAAACGAGTATTTGACCAACAAACTCGCCGCCCAAGGTGATACCTGGCTCCATACGAAGGATATTCCTGGCTCCCACGTTGTCATCCGCTCGCAAGAGTTCGGAGATTCGACGTTGGAGGAAGCAGCGATGCTCGCTGCTCATTACAGCCAGGCGCGCAGTTCCAGCATGGTGCCAGTCGACTATACCCTTATCCGCCATGTGCACAAACCGAGCGGCGCCAAACCCGGTTTCGTCATCTATGACCACCAAAAAACGCTGTTCATTACGCCTGACGAGAATCGTCTCAAGGCATTGCCGTCGGAGATCAAGTCTTAGTTGATTATTGGTTACCATATATATTACAGCCCAAAGGGGAATGTCCGCATAAGTGCGGACATTCCCCTTTCACGTAACCGTTGACTGCCCGCGAACAGAGTTTAAGTAGCTTTAACTACTTGAATGCAGTGTCGGAGCCGCTGCGGCTCGATTCAAGTGCGCAAAAAAAGACTCAAGCATGTTTACGCTTGAGTGAATCAATCCCGACTCGCATCGTAAATCTTCTGTGCCAAATAAGCCGGTCTTGTGCGTGTATCTGTAAAGTGGTCCCCATCGCCAACGATCAGGCGGAACAGACCCAGTCGTATTGACATGTGGGGATTCCAACCGTAGCCTTCCCCTTGAGGAAATACATTATCTTGATAGAAATATACATAGCTTTTAGGGGTTTGTAGCGCGTAGAACGCTTTAAGATCCAGTTTCTCAAAAAGCGGTTTAGCAGGCTCTGGAGCTACACTTGTATAAAAAAGTTTGGCATCCTCGGTGGTGGCCGTATTTACGAACAAAGATCGAAACAAATCAAACGGAAGCATGATTGTATCGTCATTCGACATGGCTCTAAGTTGTTCAAAACTTTTTCTCGTTTGAGGCGGGAACTCATCCATAACCGATTCCCCGTCATTTAATACGAACGCATCCCAGAAGACTAAACGTTTAATACGATCAGGTACCTGTTCAGCAACTTTTTGGATGACTGTTCCACCAAAGCTGTGCCCAACGAGAATAAAATCGTACAGGTTCAGGTGTCTAATATAATCAACGACTGATTTTGTAATCATTGCATGAGTGACATTTTTATTTGGATCAGTTCCATGGCCTGCGTATTCTGGAGTGTAGACTATGTTCCCTTGACTACGCAGTTCCGCAGCTACGCCATCCCAAAAGTGAGCATCAGCCCAGGAACCATGCACGAGGACAAAAGTAAGCCGCTCAGAATGCCGAAAATTTCCTTCCGATCCTATAGGATAATGCGACCAAAACCATCCTGCCTCGGAATAAGGGTTATAGTATTGTCCCTGCGGTACAAACCGGTAATAAGGATTTGGAATTGGATTTATCCCCGAATGATAAGGAAACACGAACAACATCCTCTCAGAGACGATATAATTGAGCTTATGCCTAAGGCTTCGAAAAGATACACTCTCCTGTTTTGGAAGGGGGGAATAAAAAGCGAGGACTGAACTAACGGGACACGATAGTTAAACATAAAGGGTTCCACATATTAGTCATGCATAATATGTGGAACCCTTTATGTTATTTATTTTCCTTAAGTTTAGGTTTTGATAGAATTCAGTCTAACAATTTATTTCCACAGAACTACTTCCCCTACTCCATATCTACTCCCAGCAAGCTCATCACAAACTTACTTACTACCTCCACTCAGCCGCTCCAAAAGCGGAGCCGCATCCACAACTCTCGCCCCGACGTCTCCGTGCAGTAGCTCACTGCCCCTGCGGCCGTGATAGTCCGAGCCTCCGGTAACTAGCAGTTCATAACGCTCCGCCAGAGCTGCATAACTGCGCTCTTGCTCCTCGCTATGATCGGGGTGAAGGGCTTCGATACCCTTCAACAAACCGCCGACGGCTAGTCTCTCCACCAGCTCGTCCCGGCCGTACAAACCAGGATGGGCGAGCACCGGCACGCCGCCAGCTTCGGTAATCCAGGCAATGCCTTCCTCCGGTGTAATCCGCGGTTGGCTCACATAAGCCGGAGCTCCTTCGCCAAGATAGCGATCAAAGGCATCCCTAATGCTCGCAGCGGCGCCACTTGCTACGAGCGCCGCTGCGAAATGCGGACGTCCAAGACTTACAGGTGAACCGCCCGCCGCAGACGCTACGGCTTCGACCTCCTGCAGCGTCAGACCAATTCCGAGCTCTCTCAGCTTGTTCAACAGCGCCTCATTACGGCGCTGCCGGACACTGCCCTGCAGACGCAACCTTTCTTGCCACTGGACATTCGAGTGATCCATGCCATAACCGAGCACATGAATATCCCGTCCTTCACTAGCCGTGCTGAGCTCAATGCCGGGAATAACGATAAGACCGAGCCTTTTCGCCTCATGAACCGCCTCTTGAACTCCGTCCATCGTATCGTGATCTGTAATCGCAATCGCAGCAAGACCTCGCTCGGCCGCAATCCGTACCACTCCGGAAGGTTCATCAACTCCGTCGGAGGCGGTGGTATGAAGATGCAGATCTGCTAGAATCAAAGCCATTGGTTCAAATCCCTCCCGCGCAAGAAATTCAAGAACGACACAGCGGGAAGCGGGAGCAGCGTCGACTTTAAAAAGATCGAGTAGAACTCCCGGCTGAAATCCGCATCCGTAATGCGCACCGTCTCTAGCAAGCCAAGCGACAATTCATGTTTTATGGAAGAAGCAGATACAAAGGACATGCCGACCCCCGCTTCAACCGCCGACTTAATTGCCCCGGTACTGCCGAGCTCCATGACGATTTGCAAATCAGAAGGGTTAATCGACTTTAAAATCATTTGATCCTCCATCACCTGGCGGGTGCCGGAGCCTTCCTCACGAAGGACAAGTGGATAACCGATCGCCTCCTGCAGCTGCACTTCTCCCCGACCGGCTAGCGGATGCCTCCGTCCAACGATCAGTTGGAGCTCATCGCTCAGCACGGGCTCAGTTTGAAGATCCGGGTGAGTAACAGGTGCTTCAACGAGTCCAAAATCAAGCTGATGGTTTTGAATATGATCTATGATCTGAGTTGTATTCATAACTTTCATGCGAATGGAAATATCCGAATGCTCTTTATTGAAAGGTCCGAGCAACCTCGGAAGGATATATTCACCGATCGTCAGACTTGCTCCAAGCTGCAGCCTCCCCTTGAGACCGCTTGCATATCGGCTCATCGCGGCATCTGTATCCCGGATCAAATCTATGCTTCGCTTGGCGTAAGGCATAAGGATGCTTCCCGCATCCGTCAGTTCGATCCGTTTGGTCGAGCGGAGCAGCAGCTTCGTGCCAAGGTAATCCTCAAGCGATTGTACCTGCATCGTTACGGCAGGCTGCGTCATATGCAGTGCTTGAGCTGCGGCCGAGAAGCTGCCTTTTTCGGCAACGGTGTGAAATATATGTAGCTGATGAAAGTTAAGTGCCACCGCATTCGCCTCCTCTTTTGCGACCATTATACCGTAAATCCCATCAATAAGGCATGCCGGATAAACAGGCACAAAAAACAATTAAACAAGCCTGGCGATGGGGGATCGCAGACTTGTTCTCCTATTTAAATCCATTATTTTGACAAGAAATTCAATTCTCATCCATTATTTTCTCTTTCGACTGTTTTTTATGAGTGTCATTCTTCTAGAATGCCGAAGCCATGAATAGTAGGACTTTAAGTCCCTTAATTCGATCGTTTCCGACATACGTCCTAGAAAAGTGACGACAATCATCTTATGCAGCGGGATGCCGGATAGATCAAAATCCTTCTCCGAATCCGTGAATTCAGCCACAAATACCAAGTCGTCGTCGATGAGGTATACGTCCTCCTCATTCCGATAGTACGACTCGATGCGTCCCTGCTTAAGGCATTGCCAAACATAGTCCGCAATATCCTCATAGCCGGTTTTCTGGCTCTCCACTCGGTCTGTCCAGCGCTCCCTGGCGTGGTTGGTAATAATAATGTCAGCAACCCGTTTATCTCCCAGCTGCACATGAAACGTCTCATAGGTACTCCAGCGCTCCGTCGTTCGATCCTTCACCTTGTCCACTCCTTCTTGGGAAGCAGGCCTTTATATCTATATATGAATTAGGTTTATTCTACCATGACTATTTCCAATTTCAAATATAAAATAAGGTCTCCCCATTATTGTAACATTTTGGATTATGAGGAACGAAGAAAAAGCCTTCTCTTTCCATATAGGAAAGTCGAAGGCTTGCGGAAGAATCGATAGACGGTCTTACATGCTGTAAAAGCGGGTCTTGTCCTCAGATTCCTTCGTGTACTCCGTCTTGATCTCGCTCCGAAGCGATCTCTCGATCTTCTTGACGTAAGGAAGTCGCTGAATGTTGCGGAGAGATTCCTCCTCACGGTCAACATCTAGATAAATGACGGCGTAATGGAGTCGGCGGGAAATAAAATGCACATTCCCGTACTTCTCCAAGTTACGTGCCGCCTTGATATCATTCACCCAAACAATATGTCCCTTGCGCTGTTCAGGAAACATTTTTACTCTCACCCGCCCTGAATAATGTAAAAAGGCCTAAACTGTCGGCAATATTAGCCGCAGCCACCGCTCCCACAACTACAAGAACCGCCGCTCCCGCAGCCACCAGTCGGCAACGGATTATTGCTCGGTACCTTGATTGTCTCGGACACCGACTCCGCAATCATCAAGGAAACCTCATATAGGAGAGTGTCCAGCTCCGCCTCTGTTTCCTTGTAGCGCCGGATGCTCTCTACCTCAGTCATCTCGTTCTCTACCTTCTTGATCGCATCCTTGGCGGCGTTATAGTCCGGATGGAAGCGTCCGAATCGCTGGCATTCATCGAACAGTTCCTTCGCCTTGGCGTAAACCACCTTCAGCCGAAGAGCCTCCGGATCATTTTCCGCGCGGTCCTTCCAATATAAGTAATCGGCTACGAGCGCCGACTGATTGATCGAGTCGCCAAGTTCATAGGCGCAAAGCACCAATGGCGCCATGTCTAGCGGGGCGGGCTCCAACGTTTGAAGCTCCTGCATCCGCAATCACTCCTTTCCGCAGCAGCTGCCGCTTACAGCATATCATAGCATACCCGCAGGGCGGACGGATAGAACGAAGTCTCGCTTCCAATGGCAGAATTCGGCTGCCTCAATGGGGCACTATTAGCCTAATCGGCTCCGAAGAAGCAGAATTGAGCTCACCGGGAATACGGTCATCTGTTAGCTCACAACGGTAAAATCCCGTCGCCGACCACCGAGCCCCCTCTTCGCGGTGCAACTCGGTAGGTACGAACAACTTACGCAGTTTACCAGTGCCCAGCTCAACTGGCAGTCCCAGATTGACGGCACTTTCAATCAGCTGGCGGGAGGTGGAGCCGTGATAACTCCTTGCCGAGCTGGTCCATGCCGCTGGGAGTTTTCCAAGCTCAGCTGCCCCCGCTTCAAGCGGGGAGACAGGCGCTACGGATGTGAGCATTTCCAATCCGAACGGGTCAATCACTTGGCTTTTGGCCGTCCTTAACATGCCCCGGCCGGCAGCCGCTCCGGAATGGACAAGCCCAGTCGTTGGAGACGCAAGTTTGTGGCAGGCGGACCAGAATCGATCTCTTTCCGTTTCGACAGCAGGGATAATAGGTGGCTGCTTCTGCGAAAGTGGCTGCTTCTGCGAAATAAGCAAGCCGCTCTCCGCCTCGCAGCTTTCCTCGGAATGAGCGCCAATCGTCGCAGTTGGCAGCCACTCCTCCAGCGCAGCGCTCACAGCAGTCGGCAGTTTACAGCCGCAAG
Organism: Paenibacillaceae bacterium GAS479; assembly: GCA_900105225.1. Classification (NCBI taxonomy): domain Bacteria; kingdom Bacillati; phylum Bacillota; class Bacilli; order Caryophanales; family Paenibacillaceae; species Paenibacillaceae bacterium GAS479. The sequence goes on along the minus strand of LT629764.1, from coordinate 4,604,836 downwards.
CCTGCTCTAGCAGCTCCCGGATAATTCCTCCAGATCCCTGGACAAGGCCAAGTCTGGCCAACGATCTGGCGGTCAAGCGATAAGAGGTGAGCTCGCGCAGCTCTCCTCTTTCGGCAATCAGTTCAAGCAGCCATAACGAGCGATACGCCGTCCATGATCCGGCCCATATTTCCCCGTCCAGTTGGAGCAAAAGCGGTTCCTCTTCATCTATAACTTCACTAGCCTCTGCAAGAGATTGGGCAATTGCGATCTCCCAAATCGCTTCCATCTCTTCGCCAGGCTCGACGGTTTCATTGGCTTCACCAGCTTCTGTTGATGCAGGTTCGTCATGTCCGAGCAGCAGTTGAAAAACTTGGCTTCCCTCGCTATCCTCGCCAAATTCACCCCAGCCGCAGCTTCTCAACAGCTCCAGCCAGCTTCGAATCGCTACTTGCTCGGCAGAACCGCTGCGCTCTTGAACAGCCGACTCAAGCGCTTCCAGGCTATACCAGCAATCTGGCTGCAGCAAAGCCGTGACGGATGCACAGGCGGCCTCCAAAGGCCCTTTGCACAATGCCCTGCCCGTCAGCCAACGCATTAGACCTCGCTCGCGCTTCAGCAAAGGAAGCTCGATCCAAGCAACAAGCTGTGGCCAATCGAGCCCCCAGCCGCCTTCCGCCTCTACCAAAAATCCCTCGCTCACCAACCAGTCGAGCGCTATGGCCGTTGCCGGCGGATAATCAAGCGTCCAGGCCGGGGCAATCCACAACAGTTGCAGCCCTTCCTGCGGCAGCCGGAGCTCTGTTTCCAGCTCGGTGGCCATTTTACGCCGCAATTGACCTTTAACAGTCAGCTGCGGGCCGCTTCGGGCGAGCTGAGCCATTATCCCCAACAACACACGCGACAGCAGTCTCGAGCTGCTGCCCCCTGGTAACTGCCGGATACCGGAATCATCCGCTGGAGAAGGATCCAGTTTTGCAGGAAATACAGCATCCAGCCATGCTCGATAGTTACAATCTGGAATATGAACGACCTTTTCGCCCCAAAAGCGAGTACGCAGCTCGACAGCTCCGGCACGCCATAACTCAATCAGCGCCAGCTCCGTTTCCAGCTTGGACCAAGCTCCGCTGTCTGTGGCCGCCTCCAGCAGCCGCCGTTCCTCCGCACCACCAAGCCCAAAGCCATGCAGCAGCATGCGTAACAAATATAGCCCCGCCGAAGACAGCTCGTCGCTGCCAGGCCCGCTTGGAACAGAGCTCCGTCCTTTGCCAACCGGCTCAGCGATAAATGTTTCCTGTCCTTGAACTGGCAAATTAATGGAGCTGCGACCTTTGACGATCGGCTCGGCACTCCATGTTTCCTGCTCTTGTGCTGGCAATTGAACAGGAGCCGGGCGACTACGTTCCCATGGACGGTTAGTGCTCATGCCCCTTCCTCCTTGTTCCGTTGGAAGCCAGCCGCTTCGGCATGCTCGTACTGGTAACCCTGCTCAACCATGAACAGTTGCCGCTTTAGGGCAAACTCCGTCTCTTTCGTCCCGGACGTCACCACCGTATAAAAAAATGCGGTGTTGTCGCCCGGCTTCGGTCGCAGCAAACGACCGATCCGCTGGGCTTCCTCCTGACGGGAGCCGAAAGTGCCCGATACCTGCACCGCGAGCGACGCCGACGGCAGATCAACCGCGAAGTTAGCCACACGCGATACAACAAGCAGCGGCAGCTCACCGCTGTTAAAACGGCGAAACAGCTCCTCGCGCTCTTCGGCAGGTGTGCTGCCGCATAACACCGGAGCTTCGAGCTCCGCACCCAGAGAGCGGAGCTGATCCAAATAATGACCGATCACAAGCGCCTGCCTGCCAGGATGCCGATCGAGTACATCTCTAACCGCCTCCGCTTTGGCTGGGTTCTCCGCCGCCAATCGCAGCCTCGTTTTCAAATCCGCTCCCTCATACGCTTCAACAACGGAGCCGCAAAGTGGAACCCTCAGTTCCAGGCAGCTCACACTAGCAATCCACCCTTGACGCTCAAGGTCTCTCCAAGGAAGCTCGTATAGCTTGGGCCCGATCAGCGAGAACACATCCTCCGCACGCCCATCTTCTCTCACAAGGGTAGCAGTCAGCCCTAAGCGGCGCGTCGCTTGGAGCTCAGCCGTGAGACGAAAAACAGGGGCGGGCAGCAAATGCACCTCATCATAGATGATCAATCCCCAGTCCCGGCTGTTGAACAGTCCCATATGGTCACCCGCATTGTTTTTTCGAGCATTGACTTTGCCCTGGGCCAAAATCTGATAGGAAGCGATCGTAACCGGTCTAATCTGCTTCAAATCTCCTGTGTATTCACCGATGTCGCTCTCGCTAATCGTCGTTTTGTCCAGCAATTCCCGCTTCCATTGCCGCACCGAGGTCGAACCGGAAGTCAGCACAAGAGCGGCGCAGCCAAGCCGGGCGAGCGCAGCCGCGCCAACAAGGGTTTTCCCGGCTCCACAAGGCAGCACAATTACTCCGCTACCACCTTGGCCCCCCTGTCTGCAAAAGCGTTCCACAGCTTCCTGCTGATAATCGCGAAGCCGGAAAGGGCGGCCGCCCTTTAGCTCTGTCCGAAGCTCTACGCTCAGCGTTTCTCCTTCTCTGTATCCCGCCTTGTCCAGCACCGGCATGCCTAATCGAACCAACTCGCGCTTTAGCTCACCGCGCCGATCAGCCGGCACAGACCAGCCTAGGTTATTCTTTGTCGCGCCAAGCGAAAGCAGCCAGTCATGCGGCAGCTCTGCCAGTCGACGCTCGTCTCCAGCCAGCAGCAGGTCGCCGCCATCTGCTTGCAGCAGCTCCAAACCGCCGCAGCGTTCCATCCACTGCTGCAATCGTTCAGCCGCTTCCGCGGGGAGGGCATAACGCCCATTGTGGCGAAGCACATGCAGCATATCTTCAGCCGACATCCCAAGCGAAGCTGCATTCCATACGGACAGCGGACTGATCCGGTATAGATGCATTGTACCGGGGCGCTTTACTAGCTCTGCAAAGCGGCTCAGTTCTGCCCTCGCCTCCTCAGCCGCCGGATGAGCATCATCTAGCAGCACAGTGCCGTCTGCTTGGACGATAAGCGGACCATTTTTTCGTTTCAGCATATGGCTGCCCTCCTGAAGGATGGTGATTTCTTTCAGTATGGGGCAGTTTTGGGAGGTTTTATCCCTTCACGACCGCCATCGGCATAGCTGATCCTGTTCTATTCCACTAATCAAACTGGCTGTATCACGGTATTTCACTCAGGTTGGATGGAGATGAGACGTTAACGCCTCTAATAATCGACTCCGTATTCATTTCTTTTAGATCGATAGCATTCATTCTGTACAAAATAAAAAAGAAACCGGACCGCTTGGGTCCAGTTTCTTTTAACTAAAGGGAATTCCCCGCTCAGGTCTAACATGTTTAACCAGCGGTGGATTCATCCTCTTGTATCCTGCATCTCTTAGTCAGCGGCGGATTCATCCGTCCGAACCGCATCCCAGCATGAGGCGATAGCCTCGCTGATCATTTCGGAAGTCAACTCGTAATTGCAATGCAGGTTGGCTTTGATCAAGTATACGAAGGAGCCGTGATGCATCTGAACCATCAGTCTTGGGTCCATCGGCTTGAACAGCTTTTGCTCGATTGCCTCCACATACAAACGGTTCATCGGCTCGCACCAGCCTCCCCCATAAACGGCCTCTTTGACATCATCGCGGATATAAGGAGAAAACGTATATTGCTCGATGAATTGAAAGCCTTCGGGATGATTTCGACTAAGCTCGATCACCTTCCCCCACGCCAGCTCAAACTTTTCGCGGATGGTGCGGCCTTGGGAGAAGGCTTCCGAGACATGCTCTCCATTGAATGCTACAATGGCGCGGTACAGCTCGTTGACGATCTCTTCCTTACTTTTAAAATAATGATAAATGTTCCCCGTCGAGACTTGCGACTCTTTGGCAATGAGTGCCATCGAAGTCGCTTGCAGCTCCTTACGGATAATGATGCGCAGCGTCGTTTCCAGCACTGCACGCTGCGCCTTATTATAAGCTTCAAACATTCCGGCTCCTCCTTTCCTCTGGAATAGAATGATCATTCTATCCTATGTTTCATTCGCTTGTATGTCAAGCACACCTGCCTTGCGCCCGGCAGGCTTTGCATTCATTCATCCATTGTGCGCGGGCGATCCGCCCATGGCGGAAATCAGCTCATCTAACACTACCTCACACGTTCCGTACAAACCACTTTATCATGGATTGCTGCCGCGACACGCTGGGCATGTACAAAAAGCTCCATGCCGACCTGCGGCACGGAGCTAGAATTGCAACGCAATAACAGGTTAATGGTAAAGCGCCGCTCCATTGGATGACTCGGAAATTTCGCCGAGCGCTTCTCCGGCTTCTTGACGATAGCGGCCGGTCACGGCCAGATCGCCGATTGACAGCACACCTGCCAATCTTCCGTCTCCGTCCACGACAGCCAGCCGCCTAATTTGGTGAGAAGCCATCAGTTCGGCCGCTTCTTCTGCATCAACGTCAGGGCCCACCGTTATCGGGTTCGAAGTCATCACCTCGCGTACCGCCGTCGAACCGGGATGTTTGGCCCCATAACCGCGTAGAACAAGATCGCGGTCGGTCACCACTCCAATCAGCCCATCTCCTTCAACGATAGGGACAAATCCGATTCCGTGCTCCTTCATCAATACAGCAAGCTCATATACATTGTCTTTCAGTGTTGCGGTGTAACAAGTGCGAGTCATTAAATCTCCTACAGTTCTGGACAATTCCTTCGCATCCTTTCCTGAATCGGCCTCGGCTGTACATCGCTGCCACACGGTCGCGACATGACATGCATGACATACTGTCTATAGAATGCACCGATTCGGCGGTCTCATTCGGACCAGTCGGATACGAAGCGCTCCGCACAGCCAATAAGCAGCAGCGCCGATTGATGCATGGAACTCTCATCAAGATCGAATCTCGGATGGTGATGGGGATAAATAGCGTCCAGCTCCGGGTTGCCGGCTCCTACGAACAGGAAACAGCCCGGAATTCGCTCCAAATAATAGGCAAAATCTTCTCCTGCGGTAATTAGCTCCGACTCGCCCACCGCCTCCGGACCGAATAGATCAACGGCTGCACTCCGACATCGCTCAGCTTCTGCGGCATCGTTGATTACCGGCGGATAACCTTCCCGATAATTCAACCTGCCCTCGGTCCCGAATCCGGCACAGATGCCCCGTACTAGCTCCTCGATCCGGCTGCGAACACGATCGCGAACACGAAGGTCAAAGGAACGGACCGTCCCTTTGAGTCGGCAATGCCCGGCGATAATATTGCTCGCCTCTCCAGCTTGAAATGAGCCTATCGTAAGCACAGCTGTATCCAGCGGGCTTACATTGCGGCTGACGACGGTGTGCAAGGCTTGTACGAGAGCTGAGCCTGCTACAATCGCATCTGCAGTATCCTGCGGCATGCCACCATGTCCGCCTCTGCCGATAATGTCGATCGTGAATTCATCCACTCCTGCCATGAAGGCGCCTCCACGTATGCTCACTTGACCGGCCGGCACCGGACTCCACAGATGCACGCCATATATGGCATCTGCCCCGTCAAGCGCACCGTCTTTGATCATCGGCAGCGCTCCGCCCGGCGTCAACTCCTCCGCCGGTTGGAACAGCAAGCGGCGAGTGCCTTTGAACCTCCCTTGGAGCGACTGGTAATAAGCCGCGATGCCAAGCAGGGAAGCCGTATGAGCATCATGGCCGCAGGCATGCATAACTCCCGGTACGGTGGATCGGTACTCCGATTCCTTTTCCTCCTGGATCGGCAATGCGTCCATATCCGCGCGCAGCGCGACGACCGGGCCTGGCTCGGAACCCTTTAGTTCGGCCACGACGCCATGTCCTCCTACCTCTGTGCGAACATCAACACATCCTAGCTCCGCCAGCTTGCTTACGATCCAGCTCGATGTTTCTTTTTCATGGAAGCTGAGCTCGGGATGGCGGTGCAGATGGCGGCGATTTGCGACCATACTTGGCATCAGGCGGTCCATCGTTAGCATGGCCTCCATGCGTGTTTGCTTGTCCACTATGATCTCCTCCTTGCCTCTTACGGAGTAGTTTACCAGAAGCGCAGGGAGGCTAGATAGACGATTGGCAAAAAAAGCTCGAACCTCACGAGCGCTCCCACCGACCCGCATGACACCCCGCAGCGAGCCTTCTCCAGGGTTTGCAGGCCTTGCGCTGGCCATGGAAACATACTAATATGAAAGTGTGTACAGTCTTTGCCAAGCTGCTGAGGAGGATATTCATGATTATTGAAAACACCGGCCTTGACGGAATGAAGAGCGATCTGGCTCATCTCGATGGGAGCGCGGAAAGCCTCGGGTTCATCCGCTGGCAGTGGGAATATTACCGCGCTACATATGACTTGAAATTTGTCGACAACAGCACGGGCCAAGAGTACTTCCTGCGCATGAATGCTCGCGCCGTTGAAGGCAAGCTGGAAAACCCCGCCGCCGTGCTCGCGATTGAGCATGTGTACATTGGCCGTGCAACCTTCCCTCACGGGTTGGATTATGAATCCGCTGTTCCGCAGCCGATCCTAAGCGCTGCGAAGCAAAAGCTTGCCGAGCTGAAACAAAAGCTCGCTGACTAAGGTGATGGTATGAAATGAAAGCACAACCGGAACGCCGCCGCGGCAGACCGGACTTTCTGCTCCTCATCCTGACGCTGGTACTGGTCGGCTTCGGACTTGTAATGGTCTTCAGCTCCAGTTCCAGCATCGCTGAGGTTAGCAGCCGGTACGACAACAATCCGCTGTATTTTTTTAACAAACAGCTTATGTTTGCTGCAATCGGCACGGGGTTGATGCTCTTTCTGATGAACTTTCGCTACCAGTTCTTCAAGAAAGGCTTCATCCTTTTTTTCTTTCCTGTCATGGTGTTACTTCTCCTTGTCCCGTTCATCGGAGATGAAGTGAATGGCGCTCGCAGTTGGCTCTATATCGGACCATTCGGCATCCAGCCGACGGAATTTGCCAAGGTTGCCCTGATCCTGTATCTCGGATCGCTTATCGCTAAGAAAGGCGATAAGTTCCGCAGCTTCAAAAAAGGGCTCATCCCGGTTATTGTCATAGTGGCAGTTGTGTGCGGTATGATCATGCTGCAGCCCGATTTGGGCTCCACTCTCGTCATTTGCATCTGTGCGATGATGATGATTTTTGCAGGCGGCGCCAATCTTCGGCAGTTGGTTGCAGCCAGCTTTTTCGGAACGATTGCGATTTCCTTCGTCGTGGGAATCAGCTATTTAGTAGATAGCAAGAGTTGGGCGTACCGGATCGATCGTTTTACGAGCTTCCGAGATCCGCTTGCAGATGCACTTGGAGACGGTTTGCAGGTCGCTCGCTCGCTCATGGCGCTGGGCCATGGAGGCTTCAATGGAGCCGGGCTCGGTCAAAGTATTCAGAAAGTGCAATACTTGCCCTTTCCCTACAATGACTTCATTTTTGCAATTATCGGCGAAGAGCTCGGATTTATCGGTAGCACAATCTTCATAATCGTATTTCTATTGTTCCTGTGGCGAGGCCTACTTGTTGCCCTTCGCTGTCCCGATGTGTACGGTACCGTCGTAGGAGCTGGCATCGTCTCTCTTTTGGCTGTACAGGCCTTCGTCAACATCGGCGGCGTTACCGGAGCAATTCCGCTTACTGGCGTTACGTTGCCATTCATAAGCTATGGAGGCTCCTCGCTGCTCGCCTCCATGATTGCCATGGGCGTACTGTTAAGCATATCGCGCGAAGCGAACCGCGAGACAAGTGTGCAGGAGGGACATGCATCCAAAGCATCCACTACTCCTCGGCAGCTACTGTCCTGAAGCACTGACGGCCCGCAATCTTCTGTTAAAGAAGGCTGCGGGCTTTTTTGTGTCCACTAATCGAACGAAAAAGCCTGCTCCCAAACGGATGGGAGCAGGCCACAATGTCATATATTATAATTATTTGATAAGCCGGGCGCTATTGGGCGCCGGTTCCTCAGCCGAGTCCTCACGGAAGAGAACACCGTCTACTTTAACATTGACCTCGACTACATTAAGCCCCGTCATATTCTCGACTGCTTCGCGTACACTTAGCTGCAGTTGACGACATACTTCCTGAATTGGAATGCCATATTGGACGATGACCCGAAGATCGATAGCCGCTTCTAGCTGGCCGACTTCAACCGTTACGCCCTTCTGGGCATTTTTCCCGCTCAGCCGTTTGGCAAGACCTTCAGAAATACCGCCAGACATGGCAGCAATACCCGGTGTCTCCAGTGCCGCAAGTCCTGCAATCGTTGCAACAACGTCGTCCGAAATCCGAATCATGCCTGTTTCAAGATCTTCCGCCACAACGCTCAACCCCTTCGAGTAGAACCACTTTAATCTATTGTAATGGATGCGATCTCGTAAATGCAAGATAACCGACTGCGTTCCTTCTCTTATCCCTTATAAGGGAAACCCCGCCTATCGAGCTTTTACCCACCACGTTTACTTTAGTAGTAAAAGTGGTTATATTAAGATAAATATTTTGACTATAAAAACCGATTCTAAAAAGAGGTGTATGACTCCTGAACCGACGACAACTGTTTTATGCTGGGCTAATTGCCTCATTTTCATTGAGCGCTCTCGCACATTACCTTCACTGGAATCAGATGCTTCTATTCGCTGTCTCCGCGATCTCAGTCGTGTTTGTAGCCGGGTTTCTAGGCCAAGCGACCGAATCTGTTGCGCACTATGCCGGCCAGCGTCTGGGCGGTTTCCTCAATGCCACATTCGGCAATGCCGCCGAATTGATTATCGCCATTTTCCTGGTCAAGGCGGGATCATTCGAGACGGTCAAGGCGAGCCTTACGGGCTCGATCATCGGCAATCTGCTGCTGGTGCTTGGACTTAGTATTTTTCTCGGCGGCCTCAAATTCAAAGAACAGCGCTACAATGTGCAGTTGGCCAACCACAACTCAACTTTAATGATATTGGCCATCGTTGCCCTGTTCATCCCTGCAACCTTTGTTTCAGCCGAGCATTTTACGTTCAGGAAAGATCAGATTCTTAGTATTACCGTTGCGATCATTCTCATCGTGAGCTACTTACTCTGGCTCGTATTCTCAATGATCACACATAAAGACATGCTTTCAGATATGGAAGATAAGGCGGAAGCCCAAGCTGGTGAGCATTACGAGGAGCCACTTTGGACTCTCAAGCGTTCCGTGCTGTACCTCGTGCTTGCCACTGTCATGGTTGCTTTTGTCAGCGAGTGGCTGGTCGGAACACTACATAGCGTTTCTGCTCGCTTTGGACTGTCTGAGCTGTTTATCGGAGCCTTTGTCGTCGCTATCGTCGGCAACGCGGCCGAGCATAGCGCGGCCATCATGCTGGCCATGAAAAACAAGATAGGCGCAGCTGTTGAGATAGCGGTAGGCTCAAGCTTGCAAATTGCTCTGTTCGTCGCGCCAGTGCTCGTTTTGATCAGTGGTTTCTTCGGTCCAACGATGGATATCGTATTCACGCCGATTGAACTGGCCGCGATTGCCGTATCGGTATTTATCGCCAAGGCTGTTGCCAACGACGGACGTACCAACTGGTATGAGGGCTTCCTGCTGGTTATGGTCTATATCATTTTAGGCTTTGCGTTTTTCCTTGTGTAAGCAGTAAAAAAACAAAGAGGCGACACCGATTGCGGTGCCGCCTCTTTGTTTTGCCGTTATCCTATAGGAGCTGGGATTTTTGGTCCAGCGCTTCATACAATTGAGCCAGATTGCGCTCCAGGCGGCTCATGATCGCCTTGCCCGCAGCTTCCTCAATCAATCCTGCCCGAACAGCAAAGTCAACCTCTCGGGAAAAGCCATACATCTGGGTATCGAGAACCTCTTCGTAGAGAGGGCACTTGCGGGTCGCAAGATTTTCCATCTGCACTTCAATCAGTTTCTCAATCTTGTTAGCGTCATCCTGCAGCAGTTGAACCGCCTTCTGATGCAGATGGACCAGAACTTCCGGTGAAGACATAGTTTCCCCCCCTGTGCGGATGTCTCGCCGTATATACCGTAATACCTTTAATATTAGACGATTCCAGGTCAATACACAAGGACAAACAAAGAAGGCGTCTCCCCCCGTCCAACGGGGAGAGACGCCCTTCGCGGCTTATTCGCCGATAATGGTTATGTTGAGGTTATGCTTTTTGAAAACCTCTGCAAGCGCCTGCTTCGCTTCTTCGCTGTCCGAACCGTGGACATGAAGCTCATAAGAATGGCCGCCGACCAACGTGGTGAACAGGCCCAGGATACTCTTAACGTCGATGTACTTGCTGTCTGCCTGAAGCACGATCGACGAGCGGAACCTGCTGGCAACTTGGGAAATTTCTACGATAGCCGCATTGTTGGACATAGGTATTCCTCCCTGTTAAAAAACATAAGAAAACGTTTCCTCCATCATACTCCGAAACGATCTCCCGTTCAAGATGAACAGGTAAATATTAACCAAACGAGATCAACTAGAAACAGCCCTTCACAGCTTATTTCAAACCCTCTGGATTCAGCCCTTTCAGCTCCGGCAGAACGAATAGACCATCCTTGCGAATCAGCACATCATCAAAGTAAACTTCTCCGCCGCCATATTCCGGGCGCTGAATGAGAACGAGATCCCAGTGCACAGCGGAACGATTGCCATTGTCTGCTTCCTCGTAGGCTTGGCCAGGAGTAAAGTGCAAGGAACCGGCAATTTTTTCATCGAACAGCGTGTCGTTCATAGGGTGCAGGATGTAAGGATTAAAGCCGAGGCTGAATTCCCCGATATAACGTGCGCCTTCATCCGTATCGAGAATTTCATTGATGCGCTTCTCATCACTGCTGGTTGCCTTAACGATGCGGCCATTTTCGAACGTGAAGGAGATATTGTCAAAAGTGACCCCCGAATTCACACTCGAAGTATTGTACGTGATCGTGCCTTGAACAGAATCGCGGATTGGAGCCGTGTACAGCTCACCATCCGGAATATTGCGCTCGCCAGCGCATTTGACGGAACCTATTCCCTTAATGGAGAAGCTGAGATCCGTGCCTGGACCCGTAATGCGAACTTTATCTGTCCGGTCCATAAGCTGCTTGAGCGGCGTCATCGCATCTTCCATTCGGCTGTAATCCAGGTTACATACATTAAAGTAGAAATCCTCAAATGCTTCGGTGCTCATTTTGGCCAGTTGAGCCATCGACGCACTCGGGTAACGCAACACAACCCATTTGGTTTGCTTAACGCGAATTTCAGAGTGAACTGGATGGGAATACAGCTGTTGGTAAAGCTTCATTTTCTCTTCCGGCACATCGGACAGCTCGTTCACATTTTCTCCCGAGCGGATCGCTATGTAACCTTGCATTTGTTTCATTCGGGCCTGATCAAGATTCGACCAGAGCTCGATCTGCTCCTTACTGGCATGGAGCAGCAGAGATCGCAACACGGAGCGGTCGCTTGTCTCGACAAAAGGATGCCCGCCGGCACGCGCCACCTCTTCAACGAGGCATTTGGCTAGCTCTCTTTCGGGTCCGATCATATCAATCAGAATATTCTCGCCGGGCTGTACGCGCACGGAGTGGCGAACCAGATTAGCGGCTAATGTTTGCAGGCGTGGATCACGCATGAATGCAGCTCCTCTCGGACTGGAGTAATTTTTCCACGTTCATCCTATCATGAGTTTTCCCGCTTCTGCACGGCTTTGCGGCAATGTATTAGCGGAACGACTGAAATTGAAACATAATCCGGCGTTTTTCCTCTGTTTGTTTGCCTTCTGCCCGATAAGCCAGCTTGGAAGTTTCCGTCAGAGAAATTGGAACCAAACGTTTACGGTCAACGAGAAGTTCATAACTTGCCTGTGCGGCGAGGCTATTCATTCGATCGCCCCAGCTGCGCTCCCCTTGCTTTAACTCCTCGCCCCAGCGGCCCTTAATCTCACGCTTCTTACTCGCATCTAAACGGCTCCAGCCGCTGCTCTGCTCCGGCTGCAGTGATCGCACGCTCTGCCACTGGCCGTCCAGCCGCTCCCGCCATATCCGGGTCGCCTCCTTTGCGTCAGGAGTAATGATGAGGCAAGCCGTCCCCGCATCGGAACGCGAAGCGTCGAGCTTTACCTCTGCCCTGGCCTTCAACAGTCCTTCCAACAGAGCGGATGGGTTGTAGTTATCGTCGCCCAGGCTATCTCCGCCTGATGACAGCAAGCGCGGACCGCCTGTCTGTTTGAGCTGCAGCCCATTATGCCTTTGGACAACGCCGTCGAAAGCTGTTTTCATCTGTACCTTCCCCGCTTGCTCCATGCTGTTTGATTGGGCTTTGAAATGATATACCTCTCTGGCGGACAATCCGGACACCGTCAAGCTGAACAACTCCTCTGGGGAGCGACCGGCGCTACCGACAGAACAACCATATAGAAGAAGCATCTGCAGGGAGAGAATTACAGCAAACGTACGAATGATTGCAATCATTTCCGCAGCTCCTTTAGCTTTTTGTATAGATTGTCCTTTCGTCCCTGACATTTATGCGGAGCAGATGCGGCAAAAGCAGATTACCCCGATTATCAGGTTTATCCCGTTTATCTTGACATCGAATACTAGAATCCTTTAGTATTAGTTGTTGAATATAGGCCAAAGGTTTTGTGACACCCTCATGGGTGCTGCAGCTGGGGGGACAGCGGCTGAACTCTCCCTTCAGGTCATGGCTCGTCCATGTTCATGCAGTACTCGGCGAAACGTTGGACCCTTTTCAAACATTCCATTTGAAGAAGGAGTTACACCCAATATGTCACGTTATACAGGTCCCAAGTTTAAACTTAGCCGTCGCCTCGGAATTTCCCTGAGCGGCACTGGCAAAGAACTCGCAAAACGCGCTTTCCCTCCAGGTCAGCACGGCCAAGCGAGCCAACGCAAAAAAGTTAGCGGCTACGGTCTGCAATTGGCTGAGAAGCAAAAACTCCGCCACATGTACGGTGTTACCGAGAAGCAATTCCGTAACCTGTTCGACAAAGCTTCCAAAATTAAAGGTATTTCCGGCGAGAACTTCATGTTCCTGCTTGAGAGCCGTCTTGACAACCTCGTTTACCGTCTTGCATTCGCCAACTCCCGTGCAGGCGCTCGTCAGCTGGTTTCCCATGGCCATATCACGGTCAATGGCAAAAAAGTCGACATCGCGTCCTACCAAGTACAACTTGGCGATGTAATCGGCCTGCGTGAGCGCAGCCGTTCCCTGAAGCTCGTTAAGGAAGCGATCGAAGGTCGCCATCACCTGCCGAGCTACGTGGAATTCAACGAGCAAGCTATGGAAGGCAAGTTCATTCGCCTGCCTGAGCGTAGCGAGCTGAGCTCCGAGATCGACGAAAAACAAATCGTCGAGTTCTACAGCCGTTAAGATTTTTATTGCGACTGTGGCACACACAAAAAAGCAGCTGTTGTCCTTCGGGACTTCAGCTGCTTTTTTGTGGATTCAGGTGCTGCAAAAAGAGCCAATTGCATTCAGCTTCGAGGCTGAATGCAATTGGCTCTTTATTTCATACAAGGATCAGATCGCGCCCGGCTTCGGCTTGTCGATCAGTTCAGCTGCGGCGGCGCTAAGCGCTGCCGGAAGGCTCAGCTCAGCCGCTGCCAGCCCCTTGTTGGACGGCTCGACCTGGACAGCTGCTGGAACCGGTTTGGAGGTCAAATTGCGCATCAGCTCGTTAACGTCGATGCCGGCTACACTTTTAAGCATCTCAGGAGCAGTAGCCATCAATTCCGTCACATAGTTAGACAGCTTTGCCGCTCCAGCTCCGTTGCCGGTATCTACCACTGTCAGCTTGTCGATAGCGCGGATTGGCTCGGCTATTTTGCCGGCCAGCTCAGGCAGCATTTTGACGATGATATCCAGAACCGCCGCCTCGCCAAACTTCTCAAATGCCTGCGCCAGCTTCTCCTTCGCCTCAGCCTCGGCTAAGCCGCGAAGCCGGATAACCTCAGCCTCAGCAGTACCTTTAGCACGTGCAGCATCGGCAAGCGCTTGACCTTCGAGGCGTTTCTGCTCCGCCATCGCATGAGCCTCTGCTTCAATGCGGTATTTCATCGCATCGGCTGCACGAAGCTGCTTTTCTTTCTCCGCTTCAGCTGCTTGCACGACAGAGTAGCGATCCGCGTCGGCTTTTTTCTTCACCTCGGAATCGTACTGCTTCTCGCGGCGCAGAATCTCCTTCGTCTCCAGATCGATCTCCCGCTCCTTACGGACGATCTCAACCTGCATCTGCTCCTCAACGACCTTCTGCTTAATGCGAGCTTCCTGGATTGTATAAGCCTGGTCAGCTTCGGCCTTCGCCGTATCTTGAACCTGCTTAAAGGCAGCAACTTTAAGCTGGTTCTCCTTGGATGCTTCTGCGATGTTCGTATCGCGCAGCAGCTCCGCCTTCTGCCCTTCCTCTTCGGCCAGAGCTTTCTGAATTCGGGAGTCTCTTACCGCTTGCGCTTCAGCGATCTCTGCATCCCGCTTAACTGCAGCGATACGCGGTTTACCAAGTGCGTCGAGATAACCATGTTTGTCGCGCAAATCCTTGATCGTAAAGGAAACGATCTGTAGGCCCATCTTTTTCAAGTCTCTGGCAGCTACCGACTGAACCTCTTGCGCAAAACGGTCCCGATTACGGTAAACCTCTTCCACCGTCATCGAGCCGAGAATCGCACGCAGATGGCCTTCGAGAACTTCTTGCGCCTCACTTTTCAGCGCTTCCACCGGTTTACCCATGAACTGCTCTGCTGCCGTCGCCACATCCTCGATCGAGCCGCCGATTTTGATGATCGCCACGCCGTCCGCCATAACTGGAACTCCTTGTTCCGTATAGACCTCAGGAGTAGAAACATCAAGTTTCATGGACAGCAGCGAGAGAAACTCCGCCCGTTGGAAAATAGGCAGAATGAACGCACCGCCACCACGCACAATTTTGATTCGGCGCCCGGAGTCATCCGACGCGACATTACTTGAACCGAGGTAAGTACCCGTAACGATCATCGCCTCATCCGGGCTGACCGTTTTGTAACGCGCCCAAAAAGCGAGACCGAGTACGATGAAAACTCCGACAACAATAGCAGGTATAACAAGATAATCCGGCATTACATTTCCCCTCTTTCATCCATAGTTGCGACCGCAAGCACATCCGATTTTACCTCGACAACAACGACACGACTGCCTGAAGGAATATCCTTGCCTTCAAAGCTCTCCGCCGTATGGTTCGTGACGCCCGCTCCAATTCGGATCAGCACTTCACCACATCCTTGTGCAGGTATAGTGGTAATCACCTCTCCGATCGCTCCTCCCAGCTCCTGCATGGTGTATCCGGAAGTAGCTTCGGTGTTGCGCATCGGCCTCACATAGAGGAAAAATACAAACATCGAGCCAGCAGCCGCGATCAACAGCGCCAGCAAGACGGTCGCCCCCTCATCAAGAGCGGCGTACCTTTCCAATAGGAGCCCCGCTCCACCGAAGGTCGTTATGCCTCCAGCAACGGCAGCCGGCTGGAAGATACCAGGACCATCCACGGACAGAAAATCAAATGCTCCATCCAGGAACGAGCCGAGAATATCTCCCAGCACAACGCTGACGAATGCGAAGAGGATGCCAAAGGCGAGACAAGAAATATACAACGTCTCCAATTACACACCCCCATTTTTGGAAGCGACTGTAATCGCTCGCTGTCTATACGCAGCAATTGGGAAAATGTTTCACCAGTAAGACAAGTTAACTAATTTTCAAGCCTGATCCGCATAATCCGGCGCCTGCCGACTTGCAGTACGTCACCGTCCTTGACGGTAATTTCTGCTGACGCATCATCAAGGCGCTGGCTGCCAAGTCGGACTGCTCCCTGCTGTACGCTCCGCCGAGCCTCGCTGCCTGATGCAGCCAAGCCAAGCAGCGTAAGCAGTCGGGTCAGCCTAATCCGTCCATCCTCTAGTTCAGTAGTCGAAAGCAGAGCCTCATCGATCTGTTCCGGCAGCACGCGCTCCTGAAACACTTCCCGGAATCTGCCCTTGGCGGCGTCAGCCGCCTCACTGCCGTGGTACTGGCGGACTAGCGTATGCGCCAATAGCTGCTTGGCCTCCATCGGGTGAAGTGTTTCTTCCTCCAACCCTTTCAGCAGCGAGGCTAACTCGTCCGCCGGCAGATCAGTCGCCAGCGAAAAGTATTTAGGCATAAGCGAATCCGGGATACTCATTGCTTTGCCGAACATTTCTCCAGCTTCCTCATCAATACCGATGTAGTTGCCGAGACTTTTGCTCATCTTCTGGACTCCGTCTAAACCTTCGATAATCGGCATCATAATCGCGATCTGCTGCGATTTGCCGTATTCCTTCTGCAGATGACGCCCCATCAGCACATTGAACGTCTGATCTGTACCGCCGAGCTCGATATCCGTTTCCAACACGACCGAATCGTAACCTTGCATAAGCGGGTAGAAAAACTCGTGGATGCTGATCGGCTGGCCCGACCGGAATCTCTTCGTAAAATCATCCCGCTCCATCATCCGTGCAACCGTCAACTTAGCTGCCAGCGTAAGGATATCATTGAACTGCAGCGGCGACAGCCATTCTGAGTTGTAGTAAAGCGTAGTCCGCTGGGGATCCAGCACTTTAAAAATCTGCTCCTGGTAAGTTCGAGCGTTACGTTGCACATCCTCTTCAGACAGCGGTTTACGCGTCTCCGATTTGCCCGTCGGATCGCCTATCCTGCCCGTGAAATCTCCAATAATCAATTGCACATGATGGCCGAAGCTTTGGAACTGTCTCAGCTTCTGCAGCACGACCGTGTGCCCAATGTGAATGTCCGGCGCCGAAGGGTCTAGCCCAAGCTTGATTTTCAGCGGCCGTCCGTTCAGGATCGACTGCTCAAGCTTGGCCCGCAGCCCATCCGCAGGAACAATTTCTGCCGCTCCTCGGGACAGCAGCGCCAGCTGCCGTTCTACCTCCGCAATCTGCTCTTGCGTGAGCTCCTGTGTCCCTGTTTGATTCTGTTCTTTCATACCGCTCAGCTCCCTTTTTCAAAAAAATGAAAACAAAAAGATCCCTCTTGTCCGAAGGGACGAGAAGGATCAGCTCGCGGTACCACCCTTGTTGAAGCAGCAGCTATTCCGAGTTCGGAAAAGCGGCATGCTCCCACTTCGTTGCAGATAACGGAAAACTACTTCCGGGACCGGACTACAAGCTGCAAGCAGCCTCATCCGGCCGGCTCCGGGCTGTAATTCACTGAACGCTGCGCACCGGTTCACACCAACCACCGGCTCTCTGATCCGCTTTTACGTCCGGCTACTGGATGCCCATCCACGCCGTTCACGATATGCGCTATCTCTCACTGAAATGGAGAGTGCGATTTGTTGAAGCAAGTTATATCATGCCTAATCTGCAACTGTCAACCGACAGTATTTGCTCAATCGACAGGAATTTCCTATTTATTCCATACTAACCACTAGCTCGTGCTGATTTATGGCACATGTGGTATAATAACTCTGTTTGATTTGGAGGAGGATACGTATATATGGCTCAAGAGCAGGAACAGCCCCGCAAGCCGCGTAGCGGCTGGAGGACTTTCGGCCTTGTCGTCTGGATTACGACCAAATGGCTATTTATTTTCGGTGTCACAGGCGCCTTGTTTGCAGGTGGAATAGCTGCAGGATACGTTGGTGCACTGGTCAAAGACGACCCTGTACGGCCAGGTAACGAACTGGAGGCCAAGGTCAATGAGAATTCCCTCACCGGGTTCGTGTACTTCAATGACGGAACCACACCGGTAGGCCAGCTAAGGACGGATGAAGACCGACGGCTGGTTGACTTGAATAATATCCCGCAGTCTGTCATTGATGCCCTGCTTGCGACTGAGGACAGCAATTTTTATTCTCATATCGGTGTTGACTACAAAGGGCTTGGACGGGCCATTAAGCAAAAACTGCTCAATGAAGAAGTCCAGACCGGAGGAAGTACGCTCACTCAGCAGGTAGCTCGGCGCGTCTTCCTGAACTTGGACCGGACCGATAGCCGGAAGTTCAAGGAGATTCTTCTTGCTGTCCGCATGGAACGTTACTTAAGTAAGGAACAGATTCTGGCTGCTTACCTGAACAAGATGCCGTTTGGCAATGGCTCATCTGGCTACAACTTGTACGGCATCAAGTCGGCTGCGATCGGCATTTTCAACATCTCCGATCTCAACAAGTTGAATCTTGCTCAATCGGCCTACCTGGCAGGTCTACCTCAGCTTCCTTCCGCTTACTCAGCGTTTAACGGCAAAGGTGAGTTTAACGCTAAAGGCTTTAATAGGGCGATTTCGCGCCAAAAGCGGGTTCTGGGCCAAATGCTCAGTACCGGCCGTATTACTCAGGCCGAGCATGACGAGGCGATTGCTTTTGATGTAAAGTCCTCACTTGCACCTCGCCGAGAAAAGGCATACAACACCTTCCCTTACTTAATGCTCGAAACGGAACGGGAAGCAGCAGAGATTTTGGCGCTCAAGCAAAATCCTAAGCTGAAAAAGCAAGATCTCGCCAAAAGTGAAAATTCGGAAATCATGGAGAACGCCCGCGAGCAGCTGCTGCGCTCTGGATACCGGATTTACACAACAATAGACAAAGTTATCTATAACAATATGCGTGAAATCGCCAACGACCCGGACAACTTTGGTCCAACAAGCAAGTCCAAGGGACCGGAGCAGGCGGCTGCGATTATGATCGACCATCATACCGGTGCAATTCTAGGCATGATGGAAGGCCGCGATTTCAATATTGAGCAGATGAACTATGCGACCCAAATGACCCGCCAGCCAGGCTCGGCGATGAAGCCGCTTGGCGCTTACTTGCCTGCTCTTGAAGCGGGACTTGTCCAGCCGGCAAGTGTCATAGACGATTCGCCAATCATTCTTAAGGACGGTCAAAAGGGCTATCATATCCCGATGAATGCCAGCAAGAAGTTTTATGGACTAGTGACCGCGCGGGATGCGTTCAACCGCTCGCTCAACATCCCGGCGCTCAAGCTATTCATCGACAAAGTTACCATTGACAAAGCTTGGGAATTCACCCGTTCGCTCGGGATCACAACCCTGCAGCCAGAGGACAAAGGCGCCCAAACCGGCGTTATCGGCGGTCTCAGCAAAGGGGTAACCGTTGAAGAGCTTACTAACGCCTATGCCACCATTCCGAATGGCGGCAAATACAATGATCCATTTATGATCAGCAAAATTGTCGATGCATCTGGAAATATCGTCTACGAGCATAAACAAGCCCCTAAGAAAGTTTATTCCGAGCAGACTGCCTTCCTAATGACAGATATGATGCGTACCGTAATCTCTAGTCGCAATGGTACGGGTCGTAGTCTCTCTAGCAGCTTTAATGCCTACGGTGAAATCCCTATTGCGGGCAAAACCGGCACCACCCAAGATTATGGCGATGTCTGGTTCATGGGCTTTTCCCCTGATGTTACGCTTGGCGTATGGGTCGGCTACAAAGAGCAAAAAAATACGCTCGTCAAAGCTTCCCAATCCCGAGCACGTACGCTTTGGTCTGAAATTATGAACGAAACCGTCAAGGATCGTCGCGAGATTTTCAAAACCAAAGAATTCCCTAAACCGGACGGTTTGATCAGAGCTACCGTCTCAAGTGTCAGCGGATTGCTTCCAAGCTCCGTGGTTCGCTCGAGCGGACTGCTTACAACGGACTGGTTCAACAAAAAATATGTTCCCGTCAAGGTGGATAACGTGCTTGGCGCAATGAGCTTCATCAAGTACAACGGCGTCAATTATATCGCTCAGGAAGGTACCCCTTCCGACTTCGTTTACACCAAAACGACGATTCGTCGTGAGAAGCCTTTGGGCGAGCTGATGGAGGAAATCAAAAAAGCTCAGTCCGTTATGCCGTCTGAGTACCGCAGACCACTCTCTGCTTTTGTACCGCAGGATGCGGATGATGAAGCTCCATCCTTGCTCGACCCTCGCAGGGATGACGGAGCAGCACCAGCCGCGCCGACGAATGTCTCGATTGAGGCGGTAGACGGAGCGTACCGTATTTCCTTCTCCGGCAGCCCACAGAACGATGTCGTCGGATATCGACTGTACCGTTCGACCGCAGGCGGTTTCGCTAAATACGGAAATTCCATCCTGAGCGGCGATTCGCTGACATTCGTAGATCGATCTGGCGGTTTTGGCACTTCATATTTTGTTACTGCAGTCGATGTTGCCGGCCGCGAATCTGGTCGCAGTGCGACCGTTAGCCCTGGAGGCTGGAATGAGCTCCCTGATAATCCATTGCCAGGAGGCGAATCACCGCCGCAGACCAATGGCGTTCCCGCTGCCCCCAGCGGTCTGAGCGCCTCCGGTACCGGTACCGGCGTCAAGCTTCAATGGAGCGGCAACGAGTCAACGGACGGCGTGACCTCCTATCAGGTCTACTACAGCGCCGGCAATGACGGTAGCTTCCAGTACATCGGAGCGACCGCCAATACGAGCTTTGAGTACGTCGCTCCAATTACAACCGGTACCTTCCGCATAACTGCGACGAATGCTACCGGAGAATCCGGCTTCTCATCAGCCGTGACATGGAGCGCAAGTTAACAATATCAACAGAAATCAAACAGCCGCCATTCCCCTCAGAGGGATGGCGGCTGTTGTTGAGTTTAACTAAATATAAGAGCTATTAATCTTCAATAGTTGAAAGGTCACCTGTTGGGAGATTAAGCTCCCACGCTTTGAGCACGCGACGCATGATCTTCCCGCTACGTGTTTTTGGAAGTTTATCCTTGAACTCGATCTCGCGCGGAGAAGCGTGAGCGGACAGCCCTTCCTTAACGAATTTGGAGATTTCAGCCTTAAGCTCATCGGATGGCTCAAAACCCTCACGGAGCGAAATAAACGCCTTAATAATCTCGCCTCGCATCGGATCTGGTTTGCCGATAACGCCTGCCTCAGCAACAGCAGGATGCTCAACAAGCTTGCTCTCCACCTCAAACGGTCCAACCCGCTCGCCAGCCGTATTGATCACATCATCAATGCGGCCCTGGAACCAGAAGTATCCGTCCTCATCCTGGTAAGCAGAATCGCCGGAAATGTACCAACCTGGAATTCGGAAATACTCCTCATACTTAGCTGGATTGTTCCATACTTTGCGCATCATGGAAGGCCATGGAGTGCGCACGGCCAAATTGCCCATCCGATATGGCGGCAGCTCATTGCCAGCATCATCGATGATTGCTGCCTGTACACCCGGTACTGGCCGCCCCATGGAGCCAGGCTTGATATCCATCGCCGGGTAGTTACAAATCAGCTGACCGCCGGTTTCGGTCATCCACCACGTATCGTGGATGCGCTGGCCATATACTTTGGCCCCCCAACGCACAACTTCGGGATTAAGCGGCTCGCCGACGCTAAGCACATGGCGCAGGCTGGACAGGTCGAACTGAGACACAACATCGTCTCCTGCACCCATGAGCATGCGGAAAGCAGTCGGAGCGCTGTACCAGACCGTTACTCCGTAACGCTGCAGCGTGCGATACCAGTCTTGCGGACTGAAACGTCCACCGCGGACAACGTTGGTCGCTCCGTTAAGCCAAGGAGCAAAAATCCCGTAAGAGGTTCCCGTTACCCAACCTGGATCTGCGGTACACCAGTAGACATCGTCTTCCTTCAGATCAAGTACGACGCGTCCCGTATGAAGATGCTGAAGCATCGCATTCTGTACATGGAAGACGCCCTTCGGCTTACCCGTCGACCCGGATGTGTAATGAATGAGCAGGCCGTCCTCGCGGTCCAGCCACTCGATCTCGGCTTCTTCCGAGGCTGAGGCCATCTCGTCCCTATAAGAAATCGTGCCTTCCGGAGCCTCATCCGGGGAGACAACGATAATATGCTTGAGGTCCGGCAGCTCGTCGCGCTTAATGCGCGGCAGCAACGCAGGAGTCGTTACGATGGCAGTGGCGGTGCTGTCAATCAACCTATCCTTAACCGCAGTTTCCATGAAAGCTTCGAACAGGGGGCCTACGACGGCGCCGATTTTGAGTGATCCTAGCAGGGCTACATACAGCTCCGGCGAACGCGGCATGAAGATGAATAGGCGCTCTCCCTTCGCCATGCCTAGCTTGCGCAGCACGTTGGAGAACTGGTTTGAAAGCAAGCTGAGCTGTTCGTACGTATAGGACTCGTCCCGCTGCGGGTCGCTGTAATGCAGAGCGACCTTCTGGCCTCGGCCCTCTGCAATATGGCGGTCGATAGCTTCATGCGCCATATTGATTTTGCCTGTCTTATGCCATGTAAAGCGCTTCTCTACTTCGTTCCAATCGAAGGAAGCATAGGCCTCCTCATAATTCTTCATGTTCGGGGAAACTGCAGTAACTGAAAGTCTTTCCTGGTGGTCAATCGACATGCTAATCACCTTCCATCGTCGTCGTCGTTTTGATTCGGCCAATCGAATACGCTTTCAAACAACAGGTGAAACGTCGTTCATCACTTTAGTAGTATAGCATATATGGAAATGTATGCGCCTACTTTTCTTAGATATTTACCCCCTTTTAACACAAAAGGTAGCTGCTGGATGTGACGCTTGTTCTTTTCATGGGCTGCTTTTTCTGCTATAAGTGATAAGAGGCGCAGCCCTCCGCTCGGAGAATAGGCCGCCATTAAGTGTTAGAGGAGCGATAACGTTGGAACATATCAAGCGTTACCATTCCCGTATCGTCCCTTTTGAAGAGCGAGAGCTCGTATTGGAGGGGCCGGTAGAGCCTTCCCGCCTGACCGACTGCTCCATGCACCCTGGTCTGGACGCTTTCCGCAGGCCGAAGGATCAGTTGGAGGCTCTTGTCGAAATTGCCGGTCTGGAAGAAGGCCGGATCATTATAACGCGCGACGGCGATACGATTGTCGGTTATGTAACGTTCCATTATGCCGATGAGATGGAGCGCTGGTCCGAAGGCGGAATGGTCGATCTGATTGAGCTTGGCGCGATAGAGGTAGCTGCCGAATATCGTTCGATCGGCCTTGGCAAAAAGATGATTCAGCATTCTTTTGAAGATGACCGCCTAGAGAACTATATTGTGTTTACAACAGAATATTACTGGCACTGGGATCTCAAAGGTACAGGGCTCGGAATATGGGAATATAGAGGCATGATGGAGAAGCTTATGAAGTCGGTCGGCATGGTCTGGTTTGCTACGGATGATCCCGAAATCTGCTCCCATCCCGCCAACTGCCTCATGGTTAGGATCGGCAAGGATGTGCCGCTGAGCTCAGTGGAGCAATTCGATCGAGTGCGCTTCAGACAAAGATTCATGTACTGATGGATGCAGGAGGAAGAACATGAAGGATAAAGCCGTCTATATCCAATCGTCAGGCGCAAACCTTTACAAATTCAATGAAGAGCATCCTTTCAATCCGCTGAGGCTGGAGCTGGCGCAAACGCTGCTTGAGGCTTTAAACGCCCTCCCCTCCGACGCCATTATGGAAGCGTATCCGGCTTCCGAAGCCGATATTGCGCTCATCCATCGTCCTGATTATCTCCAAGCGGTCAAAAAACTCAGCGAGGCTGCTCCCGCGCCAGAAGCGCTGCGGCTCGCCGGGAGATACGGACTAACAACAGAGGAAACACCTTTTTTTAAAGGCATGCATCAGGCGGGGGCAGCTATTGCTGGCGGCTCGATCACGGCTGCGGAAGCTGTTATGTCGGGGCAGGCGCAACATGCATATCACATGGGGGGAGGCTTGCATCATGCTTTCCCGGGGCATGGCTCCGGGTTCTGCGTGTATAATGATGCCGCCATCGCGATCGCTGCCGTGCGCCGCAAGTATGGAGCTCGCATCCTTTATATCGATACAGATGTACACCATGGAGATGGTGTGCAATATGCCTTTTATGAAGATCCCGATGTGTTCACATACTCCATCCACGAGACCGGCAAATATCTCTTTCCAGGCACAGGCTTCACGCATGAAAAGGGACTGGACAAAGGGTTTGGTTCTTGCTGTAACATCCCTGTTCAGCCGTACACTGAGGATGAATCCTGGCTGGAATGCTTCACGGAATCCGTCACTAGAGTCGCACGCGCCTTCAAGCCGGATCTAATCATCAGTCAGCATGGCTGTGACGCCCATGCCTTTGATCCTCTCTCCCATATCCACTGCAGTATGAAAATCTACCTAGAGATGCCGCGCATCATCCACGATCTCGCACATGAACTGTGCAGCGGACGCTGGGTTGCCCTCGGCGGCGGAGGTTATGACTTATGGAGGGTTGTACCGCGTGCCTGGTCGCTCGTCTGGCTCATCATGTCGGAGCATTCGCTTGTCTCCCGCCTCACTGAGCCGTCAGGCCACAATTCAGAGCTCCCAGCTCTTTGGCTGGATCACTGGCAGCCTCGCTCTCCTGAGCCGCTGCCTGGCCTCTGGCTGGACGATACCGGAAGCTGGGAGCCGATGCCCCGCCGCGAGGAAATTACCCATCAGAACCGTCATATGTGGGAAACATCTGCTCAAGATTTTTAAGCGTCTCGTTGCCAATTCAGGAGTATGTCGACCTTTGTCCAAAGATAACAAAACAGCCGCCAATTCCTTCACAGGAAATGGCGGCTGTTGGAAAGCCCGTAGATTCTATTTTTGCAAGCTGCGAATCATATCTTCAATGACGGCGAAGGATTGGTTCGCTGCCAGCACGGTGAACTCGGCGAAGTTCATATGCGCGCTGCCGTCAGCCTGGTCAGACATGGACCGGATGACAACGTACGGAATGCCATTCATATGGCAAACCTGCGCAACTGCAGCGCCTTCCATCTCGGCGCAAGCTCCATGGAATCCTTCTCTCAAGCTCTGTACTTTCTCCCGGCTCGCAATGAACTGATCGCCCGAAAGCACAATGCCGCGGATGGCCTTGCCTTTGGCCGCTCTTGCGCCGGCTCCCGCCGCAAGCTCGACAAGCTCTGGATCCGCAGGGAAAGTCGAGATCTCTTGATACGGAATGACGCCTGGCTGAAAGCCTAGAGGCGTAACGTCCATATCATGCTGTATGCTAGCGGTAGATACGACGATATCCCCGATTTGCAGCTCTGGATCAATTGCGCCGGCTACACCGGTGAACAGCACGCATTCCGCCCCAAGATCAATCAAAGCTTGTGTACATACAGCGGCGTTGACCTTGCCGACGCCCGACTGGACAGCGATTATAGGCTGACCATGCAGCACGCCGCGACGGAAGCTCATCCCCGCCTTGACCGTCTCAGATTCCATCTCAGCGCTGCTGTACAGCAGTTCAAGCTCTTCTTTCATCGCACCGATAATTCCTACCGTAGCGTACTTCATCCTTGTATTGCTCCTACGGATTGACGCTTGACCACTTCATGAGGAAGAACAACCTTGATCTGCTCCACTTGTTCCTTCTTCATGAGCTTAGTGAGCAGGCGCATGGATACCGCACCAATATCATACATCGGCTGTGCAACGGCAGACAGCTGCGGACGGACCATGGAGGCCATGCGGCTGTTGTCTACGCTGATAACCGAAATATCCTCTGGTACACGAAGTCCTTTGTCCTGAATGGCATGGATCGCTCCAATTGCCATCTCATCCGTTGCTGCAAATACAGCGGTAGGATGCTTGTCCTGTTCTAAAAAGTAATTCATAGCTTCAACACCGGACTCATAACGGTAGTTGCCTACCCGTACGAACTCTTCGCGCTCAGGTATGCCAGCCTCCTCCATCGCTCTCTTATACCCGTAGTAACGAGCATAACCGTTGGATGGATCCTGCAGCGTACCGCTGATCATCGCGATATCTTTATGGCCTTGGCCCAGCAGCACATTAACTGCATCATAAGCCGCTTCCTCATGGTTGATGTCGACCGAAGGAATCTTGTTCTCCTCATCCGTCGTTGCACACAGGACTACAGGTACATTAGCTGTCTTGAACGCCTGCACATGCTCCTCCGTCACAGCTCCGCCCATGAACAGCAGGCCGTCAACTTGCTTCTCCAGAAGCGTGTTGATGACGCGGATCTCTTTGTCCTTACGCTTGTCCGCATTGCAAAGAATAATGTTGTAGTGGTACATATTCGCGATATCCTCGATGCCGCGAGCAACCTCTGCAAAGTTAGAGTTGGAAATATCAGGAATAACAACTCCGACCGTAGTCGTTTTTTTGCTAGCCAGACCACGGGCAACGGCATTAGGTCGGTAGCCTAGTCTTTCAATAGCTTCATAAACCTTTTTACGGGTTTGAGGTTTAACATTCGGGTTATTGTTGACGACGCGGGAGACTGTAGCCATAGACACTCCCGCTTCTCTTGCAACATCATAAATGGTTACAGTCACGGTTCCTTCTCTCCAATTGTAATGAAATTTATAGGCATCATTATGCCCTTTATATTAGGGTAATCATACGATAATTAAAGGGCTTATGCAATGTCAGCGCACATTGTCGACAAGCGCTGTTTCCGTAATATTCCAATGAGACGTATGCCATTCAGCCCTGCCGCCGCGGACCAGAATCGCTTGAGGAGACGCATGCTTGACACCTAGCTGCTCTTCGATTGCGTTTGACACAGGGCGCTCCTCCACCACACGCACCATCGCGGTATCAACCGCTTCGCCTTTGGATTTTTCAATCCAGTGCAGCCAAGCTTCATGCGCCTCCGCGCTTACCGAGCAACGAGTGCTATGCTTAAACACAAGCACAGGCTTCTCATGGGATTGCTCCAGTACTTTATTCCAGTCTTCTATCTTCTCCAGGGAAATAAAGCTCATTTCATCCCACTCTCCTTATGAAAAATAACCATCTGTGTTAGGATGTCGCCTGCTTATATATTCAACGTGCAGCGACTTAGCTGTGACAGCCTCTTCTCGATTTCAAGCCTCCAGGCTTCATCGCCAACTGAGCTTGCCAAAAGCAGCAGCTCCAGCAAGGAATCAATCCGCTCATCAATAATTTGCTGAACAGCAGTCAAATCGGGCGTTCTACGCTTCGAGCAGGCTTCTACCAATAAATCTGCCCATTCATTGAGCTCATTAAACAAGAGAGTCTGTTTCGCAGGCTCTTCGCCAAGTTGTCCGATCAATCCGGTCAGATCCGGCTTCACTTCAGGCAGTACCTCGCTGCGACTGCAAGAAGGGCAAGAATAAATAGGTACATTATCGATTTCGACCTTACCCGAATAGATGACCGTTCGCAGCTTCATGTTCATCGCGTGGCCGCAAGTACAGGTTTTATGCATCATTGGTCCACTCCTTCATCATCAACAAGGCGTCGCGCCCTTCAGCAGCATCAATAATACTGCGTGAAGTTGGAAATGATTCCGTCGATTATCCGCAACGCTGAAATAGTCGTTCAGCTTATCATCTAACAGCCTCTTCCTTACTTCGACCTTTTTCGCGATAATTCCTGCTGGTCGCTTGCAAGCATTTTCTGTAAATGCAGCCTATTTGACACAGCTTGACACGGTTTGATTTAACCTTGCTCCTCCCGTACAATAGCCCAAAGAGGAGGAATGATTAGAATGACTCTACAAGGTAAACGTGTCATCTGCTTGCTTGACGATGAATTTGAGGATCTTGAGCTCTGGTATCCTGTCTATCGGGTACGGGAGGAGGGCGCAATTGTCGAATTCGCCGGTCCGCAAAAGGGTAAAACTCACATTGGCAAATATGGCGTTCCCGCCACAGCCGATCTTTCCTATGAGGAGATGGATGCCTCCACCATCGACGGCCTGCTCGTGCCGGGCGGCTGGGCGCCGGATAAAATCCGCCGCTATCCTGAGGTGCTGCGCCTAGTCCAGGAGATGGACCGCAGCGGCAAGCCAATTGGCCAGATCTGCCATGCTGGCTGGGTGCTGATTTCCGCTAAAATTTTGCAGGGACGCAAGGTAACTTCTACACCTGGTATTCGGGACGATATGGAGAATGCCGGAGCGACCTGGTTCGATGAAGCCGTCGTCGTTGATGGAAACCTGATCTCGGCTCGCCGTCCACCCGATCTTCCGCCTTATGCCAAAGCGTTTGTTGATGCGTTGAAAAATCGTTAATAGGTTCCCTGCATCCGGTCATCATGTGACGGGTCCAGCCTATATTAAGAGCCTTGCCTGTTACTCGGCAAGGCTCTTTTGGTGCAATTCAACAGCGAAAATCGCCTTAGCTCCGAAGAGGGTCGCCAATCCCGGCTTGCTCCTCTTGCGAATCAACTTCGCCCTGGAACTCCCGCAATAACCGCTTGATTTCGGCTGACGTGCTGCTAGCCATAATATGCTGGAATACAGCCTTGCTTTCCTCCTGCTGCGTGCGCAGCAGCCTCTCCTTGACCTGCAGGATAGAATGCGAGGACATGCTGAGTCCATCCACATTGAGGCCGAGCCAAATCGGCAGAGCAGCCGGATCTCCTGCAAGCTCTCCACATACACCGACCGATATTCCTTGCCGGCGGCCTGCCTCTACAGTTGTCCGTAGCATGCGCAGCACAGCGGGATGGAACGGCTCATAGAGGTGGGAAATTTTGTCGTTCATCCGGTCCACAGCAAGCGTGAACTGGACGAGATCATTAGTTCCGATGCTGAAAAAGTCCACCTCCCGAGCGAGCAGCTCTGCAATCATCACCGCTGCAGGCAGCTCGATCATGACGCCGGTTTCCATGGACCGATTGTACGGCTTGCCTTCCCGATCAAGCTCCTCCATCGCTTCCCGCAGCACCCCATTCGCTTCACGAACCTCCTCTACGGAGGAAATAAGCGGGTACATGACCTTTACATCTCCGTAATGAGAAGCTCGCAGAATCGCTTTTAGCTGCGTACGGAAAAGGTCCTTACGGTCAAGGCTGATCCGGATCGCGCGATAACCGAGAAACGGGTTCTCTTCCTCCGGCAGCTCAAAATAATCGAGATGTTTGTCTCCACCGATGTCGAGCGTACGGATGACCAGAGGCCCACCCTCGAGCTTTTCGGCTACGCTGCGATAGACTTCGAACTGCTCCTCTTCCTTAGGAAACCGTGTCCTGTCCATATAAAGAAATTCCGTGCGGAACAGCCCGACTCCATAAGCTCCGCTGGAAAGCGCAATCTCCAGCTCCTTGAGCGAACTGATGTTGGCCGACAGGCGTAGCGTTTTTCCGTCAGGGGTTGACGGGTCAAAATGGGCCAGACCTCGCAGCCGATTATGCTCTTCTTCCTGTTGCTGCTTCAGCTTCGTATAGGCGCGGATCTGCTCTGCAGGGGGCTTAAGCTCCACGATGCCGCTGCTACCGTCGATAATCAGCAAATCCCCCGTCGCCACTGTCTCCTCCAGCTCGCTATCCACAGCGACTACAAGCGGGATACCGAGAGCTCTAGCCATGATGGCCGAGTGGGATGTGGTGCTCCCTACGAATGTAGCGATGCCCAAAACATTGCTTGGATTGAGATGCGCAAGCTGGGAAGGTGAAAGCTCCTTAGCTACCAAAATATAAGGCTGGGTATCCGAAGGCAAAGTAATCTCCGGCGCTCCGAGCAGATGTTTGAGCAGGCGATTGCCGACATCACGGATGTCCAGCGCACGCTCCTTCATATATTCATCATCCAGCAGATCAAACATCGTTACGAAGTGGTCGATCGCTTCCTTGACCGCCACCTCTGCTGCTTTATATTGGCGCTCGATCATGCCCTGAATCTCGTTCATAAAAACCGGATCCTCAAGAATGGCAATATGAGCGTCGAAAATACTTCTTTCCTCGGGCCCGACAACCTCGCTGAGCTCATCCTTCATCTGCTCGATTTCTACCTTCGAGGTCCGGATGCCTTCATAGAGACGCTCGAACTCCCTTGCCAGATCCGCGACGTCGATTTTTTGCTCCGGCAGGTCCCACTCCCAATTCGGAAGCACAAAACATTTGCCGATCGCGATACCTGAAGAAGCTCCTATTCCCTGAATCATGAGCGTTTCCCTCCAACATTACTGTGCTCGTGCTCGCGTTCGCGCAACGTGACGGACATAACGGCCGTCTGCCCGCGTTTCACCGGCTTGAAAGGTCCATAGCCCCACGAACGTACGAGTTGGGGATTCGTAATGACCATCGGCGTTGCCAGCGACTTTCCGGCTTTGCGCAGACGCTGAACATCAAATGATATAAGTAGCTGCCCAGGGGTAACTTCATCCCCTTCTTTGACCGCCGCGTGAAAATAATCCTCATCCTTGAGCGTTGAAGTATCGATGCCGATATGCATCAATACTTCCAGCCCTTCTTTTGTGCGCAACCCGATGGCATGCATCGTCGGATAAAGCAAGATGACCTCGCCCTTCACCGGCGCTACCAGTTCCCCCCGTTCCGGCAGGAACGCCACACCATCACCGACAAGCTTGCCGGAGAAAATAGGATCGGGCACTTCGTCCAACGGAATCATCTTACCCTGTACAGGCGAGCTGAACAGTACCTGTGCCTGGTCGCGCTGCATCGTTTTGATCATTTCCTCGCGAATCAGCTCGGAGAAGGTTCCAAAGACAACTTGCACATTGCCGCCGCCAAGCCGAATGACGCCAGCAGCACCTAGATCACGCAAAGCGGCATTGTCCATCAGCCGTTCATTGCGGACTTTAATGCGCAATCGAGTGATGCAGGCTTCCAATGTTTCCAGGTTCTCTTTGCCACCCATGGCCTGCAAAATGAGCGGAGCGCGATAAGGAATATCGCTCGCCCAGTCGTCCAACGCCGAGCCTTCCTCGCGGCCGGGAGTCGGGATCTGGAACCGTCGAATTGCCCATCGGAAAAGGACATAATACAAGATAAACACGACGATGCCAAGTGGAAGAAGCAGCCAGCCCTTGGTCGCTAAATGCATGTTGAGTACATAATCGATCGCGCCGGCTGAGAACGAGAATCCATGCAGGATGCCCAGTTCGTATGTAACCCACATAATGATGCCGGAAAGAAAAGCATGGATGACAAAAAGATACGGCGCAACAAACAGGAAGGCGAACTCCACAGGCTCCGATACACC
The DNA here is from genome assembly GCA_900105225.1 of Paenibacillaceae bacterium GAS479. Classification (NCBI taxonomy): domain Bacteria; kingdom Bacillati; phylum Bacillota; class Bacilli; order Caryophanales; family Paenibacillaceae; species Paenibacillaceae bacterium GAS479. The sequence goes on along the minus strand of LT629764.1, from coordinate 4,573,870 downwards.
GGTCAGGAAAGAAGCCAGCGCCGCTGTGAGAAAAGTGCGCTTAATCTTCGGTTTAAGATCCTCCCTAGCTTCTTGTATAATCGCGATCGCGATTGCCGGCAAAGCGAACATCATCGTCGGATACAAGCCTGCCATGAACACTCCAGCCGTTGGATCACCCGCGAAAAACCGCGGCAGATCACCGTACATCATGTTGCCGTCGTCCATTTTAAAGCCGCCGACCTGGAACCAGAACACATGATTCAACAGATGATGCAGCCCGAATACGACGAGAATCCGATGCAGGAAACCATAGAGAAACACGCCAAAGCCGCCAGCGGATGAAACGACGTCGCCAAGCAATACGAGCCCCCTGCTGAGCGAAGGAGCGATTCCGATCATCAGCATGGAGAAAAGCACACAGACGAAGCTAACGAACAACGGGACAAAACGAGGTCCCCCAAAAAATTGTATGTACTCTGGCAGTCGGATAGATTTAAAACGTTCATAACTGTACCCGGAGAGCATGCCGATCAGCGCTCCGATAAGCACCGTCGGTTGAATATCGTAATGGCTAAACTGCACGATTCCGGTATAAATGAACATGCCCGCGAGCGCCGATAAAGCTGCTGCGCCGCCATTGCTGGACGTTCCCCACGCCACTCCTACAGCGAACAAGTAGGGTAAAAAGACAAACAGCGATTTACCCGCGACGGATAAATAGCCGGATAACATGGGCAGGCCAAGTGCATCCCACGGAAGCATGCTTAAGCTTAAACAGATTGCCGCTGCGGGCAGAATAATCGTCGGCAGCATGACGGCACGGCCGAGCTGCTGAAGATTGCCCATGAAGTTCATGCTGTTCCTCCTTTTCTGCCACAGTGATAGGTACCGGAAATATCGTAAGCGCTAGACTCCCCTTTGTCAAAAGAAAGAAGGCAGGCCGCAATATGGCCTGCCCGAATCGCTATCCCGCTATCCCGCTATCGCCGGACATCTCAGATGCGCTGGATGTCCGGACGCAGAATCGAATCCTCCACCTTGATGCAGCGGTCCATGATGACGGTCAACCCGCCCTCCTGGGCAATTGCCGCTGCTTCCTCACTGTAAACGCCGAGCTGGAGCCAGAGAACTTTGGCTCCGACCGCGACTGCCTCACGCGCGATAGCAGGCGTGAACTCGCTACGCCGAAACACATTGACGATGCCGATTGATTCCGGCACGCTGCCAAGATCAGGGTAGCTTTTTTCCCCGAGGATGTCCCCTGCGGCTGCAGGATTAACCGGAATAATACGGTATCCCCGCTGCTGCATCGCTTGCGACACACTGTGGGAGGTACGCTCCGGGTTGTCGGACAATCCGACGACTGCGATCGTCGTGTTCCCCTCCAGAAGCCCCTTGATTTCTTCCCGTTCAGGATTGACGAATGCCATAGTCGATTCCCCCTTGTGCATGATAACAATGATGACAGCTTGTACTACTTTGCCCTGCGGGCTGCTGCTTTACGCTATTCCTGCTATTCCTGCCACTCCACATTCGCTCCGAGCGCCTGAAGATGATCGAAGAAAATCGGGTAAGACTTCGCCACATGATGCGCATCGCGGATAAGCAGAGGTTTGCGGCAACGCAGGCCGACTACGGTCAGAGCCATAATGACGCGGTGATCATAGTGAGCGTTGATTTCTACTCCGCCCTCTAACCCTTCCGGCTTACCGTGGACAATGATCTCGTCGCGCTTCTCCTCTACCTCAGCACCGGCCTTGCGAAGCTCAGCGAGATAGTCGGTAATCCGGTCGCATTCTTTGTAGCGCAAATTCTCCACATTATAAAAGCGAGACGTACCTTCTGCATACACAGCAGCGGCTACCATCGCCAGTACGGCATCCGTAGCGGCGTCGCCATCAAATTCTACCGCCTGGAGGCGTCCGTCGCCACGCACCGTAACGTCATCCCCATCATAAGTCAGCGGAGTACCCATCATGCGCAGTACGTCCACGACAGCACGTTCTCCCTGCTTGCTCTTTTCTGGCAAGCCGTGGATCGTAATGTCTGACTTCGTGACGGCAGCAGCCGCCAGCACCGCTGCAGAGCCAGGATAGTCTCCTTGCACACGGTAAGTGCGCGCCTGATAGCTCTGGCGTCCAGGTACGCGGTAAAACATCAGATCCTCGGAAGCTTCGATGACGATGCCTGCCTGCTCCAATACTTCCAGCGTCTGACCAACGACGACTTTAGATTTCAAATCATCCAGCACTTCAATTTCGCTATCCTCCTGCAGCAGCGGCGTCAGGAACAGCAGCGCGCTCAGGAACTGGGAGCTTACATTGCCCGAAACGGTAATTTTGCCACCCTTCGGCGCCCCGCCGCGAATCGTGATCGGCAGTCTACCTTCATTGTCATCCACTTCTACACCGAGCTGGCGAAGTGAGACGATTAAGTCATCATGCGGCCGCTTGCCTAGCGAATCTGGATAAGTATTAACAAACGTAACATCCGGGCTAAGAGCCGTTACCGCCATGAGGAAACGCAGAACCGCTCCAGCATTGCCCACATTCAGCTCACGAACGTCGCGCGGACGGCTGCCAAAACCTTTGATGACAATCTTCTCTTCATCTTCCGTCAGCTCAGCACCGAGATCGCGGATGCAGCGGCGCATTGCGTCGCTGTCCTCACTATGGGCAGGATAATAAATCGTGCTCGTGCCTTCCGCAAGGGCGGCCACAAGCAGATAACGAGTGGTATAGTTTTTGGAAGAGAGCGCCTGAATGCTTCCCTTCAGCTCCGGTGTAGGCGTTACTAATACGTCCATATTTCATCGTTCCCCTTCTATGTGTCTAAATTCATGAGATAACGCTACGAGTCGGAAGCGCGGTAAAGCCCTGAAGCAAGATGATATGCATTCGCAATCTCCTCAGCCGCTTCATCGGGGGTTAAACTGTCAGTCATTACTTGCAGATGGGCAAAATCATAGGCCCCTTCGCGAGTTTTCAACAGCTCGCGCACTTTAAGCGAAGGATCGCTCCCAAGCAGCGGCCGGCCCTTGTCATATCGCACCCGCTCCACAATAACCGCTTCCGAAGCTTGCAAAGCGGCCACAAAAGCTCCACTGAGCATCAATTGCCGATTGCCTTCACGCAGTACTGCTCCGCCTCCTGTCGCAATGACAAGCGGTTCATCCGTCTCTAGCAGCTTGGCTAGAACTTCGGTCTCTGCGTCGCGAAAATACGGCTCACCCCGCCGCTCGAATAACTCCGCAATTGAGCAGCCTTCCTCGGCTACGACCTCGGAGTCGGTGTCCGTGCATCTCCAGCCAAGTTTTGCGGCAAGCTTGGCTCCTACCGTAGATTTGCCGGTACCCATAAAGCCGATCAATAAAATTTTGCCATGTATCGATTCAGACGGGCGCATGGTCCCTTCGTCACACCCTTTTAATCGTTTTACTTTCGGTTATCATATCATTTTTTGCTAGACAGAGGGTATAAAAATCTCATTATTCCATAAGGATAGTATAGACGAATCAATCCCAGTGAAAGGAGGCTGCAGCCGTGGACAAGAGCAGCTACGCCGGATCTCCAGCCGATAAGCGGCTGCGGCGAATCCTCGATTCCAATGTCGGGTTATGCCGGGAAGACGCCGTTTGGGCGCTCGATTATATCCGAAAAAAAGTGGCTGACGGAGACCCTGCCATGCAGGGGCTGCCGCAGCCACGTTTGATGAAAAACTACCAGAGCTTTGCTGAAGCGGCCATGAGCCTACTCCTGTCGCAACGAAGCGGCCCGATGGAAGCGGAGCGCCTACGCAAAATGCTGCGTGAGGCACTCCATGGGCTTATCCCGGATTAATTTTTGCTGGAATCCATCCACTCAAAGTGGAAGACGCCTTCTTTATCGGTACGCTCGAACGTATGCGCGCCGAAGTAGTCGCGTTGCGCCTGCAGCAGGTTGGCTGGAAGACGCTCCGTACGGTAGCTGTCGAAGTAAGCCAGCGCGCTGGAGAAGCCTGGAACCGGAATACCGCTTGCTACGGCAGCCGTAACAACTTCACGCCATGCGCCTTGGTAGGACTCAACCACATTTTTGAAGTAATCGTCCAGCAGCAGGTTTTTCAGCTCGGAGTCACGATCGTAAGCATCCTTGATGTTTTGCAGGAAGCCAGCACGGATAATGCAACCGCCGCGGAAGATCATGGCGATATCGCCGTAGCGCAGGTTCCAGTCGTACTCGTCAGATGCCGCACGCATTTGAGCGAAACCTTGTGCATAGGAGCAAATTTTGCTCGCGAACAGCGCTTTGCGCACCGCTTCAACGAAAGCGGCTTTGTCGCCGGTGTAAGGAGCAGGTTTAGGACCGCTCAGTACTTTGCTGGCGTGAACGCGCTCTTCCTTCATCGCGGACAGGAAGCGCGAGAAGACGGATTGAGTAATGATGGACAGCGGTACGCCGAGATCAAGCGCGCTTTGGCTCGTCCATTTGCCGGTACCCTTTTGGCCTGCGGAGTCGAGGATAACGTCGACCATTGCTTTGCCGGTTTCCGGGTCTTTTTTGGAGAAGATGTCAGCCGTGATCTCGATCAGGTAGCTGTCCAGCTCGCCCTTGTTCCACTCGGTGAAGATCTCGTGCAGCTCGTCTGTGGACAGACCAAGCACGGAGCTCAGCAGGTGGTAAGCTTCTGTAATCAGCTGCATGTCGCCATACTCGATACCGTTATGGACCATCTTGACGTAGTGCCCAGCGCCGCCAGGACCGATGTACGTGCAGCAAGGGTCGCCGTTTACTTTAGCAGAGATGCCCGTCAGGATCGGCTCAACAAGTTTATAAGCGGATTCTGGACCGCCAGGCATAATAGCCGGGCCTTTCAGCGCGCCTTCCTCGCCGCCGGATACGCCTGCTCCAACAAAGCGGAAGCCTTTGGCTTCGAGATCTTTGCTGCGGCGCTCGGTATCAGGGAAGTAGGCGTTGCCGCCGTCGATGATGATGTCGCCCTGCTCCAGATGTGGTACCAGTTCATTGATGACTGCGTCCGTAGGACCGCCAGCTTTGACCATGATCAGAATTTTGCGCGGCACTTCCAGGGAAGCGACGAATTCTTCGATCGTGTAGGCCGGGAACAGGTTTTTACCAGGCGATTCCGCGAGGATCTCGTCTGTTTTTTCGCGTGAGCGGTTGTACACCGATACGGTGAAACCTTTGCTTTCAATGTTAAGCGCGAGGTTTTTGCCCATAACGGCCAGACCAACAACGCCGATTTGTTGTTTCGACATAAATTACCATCCCTTTACTAAGTTTATACCGATGCATACTGTTCCTAGTGTACCCATTTTGACCGGATATGCAAATAATTGTACCATGAACGATTCCTGCTGCGGAACGTCAGGTACATGAATATTGCATGAACGCGAAGGAGTCCTATTCCCCACTTGGCGTAACTTATAGGATTTGCGCCGCTCTTCTCATCGTATTGTCTGCATCCGTTGTGAACCCAAATTGCTCGTACAATCCATGCGCGTCTCTAGTCCTCAGCATCCCTGACATGGTTTGAAAATGGGGAGCTTGCACAATCCATTCAACCAGTTTTTTGCCGATGCCCTCGCCTCGGTACTCTTCATCTACATAGACATCGCATAAGTAGTAAAAGGTAACCCCGTCCGTAATTACTCTTGCAAAGCCAATCAGACGCTCTCCGTCATATACGCCGTAGCAGAGCGAGCTCTCTATGGTGCGTTTGATCGTATCCAGAGATCTGTGGGACGCCCAGTAGCTTTTGCCTAAAAACTCACTTAATGCATCCAGGTTAATTCTCGATTTGTCATCGCTCATTAAATAACCTCTATAAACCGTCTCCATCTCCCGCACCTCCAGCATCAGTATATCAGTGCTCCCCAAATCTTGGCAGGCTTGACTATGTAAGTTGAACTTAAACATTTAACAGCGAAACTCGCTGCGCAACCAACCCTTCTTCCGATCGCTCTTTGTTCAACATAAAACAAGACCCGCCCCAGGTAAGCTGGGACAAGTCTTGAAGTGTGCAAAACGATATGAAGAGCTTGTGGCATACTTTCACAAAGAATCGAAAGGCTGAATAGAATAGGCATAAGTCCAGAAAATAGGCGCTACAGGCATCCTCTTTTCATCCCGACAATCTCGGTCATGTGGGGCTACAGCTCTTGTACGCGTAGCCTTGGCCCGACATTCTCGGGCATGTAAGGCTACAGCTCTAACTGAAGCATTTCCCCCCGCATAACCATAAGGCGTTCGCGGCTCTCATCCGCAGCTTTATTATCGCTTGCTTGAATGGCGTCATGAAGAACACATAGTTCATAATCTAGCTCGTAACGGAGGACGGCGGCACGCTCTTCTGCGCGAGTCGATTGAAATGCCTTCGTAATCTCTTCCAGGGTGACGACCGGCTTCTTTTGATAAATTATGCGGTGCTCCATCCCCGACACCTCCACGAGTCTGATGATTTCGCCAAACATAATATTTTCAATGACGATCTGACGGTCCTTCATCCGTTTTACGACCGCATGGCCCCGTGTATCACCAATCAGCTTCTCAATCAGCTCGGACAGCTTCTCGTCTTTAATGATATAATCGCCAACAATCTTGTAGCGGTTTTTCATTTTTTGGAATCGGAGCTTCACCAGCTTCCTGCCTGTTCGGATAGAAATAAGGAACTGCGCTTCCGTCTCGCTCCAATAGAGGGAATAACCTTCATGGATCAAATCGCGGATGAGATTCTGGATTTGCCGGCGGTCAAATCGCAGCTCCAAATTGCAATATTCCACTTCGTAGCTCTTGTTCACGGCAATCCCTCCCCTGCTTCATTATTGTTGACTAAATGTTCTGATAATTTGTTCTTACCTGTAGTTTATACTCCATCTTATGTGATGGCAACTTGGTTTATTGACTAATTTTGAAGAAAAGGGCAGATGCCTCACTGGAATGATAGCGTTTCCAAATGGACATTCTTCTGCTAGTCCACTCAGCCCAGCTTTATCGCCCTTGTCCGGCTCAGTTTGTCCAGTCCTTTTCCCTCCTGTGTTATACTATATGGACAAGTTTTGCTCCTCATGACCTCCACATCGCTTATAGGAGGTTAAATTTCTAGCCGGAAAGGATACCCCCATATGACAAAAAACGCAATAGCCGAAGATAAAGTCTCCACCTTGAACAAACAACCGAACCCGGGCTCTTTTCCCGGTTTTAACTCTTCCGACTTCGACGTCTTCGCCATTCCCGGCCTTGAGGCGCGTATGGAAGCTCTTATCGCCGGCATCAGGCCCAAACTTGAGCAGTTAGGCAACAGGCTGTCGCCAGAGCTAACTATACTGTCGGGCACCGAATTTTATCCGCATGTCGCCAAACATGCCCGCCGCACGGTGAATCCGCCAAAGGACACTTGGGTAGCCTTCTCCCCGAACAAACGCGGTTATAAAGCCCATCCGCATTTTCAAATCGGAATGTGGGGCACTCATGCGTTCATTCAATTCGCTGTCATCTATGAAGCAGACGGCAAAGCTGAGTTCGCGGCTCGCGCACTGGACAAGCTCGACGAGATCCGCTCGCTCGTACCGCAAGGCGCCGGCTATATGTGGTCAGGCGACCATATGCAGCCAGGGGCTGTCCCTCATGACGAGATGAGCCGCGATGAGCTGGTCACGTTATTCGAGCGACTGCGCACGGTGAAAGCAGCCGAACTGTTATGCGGTATCCACCTGGATCGCAATGATCCGCTGCTGCTGGACGGCGAAGCCTTTGTCGCAAAAGTCGAATCCGTTTTCCAGACACTGATGCCGCTGTACCAGCTGGCAGCTCGCTAAAACCGTCCACAACGTAAAAAATCCCCGCTTTTCTCTGCTGTTGCAGCAGAGAGGAAAGCGGGGATTTTTTTATGAGTACTAAGCCAGGGAAATTCGTCCACGACGAATAATAAACAGATGAAGCACAAACAGCACAAGCAGAGAAGCTCCGCTGATCAAGAAAGGCACATGCGAACCGAAGCTGTCCCACAGCCGACCGGACATAATCGAACCGATAACCATGCCAAGCCCCTCGATCGTCAGGAAGAAACCCCATACCGCGCCGCGTTCTTCCTTCGGAATTGCTTTGGCGATGAGCGCATTCCAGGCTGGAATGATACAAGCATAACCTAAGCCGACAAAAGCGACGACGATAAACACGAGCGGCAGACTGCGCATATAGCCAAGCAGCGGCAAGGAGATTGCAGCAAGCAGGAAGCCCGCATGCAGGAACCAGCGAGTGCCGTAACGGTCCACGCCTCGGCCGATCGGAATGAGACCGAGTACAGTGATGGCGCCGCCGGCGAGCAGGAAATAGCTATACTGCTGCGGCGACAGATTCAGCACCGTTCTCGCGTATTGTGTAAGGACTGGCGTCAACAGACCGAGCGCGAAGTTCTGGATGAACATCGCCGGATATAACAGACGGCTTGCATGGAGGGATTGTCCAACCTTTTGAAAATAGAGCCGAGCTCTCGTGAGCAGCGGTCCTCGCTCAGCTTGCGGCGCTTCCTCCGCTTCCCTGCCTTCGAGTTCGCGGGAAGCCTTGCGCCCTGGAAGCGTAAACGTCACGGCGACAATCGCCACCATGATCACCCCCATCAGCCAGAACGCCGGTTCATAACGACTGATGATGAAAAAGTTGATCACAATCGGTCCCATTCCGACACCGACGAGCCAGCTCATGTAGATAACGCTCATGATGCTGCCGCCCGCTTCATTGCCAGAAACAGCCGTCGCGCCGGTAATGACGCAGGGCCAGAGCGGCGAGGTGCCGATGCCGAGCAACACGCATGCTGTGATAATCCAGCCGGTCTGGTCCGTAAACGCGATGATCAACACCGACAGGCTTGTGAAAAGCACACCGAGCAGCATGACCGTGCGGTAACCGATCCGGTCGATAATCCAGCCGAGCGGGCTGCGGAAGGCATTATCCCCGATATACTGGCTGGCAAGAGCCCAACCGACGGCATAAGCCGTCAAGCCGAGCTCATCACGCATATACACTGGCAACACGGAAACGAGCATAGCGCCTTTTACAAATTCAACACCGAACATAATGACCAATAGCTTGATGACAAAAGGAGAGCTCAAAATCTTTTTGCTGTTCTTCGGCATGCTGAGCTTCAAGCGAAAACAAACCCCTTTCTCCGTATGCGGCGGAGCGGGATTGCAAGCTTGCAATCCCCCCCGTACATGCTATACTCAACCTTGTTTGAATACCTGAAATTGAAAGGCTGTGGATGAATACGGTGGACCATAATCTTACCCCTCTCTTCAGCGCGCTCCGCCGCCATGCGGAGAACAACCCGCTGCAGTTCCATATTCCCGGGCATAAGAAAGGTGTAGGCACGGATAGCGAATTCCGGAACTTTATCGGCGACAATGCATTGTCGATCGATTTGATCAATATAGCTCCGCTGGATGATCTCCATCAGCCTACAGGCGTCATCGAAGAATCCCAAAAATTGGCTGCCGATGCATTTGGAGCCGATTATACCTTTTTTTCCGTACAAGGTACAAGCGGCGCCATCATGACGATGATAATGTCGGTCTGCGCGCCAGGCGACAAAATCATCGTGCCACGCAATGTTCATAAGTCGATCATGTCCGCGATTATATTCGCAGGCGCGCGTCCGGTGTTCATTTCGCCAGCCCGCGACTCCAATCTGGGCATCGACCACGGTATCACGACACGCTCCGTAAGGCGTGCTCTAGAACGCCATCCCGACGCCAAGGCCGTCTTAGTGATCAACCCGACCTACTTCGGTATTTGCGCCAACTTGAAGGAAATCGTTGACCTGGTTCACAGCTACGACATTCCAGTTCTCGTTGACGAAGCGCATGGCGTACTGATCCACTTTAATGACGAACTGCCGATGAGCGCCATGCAGGCAGGCGCCGACTTGGCAGCGACAAGTGTGCATAAGCTGGGCGGATCCTTGACACAGAGTTCGGTACTCAACCTGAAAGCCGGACGTGTCAACCCGCATCGCGTAAAAACGATCATCAGCATGCTGACCACAACGTCGACCTCTTATATCCTGCTAGCTTCGCTTGACACTTCCCGCCGCAACTTGGCAGTCAACGGACACGCGATCGCAGAGAAGACGATCGGACTAGCTCAACATGCTCGCGAGGTCATCAACGCGATTCCAGGCTTGTACTGCTTCGGCAAGGAAATTCTCGGCGGCGAGGCGACCTTTGACTATGATCCGACCAAGCTGACGATCCATGTACGCCATCTTGGCATTACCGGTTACGAGGCGGAGAATTGGCTGCGCGACAACTTCAACCTTGAGGTTGAGCTGTCGGATATGTACAATATCCTTTGCCTTATTACCCCAGGAGATACGGAAGATAGCGTTAGCCAATTGCTCATCGCGCTTCGTGCGATGGTCGATCACTATCCGCAGGTCGAAGAAGTTCAAGAGCTTATCGTGAAAATTCCCGAGATCCCTCAGCTGTCGCTCACACCGCGCGAGGCGTTCTACGGCGAGACGGAAGTGCTTCCGTTCAAAGAATCCGCTGGACGGATCATTGCGGAGTTCATCTATGTTTACCCGCCTGGCATCCCGATCCTGCTACCGGGCGAAGTTATCTCGCAATCTAACATCGACTACATCGTTGATCATGTGGAGGTCGGCCTTCCAGTCAAAGGACCGGAGGATCGCAGCATCCAGTTTGTGAAAGTGATTGTAGAGGAATCCGCTATTTTCTAACTAATGGTTTCGCTCAATATGAAAAAAAGGTACAGTCCCGCGGAAAACCGAGGGTGCTGTACCTTTTTTGCTTTTTGCTTTTTGCTTTTTTGCTTTTTGCTTTTTTGCTTTTTTGTTTTCCATTCGTTCCTCTGAGTTCTACTAAATCCGGATATGGGACAGTACCGCAGTCTGCTCCCTACCAGCGATTAGCTGCACTCCGTCCGTATAACCTTCCTCACGACCCGCCAGCTCCTGAATGAGAAGCGAACGCCAGTAAAGGATGCGCTCCTGACGATCCTCATCAGCGATTGCATTATGCAGCTCCTGTGGATCATGCATTAGATCAAAAAATTGCTCTTCCCCCGTTTGGGAAAACCAAATGAATTTCTCCATACCGTCCGTCACCCAATGGGTGGACAACATGCCGTATGTATGCTCGCCATGAAGATGGCTGCGCCAGGCCGGAGGTGCTCCGCCGTTTTCATTTTGGAGGGATGCGAGTTTCCAAATGCTATCTCCTTCCACCGCCTTTGGAACAGGGACGCCAGCTGCCTGGAGCACCGACGGCATAATATCCCGCAGCTCCACGACTTGGTCAGCAACCATGCCACGTTTCAGACCGAGTCGATTTCCCGGATCGTTTACGATAAACGGCACATGGGCGCTTCCCTCATATGGAAGGGATTTTCGAAATAAATTGTGATCCCCAAGCAGTTCACCATGATCGGAAGTGAACATAATGACCGTATTGTTCTGTTCTCCGTATTCATTCAAAACCTGCAGGAAACGGCCGATCTGGTGATCAAGATGCGTAATCAAAGCATAATAAGCAGCGATCGCTTTGCGCAAACGGCGTTTTGGTACTAGCCCCCGCCCCGTTGTCGGCGATAACCCGGCCTGATCTGGATCACTCGTTTCCGCCCAATCTCCAACGAACGGATCTGGAATATCGGCTTCATCATACAGATCCATATAAGACTGAGGTGGGTCAAATGGTGGATGCGGCCGAACGAAAGACATCCAAAGAAAGAACGGCTTACCAGGGTCCCGGCGCCGCAGAAAATCGATTGACTGTGTCACGACCCAATTCGTCGGGTGATACTGTTCCGCCAAATGCCATGGGCGAGCGACTGTCGATGCGTTGCAATCAAGACCGAGATCGAGCATATCTGCACCAGGCACTCTCTCGCGCAGCCACTGTAAATAATCATCAACTTGATCGTAATGCTCCCGCATCGGGATCTCGTGGTGATTGCGGTTATGATGCAAGTAACCGTCATGAAGCATCACATTATGAAACCCCATTAAGTTGCGCGCGGGGTACACATGCATTTTACCGATGCATTGTGTGTGATAACCGGCCTTAGCCAGTTCTCCCGGCAGCGTTTCTTTGTAATTCCATGGTACGCAGTCCTGGTACCCAACACGGCCATGCGTTCGCTGCGATTGCCCCGTAAAGATAGCCGCCCTTGCAGGCACACAACTCGGGGTAGCCGTATAGGCATTGCTGAACCGCACGCCGGACCGGGCAAGCTCGTCCAAATTAGGTGTTTCGACCACAGGGTGGCCAGCAATGCTGAGGCAGTCAAAACGCATCTGATCTACTGTAATCAGTAAAACATTGGGCTGTTCTTGACTCTTGGGCGAACTCATCGAATTCCTCCTCGGCTATGAGTGAAAACGCTAACCTTTTTAAATCAAACTATTCCAATCCATTTAAACATTCATTTTGATATAAAGTCAACGAATGTTTCGCTATATCCGATCAAACAGCTGCGAAAAAAGGACTATGAAAAGAGCTTTTTCAGAATATTTTTCGTAACTTTATTCCAAAAAGAAAATAAGTGGAGTATAATGAGTCTAAAGAACTCACTACGGAGCAGAATTTAGGAAAGAAGGACGCCTACTATGAACAGGGCAACCGCCGCCTCCCGTCAAATCAACCTGTGCTTTAAATTAATGATTTCCTTTATCAAAATCGGTCCGACAACCTTTGGAGGAGGTTACGCCATCCTACCTGCGATTGAGCAGGAAGTGACCGATCGCCGCAAATGGCTCAGCTCAACTGAAATGAGCGAAATTACGGCGATTTCCGGTGCAGCACCAGGAGGCATCGGAGTGAATGTAGCTGCCTTTGTCGGTTACCGCATCGCCGGAATTCCGGGACTGGTAAGCGCTGTCATTGGTGTATCGCTACCGACCGTGCTCATCATGCTGCTGCTTTGCGCTACCATCGCTTCTGAACTAGGAAACAATCCAATCGTTCAGTCAGCGCTTAAAGGCATCAAACCTACTATTATAGCTCTCATTGCCTACGCCGCTCTGCGAATGGGTAAGCAATCGTTGACCCGCCCCTTGGCCTGGGTTATCACCTCGGTTTGCCTGCTGCTGCTCCTTTTCCTGCCAATTCATCCAATCGTGGTACTCGGCATCGGCACCGCAATATGGCTTATTCATGAAACGGCTTTCCCTTCCACTGGGTTGAAGTTGCAACTTCCGGGTGATGATTATTCGATTTAAATTTACTGAATGGAGTTGCCACCAATGCTGATGAATCTGTTCTGGACTTTTTTCAAAATTGGATTCATGTCTTTCGGCGGAGGCTACGCCATGCTCCCCGTGATCGGTCAGGCCACCCTAACCAATGGCTGGATGGATGCGCAAGAGTATTCGGAAGCAATTGCTATAGCTGGCATGGCCCCTGGTCCTGTAGCGATGAATGCCGCGGTATATGTCGGTTATTCTACCGCCGGTTGGCCTGGCAGCATCTTCGCCTCACTTGGAATGATCCTTCCCTCCGCCATCATCATATTCCTGGTTGCCACTTTTTTTTACCGTATGTATGATAATCATTGGGTACAAGCGACGCTCGGTGGCATGAAACCTGCCGTAATAGCGTTGATTGCCTATGCAGCCTACACGATGACCATCAACTCCAACTTCAAATTGGCAGCATCCGTTAGCACTTTTGCCAGCGTTGCCATCTTTGTCGCTGCTCTTGTGGCCATGATAAAGTTCCGTGTGCATCCGCTGGCAATCATTCTCGGTTCAGGAATAGTGGGGATATGGATCTATGCATGAATCAAGTGAACAACGAGTCAAGGTGAATGAGCGTATACCTTCGGCGAAAGCCAAGGAGTTATTTTATGATATTAGGCGGAAGCAGGAAATTGCTAAAAACGACCTGCTGACGGCAAGCGGTTTGACGACTAGTACGCTGACCCGCGTCCTCGACGAGTTGGTTTCGATTGGCGTTATTTCCGAAAGCGGTCTCGGAACCTCCACAGGAGGCAGACGTCCAATCCTCTATCAGGTTAGAGCGGATTACGGTTATGCTTTTGGCCTAGATATATCCCGGTTTGAATCCAGGCTAATTCTGCTTGATCTGACCGGCCAAATTATTGAATCAGCCGAATGGCAGATGGGCGCCGAGACGACGCCAGACCAGTTGCTCGGACAAGTCGTCAGTCAGGCAAACATCTGGATTGCGCGGCGTCAGATTCCTTTTGCTAAAATAATCGGAATGGGTATTGGTGCCGTCGGGCCGCTTGATCGAGCGACCGGGATCATCGAAGAAACCGAGTGGTTCCCCGCTCCCGGCTGGCAAAATGTCGAGATCGTACGGCTGCTGGAGGAGCAGCTGAACATTCCGATTCTACTTGATAATGGAGCAAATACGGCCATCATCGCTGAGGCATGGGCCAACAGGGCGAAGGATTTTCGCCATATGCTGTATGTTCACGGCGGTACAGGTTTACGCCTGTCCATGATGTCCGACAGTAAGCCGATTTATGGTGCAGCCGATATGGAAGGATCTTTTGGTCAGATGATTATCCAGGCAGATGGCATCCCTTATCGCACGACAAAAGGCAATTACGGAAGTCTTGACTCCTATGCCTCGGTTTATGCGATCGAGCGAGAGGTCAATTCTAGACTGCGTACTGGAAGAAGCAGCCAGCTGCAGCAAATGCTTCAGCCCGGTGAACCGGCTAAATTCAGTCATATTATGCAGGCGCTCAAACTTCTCGACCCGATGGTCACAGAAGTTGTGACTCAAGCCGCGACTTATTTTGGAATTGGACTAGCCAATTTGCTGAACATTTTGTACCCCGAGAAAGTCGTGCTCGGCGGCCCGCTGATGACGGATTCCAATCTGTTCTTCTACACAGCTACTCAGACCGCTATACGCAAAACCTACCACTATCCCAAATACCAGGTTGTCTTCAGCAAAGGCAGTTACGGCGAGGAAGCCATCGCTGTGGGAGCAGCCCTGCTCATGCTTAAACAGTTGACCTAAATCTTCAGCCTTTCCAGGAAAGGAGCATGAGCCCTATGACAAACAAGATTAAACTTACAGCTTCGCCGCAAAAGGCAAAGGAAACAGCAGTTACGCAACCTTCCTCCTGCTGCTCGGCGGGAAGGGCTGCTTTAACTCCAACTGAAGCTGTTACCAGCGATGCAGCTGCGTTGGAACATCAAGTCGTCACTCCTCCAGCGCTGTCTGACACTGCTTCATGGCCTATTATTCCGGAAGGCATCTATATCCTTGGTACTGACGATAAAGAAGGCTTCGCAGCCGATGCCGAAGGCCCTGCCCGTCCAGTGAAAGTATCTGCGTTTCGGATGGCTCCCTACGCCGTTACGAATGCGGAATATGCCGCTTTTGTGGAAGCAACCGGATATGTGACCGAAGCCGAGCAATTCGGTTGGTCGTATGTTTTCCATTTGCTTATCGAGAACCCCGGGCAGTTAAAAATACTCGGTTCCCCGCCACAGACGCCTTGGTGGCTTGGTGTAGAAGGAGCCTCATGGCGACAGCCGGAAGGCCCCGGCAGCTCAATCAAAGAGCGTCTGGATCATCCAGTCGTTCATGTATCCTGGAATGACGCGTCAGCTTACTGTACATGGGCAGGAGTCCGATTGCCTACCGAAATCGAGTGGGAAGCCGCTGCACGCGGCGGGCTCGAACGCAAGCGCTATCCTTGGGGAGATGTGTTACGGCCCGAAGGAGAACACTATTGCAACATTTGGCAGGGTGTTTTCCCTACAAAAAATCATGCCAGTGACGGTTATTTGGGCACCGCTCCAGTTAATGCATTTCTTCCTAACGGATATGGCTTATACAATATATCGGGGAATGTATGGGAATGGTGCTCGGACTGGTTTACAGCCGATCCGACCTTGCGCGGCTCATCGGAGCAGCCGCAAGGTCCTTCACAAGGAGCGGCACGACTGATGAAGGGCGGGTCGTATTTATGCCACCAGTCTTACTGTAACCGATATCGTGTTGCTGCTCGCAGCAGTAATACTCCGGACAGCTCGACGGGAAATATTGGTTTTCGGGTTGTAGCTGAGGTGTAGATGGGGGTTCGAGTAGCGAAGAGAGGGATTTGAGCAGCGAAGCCTGAAGACGGAGCGGGATTCGGACAGAGCTCAGGAACTCCGTTCCAGGAGCCGATCTCTTCTCCGATCCCTCTGGAAGCCGGATGCTCTGATTGTCCAACACACCCAGGTGTGGCCATCCGTCTTCCAAGAGGACCGCTCCCGCTTCTCCGAAGAGATTCGCCTCCCTCCACTCCGCCTTTGCTGCCGTCCTCATCACTCGCCTCTCACCCCCATTTTATATGGGGGTGGTTTTGTGCGCCTTCCGCAAATCTGGAAGGCAGCCCCCTCCAGGCAGGGCCTGGAGAACGGCGCAACGCCGTATGAGAAGCTGGAGTTGAGCCGCCCCCTATAAAAAAGGGGGCGGCTCCGTGTTTTTATGGGACCGGGAAGCGGAGCGGACGGAACCCTCCTGGAGAAGCGGCAGCGGTTCTCTTGGAGGCCGGATTCCTACCCCGATAGGGGATTGGAATCAAAGGAATCTGGGCTCCAGTGAATCGGAAGGAGGGTCCGTTCCTCGCAGCGGCATAGGTCCCATAAAGGTATGTCCGTTCCTCGCAGGGCACAGGTCCAGTAAAGGTACGTCCGCTCCTCGCAGCGGTTGATGTACCGTAACAAGGACGGGGCCGTTATACCCTGAAGTGGACAGCAAAAAACCCGGCCATAAGCCGGGCATCTTGCAACAAGAATTAGTTGTTCTTTTCGTTCTCCAGACGTGCGAATTCCTCGTAAATCGCAGTAACGCGCTCCCACTCTGCGTCATCCTCGATACCAACCAGGAAAGCCTCGTCGTTCTCTTCCTCAACGCGCAGGATCAGTCCGTCCTCTTCTGGATTGTTACGGTCCAGAAGCACGGCGTAAGCCTGGTTTTCGGATTCGAATTGGTAAACCATAACCATTTCACGCTCTACGCCCTCTTCATCGGATACAACAAAGACTGGCTCCTCGTGATCGTGGTCATGCCCACAACCACAGTTTTCGTCATGCTGATGCTCGCTCATCTATACCCCTACTTTCATTTCGCTCTGAATTAACTATGGTATCGTATCATGTGCCGCTTTACGGGTCAAATCGAATTATTTTGCAATCAAATTCTTCTCGGAAACGACGCTCCACTCATCACTCGCCGACAGGCGCATGAAGAACCGCACCGAATAAGTTCCTGGGCTGTCGAAGCTATACTTGATCTCCTCGGTCAAGAACCAGAAGTTATCTTTACGAGACTTCATCGTATCTTGCTGGATCAGCGTTTCCTTGCCGGATGGATCAATAATCGAGATCTTGAACGAATTGATTTCTGACGTGAGCGTGTCCACTTGCGCGAATACGCTAAAATTAACTTTTTTACCTGCGTCGACTCCGCCGAAGGTGGATTTATCCGTTTTAAAAAGAAACATATGCACGTTGGGCTTCGTAATGGTTGCTTTTTTGGCATCCTCATCCCAAACGACAAGAGCTTGCATCTGACTCGCCAGTTGGCGGAGCGGAAGGTAGCTTTTCCCGTCGCTCATCACGCCGCCTTCTGACAGTTCGCCGCCGTTCACCATGACCCGGATCGCCTGCGTTGCCGAATCCGCAAAAATCATCGTCCCGCCCCAAAGCGTCATCGCTAGTGTAAGCAGCAGAACTTTCTTCCCTTTCATTAATATCCCCTCTTCCAGAACCAGTTGTACAATTATACTCCTTGATCGCGTCAAAGTTGCGCCGTCCCTGTGGAACATGTAAAAGCTCGGTTTATGTAAATTATTGGATTAAAAATAATAAAAACCGCTATCCCCGACACCAGCCCCTTCACTGGATTTTGTCGGAAGATGCGGTTTTATGCGCTTACCCGGGAAATAGATCTAATAATTACCCGAAGGTGCGCGTAAGGACGCAAGGAACTCCTTTGCCAAGTGCCCCTGACTGGCGCATACGTGCCAAATAACTCATGCCACGGCTACATGGCGTTTTGCAAACGGCGCATGTATCGGACAGAACAAGTTTCATATGAACCTGACGACGGTCAGAAACCGGCGCTTTTTTCTTGGCTTTCTTGGATTTGGATGATGAGCCGCCTTTACTCATAATTGTCATTCTCCTTCCGGGCGTCCTGCTGCGGACGCTTTCGAGCTATCCTATGCAGAAGCCCGGACGATGGCGATGAATGGAGACGGCTCTAGACAAAAAAAGGATCAGATCCGGTGTTTCTGGATCTGATCCGCAAGCAAGCATTCCAGAATTCCCTAGAACATGGGAAGCTGATCAAGGTTGTTCGTTGGATCGCCGTCCGCGTCCCCTCGCAAATAATGGCCTCCGTCTTTGCCTTTGAATACATTTACTCCTGACAAAAGCCCTTGTTCTGCTTCAGCAATTGCTTGATCATATGCCAACACGCGACCACTCTCGGTCTTGAATGAGGTCAAATCTCCATCACCATTTTTTTGTACCGCCACTATGCGTTCCCTCGATTGGGCCTGGTTGTTTTCTGTTTCCATGGAATATCATCCTTCCTTATTTCAGTCGATGGCATGGACTGCCTTTTGCTAGTCTTCCCATCTATAACATGCTTTATAAACAGGTGGCCCAAATCTCCCGGATGATATATGATAAAGAGAATGTTGCTGGGCTTGCCACACTAGATGGCAGCACAGTCCGAAATTGAGGTGAAGCTCTTGGGTATGGGCGCCGTCTTTTTTCTATCCGCTATAATGGTTGTTCTGATGATAGTGCTGCTGCTTGCCGTCACCAAAAAGGCTTACTCCAAAAAATGGGATGAGGAATAAATTCCTCATCCCATTTATGTTTAATGTCATAAAATTAGTACTGCTGCTTCCACTCCCGACCGTGGTCATGTTTGCGCTGAGGCCCGAGCCCTCCACGGTCTTTCGTTTCACCGTATAGTGTGGCACGTACCGACCTCGGGTAAAGCGCGTTTCGTACCGATGGAGTCTCGGTATTCACTTCGCTATCTACTTCTCCATCCGCTTGCACAGGAGTTGCTTGCACAAAAGGCCACAGTACACCTTGGCAGCCTCCCGCCAGCAAAAGAATCGATATGGCCAAAATCATCTTCCCTTTGTTCATCCTCGATTGAAGCTCCCTTCAACGACGCATATTCATCATGAGACAAGTATGAGCCGCTAAAAGGGTGTTTATTCCTTTTTATCGCTATGACTGTCTGCATCCAATCGATAATTCACCCATACATGCTCCCGATCGTAATTGAACGAATCGTGCTGAACTAACCTGGATAGCGGATAAACCGCCAAGCCAATCAAACCTGCAAGTCCGATCAACCAAATCGCCAGCTCCGCCGTCCATGCTGCCATATCAGGATTCCCCCTTGTCTGCGTTGGTACGCATCGCTTCTCTCGACTGTTTGATAACTTGATGGCCATACACCGATACGGCTCCGCACAGCAGACCCTGCAGGCCCACCTTCAGCGTGAACCCTTGAAGCGCCATAGCGAGTAGAATGGCAACAGCCGAGACGATATACACGATAGTCCAATTCGCAATTTGGGGCGTTCCTTTCAAAATCATGCCGATGATCCAGCAAGCAGCAACCACGATACTGAGCTCAGGATCAATCAGCTCGGATAACGCTTCAATCGACATCATCCCCCACCCCCTTCATAGTTCGGCAAACTATTATATGAGCGAATAAAGCGGGATATGACAAGCAGTTACGATATCGTTTAAAGCTGTATTAGTTATTTCACCTTCATAATAAAAGCGTCAGACATACTCGGATTCATCACACTTGATCATCCGAATATCAGATCCCCTGCAGGGGTTACTGTATTTGCGTTTGCCAAAACAATCAGTGTCACCACTAAGCGTGAGCTCCGGCATGATCCGGGGCTAACCTAGCGAAATTTCTTCATACAAAATAATTATGAAATCTGCGGCCTAATAGGTAATCTGCCGAGACACAAGCAGATGTGTTTTCATATCTTGTATTCTAGGACAATACCAAGCCGGTATTGAATTGAATCCAATCAAATCCCATGGAAAACCAAAAACCTTTTACCGCGACAAGGGGGGAGGCGAGTTTTGAACAGTCCGGGCAGCCGCTGGGACTCAATTAGACTACTCTCATATCAATAATCTAGAACAATATTAAGGAGAAATTACTATGACAATGAAAAATGATATCGTGTCGATTCAAGGCTTCGAAAGTTCCAGTATCGGAACCGTTTTAGTTCTGTTTATTCTGCTGGTTATAATCACAAGTATGCTTGACTGGAAGCCTTACAGGAATGGACTAGATGAAGAATGCTCATCCGGAATTGAATCTGCTCAAGAGTTTATTGTTTATAACCAAACGGTTGACTACACGCTAAATCTGGCTTCATTCTCAAACGTACTGAACCCTGGAAATCGAATTGTAAGATCAGGCGATTCTCAAACATTAGTCCTCCAAACTTCAATTGGAAGCGTTAATTACAATGTATTGAATAGCAGTAATACACGGATAGGATCATTTTCAGCAAGCATGTCCTCTACCACTGGATTCGCCTTATCCGTATATTCCGGCCCGATTACCCCCTTCATTCTTCCACAAGATCGCTTCCGCCTCGTTATTCGATCCTCAAGATGAGCTGAGTCTATTCATTTAAACAGCGGCATGGTCACGTGGAAGCGAGAAAAGCGTTATTCCATTTTGAACCGTCCGAGGATCCCGTGCAAACCTTACGAGGTCTGTGCGAAGATTCGGAATAGCTATAATCTCCTTCTATTCGCTTGGCCATGCTTTCCAGCTTAGCCGAAATCTCCGCGATACGTTCAGCGCCAACAGCCACCACCTGTAAAGCCTTGGCAGCTTCATCGCTGGAATCATAATGCGAACCGGAAGCATACACCAACAGATGATGGCAGTTCAATCTAGTAGCGGCCCAATCTCTTATGATAACGACCGTACACACGCCAATATTAAAAATGGATAACAGCATCCAAGCGATCGCTCATATGATATTGGCAAATTAGGAGGATTCCGCATAAATCTATGACAGCCCGAACCATCCTACGAACTCCTCATACTATATTGATATACAGTATGGGAGGAAAATTGAATGACTATAGGAATGACGTTGGTTCTTTTTATTTTGTTAGTGATTGTGACGAGGCTTTTCTCCTGTTTCAGTGATCCTCCCGAAATAAATGCTACACAAGGATTTGATATAGTCAATCAATCATCCAGATTCGTACTCCGGTACCTTTATCGTACAGGAGATGCCTATGACCCAACCCCGGGTCCCTATTTTAGCATTAATCCCGGAGGAACATCACATTTTGAGCTTAGAACAAATTTGCCCTTTACAACGAGCGCAACGATTTACTATACCCTCTATATATCAGGTATTACTTATGGTGATTTTGTAGTATCAATGCAATTCGGTTTCTGGGGAGCTTTCATATCTGCAAATACCGATGGGCCGGTAACTACTCGCTCAAGCTATGGGCCTCCCAAGCTTTTTGTCACCGATAAGGTTTAAACATACATCTTCTTATTCGCATTGTCCCATTGCAGCGGCAGCCCCAGCGCCTTGAGCACATCGGCCACCGGCGCGCCGCTTCTGCCCTGGGTGATTTGCTTGTCCTGCCTATTATGCCTGTCCTTCTCCCGCTTGCCCAAAAAAAATCCGCTATCGCATCCGCTTGGCATTGTACTTGCGATTCGAATTGCGATTCCTCAATGCTTGCCCGCATTCTCTTTCCTCCCAAGTTCCCGCTGTGCGGAGTCATTGGTTTTGTCTATCGCTGAATATTCTGCGAATTCCGGATACGATAAGAGCCCGTGGGATCGCCTCCCCGGGCTCTTTGTCATACGCTGTTAGCTTAGCTCATCGAACATTTTGTACCAGTAAAGTGCTGTATCAATGACCGATCCCGTATGCTTGAGCAAGTCCGCTCCGCCGAGAACGAAGCCGTGCTTCGCATAGAATCGGCACGCCACGAGATTGTCATCCTGGGCTTCCAAGGATAGACCCACCAGTTTCTTCTCCTTAGCCCAAGCTTCCGCTCGTTCCAACAGCAGCTTGCTGACTCCGGTTCGCCGGTATTCTCGGGTTGTCGCGATGTTTTCGATATAACCGAAACGGGTCCAATCACGAACGACCCGGATTTGTCCGATACATGTTGATCCGATATAAGCCAAGAACAAAGCCTTGTCCTCCTGGTCGATATAGTCTTCCCAGTTCAACTGATCGTCGGGAAAGCGAATAACCTTCGGTTCGTCGAACAGTTGTTCTTCATAGGACCATTTGCCGTTCTGCAGTTGAGGCACGATCCGCCCTATGAGTGTAAACGGCTCGTTTGTTACACGGATATCTTCAATCAACTCAGAACTTAGCGGTTTCAATACGATTGTCGGTTTAAGGTTCAAGCCTTCGCCCTCTTTTGCTGTTTAGTCTGCGGTAATTGTGATGCTTAAAATTATTCACGCTGAAGAATCGATTTGCAATTAAGGATACGAACTTTACATGCGTAATTGTGCAGTCATGATAATCATGCCGCACTCTTTTATCGGTTT
This sequence comes from Paenibacillaceae bacterium GAS479, assembly GCA_900105225.1. Taxonomy (NCBI): domain Bacteria; kingdom Bacillati; phylum Bacillota; class Bacilli; order Caryophanales; family Paenibacillaceae; species Paenibacillaceae bacterium GAS479. Next base: position 4,551,270 of record LT629764.1, on the reverse strand, counting down.
GAAACCGAATCTCTTCCAAGAGTTGAAGTATCCGACATTAAAAAAGGAGAGTTTTCATCCGTCGGTGTCTCTCTCGATATCTCACGGTATAAATGTACCACGGGAGAGGACAAATCCGTTCATCAACATTTATCCGTTTTTTCTTCTTTTTTTTCTACAGCATTTCGACGCGACTTTCAAAATTAATTTTAAAAAAATTGTTGACTCCCATTCTCCAAGCTGATATATTATTAATTGTTCTCACGAGAACTTAATAATCTGATCTGTTAGCTCAGCTGGGAGAGCACTATCTTGACAGGGTAGGGGTCAGTGGTTCGAGCCCACTACAGATCATAACCAAGAAACCCTTGTATATCAAGGGTTTTTTACTTTTTATCGGGTCTTTGTTTCGGAGAGATTTACGATCATCCCGCCAATTTTTTCAATTCCTCTTCGCTGTTCAGAGGCCGACAAATCAACCGATTCGGAGAAACTATGCTCGCCCTCGATCCGTTTAGCCATACTTTCAAGCGTTGCCGAGATTTCTTCAATACTAACCGTCATTTCCTCCGTTGATGCGGATATCTCCTGCGTCTGCTCCGCTACCGACTGAGCGTCCTTTTCAATCCGCTGGAAGGATTGCCTAAGCGCTGAAATAGCTTCAACACCCTTGCTGGCCTCCTGAGCTCCGCGTCCGATTAGTGCATACGCTTGTCCGTCTGAGCTTCAACGTCTTTAATAATTTCCGCGATATTGGAAGAGTGATATTTGGACTGCTCGGCCAGCTTTCGGATTTCGTCGGATACAACGGCAACCCTTTTCCGTGCTCCCCCGAGCGGCCAGCCCTCAATGGCGGCGTTTAAGAAAAATATGTTGGTTTGCGCCGCAATATTTTGCATAATGTCCGCAATTCCGGTTATCTCGCCTGTCCGCCTTCTCAGCTGGCCCATAATCTGCAGCTTTTTATTCGCAAAGTCTCGAATCAATACATACACCATCGCCAAACTCAAGCTTCCAGCAACTCGAGGCTAAGCTGTTTATATTCGGCCTCTTGCTTCGTTGCGGTTTTTACCTTTTCAAAGCTTAAATTTGGCTTATTCAAGCTATACCCAGACAAGGCTGCACAAATAATTGTTCCGTAAATGACAAGCCGTATCAATCTCCCAATGCCCATTTTCATTTTCATTTTCATTTTCAAGCGTTAGTCCCCAATTCTGTCTCTTCTCATTCGGCAAAACTTTCAAACCTATCACTGAGTAATTTTCCCATTCACCCTACATAGGCCCGAACCATTCTATGAATTCCTCATAAGATGTTGATACAAGCATTACAAGGAGGAATATACAATGAATATCGAAAGATACCAGATCAATAATTCTAAAGGCAAAAGCTGGAGTATTATATTGGTTTTGTTTATTTTGCTAGTGATCGTTACTCGTGTCTGGGCTCCAAAATACTTGCTTGACAGCAATTCTTCGGGACAAAGCTCAGATGACGATTCAGTTGGTATTACTTCAACGCAAAGCTTTACAATCGTCAATTATAGCAGTGTATCTTTAATTTTAAACGTGATCACTCGAGATGGAGTCCCGCCTCAATCCGCTCTCCTTTCACCATACGGAGGAGAAAACGTAATTAATCTAACTACTTTCAGCTTTAGCTCAAGTTATTCAGAGGTTATATATAGAAGTCCCAGAGGACTTGGAACAGTCTTGTTTAAACTTGAAAAGGTGATCGGACAAGGGCCCGCAAGAATTGTAAATATCAATACAACAGGTCCCATTGAAGCGTATGTTTCAAGCCTCTCTTCGTTCAGGTTAGTCATCAACGATACTATAACGCCATGAATAAAATACAGATAGGTCTATCCTAACCCTATCGAACCATGGAACAAAGAGGGAGAACTGCGAGATGTATGAGGAAAGCAGACTAGTATAAGGAGCAAGATTAAAATGAATAATGGACAGTTTGAAACTATGAATGTTAGAAGAACAAGTATAGGAATTATTTTGGTTCTATTCATCCTGCTTGTTATTGTTGCAAGTGTTTTTTGCTCACCTACAATCCAGTCCCCCCCTTCAGGTCAGCCGGACGATGGTTCGTCCTCAATCACATCTTCGCAAAGATTTACCATTAATAATCTGACTTCAAGCTACTGGTTAAGCCCTGTCTCGTTTACAGGCGATGGGTTTGAGAATGGCCCCCCGGTCATGAGATTAATTCCTCCTGAAGGCATCTATAGCTTCGAAATCTTAGTGAGTGCAAATCGAGTTTATAGAGCTTCCGTTGCTTACAATATCATTCGACGAGACGGCAGTATAGCGGGAACTTTTGAAACAACCATGTATACGAATGGTCCTTTTTATAAACAGTATATGGATACTAGTATTACGGGGCCGTTTAAACAAAATACTTCATTTACTACATTAAATGTAAGTTCTTCGTAACGTCTACGGACAGAAGGCCCAGGACGCAGCTTTTTCTCTTTTGCCATCACAAAAAGCAAACAAGCTAGCCTGTTAAAGCTTCTCAACGGTCTGGCTTGTTTTAGATTTGATTTCTCTCCATATTTTTATAATTCATTTTAAAGTCGAATAGATTGCCTTTAATCGGTTAAACTGCAAAGCAAAAGAAAGATTCAATTCGTTCGGTTAATAGAAGTCTTGAAAGGATGACATAAACAATGGAAATGAAACATCTCAAGCTAGCCGCAGTTTTGCTGTGGGCCGGACTGCTGCTTATGTTGACTGGTACCGAGAGCCTAAAGCAGCTTCTGCTGTATAAAGAGCTGACCTTCACCTTCGACCCATCGCCGGATTTCCGAGAGTTTTTCCGATGGGCTGATATTCGGCATGTTCATAGCCAATGGATACTCGTCAAGCTGGGACATTTCGCAGGTTTTGCCATGCTGGACTTGCTTCTCATGTTTTGGCTGGGACGCAAGCTGCCTTCTCTCGCACTATCCTTCCTGTTCGCCTTAGCTACGGAGGTTCTTCAGCTTTTCCAAAATCGCGACGGGCGATTGTACGATGTGATGATCGACACGGCCGGAGCTTTTTCCGCCGTTCTTTTATTTGTATGCCTTCATTATGTACTTAGCAAAAAAAGAGTTTCAATACCTGTTTCAAACGGAAAATAACGCTTTAATAGTAATCAACAAATGATTCCAATTTATCTCTTTTACACTAAAATATGTCGACAAGATTTTCCATCAAACCCTCAAAGGATGTGAGTGAAATTGTCGAACAAGAAAGAAATTATGAAGAATATTGAAGTTTTGCGCGAGGCTCTGAACAAAACTCCTGCAAGCTCATCTGGATACAGTTTGGAGCTTAGCCAACAGTTGGACAAGCTGATTGTTTCCTTTTACAGGGCAGGCTAAACATCCGCGTGGTTATGCCTCAACAGGAGCTCAAACTTGGTGAATCTTGTCCTTCGGAACTATCATCACTTCGGATGGCTGCCCATCTCTGAATCTCGCATAAGCAGAATCATTCTTCCTCTTCCATTCTACACGTCATTTATGATACAATTTGTATCACGTAGAAATTGGTCTAGGGGTTGCTGTCATGCTGCTGCTGAAACTGTTGAGTGAGCCAGCTCACTTTAAACAAGCCTATGAAGAAAGATGGCTCATTGCGGTTTACAAAGATTCCTGCCTCGTCGAGGACGGATATCCCATTGAAATGTTCAATAGCAATACGGTCAAAATTGCTGGAACCTATTATTTTGTGGAGGAATGTAAATTCGAGGGTCGCCTCGTTATCCGCCAAACCAGCCATTCGACGATCGCCCAAAAAACGCTTGCTTAAAAGCTTCATCATCAGCCCACTCATGTCCTCACAGGGCTATATCTTCTCGTACCCATCCTAATGCCCACGAGCAAAACCGCCCTTCCAAGGACTGCAGTCCATATCGGGAGTGACGGTTTATTTGTGTTCCATAGACAGCTAGAATTGCTGGACTGGGCGAATGGACAAAAACCCATACGGGCACCCACTTGTCGGGCATAAGCTGGCTAAAAAGGGATGAAGCGCACATGCCCCAATATCGCATTATCGTGGATTTATCCGATCGTGCTCTATATTTGCTGGATGGAGACCAAGTCGTCCGACAGTTCCCGATCGCCGTCGGCAAAATACTAACCAAAACGCCAACAGGCGAACTGAGAATCATCAACAAACAGGAAAATCCCGGAGGGCCTTTCGGAGTGCTCTGGATGGGCCTTTCCAAGCCTCACTACGGTATTCATGGTACTAATGATCCGTCATCGATCGGCAGAGCGGTCTCTCATGGCTGCATTAGAATGTATAATGATGATGTTCTGGCGCTATCCGCGCTTGTTCCGCTAGGAACGCGGGTTACGATTCGGCCTTAACGGCCGCAACAATCGTTTACTTCACAGCGTCTTTATAGATAAGGAAGGTTTTTCCGATATCGGCCATACTAGGATAGAAGTATCCAAGGAGCCTTCCCGTATAGAGAGGAGATGCATGCAGGATGCACAAAAACTTATCCGCACAAAAATTGCTCGCAAGCAGCCTCGCGGCGCTCATGCTGGCGACTGCGGCGCCGCAAGTTGCAGGGGCCTTCTCAGATGTGGATCAGGATTCCAATGCTCTGTCCATCCGCAGCCTGGAGCAGGCAGGACTGATCACCGGAACCGGCTCCGGTGAGTTCCAGCCCAAGTCGGCCATGACCTACTCGCAAGCCGTATCATTGCTAGTGAAGGCTTTCGGCCTCAAACTGGATGCCATCCAGTTCATCCAAAAGCCCGAGGCAAGTCAATATTTCCCTAGCATGAGCGATACGGCGTGGTATTCGAAACCTTTTCTTATCGCCGCAATTAATGGACTCGACCTCGACAATGAAGTCAAGCCATCCGCTTCGATCAGCCGCGAGCAATTCGCCCATCTACTGCTGCAAGCGATTTTGACAACCGGCGACTACAGCTTCAACAATCTCGGGATCGTGCTCGCCGACGAGAAGCAGATAGCTGAGCCTTACCGGGGAAGCGTGCAACTGCTCCTGACGAGCAACATCAGCAAGCTCGACGATAGTGGACAATTCAAACCCAAAGAAGCTGTCTCGCGCAGCGACGCGGCAGCCTGGGTAGATGGGGGATTGAAATTCATGGATAAAATCAAGCAAAATGGCAATCCAGACAAGCCCTCTTCTTCCGTAACACCTTTACAAGGGCTTTCGCTCGATACGGCGGATCAGGACGAGCATGTTCGCAAAGTAACCGTGACAGCTCAAGCGCCGAACCCCGGATACGGGCTTCGCATCAGCGGTGTCCGCTTTAGTGGGGACAAGGCATATATTTCAGTAGAAGCTATTAAGCCTGAACCGGGTCGCATGTATCCACAGGTCATTACCGATGTTTCTGCCGTCACTTATATTGATGCATCGTACACCCCAGTATTGGAATCAACCGGTGACGAAGGCAGCAGCCAACCCTTTAAGGGAGGAATCCTCCCCGGGAAAAATGCACGTTAACGCCGGAAAAGCTTTGCAGTGTCTCATAGAACCGGTCCGCGGCGGCCGGCGCATAATCAGCTTCCAACCCGAGTGAGCGGTATTGTTCCCGCATCCCGAGCTGAGCTGAGCGCCGACCGCCGCTGCCGTCTCCACGGTGAAAATCATCCACGACGACGCGCGATGCTTCTCGGGCCAGTCTTGCAGCAAATTCATGCGTATGTGGTAGCAGCGGTGATACAGCGGCTTGAACGGGTACCCCGGCCTCCTGCAGCTCACGAAGCGCTCGCCATCGCGCCGCTAGCGGCGGTGCTGACGGCGTAAAATGACGGCGAACCGCTTCATCATCCGTTTCCAGCGTAATGCTTGCCCGAATTGCTCCGCCGAATGCCTTGAGCAGCTCTTTGTCTCGCACAATTAGCGCGCTTCGCGTCTGGAGCAGCAGGAAAGCTGGCGGCCGCTCCAACATGAGCTCCAGCAGCCGCCGAGTTGTGCCATGCTCCGCTTCAGACGGCTGATAAGGGTCCGTAGCCGAACCAAAAAAGATGCTTAGCGATCCTTTGTCCGACTCTCGCGCCCACTCCCTACGGAACGCTCTTTCATCCAACTGCTTGACGTCCACCCAGCTGCCCCAGGGCTCAGCCCGGAACATGCCGACTGGCATCCGCCTGACATAACAGTAGCTACAGCCGAAGCTGCAGCCCGTGTAAGGATTAAGCGTATGTGTAAAGCCCTCCAGATAACCGCCAGCCGGATTCAGCCAGCGGGTCGTCTTTCGCTTCACAGAGGCGGGTTTACCGCTGTCCTCGGCTTGTCCATCCATTTCGCTGCGGCCGCTCCCCCCTATATTCATGCAAATAGGGACGGGGATGCAGGTTGTGATTGGTGGGACTCATCAGTCTGTTTCCTCGTCGCTCCAACAGACGTTCCGGCCTCGCTGCCGGCAGCTGTCTCCTCCACCACCGAAGGCTCTGCCGTGCGGCACCAGTCGATTGGCTCCATGCCATGCTTCTCCAGAAAAACATTCGCTTTGGAAAAAGGCTTGCTGCCCAAGAAGCCCCGATGAGCGGAGAACGGACTTGGATGCGGCGTAGACAGCAGTAAATGCCGGCTGCCGTCAAGGAAGGAAGCCTTCTCCTGGGCATGTTTGCCCCACAGCAGAAATACCGCCGGCTGCTCCCTTTCGCCAATTAGTCTCACAATGCGGTCAGTGAACGCCTCCCAGCCGAGCCCCTGATGCGAGGCGGCCGCTCCTTTGCGTACGGTAAGCACATTGTTGAGCAGCAGTACACCTTGACGAGCCCAGCCCCGCAAATCGCCGCTTATCGGGATTGGGCAGCCGATATCTGCATGCAGCTCCTTATAGATGTTCTGTAGTGAGGGCGGGATGCGCACTCCAGGCTGTACAGAGAAGCTCAGCCCGTGCGCTTGGCCCGGTCCATGATAGGGGTCCTGCCCAAGAATGACGACCTTCGTTCCGGCCAGCGAGGTCAGATGCAGCGCATTAAAAATGTCATGCATATCCGGATAAACAGCACCGCCGCGGTATTCCTCCACCAAACGGCTACGGAGCTCCAGATAATAGGGCTGCTCCATTTCTTCTATTAGATGCTGCGCCCAGTCATTGCGGAATTGTATGGCCATTTTAGCGGAAGCCTCCTTATAAAAAAACATGCGACAAGCCTGTCCAACCAGCCTATTAACAAGCCGTTCATTTGACATTGACCGCCGTAGAAAGTAAGATAGATCAAGCCCATATCGAAGAAAGTTGCAGGTGATTGCAATGAGTTACCGCCCACTCGTAACGAATAGCAGACTCGCGGAACGCAACGATGCTACCCAGTTGTTTCAGGTCGTCGTGAAGCTCAAGGACGGCGGAGAATGCCGCCTGTTCTACGGTCCGGAAGGCACGAAGATCAACCGTCTTCAGACGACGCCTTGCTCGGTGTGCCGCAGAGATTACTACTGTAACTGCATGGACAAGTTCGTTGACGTGATCAGCAGCCAGGTTGACCTGGAAGAGCTGAAAGCTGCCCAACCAGCAGCAAAGTAAGAGGCCCACGAGGCTTCTTTTTTTTGAGCTAATTGACTTAAAACCAGTCCTTGTAGTGTAACGGATTCGGGCTTTGCTGACAAATCGAGTTCCATTTCTGGGAATACGGATTAAGCTGGACGATTAACCTGCCGATAAAAGAATTATCTAACGGGAGGAGTGTGGACTCCATGCGCGCCACGATCATTATGGGCTGGATTATAGCTCCTTTTGTCATGCTCCCGGCCTCTTGGAATAAGCTTTCACCAGCGAATAAGACGCTAGGAGCCGTTTGGACTTCCACAATGATCCTCATGCTGATTTTTGTCCTCTTATCTACTCCCCAGGGCAATCCGGCACAAAAGGTGCAGACCAAAGTCATTCCGGCCGCTGCAAGCCCGAATCCTGAAGCGATGACGGCCAAAGGACGCCCGTGAAGCGTACTAGCTGCCCGGGATAAATTCTGACGAAGAGGCGGCGCTGATGCTGCCTCTTTTCGTTTGGCTACCTATGGAGAATAGGTAGCCCACATCGTTAATATTAAAAAGCTCCTCCCTGCTATCCCATAAGGATACAAGAAGGAGCTCATGAAGCAAATGATGCCGAGGACCGGGCTCGAACCGGTACGGGAGTAACTCCCGACAGATTTTAAGTCTGTTGCGTCTGCCTATTCCGCCACCCCGGCATGAATCCCGTAAAGGAAAAAGATGTGAGTCGTGAACACAACGAAGTAAATCTTAGCATATATACCCAACAATCGTCAATGAAAATTTCTCGTTAACGATTCCACATCCCATGGAACTAATTTAAAAATAAAAAAACCTTGCTGCGCAAGGGTTGTTGAAGACTTGGTGGGCCCTGCAGGACTCGAACCTGCGACCAATCGGTTATGAGCCGACCGCTCTAACCAACTGAGCTAAGGGCCCTTTTAAAGGAATGGTTGAACTGCATAAGTACGAGAATAAGTTGCGGGGGCAGGATTTGAACCTGCGGCCTTCGGGTTATGAGCCCGACGAGCTACCGGACTGCTCCACCCCGCGTCAATCAGAAAGGTTCCGTTTGGAACACAAGGATAAATATACTATAACTTCTGCATCAAAGTCAACCTAAAACTTAGACCCGCTTCAAGGCATATATCGCACGCCATATTTCCCTCTTCTGGACTGAAAAACTTCAATCTCCCTAGGGCACTCGTAGCCGTAGATCCACCAATCATTTTCCATCCGCTTCACCAGGCAACCAGCTTGGAACTTGCTGTCATACAGCCTGCCCCAATAAATCCATCTGGACATCATCGTCATCATTCTCTTCCCTTCCTAGAAGTGTGGCGCCATTCGTCTTTTCCAGCGCTACCGTCATCGTTCCCAGGATGAAAGAAATTCATTCCATAATGCGGTCGAAATGGATTGTTTCTATATAAGCTTTCCGGCATGCCACGCATGAAAAAAGAACCTGCAAGCCGCATGGCTTGCAGGTTCTCGTTGTCAGGAAAGGACACGCACACTATTAGTGGCGGCAGATTCCGCAAAACAGATTGGCAAACATAAGCTGGCTTTAAACTACTTAGCCCCCGCTGGCAGCTCCTTCCGCCGTTCCACTACCTGTATTGCCTTGTGGATTGGTTTTCAGCTTCTGCAGCAGGGCATTGCCCTTGACTGCCCATTCCTTAACGGCTTCCTCAGGCGTTTTCTTGCCGGTAAGCGCCTCTTGGAACGCTGTCTGACCAATTGAATGCACCTCGTAGATACCCGGCTTTTCACGTCCGAGCTTTTCCAGTGCGAAGTTGAATTCTGTTACCGGTTTGAGCGCGTAGAACGCTTTGATATTGTACTGCATTCCATCCATTGGTTTAATGAACTCTTCACGGGCTGGGATTTCATAGGTGCTACGGGACTTCAGCTTCGCCCAATCTCGGCTATTAATGAATTTGATGAATTCCCAAGCGTCTTCAGGGTTTTGCGCCTTAGAATTGATCCCGAATGGCTGGGAGAGTTGGACGTTACCACCAACATCCGGCTTCTCCTCGAATACTGGAACCGTCACGACATCCCAATCCACCGACTTGATCTCCTTGTTTTTCTCCGCCATATCATTTGTTCTTTTGATGTCCGAAATCAAGCTGTAGTCCCCGATCGTCATGGCCACGTTGCCGGAGCTGAACAAATCATTGTTGTTCATATACGGATTAAAGTTTGATTGTTCCTTTTCCATCTTTTTCTGCCGAGCTTCGTTCAGCTTAGTGATATCTTCCTGTGTCGGTAGGACTTTATCCTTGTACAGATCAATCATCGTTTTCCAAACGTTAGACCAGGCCGGACCGCTGTCCACAAGCATTTTTTCGCCTTTGTCATCGTACATTTTCAGGTTGAGTGGTGCGGTATACGAATAAATATCATTGAACGGATCCCCGCCCCAACGATTCATCTGAAGGCCGAATATCTGTGTTTCACCTTTGCCTCCAGATACTTTACGCGCCAGATCAAAGACTTGGTTCCAGGTCATTTTATCCGTAGGAGGCTGTACTCCTTTGTCAGCGAAAATTTTCTTGTTATAAAATAGAGCGGAGCTACTGAACGTCGGCGTCAGCGCAAAAATTTTGGAATCCCCAGCTGCCTTGAGGCCGTCGATTACCGTCGGAACATAATCGCTAATATCGAATTTGTCCTTCGCGATTAGTGGATCTAATTGTTGCAGTAAGCCATCTTGCGACGCACGTATAAGATTATAATAGTCGATCATGACCACGTCGATCGCATTTGCCCCAGTCATCAATTCCTTCAGCTTTTCATACGGATCAGGTTGTTTCTCCACCTCCTTGTTCGACTGACCGTTGTAAATATAGTTGTATTCGTTCGCATAAACGATTTCGAGGGTAATATTCGGATTCATATACTCGAACGTATCCGTAAATTGCTGGCGAACCCAGCTCTCATTGTCCGCTGATCCATACATCATTCCGATGCGCAGAACACTGTTCTCTGGTTGTTCGGAAGAAGAGCCGCTGCAGCCCGCTATTACACCGCTGACCATAATCAGCGACAGCCCTAGAGCGGCGCTGCGACGCGTCCTCTTACCCATAATTATTCTCAAATTCGTTTCCCATTTTGCTTTCATTTTTGTTCCCCCTCCATAAGCTTCAGTTTCGTAATAATAATGCGTTCTCCGTCAAACTCCATCGATGCCTTACCGACAATGCCCAGGGCGCTCAAATACTCCTTGGGCACTTGCAGTCTGCCTGCCCGGTCTACAACAGCATAAGCCTCATGCACTTCTTGAAGCCCTCCCTTGCCGAAGCCCTTAGCGTCATCCAGATGCGTGTTGCGGCGCAAAAACTCCGTGCTCGTGAGGCCGTCCCGGATCGTTGCTCGTCGGTGATTTGAGCAAATCCCAAGAACCGACATGCACACTCCCGACTCAGGCGGTGATTCAGGAGACGGCTGGGCTAATGACTTTTTTTGCTTCTTTTCCAGATCATATTGAAGTTCGATCCTCACTTTTCCCATCTTTCTCATTTTCATAATGACGGATGGAATAACTTAAAAGTTACACCTCAAATGCCTATAAGTGATAAATTTTTCTAGAAATTGTTATGAAGACCCATAAACACTAATCTCAATTATAATTTTCCATGTTGTGAGAATCGTTAAATTCCAACTTGAAATAAAATATAATTGAGTAAGCGACCTTTCCGGCAAGCTTCATCACTACTATCGCTATCCTTGGCCTCGCCTTGACCCTCTCGGTGTGCTTGAGACTTTCACTCGTTAGTCGATAGCGTCGCCAAGCGCACAGAGAACCTGCAAGCCGCATGGCTTGCAGGTTCTCGTTGTCAGGAAAGGATACGCACACTAAACGTGGCGGTAGATTCCGCAAAACAGCAGCCATAGGCTGGCTTTAAACTACTTAGCCCCCGCTGGCAGCCCCTTCCGCCGTTCCACCACCTGTGTTGCCTTGTGGATTGGTTTTCAGCTTCTGCAGCAGGGCATTGCCCTTGACTGCCCATTCCTTGATCGCTTCTTCCGCCGTTTTATTGCCTTTGAGCGCCTCTTGGAACACCTGCTGTCCAACTTGATACACCTCATAGATACCCGGTTTTTCACGTCCGAGCAATTCCATCGCGGTATTGTTGACTGGTTCTATTGGCTTCAGCGTGTAGAACGCTTTGATATTGTATTGCATACCGTCGATTGGCTTGATGAATTCCTCGCGGGCTGGAATTTCATTAGTGCTACGGGACTTCAGCTTCGCCCACTCACGGCTATTGAGGAATTTAATGAATTCCCATGCGCCCTCAGGATTTTGCGCCTTCGCATTAATGCCCATCGGCTGGCCAAGATAAGAATTGCCGCCAACATCCGGTTTCTCCTCGAATACCGGAACCGTCACGACATCCCAATCCACAACCTTGATCTCTTTGTTGCTCGCCGCCATATCCTTGTTTCTTTTGAGCTCCGAAATATAGTTGTAGTCGGAAATCGTCATCGCCACGTTGCCAGAGCTGAACAGATCGTTGCTGTTCATATACGGATTAAAGTTAGACTTATCCTTTTCCATCTTTTTTTGCCGAGCTTCGCTGATTTTGGTCATATCTTCCTGTGTCGGCATGATTTTATCCTTGTATAGCTTAATCATGGTATCCCAAGCTTTGGTCCAGGCCGGACCGCTGTCCACGAGCATTTTTTCACCCTTGTCATCAAACATTTTCAGTTGCAGCGGCGCGGTGTATGTCTGAATATCGTTGAACGGATCCCCACCCCAACGATTCATCTGGAGACCGAACGTTTGTGTTTCACCTTTCCCTTTGGATACTTTGCGCGCCAGATCGAATACCTGGTTCCAGGTCATTTTATCTGTAGGAGGCTGTACACCGGCGTCAGCGAAAATTTTCTTGTTATAAAATAGAGCTGAGCCATTGAAAGTCGGTGTCAACACGTAGATTTTCGAATCCCCGGCTGCCTTGATGCCTTCGATGACCGTTGGCACATAATCGCTAATATCAAATTTATCCTTCGCGATCAGCGGATCCAGCTGTTGCAGCAACCCATCCTGCGTCATGCGCTGAAGCTGGTTAAAATCGACCATAACCACGTCGACCGGATTTTTGCCAGTCATCATATCCTGCATTTTTGCATACGGATCAGGCTGCTTCTCCCCTTCCTTGGGCGGCTGGTTGTAGTTCATATCGTTGTAGTTGTTGGCATAGACGATTTCGAGGCTAATATTCGGATACGTATATTCGAACGTATCCGTATATTGCTGGCGAATCCAGCTCTCACTGTCCGGTGATCCATACAGCATTCCGATGCGCAGTACGCTTTTCTCCGCTTGATCGGAAGAAGAGCCACTGCAGCCCGCTATTACCCCGCTGGCCATAATCAGCGACAGTCCAAGAGCAGCGCCGCGACGCGCCCGCTTACCCGTAATTATCGTCATATTCGTTCCCCATTTTGCTGTCATTTTTGTTCCCCTTCCAAAAGCTTCGGTTTTGTAATAATAATGCGTTCTCCGTCAAACTCCATCGATGCCTTTCCCGTAATGCCCAAGGCGCTCAAATACTCCTTAGGCACCTGCAGCCTGCCTGCACGGTCTACTACGGCATAAGCCTCATGCACTTCTTGAAGCCCTCCCTTGCCGAAGCCCTCAGCGTCATCCAAATGTGTGTTACGCCGTAAAAACTCCGTGCTCGTGAGGCCGTCCCGGATCGCCACAACCCGGTCCACCTTACCGGCCAGCGACAAATCATGAGTAACGATGACGATCGTAAGACCAAGCTCCCGGTTCAAGGTGCGGAAAATATCCATGATCATATCGCTCGTGCGGCTGTCGACCGAGCCAGTCGGCTCATCGGCTAGCAGCATCTGCGGGCGATTCGACAACGAGATCGCAATAGCGACCCGCTGCTGTTCACCCCCAGAGAGCTGATGCAATTTGTTGTTCATTCTCTCCTTGAGACCGACCCACTCCAGCAATTGGCGGGAGTAGGCCCGATCTACCTTGCCGCGCAGCATCATCGGCATTTCGACGTTTTCCAGAGCGGACAAATACGGCAGCAGATTGCGAGCGTTGTTCTGCCAAATGAAACCAACCGTCTCGCGTTTGTACTTGACCAGCTGCTCATCGGTGATTTTCAGCAAATCCCACGGGCCGACATGTACAGTACCGGCAGAAGGGTGGTCAAGACCGCCAAGAATGTTGAGCAGCGTCGACTTCCCGCTTCCGCTATTGCCGATAATAGCCATCAGCTCGCCGTCCTTGACGCTCAGGTTGAGCCCCTGCAGAGCGACGACTTCAAGGTCATCGGTTTTGTAAATTTTCACCAATCCTTCGCATTCAATCACAGCCTACCGCTCCTCTCCCATCTTGACAGCCTGATGCACCCGCAGTCTGCGGATGTGCAGCATCAGCAGCACCGCACCAATCAGCATCATCAGTCCGACAACGACGTACAGCTGCAGCGTATCCTGGCTGTTAAACACAACGCGGAAAGGCGGTACATTGCCTGACAGATTGTCGGTCGTCTGCAGGAACGGCAGGAACAGTAGGCTCGCGATCTTGCCGATCATAACGCCAAGCCCGATGCTCAATCCTGCGGTGAACAGCTGCTCCAGCAGGAGCATGCCGGTTAACTGTCGCCGTGACAAGCCCATCGCCCTCAAGACGCCGAACTGCACGACGCGCCCGGAAAGATTGAAGAACCAGTACAGGATGTAACCTGTCAATGTAACGATGACTGACACGAGGAAGCCGAGACTTAGAATTCCGAACACGCCGCCTCGCGTAGGCAGCTTGCTTTGTATGACTAGCTCGGTGCGAACATCCTTGATGCTGGCAATTTCGATATTCTGTTTTTGTAGCGCAGTCATGAGCGGAGCGACTTTAGCGCCTGGCTTCATCTTGAGCCACACATCGTAAGGAATGAGCGGAACCTGATCATAGATATAATCCAGGTTGGCGATGATGAAAGGCGACTGATCTGGATACTGAGAAGGCCAGTATGGCAAAATGCCAACGATAGAGAAATCGACCATACCGTCGCTGAGGCCAATGGACACTGTATCCCCGAGCTTCAGCTGATATTTCTTTGCCATGCCAGACGGCACGAGCGCACCTGCTCCCTCGGCATAAATACCGAGATTGTTAAGATAGTTGTTCGGATGCACCGGGAAGAGATCCTCGCGGAACCATCCAACTTTAGCAAAATCGACATTGTCGATCCCCATAAGCGTACCTTGACCGACGGAGCGGCCGGAAACGACAATGCTGCCCTTGGTTTGCAGCACACGAGCTGCGGCTTCAACGCCCTCAAGCGTGCGGAACACCTGGAAAGGCGGCTCGGAGTAGCGCATCTTGGAAGGAACCTGTTGGCCGCCTCCCCCTCCGCCGTTGCCACCTCCACCAGCACCGCCGCCTCCATTGCCGCCAGATCCACCTCCGTTGTTCCCACCGGAGCCTCCCCCGTTGCCACCGTTATTGCCTTGGGATGGCTTGAGCTCGGCCGTACCGGACCAGACCGTCTGAACAACAACATCCGTGCCATACTGATACAGCGTGCGTTCCGTCGAATTCAAGTCGATCGTCCGGGCGGCCGAAGCATTGTAGACACCGAGGCCAAGCGTCAAGATTAACAAAATCATGAGCGGGTAATAGCCTTGCGATGAGCGCGACAGCTGGGTCAGCGTCAGATATAGCGGCACCGGCAGCAGCTTGCGACCGAGCCAGTTGAACAGACGAAGCAGCCACGGGAACAATCTTAGGAAAAACAGTCCCAGCGAGAAAATCGCGAGTGCCGGAACGAAGAACAGAAATGGCTGCACATTCAGCTGATCCGTTGTCATGCCGGTTTTGATCGTCAGCAGCTGGCGCTCATTGAACATATACCAGCCATAGCCGCTCGCTCCGAGCAGCACAACATCCAAAAACCAGCGCTGCCAAAACGGAGCGCGATCGGAGCGAGCCAGCTGCTGTTTGTAACCGACGATGGAAGCTCTGGCATAAATGACGGCTGGAATTACTGTCGCCAGTACGGCTAGCAATACAGCCGCGCTGCCAGCGATGATCGCATCCATCGTGAACCCGACTGGAATCGACTTGCGGTCGACGAACTCCAGGAAGCCGTTCGCCGAGCCGATGCTCTTGGCCATGAACCAGCCGAGCAGCGGTCCTAGCACAAACGCCGCGCCGCCAAGCAGCAAGCTTTCAAGCAGGTACAGCCCAATGATCTGGCGCGTACCCGCTCCCCGGCTGCGCAGCACGGCGATATCGCTGCGTTGCTTGTCGAGTGACTGGCGGGCGTTCATCGCGATGAAATAGAACACCATCGCGATCATCGGCGCCGCCAGTGTGAACAGCAGTGTCTGCAACTGCAAGCTCGTTGTGCGGAATTCTTGTAAAATCGTTGCAAAGCTGATTTCGACGCGTGTATCAGGGAGCTTCTGGTACAGCTCGATGTTCAGCCGCTCCAGCGTGCGCGTCAGTGGCGCGAGCTCACTCGTGCGGATTTCCCGCAGATCGAAGGCATAGTACCAGCTACCACTGTGCAACGGGATCTTTTTATCCTTCAAAATGCCATCGGTCATCGTAGAATCACTCGTCAGGAAGGCATTCATCAGCCCTTCCAACCCCTGGTACCAGAAAGGATCGGAAGCATTAATCGGCTTGAATGCGCCAACGATCTTCACACGCAGCATTTGATCTGAACCGCCGCCGTAAGCCGGGTAAAGGAACACGTCACCGATATGCATATCGGCTCGGTAAAGCGCCTCTTCCAATACGACCGCTTCGATCGTCCCGCCATCTCCCTTGCCAGGGGCGAACCAGCGGCCTTGAGCGAGCTCACCTTTCTCCTCTATACCAGAGAGCGACTGCAGCCCGAACTTGCGGCTAACGCTTGCGCTGACCTTGGTCGGATCCTCAGGCGTGATGTCCGTGCTACGAATCGCATAACTTCTTGTCTTCGTATCCGCCGGGAAGTCGATCAGCTTTGGCACATCTTGCTGGATGTAACTGTCTACATTCCCAAGCGACTCTAAATTGGTAGGTCCCGGGCTTGAATTGTAGCGCATGAGCAGGGAACCAGCCGGCAACCCCTCGCTCTTCTCTTGCAGCGATTGGGTGACGACCCGCTTCAGCGAGCCGTCCGCATACATCGGAATACTGACCGCGAATGCTACCGCCAATATAAGCCCGGCTAGAGAACTGAGCGTCAGCCAGCGGGTGTTCCACATTTTGCGGAACAGGAATCGGAGGAGCAACACGTTAATTGCCCACCACTTTCATTCCGGGCTTCAGGCCCTTTAAAATTTCCACCAGAGTACCTGTTTGCTCGCCAACCTCTACGTCCACCTCCCGCTTCGTCTCGCCTTCTACGACCTGCACATAGGTACGGGAGCCAATGCTGCGCAGCGCCGAAGGTGGAATAACGATTGCGTTCTCCTTGCTTTTCACGATGATGCTAACCGAGAGCATCGTGCCGCGAGTGACGTTTGCTGGGACTTTATCGAGCTGCACAAGCAGGAAGTCCTCGGGCCGCTCTGGCTTGTTGTTACCGCCGTTGCCGCCGATACCGCCATTCTGGCCATTGCCACCGTTGTTGCCTTCCTCTTCGTTCTGCGCCACCGGTAAAGCGCGGATCTTGCCGTTTACTACGCCGACACCATTAATATCAACGCTTACCTTCATGCCGACCGATACCTGCTCCAATTCATCGGCATCCAGCTTAATGCCAGGAGCAAGCTGTGACGTATCGGCGATGACGGCGATTGGATCATACGCCTTAATGGCGTCGCCCTTCTGTACCGGCAGTTGCACAACTGTGCCAGAGAACGGGGCGTACAGCGTTGCATTGCTGATTTCGAGCTCCAAATCGCTGATCGCTTGGCGCTTCTCTTCAAAAGCGATGACCGCAGCCTCGAAATCAACCGGCGGCATTTCATCTTTTTTGCGAAGTGTTTCTTTCATGCCAACCTCTTCCTTGCGGAACTGCAATTTCTGGTCGCGCACTTGTTTCTGCAAATCCTTAACGTCCAGAGCGGCGATCGGATCGCCCGATTTCACCTTCTGGCCGGGTTTTATGTATAATTCCTTAAGCCGTTTGCCATCAACAGTATAATAAAGCGTCTCCTCGCGCATCGAGATCAACTTGCCAGTAGCCTCCACGCGGGTTTCCAACGTTTGCGTCGTCACTTCATACTCCGGTTTTTTGGAAATCTGGGGCGGAGCAATGGACGGCAGCACCTCCTCTGTCTGTTCTTCCGGCAGCAGCGAGCAACCGCTCGACAATACCAGGGAGCAGCCCAGCAGCAGGGCAGCAGCACTTTTAGATGAACGTACCGTCCACCATTTCGTAAACATGATCGGCAACCTCCAAAATCGTGGGATCGTGGGTCGTCATACAGATGGTGACACCCTCGGTTTTAATAATCGTGCGAAAAACATTCATAATCTGTGCGGACATTTGGCTATCCAGCTCCGCTGTTGGTTCATCCGCTAGCAGCAGCTTTGGCCGATGGGCAATAGCTTTGGCGATCGCCACACGCTGCTGCTCACCGCCGGACATTTCGAAAGGACGATGTTTCATCCTTCGCTCCAGCCCAACCAGCTCCAGGCAATGCTCGACTCGCCCTTTCCACTCGCCGCGCGGCGTTCCCGCCATGCGAAGCGACAGTTCGACATTCTCCCATGCAGAGAGCAGCGGCATCAGTGCAAACGCCTGAAAAATAAAGCCCATGCGCTCACGCCTGATAACGGTCCGCTGATCATCGTTTAACTTATGGATCGGCATCCCGTCGAACCAAATCTCGCCTTTGCTCGGTGTATCCAAACCACCGATTAAATTGAGCAGCGTCGTTTTGCCGGAGCCGGAGCGACCTCTCAGCATAACAATCTGCCGCTGCGGAACGGTCATCGTGATTCCCTTAAGTACATGAATCGGCGCTCCTGATGCGGGGAAGCTGCGGTGTACACTGCTGACGCTGAGCAGCGGCTCGCCAGTTGCTTCTTCGAATGCTTCAGGAGCAAGTTCGGCAGCTGCGGCTGACTCTAGCTTGGCAGCGTCATCGGCTGAAATCTCGGCTTCATGTACATCCGCCTCAGCTCCTGATTCAGGAGGCGGTTGGGCCGATGGCTCTTTTTTCTTCTTTTTCCAGATCATGTTGAAGTTCGACCCTCACTTTTCTCATCTTTCTCATTTTTCATAATGACGGATGGGATATCCTAAAAGTTACACCCCAAATGCCTATATGTGAAAAAATTTCCTAAAAAGAGTTCCTGAGAACCAGAAATCGCTAATGTCAACCAAATTTTTACATGTATTAAGTCCTGAATTTCGACATTTTTCACAGCGACGCAAATACTTTGTCCCCTCCTGCTTAAGCTCCTTTACAGCTCATCATTTGTGAGAATCGTTAAAATCCAGCTGGAAAAAAAGAATAAAAAAAGAGCAACTACATCGCTGCTCGCGATGAAGTTGCTCTTGCTCATTATTTGAGTTGCATCAGTTCATCCGTTAATCACGATCCGCCGGGAACACAAGCCCGATTTGGCGGCGCGCTTCATCCATAATTTCCATGACAGCAAGCGACACTTCAAAGCTGTTGATGTCCGATTCCGTTTTGCCTTCTGCGGCTAGACGGACAAATTCCTCGATCTCGTACAACATCGTATTGTCCACCTGTGGCCGGGTTAATTCCTCCTCGGGGCGTCCGTCGCGATAGCGCAGGCGCACGCTTGCGGGCTGGCTGATCCGCTCGATCAGCATAACGCCGTTTTCCCCTTGGATTTCCGCCGGCAGGCTGGAATCGGAAATTTTGGAATGAGTCAGCACAGCTTCCATCCCCTTGTAGCTCAGCAGTAAGCTGCCCCTGCCGTCAACGCCGGACTCCAGCATCACTGCGCTTGCTTGCACCTGCTCCGGCTTGCCGAATAGCGCGACGAGCGGATAAATGCAGTACGTGCCAATGTCCATCAAGGAACCGTTCGATAGATCGGGCTTGAAGGTATTCAGCACTTCTCCTGCTTTATAACGATCATAACGAGAAGAATACTGACAGAAGGACGCGAAGTATTGACGGACCTCGCCAAGCTTGTGCAGGTTATCGCGAATCGCGGCAAAATTCGGCACGAACGTAGATTTCATCGCCTCCATCAGCAGTACGCCATGCTCCCGCGAGGCAGCGATCATCTCCATCAATTCACGGCTGTTCGAAGCAATCGGCTTCTCGCATAAAACATGCTTGCCTCGCTTCATAAATGCAATCGATTGCGGTGCGTGCATCGCGTTCGGGCTCGCTATATAAATCGCATCTATCGCTTCACTCGCCGCCATCTCGTCCAAACTCGTAAAACGCAGTGGAATGCCATGCTTGTCCGCGAACTCGGCTCCCCGCTCCGCTGAGCGGGAATAATGAGCGGCGAGCTGCAGGCCAGACACCTTCCGAGCTGCATCAATGAACGATTCCGTAATGAAGTTAGAGCCGATAATGCCAATTCTAAGCAATGGTAGTTCCTCCCTATCTCGTTGTCTGTCCCCAAGTTTATCATAGATTCACAAGCAAAAAACAGCCTGCCCCTGGAAGGGCAGGCTGCATTACCTACGGCTGTATGACCGCTTATGCTTAGACTAACGCTTCGGCGTTCAGCAGCTTGACGATATGGCTCTCGATCTTTTCAGGTGTGTCAGTCGGCGCAAAACGCTTAACGATTCGACCATTTTGATCAACGAGGAACTTAGTGAAATTCCACTTTATCGCCTTCGTGCCGAGAAAACCTTTGGACTTACTCTTCAAGAAATCGAACAGAGGATGGGCATTGGCGCCGTTTACGTCCACTTTGGAATAGAGCGGGAAGGTGACACCGAAGTTAATCTTGCATGCCTCCTGAATCTGCTCGTTATCTCCCGGCTCCTGATTGGCGAATTGCCCGCATGGGAAACCCAGTACAGCAAGCCCCTTGTCCTTATATGTCTGATGAAGCCTTTCCAATCCATCGAATTGCGGAGCGAGACCACACTTAGTCGCCGTGTTCACAATCAACATCACTTTGCCCCGATATGGCGCGAGGGAGGTCCTCTCTCCCTTGGCTGTTTCGATCTCGATATCGTAGATTGACATTCCGCATCACCGCTTCCAAAGTTGTTAACTCTATTTTAATTGTATGCAATTTAAATACTCTCGTCAACTTTTCTGCTCCCTCCCTTTTCCTTTAGCCAAAAAAAGCCGTTCCGCACCATTCCGGAACAGCCTTAACGAATTAATCGGGTCAGTCGACGCTGCCCAGCCAGCCTTGATCCTCGAGCCAACTCGCCGACAGCTCGCTCCAGCCCCCGGCACGCCGGTCATCGAGCGCCAGCCCGATACCGTGCTGACCTTTTTGATAGATATGCAGATCAAACGAGACTTCGTGCGCAGCCAGTGCCGCCGCAAAACGAAGGCTATTGGAGACGGGAACTGCAGCATCCTCAGCCGTATGCCAAATGAATGTTGACGGTGTATCCCGATTCACCTGCTCATCGGCGCTCAGCAGCGCCACCAGATCAGCATCCGGCTCCTCCCCAAGCAGCAGCCTGCGCGAACCGGCATGCACAACCTTATCTCTCATGCTGATGACAGGGTAGCATAAAATCAGAGCGTCCGGTCGGCAGCCAAGACGACTGATCGGGTCCTCGGCGAACGGGTCGCCATCATTGAACAGCGTGCCGGCACTAGCGGCCAAATGGCCTCCCGCCGAGAAACCGAGTAGCGCAATCCGCTGCGCATCCACTCCCCACTCCTCCGCATTATGCCGCACAAGGCGGATTGCCCGCTGCGCATCCTGAAGCGCAATCGGGTACATATAAGGCGCAACACGATAATGCAGTACGAAGGTGTGAAAGCCTTTTGAGCGATACCACTCTGCTACCGGGCCCGCTTCATGCGCCGCCCGCATCGCATATCCTCCGCCTGGGCATACGATAACAGCACCACGAGCAGTGCCGCCTTCAGCGGGAAAGCGCAGCAGATGCGGACGGTCCTCCTCTTCATTACCTAGCGCCCCCGGGGCTCCGTTCGGCCAAAGCTCGATTCGCTCCATGCTCATCCTCTCCTTTTGCCATTTATGGATTCATTCACCTTTACTTTATATGTATTACCCGTCTCGGCATAGCCCTAGCCCGACTCGCCCTATTTCCCCGAATGGACGGGTCGATTATAATGGCTGAATAACAGTGAGAGCATCAGGAGGAATAGAATTGACTAAGGTTGGACTGGTCATGAGAAAAATTCAATTCGCGGAGGCGCAAGGACCACGGATTTATGCAGAGAGACTGCAGGCGCTGAGCCGCGAGCTTGGCGTTGAGATCGTGTTCATCACGCCGGAGCGCCATGTGAGCGGCTATGATCAAGCACCCGGTTACGAATACGAGAAGGGCGATCTGGTCAACTACGATCTTGTACTGGATCAGCTTCATCGGGAACGGATCGAGCATGTTATTTACACAGTGTCGGGTTTTACGTTTCTGAAGATGTTTTTTGACAAATGCGTGCTCTTCCCCCATTCCTATCCCCATCCCGACTTGACCGGGTATGAGATGATGAAGCCGTTTTATTCCATTGTGGACAAGGCAGTTGTGCATACCGACTACCTCAAGGGCTTGTTCCGCACCGATTACGGCGTGACGGATGTGGATGTCATCCCGATCGGATTTGAAGAAGAGCTTGCCAGCAAACATTATGATCCGTCGCAGATTGTAGAGAACCGCATCCTCTGGATCGGGCGGGACGAACCGAACCGCAGGCCGGATCTACCACTTGAGTACGCGAGACGCAATCCAGACAAAGAGATCATCATGGCGATGGGAGGCCTCCGCTATCGGGAAAGCATGAAACGGTACGACATTCCATCCAACGTAAAGCTGCATTTCGCCTTATCGCGCGACGAGGTGTTCCAACTGATGAACACCGCCAAAGTGTATTGGAGTTCCAGCCGCTTTGATACGTTTTCGATGCCGCTGTCGGAAGCGATGGCGATGGGTAAACTTATCGTCAAACCGGAGCATGCCTGTTATGGCCATATTTCCTCAACGCATACTTTCGCCGGCGGCGAGAGTAATTGGTTCGAGCTGCTGAACATGGCAGCAGCCCATCCTTTGCGTGTGTCCGAGGCGAATAGAGATTATGCTTTTGGCCGCTTTAGCGGGCGCGTCATGAAGGATGGATATGAAAGATTTTATTCCGAATGGCTGAAGTAATCTGCAATTGACCTAACATGAATGAGGGGTAGGTTATCCTATGAACAAAATCCTCATCATCGGAATTGTTGCTAGCGGTAAAACGACACTCGCCAAACGATTGTCCATACAGCTCAATATTCCCTGGTATGAATTGGACTGCATCGTTCACCATCGAACCTCGGAGGAGTCTTATAAACGTACAGCGGACGAACAGGTTGAGGTTATCATGGAGATCGATGAACATGGACCCTGGATTTTCGAAGGCACGGATCGGGAATCCTATTCATGCTTATTTGAAATGGCAGATACGATTATTTTTCTCGATCCGCCTCTGTGGAAACGCAAAATACGAATATTCACCCGCTACCTGAAGCAGAACTTGGGTATTGAAAAATGCCATTATAAATCGGATCTGAAGATGCTCAGGATGATGTATAAATGGACACGGAATTTTGAATTGAAAAGGGAGCAGTTTGAATCCAAACTGCAACCGCATAAGCATAAATTGATTCGACTGGCCAATAGCTCGGGCTTCATCGGGTCGAAAACAATGAGGAGGATACAGCAAAAAGTCCTTTAGGAGCTGGTTGGTTTTCAGCCTGCTCTGCCCACACTTGGGGGCAGTCTTTTTCCATTTAAGGTGCATTATTTCATGAACAAATGAAACTTAGAGCGCCTACTGATTCAAACTATTTAGTGCCATCAGACCAATTGTAGCGAAAATGGGAAACAATGCGGGGACGACCGAGAAGCGCAGAAAACCATCGGCTCTCTGTTCAGGATTGCTTGGCCTTAGCCGTTACACCGTTACGGCAGATAAACGAAGACGGGAGGAAGCTGAGCTTGGCTCAGTCTCCTCCCGTCTTGCTGACGCGCTTTATTCCCTTTTTTGTGAGGGCTTTTGTGAAGGCCCCCGTTGCTGCACTATTATATCGCTTCTTTTTTACCAAATACTAACTCTGTCCTCCGGGGCAATATACATCGCATCACCTTTTTTGACACCAAATGTGGAGTAGAACTCGTCGGTGTTGGCAATAACGGTATTTACTCTGACCTTATGCGGTGAATGTCTAGAAGTTACAAGAAACACTTGTTCAAATTCAGGACTAGCTTTTCGTCTCCAGATGGAAGCCCAGGATTGATAAAACTCTTGCAGATTGGCATCCGGCAACTTTTTCACCGCTTCGAGAGCGCCCGTTAGTCCTCCAATGTCTCCTATATTTTCGGATACGGTCATTTTACCATTGATTTTTTGCCCGAAATACTCCACTCCATTGTATTGGTCAATAATAGTCTGTGCGACTTTTTCAAAGTTTTTGTAGTCCTTTTCCGTCCACCATCTTCTCAAATTTCCAACTTCGTCATACTTGGCTCCATTTGTATCAAATCCGTGAATAATTTCATGCCCGATAATAGCGCCTATAGCGCCATAATTCCGGCTTGCGCTTTGATTTTTATCATAAATTGGCGCCTGTAGAAACGCGGCGGGAATCGTCGCCGTGTTCGTCAATGCCAGATAGGATGCGTTCACTGTATTTGGCGACAAGAACGTCCAATCATTCCGGTCAACGAGCTGATCTATTTTTGCGAAGTTGTTTTTCATAATTATCGTTTGCATGAATCGATCGTTCTCAAATAACGTCTTCTTTTCATCCACCTTTAACAACGAATAAACGTCTGCGAGCTTATCTGGATAACCAACGAGCATGTTCATATTATCCAGTTTTTTGATCGCTTCCTTCTTCGTTTGCTCCGACATCCAATCATTTTTCAACAGCTTGTTTTTGTAAACTCCAAGCATGTTTTCAATTATGTTCGTAACATCCTGCTTTGCTTCCGCGCCAAGGTATTTATTACCATAATAGTATCCGGCAACAAATTGGAAGGGTGAATTCACAATATTATAAATTGTTTCTTCCATTTTCTCTTGGCCCAACAGCGCATTTTTCAATTGAGCCGATGCCTGTACAAACCCATCGGATAACAAAGGCGCGGATTTTAATACAAAGGTCGCGTACGTCCAGCTTTTCATTTTGTCCCAATTGTTTTCATTGATAACCTTGTCCAAGTTCTCAAAATACTTTACTTGTGAGATAGAAATATGCTCTGGAGCTTTGCCGACAACATCCACCAGGAATTTTTCCAGGTCCATATTATTGCTGTATGCTTTTAACTCCGTGATCGTTTTTGGGTTATAAATCAATTCGAAATTGGCGAGTTCTGCCGAGCTTAGAGAATATTGCATATAATCTTTTTCGAAAGCCACCGCTTCACCGGAAATTCGATCTGCTTCTTGTTTCGTTTCCCCGACCATTACCAATAGTTCTGACAGCATTTTTTTGTATAACCCTAAAAATGTTTCGCTCTGAGGATTTTCTGGCGAGTAGAAGCTCTTATCCGGCAGCGCGGGTACAGGAACATCGATATATAGAGCGTTTTTTTTCGCATTTTTCATATCAGGCAAAGGGAACATAGCAAATGGCATGCCGATTCCTCTAAAATAAAGATCCTTTTGATTTTTCTCAAATTCTTCCAAGCTATTTATCGATTTAATTGCTGCGATATCCGCCTTAATGGCTTCATATCCCTGTTTATTTAAGGTTTCTCTGTCGGCGGCAAGCTTGTAAAATTCAACCATGTTGCCGATCTCGTCATCGGTTTTATTACGTCCTTCAGCCGCCATTTTGGCCAGATCCGCGGACAACAGCTCTCTTACATCCGTACCGAGTTCTTCAAAGTAGCCTGTAGTCTTTTTACCTGCTGGCAATTTTGTGGACGTAAGCCAATCCGCATTTACAGCGTCATAGAAGTCGTCTTGCAGTCGAACTTTTTTATCGGTGGACTTGGAGGTAAGATTAATCCGGCGCGACGATGGGTCCCAAGCTACTCTATAACCCGCAGCCCCGGCGACAAAACGAAGCGGCGCATAAGTCATACTCCGAATTTGCTTAGGCGCCATATTAACCTTGACTGATTTTCCATTTGAAGTTGCGTTTTTGCTGCCAATTTGCATAGAGACAGAGAAGTTTTCTTTTGTACCGCTGATCGTACGGGTCGATTCAACCCAATTCACTTTCATACCGAGCTTCTCCAAAAGCGGGCGTATCGGAACGAGTGTCACCCCTTTTTCAATGATCGGTTTATTGAACTCGATTTGCTTGCCGTTGATCCATATGGTTGAGGCTTCATTGGATGCATGTACAGAAGAGACTCCAGTAGCAAGCAGGCTTAAGGATAGTAAGAGGGCACTGATTTTTTTCATATATACACTCCTTCTCTTAGAACTAACTAAGCAGCATCTATTTCATAAAACTTACCAAACACTAACTCTGTCCTCTGGAGCAATGTACATCGCATCACCTTTTTTCACATTAAAAGTGGAGTAAAACTCATCGGTGTTAGCAATAACGGTGTTTACCCTTACTTTATTTGGCGAATGCCGAGAGATTATAAAAAACAATTGTTCATATTCAGGACGGGCCTTTTGTCTCCATACGGTAGCCCAGGACTGATAAAACTCTTTCAGATTGGCATCCGGCAATTGTTTTACCGCTTCAAGAGCGCCCGTTAGTCCGCCAATGTCTCCTATATTTTCGGATACGGTCACTTGTCCATTGATTTTTCGGCCCAAGTACTCTACTCCATTGTATTGGTCAATAACAGCCTTTGCTTTACCTTCGAAGCTCTTGTAGTCCTCTTCCGTCCACCATCTTCTCAAATTTCCAATCTCGTCAAATTTGGCTCCATTTGTATCAAAGCCGTGAATAATTTCATGCCCGATAACAGCGCCTATAGCGCCATAATTCCGGCTTGCGCTTTGATTTTTATCATAAATTGGCGCCCGAAGAAACGCAGCTGGAATCGTCACCGTGTTTGTCAGCGCTAGATAGGACGCATTCACTGTATTTGGTGACATAAGCCACTCATTCCGATTAACGGGTTGATCGATTTTGGCAAAGCTGTTTTTCAGGATCATCGTTAGCATGGAACGATTATTCTCATATAACGTCTTATTTTCATCTACCTTTAATGACGAATAAACGTCTTCCAACTTTTCCGGATAGCCAACGAGCATGTTCATATTGTCCAGTTTGTTAATCGCTTCTTTCTTCGTTTTGTCCGACATCCAATCATTTTTAAGTAACTTGGTTTTGTAAACTCCAATGATGTTGTTAACCATCTCCGTAACATCTTGCTTTGCTTCTGCTCCAAGGTAAGTTTGACCATAATAACTTCCCATAACATATAGAAATGGTAAATTTACGATATTATAAACTGCCCCTTCAAGTGGTTCCATTTTTCCTTTGCCCAACAGCACTTTCTTCAATTGAGCCGATGTTTGTACAAAATCATTGGTTAGCAAAGGGGCGGATTGTAATAAAAAAGTCGCATAAGTCCAACTTTTTATTTTCTCCCAATTGTTCTCGTTGATAATCTTATCCAGGTTTTCAAAATACTTTGTAGAGGCGACAGAAATATGCTTTGGGGTTTTGCCAACAACATCTATCAAAAATTTTTCCAGATCAATATTTTTGCTGTATGCTTTTAATTCATCGATGGTTTTCGGGTTATAAATCGATTCGATATTGCTAAGTTCTTGTGAGCTTAGTTTATATTGTACAAACTCTTTTTCGAAAGCTACCGCTTCACTGGCAATTCGATCGGCTTCTTGTTGTGTTTCCCCGACCATTACCAATAGCTCCGACAGCATTTTCTTGTATAATCCTAAAAATACTTCGCTTTGAGGATTTTTAGATTCATAGTAGCTCTTATCCAGCAACGCAGGTTCAGGAACATCGAGATATAGAGCGGTTGTTGTTGCATTTTTCATATCAGCCAGGTAACTCAAACCAAATGGTAAAGCAAGTCCTCTAAAATAGAGATCCTTTTGATTTTTTGCAAAGGCTGCCAAACTGTTTATCGATTTAATTGTTGCAATATCCTCTTTAATGGCTTCATATCCCTGTTTGTTTAAGGTTTCTCTGTCGGCGGCAAGCTTGTAAAATTTAATCATATTGCCGATATCGTCATCGGTTTTGTCGCGTCCTTCAGCTGCCATTTTGGCCATATCCGCGGACAAAAGCTCCTTTACATCCGTATCGAGTTCTTCAAAGAAGCCTGTACTCATTATATCCGCTGGCAATTGTGTGGACTCCAGCCATTTCCCGTTTACAGCTTTATAAAAGTCGTCTTGCAGTCGAACTGTTGCTGTTTCATCGGTGGACTTGGATGTAAGGATGACCTGACGCAGCGACGAATCCCAAGCAACTTTAAAGCCTGCAGCCTCCGCGATAAAACGGAGCGGCGCATAAGTTACATTCTGAATTTGCTTAGGCGCGGCATTGACCTTAACTGATTTTCCGTTTGCAGTTGCGTTTGTGCTGCCAATTTTCATAGATAAAGAAAAGTTTCCTTTCGTACCGCTGATCGTTCGGGTCGATTCAACCCATTCCATTTTCATACCGAACTTCTCCATCAGCGGGCGTATTGGAACGAATGTCACCCCGTTCGCGATGATCGGTTCGGATTTATTGAACTGGATTTGTTTGCCGTTTACCCATACGGTTGAGGTTTTATCTGATGCATGTACAGAAGAGACGCCAGAAGCAAGCAGGCTTAAGGAAAGTAATAGAGCACTGATTTTTTTCATACCTACACTCCCTCTTTTGAAAGTAACTAAATAGCAACTATTTCCTATCCTACAAGCGTCAATGAAACAGAACCTAAACGAATAGATGAACAGAAGCTTAACTTCCCTCCAGCTGTTTAGGTTGTGTTAATGTGCATATTCTACGATGAAGTAGGGTGAAATGATGATAAGTCTATCCGATGTTAAAATCGCTATTGTTGACGACGAACCTTCGATTGTCACAATGCTGCAAATGGTGCTTCGCAGGGAAGGGTTTCATCAATTGTACGTGGCTTCAACCTGCGCGGAAGCGCTTGACTTAGCGGCGCGCGCTGCCCCCGATATCATTCTGCTCGACATTATGCTTCCCGACGGCAGCGGACTGGAGCTCTGCTCCAAACTCCGTGAATACGGAAATCCTCATATATTGTTTTTGACAGCCAAAGCTTCCGATCTCGATGTCCTGCGAGGCTTCGCCATGGGAGGGGACGATTATATCACGAAGCCCTTCAATCCCCTGGAGGTAGCAGCAAGAATTCAGGCGCGCATACGTCGTCTAGAGCCGGAAGTTCCTACAACCGATCCCGCGATACGACCCGATTTGGGAGTTTACCGATCCCACCGCTTCACCATCAATGAGGCAGAGGGCGAGCTGATCGTGGATGGAAATCCGGTTTCCTGTCCCGCCCAGGTCTTTCAGCTATTGGTGCATTTCTGCAAGCATCCCGGGATCGTATTTTCCAAAACACAGCTCTACGACAAGGTTTGGGGCATTAACGGCCATGGAGACGATTCGACGGTAATCGTACATATCCGGCGCATACGAGAGCGGATCGAGATTGATCCCGGCAATCCGCAGCTGTTGCTTACCATACGCGGGATCGGCTACAAGCTCGTGAAGGAGTCGCAGGAGTGATGAAGATAAGGCAACGTATGGCCTTCCACTTCACGTATCAATTAATCTTTTTTTCCTTGTTAATTGTGGTTGTTACTTTGGCTGCTCTCTTGATTTTTTTACAGAACATGACAAATAATGAGCTGCGCCGGGGCTTTCCAATCGGCGCCCTGCAAACAATTGCTCTAGAGGCTAAATACAAGGATGGAGCGATTCGGATTCCCTCTAAATGGGACGAGCTCATCGAGGAAAAAGGAATGTGGCTGCAGATTGTTAATGCCAAAGGGGAAGTGATCTTCGGCGTCAATACAGCTACTCAGCCAGCGTTACCGACCGTCTACTCCAGCGCTCAACTGCTCGATATTCAACAGACACGGACATCCGGGAAATATACGGTTCACACTGGGCTGAATTTTACTTACAACGAGCCGCTGTTATACATACTGGGGTACTCTAGTGCTGACCTTGACCAACTCGTGGCTTGGTTTGATGCCTACGAACAGCAGGGTATGGTGCAGAGCAAAGCACTTCTCCTTCTGGATCAACAGCTGCGTGAAAATGATAGCTATCTGCAAGTAATCAACCCCTCTGGTCATATCGTACAAGACATCGGCGATGAAAAATTTATGCAAAAGGCATATCGTCCGCTAGATATTCTGGCCATCCAGCAATCACCCGGCAACTACGACACGAATATTGTCGCGCACCGGGACAAGACCAGCGGAATGACCTGGGTGCTCTATACGTCCAATGCAACGGGAAAACTTCTGAAGCATCCTGCGCTGGATACCGCAACTCGCAAACTCTTCTGGTTTTCAGGTCTGATCTTGCTTTTGGCCGTACCTATCTCCATCTGGCATGGCTACCGCTACAGTCAACCACTGATTCTGTTTACAGGCTGGTTCGAACGTATGGGCCGCGGACAGTACGATCAAGTGCTGACCACCAAGGACAAACGCAAAATATTCCGCCGTGACGGCAAGATGCGAATCCGCTACAGGCTCTATAAGGAGGTGGTTGAATCCTTCTATCAGATGACCCATAAATTGGCCCAAATGGAAAAGGAGCGAGATAGACTGGAAAAAGCGCAAGCGGACTGGATGTCAGGGATATCTCACGATCTGCGTACACCTCTGTCTACCATTCAAGGTTATGGTTATATGCTGGAGAGCTTGCCGGAGCAATGGAGCTCAGAGGAGATGCGAATTATGGGATCGACGATCCGGGAAAAGGGAGATTATATGCTTGAGCTTATCTCCGACTTCTCCATGGTTCATCAGCTTAAACAGGGTGATTCGATCATGGAGCTGCGGGAGATGGATTTAGATGAGCTAGTACGTAATTCCGTACTGAAGTACATCAACGACAGTACCTTGTCGGAGGATCATTTTCGCTACATTGGGAATGAGCGTCCTCTGCTGATAATGGCGGATGAAATTTGGCTGCATCGTCTAATGGACAATCTGCTGTCCAACGCTGTGAAGCATAATCCACGGGGTATAGTCATCACCGTCTCTATCGGCAGGGTGAACAACCAGGCATTCATTCGAGTCATCGATAATGGAAAAGGGATGGATGAGGAAACGCTGCATCATTTGTTTAATCGTTATTACCGGGGAACCAATACGGATGAGTCAACGGTCGGCTCAGGACTCGGAATGAGCATCGCCAAAACGATCGTGGAAGCACATGACGGTAAAATTCAAGTACAATCCAAGCTGCGTCAAGGCACAAAAATTGAAATCTGGCTGCCCTGTTGAGCTTGTGGCTGGGGGCTCGTAACATCCGGGTCAAGAGGCGTTTTTGTCGCTTGTCCCGGGACAAGCGAGATGTTTTCCTTGCAACATTCCCGTGTAAGTACCGTCTGAAAGGGTACTTTACACCATCATTTTACAAAACAGGAGGGATTGAGATGATAAAAAAAGGGTTGAAGCATACCACCGCCTCACTTCTGGTTCTTTCGCTAGCCGTAGGTGGAGGAGGTTCTGTATTTGCGCAGGAGGGGCAGCCGGCTCCGTCTCAGGACCAGGCGGCGATTACCACGGTCCCCGCATCGTCCGCCGTTCAAAAAATAAATCAGGATTATTTAAAGCTGCTCGCTTCAGGCAAGCTGGCGCAAGCATTGACTTATTTGAACAAAAATATCTCCAAAGTTGACAGCTGGACCGGATCCATGATGGTGCTTCGTTTCGAAAACGCCCAGAAAGCCGCAAAACTTCATGCACGATTCAACGTTGACAATACGCAGAAGGAAATCGATAGAGTCTTACGCAAAAACGGCGGAGACAGGACGTACGCATCGATGCTGAAATATGTGAAGGACGGGACGACGCGTAAACTGCTTAATGATTCGCGGGATCAAGGTTTTCTCGTTACATCGGGGGAATTATTGTATTACCCAGTCATTAACTATACGCTGTACGAAAAATGGAAAGCCAGCGTCACAGCAGACATCAAACTGTACATCGAAATGATGGCTGTTGAGACTAAAAAGCCTAGACAGTTGGACTGGGCGCTCGCCATCCCGTGGAGCGAACTGCTGAAGCGCAACCTGGATCAGGAGAAATTTATCCTTAGTTATGGCGGCTCCAACCGCATCAAACAAGTGAAACAACAGTATGAGTGGACCAGACAAATCGTTTTTTACGGCGACATCAAAACACTGTTCGATTACGAGACGAAGAAGATTGATCCCGAAGCGCTTGCCGCGTATAAAAAAGCGGTCGCTGACGGCGATACGTCACGCAGCCCACTGCTGTTGAAGCTGTCGAACTTCCTCAAAGTGCTGGATAAAAACGACGGAAAGCTGACGGAGGACCTGAAAAAATGGCTGGAGCAGCAGGTTCCGAAACAAGAATAGCAACAATGGAATAGATTGAGACTTTGCAGCAATCCGAAAAAAGAGTCGAGTTCATATCAGGAAGTATCCTGAATGAGCTCGACTTCATTTACGCTAAATCTCCTGGGATGGATTGATAATCGCCAGAACCTGATGATCTTCCCACTTTCCATTGATCTTCACGTTGCTGCGAGAAATGCCCTCCCTGTGGAAGCCTGCCTTTTCAAGCACACGGATTGATCCGGCATTGTAAGGAGAGGCTTCCCCCGTAATTCGGTGAAACTTGAGCTCGTCGAAGGCGTAGCGAACGACCTGCTGCACCGCTTCCGTCATATAACCTTTGCCGTTATGAGCCTGGTCCAGGTTGTACCCAATCATACAACTCTGCAGTGCTCCTCTCGCCACAAAAGACAGATCGATGCTCCCTATGATCCGCTCGTTCTCCTTCTGACAGATGACGAAGGAATATCTGCGATCCTCCGACATGTCGATCTTGCTCTGTATAATCCTCTCGAGCTGACGCTCCTCCGTATAGAATTCCTCAGCACTGCGTGGCGAAAACTGCTCAAAAAACTCCCGATTGTCCCTGTACATCGCTGCCAATTGCGCGGCGTCACCCTCTTCGGGGAAGCGAACGAAAACTCTTGGCTCCGACATTCGCATCAGCCTTTCCAACTTGGATAGTCGTCCTCTTACATTTCTTTTAGATCAACAACAATTTTCCCACTGACGTGGCGCTGTGACAACTCTACCAATTTTGTCGGAATATCCGAAAAAGCAATGGTTTCTGTGATCATAGGGTCAATCTCTCCTCGCGAAACCATATCCAACATATCTTCTCCGATTTCTACGATGACTTCTTCCGATTTCCGATCATTTTGATGATGAATCGCATTAAGCGCAATCTCATGGGAAGAGATAACCCGTGTGAACGGTTTTACTTTTGACATATCAGGCGCCCCTGCGATATGCGCAATATGGCCATTGTAGGCGATGACATCGAGCGACAACGTTGCATTTTCAGAACTGACGGCATCCAGAACAACATCAACCCCATGACCGTCCGTAATTTCCATAATCCGCTCGACCCAGTTTTCCTCCTTATAATCAAAAGCGTAATCGGCGCCCAACGAGCGAACAAGATCATGATTATGCCGAGA
The DNA here is from genome assembly GCA_900105225.1 of Paenibacillaceae bacterium GAS479. Classification (NCBI taxonomy): domain Bacteria; kingdom Bacillati; phylum Bacillota; class Bacilli; order Caryophanales; family Paenibacillaceae; species Paenibacillaceae bacterium GAS479. Next base: position 4,518,056 of record LT629764.1, on the reverse strand, counting down.
CGCGGTTGTGTAAACCGTCTTTCCGAGACGTTTCGCTAATTGAATGGCGAAGCCGCCGACACCGCCTGCTCCAGCATGAACCAATATGGATTCAATGGCGTGCATAGGGATTTTTTGATGAAGGGCCTGATAAGCTGTAAAACCTGCAGTTGGGAGAGCTACGGCCTCCCCAAAAGAAACCTCATCCGGTATTGGAACTACCATATGGGCCTTGGCAAGTGTGAATTGTGCAAAAGCTCCCCATTCGCGCCAATCGCTATGATAAACAACACGATCGCCAACCTTGACCTGCGAGACGTTTGGTCCAACCTCCGCAATAATTCCTGCTACATCGAGACCGAGGACATGCGGATATGTCCAACCTGGAACTCCGCTCGTGCCCGTTTTGTAATCAACAGGGTTCAGGGAAGCGGTATACCCTTCGATAAGCACTTCGCCTTCACGAGGCACTGGCCGAGCTGCATCCTCTATCCGCATTTCTTTCCATGTATTTTTTTCTCTCAACAACATTGCTTTCATAGTAGATCCACTCCTCTGTAAGGTCGGTGAGAAAATATTCATTGTGCCAAAGACCGGCCCTCCGATCTAGAACGAATGGTGCAGAATTAAGAAAAAAATCTGTATTACTCAAGGAGCTCTAAAGCCCCGTCAATCATGGCATACAACTCGGCGTAATCTGTAACAACTCTGGCCTGCACTCTTATTCCAATCCATAAATTGAAAATAACCATAGCTAACGTTTTGGCATCGGGATGTGTACTTAGTTCTCCGCTCGCCTGGCCGTTTTGAATAAGATCAACCAAAATCGCCTGCGTACTTTCAAAATTTCGCTTCACTTGATTGGAAGCCAAATCATCCCGGAGTGCAAGTTCCGTTGCGCAGTTGACGACCAGGCAGCCTTTTCTCTCCATATCTTCGTATTCTAAACTTGACTCCAATAACTTACGTATCGCCCCTTTAATCGTAGGAGCCTCTTCCACTTTTTTTAAAAGCTTTTCTTCCGTTGTATTCACACAGCGTTCCAACGCTTTCAGGTATAGGGAATGTTTGTCCCCAAAAGTGTCGTACATGCTGCGTTTATGAATTCCCATATGTTCAACAAGGTTTTGCATCGAAGTTTTTTCATACCCTTGTTCCCAAAAAAGATGGATAGCTTTGTCTAAAACATCGTTAATTTCAAACTCTTTACTTCTGGCCATCGCTACCCTCCTTTTGGTAGAGTCTATATTAGCATATTTGAGAACGATCGGTAAAGAATTAGAAATCAACAGAACACATTCGTTAAAGCGATAGAAATGTATAAAAAAAATCCCGCTAGCTGAATGCGGGACTTTTAGTCAATCAGAGTTTCAATACGGTTATTGGCTCGTTGTGGATGATTTCACCATTATCACGGAAGCCGAAACTTTCGTATAGCTTTTTGGCCGGGACGTTATCTGCAGAGTATGGAATCCAACAGAGTTGTGCAGGGCCAGCCGGAAAAGTACGGATAAACTCCAAAATCTTTATCATCGCTTCCCGGCCATAACCCCGGTTTTGATAGTGCTTGTCAATCATCAACCTCAGGATACAATAGTTTCCAGCTGCGATTGATGGGAGGTCATATCCGGTGATTTCATAAGTTATCATAACAAAACCAACGGGCTGTTCATCCGCGTAAATGGCAAACGGATAAGGATATCCCCCATTGGTTTCCAATATATAACACGAAGCCACGCTAGACAGATTGGAGGCAACAAACCGGCGTTGTTCTTCCGTTACCTCAAGGTTAAAAATGGAACGCCGGTTTTCCAGCGTCATTTTTCTGAGTGTAATCATGCGGTGCGCTCCCTTCATGGATTGTTTGCGCCGCGGACGCTTATCTAACATACAATTTATGCAAAAAAAGTAATAGACTTATATCCAATTTTTTTATAGACTATTATCTATCCATGGCTTTTTTAGGGCTGCGCTCTGTAATCTATAATGACGGAAGTTGGTCGTTTCTGACCCACTTCCGTTTTTTTTATGATGAACTAACGCTCACCGTTTACAGGGATCTCGCAAGTCGAAACCGAGATCGTCGATACTAACCGTCAGATGATGACGCCACGTGAATGACACTTGTATTTTCCCTTTCTAAATTTGAATATATAATCCATCATTCGTAACATCCATTCCATTTCCACACGATGTTATTGGCGGTATATTTATCTCCGAAACAGGTAAGCAAGGCAGCCTCAACGCTCAAACACCTTACCTTTGGAGGGAAAATATCATGCCTGATCAATTATCAAATCGTAACGAATTAAAGCTCAGAGATGTAGAGTCCGCCAGCAAAATGATGCGCAGATATTACCGAACGGTAAAGGAAACGATGCGGGCAATGGCCGGTTATCTCCCTGCAATGCGTTGGTGGCCGGGCAAAAAATTGCTGGCTCGCCACATTTGGCTGGATTCATTACACGCCGATATGCTTAGGTCAAGAACATTAGATTTGCGGTATCCGCGAGTAGATGTTGAAGATAACGCTGACGTGAATTTGCTTTTTGTTTTGGAAAAGATACCGACGGCCCCCTCCGATGAGCTGTTTCTACACTGTGTTTATGATATTATCAAACCGGCGATGCTGGATGCGCTTGAGGAATATTTACAAGTTTCCGATCCCCTCGACGATGCGCCGAGTCATCTCTACCTGAAGAGAATTATCGATGAACTCAATATGCAGCTTCATGAATATGAAGGGATACGAGAATCATCCCGTGCCGCCGACGAAGCCAAAAACAGTGACTGGTTAAGCGCGGTTAATGACGCTCTTTCATCTTGCGGCGGATTCCACGGTCCAGACGAGCAAATTGCTCCGCGCTACACAGCTGTTTTCGAAGGTCTCGTTTACGAGCTGCCTATGGAAGGCGGCAGAGATCTCTCTTGGGAGCCAGCCGTTACGCAGGTATCCCCAAGGCCTGCAAGGAATTTTACCGAAGAACAAATTGCTGTTGCAGTTGATCATGCCAATGAAGTATGGGCGTCCGAAACTCCAGCGGCTCTAATTTGGGAATACAAAAACATGCCCTGGGAGCTCTATCTTGGCGCTGCAAGATGGTGTTATGACGAAATTCGTCACGCAACGATGGGAGTGGAAAGACTTGCTGCATTAGGGCTTGAAGTTGGCGTTGATTACCCGATGGTGCCAGATCATTGGCGGGCGTTTCGAGCTAGAGGCGTGAAGTATTTATTGCTGCTACTCCATCGGCTGGAGCAAGGCGGGCCACGGCATAAATCGAACTTAAAAACGAAATTTATCGAAAAGAACGATCTAGCTGCTGCGCAGGATTGCGATTACGACTGGGCGGACGAGTCCGGACATATCTCCTACGGGGTCGCCTGGTTGAAGGCGGTATTTCCGGAATGGAGCAAACAACAAACGATTGAAGAAGGAAATAAAATATCGAGCGAGTGGAGTCAATGGATAGGTGATCATCATAGAAACGGAACCCACGGGTATGAAGGTTTTCTGGAGCGGATGGATAAAAAGCTTGAAGTTTTCGGTCATTCCACAGGCATCTAAATGCAGAAGCGGACTCCCAGGATTCAAGGAGCCCGCTTCTTTTCCGTTCAGGATGATTAAATGCTTTCACGGAATTTTTTCGCTGACATTCCGGCGTATTTTTGGAATAGGCGTGAAAAGTAATAAACATCCGTATATTGCAGCGATAGCGCAATTTCTTTTATGCTGGTCGGCGTATTAACGATTAGTTTTTTAGCCTCATTTATTTTCAAACGGTGGATATATTCGTTTAATGGAAAACCCGAATGCTCTTTAACGATCCGGCGCAGGGTTGAAACTGAAATATTATGTCTGCGAGCAATGACATCGGCATCAATGGGATTATAAACATAGTGAGCCAGATCTTCGATTACTTCAAGGTTTTTGCTTGATGTAGTAGGACTTTCATCTGTCATTAAAGAGAATTCAAATAGAAGAGATTCCACCTGAAGTGCAGCTCGATCCGCATTGGCGGGAATTCCGCTTTCCAAAAGTGAAGCCAACGTTCTCAGCTTTCTGACCCAAACAGGGTCGGCGCCGACCTGCAGCACCTTGCCTTTGTGGACTAAACCTCTTTCTTCAAACTCGCTTACACGACTCCCGATTATATCAATATAATATTCTTCCCATGAGCCGCCCTCTACAGGTCCATAGTTGAACTTGCCGCCGGGATATACAAAAAACAAGCTTCCCTTCTCCACCTTCTGGACTGGCTCGCCATCCACTTGGTAAGTCCCGTTCCCGTCTGCAATATAGGCCAGTGCAACGTTGTTGAATAATGCGTTCCTCCTGCGGGAAATTCTCACCGGAATATGGCCAACTCTCAAGATGACGAGACTTTGCAAGTTCAATTTCGAGTGATCAACTAACAATTCAACCAATCTTATCGGCATCGGACTGATTTTAGTATTTGTCATTCCTCTACTTTACACCAGTCGTAACCAAGTAAAATGGGAGGAATGTAAACAGGCTTCATCCATTGATAGGATAGATCTTGTAGAAGCTCCCCAAGTACAAATTGACCTTTCGAATTGAGCTTCATTCTCCATTTTCCGCTTTCAACTACATGGCCATGATCTACCAGAGCTCTTGCCTCGTCAAATGAAATTTCTGGCCCTTTATTTTGTTCTATTTCAGCCAGTCTCTGATCAAAAGCCCGCTGCTGCTCTCGCTCTTTCTCTTCGGTAAATTCCGGATCGAAAACTTCTGAGAAATCCAAGCCTTTCAGCTTGTGTTTCTCAACGAGCTCTTTGAAAAGATCGGTTACATAAACCTGAGTCATTGCTCTCTCTTTATATTTAAAGATGTACGTATTAGGTGGGATTTTGCTGAAATCGAATACTAACTTATTGAATCCCGCAAAAGAGCCATCGTTAAACGTTCGTATGTCAGATCTATCCCAATCTACGCAATCAAGCACTTTTGTTACATTTACCGCAAATAAATTCATGTCTTTATGACCCAAGGGCAGAAACTCAACTTCATCACTTATGAAGGATTCTGTTAGCTCCTTTACCTTCTCCGAAAAAATTGGTTTACCGATGATATATTTCGGGAAATCATTATATGTCCTCTTGTACAAAGTTTCTACTTTAATTGGATACCATATGTCGAGTTTCGAATCTCCATTAAATCTCGAATTTAAAGGATGTAAATCATCTGTATCACCAGCCAAAATCATATTTTTACTACTGTTTTCATATCTGTAAACCTTCATATTAGACACCTCAATAATTTAAATTTCCCACCTCTCTCATATGGTACTATATGTCGCAATTTCCATTAATTAGTTTAATTAAAACAAACGCTAAAACCCCCGACGATTGCTCGTCTGGGGTTCGTTTCATACTTTACATAGCTGCTTTAGCGATGCTATACACAACCGGGAAATGCTCACCGGAAAGAATATCGCCCTCATTGACCGTTATATAAGGAACCATTGTATGTCCGCTTGTTGGCGCATACACGGTGTGACCAGGCATGTAGTGAACCGCGATGGCTCTGCGTTTAAGATCGGAGCGATTGTTCGGGCTGCCATGCCAGGTGAGGCTATGATGATATCCGACTTGCCCTTTTTTGATTTCAAAAGGAACGGCTTTAACCTCTGCACCTTCCGGCAGCAATTCGGGATTGCGATGATATGGCATGAAATCAGGCGTACTCGCCATATATTTCTGATGGTCTCCCCATCTATGGCTGCCAGGCACCATCCACATACAGCCGTTTTCGATAACAGCATCATCAAGCGCAACCCAGGCGCTGACAAGATCTGCAGGCTGGATAACGGGCCACAACGGATGATCTTGATGCCATGGCGTCGGTCCACCTGTGACAGGCGGTTTATACTGGATCTGGTCATGCCACACTCGGAGGGTATCGGTTTTGCATAATTGCGCAATCTCTTCGCAGATGACCGGGTGCCCGGCATGTTGTAAATAAGCATCACTTGCCATCCAGATATTTACGATTTGGACTACCTTTTCGCTTACGCTCATTTTCATGCCTTCATATAAAGAGTCCGCTTCTTCAGCACGCATATTATGGTTAAGGACCGGCTTCTTGACCGACTTTCCCTCCATAATCAAATCCAATTCATCGCGTAACCGCTGTACATCCGCATCGCTCAAAATCACGTCGCCCTTCAAAAACCCGTTTTTCTCAAACTCCGCCAGTTGCGCTGCATTTAACATATTGTTGCACCTCTCCTCGTCCTTGATTATGATTTGTTGATAACCTAATCATAATGAGAGCGCAGACATTTGTATTTTCCTAAATCTAATGAATCATTTGTGTTTTTCTTATATTCCGGGAGAAGGGGAGCCTATGTCTATCATTGAGCTTGAGAAAATCGCACCGACGGTTAACTTCGCCGCCAGGCAAATCGAGGAAGCGGGCGAAAATTGGGGGATTCGAACGATTCCCGACTGCCATTTCATGAGTGTGATTACAGGCTCTGCCAAGTTATATCTAAATAATGAGACCTATACGATCCGCCCTGGGGAAAGTATCTTTTACGGGCCCGAATGTCAAACCTATTTGGAAACAACGGAGAAAACCGATTTCTACAGCATTCATTTCAACTGGCAAAATGCCTCTCCAGAACCCGTGCATCCTGGACTTGGCATGCAATATTCGGATACTTGGCCGCCCCTTGGTGCTGCAAACAACCCTGTAATCACGAGCGGAACGGCAGGTCAGCTTATTATGCCGACCTTGTTTGAAGTGCCTGGGCTCGAACCGATCTGGACTCGGATAGTCAAGGAATATAAGTCCGAACAGCCTGGTTATACGATGGCGCTTCGTGCCTTGATGATGCAGGCCATCACCGTTATTTATCGACATAGGCTAGAAGGAAACCCCACTGCGACCGTTAACGGCAAAATAGAAGGGGCCATTCAAGCGATGCAACTGCAGCCCGATTATAATTGGTCGGTCGCGGAGCTCGCCGCATTATGCGGGTATCATCCCATTCATTTTTCCAAGTTGTTCAAAGAAGAAGTCGGGCTTGCGCCCAAACATTTCATGATTAGAGAACGGATTAAGCGGGCTAAACAGGCTTTGCTGCTTGGAGAAAAAATGGAGTCGCTCTCGCTCAGACTCGGCTTCAAGAGCGTTCATTATTTCAGCCATCAGTTCAAAGAAGTAACCGGACTTACTCCATCTCAATATCGCATGAACGGACAGGCGAAGCCGACTTCTGATCCGAAACAGGAGGATTGATTGCCCTCAACTCCGCATCGCCATCCGATTGCCGGAGCTATAACGCCGCAGTCCTAAATAAAACAGCAGCAATGCCAAAGCGGTTAGCGCCAGCAGCGCTGCCGCCGCGGTAAACATAAAACCGTTGTCCCAGCCCCGCAGCAAGCCAATCGGCATATAACTGATAAAACCTGCAGGAAGAATTGTGAACAGCATCATTCTCCCTAGTCCTTTGAAAATATCAGTGGGGTAAGTGGTGAAGGTTACAAACCCGTTGAACAGCTGGAAAGCGATGCCTTCGGCATTGCCGATGAAAAAGGCCAGTGAGCCGGCCGCCAACGTGAAAAATAGAAAGAACAGGCCCGACAATAGTAAAGCGAGCAAAAAACGCAGCAAACCTCCCAAACTGTGATCACCGACGTAGACGTAAATCGCCAGCCCGAACAGGAAATCTCCAATCGCCGTAAGCGACATTCGGCTCGCCAAAATATTGAGCAGCACCGGCTTAGGCTGAGTCATATAAACGTCCAGCTCTCCATGAGCTGTCAAATAGGCGATTCGGCTGAAATTGCCGAACAGCATATTCGCCCAGCCAAAGCCGCCTGCACTCACCGCCCACAGCAGCATAATATCGGCAAGCTCCCACCCGCCAACAGATGGAAAGCGGCTGAAAAAGATCCCCCAAAACAGAAGCCAGATGATATTGTTCAGGAACATCATACCTGCGGTCATCAGGAAGCTGAGTCTGAACTCCATTGCTCCCGCCAAATTCAGCTTCCAACAGGTGAAAAGGAAGGGCAGCGTCCCCCTCCAAAACCCCCCTCGGCGATGCCTTTTCTCAACCTCCATTGACATTCAGCCTCCTAACGCCCCGCGAATAAATCCATGCGGCTAGAGCCGCCAAAAGTAGAATCCAGACCAGCTGCAGCAGCAGATACCCGCCCAAACCGCTCCCACCGCTGACCGCGGCCTTCGCCGGAAAATACAACACCGCCTGAAAGGGCAGCCATGCACATATCTGCTGTAACCAGTGGGGCATCAGATCCAAAGGAATGAGCATGCCGCCAACGGTGAATTGCAGCTTCTGGAGAATGAATTCCAGCCCTCTCGTTTCCTCCACCCAGAATGCGCATAACGCAACGGACAAATTGAGCAGAAAAGCTAAAGTGAAGCTGCCAAGGCCAAGTGCCGCCATCGCCGCCCAGCCTCCGCCGAATTCCGGCGGCCCGACGAGCATCCAGCCGATCGCTGTACCGCAGGCGAGATTGATCAGGAAGCGCAGAGCCGCCTCTCCTAAATAGGAGGCGTACTGATAACCGCTGTACGAAATCGGCGTCAGCAGGCGGATAGCGATGCCGCCGCTTTTTACCTCCTCCTCGATTCGAGTACATAACTGTGGAAAAGCCATTGTGAATGCTTCGGTCAAAACAAGATACCAAATGATGTCCTTCAAGCGGAATCCGCTGATGACCGTGTCTGTCCCGCTGCCTTGACCGCTATAAGCGGCCGTCCACAGCTGCATGAACACATATAGAATGAGCAGCAAAAACACTGATCTCATCAGGAAATCGACCCAATAAGCCGTCTGCTGCTTGAGCGTAATCCCGCCAACGGCAGAGTACTTGGCAGCTTTGCGTGCGAGTCTTTGGAGCGGGCCGCCCCTTCCTGCTGCTATTCCGTACTTTATCTCACTGCTCATGGCGGATTTCCCTCCCCTGCTGTTCTCTGCTCCCTGCCACGCTCGAACAGCGTCTTAATGACCTCCTCCATCGGAGGGTCTTCAACTGTGACATCTGCGATCGACAGCCGGCTCATCAGCTCCGACAACACGGCTTCCACACCTGTCGCCGTCAGGTCGACCGACAGCTTGAGAATGCCCGGCTCCGACGGCAGTCGTTCCGTTCCGAAAGGCATGCTGCTATCTCTCCCAACGGCAAGCTGCCTCTCCTCTCCTTCCGCTGCGACAATTGTGGACCGAATTACATTCCCTTCCTCGCTCCCCGACAACTCAGTCCCCTCAACTGTGCGAATCGAGACCGTCTTATAGCGCAAAATATCCCGTTTCAGCCGCTCCACCGACCCGTCGACCATAATGCCGCCATGGTGAATAACGACAGCTCTGCGGCATAACCGCTCAATGTCACCCGCATCATGGGAGGTCAGGAATACCGTAGTGCCCTCCTCCCGGTTAAGCTCCGCGATCAGCTCGCGGATTCTTTCCTTGATCATCGCATCCAGCCCGATCGTTGGCTCGTCGAGGAACAACAAGCTCGGGCGATGCAGGAACGAGCAGGCAATCTCGCAGCGCATCCGCTCACCGAGCGATAATCGCCGCACTGGCGTGTTCAAGTAAGGGCCGAGTACGAAGCGCTCGATCAAATCGTCGCGGCGTTTCTTGTAATCCGTCCGATCCAGCTCGTAAATGCGGCTCATCAGTTCGAACGTATCACTCGGTGGAAGATGGTACCATAACTGCGACTTTTGTCCAAAAACGGTTCCGATGCGGTAAGCGAGCTGCTTCCGTTCCTTCCACGGGACGTATCCAAGCACCTTCGCTTCCCCTTCGCTGGGATGCAAGATGCCCGTCAGCATCTTGATGGTCGTTGACTTGCCCGCGCCGTTCGGGCCAAGAAAAGCGACCGTCTCCCCTTGCGCAACCGTTAGGTCGATGCCGCTAACCGCTTCCTTGTCGCTCCACTGCGGCGCCCATAACGAGCGGAGGCTTGCCGCGAATCCGGGTGCTTTTTGTTTGACGCGGAACGTTTTTTTCAATCCTCTCGTCTCGAGCGCGTTCATGCTCTCCACTCCCCCTGCCACTCAATTTCCCTTGCAAAACCATGTCGGCCCACAGCTTCCTTCCGAAGCTCCAGGTAATACGAACAAGATAAGTTCGCGCCCATGACAAAAAGACCTCCGGAAAGCCGGCCTGCATGGTGTGCAGGCGGAACTTTCCGAAGGTCTTTTATCCCTTACGGTGTACGCGGCCTATCGCGCCGCGGCGGTTTCGCTCGGTTCGGCGAAGAGAGGCAGCATGCCGCCGCCCGCTTCCCGGATCCCTAGAAACCCTTCCGTTTGATGTAACATATTACACGCCAATAAACGGAAGGTAAAGCATTTTTTTCAAATGTCAAAAAGACCCCCGGAAAGCAGCCCGCATCTTGTAAGCGGGGCTTTCCAAAGGTCTGTTACTTATGGAATAAAAGGCCTTTTGCGCCGCGCCGTCTTGGCCGGTTCGGCGTAAACGGCAACCATACACCCAGCAAGAGCGGTTGAAGGCACTTTTACGTTACTAGCTCTTTGCCTTTTCTTCCAGCAGCGCAATTAATTGTTTGCTGCCGTTCTCGCGGGCAAGCTCCAGCGGAGTTTGCTCCGCGATTGGGTGAAGCTTGTTAGGGTCTGCACCTTTTTCAAGCAGCATCTTGACGACATCGATTGAATCCGCTGCGACAGCCTCATACAGAGAGTTATCATGCTTAGGATCCGCTCCATATTGCAGCAACAGCTGCACCGCACGAATATCCGGCTTGTGCTCGGTGCTGCCGTCCTCGGCATCGTACAATATGCCGCTTGCATATTCCAGCGCCGTATATTCCTCTAACGGATTACAGTTGCAATCGTTGGCGTCAGCCCCGTTTTTGAGCAGCAGCTCCATCATTTCAATCGCGCGATTGCCGTCCTTGTCCACGTATCCCGCCGCTCCGACAAGAGCAGCGCTGAATTTCCTTTCGCCGTCGGACTTAACGCTTGCGCCCGCATTGATCAGCTCTTGAGCGATTAACAACCGATTGTAAGAAGCTGGCGTCCACAGCAGACTGCCGATCTGCTGCTCCAGTTCCTTAATGGCAGGTTTGGCCGCCAGCAACAGCCGCAGCAGCTCAAGATCCGACGTTTGCGACGTCCCTACATAATCGCCATCCGCTGTCACGCGGTACGGCAGTGTTGCCGCTTCAAGCAACGCCAAATTGCCTCCATCTTCATCCGTAGCAATCACATTGACGTTTGCTCCGTTGTCCAGAAACAGCTTCACGATATCCTTATTTTTGGTGAGCACGCTGCCGACCCAGGCCTGCTCGCTTAGTGCTGGCTTCCAGCCATACTTCAGCATTTGTTTGAGCTTATCCAACTTGCCTGCCCATACAAATGTATCCGCCTTTTCGGCCCAGCGGGCTTGCAGTTCATCGCCCTTCAGCGCCATGACGGTTACTTGACGCTTACCCGAGTCCCAGCTTACCTTACTGTCGAGCGCTTCGCCGATAAAGCGAAGCGGCACGAGTGTACGGCCCTTCAGCACAAGCGACGACTGCGACATTGCAATCCTCTCGCCGTCAACGAGAGCCCCGTATTGACCGATTGTATGCACAATCGTCGTGAAACCCTTCGTTGCAGTGATCGTTTTTCCGTTCAACGAAATTTTGGCGCCGAGCCCTTCAAAAATGCCGCGCAGCGGCACAAGCGTGACCCCGTTCACGATTACCGGAGGCTGATCAAAAGTTTGCTTCTTGCCGTTCAAATAAACGCTGATGGGCGTTCCTTTCGCTGCAGCCGCTTCCGTCGCCCCGCCGCTAATGCCAATAACAATAACCATGGCCGCGCCAACAATGACAGCCCATTTCTTTAAGACTTGCATGACTTCAATCCCCTGCCCTTGATTATGTAAGTGCTCCAGTAACGGGAACATCCAATCTATTATCAGGGGCTCTGTTTCCATTGTCTATTAGTAATTAAATATAATATAACCATTATTTACATGTTTGGAATATGCATTATGTTTCTATACTCGAATGGAATCGGTAAGATGTTTTTGTTGCAGCTCTAGATAGATGTTTATTTGTTCCTTTTTATGCTCATCGCTCCACTGCAATCTTTCGCCCATAATATGTGCGACAGTTTTGGCCGATTCTACACCATGATCTTTGCTGAATATCAACAAGGCGGATCGGCGGTCAAGAAAATCGGTTAAACTGAGCGCCATTTCCTTTTCTAATGCCAACCGTACTTCCGCCTTTATTGCAGGTATGCCTAGAGCGATCGGTTCAAGCCAGGCGGGATCTTCATTGGCATATTGTAGCAAATTCTCGATGGCTGTCCCGTATAACCATATTAATCGCTCGGCCGTTTCATCAGAAAAGCCTAGATTCGCCAGCCTTTTAGTCATCTGCCCCTTAAATTGTTCAAAGTCGCCTTTAATGTCGCCGCCTGGAAGAATAACTTCTTCTGTCAGATGATTATCCGGCAATTCGATCCCCAGTTCCTTGCCTACACTCGTCATGATACGATCGGCCATCGGACGATAAGTCGTAAGCTTGCCGCCGGCAACAGTTAATAATCCATCTTTGATTTTCCATATTTCATCATGTCTCGAAGTATCGCGCGAAGATTTATTTCCTTCGGAAATGAGAGGTCTTACGCCTGCCCAAGTGCCTAAAATATCGTCTTCCGTTAAGTTCAAATCTGGGAAACATTCCTGGCTCATGCCGAGAAGATGATTCATAGCGTCACGATCCGCTTGCGGTTGATCGATGATTCCATCATGCTGCACATCGGTCGTTCCGACATACACGTAATTCCAGCGGCGTATCATAAATCCTTCCTTGCCAGACGGCGATTTCAAAGCGACAGCGCCTTTTATTGGAATGCGAGCGGCATCAAATACAATATGAATTCCTTTGCTAAGCAACAATTTTTTCGGCGTCGATAATCGCTCCTTTACGAGCAATTGTTCTGCCCACGGCCCTGTCGCATTCACAGTAACTTTGGCGTGAATTCCATATGTTTCGCCAGACAGTTTATCCGTCACTTTCGCCCCGATGACTTTGTCGCCCTCTATAATAAAATCGGTAACTTCGGCATGATTGGCAACCAATGCGCCTTGTTCGGCCGCCGAAATCGCATTCAGCAGCGTGAATCGTGCATCTTCCGTAATGTATTCTCCATAAACAATACCGCCGATCAAAGGATCTCTAAGGGCAGGTACGGATTCTCTGACTTCTTCAACACTCAACACTTTATGCTTTTCGAATTTTGTCGAACCAGCCAACTTATCAAACAGGAAGAAACCGGCACGAAACTTCATCAGGCTTTCTCCTTTATAGAGGGGAAAAACAAACGGCAAGGAATGAATTAAATGAGGGGCGATTTTTTTTAAAACTTTGCGTTCTCGTGCAGACTCTCTAACGAGGTTGACTTCGCCATAAGCCAAATAACGAACTCCCCCATGAACAAGTTTTGAAGATCGGCTTGATGTTCCGTAACCGAAATCAACCTTTTCTACCAAGGCTACTTTTAGTCCTCGAAGCGCAGCATCCCTTGCCAGACCGGAGCCCGTGATTCCGCCGCCGATAATGAGCAAATCTACGGTTTGTTTCCCCATTTCCTGTAACGCCTGTTGTCGACCTTCAGGACTGAACGGATGAATTCCCATGACGTTGCTCCTTTCTTGAAAGGCGAGATTGGCGGTTTCATTGTCCTGTCATGTTAATTCCAATGGCTTATTAATTGTTGCCGGCATTAATGTGCCTTGGTTCATAACACCGTTAGGGTCAAGGACTTCCTTTAATTTTTTTAACAGCGAATACGAACTTCCGAGTTCATCTGGAACCCATAACGCACGGCCCTTCCCAATCCCGTGATGGTGACATATGGAGCCTCCGTGTTCCAATGTCGTTTCCATTACTTTAGACCAGATGGTCCAGTACAGCTGTTCAACTTTATTCGGATTTTGCTCAGGCTGTGCTCCGAATATAAAGTAAATATTCGTTCCTTGTTTATAGCTGTGGGAGGAGTGTCCTGTGATAAGAAGCAGTTCAGGCACTTCCTTTGTTAGACGCTCCGTCACTTTTTCATAGATCGCAGCGATATCCGACCACATGGCCGAAATTTCGATCGTATCAACAATAATTCCCTGGCTGGTATATTGCTCGAGTTTGACATCATTCCGATGCCCTAACCACTCCTGCACGGGATCTTCGCCTAACGGGCGTCCTCCCATAACCTGAACAATCGCATCAACCCCGTTGCCTTCAGCTTGTGCTAATCCTTTGGGCCCTTCCGTCAAAATAAGCAGAATAGATTCGCCTTCATGAACATAAGAGGCATATTTTTGAGCGGCTTCTTTATCGTCATGCAACCGAACGACTGCCGGCTGCCATCCTTCTCTCACAAAACTTTGAATGATTCCCAGACCCTGACGCATACTTGGGATGGCATAGGCTTGCATCCAACGCTCCTGCGGCGTCGGGAATATTTTGACGCTCACTTCGGTAATGACCCCGAATATCCCTTCGGACCCCAGCCAAATATGCCGCAAATCCGGACCAACTGAACGTCTTGGAATGTTCTTTATTCTAATGACTTCACCGTTAGGCAGAACAGCTTCAAGCCCGAGCAGCACATCTTCTATATTTCCATACTTTGTACTGAATTGGCCCGAACTTCTTGTTGCCACCAGGCCGCCCATCTGTGCCAGGTTAATCGACTGCGGATAGTGACCGGTTGTATAGCCTTTTTCATTCAAAACCTTCTCCAAATCACCCAAAATGACCCCCGGCTGAGTTGTTACAAATAAGTTCTCTTCATTCAGTTCAATAATTTGATTCATTGCGCCAACATCGATAATAACGCTTTCTTTTGTAGGCTCCGCTCCTCCGCCGACACCCGAACCTCCGCCAAAAGGAACGGTCGTGATGCCTTGCTCATTCAAATAAGCTAGCGCTTTAACCACTTCCGCCGTATTTTTGGGTTTAACCACACATAACGGTCCTGGCAACCGCCCGCCAACTGTCTTCTGAACTAGCCGCAAAGGCCATGTATCATTCGCGCGATTCGCCAAACTGCCGGCATCAGATTTGACACTCGCTTCACCAAGCAATTGCTGTAGATCGTGGATTGTTTTTTCACTTTTGCTGCTCATTCCCAACAGCTCCTTTTGAGTAGTTTTTATTTATGTACAGATTACTGTACATAAAACATTCTGTCAATTCCTACTCTTCCTCCGCTCTCAAATGAATTGTAAATGACCCTATAATTTGTTAGGCTCAAAACAGCACACAAGCTGGTGGAATGATTTGGAGGGAATTCATTAAATGCTGCTCCTTTATGGATCGGTCGCTGTCACTCTTGCTAGAAGACTGCTTACCATGGAAGAAGGCGACCGTTTAGACCCTATTGGCCAATTGGCCGCTGAATTTAAAACAGGCCGCGGAACGGTGCAAGCCGCCTTAAAATTATTAATCGACGAAGGCGCATTGGAAGTCGATGCATTAGGCAAACGAGGATCATTTATTAAAAAATTGAACCGTGAGAAACTCCTTCAGCTAGGAGATCTAACCTCAATAATCGGAGTGATGCCAGTCGCGCTTTCTACAATTCATTACGGATTATCTACAGGGCTGCACTATGCTTTCGAACAAACCGATATTCCTCTTGTGCTTGCTCAGCTGCGCGGCGCCAAAAATCGCTTACACTTTTTGCGAACGGGACGTTGCGATTTTGCCATTATCTCGCGCATGAGTTGGTTGCAGGAAGCAGATAAGGGCGATCTTCTTCTTCTCTTTGGATTCGGTCCGGGTTCAAACGTGGCTAATCACGCACTACTGATGCCAAGAAAGCATGACAACGGAATTGTCGACGGGATGAGAGTAGGCGTAGACCCGACTTCTCATGACCATTTCCTAATGGCCTTAAAGGAATGCGAAGGAAAATCGGTTCAATTCATTGAAATATCTTACGGCGAGTCTATTCCCCAACTTCTATCGGGAAACATTGATGTGTCGATATGCAGCGAATCGATTGCAAATCTACCATCTGAATTGAAAATTGTTCCTCTGCAGTATCAAGAAGTTCATAGCGATACGAATACTGAGGCCGTATTGGTTGTGAGAAATGATTCAAAGTGGATTGAAGATCTTATCCAAAATCGGATTGATCCTACATTCATTGCAACGATTCAAAATAATGTCGTTAACGGTAAAGAAAAACCTGTTTTTTAAGATATATTGGGGACTAAAAATCACTTCCCCGCAACAAGCCACGGGGAAGTGAAAAATTATAATTTATTTCATGACAGCCAACCGAGCGATCTTTCGACCGCTTTTGTCCACATGAGGAAATGTTGTTTATCCCTCTCCTGATTCTCATCGGGTCGAAAGATCTTATGAACCGTAACCAAGCCAGGAACGTCATTAAGGGTAATCACGCCGCGTTGAATAGCTGCAAACTCCGCCGCGCCAAGTGCTGTGGCTTCTACGGAATCGGGGCGAATAACCTCGACACTCGTAAGATTGGCTAATAGTTGGCCTACTCTATCGCTTTTTGAAGCGCCGCCTGACAGCTTAATCGTTTTCAACTCTTCGAATTTCATCGATTCGAATATGGCCGCAACTGAAAAAGCGACTGACTCCAAGGTTGCCTGAACGAAATGAGCAGCTGTAGTTGTTGCAGATATTCCCATGAAGGATCCGCGTGCAGAGTAATCATGGTAGGGAGTAGCTAGCCCCATGAGAGCCGGGACAAAGTAAACGTCGCCGTTTCCCGAAGCAGCGATTTCCCCCATAGAATCAAAGTTGTCGATAAGTCCAAGCCCATTTCTGACCCATTCCAGCGACGCTCCCGCAGTTAAGGTAAATCCCTCAACCATATACTTGATATCGTCTTTCAACCTCCATGCGATAGTCGTGTAAAATCCCGGTATTTCACGATATATGGATCCTAAATTCACGTCGATAAAGGAACCTGTGCCATTCGTACAAGTTGCGGTATTATTCTCAAGACATCCTTGGCTGAATAATGCTGACTGTTGATCGGCTACCACACCCGCGATTGGGATTTCCACCCCTAAAATCTCTTCTGTCATTACACCGTAATCGTCCGCTTCGTCTTTAACCACGGGCATCATATCCAGGGTCAATCCGACATATTCAAGCATCTCTTGAAACCAGCAACCGAACTGGGAGAGATAAACCGTGCTGTTGCTGGCCGTACTCGAGCTTGTTGCGTGCACCTTTCCCCCTGTCAATTTATAAATAAGCCAAGAATCGATATTCCCCCAAAGAACCGACTTGTCCTCGATCTTTTTTACAACTTCCGGTTCATGCTCCTTGATCTCGGAAAGCGCAAGCGGCAAATAAAACGGGGGAAGAAGCGGTGCGAGCCCCGGGAATTTCTCGTCGAAACGTTCATCCTTTATAAATTTTTCGATCTGGGCCGCTCCCCTTGAATCCTGCCATGTCACCATGTTTCGGATAGGCTTTCCGGTCTGTTTATCCCATAGAAGCCACGAGGTGCGCTGGTTGGTAATGCCCACGCATTCGATCTCATTAGCTGCGATGCCGAGTTCCTTGACGGCCTGCCGGCAAAGCTTGATTGTTGTTTGGTATATTTCTTCCGCATCTTGTTCTACCTGGCCCTGTCCCGGATAAATCGTATCGATAGCTTCATAAACTTCCTTCACAGCCTGGAATTTCCGATTGAAGATGATTACCTTTATCCCTGTTGTACCTTCATCAATGACAAGAATGTACTCCTTGCTCATGAAGGGGCCTCCTTTCAATTGAATTGAAAAATAAAGGATATTGAATTTTCAAATTCCAATGAAAGCGTTTACGTTATATATACAGCTTACTGTACATAAAAAAATCTGTCAAATCCTATTTTGAAATATTTCCCATGTACATCGTTCGGGAGTCTCATCTTAGAGATGACGCCCATGCTGAGCGTACACAAAAAAAACGCAAGCCCCTAGAAAAGGAGCGTGCGCTTCGGCATTCTTGCCATTATCCGACGTTGTAAGCAACAGTGAAATGCTCTCCGGCCATAATTTCGCCTTCTTTTACCTCATCATATTTGATGGTCGCACCACTTTTGGCTGCCCTCTGAACGCAGGACAACCACCTGTGTCTGAATCTCGGCATCATTCCATATGTACACGGATCGGCCCCCTTATACCAGCTAGTCGGGGACCGATTCATTCATCTGACATTATAGAAGTACGCTAACCAATGCAACCAAAGCAGGTAGGCCTTGAACCAACCAAATAGACCGTTTCACTGTCGCTCCTCCGTACAATGCCGCAATTAGAACGCAAATCAAGAAAAAGATTACAATAGACTCGCCTGTCTGAGCATTGGGATGCACCAAACCCCAGATAATCCCGGCCGCCAGGAAGCCATTGTATAGGCCTTGGTTAGCGGCCAGTGGTTTTGTGACTGCTGCCTCTTCCTTCGTCGTGCCGAACGTTTTCATCCCACGCGGGGTCGTCCATAGAAACATTTCTAGTATGAGAATGTAGATGTGCTCAAGCGCTACAATTCCGACTAATATGGAAGCAATAATGGACAATACCTCCTTCGATGGTTGGTATTCTATTCTGCCATTAATACTAACATAATATTCAAAAGTCTAACAGCAAGATCACATCGCTTTATATAGAAATGAACGGCAATGGATTTCATGCCTGTCATTTTGACGATTCGACCCATTAGCCCAGGGCAGAAGAATACGCGTAAAGTCTGTTATAAAAGCAGAGCGAGCAGATCCTTGTTGTCCAGCTTCTGCGCGAGCTCCAGTGGAGTCTCTTTCGCGGTTGGATATACTTTATTCGGATCTGCGCCTTTCTCCAGAAGCAGCTTGACGACTTCCAAAGACTCCGCGTCTACCGCCTCATACAGAGAATTGTCCAGCTTAGGATCAGCTCCGTACTGCAACAGCAGCTGTACAGCGCGGAGACTCGGTTGGTAAGCGATACTTTCGTCATCAGAGTCGTACAGCAATCCGCTAGCATACTCAAGCGGAGTGTATTCTTTGGTCGTATCGCAGTTGCAATCGTTAGCGTCCGCGCCGTTTTTCAGCAGCAGCTCAATCATCTCAACGGCGCGATTACCTTCTTGATCCACAAAACTTGTCGCAGCGAGCAGCGGAGCACTGAACTGCTTGAGTCCATCCGACTTGGCGCTTACTCCTGCATTGATAAGCTCTTGGACAATTTGCAGCCGGTTGGAATTAACCGCCGTCCATAACAGACTGCCGTTTTCCTTCTCGAGCGCCGCGAAGTCCGGCTTAGCGGCCAACAGCATTTGCAGCAGCTCCAGATCAGATGCCTCCGACGTCTCCGGATAGTCGCCTTCAGCTGTCTCACGGTAAGGCAGTGAAGCTACCTCCAGCAGCGCGAGCGTCTCTTCATTTTCCATGGAAACGAGCAAATTGACGTTTGCTCCATTATCGAGGAACAGTTTAACGATATCTTTATTTTTGGTAAACACACTGTTAATCCACGCTTGTTCGCTCGCCGCAGGCTTCCAGCCTTTCGCCAGCATCTGCTTAAGCTTATCCAGCTTGCCTGCCCAGACAAAGTTATCCGCCTTGACCGCCCAGCGTGCCTGTAACTCAGTGCCTGTGAGCGGTGCCACTGTCACTTGCTGTTTTGGCGCGTTCCAGCTTACCTTGCTATCGAGCGCCTCACCGATGAAGCGAAGCGGAACGAGCGTACGTCCCTTCAGCACAAGCGAAGGCTGGGAAAGGGTAACTTTCACGCCGTCCACGGTAGCCCAATTCTGACCGATCGTATGGACGATTGTTGTGAAGTCCTTCGTGGCAGTAATCTGCTTGCCGGTTACGGATACTTTAGCGCCGAGTCCTTCAAAAATGCCGCGAAGCGGAACGAGCGTCGCCCCGTTCACGATGATTGGCGGCTGATCATAGGTTTGTTTTTTACCGTTGAGCATGACACTAATAGCTGGCTTGGCAGGAGCAGCACTTGCGGCAGTAGCGCCCAGGCTTGCCGTAATAATAGCAGCAGCTCCAACAGCTACTACCAAGAGTTTCAATGATTTCATAAATAGTATCCCCTAACCTTTATTATGTAAGTAGTCCGTGAACTGGAAACTCCTTCCCTATTATCACGGGTTAAGTCATTCTTGTCTATTGGAAAATCGAGAGTGCTTATCTCTATTTCGCCGAATGCGCTTCGTGCGGCCGATTGTCGTGCAAATCCATGGCCATACGAACCATATCGACGCAAGGAATACCGTTCTCTACAATTGGCTCATCATAATGCCGCACGAAAAAGTCCCGATCAACACCAACGATGCGAAAACCGCATTTTTGATAAAGCCCCAATTGGCCAATGCCGGAATTGCCTGTGCCGATTTCAAGCGTCAAAGCTTCTAGCTCCTGCGCCCGCCCAATGGCGTGCTGAACAAGCCGCTTCCCGAGACCTTGCCCATGCCGCTCCTCCAGTACGGCTACGTTCACCAGCTCCAGCGTGCCGGGCCGAGTAGGAATCAAGACATACACGCCTAGCACGGACTCTTCATTTTCCGACAACGTCCAGCATTCTCCGCGGCCGATATATGAGGCAATCATGGCCTCCGAAGGATCGGCGAGCAACAACAGCTCCATCGGAAGCTCATCTTCCGGTGTAAGCTTTTTAAACATGAACATCTAGTCTGCCTCCTCTAATCAACGGCTCAACATAGGAAAGGCGGAACGCCAACCGGATAATAAGCAGATCCAGAACAACCATGAGGACCATACCAGCAATCAACATATAAACCCATACTGATGCCTCAAGGGTGAAAATAAAAGGATAAAAAATCTGCATACTAACGCCCACTACGCCATATGACATTCTACGTACACGAATAGATCCCTGCAATTCCCGAGCATTTGCCTTATCCGCGATTCCATCCATCCCCCAGCAAATTAACAACATCAATAGAAGATGCAGCAGCTGCATCGCCTGAATATAAATGTGGGCATAAAGAGGAATCAGCTCATATTGTTCGATATTTCCCAGAAGACCAGGTTGAACAAAAATTAATCCAGGAACTGCCCCTGCCGCTAGTAGCAGAGCTAAAGTACGAGCCGAGCGCATAGTTCGATAAGTGGAGCTTGCCTCAGACAAAGCAGATGCTGCCAGTAAATAACCGATAACATCAGGGAGAACATCAAATCCGCCGATGCGAAAATCAAACCAGACAAGCGTCAACCCCCAGCCGAGATGCCGGAGCCATTTTGTAGCTGCAGCACTCATGGTGATTTCCTCCCGACTTTGGCTAACGCAGAAATCT
Organism: Paenibacillaceae bacterium GAS479; assembly: GCA_900105225.1. Taxonomy (NCBI): domain Bacteria; kingdom Bacillati; phylum Bacillota; class Bacilli; order Caryophanales; family Paenibacillaceae; species Paenibacillaceae bacterium GAS479. Next base: position 4,496,768 of record LT629764.1, on the reverse strand, counting down.
CACTTTCGGGCAAACTTTCAAACATGTGAATAAACTCAATCCGCTGAACGAGCTTTTGGCCCTCCATATTGGAGAAACTGAGCTGAACACTAGATTCATAATAGATAGCTGCCATCGCTGCATTTCCTGCAAATTCAAAGTTATAGCTTAAAGATAGCGGCTCTCCCTTGGCCAACTTCATAGGAAGCTTAATGTCCTTCCCGCCAAACCCGGTTAGCTGGACTTCAACAAAACGTTTAAGCTCCTCCCCATCCGGCAAAAGCTCGATTTTCTCCAATATAAGATCCTCAGTCGCCGTTCCTTGAACGTCACCGTTTCCGCCCCGCTTCCGGCTGATTTGATTTCAATCGGCTGTTCATCGTTCTTGATCACGTTTATGTAACCTGTCGATACTTTTTCCGAGCTTCCATCGCTATAGTTCACCGTTAAAAATTGCTGCCCTGATGGGTAGCGGTTTGCTCCCGCTTCGTTCGGCTGCCACTCTGCGAAAGCGATCATTTGCTTTTGATAGTTGGATAGCATGCTCTCGCTCAGACGAAAACGAAATTGAGGATATTCCTCAAGCTCCACGGAAACAACCTTTATACGGGCATTATTGTCCTCTAGATAGCGAAAGCCCAAGGAGCCTTCATTGCCTTCATAAACAGTAAAATAATGCTGGAAAAAATAAGGCTTGCCAAGCTGCATGCTGCTCCAGTAAAGAAGGTTGCCGGTCCAACTGGCGACAATGAGTATCGCTCCGGCGGCAACAGCAACTTTCCAATTGAGAGTTTTCAGCTTTTTGAGCTTCATAGGTTCGCCTCCTTGTTCAATACAATAATACCAGTATTACCCTATTGATAGGCGGAATGGCCGTCATTTATTTTGAGGATTGGATGTGGCCGAGTTGAGCGGCCAAGTAGCATTGTCTACTTGAGTGAGGCCGCGGGCGCTCAATTGGCTCCTTCAAGTAACTTCGACTTCTTGCTCGCGGCCGAGGGCGCTGATTTGGCTCCTTCAAGTAACATCGACTACTTGCGCAGCAAAAAAAGGCATCCCCTCGTCATCTTCCGATGACTTAAAGGGACACCCGAAGCAACTAAAATAAGCTAGCCGCGAGTCGTTCAACCGCCGTGGTTTGTCGCTCGCCCCACCTACCTACTTGCCGTAGCTAGTCGGGTCCTCACGCCAGGCTTGCAGCGAGGCCAGCTGGCTGCTCGCCACAATGCCGCGCTCGGCAGCGATGTCGATTAGTGCCGTATAGTTGGACAGCGTCTGCAGCGGCACGCCGGCTTCCGCGAAAGCACCCTCCGCGCTGGCAAACTGATAAGTAAAGATCGCCACAACGGCCAAAACTTCAGCGCCTGCTTCGCGTACAGCTTGAGCCGCCTTGATGGAACTGCCTCCAGTAGAGATCAGATCCTCGATGACAACGACCTTTTGCCCCTCAGTAACGCTACCTTCGATCAGGTTCTGCTTGCCATGGCCCTTGGCCTTATCACGGATGTAGATCATCGGCAAGTTCAGCTTCTGCGCAACCCAAGCAGCATGCGGAATACCAGCCGTCGCTGTGCCAGCGATAACTTCGGCATCCGGGTATTGCTCACGAATAACTGCCGCGAAACCCTCCGCCACCAGCTCGCGAACGTCAGGGTAGGACATCGTCAGGCGGTTATCGCAGTAGATCGGGGACTTCAATCCAGACGTCCATGTAAAAGGCTCCTCCGGACGAAGCGCAACCGCGCCAATGTCCAGCAGCTTGCCGGCGATCTCGCGCGGCAGTTGATTCAGGATTTCCGTTGTCATGCTTGGATCAGCTCCTCAATAATAGATTCCAATGCTGCCCTTGGATCAGCTGCTTGAGTAATCGGGCGGCCGATGACCATATAATCCGTGCCAGCCTTCAGCGCATCCTGCGGCGTCATAACGCGGGTTTGATCACCGATGTCGGCTCCCGCTGGACGGATGCCGGGAGTTACCGTTTGGAAAGTCGGCCCGCAGGTGTCTTTGACCAGCACAACCTCATGCGGCGAAGCAACTACGCCGTCTAGGCCGGATGCAATAGTTAGCATGGCATAACGAGCGACCGACTCCGCAACCGTGCCGAGAATACCGATTTCGTCGTTTAGTACCTCGTCGCTAGTGCTCGTCAGCTGTGTCACAGCGATGACGGTCGGGCGGACGAGCGACGGATCGGCGGCAAGAGCCTCTTCCACGCCATCCATCGCCGCTTCCATCATGTCGCGGCCGCCTGCCGCATGCACATTGAACATGTCCACACCGAGGCGGGTGACACTGTTAGCGCCGCCTTTAACTGTGTTGGGGATGTCATGCATTTTCACGTCGAGAAACACGCGATAACCGCGCGCCTTGAGCATCCGCACAAAGTCCGGACCAGCCGTATAAAACAGCTGCATGCCAACCTTCATGTAACAAGGAATGCCCTCTAGCTGCTTCAGCAACGTCTCGGCCGAGGCGGCGTCAGGATAATCCAGCGCCACCATCACTTTGCCGGCAGCCTGCTCGCGGCTCAAGATTGTTGTACTCATCGCTTGTCCCTCCTTGAAATTAACCTTGGCATAGAGAAAGGCCATCCGCCGAGAGGACGGCCTGCCGTCCCTGCTTTCGGGACTTGCAGGCCGCGCGCTCCGGCGCTGGCCGTACATCTAGAATTATTGCAGAACCGGCATTGGGTTCGAGCTGAAGTTGATCGTCTGCAGCATGATCAGCAGCGCGCGGACCGTGTCAAGCGACGTCATGCAGACGACGCCATTCTCGACCGCCTCGCGGCGGATGCGGAAGCCGTCGCGCTCCGGTGTTTTGCCCTTGGTCAGCGTGTTGAACACGAACTGCGCTTGGCCGCTGCGGATGAGATCGAGGATATTCGGCGTGCCCTCGCTCAGCTTGTTGACGCGCTGCACGTTAATGCCCGCTTGCTCAAGTGCGGCCGCAGTACCGCCCGTGGCGATGATTTTATATCCGATCGAGTAAAAACCTTTGAGCAGCTCAATCGCTTCGTCCTTATCCTTGTCGGCTACGGTAGCGATAATCGAGCCCTTCAGCGGAATTTTCATACCCGCTCCGATAAGACCTTTATAAAGTGCTTTGGCATATTGCTCATCGCGGCCCATAACCTCGCCAGTCGACTTCATCTCCGGCGTCAACGTCGGGTCGACGCGGCGCAGCTTAGCGAAGCTGAACACCGGAACCTTGACGGAAACAAAGTTATCTTCCGGCCACAGGCCGTCGACATGACCGAGCTCAGCCAGCTTCGTGCCGAGAATCGCGCGCGTCGCCAGATTTGCCATCGGCAGATTTGTCACTTTGCTGAGGAATGGAACCGTACGCGAGGAGCGCGGGTTAACCTCGATCACATAAGCCTTCTCATTATGGATGACGAACTGGATGTTCACCAGGCCAACAACGTTCAGTGCTTTAGCGATTTTGATCGTGATCTCAATGATCTGCTCTTTGATGTCCGCTGACAGCGACTGCGGCGGGTACACCGCGATGGAGTCGCCGGAGTGGACGCCTGCACGCTCGACATGCTCCATGATACCCGGAATGACAACCGTTTCGCCATCGCAGATTGCGTCGACTTCGGCTTCTTTGCCAAGCATGTAACGGTCGATCAGCACCGGATGCTCCGGATTGATTTTGACCGCTTCCTTCATGTAACCAACCAGTTCTTCATCGGAGTAAACGATCTCCATTGCACGGCCGCCCAGTACGTAGGACGGACGAACTAACACTGGATAGCTGAGGTTGTTAGCAACCACAAGTGCTTCCTCAAGGTTCGTCACTGTGCTGCCTTCCGGCTGCGCAATATTCAAGCTGCGGAGCAGCGCTTCGAACTTTTTACGGTCCTCGGCCATATCGATGCTCTCCAGGCTGGAACCCAGGATGCGCACACCGGCTTTAGCCAGCGGAGCAGCCAGGTTGATCGCCGTTTGGCCGCCGAATTGTACGATGACGCCAATCGGTTTCTCCTGCTCGATGACGTTCATAACGTCTTCCAGGAACAGCGGCTCAAAGTACAGCCGATCGGAAGTGCTGAAGTCGGTAGATACCGTCTCCGGGTTGTTGTTGATGATAACAGCCTCATAACCGGCCTTTTGGATCGCCCATACTGCATGCACAGTGGAGTAATCGAATTCGATGCCTTGGCCGATGCGGATCGGGCCAGAGCCAAGTACGAGCACTTTCTGCTTGTCGGACTCGATAACTTCGTTCTCTACCTCGTAGGTCGAGTAGTAGTAAGGCGTGCTCGCTTCGAACTCGGCGGCGCAGGTGTCGACCATTTTGTATACCGGACGCAGCCCTTGCTCCAAACGATAAACACGAATGCTATGCTCGTCGATCATCGTCGTTTGGCCACCTTCGCGGCGAATTTCGGCGATCGAACGGTCGGAGAAGCCTTTGCGTTTCGCTTGGTACAGCAGCTCGTTCGTAAGTCCTGGCGCCCGGCGCAGCTCGTCCTCAAAGGCAACGATGCTTTCGATTTTATCGAGGAACCACCAGTCTACCTTTGTGAGATCCTGAATGTCGGACAGCGTCCAACCACGGCGGAACGCCTCAGCGATCAGGAACATGCGCTCGTCGTCCGGCTTTTGCAGGCGGTTGCTGAGCGTCTCATCGTTCAGCTCATGCGCATCCTTCAGATGGAAGCGATGTGCCCCGATTTCCAGCGAGCGGATCGCCTTGTGCATCGATTCCTCGAATGTCCGGCCGATTGCCATAACTTCGCCAGTCGCCTTCATCTGCGTGCCTAGCTTGCGGTTCGCGCCAGTGAACTTGTCAAAAGGCCAGCGCGGGATTTTGCTTACAATGTAGTCCAGCGTCGGCTCAAAGCAGGCGTAAGTCTGGCCCGTAACAGGGTTCACGATCTCATCGAGCGTGTAGCCAACGGCGATTTTGGCCGCCATCTTGGCGATCGGGTAGCCCGTTGCTTTGGAAGCCAGCGCCGAGGAGCGGCTGACGCGCGGATTCACTTCGATGACATAGTATTGGAAGCTGAACGGATCAAGTGCAAACTGCACGTTGCAGCCGCCTTCGATATTCAGCGCACGGATGATTTTGAGCGAAGCGGAACGAAGCATCTGGTACTCGCGGTCCGACAGCGTCTGGCTCGGCGCCACGACGATGGAATCACCTGTATGCACGCCGACTGGATCAAAGTTCTCCATATTACACACGACGATACAGTTATCGTTCGCGTCGCGCATAACTTCGTACTCAACTTCCTTCATGCCGGCAATCGATTTCTCGATTAGGCACTGGCCGATCGGGCTATAGCGGATACCAGCAGCGACCGTCTCAAGCAGCTCTTCCTCTGTGGCGCAAATACCGCCGCCAGTACCGCCAAGTGTGTAGGCCGGACGCACAATGATCGGATAACCGATCTCGCTCGCAAAATCAACCGCTTCCTGCACAGTCGTCACGATCACGCTCTCCGGAACTGGTTGCTCCAGCTCGCGCATCAGATCGCGGAACAAATCGCGATCTTCAGCTTTTTCGATGGCCGACAACTGTGTACCGAGCAGCTTGACGTTTTCGCTCTCCAGAACACCGGCGCGTGCCAGCTCCACAGCCATATTTAGACCCGTTTGTCCGCCAAGCGTTGGCAGCAGGCCGTCAGGCCGCTCCTGACGAATGATTTGGGACACAAAATCAAGCGTAATCGGCTCGATATAAACTTTGTCCGCCATATTCGTGTCGGTCATGATCGTAGCCGGGTTGCTGTTAATCAGTACAACCTCATAGCCCTCTTCCTTCAACGCCTGGCAAGCTTGCGTGCCGGCGTAGTCGAACTCTGCGGCTTGGCCGATGACAATCGGGCCGGAGCCGATAACGAGAATCTTTTTGAGCAGGTTATTTCTGGGCATACTGCAGCTCTCCTTTGGACGCTTCCGACAGCTGGGCTTGACGCGGCTTGGAAGGATTATTGCGGCGATGGTTGCGGATCAGCTCCAGGAATTCGTCGAACAGGTAGCTGGAATCGAACGGCCCCGGGGCCGCCTCCGGATGATATTGGACCGAGAAAGCCGGATACTCATTATGTTTCAGGCCTTCAACCGTTTTGTCGTTGTTATTGATATGAGTCACGCTCAGCTTCGTGCCGGCGATGCTCCCTTCAGGTACGGTGTAACCATGGTTCTGGCTCGTAATGTAGCAGCGTCCAGTGGCCAATTCCTTAACAGGGTGGTTGCCGCCGCGATGGCCAAACTTCAGCTTCTCCGTGTCAGCGCCGCATGCGAGAGCGAACAGCTGATGACCGAGGCAAATGCCGAAAATCGGATACTCTCCAAGCAGCTCACGGATCGTTTCTACCGCATGAGGAACATCCTGCGGGTCCCCAGGGCCGTTGGATAGCTGAATGCCATCGGGATTCAGGCGGCGAATCGTATCCGCGGAGGCGTCATGCGGCACAACGACAACGTCGCAGCCGCGCTTGGTCAGCTCGCGCAAAATACCGCTTTTGGCGCCGTAGTCGATCAGTACGATACGCTCACCGAAGCCAGGGCTCGTGAACACTTGCTTCGTAGAAGTGCGTGCAACCTGGTCGCGCATTAACACGGTGCCAGTCAGTTGCTCCAAAATCTCTTCCACACGCTCATTGCCAGTCGTGATGAGGCCTCTCATCGTACCGAAGTGACGCAGCTTGCGGGTAAGCATACGCGTATCGATCTCGCTGATCGCTGGAATGTCATGCTCTTTGAGCAGCCAGTCGAGCGATACTTGAGCGCGCCAGTTACTTGGAATCGGCTCGTGGCGGCGTACCGCAAAACCATGAATGAATGGAGCTACCGTTTCGAAGTCGTCACGGGTAATGCCATAGTTGCCGATAAGCGGGTAAGTCATCGTCACGATCTGCCCGCAGTAGGATGGATCGGAGAGAACCTCCTGGTAGCCTGTAATGCCAGTATTAAATACGACCTCGCCGGGTTTGGAAGTTTCTGCGCCGAACGACTGGCCCGCAAATACGGTTCCGTCCTCAAGAATCAGTCTAGCTTGCATCCGTATCACTCCTTATGCTGTATGGTGGGACCAGACGACGCTACCGCCGACCACGGTGGCTTGGGGCCAACCGTAGAGCTTCCATCCGCCGAACGGCGTGTTATTGCTTCTGGATTTGAATGTTGCTGGGTCAACTGCACGCTCTTGCTCAAGGTCGATAATCGTTAGATCGGCGGGAGCTCCTAGCTCCAAGCAGCCCGAATCGAGACCGAATACCGAGGCAGGAACCTTGGTCATGCGATTCAAAAGGAAACCGAGCGACCATTTGCCGGTGCGCACAAACTTCGTGTAGAGCAGTGGGAAGGCCGTCTCGAAGCCGACGATGCCAAATGGCGCGAGCTCCATGCCGCGAGCTTTCTCTTCGGCACTATGCGGTGCATGGTCGGTGACGATCATATCGATCGTTCCATCCTCCAGCCCTTGAATGACTGCCTCGACGTCGCGCGGCGTGCGCAGCGGCGGGTTCATTTTCCAATTGGAGTCCATGCCGGGGATATCCTCATCGCTCAGAACAAGGTGATGGGGGCAAACTTCAGCTGTAATCCTCACTCCGACCGACTTCGCGAGGCGAATGAGGCGCACCGACTGCTCGGTGCTTACATGGCAGACATGGTAGTGGACACCGGTGGACTCTGCCAGCAGTGCATCGCGGCCCACATGAATCGCTTCGGACTCATTCGGGATGCCTTTGATGCCATTGTCACGGGCGAACTTGCCCTCTGAAACGTACAGGCCTTCAACCAGGCTATCATCTTCGCAATGCGCGATAATCGGCATTCCCAGTGACTGAGCGAGCGTCATGGCGTCCTTCATCATCTGTGCTCGCTGTACGCCAACTCCGTCATCGGTGAAGCCGATAGCTCCAGCTCCTTTGAGTGCGGCGAAATCCGTCAGCTCGCGACCGAGCTGGTTTTTGGAGATGGCGGCATAAGGCAGTACCTTCACACCGTTGCCCTGCTCACGCGCCTTGTCCAGTATATATTTCACCGTCTCCGGCGTATCGATGACTGGGCGTGTGTTCGGCATGCAGGCGATCGTCGTGAAACCGCCGGCTGCTGCGGAAGCCGTTCCGGTGATGATATCTTCCTTATGCTCAAAGCCCGGATCGCGCAAATGCACGTGCATATCGATGAAACCCGCAGACAGGAGTTTTCCAGCTGCATCCAGCGTTTCTTCAACTGCAACTGCGGGAGCCTCGCCTACTTTGATTTCCGCGATTAAGCCATCCTCAATCCGAATGTGCCGGGTTTCCAGCTCGCCGCTCTCCTGGTTCCAAATCCGTCCGTTTACAATCCACTTTACTGCTGCCATTCGGTTTGTTGTCCCCTTTCGTTACCGTAAAGCCGTTCACCATTCCAATTCCGCATAACCATTCTGTTCCTGCATCTGTCCATTGTTTACTTGTATAAGTTCACTTGATCCGAGCTTCTCCTGACTGACTATGACTGAAGCCCGTGCCAAGCTGCATTTTTCTTTTATCCTCTGAGCGCCCGTTCAATGACAGCCATTCGAATCGGAACACCGTTAGCCATCTGCGGGAAAATGCGGGACTGCGGATGCTCCACCAGATCGCTGTCGATTTCTACATCGCGGTTCACTGGAGCCGGGTGCATGATGATCGCATGCGGAGCAAGCTTAGCCGCCCGTTCTACTGTCAGCCCATACTGCTCGCGATATTCCTCTGCCGAGCGGATCATTCCGCTCTCATGGCGCTCCAGCTGCACGCGCAGCATCATTACGACATCCGCCTTCAGCGCTTCATCGATGCTGATGTAAGGTACATTCAGCTCTTCCGCCCGCATACTGTCTGGTGCGCAGAAGCTTACTTTCGCGCCCATCGCTGTTAGCCCCCAGTAGTTGGAGCGAGCTACGCGGCTATGCTTGACATCACCGACGATCGCTACGTTCAGTCCGTTCAAACTGCCGAACTGTTGGCGCATCGTGTACAGGTCAAGCAGCGCCTGCGTCGGATGTTCATTGTTGCCGTCGCCAGCGTTGATTAGCGGCACCTTGATGCGCTCGGCCAGCTCTTGCAGCACGCCAGCGGGTTTCAGCCGGATGATGCCGACATCGATGCCCATCGACTCAAGCGTCTTAACCGTGTCGTAGATCGATTCGCCTTTTTGTACGCTCGACGCCGCCGCGCTGAAGTTCAGCACTTCGGCTCCCAGCCGCTTCTCCGCAACTTCAAAGCTGAAGCGAGTGCGGGTGCTATTTTCGAAAAACATGTTAGCTGCAAAGCGCCCCGCCAGTACCGACTGGACTTTCTCAGACTGCTGATCCCAGTAAGCGGCTCGGGAAAGAATCGCCTCGATTTCCTCTCGATTCAGCTCCTTCAGGCCGAGCAAGCTTTTGTGTTGTACCTGCATGGTTGACATGTGCCTCATCCTCCCTGTTGCTCTGTGATGGTCACGTTGTCTTCCCCATCCACTTCCTGAAGGGATACGCGGATACTCTCTTGCTTGGAGGTTGGCACATTTTTACCCACGTAGTCGGGTCTAATCGGCAGCTCGCGATGGCCTCGATCCAGCAGTACGGCTAGCTGAATCGACTGCGGCCTGCCCAGATCCATCAAGGCATCCATAGCTGCGCGAATCGTCCGCCCGGTGTACAGCACATCGTCGATTAAAATGACGCGTTTGTCTTGGATGGACAGCGGCTGGCCGGAGGCATCCGCCATTGCTGCATTGGCGCTCCCGCCCTCGCCGCGACGATCGTCGCGGTAGCCGGTAATGTCCAGCTCGCCGCATATTACCGGCGTGCCCTCGATTTCGCGGATCTGCTCCGCCAGACGATGGGCCAGATAAACGCCTCTCGTCCGTATGCCGACGAGGACGCAGCCGTCGATTCCTTTGTTCTTTTCGACAATTTCATGGGCGATCCGGGTTAGTCCCCGGCGAATTGCCGTTTCGTCCATGATGGCGCGTTTTTCTCCTGCTAGCATAGGGTTTCGAGCTCCTTCGACGTCCGCTTGTGCGCACGCATGGGTTGGTATGGCCTTATCCTCCCTCAGCTGGGCAAAAAAAATCTCCCTGCCGAGTTGCTCAGCAAGGAGATAGGGGAAGGTATAAGCCGCGCGGAAGCCGCCCAGCGGTCGCGGATGCAAGCATGTACGGCGGCAAGCGCAACAAGGCGCTGCCAGCGGACATGGTTCACACTCCGTGCTGGTTTAAAGCTACTTCCGGACGACGGCTTATAATCACGCTACCTTGCCAGCCTCTCTGGACTGAGTTAAAGGTACTGCCGTTATCGGTAATGATTATCCCATGTGAGGTTAGCGAAGTCAACCCTATCTCGCGAGAAGAAATGTTGTATAATTATTCATTATACTGAATGTTTATATGTATGTAAAGAGAAAAAATGAGGCTGCTCCCACCGTCATTAACATGACGTCTAGAACAGCCCCATTTTAATTAAAGACTAAGTTTGCGAATACGTTCTACTGCTTTTTCGGTATTTTCACGGCTGCCAAAGGCAGTCAGGCGGAAGTACCCTTGACCGCTGCGGCCGAAGCCCACGCCAGGCGTACCGACGATGTTCGCCTCAGACAACAGCTTGTCGAAGAATGCCCAAGAATCAAGACCGCTTGGCGTTTTGAGCCAAATATAAGGAGCGTTGACGCCGCCGAATACTTCCAGACCGAGCGAACGCAGTCCATCACGGATAATGCCAGCATTGGTCATATAGTAATCAACGAGGCTGCGGATCTGCTCTTTGCCCTCGGCTGAATAGATCGCTTCCGCGCCACGTTGAGTCACATAGGATACGCCGTTGAACTTCGTCGTGTGACGACGGTTCCATAGATCATTGATAACGACAGTGTTGCCGTCCTTATCAAAACCTCTCAGCTCGCGCGGCACAACGGTGTACGCACAACGTACGCCAGTGAAGCCCGCTGTTTTGGAGAAGCTGCGGAACTCAATAGCTACCTCGCGCGCACCTTCAACCTCATAAATGCTATGCGGCACATCCGCTTCCGTAATGAACGCCTCGTAAGCCGAGTCGAACAGGATCAGACAGTTGTTCTCGCGTGCGTAGTCAACCCATACCTTGAGCTCGTCCTTCGTCAGCGTCATGCCAGTTGGATTGTTCGGGTAGCAAAGGTAAATAAGATCAACCTTACGGTCAGGCAGCGAAGGCTTGAAGTTATTCTCTGCCGTGCAGTCGAGGTAAACGATGTTCTCGTAACGACCGATGTCGCTGTTGAAGAGACCGGAGCGGCCCGCCATAACATTCGTATCCACATAAACTGGATAAACCGGATCTTGAACAGCTACGATTGCATCTTGGCTGAAAATTTCTTGAATATTGCCGACATCGCATTTGGAACCGTCGCTAACGAATACTTCGTTCGACTGGATATCCACGCCGCGAGCCCTATAGTCGTTCTCGATAATTGCATTTACCAGGAAGTCGTATCCTTGCTCAGGGCCATAACCACGGAAAGAACCCGGCGCAGCCAGCTCGTCGATTGCTGCATGCATCGCTTTGGTAACAGCATCCGGAAGTCCGCGCGTCACGTCGCCGATGCCGAGGCTGATAATTTCTGCTTGCGGGTTATCCTGGATAAACTTAGTGCGCCGCTTGGCGATCTCAGAGAACAAATAGCTCCCTTGAAGATTAAGGTAATTGGAATTAATGGAAGTCATAGGTCGAATCACCTTTCCTTATTTCAAAATAAACCCGGGCGATCAAGCGCCCGGGTCATAATCGCATTATTTAAGCATAGCGCAGGCAAGCCTGCATGCTAATAGAACATTGCGTGGAAAATTTGCATTTTTACGACGGAGCTTCCCGACGTTCAATTATTCACGTATGAACGGTGGTCCATGCATGAAAAGTCACGACATTGCGTTTGTGATGGCATCCGCAGACATATGTGTGCCGGAATTATCCAGCTACGCAGAATGCCCCGCCTTTCTGCTCCTAGCGATTACGCAGGTTAGTCAGCACATGCTGCATATCTCCAGGAATCGGCGCTTCGAACTCCAGCCGCTCTCCGCTGCGCGGATGGGTGAAGCCAAGCAGCGCTGCATGCAGCGCTTGTCCTTTGAGCGCTACCGTTTTGTTGCGGCCGTAAATCGGGTCTCCTGCCAAAGGATGGCCGATATACTTCAGATGAACGCGAATTTGATGCGTGCGTCCCGTTTCTAACTGCAAATCAACCAGCGTGTAATCGCCCAGTCGTTCGATGACCTGGAAATGCGTCACCGCATGTTTGCTGCCTTTGATCGTGACGGTAAACATTTTGCGATCCTTATCATCACGCCCGATAGGCGCATCAATCGTTCCGATATCATGCTGAAGATTGTCATGAACGAGCGCAATATACTTGCGCGTAACACTATGCTCCTTGAGCTGCTCCGCCAGCGAAAGATGCGCCAGATCATTTTTAGCGGCCATCAGCAGGCCGGAGGTGTCCTTGTCGATACGGTGGACGATTCCGGGACGCATAACACCGTTAATGCCGGACAAATCCTTGCAATGATACATTAGCGCGTTTACGACAGTACCGCCGGAGTGGCCAGGGGCCGGATGCACGACCATGCCCCGAGGTTTGTTGATCACGATCACATCGCTATCCTCGTATACAATGTCCAGCGGAATATTTTCTGGAACGATCTCCGCCGCCTGCGGCTCAGGTATGATCACAACAAGCTGATCGCCTTCCGCAAGTTTTTGGTTGGCTTTTACAGTGCGACCACCAATCGTAGCCGCCCCAGCGCTAATCCATTCTTGCACTTGGGTCCGAGAGATTGCAGGATCAGCCAGCTTGTCCGTAATAAATTTGTCCAAGCGCTGTTTGGCCTCGCTGCTCTCAATCGTCCATTCCAACTGATTATCGCTTTCCTGCTCTTCTACGAATTCCACCTCACGGCCTAAACCCGCTTCTGTTTCTGTATCTTTCACTGTTATCATTCAGTCCTCTGTGTGTAGTATTTCCTTCGGTTGATCTTTACCCTCTTTGTTACGGGCAGCCTTCCTCGTGCGGCGATCCTCAAGCAAAGTGTCCACAATGATCATGATTACGCCAATTGTAAGCGACGTATCCGCCAAATTGAACACTGCAAAGGAATACGAACCGAAGTTGAAGGAAAGAAAATCAACCACATGGCCGTAAATCAGTCGATCAATAAAATTGCCTATCGCACCTCCGAGCACTAGGCCTAGCGCTGTAAGCAGCCAAGTGTTTCCTGATTTGCGTTGTTGATGGATATACCAGGCAATTCCAGCCACCACCAGCGGTGTGATGATGAGGAAAAACAGCTGCTGGCCCTCCAGGATGCTGAACGCAGCTCCTGTGTTTCGAATCGAAGTAATAATAAAGAAATTTCCAATTACTTTAATTTGCTCATACAGCTCAAGCCGATTGATAATGATCAATTTAGCGAGCTGATCCACCAGGATGGCTGCGATCGCAACCAAATATGAATACCCCTTGATTTTCAAGCCTTTCCCTCCTCGTCCGTCTCATTGTAGCATAACCATTCCAGGCGGAGCCAGCCTCCCACGGGCAGTCGTGACATGAGCTTTCAGCGTCTGAATGCCAGCTTTTTCATTATGGAGAAGCAAGATTTACATGTGTTCCATCGCGCTTTTTGAAGGGGAGCATTTCTTCCATAGAAGCCCATCTGTAAAGCTGGCCCAATTCGTCCACACTAACACCAGTAAAAAGAAACCGCCAGCCGTTGCAGCGGCTGCTGAAAGGTGTGTGCGAAACGATGACTCATTCTCCAGCCTTTGTCGAACGGATGAAACAGCAGCTTCTGCTTGAACGGGAGGAGCTAATCCGCCACAAAGAGCAAACCGAGCATAGCGGACTTCAGAATGCCTTGCGCGATGAAACCGGCGAGCTCAGTACAATCGACAACCATCCCGGCGATGTCGCGACGGAAATGTTCGAGCGAGGCAAAGACCTGGCACTGGAGGATCAATTCGATCTTCATCGCGACCGGGTGGAAGCCGCACTGCGCTCCATCGACAATGGCAGCTATGGATTTTGCATCTCCTGCGGAAAAGAAATCCCTGAACAGCGGCTTGAAGCGCTTCCTGACACGCAGTACTGCGTTGATCATTCTCCACGCCAGCATACATCCCATCGCCGGCCTGCAGAGGAAGCTGTGCTCTTGCCTCCTTTCGGAGATTCTGACCGGGACGGCAAAGACGATCCAGGCTTTGACGGTGAGGATGCCTGGCAAGTTGTCGAGAGCTGGGGCAACTCGGATTCTCCTGCGATGCAAGAGCATCCTGGTGACAATTACGATCGGTTGGGCATTGAAGCGGAGGAGAATGACGGCTATGTGGAGGATATAGAGAGCTTCCTGGCGACGGACATCACTGGCCGCCATGTGAGCGTGATCCGCAACCGGGAGTACAACAGCTACATGGAGCGCGGCGATGGTGAGGAACTGGGGGAGGAGTAGCTGAGCTGACATATTGCTTCGGAGACAGATCCTTACATTTCAGGACAAATACAGCTTCGCGGACAGGCCCTTACATTTCAGGACAAATGCCGCTTCGCGGACAGACCCTCCTACTATTCAGGACAAATACAGCTTCGCGGACAGACCCTCCTTCCGATTCTCTGGAGCCCAGATTCCTTTGATTCCATACCCGTTTAGGGTAGGAATCCGGCCTCCAAGTGAACCGCTGCCGCTTCTACAGGAGGGTTCCGTCCGCTTCGCTTCACTGTCCTGAAAACCCTGCATCCCCCCCTTTTTTTATAGGGGGTGGCTCATCTTCGGCTTCGCCTTTGAAGCTTCGCTATTTACCGAGCTTTCGCTCGGCGAACAGCCTTTCCCTTCAGCCACGTACATCTCGGCTGATTTAAACTTTGATCTGCATGTTTCTATAGAAACAATGGCTCGGCCTCTCAAACGATTAATTTCTCTATCACGTCGCTTATAGCGTTGTGTACCGCATAGCTAATCGTGCATATCAACCGCGAGGGCATCCAGCTTTCAGAGGGATCGAAGAAAGGCTCAGTTCAAGCAGTGACGTTACTTGCAATCGAGCGAACCGACTTCCTCACTGGCAGCGAAATTCCGTGCAATCGTGCGAATCGCTTTCCGCATTGGCAGCGAAATTCCGTTTAATCGAGCGAACCGACTTCTTGATAGATCTCAGTTCCTATAACTAGCTCAATATTGCTTGCCGTCCAGCTGAATTTGCACGATTCTCACAATATCCGCAATATAATCGCCAATAATCGGCAAATTGAGCTGCCCAAGAGCTTGCAGTATATATAAAATTGCCGTTGTAAAAAAAGCTAACCCGATCACGGAACCGATGCCTCTGGAAATGCCGACCATCAGATTGCGCCAGATCAGCGAGAACGGTCGGTTTAGAAGTTCCACATACTCCGCCATCTGCGATTTTTCCAGATCGGCGGCTATTTTCTCTAGCCGGTCTTGCAGAAAGCTAATTTGCTCCCGCTCGCTGATCGTATCCCTTCGACTATCTTCGCCCATCCCGGTTTTCCTCCATTTCGCTCATCTTAACCTTATAAAGCCTCCCCATCCAACCGCAAAGCGGAAGGCCGAGGAGGCTTATTTCTGTCTTCTCCAGCCTAAAGGCTAGTATGTCCCGTAACATCTGGATAATTCTTACTACCAGAATGCCTTGGGCAACGACTGATGCCGCGGATGCGGATGCGGATGCGGATGCAGTTCCAGTTCCAGTTCCAGTTCCAGTTCCAGTTCCAGTTCCAGTTCCAGTTCCAATCCAGTTCCAATCCAGTTCCAATCCAATCCAATCCAATCCGGTCCAGTTCAGTTCAGTTCCAGGAGCAATTACAGTTTCAGTTGGTGCAGTTGCTCCATTGAGCGTCGCACCACCCGCCGCGCCAAGCGGCCTGCCGCCTTTTACGTATGCTAAAGGCGCCCCCCACCCCAATAAAAAAACAGGGGTGAGAGACGCCTATGAGAGCTTGTGCGGCGAAGCGGAGGGAGACGAATCCTTTCGGAGAAGCGGTAGCGGTCCTCTTGGAAGTCGGATGCCTACACTTTAGTGTGTTAGGCGATCAGGGCATCCGACTTCCAGAGGGATCGGAGAAAGGATCGGCTCCTGCAGCGAAGTTCCGCACCAGCTCTCAAATCCACTCTACTAGCTCGCGGAAATCACCCCTGAATCAGAACTCCGAACTCGCGCTCACCCAGAGCCACGCGCTCCATGCCAGGCTCGCTTCCAAAGCTAACGCTATTCAGCAAAACGCTGTCCTGCAGCAGGCTGTCATACGTTTTAAGAGCTTCGGTGAGGCTTTCATCTGTATCAAGCAGCAGATCAACGCGCTTCTCGATCGGCAGATCAAGCTTTTTACGCGTATCTTGAACGGCGCGGATAACCTCGCGGACCCAGCCCTCTTGCTCCAGCTCCGGCGTGATGTCCGTATTCAATGCCACGGTCAGTCCGCTACCGGAAGCGGAAGCAAAGCCAGCCTTGGCCTGCTTCTCAACAAGCAGCTCATCCAGTGCGACAGGAAGATCCTCACCCTCCGGCGTTGTGAAGACGAAGCTGCCAGCCGTCACGATTGCCCGTGTTCCGGCAGCGTCGAGACCTTTGAGATACGCCTGGACTGGACCGACGTTTTTGCCGAATTTTTTGCCCGCAACTTTGAGGTTCAGCTTCAGGGTGAAGTCGACAAACCCGCTGTCGGAATCCTCAACGACGATTCCCTTCACGTTGATCTCGTCCTTGATGATTTCTTCGTAGTCTGTCAGCGCGAACTCGCCGCTCAGGGAGACAATCAGCTCGGATAACGGTTGGCGAGTTTTGATGCTGGTCTCGTTGCGCACATTGCGCGCAAGCTCAACGATCGTACGCGCTGTCCCCATGTCACGCTCCAGCTCTGCATCGATAGCAGACTCGTCTGCGACAGGGTAATCATCCAGATGCACGCTTCCTTTGCCACCAAGGTTGCCGTAAACTTCCTCCGCGAGCAAAGGAGCATACGGAGCGATCAGGCGGGACAGCGTCATCAGCACATCGCGCAGCGTGCAGTAGGCATCCAGCTTGTCGTCCGTCAGGCCGCTTCCCCAGAAGCGGTCGCGTGAGCGGCGAATGTACCAGTTGCTAAGCTCGTCGACGAATGCCTCGATAGCTTTGGCGGAATTGAGGAAATCCCAGCTTTCCAGCCCGCTGACAACCGTGCGCACAAGCGAGTTAAGGCGCGAGACAATCCAACGGTCCAGCTTGACCGAGGATACGCGGCCCTGATGCTCAGCCGGATCAAATCCATCGATGGTTGCATACAGCGCGAAGAAAGCATGGGTGTTCACGATCGTATCAATGACTTTGGACTTCGCCTCACCGACGATTCCGCGCGAGAATTTTTTGCTGTTCCAAGGCGCACTATCAGCGAGCAGAGCCCAGCGGAAAGCGTCTGTGCCGTATTCGTTGATGATTTCCCAAGGGTCGATGACGTTGCCTTTGGATTTGCTCATTTTTTGGCCATTCTCATCGAGAATGTGTCCCGTGGAAATGACCGACTTGTACGGCGCTTTGCCGTTGTACAGTGTCGATACAGCGAGCAGGCTGTAGAACCAGCCGCGTGTCTGGTCGATGCCTTCGCAGATCATATCCGCCGGATATTGCTCAGCGAAGCGCTCTTCATTTTCAAACGGGAAATGCTGCTGGGCAAACGGCATCGAACCGCTGTCGAACCATACGTCGATCACTTCCGGAGTCCGAGTCATGATGGCGCCTTCCGCGAATGGGCTGTGCAGCTTCACTTCGTCCACATAAGGCTTATGCGGCTCAAAATCTTCTGCAAGCTCCGTAACGGAACGCTCGCGCAGATCGGCAAGGCTGGATGGCGCATATTCCTTGCCTGTCGCCTCGCAAACCCATACGTTGAGCGGCGTTCCCCAATAACGATTGCGGCTGATGTTCCAGTCAACCAGATCCTCCAGGAACTTGCCAAAACGACCTTCGCGGATATGGCCTGGATACCATTCCACCCCATTGTTGTTGGCAATCAGCTGATCTTTAACGGCCGTCGTTTCGATGAACCAGCTCTCGGTTGCGTAATAGATGAGCGGCGATTTGCAGCGCCAGCAGAACGGATAGCTATGCTCGTATTTCTCTTTGGAGAAAAGCAGGCCTTTTTCGCTGAGCATTTTGACAATTTCGATGTCCACTTCGCCATCTTTGACAAAACGGCCCGCGAGATCCGTCACTTCATCGATATAACGGCCCTGGTTGTTTACGACCGCCAGCAAGCTGATGCCGTTTTTGCGAGCGGTTTTGTAGTCATCATCACCATGTGCAGGAGCGATATGCACCATGCCTGTACCGCTTGTGTCGCTGACAAAGTCCGCGCCGATGACAACATGGCCTTTCTCAACAGGCACGTAGTTGAACGGAGCCTTGTAAGCAAGTCCAACCAGTTCGGACCCCTTAACGCTACCAACAATCTCAGGCTTCTCTTCGCCCTTGAACACACTTTCTACAAGCGCTTCTGCGACAAAATACACTTCGCCGTCACGCTTTACTTTGGCATACGTCAGCTCAGGGTTGACGGCAATCGCTGTGTTGGCTGGCAGCGTCCAAGGAGTTGTTGTCCAAGCAAGCAAATGACCCTCGCCATTCTCCAGCGGGAATTTGGCCGTGGCGCTGAGATCCTTGACATCCTCGTAGCCTTGAGCAACCTCATGCGAGCTGAGCGTGGTCTGGCAGCAAGGGCAGTAGGGGCTAACGCGGTGACCGCGGTACAGCAGACCTTTGCCGTGAATCGTGGAAAGGATATGCCACACGCTCTCGATGTAGCTCGTTTTGAGTGTGACATACGGATCATCCATGTCGGTCCAGTAGCCGATCGCTTCGGTCAGCTCACGCCACTGACGCTCGTACTCGAACACGCTGTCTTTACACTTTTTCACAAATTCTTCTACGCCATAGTTCTCGATCTCTTGCTTGCCAGAAATGCCAAGCTGCTTCTCAACACCAAGCTCGACCGGCAAGCCATGGGTATCCCATCCGGCCTTGCGCACAACGCGATAGCCGGACATCGTTTTGTAGCGGCCGATGAAATCCTTAATAACGCGTCCCAGTACATGACCGATATGCGGTGCACCATTCGCGGTTGGCGGTCCTTCGTAGAACACGAAGTTCGGCTTTCCTGCACGGTTCTCGATGGATGCTTTGAATGTGTTTTCTTCATTCCACTTATTCAATACGCGTAGTTCGCGACTGCGCGCCTTTTCTTTTACGTCGACTCTCTGCATACCTCAACACTCCCTTAGATAAATAAAAAAGCCCGCCCCTGGAAAGGGGCGAGCGTAAACTCGCGATACCACCCTAGATCGAACGCGGATCCATAAACGCTACTGCAGGCACCTAATAAAAGGGTGCGAGTGTAGTGGAGACGGGGCGTTCCTCGGCAGCGGATCTAACTGTAACCGATCCGCGTTCCCTGTAACGGAGGACATCCGGCGCGGCTTACTGTGACTGAATTCCTTATGGAATCCAGACCGCTTCGGCAGCGCTTCTCGGAGAGGATGCATGGCTGGGTTCCGAACGCCGACTTGCAGCACTATGGCCGGCTCTCTGAGGGACTTCCCCGCAGCTTGCTTGTTCTCGTCAATGAAGTTGATGTTCACATTGTTAGTCAAACATAAACATTTCTATACTACTTTATACCCCATTGGGTTAAAAGGTGTCAACCGCCAGAGGCACGGCCCCACCGAAATACAATATAAAAAAAATCCCCCATTGTCGGGGGAAAATAAATTAGCGGTTAGACTGCTCAAGCGACAAGCTGCTAGATGCAGACTCCAGCTTATCCCAGCCATCCTGGGAGAGAAGCTCCAGCTGTGCTTCAACGAGTGTACGGAAACGTGTACGGTAAATGGAAGCCTGCTTTTTGAGTTCCTCGACCTCCAGCGAAACTTTGCGAGACTTCATCAGAGAATCGTTGATGATGCGGTCGGCATTTTTCTCTGCTTCCTTGATGATGAGCTGAGCCTCTTTCTTGGCATTGCCCCTCACCTCGTCAGCCGCTTCCTGGGCAACGATGATCGTTTTGCTAAGCGTCTCCTCGATATTGGAGAAATGGTTGAGCTTCTCCTGAAGATTGAGGATCTGATTTTGCAAATCCTTGTTCTCCCGAATCAGCGCTTCATAGTCCTTGATGACTTGATCCAGAAACTCATTGACCTGGTCCTCGTCATAGCCGCGGAGTCGTCTTCCAAACTCCTTGTTATGTATGTCCAATGGCGTCAGCGGCATTGGGGCACCTCCTGCTTGAATGGATTCCTGATGTTTGGGCCGTCCATGGTGTGGCTTATTCATTTCGACAGGTACAGCCAATTTCCTGCAAAGTTCACATGCCGCGAAAAAAAAGACGTCTTCTCCCTATATCGGCAGAACTCATCTTTTCATTCAGACCATGAACACCGGTAAAAAAAGGATGAGCCCGTCCGCCAAGGCGAAGCGCCCATCCTGATCCCTGTACTCGCCTAGACAAACTTGCCTGCGCGTACACGAATGCGCCCCTTCTTGGTTACACCGTCTACCTCCAGCAGCTTGAATCTGCCGAGTCCCTTGATCGACACGACATCTCCTTCACGCAGCTGTTTTGACGGATCTTCCTCCGCTTTCCAGTTAACACGGCAGCGGCCGGCGCGGATTGGATCGACAATTTTGGCGCGGCTGATGCGGTACACATCACTCGCGATGCCATCCAGTCGCATTGAGGCTACTGTGAACGCCATCTCCTCCATAGTAGCCGTGACCGGCCGAAGCTCGGACAGCGGTCTTATAGCGGTCATTACGTTCAGCCGATGCACCTGGCGTAAATGAATGTTAAGAAACTCTGCGATTTCCGCTGCAACAAGCAACTGCGCCCCTTCTTCGCCGACATGAATATCGCCGATTCGATCGCGCTTAATGCCGAGACCGAGTACAGAGCCCAAATAATCGCCGTGATCCAAATCGGGATGCCCGCCAGAGGGGGCTTCAACTTCCAACACGACGATACTCATATCCTCCGCCTCGAGATAACGATATTCCGGGGCGATTAGCGCCCGCCTGCGCTCCGCTCCCTCGTAACCTCCGTCAAGCCGGATCGTTATAGACGGCTCCCGATTGGCAAGCGACTGCAGAATACTTTGCTGGCGTGGATCTAAAAAATCGGTCCGCTTGAGCTCATGGAGCCCAGCGGACCTCTCGACCCATTCCAGCACACGATCCACGAATGGCCGCTCCTCCGGAAGGAAATGTTCAAAAAAACCAGACATCTAATCAGCGTCCGAACAAAAAGTCTAAAACTCCGATCAGGCCAGCCACGACAAAGCGAAGCGCGAACAGGGCCACAATCGGGCTAATATCCAGCATGCCACCAATCGGCGGGATAAAACGGCGGAAAATGCTGAGGTAAGGCTCGACAATTTTGCCGAGGAATTCACCAATGAAGCTCTCACGGGCGTTGGGTAGCCAGGAAAGCAAGATGTAACCGATAATCAAGAAGCTGTAAATCGTCTCAAGGCTTGAAATTAGGCTGACGTAATTGAATCCCAACGGTTAGGTCACCTCATCTTTGTCTGTAGTCTTCGTCTGCTAGCATTTCCGTTATGGTGCCCTGAACATCAACCGAATCCGGCGTGCACAAGAAAATATTTGGACCCAGCTTGGAGATATGGCCATTCAGCGCATAAACTGTACCGCTTAGGAAGTCCACGATGCGAACTGCAAGATCGGTACGTACGCGCTGCAGGTTCACGATGACCGAGCGGCGGTTTCTCAAGTGATCCGCAATCTCCTGCGCCTCGTCATAGGAGCGCGGTTCGCTCAAAACGACACGCATATTTTTCTGGGAATGAATGCTGACGATGTTGCTGCCTTTGGATTGCTTACGCAAATCTGCCGGGGAAGTTTCAACTTCCTGCTCGTCCTGTGATTGCACCGTCTCACGTTCGATAATCTCTTCCTCATCCTGTAAGCCAAGGAAATTCATGAACTTGTTCATCACCTTCACATCAGCTCCTCCTCTTTGCCCACCAGAATGGTTCCGAGTCGAACCCGGGTGGCGCCTTCTTCAATGGCCACTTCAAAATCATTGGACATGCCCATCGATAGTTCGGTCAGCGGCTCTAAGAACCAACCCAGTCGGTTGGCCTCATCCCTCAGCTCCCTCAGCCGGCGGAAAACCGGGCGCGTCAGCTCCGGGTCTTCCTCATGCGGCGCCATCGTCATAAGTCCAATCGGTTGGATCGACGGATAGTCGCGCAGCCCGAGTGCCAACTCCTGCAAGCCGTCCGGGGTCAGGCCATGTTTGGACTCTTCCCCCGAGACGTTAACCTGAATGAAGCAAGGCACCATGATGCCCAGACTGCTGGCCTTGCGGTGTATCGCTTCCGCGAGCGGAAGCCTGTCCAACGAATGAATATATGTAAATCTGCCTACGACGTCCTTAACCTTGTTCGACTGCAGAGAGCCGATAAAATGCCAGATCGGTGCCTTGCTCCCGTTCTCGCTACCGCCCTCTCCATGCTCATCCGCAAGCGTCAGCCACTTCTCCCGGGCATCCTGCCAGCGATTCTCACCCAGATGCCGACAGCCTGCGGCAAGCGCCTCCTGTGTCCGCTCTAATGACACGTACTTCGTTACGGCGATCACGCCAACCTCGGAAGGATCTCTCCCAACCCGGCGGCATGCCTCCGCAATTCTTCCCTCTACCTCCGCCTTGCGCTGCGCGAGCGTCATCAGCGTCACCTGCCCTCCATGCCGATCCAGCTAGCCATCCGGCCCGCTCGCCCTCCCTCCATGCGGTGGGAGAAGAACAGATCGCGGCGACAACCAGTGCACCACTCCGATAATTCGATATGCATCGGCAAAATTCCTGCTTTTATCATAATCTGTCGGTTCAGCTCTTTCAAGTTAAGGAAGCCATGTCCGGGTGTGGAGTCTGTTATTACTTCTGCAAAAGCTTCCACGTCCGCTTGCCGCAGCTCCTCCAGCAGCGGACGAACCCGCGATAACACGTTCTCGTCAACCTCGTAACAGCAATCCCCGATTGACGGCCCGATGGCCGTACGGATATTCTCGGGTTTGCAGCCATAGCTGCTCCCCATTGCCTCGATCGTCTCGCGGCCGATCTCCAGCACCGTACCCTTCCAACCGGCATGGGCGAGAGCGGCCGCACGCCGCACGGGATCCCAGAAGTAAAGCGGTACACAATCCCCATAAAAGGAAACAAGCAGGACGCCAGGCTCATCGGTCATGAGTGCGTCCGTATCTTGAACTGCTGTCGTTCGGCTGTCCCGGCCGCTGCCGGCATTGACGGCTCCTACAGCCTGCACGGCGCAGCCATGCACCTGCTCGCCGCAGGTGAAAGCCTCGAAGCTCCAGCCGAGCGCTTCCGCTAACCGCCTGCGGTTTTCAAGAACTGCGTTATCGTCATCTCCGACATGCAGCCCCATATTCAGCGAAGCCCAAGGCGCGACGCTGGCACCTCCTTCACGGCCAGTGAAGCCGGCCGTGAGGCCTCTTCCTTCTTTTACCCACGATTCCAACAAAAAAAGCGAAGCCTCCTTCGCCTTATCCAATCTATGCTTGGAAACAAACGGTTCCATCCGATTCTCACCTCGTGTCCAGTGTACCATGAGCCCATAAACGCTGGAAAGCCGTGCTAACGCCGGGTTAATCCCGTCGCTGCAACGGCTTGACTTGAAGGTCCTCATCTTCCAGATAAACTTTGCCGCTTGCGCCTTCCATTCTGACCAGCACTACATCCGCGCCGATCTTAACAATGTTGCGCCAGGGAATGACCAGTTCTGTTCCGTTGCCGAACATGCCAAAAAATTTCGTGAGATGCGGCACTACGATGGAATCAATCCTACCCTGGCGAAGATCAATTTCCATATCGCTGATCTGGCCCAGCTTTTTACCATCCACGATATTGATGACATCCTTCGTCTGAAAGTCGGAGATTTTCATGATCATAAACCGCACTTCCCGTCCTGGGGTGTAAGTTGCCTATTTCAGTATATGAGCAAGGACAGGGGAACAGCCCATAAAGACATGAAAAAAGGCGCCGATCGGCGCCTTGAGTTCTCCTGCTAGTTAAGCTGGACTAGTTAAACAATGAGCTGTTCAAGTCTTGACATGTTTCTGCAGCTGCTGGATGGCCGACTTCTCCAGACGGGAAACTTGAGCCTGGCTAATGCCGATTTCGTCGGCAACCTCCATCTGCGTTTTACCCTCGAAAAAGCGCATCGAGAGAATCATTTTCTCGCGCTGGTTCAACTTGTGCATCGCTTCGCGCAGCGCAATTTCCTCGATCCAGCCAACATCCTTGTTGCGATCATCGCTGATCTGATCCATCACATAGATGGGATCACCGCCGTCATGATAGATCGGCTCGAATAGTGACACCGGATCTTGGATGGCGTCCAGTGCAAAAACAACATCTTCTTTGGGCACGCCAAGCGCTTCGGCAATCTCGAGAATGGTCGGCTCCCTTGAGTTCTGATTCGTCAGCGCATCCCGTACCTGGAGCGCCTTGTAAGCAATATCGCGCAATGAGCGAGAGACACGGATCGGGTTATTGTCACGTAGATAACGGCGAATTTCGCCGATAATCATCGGTACAGCGTAAGTGGAGAACTTAACATTTTGGCCCAGATCAAAATTATCAATGGCCTTCATCAGTCCGATGCAGCCGACCTGGAACAGATCGTCTACAAACTCTCCGCGGTTGTTGAACCGCTGGATGACGCTGAGGACCAGCCTAAGGTTTCCATTTACCAGTTTCTCTCTGGCAGACCACTCATTTTTCGTCTGAAGAGCAGTGAATAGCTCTCGCATTTCGACATTGGTAAGGACGGGGAGTTTGGCGGTATCCACTCCACAGATCTCGACTTTATTTCGGGTCAACGTGACTACCTCCCAAGGAGAAACATTAATAAGCATTATCTCCTTGGGCTTCATTTTTATTCCTCCAACGGAAGCGTCAGACAAGCGGCGACAGACCCTTGGGAGCGCATCCAACCAACAGGATAAAGGGAATTTTCGACATTATTAGGGGATAAAAAAAATGCCGCAGGCTTGGCTGCGGCAGATCGGATGAGATCAGTTTTATTTCCCTATATATTTGAGACTGTGAAAATAAAAAAGTCTGTCCGCTTTTGCGCTAGCCTTCTTGAACTTGACCAATCCTCTGTATGCGACGGCATGGGTTGCCTCGTCATAAACGATAACACTGGTAACACCATCTTCAAGGATGCTTACGTAGATCAGTCCATCCCCAAATTTAATAGATCGCGTAATATTTCTCGAACCGGCTTCGCCGGCCGCCTGAGAGAGCGACTCTGCGTTTTGCTTGCCCGTTTTTGGGTCGATGGAATAGATCTTCGAACCAGAATAGCTATCATCGTAAGCAAATAGCTTACCTTCATGAAGCGTAGGCTCCAAACCTTTTTTGATCAAATCCAGTCCTTCCTGAGGCAAATTCCACGTTTCTCCGCTGGCATAATCATAACCCATAACCCGCCATTCCTTAAGTGACTCTGAGCCGCTTGAATCGGTCTTCATTGTTTTGATATTAAACATAATAATAGGCGAGGCTGCCAGCTCTCTGATTTCCGCCTTCAAATCAATGCTCGTCCTTAAAGAGGGATCATTCATCTCCTCTGGAACATAAATAACTTGAGACTTGATAACTGTTCCACTGTTGCGGTCAATAGCATAAGCAGTATATTCCCAGCCATTATTCGCGTAATCACTTACTAACAGATGAATCCGATCACCAATTAATTGAATGTCCTGAACGATAATGTTCGGATTAACTATTTGACGCATGCTATCGTTACTCTTAACGGGGACCTTTAACTCCTTGACTTTGGAATTTGAGCGATCTAAAATTCGAACGAGAACCTCCGATTTTTCATTGTCAGCGTCTGCTCCAATAATCACCTGCTCGTCCCGATAGTAGGAATCAGCCCGCTGATAGCCTCGCATGAAAGAGCGATAGTCAGCAATCAGTTCATTGCGCTCGCCATCATAATTATTCGTGCTCAACGAATCCTCATATGCTTCGGAAATACGGTTGTCATCCATCCATTCTCTTCCACCGTCAGACGTCAACTGTGCTCCCAGTCCTTCCAGTGCATACCCTCGCATCACTTCAGCGTTGCCTTCCTGCGTGACCAGTTCAAGAGGAGGTTTGCGCTCAGCAATTGCCGCTCCGGCAAAAAAAATCAGCACAATTAGGCTCAGTCCGACTAATCCGATACTGTAAAAATATTTTTTCATATGTCCTCCTTCAAACCGTAACCTTCGTGCGGAGCAGCCATCTGCCGAGCCATAACGATAACGCCGTATTGCCGAGCATGACTGCGATCGTAACAAGTAGCAGCTCGGAAGGGAAAAGAAAAAAACTATCCGATTCAGCCATTGACCACATCCAAGCGACCAACGCGAAAGTAACAATCGTATAGCTGAGCCCTGCAATCAGCCCCTTCAAGCGGTAACTGCGTTCCAGCAGCACCGTCGTGAACAGCAGCAGAACGAAAACAGAACCAAAGCCGTACAATAGCAGAAATTCTTGCAGTTGCAGCGGAATGTAAAAGAAAGTTTCCGAAAACCGGATTGTGTCGACTAAGGACACCGGGACCCGCAGTTCTTCCGGCACGCGGAAGAAATACAGCATCATCTGCAAAACAACAATGACAATCTGCAGCGCCAGCAGGCTGAATATGAAAACCATAAGAGCGGTAAACTTTGACAAATAAAGAGTGAACCTTGGGTAGGGGAGCATCAGCAGTCGGTATGCAAACGTCGATTTGCCGAACCAGTCTCGATACCAGATCAAGAAAATATAAAGACTGATCACCACGATGCACATTATGACCGGTACTACCATCCAAACTCCAGTAGTAGAATATACCTCTCTCATGTGAAAGCTATATTCCATCCCTAGCGATTTGCCCTCGCGGGCAGCTGATTCGTAGATTGTTTTCAGACGATCTGACAGAACGATCTGCGTGCTGAGCAACTGAACGATAGCTGTCAACGCCATCAAGCCGCCAAGGATGAAACGGAACCGGTAAATTTCCATATGTACCAGCTTCAAATACGTTTTCAAGTCCGGTAAACCTCCCTCATCACGTCGATGACCGACTTGCCTTCCTCGCTGCGCATGTCCTCACAATTGAAATCGCGGATGACATGCCCCTCCTGCAGCAGCACAGCGCGGTCAACCAGATGCTCGATGTCGCCGATCTCATGGGTCGTAATGAGCACGCCCCGATCCTCCACGAGCTGGCTTGTGAACACATCGGCAATCATCTCACGGCTGAACATATCGATTCCGGAGAACGGCTCATCCATCAGCACATAGTCCACATCCTGCGCCATGCCGAGAACGAGGTTGAACTTTGCCGCTGTGCCCTTGGACATTCTGCCGATCCGCTCCCCGCGCTCCAGCCGGAAAAAGCTCATCAGGTCTTCGGCTCGCTCTGCGTTCCAGCGGGGATAAAAGTCCGCCATGAACTGCAAGCCATCGCGCAGCTTCATCGAGCCCGGCATCGTAAGCCGATCCGGGATGAAAGCAATTGTGTTATATACTTCAGGTGTCAAAACCTGACCGCCGATGCGAATGCTGCCGCCATTCAGCGGCGTAAGTCCCATTATCGCCTTGAGAATGGTAGACTTGCCGGCACCGTTCAGGCCGATCAGACAAGTAATCTGCCCTTTCTCTGCCTTAAAGGATACGCCGTTCAATACCTTCTTGCGGCGGTAAGTTTTGCGAATATCGCTGACTTCGATCATGCTCCGCCTTCCTTTCCGTTCCTAAACTCCACGCCTGTCTGTTGCGGATGCCTCTCGTATTTCTCACGAACCAGTTCCACTAGCTCATCAACAGGAGCTTCCAAACGGCGAACGGACTCCACAAACGCCTCCACCGCCTCGCCTAACAGCTCGGAACGGATAGCCCGAAGTGTCGTGGCATCACTTGTAATCCGGCTTGGGGAATTGCCCTCGGTCACGATCAATTTCTGTTCCTCCATTTCCTTGTAGGCTTTTTGCGCCGTGTTCGGATTAATTTTCATTCGGGAAGCAAGTTCACGCCGGGACGGTACGGTCTGCCCGGCTTTCAGCCAGCCGGTGGCAATTAGCTCCTTGAAATGGCGGACCACCTGCAAATACACCGGATCTCGGCTGCCAAAGACCGCTTCCGGCCATTCTTCGTTGTTCATCTCACACCTCGCCTATTAAGTGTGTGTACTAAGTAGTTCATACACTTGATATGTGTATTATGCCCTTCATACACTTAACTGTCAATAGTTGTTTATTTCGGATATTGCTGTATTTATAGTATCTTGATAAAACCTTCACCTAACTTCTCGGCTCTGTATTCGCCCCGCGATTCAAACCTGATTTGCTTGTCTACAATAAAAGGGCGATTCAAAACAACAATCTCAACTTACAAAGGGGATTTAGTTTAAAAATGGAGAAATTCAAGAGTTTTTTGAAATGGATTACACTCTCAATCACGATACTTATTTTATCCGCATGCGGAGCTTCGAACGAAACAACAACGCCAAAACCTACACCTACACCTACATCTACAACGCTTCCTTCTGCATCTCCGACAGTAAAGCCTTCCGAAGACGTTGACTTCCCAAGGCGTTTGCTGGATTTAGCACGGGAAGGAAAAGCAGCAGACAATGAATTTATTGTCGGCAGAAATACAATAAAGCAAGTACGACAAGAATGGGGAGAACCAGATAAGGTCGACGCGGTTGGACCGGGTATGTACGTAACGTATAACGGGTATGCTTCTTCCTTCGGCTATAACCAATCAAACGGTTTGTTGTTTGACGCTCGTTCTTACGATCTTCGACTTCAGAAGCTGACGCTTGAAAGTATCGTAAAGTCCATTGGCAACCCTGACAAAACAGCCGAGATCGGAACGGACGATATTTACGTTTACAACGTTAAGCAAGACATTCAGTTAAAATTCATTATCCCAAAAGGAGCAAATTCGGTCGACCATACTTCCGTATTTTCGGCAGGAAGCGTCCAAAGTGTATCCAAAGAAAATTATGTATTGGATATTGTGGGGAAATCAAACGCATTATCGTCAAAGGCTTGGACGACTATGCTGGATTGGCGCAAAAGAACTAAAGCTTTCGCCAAAGCGCATAAAAACAACGTATTTCTTAACGGTCCCAACGAGAAGATGGTCGCCCTAACTTTTGACGACGGTCCTGATAATCAGACAACTCCGGCTATTCTTGACTCGCTGGATAAGCATAAGGTAAAGGGAAGCTTCTTCTTCATCGGTAAGCAAGTCAAACAATATCCGGATGTTGTAAAAAGAGCATATGAAAATGGACATTTGGTGTTAAGCCATAGTTACAACCACGTTGATTTAACTAAAAAAAATTCGGATCAAATTCATTCCGAACTGAAAGAAACCGAAGATGCAATTAAAGAGATTATTGGTAAGACACCCGCTATGTTGCGAACACCATACGGCGAAACAGATGACAAGGTCGTATCCGCCGCGAAGCAGGACGGTTACTCCATTGTGCTTTGGTCAATAGACACGCTGGATTGGTCGCAAAAGGAAAAGGACAATATCGTTAATAATGTGGTTTCTAACGTAAGAAACGGAGACATCATTCTTATGCACTCTACGAAGGAACAATCGGAAACTGTCAAAGCGCTTCCGTACATTATTGAGGCATTACAGAAAGACGGCTATAAAATCGTCGATTTGGAAACTTTGTTGGGCATCCAAGCTTATAAGTAATTTCACTCTATGAGGGTTCCCAAAAGCCCCTTAAATCTAACGGAACTCAGAGAGCTTATTTCCCATCAAACACGGGTTCAAGCTAGCTAACGGAACGGAGAAGCGTTATTTGGCTCAGCGATGATGATCGTCCCAAGATAATGCCGAAATAGCGTCTCTCCGTTCCGTTACACCTCGAAATCCTTCGATTTCCCCGGAATAAGGCTTCTCAGTTCCGTTACGGCAGATAAACGAAGACGGGAGGAAAGCTGAGCTTGGCTCAGTCTCCTCCCGTCTTGCTGGTGCTACTCTATTTCGTGTACATTTTAGGGCTTTTGGGACGGCCCCATTTTAATTTACAAAGCATCTTAATGACCGTCGCACAATCAAAATTACGGACACTGAAATTATTTATTCCTTAAGTTACTGCTTATACGGCTGCACAGGACGAATCGGCGCCCCATCCAGCCAAGCTTCAATGTCCTCGACCGCATCGGCAAAATAAAGTTTATAATTGCTGTCTGTCACATAGCCAATATGCGGAGTTGCCAGCACATTGGGCAAAGTCCGATACGGATGATCCGCAGGCAGCGGCTCCGTATGGAACACATCAAGACCTGCACCGGCGATCCGCTCCTGCTGCAGATGGTGGATCAGCGCCTCCTGATCAACAATGCCAGCCCGGGAAGTATTGATGAGATATGCGGAAGGTTTCAGCCTCTGCAGCTCCGCTCTACCGAGTAATCCCCTCGTCCGCTCGCTTAAAACAAGATGAATCGATACATAATCGCTCTGCTCCAACAGCGCTTCCATAGATGACGCCAGCTCCACTCCCCCTTCAGCAGCCTTCTCCGGTGTAAAATTCTGGATCCACGCCATGACGCGCATGCCGAACACTCGGCCGATCTCCGCCACGCGGCTGCCGATTTTACCCAGGCCGAGCAAGCCGAGCGTGCGGCCATTCAAATCGCTGCCAACCGTACTCTGCCAAGGACCGCCGCCGCGCAAAGCCTCATTTTCGCGCCGGATCTGCTTGGCTAATCCGAGGATAAGCGCCCAGGTTAGCTCAATTGGCGCCTCGGACGTGCCGCGTGTGCCGCAGACAAGCTCAATAAGAAAAGAAACCGCTGCGAGTCGATGACGACTCGCAGCGGTTAGAACAATCCGGACAGCTTAAGCCTGGCTTGCTTGGGCAACATGCAGTCGGCTGTAGATGCCGCCAGCAGCGATCAGCTCCTGATGACGTCCCTGTTCAGCGATACCGCTCGTATTGACGACCATAATGCGGTCAGCGTTTCTGACTGTGCTCAGACGATGTGCAATGACCAGCGTCGTGCGGCCGACAGACAGCTCCGCAAGCGCAGCCTGAATAGCTGCTTCCGTCTCGGTGTCGAGCGCGGAGGTCGCTTCATCCAAAATAAGAATCGGCGGATTTTTAAGGAACATGCGGGCAATAGACATGCGCTGCTTTTGTCCCCCAGAAAGCTTCACGCCACGCTCGCCGATTACCGTGTCCATGCCTTCTGGCAAAGAGCGAATTAGCTCATCGAGCGACGCCCGGCGCGCCGCATCCCAGATTTGCTCGTCTGTCGCATCCAGATCGCCATAGGCGATATTTTCGCGAATTGTACCCGAGAACAGGAACACATCCTGCTGCACGATGCCAATATTACGGCGCAGCGATTCCACGGTGACGTCGCGAATATCACGACCGTCTACTTTGATCGAACCCTCGTTCACATCATAGAAGCGCGGCAGCAAGCTGCATATGGTCGTTTTACCTGCGCCGGAAGGCCCAACAAAAGCGACCGTCTCCCCTGGCTTAATGCTGAAGTTGATGTTTTGCAAAATGGGACGCTCCGACTCGTAGCTGAAACCGACGTTGTTGAACTCGATCGAGCCCGTGACACGGTCAATCTCCACTGCGTTCGGCGCATCCTTGATGTCCGGTTCCGTGTCCATAATCTCACAATAACGGGCGAAGCCGGCAATTCCCCTCGGATAGGTCTCGATGATCGCATTAATTTTCTCAATTGGACGGAAAAACACATTAGACAGTAACAGGAAAGCCAGGAACTCGCCGATCTCGATACGACCATCAATGTAGAACCAGGCGCCGAACAACAGAATCAGAATCGTAATGAGGCGCATCATCATATAGTTGAGCGTCATACTGGCAGATAGCGTTTTGTAAGCAACAAGCTTTGTTTCACGATAGTTTTGATTTTCAACGGCGAACAGCTTGTTCTCATGCTTCTCGTTGGCAAAAGATTGAACAACACGGATGCCGCCAACATTGTCCTCGATACGTGCATTGAAATTGCCGACATTGCCAAACATCCGCTCGTATGTACGGCTCATGCGTCGACCGAAAAAGATGATCATCCATGCCAGCACGGGGATGATGACGAAGGTGATGATCGCCAGCTCCAGATTGAGATACGCCATCAGGCCGAACGCGCCGATCAGCGTCATGACAGCGATGAAGGCGTCCTCTGGCCCGTGATGCGCTAGCTCCCCGATGTCGTTGAGGTCATTGGTCATGCGCCCGATAAGATGGCCTGTTTTGTTGTTGTCAAAAAAGCGGAAGCTGAGCTTCTGGACTTTAGCGAACAAGTTGCGGCGCATGTCCGTTTCGATATTAATCCCAAGCATATGGCCCCAATAAGTGACGATATAATTAAGTAGCGCTGACAAAGCATAAACCGCCAACAAGCCTATGGATGCCCAAACGATAAGGCTCCAATCGCCTCCAGGCAGTAGATCATCCACAAAGCGATTGACAGCTAGCGGGAATGCCAGCTCCAGGAGGCCGGCGACAACGGCACAAGTGAAGTCTAAAATAAACAGTCCCTTGTAGGGTTTGTAATGCGAGAAAAATCGGCGGAGCATCTCTTCACTCATTTCTGCATTTCTGCTTGATTTATGCAATAAAAACCTATATAAACCATTGTAGTGATAATCTTTCTCACCGTCAATTAATAAATGTAAAAAAGAGGGGCTCATCAGCCCCTCTTCCGGTTATTTCGCTCCTGCTTGCACTAATAGCTGTACGATTTGGTCGAAGCCTCTTTGCCGCGCATGCTTCAGCGGAGTGACTCCTTCTTCATCGGGCAGATTAACATCTGCCCCATGCTCGATCAATAACCGCACTGTCTCCTGTTGATTGGCATTACCGTTATTTAACACAATTGCTTCCATCAAAGCGGTCCAGCCAAGACGATTAACATGGTTCACATCGATTTTGGTGTTTGTGAGCAGCTCTTGCACGACATCCGTATAACCGTGCTCCGATGCCGGAATCAACGCTGTTCCGTTGTAGCGATTCGTAATGGTCGGGTCTGCCCCGGCAGCAATGGTAAGTTTTAAAATCTCAAGGTTTCCTTCTGCACCTGCATATAGGAATGGCGTGTTTTTCATTTCATCCTGAATGTTTACGTCAGCACCTGCCTCAAGGATAACTTTGGCCGATGCAATGTCATTATTATAAGTCGCGATCATTGCTGCCGTTCTACCTTTGGAATCCTGAGCATTGATGTTGGCGCCATCTTTAATTAGTTTTTCGAGCGCTGACGCATCTTTACGATCTGCAGCCTGAAGTAATTGTTGGTCCATAGTTGTCGCTTTCCCTCCTTCATTTTGTGAAGAAATTCTATTTTCCGAGGAGCAGCCCTGTAAAAAGAGCGTACAAACTAAGGCGATAATGAGCCCCATCCTCATGAAATCATCCTCCATTCGTTCCTTCTTTGTTGCCCGCTTCTATAGAATAAAGGACAAATAGAAACTGCCACTAGAGAAAAGATTAACAAAATATAAACTGCGGCTAATTTTTTAAACAACCTCGCGAATTTATTTAGTAAAACGCCGCCCATCTCCCCATCTGAATAGCGATAATCAAACTTAACATAGGCGTAAAACCGCTCATCAACATTGAACGTACTGCTAATCTGTTTATTTGCCGATTGCACAGTCAAGCGATTAACCTGATAATGGGCCTAGTAAATATCTCGGAAACTGAGTAAATTGCCCGTGGGGGAAGCGATAAGGAGGACGTTTTTTGTACGACGTAACGATCATTGGTGCCGGTGTGGGCGGCATCTTTGCTGCTCATACATTGATGGAAAAGGGCGGCGGCCGTGTGCTGCTGCTCGATAAAGGCAAAGCACTGAACGATAGTCGCTGCCTGCGTAAGCAAAGCTTAAGATGCGATTGCAGCGACTGCTCCGCGTATTACGGCTTCGGCGGTCTCGGCCGCTCCGAAGGTAAATACAACTTCACCGGCGACTTCGGCGGTGAGTTGGAATCCATGCTCGGGACCGATGCGCTGCAGTCGCTGATGAATGAGGTCGACCGGCTGCTATGCCTATACGGTGCTGCAGAAGCGGAACCATACCGAACCCATAGCGACAAGCTAGCCCGCCGAGCTGCTGACAGCGGGCTCAAGCTGCTGACTTCGACCGTTCGCCATCTTGGCACAAAGCTGTCCTATAAAGTGCTGGATGGTTTCCAGCAAGCACTGGCCTCATCCATTGAAATGCGATTTGAAGCCAATATTCAGTCCATCTCCAGAAACGGAGTAGGCTATCGGCTACGCATGGCCAGTGGTGAACATGTGGATACGCACAAGCTGATACTGGCAACCGGACGCAGCGGCAGCAACTGGCTAACCAGTATGCTTCGCCCGCTTGGCCTGGAACCAAGCGTTACCCGACTGGATCTGGGCCTCCGCTTGGAGATGCCCGGGGGACAGCTCCATTCCATATTGCAAGATACCTTCGAGACCAAACTCCGCTATGACGGCGACGGCTTCAGCGCGACCACCTACTGTATGAATCCAAGCGGCCGCATTATCCGCAAACACCAAGAGGGCTTGGTCATGGCTGACGGCCAGAACTTCCGGGAGCAAGGGGGCAAAAGCGGCAATTTGAATTTCAGCTTGTTCGTTCCGAGACTGTTCCCGAATCTGGAGTTGGCTAACGAGTACGCCCGAGAGGTAATTGGAGCGGTGAATCAGGGTGGCGAGCGAATTGCTGTTCAGCGACTTGCAGATCTAAAGGCTGGCCGCGCTACCACCGCTCTCAGGCTAGAAACGAACCCCGTCCGGCCTTCGCTTGAAGCTGATCCAGCTCAGCTTACGGAGGAAATGCCAGAGCTTTATATCCGGGCAACGCTTGAATTTCTGGAGGCGCTGGAGCTGCTGCTCGGCTGTCCGGTGGATGAGAACACGCTGCTCTATGCACTAGACAGCAAGTTTTATGCTCCGCGCCTGGAAACCGATTCTAACTTCCAGACGGCTCTGCCCGGCCTGTACGCTATCGGAGATTGCTCCGGCCGTACCGGTTCCCTTTCCCAAGCAGCTGCCAGCGGTATTCAGGCGGCGCTTAGTCTAGTGTGATCCGCGTGTACCGAAAATTAGCCGACCTCACAGAGAGACTTGGAAACATAAGAGACGCATCCGATTCCCGGTTTTGGGAACTCAGCATGCGTCTCTTGTCTATTTCGGTGTGCCTTGCGTGATGACTCACACCATCTTATTAAACTCCTTGCGGAGCCGCTTAATGATCCGCTTTTCCAGACGGGAAATGTAGGACTGCGAGATGCCCAGTTGATCCGCGACATCCTTCTGGGTTTTCTCTTCCCCGTCAGCCAGCCCAAAGCGCAGCTCCATGATGATTCTCTCCCGCTCGGTTAGCTTGTCAAGCGCTTTATGCAGCAGCTTGCGGTCGACCTGTTCCTCGATATTGCGATAAATCGTATCATTCTCGGTTCCTAGCACATCGGAGAGCAGCAGCTCATTGCCGTCCCAGTCGATATTAAGCGGCTCGTCGAATGAGACCTCTGTGCGAGTTTTACTGTTGCGGCGCAGGAACATCAGAATCTCGTTCTCTATGCAGCGCGAAGCGTACGTGGCCAGTTTGATCTTTTTCTCGGGATCAAAGGTGTTGACCGCCTTGATTAAGCCGATCGCACCGATCGATACCAGATCCTCGATGTGGATGCCAGTGTTCTCAAACTTGCGGGCGATGTAAACGACGAGTCGAAGATTGCGCTCAATGAGCATCGCGCGAATCGCGCTGTCGCCGGAGGGCAGCCGCTCTAGCAGATACTCCTCTTCCTCACGGGTGAGCGGCGGAGGCAATGCTTCACTTCCACCGATATAATAGATTTCCTGACTTTTGAGCCCCAACAGGAACAACAACCGATAATAATACAATTGAAAATTTAAGCGCAGCTTCACCATCATGGGATCCATCTCCTCGATTCAAGATCGTTCAGCCCGCCCGGTTCTCTACCAGGGAGGGATGTATAATTGCGCGGTAGGAACCGTCCGCCACCAGCTTGCCGCCATCGAGCCCGATCAAAACTTTACTGGATTCACTCCGAATCCCTTCTCTTTCAATAACGACGCCATCCGGCTTGATCGCCAGCATGAACTGGGTTCCCTTGTTGATTCCTCGGTAAGGGACCAGCCTGATCCGGTCCTGCCACTTGAACTCGTCCTCTCCGAGACCAGCCACTAGCCGATCGGTCTGACACTCGCGGATTCCCTTCATCCATCCCGGAGGAATATCGTCCTCCCAAAGTGAAGCTTCCATAACCATCACAGGCGTACGCGACAGCGGGTCGTACAGCTGGTTGCCCGTATCTACCAGTCCGATGCAGCGATATTCGGTGTCTCCGATAATGACCGTAACTTCAGCCAGATGGGTAAGGACGAGCTCCTTTTGCCTGCGGCCTGCAACGACAGATTTTAACAAGTACAAGCCGATGCAGACGACACAAATGACGAACCAGGCCCCCATTTCCAGCTCAGCCGAAATTCCGTTCTGCAAAAAGCGCATCGTGTTCCATACCTCGTCCGATCCAGACAGAAGCAGATAATGGATGCCGAGTACAGCCCCTGCCGCAACGAAATTGACCGCATAAAAAGCTCCGATATAACGCAGAAAGCTGCGAGTATCCTGTAAACCGAAAGCTACCAGCAGCATGGCAAGAGAGATTGCCACCTTAACAACTACGGTAAAAAGAAAAGACAACGGCGGAAACAGCATCAGCACAACATACACGGCTCCGATCGCAGCCGCAGCCAGCACGCGTAGCGGTCTGGCCTTCACTCCCCGAATCCAGGCTGTCAACAGCAGCATAGAGCCGTCTACGAGCATCTCTCTCAAAAATAGCACGTCAACATATACGGCCAGCGAGGCTCACCTTCCTCTATTCGCTGTTCGAGCATACCCGGAGAACGAATGAACTCAGTATAGTTCGCCTCAGGCTCAATGTCTGTCTAAACCTGCCGCTCAAAGCGCTCTATTTTTGTCGATAGCCGGAGGCTCGAAAAAAGGAAAAAACCGCCTCTCCTTGAAGGGAGAAGCGGTTCTGGAATGAGTATGAGAACTAGGACTTGCAAGCCTTCACCTAGCGATCGCCGCGCGGGCGATTGCGAAGGAAAGCTGGAATCTCCAGCTGGTCGCTGGAGGAATTGTTGAACGGCTTCGGAGTTGCAGCCGATTGGCGCTGCTCTGGAGTAGCCTCAGGAGCGGAAGATTGAACTGTCGGACGACGCAACGGCGTTGGGGCTGCTTTGTGCTCGAAGCCGGTTGCGATGACCGTAACCTTAATCTCATCCTTCAGATCCTCGTCGATGATCGCACCGAAAATCATATTCACCTCAGGGTCGGAAGCTTCGATTACGATCTCAGCCGCTTCATTGACCTCGTACAGCGAAAGATTCGCGCCGCCGGTGATGTTCATGATAACACCACGAGCGCCGTCGATGGATGTCTCCAGAAGCGGGCTTTGAATCGCTTTGCGAGCAGCCTCTGCAGCGCGGTTCTCGCCTGTTGCGACACCAATTCCCATCAGCGCGGAGCCGCGCTCGGTCATAATTGTTTTGACGTCGGCAAAGTCAAGGTTAATGAGACCCGGTACTTTAATCAGGTCGGAAATGCCTTGAACCGCTTGACGGAGTACGTTGTCGGCTTCGCGGAATGCTTCAAGCATCGGCGTCTTTTTGTCGACAATTTCCAGCAAACGATCATTTGGAATGATGATAAGCGTGTCGACTTTTTCCTTCAGCGCTTCGATGCCAAGCTCGGCTTGGTTGGAGCGCTTGCGGCCTTCAAAGGTGAACGGCCGGGTTACAACACCTACCGTCAGCGCACCGCACTCACGCGCGACTTCAGCGATGACCGGAGCCGCTCCTGTGCCCGTGCCGCCGCCCATACCGGCTGTAACAAACACCATATCGGCGCCTTTGAGCGTGCTGGCTACAAGATCACGGGATTCCTCGGCGGCTTTTTTGCCAACTTCAGGGTTAGCTCCCGCACCAAGGCCGCGCGTCAGCTTGTCGCCGATCTGCAGCTTATGCTCCGATTGAGCAAGATGAAGCGCTTGGGCATCTGTGTTCACCGTAATGAACTCTACTCCCTTGACGCCATAGTCGATCATTCGGTTCACCGCGTTGCTACCGCCGCCCCCGACACCGATGACTTTAATTTGTGCCAGTTGTTCTAGGTCAATATCGAATTCCAACATTCTATTTCCCCCGATCAGATGAATTCACTGAACATATTCTTAATTCGTTCAATCATGCCGGGTTTAGCGGGGGCTGCGGTTCCCGTCTTGCGGCTTGCCTGCTTCTTGACCGCTCCCGAGCTGCGAATCGTCATGTGCTTGCTGACGTACTGGATCATGCCGACACCGCTGCCGAATGCCGGATCACGCACGCCAATGAAGTCCGGTACGGCAATCCGCACCGATGATTCAAGCTCATGCTGAGCTACGGTAAGGGTGCCCGGCAGATTGACGGAGCCTCCTGTAAGTACATAGCCTTGAACTTTGCTGCCATATCCAAGCCGACGTACTTCCTGGCGGATCAGGTAGAAGATCTCAGACATACGCGGTTCAATAATGTTGGCCAAGTCCACTTGGGAGAATTCCTTCTCCACGTTGGAGCCAAGCCGCGTAATCTTGAAGCGCTGATCTTCAGCAGAATCCGACACAGATGCACAGCCGTACTTGAGCTTGATCTTCTCAGCCTGTTCCGTCTGTGTGCGCAGTCCGTAGGAGATATCGTTGGTTACGAATTCTCCGCCTACCGGCAACGTCGAGGAAGCTACTAGGCCACCATCTTCGAAGATAGCGAGCGTCGTAGAACCCGCGCCGATATCGACAAGAACTGTGCCCATCGACTTCTCGTCTTTGCTCAGAGACATCACGCCGGAAGCTAGCGACATGAGAATGATGCCTGAAATGTGCAGGCCAGCTTTCTCTACACAACGAATTAAATTATGTATGGCCGTCTTGGCTCCGGTGACGATGGTAGCCTCCACCTCTAGCCGCACGCCAATCATACCGCGCGGGTCCGAGATACCCTCTAATCCATCCACTAGAAACTGTTTGGGAACGAGGTTGACAATCTCGCGTTCCGGCGGCAGAGCGACCACCTTGGCAGCCTGCAGGACACGCTCAATATCTTCGTCTCCGATCTCGCGATCCTCATTCGACACCGCGACAACGCCGTGGTTGCTTTGCAAAGCGATATGATTACCCTGTACACCTACGTACACTTCAGAAATTTCGATATCCACCATGCGTTCCGCGTGTTCTACCGCGCTGCGGATCGACTTGACCGTCTGGTCAATATCAACGATGGCTCCCTTGCGAATTCCTTCCGAGTCGGCAGATCCAACTCCAATTATATTAATGGCTCCGTCGTTCACTTCACCAATAATAACTCGAACCTTGGATGTACCGATGTCCAAACTGACAATGATGTCATTGCTGCTCAATTCCGCGGCACCTCCATTCCGGGTCGCTATAATATCGATTCTATCTGCATTCGGGAAATTAATCTGTCCTACATATTCCACGCTGTTGATATTTTCCCTCTTTTTTCAACATTTTTTTCACCAGGTAATTCATCCCAGCATGGAGCCTATTGAAAAAAAGCATATCTTAAATTCTACCATTATTTGAAACGAAATAAAAGGGCGAGGAACACCGGCAACCCCCCTCAGGGAGCCTCCGTGCCCTCCTTCTGCTCGCCTTCCTCCGATTCAGTCTGAAAAGGAGAGTACGTATCTGCAAGCAACAAGGTCACGCGCCCCGGTGCTCGCTCCTCCACGACGGAGTTCAGCGTAAGCAACTTGTCCTTCAAGAGGGAAGCCGCTGTAATGACTTCGAAGCCAGATCGGGTGTAAATGCGGATGCGATCCGGATACGATTCCGTCGGAGACGGACTGATCTCTGACAGTTGATTCAGTTCCTGCGCTGGAATCGCAGCCAGCGCCTGGCATAACTTCTTCTTGATCGGGTCATCCTTGCGCCAGCCTGAAAGTACCGGCTTGTCCACGACAGCGCTGCCCGTATCCGCTTCGATGATGGTCCCGCTGGCCAAAATCGCGCTGAGCCGTCCAGCGTCATCCATTTCGAAGGCAACAGCAGGAAATTCCTCTACGATGATTCGTATTTGGCCGGGAAAAGTCTTCTCCACCTTAGCCTGCTTGACGGAGCCAAGAGAAGAGATCCGCTGCTCTACGGTGCTCGCCATCGTGCCGAAGAACGCATCACCGGGTCGCACACTGGCGGTATTCCGGATGTCAGTCTCCTTGGTGAACTGCTCGCCCTCGATCGTGACGACAGAAACCTTGCTTATATTGGAATTGAAAAACAAGATCGATAATAGAATAAGAAATAGAAGCACCAGTATGAGCATTAGCTTGCGGCTACCGCGCTTTTTGGGCGGCGGTTCCTTCAGCAGCGGAATCAATTCGGACAAGCTTGTCCCTCCTCTTGCTAAAAAACAGGCTCATCCCGGCCTTACAGGGCAGCGGGATGGGCCGTCATAATCAATAACGGATGCAGGTCCTTGGGGGGCATATTCCAAAGCATGGAAATTTAATGTTCAGCCAGGTACCGCTCCATTGTCCGGGACAGGAGCGCTGCGGGCGATACGAGCGCCCAGCCGGCATAACATGGTCTCGATGCTGTCATAACCGCGATCGATGTGATGCACTTGCTCAACGACCGTCCGGCCATGCGCAGCAAGTCCAGCGATGACGAGCGCTGCGCCAGCACGCAGATCCGTTGCTTCTACGGTCGCCCCATAAAGGCGCGGAACCCCTTTGATGATCGCGGAGTTCAGATCGACTCGAATATCGGCGCCCATTCGGCTCAGCTCATCCACATGTTTGAAGCGCCCTTCAAAAATCGTCTCCTTCATCACGCTCACGCCGTCGGCAAGAGTAAGCAGCACCATCACCTGTGACTGCAAATCCGTAGGAAACGCGGGGTATGGCGAGGTGACAATCCGCTCAATCGACCTAGGCCTCGCTGCAGCGCCCACCGTAATCGTGTCTCCGTCAACACCTACTCCAACACCCGCGCGGCGAAGGACATGGATCAAGGAGGATAGATGCGCCGGACGTGTATTAGTGAGCGTGACTCGGCCCTTCGTTGCTGCAGCCGCCACCATAATCGTGCCGGTCACGATACGGTCTGGAATGACGCGATAATCGCAAGGATTAAGCGATTCTACCCCATCAATTGTAATTGTGTCCGTGCCCGCCCCCATAATACGAGCGCCCATCGCGTTCAGAAAGTTTTGCAGATCCTGAATTTCCGGCTCGCGAGCCGCGCCTACGATCGTTGTGCGTCCCTCGGCAAGAGCAGCAGCCATCATAATATTTTCCGTCGCTCCTACGCTCGGGAAGCTCAGATGGATATCCGCACCAATCAGCTTGTCGGCCGTGCAGGAAATGCGATCTCCGTACTCTTCCAATTCGGCGCCAAGTGCGCGAAGCCCTTCAAGATGAAGGTCGATTTTGCGCTCACCGATGGCGCAGCCGCCCGGTTGATAAATATGAACCTCGCCGAAGCGAGCCAGCAGCGGCCCCATGAGGAAGATCGAAGAGCGCATTTGGCGCATCAGCTTCTCCGGGATATGGGCGTGATATGCGGTCGCAGTGTTGAGCGTGACCGTCTCTTTGTCATGATCCGTGCGGCAGCCAAGCTCCCGCAAAATCTGAAGCATAACTTCTATATCGAGCAGCTGCGGCACAGATTCAAGAGTAACTGTGCCGCAGGCGAGCACGCTCGCTGCCAAAATTGGCAGGGCCGCGTTTTTCGCCCCTTGGATAGCAATGGTTCCTGAGAGAGGTTGCCCGCCTTCAATCACCAATTTGTCCAAACCTACACCTCCAAGTTACCGCTCACCCACCACCAATACTTCGGGCATCAGTTCAATTCCCGTACGGTTCTTGACCGTGCTGCGGATATGGGCGATCAGGGTGAGGACGTCTTCAGCCGTCGCCTGCCCGGTGTTAACAATGAAATTGGCATGCATGGTTGAAACCTGCGCTCCACCGATGGAAAAGCCCTTGAGTCCGCTCTCTTCCACCAGCTTGGCGGCATAATTGCCCGGAGGGTTACGGAACACGCTGCCACAGCTAGGCTGCTGCAGCGGCTGAGTGCGTCTGCGCCGCTCTTTATGCGTTGCAAGTGCAGCCGCAATCTCTTTGCGGTCGCCATTCTGCAGCTCCAGCACCGCTTCCAGCACAACACCTCTGCTGCCTTCCTCCTGCAGCCGAGAATGGCGATAGCTGAACGCCATCTCCTCCGGCCCCCATGTCACCAATTCCCCTGTCTCCAGTACAATTTCGGCTGATTTAAATATTCGCGATACGTCGGACCCGTGGGCACCCGCATTCATATAGACGGCTCCTCCGACCGTACCTGGAATTCCCCCGGCGAATTCCAAGCCAGTCAGTCCTTGCTTGCCGGCCATGACCGTCAGCTTGATGATGGAATAGGCGGCGCCAGCACGCAGCAACGTGCCGTCGAACTCCACATAATCCAGCGCTTCTCCCGCCTTGATGACGACTCCGCGGATTCCCTTGTCGCTCACCAGCATATTGGAGCCTTTGCCTATGATTGTCCAAGGAACGCCGCTGCGATGCAGGATCGACATCGTCCGGATAAGCTCCTGCTTGCCTGTTGGAATGATCAGGACATCAGCCGGGCCGCCAATTCTCCAGGTTGTATACCTGGCAAGCGGCACATCCTGCCTAATCTCGCCAACATTGGCCCTCTCCAGCTCTGCCATCCATGAATTCATGGTTGTTCCTCCTTAAATTTCGCGGTGCGGCAGGCTGGCACAGTCAAGCTGCGGCCCGGAGCCGCGAAGCTCCGGTGAATGCCTCTTTCCCTTTGGGGAAAGGTAACCGGCCGCCCTCAAGCTGACGGACACGATTATGCAGTATCCTATGCCCAGCCTAACGCTGTGGTGACAGCTGCCCATGGCCCCGCCTGGCTATGCCTAACTGCCGGCCAACCGGCGCAGCTCGCCCGTCAGAATACTCGCAGAACTCGGCATGCCGAGTTTACGCGAGGCCTCTTTCATCCTCTGCAGCCTGCCGCTATCCTGCAATATAGTATCGATACGCTCCATGAGGAGGGCACCGCTGAGTTCGCTCTCCAGCACCATCTCAGCCGCTCCTGCATCCATAAGACTGCGCGCGTTGGCCTCCTGGTGATTATTCGTCACATTTGGCGACGGGATGAGAATAGAAGGCAGCCCGAGCGCCGTAAACTCCGCAAGCGAGGAAGCGCCGGCGCGTCCAACGACTAATGTAGAAGCTGCCAGCACCTCCGGCATATTGTGTACATAAGGCAGCACATGGAGGTGATTGTTAACACCAGACACGCGCTCCTTAATCAGGTCGCTAGTCCGCTCAAAATAGCTCTCACCGGTAACAAAAATGAAATAAGTACTCCTGGATGAGGCAGCAGATGGCGCCATCTCGATCATGGAATCATTGATCGCCTTAGCGCCGCGGCTACCCCCGACGACGAGCACAATCCGGCTTCCCTCCGGCAGCCCAAGCGAGGCGTAACCTTTGCTGCGGCTCGCTTTGACGACTGGTGAGGCGCATGGATTACCGGCATAGATGGTTCGCTTCGCCTTGCCGAAATGCGGCATCGACGATTCAAAGCTGACCGCAACGCTGTCCGCATAGCGGGCCAGAAACTTGTTCGTCAATCCAGGCACAACGTTTTGCTCATGGACTAATGTCGGTATACCGAGCTTGGCCGCGGCGTACACGACAGGGCCGCATACGTAACCGCCGGTGCCGACAACTGCGTCCGGCTTGAATTCCTTGAGCAGCTCCTTGGAGCGGCGAACGCCCTGAAAGAAGCG
The DNA here is from genome assembly GCA_900105225.1 of Paenibacillaceae bacterium GAS479. Classification (NCBI taxonomy): domain Bacteria; kingdom Bacillati; phylum Bacillota; class Bacilli; order Caryophanales; family Paenibacillaceae; species Paenibacillaceae bacterium GAS479. Next base: position 4,452,834 of record LT629764.1, on the reverse strand, counting down.
CATGACGGTCCGCAAATTGTCCATGGAAAGCTTCCGCCGAAATCCGGTAATTTCCACCGCCTCAAAACGCAGACCCGCCTCCGGCACGATGCGGCCCTCCAGCCCCTTCGATGTGCCGATGTAAAGAAGCTCCGTACGAGCGTCCTCCTGCTGCAGCTGCTTGCCTACGGCCAGGGCGGGATATATATGGCCTCCCGTCCCTCCGCCAGTCAGTACGATTCGCACGAAATTCACCTCGAATAACGGGATAGATTGAGCAGAATACCTAGCGCCGTCAAAAGCAGCGTCAGCGACGAACCGCCATAACTGACAAGCGGCAGTGTAATACCGGTGACCGGCATCAAACCGATGACAACGCCGACGTTGATCAGCACCTGTACCGCCACGATGCCGGTGATGCCAGCGGCCAGCAGGCTGCCGAACGTATCCGGCGCATAAATCGCAGCTCTCATCCCTCTCCAGATCAGAATGAGGAAGAGAAGAATGAGCAGCGAGCCACCGATGAAGCCAAGCTCCTCTGCTAGAATCGAGAAGATGAAGTCGGTCTGAGGCTCCGGCAAATAGCTGTATTTCTGACGGCTCATCCCCAGCCCGAGCCCGACCAGCCCTCCCGGCGCGATGGCATACAACGACTGAATGATCTGGTAACCGGAGCCAAGCGGGTCCGACCACGGATCCATGAAGGAGGTAATCCTGGCAAGTCGGTATGGTGCGGCAAGAATTAGGCCGACCATGCCGACGAGGCCAATGGCCGCGAGTCCGCCAAGATGTTTCAGCTGAGCGCCGGCGACAAACAGTACGATGAGCGAGGCGCCCATCATGACGGAGCCGGTGCCGAGATCCGGCTGCAACATGATCAGGCCGAAGGCTGTGCCCATGAGTGCAAGCGGAGGCAGCAGTCCTTTCGTAAACTGCGTGACGCGCTGCTGGTTGTCGGACAGCATTTTGGCCAGAAACAAAATCATGCCGAGCTTCATGAACTCCGACGGCTGGATGCCGAAGGAACTGATGCCGAGCCAGCTTCGCGCACCACCGCGCACGGCTCCGATGCCCGGAATCAGTACGAGCACGAGCAGCGCGAAACAGACGAGCAGCATCGGCTTCGCGTATTTTTTCCAAACATGATAGTCCGTGTTGGCAGTGAAAACCATCGCACCGATGCCGAGAGCAGCGAACAGCGTCTGGCGCTTCACGTAATAAAATCTGTCACCGAAATCCTGAAAGGCTCGCACAGCGCTGGCACTGTACACCATGATCAGCCCAATCGTTAAAATAAGGGCGATAGAGCCGATCAGCCATACGTCGGGAGCGGATCGGGCTTTGGGCATGACGCAACACCTCTAGCATGGGAAGTAGGGACAAGCCCCCTACTTACAAGGTATGCGCCGAATCTTTAAACATGCGCCCGCGAACTTCATAGGAAGGGAACATATCCCAGCTAGCGCAAGCAGGCGACAGCAGCACGGCATCGCCAGGTGCCGCCAGGGCGGCTGCCTCGCGCACCGCTGCGGAGATGGCGGATTCGGCGTCATCTCCAGCATCGACTATGCGGACCGCGCTCATACCCGCCAGCTCCGCAACATGCGCCAGCTTATGCCGCGTCTGCCCCAATAGCACGAGCCCTTTGATGCGGCTCTTGAACAGCGGCAGCAGCTCCATATAGTCAGAGCCGCGGTCGAGCCCGCCGGCGATCAGCACAATCGGCACCTGCAAAGAGCCGACTGCCATCATCGTTGCCGTTGAGTTCGTCGCCTTGGAGTCGTTATAGTACCGCACTCCGCCTGCTTCGCGGACGAACTCCAGGCGATGCTCCACTGCGTTGAAATCCCGCAATGGCGCGGCGAGCGCCTCCGGCTCCGCGCCAATGGCGACGCACGCCGCCACCGCTGCCAGCGCGTTAGCGGCATTATGCCTGCCCGGTATGCCGAGCTCGGCTACCGGCAGCAGAATATGCTCCTCGCCGGAAACGTCGCGGTAGACGATACGACGCACGGGCTCGTCGGTGGGGGCATCTTGCTGCCCACCGCCTCCCGCTACGCCATCCCGCTGCTCAGAGTTAGCGTCTGTCGATGCCGTGGCTCCAGCGTCAAGCTCACCGCCTAAAGGGGCATATGGCGGATCAATGAATACGCCGGAGTCTAACCGCTGCGTCAGCGAGAAAGGCAGCTTGCGCGAACGCAGCTTGGCTGCGATCCCTACGCAGAGGGGATCGTCCGCGTTGAGCACCGCCGTATCCTCCTCCGTCTGATGGTCGAACAACTTGGCCTTGGAGGCAACGTAATCTTCCATGGAACCATGATAGTCCAGATGCGTCTCCGCTACATTGAGCAGCAGCGCGACGCGCGGGCGGAAAGAGGATGTTCCCTTCAGTTGGAAGCTGCTCAGCTCTGCGACAAGAATGTTGTCAGCGGAAGCCTCTTCCGCGGCCTCACACAGCGGGCGGCCGATATTGCCGGCCACGATTGGCTTCAGGCCAGCAGCCTGGAGCATTTCGCCGATCCAGGTCGTCGTTGTTGTTTTGCCATTGGAGCCGGTAATGCCGATGATCGGAGCGGCCGACAGATGGCCAGCAACTTCAACTTCAGTGACAACCTCTACGCCAAGTGCGAGCGCAGCGGCGACAGGAGGAGCGCTGTACGGAATCCCTGGATTTTTCACCAGTAAACTCGTATTTGAACCAACCAGATTCTGGGGATGGCCGCCGCAGATAACTTCCACGCCGAGCTGCTCCAGCTCTGCCGCCTCCGGACTCTCTTCTCTCGACTTGCGATCATTCACGACGACCTCTGCTCCGAGCCTATGAAACAGCTCCGCTACAGCGACGCCACTGCGGGCAAGTCCAAGTACAACAACCTTGCGCCCCCGGTATAAAGTTGGATGTTCCATCCAAATCCTCTCCTTATGCAGCAAAACGGCTCCGCCATCCATTCGGACGGTTGGCCGTTTGCGTGAGATATAAAATTTAGCCCCCGCTCATTCGGTAGAGAGCAAGTCCTGCAGCCGCCAGCACGAGGCCAACTGCCCAGAATATCGTAACAACTTTCCACTCCGACCATCCAGATAGCTCGAAGTGGTGATGGATCGGACTCATGCGGAAAATTCGCTTGCCGCGCAGCTTGAACGAGCCTACTTGCAGAATGACGGAGACCATCTCGATAACAAAAACGCCGCCGATCAGAATGAGTAGAACTTCTGTTTTCGTGAGGATCGCCGCTGCCGCCAGAGCACCGCCAATGCCGAGAGAACCTGTGTCTCCCATAAACACCTTCGCGGGATGCGCGTTGAAAATAAGGAAGCCAAGCACTGCTCCGACAAGCGCTGCCATGAACACGGCGCTCTCATGCTCGGTCGCCTGCATGGCGATAATCGTGAAAGCACCTGCGGCAATCCCGCTCGTGCCGGCCAGAAGGCCGTCCACTCCGTCGGTAAAGTTCACCGCATTAGTCGTGGCAAAAAAGATAATGACGACAAAAGGATAATAAAACCAGCCCAGATCAAAGCCAAAATGAGTCCCCGGGATGCTGATCGCGGTGCTGTGGTCCATTTTGAACAGCAGTACACAGATGATAATGCTGAACAGCAGCTGTCCCCCGAGCTTCTGCTTAGCCGTTAGTCCGAGTGAGCGCTTCAGCACGATTTTGATGTAATCGTCCATGAAACCGACGAGGCCGAAGCCAAGTGCGCCAATCAGCAGCACCCAGAACTCCATCGTCTTCTCGGAAAAGCGCAGAAACGCGATGAGCAGGGCCAGCATAATAATAATGCCGCCCATCGTCGGCGTACCCGACTTCTTCAGATGACTCTGCGGACCGTCCGTACGCACCTGCTGCCCGAACTTTAGACGGCGCAGCAGCGGGATGCATAGCGGACCTAGTATGACCGAGAGCAAAAACGAGACGCCGAGTGTCATCAATATGACCAACATGTCCATTACCTACCACCTTGCCGTATCAACGCTGAAGCGCTTCTACGACCCTTTCCATATGCATCGTGCGCGAGCCTTTGACGAGCACCAGATCCTTGGCGTCCAGCTCCGCGTTTAACGTTTCAATTAATAGCTCCTGCGAGGCAAAATGTCGCACCGCCTCCGCCGCGAGCGGTCCGAAGGACGCTGCAGCTCCAGCAGAGGTAAAGGCCGACAGCTCGCCGCAAGTGAGCACCGCATCCGCTTTATCGGGCGTAATGTATGCCCCCGTCTCGCGGTGCAACTCCTGCTCCGTCTCCCCCAGCTCCCGCATGTCGGAGAGCACAATCCACTTGCGTCGGTAGCCGGTCAGCCCAGCAACCAGATCAACGGCAGCGCGTACCGCCGTCGGATTGGCGTTGTAGGCGTCATTGAGAATCATTGCGCCGCAAGAAGCGGCGACCGGCTGGATGCGCATACCGGTCAGCTGCATCGTGCGCAGGCCGGAGGCAATCGCCTCCGCCGGTACGCCGCAGGCGGTCGCAGCGGCGATTGCTGCCAGTGCATTATGCACATTATGCGCGCCAGGCACCGGAATCTCGATGGTGACTTGCGGGAAGCACTGGCTTGTCGCTTCGCAGCCTTCCGCCAAATGTGCCGCTGGAATGTTGCGGAGCCGGAAACCGGAGGCCGGTCCAGCCTTCACGGTGAAGGCGCAAGATTCCGCGCCCACGTCGATGCCGGCTGCGCGCCAATCGCTGCGCGGCGAAGCACCGAAAGTACGTACTTGCGCGCCTTCCGGCAATGTAGCTCGCGCCAGCTCCGCCGCGATCAGCGGCTCATCAGCGCTCACGAGCAGCAGGCCGCCGGGCTTCAGCCCCTCGGCGATCTCCATCTTGGCGCGGGCGATCATCTCCCGCGAACCGAGCTGCAGCAGATGCGCATCACCGATGTTCGTGATGATGGCGATATCAGGCTTGGCAATTTGCGTGAGCAGCGCGATTTCGCGCAGTCCACTCATGCCCATTTCCAGCACAGCTGCCTCGGTATCTTCCGCCAACGCCAATACCGTCATCGGCAAGCCGATGTGATTATTGAGATTTCCAGCTGTTTTGTGCACCCTCATAACCGAGCCGAGTGCGGCCGCTGTCATATCCTTCGTTGTCGTCTTGCCGTTGCTTCCGGTAATGCCGACCACAACCGTCTTGAGCTCGCTACGGTAGGCAGCCGCCAAGTTCTGGAGCGCCTCAAGCGGGTCCTCCACCAGTACGAGCGGTTTGCCGGCCAGTGCGGCGGGCAGCTCCCGATCAAGGCTCCAGAACGCAGCGGCGGCTCCTTGCCGAAAAGCTGCTTCCACATAGTCGTGGCCGTCAAACGAATCGCCGGACAGCGGAACGAACAACTGGCCTTCGCTCGCACGCCTGGAGTCCGTTGTTACACCCTTCACGAGAATATCTCGCCAGCCTTGGGGGGACGGGCCCTGATTGAGCCCCTGTCCCTCCGCGGCTTCCTCGGGCGCGTCTATGTAACCGGGCCCCATCCGGCCCGAACTCATCCCGGCGATAACACTGAGCTTGCGTATAATCAATTCCGTATTCCCCTTATCGCTTCTTGGGCGGCCAGCCTGTCATCAAAATCATGCGTAACTTTGCCGATGATTTGATAGGTCTCATGGCCCTTCCCCGCAATCAATACTACATCTCCGGAGCTTGCCATTTCAACCGCTTTTTCAATGGCGACACGACGATCCACCTGGAGCTCGTAACGTTCCTGCGGCACATTCGCCTTTTGCAGGCCGACCTCGATATCAAGCAGGATCGTATCCGGATTTTCCGTCCGCGGATTGTCGGAGGTGACAATCGTGTAATCGGAGTAGCGCGAAGCGATTTCACCCATAATTGGACGTTTTGTCCGGTCGCGGTCGCCGCCGCAGCCAAATACCGTAATGACGCGTTTTTCCGCAAATTCCCTTACAGCCTTCAGTACATTTTCCAAGCCATCAGGCGTATGCGCGTAGTCAACAATGACCGCAAAATCCTGTCCGGCATTGACCGACTCCACCCGTCCCGGCACTCCCGGCAAGCTTTCCAGACTGGCCTTGATCGCTTCCAGCGGAATGCCTTCCAAAAGTCCGGCACTTATTGCCGCCAGAGCGTTGTACACATTGAATTTGCCAACCATCTGCAACGTAATATCCGTCTCTCCCGCAAAGCTGCTTAAATGGAAGAAAGTTCCTCCCGCAGTGATTCGAATATTGGAACCTTGCACATCAGCCGGTGAATCCACGCCATACGTAATAACTTCCGCCGCCGTCAGCTGCCCAAAACGCGCCGCTGCCGGATCATCGGCATTCAACACCGCGTAGGAACTGCCCTCTTCACCGCCGTAGTTGTTGCCCAGACGCGAGAAGAGCAGGCCCTTGGCTTCGCGGTACACATCCATCGTCCCGTGATAGTCCAGGTGATCCTGCGTCAGGTTTGTAAATATAGCCGTCCGGTAGCGAACTCCCTTGACCCGGCCCTGCTCCAGCGCATGGGAGGAAACCTCCATGGCGGCATGCGTCGTACCGGCATCTCGCATATCAGCGAGATCCCGCTGCAAATCAAGCGCCTCCGGCGTCGTGCCGCTCATCGGGAAAGACTTCCCGGCGTAGCGTTTTTCAATCGTGCCGATGACGCCCGGCTTCAAGCCTTGATCCCCGAGGATGCGCTCGATCAGGTACGTTGTCGTTGTTTTACCGTTCGTGCCGGTAACTCCGATGACATTCATGGCCCGGCTCGGATGATTATAAAAATAATCCGCAAGCACCGCCATTGCATGCCGGCTGCTACCTGTAACAAGCTGCGGAACGTCCAGCTGAAGCGGACGCTCCACGACGAGGGCAACGGCTCCTGCCGCCACGGCCTGCGCCGCAAATTCATGCCCGTCCACCGTATGGCCCGGCAAGCAAAGGAACAAGTCCCCGGGTTTTACAGCCCGGGAGTCCCTCTCCAATCCTGTAATTTCAATCGCGCCGTCTCCAATAAGACGGGCGGTTTTAAGCTGCAATGCTAGTTGCTCCAAACGCATCTCGCTCTCTCCTCTCTGAATGCGTTAATGGTTGTGTCCATCTCCACTTGCTGCAGGCGGCAAGTCGGCGTCGCTTCCTAAATAGATGCGGATCGTCGACCCTTTATCCACCCGCTCTCCCGCTGCCGGGGCTTGGCGGATAACCGTATTGCCGCTGCCGGCGGAGGCAAGATTGAAGTTCGTGTTCATGTCCTCGTAAATGTCCGATACCGTCTTGCCGACGAGATTCGGCACCGTCACCATCGTCGTTTCACCGTACTTGTATTTTTTGCCGATTTGTTTGGAGCTCTTGGGCACGCCCATATATTGCAGCGAATCTTCCAAAATTCCTTTTACAATCGGAGCCGCAACAACGCCGCCGAACTGGATGCCCTGCGGGTTGTCGATTGCTACATATACAACGATGCGTGGATTGTCGGCAGGTGCGATGCCAATGAACGAAACGATATGCTCACTCGCGGAATATCTGCCGTTAATGACCTTTTGAGCCGTCCCCGTTTTACCTCCGACGCGATAGCCGTCAAGAAAGGCATTGCCACCCGTGCCAAGCGCCACGACGCTCTCCAGCGCTTCCCTTACTTGGGCGCTCGTTTTCTCTGAAATGACCTGACGCACAGGTTCCGGCTCAATCCGCTCCACAACCTCGCCCGTTTCTGGATTGGTCCATGCCTTGGTCAAATGCGGCTTGTAAAGCGTACCGCCGTTAACCGCCGCCGACACCGCCGTGATCTGTTGGATCGGCGTTACCGAGACACCTTGCCCAAAGGCCGTTGTCGCCAGCTCTACCGGGCCGACCTGGCTTGGTTTGAACAGAATTCCATTCTCCTCGCCGCTGATGTCGATACCGGTTTTCTTGCCGAAGCCGAAGTCCTTAATATACTTGAATAGCGTGTCTTTGCCAAGCCGATTGCCAAGCGCAACAAAGCCCGGGTTGCATGAATTTTGCACGACTTCCAGGAACGTTTGGCTGCCGTGGCCGCCCTTTTTCCAACAGCGCAACCGCGCGCCGCCGATCTCTACTGCACCTGGGTCGAAGAACCGCTCATTCTTAAGATTAACCTTGCCCTCTTCCAGCGCTGCTGCCAGCGTGATGATCTTGAAAGTAGAACCTGGCTCATAGGTCATCCAGATTGGCAAAATGCGGTTATACACCTCGGATGGATACGCGTTGTAGTTGCCTGGCTCAAACGTCGGACGGCTCGCCATGCCGAGCACCTCGCCGGTATTGGGGTCCATCGCGATGGCGATGGCGTTGTTCGGCTTGTACTTGGTCATCGCCTGGTCCAGCTCGCGCTCCATGATGCTTTGAATTTGCCGATCAATCGTCAACTCCAAATTCAATCCATCCTTCGGCTCATCGAGCTTATCGGTCGAGCCTGGCATCGTATGCCCGCTGGCGTCTGATAAATAGGATACGCTGCCTCTGACACCTTTCAGACGGTCGTCATACTTTTTCTCCACGCCGGTTAATCCAGCATCTGTACCTGTAATACCGATGATGCTCGCTGCCAGTTCACCGAACGGGTAGTAACGCTTGTTGTCCTCCGCCACAACAATGCCCGGCAATTCCAGCTTGCGAACTTCCATCGCCTTTTCCAGCGTAATTTTGCGGCCTTCCGGTTTGATAAAAACGCTACTCTCTCTCTTTTTGAGCAAGCCGAGCAGCTTCTCTTCGGAAATGCCAAGCACGGGCGCCAGCTTGCGGGCGGTTCCTTCCTTGTCCTTGATCTGGACCGGAATCGCCACGATTGTCGGTGAGCTCACGTTATAAGCGAGCTTTTCGCCGTTGCGGTCCGTAATATCGCCCCTCCGGGGAGCAAAAGCAACCTCGCGGCGCCAATTGTCCTCCGCTTTGGCGGACAGCTCACCGCCTCTTACCAGCTGTACGTAGGCCAGCCGTACGATCAGCGCACTGAAGCCGATGATGACAACGACTAGCGCCAAGAACAGACGGCGGCGCAAGGTGACATTGGACACTTTCATCCGCTTGTTCCCCTCTCGCTTCGTTCTAGGGTGGACAGGTAGAGTCTGTCCGTACATGTTTACCCTATTCGGAAACGCTCGTTGGTAGAACGCGCTATGTGAGCTTATGGGAGGTTATGTGAGGGGCTGTAACGGAACTCCGCTGCGCGGACCGAGCCTTCCTCCGATCCCTCTGGAACTCGGATGCCCGGATCGCCTAACACACTAATGTGTAGGCATCCGACTTCCAAGAGGACCGCTTCCGCTTCTACGGAAGGCTTCGGCCCGCTCCACTGCACCGTCACAACCTCTCCCATGGACCGACTCTCCTATCCCCCATTTTTTTTGGGGGGTTGTGCCGCCTTCCGAACACCTGGAAGACGGCAGGCCGCTTGGCGCGGCGGGGGTTATGTGAGTGGCTGTAACGGAACTCCGCTGCGCGGGCCGAGCCTTCCTCCGATCCCTCTGGAACTCGGATGCCCTGATTACCTATCACATTAATGTGTAGGCATCCAACTTCCAAGAGGACCGCTATCGCTTCTACGGAAGGCTTCGGCCCGCTCCGCTTCACCGTCGCAGTCCCTCCCATGGACCGCCCCCTCCTACCCCCCTATTTTTTATTGGGGGGTGTTGCGCCTTCCGAACACCTGGAAGGCGGCAGGCCGCTTAGCGCGGCGGGGGTTATGTGAGTGGCTGTAACGGAACGCCGCTGCACGAACCGAGCCTTCCTCCGATCCCTCTGGAACTCGGATGCCCTGATTGCCTATCACACTAAAGTGTAGGCATCCGACTTCCAAGAGGAACGCTATCGCTTCTACGGAAGGCTTCGGCCCGCTCCGCTTCACCGTCGCAGCCGCTCCCATGGACCGACCCCTCCTATCCCCCCATTTTTTTATTGGGGGTGTTGCGCCTTCCGAACACCTGGAAGGCGGCAGGCCGCTTAGCGCGGCGGGGGTTATGTGAGTGGCTGTAACGGAACTCCGCTGCGCGGGCCGAGCCTTCCTCCGATCCCTCTGGAACTCGGATGCCCTGATCGCTTAACACACTAATGTGTAGGCATCCGACTTCCAAGAGGAACGCTCCCGCTTCTACGGAAGGCTTCGGCCCGCTTCGCTTCACCGTCGCAGCCGCTCCCATGGACCGCCTCTCCTATCCCCCCATTTTTTATTGGGTGTGCCGCCTTCCGAACACCTGGAAGGCGGCAGGCCGCTTGGCGCGGCGGGGGTTATGTGAGTGGCTGTAACGGAACGCCGCTGCACGAACCGAGCCTTCCTCCGATCCCTCTGGAACTCGGATGCCCTGATTGCCTATCACACTAAAGTGTAGGCATCCGACTTCCAAGAGGACCGCTCCCGCTTCTACGGAAGGCTTCGGCCCGCTCCGCTTCATCGTCGCAGTCCCTCCCATGGACCGCCTCTCCTATCCCCCCATTTTTTATTGGGTGTGTGCCGCCTTCCGAACACCTGGAAGGCGGCAGGCCGCTTGGCGCGGCTGGCGTGCCGGCGCTGGATGCTCCTGCCCAGCTCGCGCAGTTGCTCTGCTCGAGCTTAGCGAGTACCTGCTTCGGAGCGCCGCTCCAAGCTGGACATGTACAGTTCCCGAGCTAAGCAAGTGTGCCAGGGCCCAATGCTCCCAAAATCTTAAGAGAGGTACTTGGCCCTCGCAGTTACGCTCTACAGGCTTTCAAATATTCAAAAGCCCGGTTAGTTACAGTATTCGGCTCTCACAAGCTATTTGAGGGTATGCGCCGGAGCGAGCTACCACGAAGGCTACTGCTTGTGAGGTAAACCAGTGCTTTATGCAGGCTAATCCACTCTACTGTTGCGTGTAAATTAAAGTTGTTGCTCCTTGCGGGCTAATCCACTCTACTGTTGCGTGTAAATTAAAGCTGTTGCTCCTTGCAGGCTAAGCTGCTCTACTGTTGCATGTAAATTAAAGTTGTTGCTCCTTGCGAGCTAAGCTACTCTACTGTTGCATGTAAATTAAAGCTGTTGCTCCTTGCGGGCTAATCCACTCTACTGTTGCGTGTAAATTAAAACTGTTGCTCCTTGCGGGCTAAGCTGCTCTACTGTTGCATGTAAATTAAAGCTGTTGCTCCTTGCGGGCTAAGCTGCTCTACCGCTGCTTGTGAGCTACTCTACTGCTCCGTGAGAGTTAGGCCATTCCTAACTACTTAGCTACTCATTACATTTCTCTCGCTCTTTGGCGGGCCCGCTTACGTAGCAGGGATCCGCAGGCCGAAGCACCACCACCGCGTGAAGCGCGGGTACGGCGGGCTCCGGGAGCGAAGCTGGAGCGAGCCGCCCCCCCCTAAAAATAGGGGGGGAGACGGGTTTTTTACGGGACCGGGAAGCGGAGCGGACGGAACCCTCCTGGAGAAGCGGCAGCGGTTCTCTTGGAGGCCGGATTCCTACCCCGACAGGGGTTTTGGAATCAAAGGAATCTGGGCTCCAGTGAATCGGAAGGAGGGTCCGTTCCGCGCAGCGGTTAGTGTCCCGTCGGTCAGCGCAATGCAGTTGGATTAAACTGCTCTGATCCTAATCTGTGCCCTAGTCTGCTCTGTATCCTGGTTCTGCTCTGTATCCCGGTTCTACTCAATAGCTACTCATTACATTTCTCTCGCTCTTTGGCGGGCCCGCCTACGTAGCAGGGATCCGCAGGCCGAAGCACCACCACCGCGTGAGGCGCGGGTACGGCGGGCTCCGGGAGCGAAGCTGGAGCGAGCCGCCCCCTAAAAATAGGGGGGAGACGAGTTTTTTACGGGACCGGGAAGCGGAGCGGACGGAACCCTCCTGGAGAAGCGGCAGCGGTTCTCTTGGAGGCCGGATTCCTACCCCGACAGGGGTTTTGGAATCAAAGGAATCTGGGCTCCAGTGAATCGGAAGGAGGGTCCGTTCCGCGCAGCGGTTAGTGTCCCGTCGGTCAGCGCAATGCAGTTGGATTAAACTGCTCTGATCCTAATCTGTGCCCTAGTCTGCTCTGTATCCTGGTTCTGCTCTGTATCCCGGTTCTACTCAATAGCTACTCATTACATTTCTCTCACTCTTTGGCGGGCCCGCCTACGTAGCAGGGATCCGCAGGCCGAAGCACCACCACCGCGTGAAGCGCGGGTACAGCGGGCTCCGGGAGCGAAGCTGGAGCGAGCCGCCCCCCCTAAAAATAGGGGGGGGAGACGAGTTTTTTACGGGACCGGGAAGCGGAGCGGACGGAACCCTCCTGGAGAAGCGGCAGCGGTTCTCTTGGAGGCCGGATTCCTACCCCGACAGGGGTTTTGGAATCAAAGGAATCTGGGCTCCAGTGAATCGGAAGGAGGGTCCGTTCCGCGCAGCGGTTAGTGTCCCGTCGGTCAGCGCAATGCAGTTGGATTAAACTGCTCTGATCCTAATCTGTGCCCTAGTCTGCTCTGTATCCCGGTTCTGCTCTGTATCCTGGTTCTGCTCTGTATCCTGGTTCTGCTCTGTATCCTGGTTCTACTCTATATCCCGGTTCTACTCAGTATCCTGGTTCTGCTCTACATCAGTAACCGTGTCCGCTTCCGTGTCTGTACTCTTATTGCCGTTCTTGTCCGCATCCTTCGCAGCGTCCATCGCAGCGTCTTTCGCCGCTTGCTGTTCACTCGGCGACTGCAGAGTCAGCTTCACAACTGGCTCGCCATTCAGCTTCGCATCCGTCTGCTTCACGACGTAACCATCTCCCTCGGTCACGCAGCGTTTGCCCGTCGAAGAGCAAACTTGCAGAGCATCGCGAAGCGACAAGCCGACTAGCGAAGGCAAGGCGAGCTTGCTCTGCTCCTCCGTCAAAAGATAGACCTGTTGGCTCTCGGCCAATACCGCCCCGGCTGCCGGAATCTGCAGCAGCACCTTCGTTCCCTTACCGACTACCTTGGACGCCATGCCGCGAGACTTGAGCTCGGATTGTGCTTCCTGGATTCCTTTATTCTTCAGATCAGGAACGGTCTGCGTGCCTTGCTTGCCCCCATCCTCAACGGCCTTGGCGTCAGGCTTCACGCCCATATAGCGCAGGCTCTGGCTGACAATTTCTTTGAACACCGGAGCAGCAACCGTTCCGCCCCCGACCATTGGGTTGTTTGGCGAGTCGACAATGACATAAACGACGATTTTCGGATTTTCCACCGGCGCGTAACCAATGAAGGAAACGATATATTCATTCTTTGAGTATCCTTTACCGATGAATTTCTCCGCTGTACCGGTTTTGCCGGCGACCCGGTATCCAGCAATCGCGGCGTTACGGCCACTGCCTATTTCCTGGTCAGAGACAACCTGCTCCAAATAGCCGCCAACTTTGCGAGAAGTTTCGGCGCTGATAACCTGCCGCACCATCTCCGGCTTCGTCTCCGTCACCTTGCCGGTAGCTGGATCTTTAATGGATTTGATGATATGCGGCTTCATCAACTTGCCGCCGTTTGCTACCGCGGCAACCGCGGCGATCTGCTGAATCGGCGTGACAGCAAGAGGGCCTTGTCCAAATGTAGAAGTCGCCACTTCGTACGGATAATTAATGTTCAATATACCTTTGGCTTCGTTTTTCAGCTCGACGCCCGTCCGCTTGCCGAATCCAAAGTTTTCAAAATAATTAATAAGCTTCTCTTTGCCCAACTGCTCCAATCCAAGCTTTACAAAAGAAACGTTACTGGAGCGCTTGAGCCCTTCCAAATAAGTGATTGTGCCCCAACCAGCACGATTGACGTCACGAATTCGTGAGCCTGTAACCATAATTGATCCTGACTTATACATAGCATTAGGGTTGAACTTGCCTTCCTCAACGGCACTTGCCAACGTTATGATTTTGAACGTCGAGCCCGGCTCGTAACCCGATCCAACAGCATGGTTGAAGAAGCTGCCTACATTGGATTTGGAGTACTCATTTGGGTTATAGGTCGGCATATTGCCCATAGCCAGAATTTCCATCGTATTGGGGTCGGCAGCGATGGCGGTAATGCTGAGCGGCTCGTATTTTTCGTAGGCCTTTTTCATCGCTACTTCCAAGTAGTTCTGAATTTCCGAATCCAGCGTCAGCTGGATGTCACTTCCGTCCACAGCTGGAACCAGTTGGGCATTGCCGTTAGCGAGCTGAACGCGGTTGCCGTCCTTTTCATAAACGATTTTGCCGTCCTGCCCCTCCAATTGTTTATTAAAGTCGGCTTCAAGCCCGATAACAGGAGCGCCTTCCTTGTTCACATACCCCAGAACATGAGCTGCGAGCGAATTATTTGGATAAAAACGCTTGGAGCCTTCATTCAGTGTAATGCCCGTGTCACGGATCTTTTTGTACGTCCGATCCTCATAACTTTTCTTGAGACCGGCCCGGAACGCAATCACCTCGTCCGCCTTGGCTTTAACGATATTCCATCCTTCCGGGCGAAGCTCCCGGTACTGCAAAAAATCACCTTTGCTGTTTTTCATTGTCGCCTGTTTGAGTACTTCCTGCTCCGATTTGCCAAGCAGCTTGGCAAGTCCCTTGGCTGCTTCTTCCGCGATTCCAAGCTCATTAAGCAGCTTAGGATTAACCACGACGGTATAAGCCGGGATGTTCATGGCGAGCATATTTCCTTTGCGATCACTGATCGTACCGCGCTCCGCCGGGATCGTATCCTGTTCCTTCCAGATTGCTTTGGCTTCGCTGAGCCAGAAATCTGCCTGCACGACCTGCACGTAGAAGACTCGACTGATCAAAATAAGAAAAAGGAGGGTAATCAACCCTCCGACAACAACGGTCCTCATTTTGATTCGCTTAACGGTATTGCTTTGTATCGGATTATTTGCCATGACTTAACGTCCTGATTCTTTGTTAGCATCTGAGCTGTCTTTCTCCGCAGCAGCTGGAGTCATACCGAGCTCCTGTGCTTTTTTGGAGATTACAGCAGGATCGGACAGCTTGGCCACTTCACCCTGCAGCACCTTTACGTCTACAGTCGCTTGTTTGTAGCTGGCGTTAAGCTCCTTGATCTGAAGCTCCATGCGGTAGTCCTGGGAGTAGCGGAAAATAATGAGCACGAGCACGCACACTACGACCAGCACAGATCCCATATAACGCAGCATTTCCGAAGGAGGAATCATCTTCCGAACCTTCACGACTCGTTTCGTTTCCTTTACCGGGCGTTGCTGCTCCGGTTTTCTTTTTGGCTGCAGAGCCAAATTGCCATTCGTGTAAGCCAAAGCCGGTTCCCCTCCTGCGGTTGGATTCTTTTCCAGTTTTAGATTTCAAATTCATTAATGGTGTTTTTCTGCCTACTCGATTCAGGATAGGGGCAGCTTCTCCGCTACCCTCAGCTTGGCCGAGCGGGAGCGAGGATTAGCCTCAAGCTCCTCTTCCGATGGCAAGATCGGCTTGCGAGATACGAGCCGGAGTGTACCTTTGCTGCCGCATACACAGTGCGGGAAAGCAGGCGGACAGGTGCATTTGGCCAAATAACCAACAAAAAGCTGCTTACAAATCCGATCCTCCAGCGAATGGAACGTAATGACCGAAATTCTGCCGCCTGGTGCTGCACACGCAACGGCCTGCTGGAGCGCTTCTTCCTCCGCTCGCAGCTCGTCGTTGACAGCAATCCGCAGCGCCTGGAAGCTGCGCTTTGCCGGATGGCCGCCCGTACGCCGGGCTGCGGCAGGGATTCCGGACTTAACTAGCTCGGCAAGTTCATTTGTCGTCATAATTTCGGCAGTTGCACGCTGTTTGATGATAGCCCTGGCGATCTGCCGGGAGAACTTCTCTTCTCCGTATACAAACAGAATCCGGGCAATCTCCTTCTCATCCCATGTGTTCACGATTTCGTGAGCGGTCAAATCAGACTCCCGATCCATACGCATATCGAGCGGAGCGTCATGATTGTAGCTGAAGCCGCGTTCTGCTTCATCCAGCTGTGGACTTGAGACGCCAAGATCGAACAGAATACCGTCGACTTGAGGCACACCGTTCACCTTCGGCACCTCGGGCAGCAGCATCAGTTGCTCCTGCAAGTAGCGGAAGTTGCCCCGTACCAGCGTTACTCGGTCCAAATAGGGAGCTAGCCGAACCTGCGCATTCTCATGCGCCCAGTCGTCCTGGTCAAAGGCGATAAGCCTTCCTCCTGGACCAAGGCGGGAAGCGATCAGCTCACTGTGGCCGGCGCCTCCGAGTGTACAATCGACATAAATTCCGTCTGGCTTAATATTGAGACCATCTACAGCCTCTTCTTTTAAAACTGTAATGTGATGAAACAATAGGTTGTCCTCCTGATTTCTTGGTGACTGACTGTGGTTGCTTTAAGGTGCAAAAAAGTGACGTGAATCAGAATTGAATGTCGAAATCCACCAATTTTTCAGCAATGTCGTTGAAGGCTTCTTCCGACTGCTCGTAGTAACCTTCCCAAACCGGCTTACTCCAGATCTCCACCCGGCTAGATACGCCGAGCACCATGCAATCCTTCTCCAGCTTCGCATACTCCGTCAAATGATTGGGTAAATTTACCCTTCCCTGTTTGTCGAGCTCCAATTCCACCGCGCCTGAAAAGAAAAAGCGGCTAAACGCACGTGCGTCCGCCTTCATAAGCGGGAGCTGGCGAATCTTTTGCTCAAGTTGTTTCCATTCTTCCATCGGATACACAAACAGGCAGTTGTCGAGCCCGCGGGTTACGATGAAAACAGGACCTAGATTATCGCGGAATTTGGACGGTACAGTAAGGCGGCCTTTGTCATCTAAGCTGTGCTGATGTTCTCCAAGAAACATTGGCCTTCCCCACCTCTCTCCCCCAAATCACCACTTTGCCCCACTTTCCCCCACTAGCAGATTGGTATTCGCCGTTTCCCACTCTTCTCCTGCTGAATGAGAGAGTTTTTAATAAACTTTTTAGCCTATTTATTTTGTTTAGAATGAATCTTTTTCCCTATTGCAATCGTATATCGCGTTCTCGATATGCGTCTATTTGTAACAACTTCTTATGAGTTCCATAGATGAAACGCGCCCCTCTCCTAACAATTCCTGATGATTCCTCTTCTCTAGTCACCGATCACACACGGTTTGTTTTTCACTTTTCATGTCGTATACAAAGTACATTAACGCAAAGTTTATATGACATATATATAACACGATAAACAGATAAAGAAAAAAACTATTGCCAAACCCCTCTGAATTGCCTTATCTTAATGTTAACTTAAATGACATGAACGAAAACCACATGCATTTGAAGTAGGTTCATCAATGTATACAAAGTACTTAAAAAGGTTTGTTAACCCATTCAAGCTCTGATTTTACAGCAGACTTCATTGAATTTGAGGAGGATTACAAATGCAAAATGAACCTTACCTGATTGTGGAGTGGAATGACACGGAGACGGAAGCGAAAGGCTGGCTGTGCGTCTACAATTTTGTGAACCACTATGCAGGCGGTGGAACGCGAATGCATCCTACGGTCACAAAAGAGGAGGTCGTTCGTCTAGCCAAAACGATGGCCTACAAATACAAGGCTTGTGAATCCATCACGACCGGCGGCTGCAAAGGCGGTATTGCCTACGATTACAAAGCTCCGGACGCCAAAGACGTCCTGCGCCGATATTTAATCGCCATGTCCCCTTATCTGAAGGCTGGTGTATCACTCGGCGGAGATTTGGGCGTTGATTACGGCGAAGTGCTCCGCTTTTTTGATGAGACGGGCATCGGCCTGCCGCAAACGAAAGAAATGCGCGATAACCCGCGCATTCAGCAAGGCATTCAAGATCATGACGACATGGTTTCAATGAAATACGATGACTTCCTCATGTATGACATGGTGACCGGTTACGGCATCGGCTACTCAGCCGATGAAGCCTGGAAGTTCAAGGGAGGCCACTCTGGAGCCCGTGTTGTTGTACAGGGCTTCGGATGCGCTGGCGCCAGCTGCGCTCTGCTGATGACAAAGCTTGGCTACAAAGTTGTCGGCATCGCCGATGCAAACGGCATGGTTGTCTGCGAGCGTGGACTCGATGTAAAAAAACTGATCGATACGAAACTCCCAAAAGGCGAGATGAACCCCGACTATTTTGATTCCGATTACCGCATTATCCCCAATACAGAGTGGCTTGACGTGGACTGCGACATTCTCATTCCGGTCGCTCTTGAAGATGTCATCAACGCCTCCAATGCACATCGCGTACGGGCTCAGCTGGTCGTGGAAGGAGCCAACATCCCCGTCTCGGTAGAGGGTGAACGCATTCTCGCTAAGAGGGAAGTCGATATCGTAACCGATTTTGTAGCCAATCTGGGAGCGATCCGTTTCTATGACGTCATCATTTTCGGACTCGTGGAGAAATCCCCTCAAGCAGTCGTTGACGATATCGAGCAGCTCTGCCGACGGAACACACGCAAAATTTTCGAGTTAGCCAAGCTTCGCGGGCTGACACAACGCGAGGTCGCCTTCGATATCTTTGCCCCTGATCAATCGGATCACCCCGATTTTTAAGACCTCACTTAAATAGAGATATTTCAAAGAAGGATAGGAGAGAATTCCATGCTGATTACGACAACGCCCGGACGTGAATATCCTCTTTGGCGCTACGCCTTGCTTTTCTCTGAGCTTGAGGGCAAATTGAATGAACTGCGGGAAAAGCATCCTTCTTATGTACGCATTGAAAAATCCGGTCTTTCTCATGAGGGCAGGGATTTATTCACCGTCATTATTGCCAATGATGTGACGGACGAGAGCATTCGCAGCTACGAGGCTTTCCGAGAGCGCTCGCTCCGCCAGCCGGATGAGATCATTACGGATATCCGCAGCGGAAAGTGTTATGCCATTCCTCTTTATTTCAATTGCAATCTTCACGGCCACGAAATCTCGGGAACCGACGGCTTGCTGAGCTTCATTGAGGAAATCGTTGGAACGGAGATGAGCAGGCTGCTCGATGATGCATTCATCATCATTTCCATCTGCGCAAATCCCGATGGCAGAGCTCGGGGCATTGATCTTTTCAACGCTCATGGCATTGATCTCAACCGGGATATGGCCGCCCAGACCCAGCCGGAGACACGCGCCATTATCGAGCATGCCCTTGCCCGCTTTTTCCCCGTCACAATGGTCGACATGCACGGTTATATGGGCGCCGGCAACATCATGATCGACGCCTGCACTCCGCCCCACAACCCCAATATTGAATACGATCTGCTTGAGCCGCATATGCACCGTAACGCGCAAAAGATGGCCGATGTCATCCAGGAACGACTGCGTCTCAAAACGGATATTCCTGCCCTGTTATGGAAGGACGGATGGGAGGATTATTCCCCGATTTATACATCGACTTACAGTCAAAGCTTCGGTTGTATCGCCCACACGCTGGAAACTAATTTCCCGAACGAGGAAGGCGCGGCCGTCACACATTGCGGCGCGCTCGGCTCTTTGCTCTATGCGATCGAGCATAAAAACGAGCTGTTGATCAATCAATGCGAGTACTTTCGGCGTGGAATTACCGGAAGCACCAAGGCGAAACCAGGCCCGGCCTTCTATGTCATCCCCTATGACCAAGAAACCCAGCGCGATCTGTCCGTCACCAAAAACATGCTGGAAATTTTGCTCCGCAACCGTATCCGCGTCTACCGGTCGATCCCTTCCGGCGATTATGTCATCCCTACCGCACAGCCATTGCGGGGATTGATTCACAATCTGCTCTGGAAAGGAGAAGATGTCACGGAACAGGCTGAAAATATGTATGATGTGTCCTTCTATTCCCATCCCGTCATGAGGGGGATTACGGCAATTGAGCTGAATCAGCTGGCGGACGGAACGGGGCTGAGCGAAGTATCCGAGATCGCCGCCATTGCCGGCGTATTCACAAGCGATGACTCCCTCAGTCATTACTCCTTCTCCTCTGGCACAAATGACTCCATCAAGCTAGTTCACTTTCTTCTCAGACGAAACATCACCGTTTATCGAGCCTCTCATTCCACGGAGCACGCAGAAGCCGGCGATTTCTTTTTCAAGAAGACTGCAGACGAAGCTTGGCTGGAAGACTTCCTATCTGGGCAAGACATCCGAATGAGAGCAGCAGCCGCACTGCCCTCTGAAGCGCATGTCGTGCGATCGCCCAAAGTGCTGATCGTTTCGGACAGCGGAGGTGTATACGAAGTACTGAAAGATTGGGGATTCAACGCGGATTTCCTCCCCTTCTCCGAGCTGAACGGCGGTTATGAGATCAAGCCCGAAGAGTACGATGTGTTCCTGCTCGGAGGGACGAGGCTGCATCTGTGGAGCGACCCATTCGACGATTCGCAGATCGGGGTCGGTTACGGCAATACATGGGCGCTGCGCCAGCGTGGACGGGATGAGGTACTCCGCGCCGCCGGTCTGTTTGACAACCTGATTATGTACGGGTACTCCGGAATGATTGTGAACGAAACGCTCGGCTTCATTCCAGGCGCAAGCTCGCTGCTGAAGGGAAGCGAGCATAAAAACGAGCATGAGGACTGGCATTTGAATACAAGCAGCGGCTCTTTCAACATGACATTCGACCCAACCGATCCGATCGGCTACGGCTTTAACCCCAAGGAAACGTTTTATCTTGTCGGACCTCATGGACTCGTAGCCTCGGCAGAAGCAAAAGCCCCCGTGTCGTTTGCAGCGCCTTCCTTCATTAATGGGTGGTGTAAAAACGAAGATGCCTACTGCGGAAATCCGGCTGTTCTTTACACGCAGCAAAACGGCCGGACTAACGTGCTTATGGGTATCGATCCATGCTTCCGGAAATATACCGACGCCTCTTTTCACATAATGGCAAACACCCTGTTACTAACCGCTTACGCATAACACCCATTCCCGAGAAATGGAGAGTGCATGCCATGAGAAAAGCGCAAATCGTGATGTTACATCCCCACAAAATGCTCATCCTTGCGGTTATGGGTTGTACGCAAGCCGCCATCTTCCTTGTCCCTTACATGACCAGCGCTTTTTACGATCCGATCCTGAATGCACTGGATATCACAAATACGCAGCTGGGCGTTCTGATGACGATATACGGCATTCTTGCGCTGATCACAGTGTTTCCAGGCGGATGGCTCGCCGATCGCGTTGATACCAAAAAACTGATTCTCTCCTGCCTGCTCATTTCGTCCGTCATCGGCGTTGTTGCAGCATTTGTCATGGAGTACGTCGTCTACTGTATTCTGTGGGGGCTGCTAGGCGTTATCTGCAATCTGCTCTATTGGTCCGCCGCTATCAAAACAGTCCGCTTCGTCGGCGATGAGCATGAACAGGGGAAAGCATATGGATACTTTAACGCATTCAACTTTGGGGCCAGTTCCCTGTTCAATGCCGGCGGCGTAGCCATTCTCGCCGGATTTGCCGCCTCTTCCATGCTCGGCTTGCGGTACATTCTTCTGTATTTTAGCGTGTTATGCCTGCTTGCTGCGGTGCTCGTCAAATTTTTCGTGGCCTCGATCGAACCGGAAAGCAGCACGAGGGAGCAACCTGGCTCCGCGCCGCCCCGCTCCTCTCTTCGGGATATTGTGCATGTACTCCGCAAAAAACAAGTGTGGCTGTTT
The DNA here is from genome assembly GCA_900105225.1 of Paenibacillaceae bacterium GAS479. Classification (NCBI taxonomy): domain Bacteria; kingdom Bacillati; phylum Bacillota; class Bacilli; order Caryophanales; family Paenibacillaceae; species Paenibacillaceae bacterium GAS479. The sequence continues at coordinate 4,431,399 of LT629764.1, read as the reverse complement.
GCCATCATCAGCTTCTGCTGTTACAGCGTGCTTCAAATCTCCACGTACTTCACTCCGTATTTCGGCGATGTAATGAATCTGAACGTCGCTTCCGCAGGTCTCATCTATGTGCTCACCGGACCGCTCAGCATTATGTTCGGCCCGATATTCGGGATTTTGAGCGATTGGCTTAAATCGGCCGTCAAGCTGATTACGGTGCTCATGGCTCTTAGCCTCGGGCTGCTGGCCATCATGATTTTCAGCCCCGAAGTATCGCTCACTACGGCGATTGCGGTAGATGCGCTCATCGTCGTCGGCGGCGGAGGCGCCTACACAATCATGTTCGCTTCAATGGATGAATTGGGGATAGAACGAAAGTATGCAGGCATCTCCGTTGGACTGGTGTCGGTCATCGCTTACTCTCCGGACTCCTTCATGTATATCCTGTTCGGTAGCTGGCTGGACAAGTTCGGCAATGAGGGTTATGACCGGATCTTCATTTATTCCGCTGTGCTCTGTGTCATTGCCGTCACTGCCGGTATCACGCTTATGCTCTCGGGCCGTAAAGTCAAGGCAGAGGCAGCGGCACAATCGAAGCTTCCTATAGGCGCCGAAACTCAGCTTTAGAACGGATTGCTCCGCTTTGACAGAAGCGCAACCTCCACTACACTAATGTTGTATACTCTATACGTGGAAGAGCATGAAACCTGTCGAAACCGGAGGACTGCACATGAAACATCAATCATTAAAAGATAAAGTGTATGATTATATTTCCCATGGAATTCAATCGGGCGGATTGACGCCGGATCAACGGATTACGGAACAGGAGGTATGCTCACAGCTCGGTGTAAGCCGAACTCCCGCCCGGGAAGCGCTGCTGCAGTTGGCAGCAGACGGCCTGCTCGTCCAGATTCCGCGCAAAGGATTTGTCGTAAAGCGCTTTGATAAATCCGAGAAGCTGCAAACCTATGAAGCGATCGCGCTGCTCGACAGTTTTATCGCTGTATCTGTTGCAGCAGAGCTGACAGAGGATCAGTTATTACGCATGCAGGAATTGACCGAGCGGATCGATATTGCCGTTAAATACAAAAACTACCCCGAGTATTTGAAGCTCCAGAATGATTTTCACAACATATACATCTACGCCTGCGGCAACGCCGTGCTCATCAAGCTGCTGGATTCGCTCCGCAATGGATTTGTTCCCCAAACGTACGTCGGCCAGGACGAGAACAAATTGTTCGCCCTCCTAAAAACATGCAACGACGAGCATAAGGAACTGCTCCAGGCCTTCTCCATCAAAGATAAGGAGCGCGTACGTGCGGTGCTCTGGAAGCATTGGACCTCTATGGATCAGGAGTTCATCTAAAAGCAATGGGCGGCAGTGCCTCGGGAGTATGGATGAGGCGAGGATAACGATGAGCAACTATCAAAAACTGCTGTCTGTATTTGTCCTTTCATTTGGCGCTGCGTCTATCTTTACGTTGCCCTATATTAAATACGTGTTTTACGAGCCGCTTCTGGAAGCTCTCCAGGCAACAAACGGCCAAGTCGGCATGCTGCTGACTCTCTATGCGGCCGTGCATTTGCTGCTTTACATTCCGGGAGGCTGGCTAGCTGACCGGTTCAATACAAAGCTGATTCTCGTGCTGTCGTTTATTAGCACTGGACTGCTCTGCATCTGGTTCGCCATCGACATGACGCTCCGCTCCGCGACGATCATCTGGACATTGCTCGGCATTACGACCGGCTTCGGCTATTGGGCCGCAACGATCAAAAGCGTCCGCATGATCGGCGGCAAGCGCGAGCAGGGTCGGCTCTACGGCTTCTATGAATCGTTTCAAGGCATCGTTGGCATGGGCTTTTCTTTTGCGGCGCTGGCGCTTATATCGCTGTTTGATACGTCGGTCGCCGGACTAAAGGCAACGGTGCTGTTTTACGGTACGATGAATTTTGTCTCTGCCTTCATTATTGCCCTATGGTATCGTTCCGCAGGAGAGGAAAAGTCGGAAGCTGTGGAGCTTGCAGATGCCATGCCGATGAGCCCGGAGCTGCTGAATTCAACACCGGAATTTCAGACATCCACACCTTCCCCCACTATACCTAAGCCCTCTACCAGCACCGGTTTCATGCAGGTGCTGCGGATTCCGCAAGTTTGGCTCGTATCGCTCATCGTGTTCGCCAGTTATGGCCTGTTCGCCGGACAGACTTATTTCACACCTTATATGACCGATGTATGGGGAATGTCCGCTGCTGCCGCCAGCGTTGTTGCCATCATCCGAACCTCACTCATTCGGTTCGTCATCTCTCCAATCGGCGGGATCATCGCAGACCGGATCGGCTCGGTATCCAAGGTGTTATGGATCTGCAACGCCCTCGCCGGAGTCCTGCTGCTCTCGCTTCTCGTTACGGGCGGTCATGGCACCTCCGGGGTGGCGATTACTCTGATCATGCTATCGGCCGCCGTCACTTATATCGCGTTCGGCATCATGTGGGCGGCCATGGAGGAAGCCGGCATTCCGCGTGCGGTCGCTGGAAGCGCGGTCGGAATCATATCCATCATCGGATACTTGCCCGACATGTTCATTCATCTGCTGTTCGGATGGTTTCTCGACCGGTTCGGCAGCTCCGGCTATACCGGCATCATTGGTTGTTTAGCCGGCCTATGCGCGCTTGGTTTCGCCAGCTCCCTCCTGCTCTATCGGAGCCGGAGCAAGGGCCGGAAGCTTACAGCCGGGCATTCCGCGCTAGAAATTTGAACAGACCAAAAAACCGGAACCGCCCAATAGGGGCTGCTCCGGTTTTTGCTGTAATTAAGAGTAAATGAAATGCGCGCTGGCCCTGCAATCCGCTTGCGGCACGATGCGCACCCAGTGAGCGCTGAAGCCGTCCGGGAATACATGATGAGCGTAGCCATCATCGGACACCTTGATCGTGGTGTACTTTTTCCAAGTTCCATTGCCAAGGAAGTCGATTTGTACATCGAACGATACTTCTTCCGACGATTCATGCGTCAGGTGAAGCACTTTGCGATCAAAGCCGGTCATCAAATACGGATCGGACGCTACTCCTGCCTTAACTTCCGTTTCCCACCAAGGACCGCCCCAGCCAGCAGGTTTGCCGAATGACCACAGATCATCGGTTTTGCCGAACCATAAGTTGGACTGCGGCTCCCCGGCCAGCATATTGGAATCCATAATCGGAGTAACCTGGTTGCCCGCCAGCACGAGCATCCCTCTCCATGAGCAGAAGTCAGGAATCATCCGCAGATGCGTACTGATCGGACGCACCCCCCAGATCTTGCCGCCAAAGGCGTTATGCGACATTTCATAAAACATGCCGTGGAAATCCATCAGCAGACGCTCCGTTTCCACCTCACGGATGCGCGGCCACTCCGTAAACCACATATGGTCCATCGCCTGAGTCGCTTTCGGCAGGCGGTATGTGGACCACTCTCCATTAATGAACGTTTTCAAGATGGCCGACGCCTTGTCGAAGCCGGTCGCGAACAGCGGCGCTTCACCCGATGAAGTGACTTCACAGAATGGCTGCTCTTCTAAAATCGTCCACGTTTTCCCGTCCCACTGGGCGAGTCTGCCATCGCTTTTTTGGCCAAGATATTCTTGCTCGTCATAGGTGTTGTTAGCAACGACGAGACATCCATCCTTCGACCAACCGCCTTTAAAATGCGGGTAACATTTCTCGGATACGTTCAGTTCCTTGAGCAGGTCGAACAACAGCGTTGTTTCCAGCGTATGGACATTCGTCTCGAACAACAGTCCTTCCATCGTCAGTACGTATACTTTATTCACTTTGTCGGTCAAATGCGGCATGGAAGCCGTCAGACGATGGCCGACCAGTTCAGTTACCGTGCGGACATTGCCATGGATATCGATGAAGTGCGGTCCCATGACCAGTTGGCTGGAAGCGCTATGAATCATGCGGTTGGCATACGTGCCGACAACACTTTCAGGACGCTTCTTAATTTCCATGCGCTCATTCACTTCGAACAGACCGGTACCGCCGCCCGTACCATCTGTATGAGCAACATAAGTGATAAACCATAAACGGTTGGCCCAAGGCATAAGCGCGCCGATGCCGCCTTCGGAACGCGGGCCGTCGATAGTCGCCGATACACTCAGATGGGGCATTACTCCCGAAATCGCTAGCGGAGCAGAATCAGTTCTTGTCAATGTTGTCATTAGGATGAGACCTCCTTGTCATTTGTTAACATTGTATATGCTGGTATATACTTTGATAATGTAAGGAGTTATCATATTTCTTGTATATCATTTCACTCCGGAGGCTTGCTCTATGAATCCTAACTGGGAGCCGGATTTGCTGTTTTACACCTTTATTGAAATGACACCGGAATTCCAAAAGCCGCACGATACCTACTCCCACTGGGCCGGTTTTATCGTCGATGAAGGTGGTTTTGACTATCAGCTCGGTAATTTGACTCCATGGTTAAAAGCGGAGCGAAACGACTGGATCATCGTGCCCCCAGACACGATTTTTCGCCGTGTCACGAGCGGGCTAAGCTTTCATTTTTTTGGCTTCGATTGGAAAGGCCGCAGTCCACAACGGCTTGATGAGGTAACAAGCGCATACGGCCGGGTTCGCCCCGGCCATACGCGCCGCTTTCGCTCCACTACGGCGCTGCTGCGGGAGTCCATGTCCGATCACAGCCCTACCGCCCAATTATACAGGAAGCATCTGTTGCGCGATTTGTGGTTGCTCCATGTCTTAGAAACCCATCAGCAGTCGCTTACTGTTCCGGCGAGCGACAATCCCCTTGCCCGGCGCGCTCTGCGCCTGCTTCGGGAGCATTCGGCCACAGGCCCTGCGGTTAATGCCGCCGCCTATGAGCTTGGGCTCAGTCCCGTGCAGCTCAATCGCCTGTTCCGCAAGGAATTCCAAATGACGCCGAGCGAGTACGTACAGCGAATTCGCATGGAGAAGGTGAAACAGCTCCTTGAGAAAACTCCGCTTACGCTGTCTGACATCGCAGAACGCTGCGGCTTTGCAGACGAACATCATTTGAGTAAAAGCTTTAAAAAATCATTCGGCATAAACCCATCGATTTACCGTAAATCGCATACGATCCACGTGTAAAAGGGGCGCTCTTCCACTTGGAAGAAACGCCCCTTTTTCGCCTAGACCATTCGACTATTCGACTATTCGACTATTCGATGATTCATTTCATAAATCCGCCCGCCCACTGCTTCGTCGGTCAGCACCGGTTCTTCCACGCTCTCAAACGTATTGCCAATCAGGTAGACTTCATCCCCGTCGATGACATGGACGCCGATTCGTGAATTGCGCATAACATTGTTAACGATCAAAATATCACGGTTAAACTTTCCCTGGAAGCCCGCCGATTTGACCCCAATACAGCCCGCTGCCTCGTATCTTGGAAAGAAGCCGCAGTTGTCGAATTCACAGTTTTTGATAACGATGTCCGTTGCGTGGCCGCCCTCCGAATGAATGGGCAGCTCCGCACCGAGCAGAATACCTGGATTCATCGTGTTCCTGTATGTGCAGTTTAGGATGTATAGATGATCGCAACGCACGAGATGGCCCGCACCAGCAATGTTGACGAATTCAGAATCCCGGCATATATACCGATCCGGCTCCCAGCAGTTCGCAGCTCCTAGCATGCCTTCACGAGCCTCTTCGGGCAGATCCTGCTCGAATTCAATCCCGTAATAATGGCCATGCTCTCCTTTGCCCATATGGTTCCAGCTAGCGATCCGGACTTTGATGACTCGCTCCCCGTCATGCAGTTCCACATCACTACCTACCACTAGCGGTGCAAAGGTATATTTGCAAAAGAATACCGCCTCGCGAGCGCTCAAGACGCCTTGCAGCACAAGCCAATTGCTGTGCATATTCTGGCCATCCATCCGCACGCCTTCTACAACCATCCGGTTGATGTCAATATTGCCGCTGCATTTGAACAGCTTCCACGCATCTCTTGGCGCCGTAAACAATCGATTACCGTCCGGACGGAATACGACGCGGTCCGCCGAGATGTCCCGGCAATTTTCCGTTAACATGGCGAAGCCATTAGCATTGAAAGTCCGGATATTCGATAAGCTCAGCCGATCGCAGCGGGCAAAATACGTCTGGAAATCCGTGCGCGCTCCTTGATGCCAGGAAAGATGCTCACCAACCTCAACTTTGCCGGCTACCATAGGGCTATCCAGCGTCAATAACCGCTCTCCCGTCCGAATAAACGGATTGCCCGCGCCATCGCCATAAGTTACACTCTCACCTACGAGGCTGCCGGTCAACGGATCGAAGCGGTTCATACAATAAGCACCCATCGTCTCACTGCAAGGATTGCCCTCGAACACCTCTACTACGATGCGGCTTGCATCCTTATGAACAACGACGCCTGCCGAGGCAAATTCCGGCTCCCGGGTAAATGCAATATCCCGCAAGGCCAAGTCCGTACAATCCTCGCACCATAAAATAGATGGCAAATAATCGTGAATTTGCCCGTCATTGTAACCGACTAATATAGTGGCTGGCTCGCCAAACTCATCCACTGCACCTTGCAGCGTCAGCTTGTTCGCTCTCAGGATGACAAGATGAGATGCCTTAAATCCTTCATCCGGGCTGCCGGCATCATGTGCGAAGCCCTCTGTTTGAATGGTAACGGTACTCTGAAGGAGATATCGACCCGCTTCAAAAACAACCCGTTCCGCACCCGTAGCAAGCGCGCGTTGAATCGCTGCGCGAATTCGCTCCGCGTCATCTCCTTGCTTAAAATCCCTCACATAGATGCTTGACGCCGCTTGCATGACCAACGCTCCTCGCGAAATATAGATTCTCGGGCAATTCCTGACCCGGATATAACGCCTGTATAAAGACAAACAGGATGCAAAGCGGCCTGCGCTTTGCATCCTGCGCCATTAACGATCCTTGTTGTTATTTCGCAAGGAATGCGTCAATTTGGCTTTGAAGCTCAGCTTGGATTTTATCCGAGCCTGCCGCTTTCATTTGTTTGATCAGTTCAGCTTTGCCTTTATCCAAATCTTTGATCAGGCCGTACTCAAGCGGTGCCAGATAACGAGTCATAACGTTACCGACGTTTGCCACTTCGTTTACAACTTTGGTTTTGTCGAATACAAACGATTCCAACTCGTAGTTGAACACTTTACCAGCCCATTGTTTCTCGATATCCTGCGATGCCTGCGGGTAGTTGCTATCTACACGGTCCAGCGTAGAAGTCCATGCCCAGTTCGAGAAGCTGTTGTAATTTGCATATTTGTCCGTTTTGCTGAACTTGTCGTCGCCTTCAGGCGTGTAGTTCGTACCGGCGATACCATACATGACAAGATCGTGGAGCTGCTTGTCGTTTTGGAACAGGTCCAGCGCCATCAGAGCGCGCTCAGCTTTTTCGGACGTCGCGTGAATCGCCATGCCGTTTTGCGTGGAGATCGCAGCTGATTTTTTGCTATCCGGGGACAGATCGGCAAGCGCCAGCTTCCAGTCCGGATGCGCTTTTAGAGCGTCCGCCATAACGCCGCCAAGCGCCGTTACGTTATGCGACATCGAAGCAACTTTGCCTGCTTTAAAGTCATCCGTCGTGCTGCTCTTGCTTGTCAGCGCGTTTCTCGACCAGCCGCCGTTGTCCGCGAGATCTTTATAGTACGTTAGAAGCTGATCGAACTCAGGCGTTTCGTACATATTGAACACTTGGGCTTTTGCGTCATCCGTCTTAACGGTGAACGGAAGACCTGTGAATTCTTTCCAATTGTTTTTCTGTACAAGCAGTTGCTTGTCTAAGTTATGAGTGCTCGTCTCGGCCGACTCCAGGCCGTACGGTGTCATGCCTTTTTCGTTCTTTGCGACCGCTTTCAAATAAGCCGCATACGTTTCCGGGCTGTTTACTGGCTCCAGACCGTACTTCTCGCGCAGATCGTCGCGGATGAGGACGAGCTTGTCCGTGAACTCATTCGCTTTGTTGGAAGGAATCATGTAAACTTTGCCGTTGATGCGGGCTTGATCCCATTTCACTTTTGGCATGGCCGCCCATGTTTGCGGAGCATATTTCGAGAGCAGATCATCCGTCAGCTCCAAGAAACCACCTTTGGTTGCTTGATCGGAATATTGAGCCCAGTTAGACGTATAAATGATGTCGAAATCTTCGTTCGCCGCGAATTTCAGCGGATATTTTTGGCTCCAGTCGGACCAGGCCAGGAATTCAGCTTCAACCGTCGCGTTGATTTTCTCTTTAAGGTTTTTATTAATCTCGGCGAACACTGCATCATAATCAGCCGGTTTAGCACCGAGCAAGACCAGTTTCAGCTTTACTTCCGTAGAAGTGTCAGCTGCGGTATTTCCTTGTTCTCCGGTATTCGTCGTATTGCTCGTAGCCGAGTTGTTTGCCGCCGGGCTGTTATTCCCGGCGTTGTTCGCTTGACCACAAGCGCTTAGTACCATCGTTGCAGCAAGCATGCTCGTTACTGCAAGACCAAGATGACGTTTGCTCCGTTTAATCATGTTGTTTCCCCCTTGTATGAATAGTAACGCTATGTTGATAAACCAGGTTTCCCTGAGATCATCCTTTAACTGCGCCAACCGTCAAGCCTTGTACGAAGTATTTTTGAATGAACGGGTAAGCGAACAAGATCGGGCCGCAAGCAACGACCGTCATGGCCATCTTAAGGCTTTCACCGGGAATGTCGATCGAAACGCCAGCCCCTGAGCCGAGCATCGCCGTGCGGAGTCCTTCCATGTTGCCAAGCATCTTATAGAGATAGTACTGCAGCGGCGCAAGTTCTTCCTTAGAGATGAACAGCAGCGCCATATACCAATCATTCCAATACCTCAGTGCGGTGAACAACCCGATGGTTGCGAGCGCTGGCTTGGACAGCGGAATGATCAGCTGCAAGAAAATCCGGAAATCGCCTGCTCCGTCGATTTTAGCCGATTCCGTAATTGCCTCGGGAATACCGGCCATGAATGTTCTCATGACGATCATGTAGAACACGCTCATCAACGAAGGCACAATCAACACTGTCAACGTATCCTTCCACTGCAAGTAGTTCGTGATCAGCAGGTACCATGGCACCAGACCGCCGCTGAACAGTGTTGTGAAGAAGAAGTAGAAGGTGAATTGGTTCCGCCATTTAAAGTCCTTACGGCAAAGCACGTAGGCACTCATTGCCGTAAGGAAGAGGCCGACGATCGTTCCAATAATAGTTACCATCAGAGTCACGCCATAAGCACGAATCATCGCCTCTGGATACTCGAACAGCAGCTTGTAAGCTTCGGTGGAGAATACCGTTGGAATGAACTTGTATCCTTCCATGCGGATGGTGTTCTCGTCCGTAAATGATGACGACAGAATGAGAATGAACGGCACCACACATAGGAAAGCCAGGATGGCTAGCAAGGTGTATCCGATGACCGACAATAGAATGCGGTCTTTACTGTGTTTTACGGCTGCTGCGCTCATGCAATCCCTCCTAATTAGAATAGTGCGCGTTCTTTGTCATATTTGCGTACTGCGTAGTTTGCCAGCAAAATCGTCACAAAACCGAGAACCGATTGATAAACGCCTGCTGCTGCTGACATACCGATTTCGTTGGAGCCGATAAGTAGTCTGAATACGAAGGTGTCAATTACGTCCGTTGAGGAGAACAGCAGACCATTGTTGCCGATCATGTTGTAGAACATGCCGAAGTCCCCTTGGAAAATGTTACCGATGGCCAAAAGCACCAGAATGATTAACGTTGGGTACAAATTCGGAACGGTTACATGGAGAATCCGCTGGAACACATTGGCTCCATCCATCTCGGCCGCCTCATACATCTCTTTATCGATGCTCGTAATTGCGGCTAAATACATAACTGTTCCATACCCGAGTGTTTTCCAGGTGTGCACTAGAAGCAGTATGACCGGCCAATAAGCAGGTGTATTGTAAATGTCAATAGGATCCAAGCCGATCCACTTCAGCAAACCGTTGATCGTACCTACATCGTAGCTGAAGAAGTTGTAAGCGATTGAACCAACAACGACCCAGGAAATGAAGTAAGGTAGGAAGAGCATCGATTGGGTTAACTTGCGGAACCATTTGCCTCCTACTTCGAACAGCAGAATCGCCGTTATCATAGGAAGCAGATTGCCGAGTATGATGAAGCCCACATTGTACAAAACTGTATTGCGGGTTACACGCCAGGCGTCACCCGACTGAAAGAAAAACTTAAAGTTATCAAATCCAACCCAAGGGCTGCCAAACACACCGCCAACATAATCGAATCTCTTGAACGCGATTACAATTCCGCTCATCGGGATGTAACTGAACAAGAAGAACAACAGTACGGCGGGCGCCAGCATTAGCAGCAGGGTTCTGTATTTAACCACGTCATGCCAAAACCGGTGTCGTCTTTCACTCATGCTGATCTCTCCTCTCTCTGGTCTTAATTATAGGGAGCCGAGAGATGGAACATAATTCAGCAGATCAACGAAAAGTAAACCAAATTCTACGATCCGTCACTTTAAATTTTATTCTTTTTCCGGTACTCGCCAGGAGTCATACCCGTTACTTGCTTGAACTGCCGGTTGAAATAAATAATATTTTTGTAGCCAATTCGGTCGGCAATTTCATATACTTTCATCCGTGGATCATCGAGCAGCGCACAGGCCCTCTTCATCCGCATATCGTTCAAAAAATCGCTGAATGCTACACCTGTCTCCGCACGGAACAGCTGACCAAGGTAATTCGGCGTGAATTCGAAGCGTGCGGCGACTTCCCTTAGTGTCACCTTAAATTCCAGCCGTTCCTCCACGTATTTCGTAATATCCCCAATCAGCTTGCGCTCCTGCCTCCGCTGTTTCAGGAACAACATCTCCGACACCTCAAAAAACTTCCGCCGCAGCCATGAAATCAGATCATGGATCGTTTCGAATTCGAAAAGTACTAGCGGCATATGTGACTCCCAATCCAGTAGCTCATACAAATTCTCATTCCTATGTTTCAAGTCAGCATGCAGCTTGGAGGTCATCCGAAAGATGAGATCGTACGACGCACTCTTAGGAAGGGGCTGCGCATCGTTATCTTGCCGGAACAGACGCATTAGACTGTCATCAATTTTGACGAGATCGTATTCCAGCATCGCTGGGAGCATCTCGTCGACAACTAGATCCACTTCCGCTGGAAGCCCAGATTCAGGAGGCGGAGGGGACGGAGCTAGCTTGTCTAGCTTGTCCTGGATAATGATTTTGTTTTTACCTAATATCCATTTTGTATTCAGCGCAGATTCTGCCTGGCCGTAAGAATCATGGAGCCCTTCCGATGCCAGCGCAAACCGACCAAGTCCAATCGTAATCGTGAATGGGAACACTCGGCCGAACATCCCAACCATCTTTTCCAGAACCGGGCGGCATATTTGCTCTTCGAGCGTGATCAACAACAGGGAGCGATTGTCAAAACCAGTCATAAAGACACCTAGTCGGTTATTGTGTACAAATTCCTGAATAAACTGCTCCACGTCTAGCAGCAGCTTACGCCGTTCCTCGATCGAAATGGATTTTGTATTATACTCTAGATCGTCTACCTCGATAAGCGCTACCGCAGAGCCTTCCCGTAGCAGCGGGTCCAAAAAGCGCTGTACACGCTCTTCCGCATGTTCTGGCGATGCATTACGGAACCAGCGCAGCAATACCTCCCGCTGAATGAGGGACACCGCTTCCGTCACAGAGGAGTTGACTTCCCGCTCGGCTTCCACCTTCATGCATAAATTCGCAATCATTTCGTTCAGTTCGTTGTCCGCTACAGGCTTCAGCAAATACCCGGCGGCATTCAGCTGGATTGCTTCCTTAGCGTACCCAAAATCTTCATGTCCACTGATGAACACGATATGAACGGCCGGATTGATCTCCTTCGCCTTACGCGCAAATTCCGTCCCCGTCATAATTGGCATGCGTATATCGGACAGAATGATGTCGATTCGCTCTTGTTCCATTAGCTTCAGTGCGGCAAATCCACTCCTCGCCGTTCCTGCAATCTTCAGTGCCCCATACCCGCTGTTTTCCACCCTAACCCGCAGCCATTCTAGATCAATTGCTTCATCGTCCACGAGCAAAATCGTAATGTCCATCGTATCTATGCTCCTTTACGCGCGATATCCGACATACTCCGAATCGGTGCGCTCCTTATATAGTTCCGTGTGCAGCGGCAGCAATATTTGAACCGTTGTACCACCGCCATAGATGCTGGCAATCCGAACGCCATATTGGGGTCCATACCGGAGCTTGATTCGATCTTCTACATTTTTCAGCCCGTACGTATTGGATTGGATCGAGCTGCGTAACACTTTGTCGACTTGCTCTTTCTTCATCCCGATCCCGTTATCGATCACCTTCAATTCCAGCCGATCCCCATCCCGCTTCGCAGTTATGCGAATTGCGATCGTCTCTCCAAACCAAGCATGCTTGAACACATTTTCTACAAAAGGTTGCAGCAGCAATTTAATGATTTTCACATCGCGGATCTCCGGGTCCATCTCGATATACACCTGGAACCCGTCGGCATGTTTTACTTTCTGAATGCCCAAGTAAGCCTGCACCTGCTCAAGCTCTTTCTCGAGCGGAATAAGCACTTGGCCCTCATTCAAGGTCAATCGGTAAAATTGAGCAAGTCCTTTAACCATCTCGGTTACCTTCTGCGGTTCTCCGAGGTTCGTGAGACTGCTGATCGTCGATAGCGCATTGTACAAAAAATGAGGATTGATTTGCGCCTGCAGCGCCTCCAGCTCCGCCTGTTTTTTCTGGAGCCCCTGCTCGTAGACGCTCTGGATGAGCTCCTGAATGCTCGACGCCATCCGGTTGAAAGAATGGGCAATGAGTACGAATTCGTCATTGCCGGTGAAGTCGATCCGCTGGCGAAGGTCGCCTTGCTGGAACGAGCGGACATGCGAGACGATCCGTTTCATTTTTTTGCCTGATAGACTGGCCACGAGGAACCCGATCAGAGCCATTAGCACAAAGCTTGCCGCGCAAATCAGCCCGATGATCCACTGTAGCTCTTCCGCATCATTGTTCAAATACTCATTCGGAACTAATACCTCGATGGCATATGGCGTTTCGGGAATGGCTTCGCGCAAGCTGAGATAATCGCTTGTCCCGCTTGCTTCCAGCTCAGCTCCGCGTGAATACAAAATACCTCCGGAGGAGGTGTCCACCACCCGCAGTACCATTCCCCGCTCATTGGGATCAAGGACCAGATTGCCGAGCAAGCTATCGAAATTGATTATGATCCGGATGTAGCCGATAACCGTCTCATAATCGGTGTAAGATATCAAGCGACGGAAATGAGAAAAATTCCCCAGTTTTGTATCCACGTCAGCCTGAAGCCATAAATTATCCTTTTTCGCGGCCCGAAATGGAGGGAACCAGTTGCTGTTTTCCAGCATGGATAACTTACGCACGAAGTAATCACTTTCCTTAATTGGTTTATCGAGAGACCTGCCTCCCACTTCCCAGATGTCCTTATTGTCCGTGTACAAAATGATCCGGATTGGACTACCAATCAGCTTGAGTGGTTCCTCTAGCTGTGGAATGATTTCATCAAGCATCGTGTAGTACATCGTCAAGCGTTCACCTTTTGTTTGCAAGGCGCGCTGGAAAGACAGGCTGCCAAATATCAGATCGGACATCCCCTGGATCTCGGCCATCCGATATTCAACATTGTTCCTCGTCTGGTCCAGCGCCGCGCGGATACCCGTCTTCGTGACCTCCGTGCGGGATTGGACGAGCATCGAGTAGGAAACATACCCAATGACCGCATCCGTAATTAGTACGAGCACAAGATAAGGAATCATCATTTTGTAAGTAAAAGGAATATAGTTGCGAATAGCTAACAACCGCCTCATATCCATCCCGCCGCTTCATTTATTGATGTTTGTCTATAATAATAACTCGACAGCATTCGACAAGCGAGGACCTATTCATTCAAGTGTAGAGGTCAGTCTCTAGCCCGAACATATAGCTGAACAACGATTAGTAGTATGTTTTCAACGATGGGCCGTTACCATACGGGGCTGTCCCATAAGCTCCAAAGACCGTATTGAAAGAGATTCGATAATAGCATTTACAGAAAAGACGGGAGGAGACTGAGCTTGGCTCAGTCTCCTCCCGTCTTGCTTTTGTTCGTGCAGCTAATGAGAAAATTGATCTGCATATAAAATTACGACTGCAACAGCAATGAAAAGATTTAACAAAGCCGGTATCATTTTTCCGATCGGATGTTTAACTCTAAGATGTGTGGCAACCGCCACCAGCATCATAGCGCCGATCAGTACTGCAGACCACGCAGCAACTCCCGGATACCAGTAGCCAATTACGAGTCCTACGGCTCCGACAATTTGAACATAACCGGTGATGACGCGAAACCACTGAGGAAGTTTGATCGAGTCAAACAGTTCCACCTGATGCTGGGCTCCGGTAATCTTGCTTACACCGAAAAATGCCATCGAGAAAAGCAGCCAACTTTGAAGAACAATCGTTAGTATATACATTTAAATCCCCGCCCATTTCATGGTTTTTAATCCGACACCTTTCAGTGTCCTATTAGATAATATAACAATCCCCATTTCCTGTAAAGGATTAGTTAGGATGTATTTAGCGGAAAAATTTCGAGGTGGAAATCATAAACAGCAGTCTCCACGAGTTGTTGAATCGACTTGGATTTCATAGCCGGTATGCTTTATTGGGCGGCGGGCATGTTGCGCTGCTCGTCCAACTCCCAGATGAACAAGAAGAAATGTACGTGGATTGCGGAAACAGCGCCCCTCTTTTTGAACCCGTTCGATTGGAGACAGATCCCCATAAAGTGGCCCATTACGGCGGCATAGAAATACGGCTGCGCCCAGGAGATGAACCCGGAACATACACATATCACCGGTCGGTGGACGGAAAAGAGCTGACTGAAATGAACTGGACGTTCGATACGCGCATAACTTACCACTTGAGGAAATGGGCGTGAAACTGTTTCAAGACCAGCAATCGAAGGATGAAAAGCAGTGATGCAAAAAGCCTTGGCTCTATCACTGGACCGTGCGTATTTTGCGATGATTTAATATTAAGATTCAAGTAGCCCGAACCCCTCTATGATTTTCACATACTATGTATTAATTCATTGTTTGGAGGGAACATAATATGAAAAGCACAGGCATTGATTTCAAAGACTGTAAGCTAGGTATTATTCTTGTATTGTTTATCCTGCTTGTCATTGTTACAGAAACCTTTTACAAAACCTGTATTAACGATGACGACTTTTCAGCATTGCAGTACACACAATCCTTTTTGGTCCTTAATGACTCGGTTAACTTAAGGTTGCAGCTGCGTGAAATTAACGGATTTGTCGAATCCCCGCCCTTAGACAGCTGGTTAGGAACCGATGGAGGAAGGGATTATTTTTCACAAGATATAAGACGAGCAGTCAGTAGTTGCGGTTATCAAATTTATAATGGAACTGTATTTATCGGAACGATTCGTTTTCAAATGGTAACCGTTCTTGTTGGAAACGTTCGAAATTGTTATTTTTATAATATCGAGTCGACGGTTGCCATTAATTATGTACAGCTCAACATTGGACGCAATAACGGCCCAATTCCGACGCTCAGAATTTATTGATAAGTTCATACTGACTGATAGAATCCTTTGCCCTACATTCATTACAGCTTCTGATAACAGCGTATGTAGTCAATGGAGAATTCAGCGGGATAATTAAAAGGCAATGCTCGCAAGGACATCGCCTTTTAACCCAATAACACTGATTGGTCACTATCTCTACAAAAATTCTAAAATGCAGCGATGGAACTCATCCGGATGTTCATAATTGATTAAGTGGCCGGATTTAGAAATGTTGTGAAGAACGGCATGTTCAATCTTATTCGCCAGAAGTATCGAATCTTCTGGATGAGCTAGCCGGTCCATTCCCCCTGAGATAATCAACGTAGGAACCTTTATCTCATGCAGCCGCGATACGGCGTTGAATGCCTGTTGAGCCAAGTATTGATTTTTCCACGCGTACAATGGCTGCTCCTCCGGGTCTTCCTCGTCATACATAAGATAAGCCGCGTGATCGGGATCGCTTAAAAACGACGCCGAAAATAACCATGGTGCAATTAACTGAAACATCTGTTTGGCCGAAGCCCCGCCCTCATACACCGATAAAACAGCATCGAGAAATAGTCTTGCCTGTTGGTTCATTTCGGCAAAAGAAGAAGCTACAATCAGCTTTTCTACTCTTTCTGGATAGTTGAGAGCAAAGGTCAGCGCAATATTTCCGCCCATGGAAAAGCCCAGCACATTCGCTTTTTGTATGTTTAGGACATCCAATAACGCAGCTAGATCATCCGCAAAAAGCTCCATACTATAGTCACTTGCTGGGGCTTCGGTTTTTCCGCTCCCCCGTGTGTCGAAGACGACGACTTGAAATCGGGACGACAGACTTTCTATGCTCGATTGCCAGAAAGTACGATCTCCGCCTAGTCCGCTAATTAATACAAGAGTCGGGCCTTCTCCGTAAATTTCATAATATAGCGATATTCGATTGCATATTACCGTTGGCATGATATCGGTCCTTCCCAAATGGTTTACACCTCATTATACTCAACTTTTCAAAAAGTCATTTGTATAATCAGAACACGAAAAAGCCTTTAAACACCAGGTTACCCTAGTATTTAAAGACTTTTTACTTTTAAGATTGCTTAATCGTAAATACATCGCCCTTCTCTCCGCCAAAAACAATCATTCCGCCTTCAGGCAGCACGACCGTTTTTTTGTCGCTAACCTTTGAAAAATGCACAAGCGTTCCCTTCGAGTCATATACGGCAAATCCTCCGCTTGCCGGAGACTTGACCGTTACTGCCCGGTTCGCTGATTTTTTGTCAATTTTGTACCATGCAGCCTGGCCATCGATGATGCGAATTGTGGAAGCTCTTTGAGAAAACGGTTGAATTCCATCTTCACTCATATAAGTTTCTCCGTTGATAGTTAAGTATTCTATACGATCCTTCGTATGGAAATTCAAATCAAACGTGTCTCTTCCATACATAACCGGAAGTTCGATTGCATTGATTGTTTTATTCTCGTTAACAATTTTAGTACCGGATGCATAACCGTATTCGGTATTAACAGATATTTCTTTGGTCAAAAATGCTTGTGACATAAGATAACCGATTGAGCTGATTTTTTCATCTAACCGGTAATATTTTTTGCCGTCTCTTTGTTCCCATGCTTTTTTCGTTGATTCATCAAGCGGGTTGCGCTCCAGTTTTTGATAAAGGTACACGCCGTTAACGGCTTGACCTAAGCCGGGAATAGTTCCATACCCGTATAATTTGAGATACGTTTTTCCATTTGCCGCCTGGTCAAAGCTTACGGTTGCACTTCCATCATTGCTTTTAAATTGTCCATCGCCTGTATACACAAATTTTTCAACAGGAAGCGAATCGTCGCTAGGATCCACCACAAGCTCTCCGTCTTTTACCTCCAAATTGCTTGTGCTGCCCGTATATCCGTATAATCCGGAGTAAGCCTCCAAATCGGCAGGCATATCGGCTTTTACTGGCGGCTGAAATGTTTTATCCGGCAAAATTTCAGTAATAATGCCTTTGGTTTTTATATATTCTAGTAAAATATTCGATGCCATCATACTATTAAAGGCAGAAGAACCGCCTGAAGAAAGTACTGCCATTGAAATATCATACTCCGGCAGCGTCACCAAACTTGCGTGGTACAATGGCGTATCCCCGCCTTTAGTTAAAGCCGTAATTCCATACTCATCAAACGGGGCTAATTGAACGGCATCCCACCCGAGACCATAATTAATGGTGTTGGAATCTTCCTCAATCCAGAGTCCCTTCCGGTACTCATGGCTTTGCAATGCCTCTGCCGACTTTTCGGATAAAAGATCCGTGCGGTTACCGATAAGGACATCGGCAAACTTGCTGACATCTTCTGCGGTGGAATAAACGCCTCCCGTACCAAGAAGGTTAACATTTTCAATGGGTAAAGCTTGCTGGAACTCAGGAACATATGTTTTTGCTAGCTTGTTTCTGTCAAAGGAATCAAGCGGTGTTTTGGTCGAGCTTAAAGCAAGAGGTTTACTAAAATGAAATTGAAGGAACTTGCTATAGCTTAGACCGCTCATCCGCTCAACCAAAAGCTCAAGCAGTTGGAAACCATCGTTGCAATAAACCGAAAACTCACCGGGCTCCGCTTTCAAGCGTTGGGAACGCAATTTATTCAATAATTCATCATGAGCTTCCGTATCGTTATCATCGAATAAAAAACTGTTTTCGTAGGTACTTCCGTACAATCCCGAAGAATGATTCATCAACATGCGTGGAGTTATTTTTTTGTATCTTTCATCGGCCATTTTAAACTCTTTCAAATACGCCGTTAAAGGCTTGTCGATATCTATTTTTTTGGAATCGACCAGTTTCATCACAGCAGCCGTTACATACATTTTACTTGTTGAACCAATTCCGAACATTGTATCCTTCGTTATCGGCGTTTTGGTCGCTTTATCTTTTACACCGGCACCGCCCGATAAAACAACGTCTCCGTCATCTCTAATGGCGTATTGAATCCCGCTTGTTCCATAATCGGATACAATTTTCAAGGCCATCTCTTTTGCCTTTTGTTCAACCGATTGTGGAGCCGTTTGAGCGGCTGCTGGCATAACTGGTAAGACGGTCAACATAGCAGTCATGAACAGAAGAAGCTTTCTTTTCATTAAATCTGCCTCCTTAAGAGTGGATACCTTTATTTTCCTGCTGAATTCAGCATACAAGGAAAAACGACGTTCCATTAAAAAACGTCCTGAAACGAAAAAAACAATCCCTAAACGACATGCTGCTTAGGGACTGTTCGTTAAAAGTGGCAGGAGCACCATCGTATTAAATTGTTTATTCTCCGTTTCAATAGTCATATGTCCGCCATACTTGTCGCAGATTCTAGCTATATTGGTTAATCCGATTCCATGGAACTCCCGGTTTGGTTTTTGGCTGTGCAGGTGGATAACATCATGATCCATATGATTCCGGATATGAATGAGCAGGTTAGATTCGGTAACATGTATTTTTATAAGGATATGCCTGTCCTCTGCGATCCTAACATGTTTGGAAGCCTCGATCGCGTTGTCCAACATATTGCCGATCACTACACATAAATCATAACGGTCGATTGGGACTTCATGAGAACTTAAGTTTAGCCTGGTGTCGATCCTTATGCCATTCGCTCGTGCGATATCCAGCGTATTGGTGACAAGGGCATCAATAACCAGATTTCCCGTATTTACCCGCTGATAGGAGCCTTCAATTTTATTTAGTGTCGTTTTAATATGTTCCACTGCAGACGCCAATTCGTTTCGCTTAATGCATTCTTCGATATACAAAAACTGTTGATTCGTATCGTGAATAATTCTTTTGATCGATTTGAAGCTGTGCACGACCTTTTCGTAATTCGCATCTTGATAGTCCATTTGCTTCTGCAACCGGTCATTTTCATGCATATATTGAAACTTATCCATAATCGAATCGAAAAGATAAACAATCATAATATTCAAGAAAAGAAGGGCGACGCTGGAAAGGAAATAATAGAAATTCTTGTACGATGAAATATTTAACTGATAAATACTCACGATTGGAATCACCAAAAATAAGGCGTAATAACGATAAGGTAAAGTGAAGCTTCTCCGTTTTGCTATGAGCCTTATGATCTGAATAACAAGAAACATAATCATACAATCAAGAAAAATGACTTTTATATTGGCAATTTGCTCTTGGCCAGCGATTGGACGAGGTCCGCTAAAGTCAACAGAGTCAATTGCAAATAGGATATAGACAGAAATAAAATCAACTATAGTGAATAAAACAGCGAATAACATCGTAAAAACAAATTTTAATTTCAGCTCTATTTTGTAAGATTGAGCGACACAAAAAACGATAATAAAAAATAGAATCGACGATAAAATAGGAGCAAACATATTCGTCAGGTATAAGTAATCAAGCACTCCAAAAAAAATGAAGTAAATAAAACGTTTATCGTTTTGAGCGGATTTGCCAAAAACCGAGTTGAAGAAAAAATTCACTTGAACACTCATCACAAGCACTATACAAAGGACAATCGGCCAATTATTTTGTATCATAGTCGCCGACCTTCATAATCATAAATTTGGTGTAAACATCTTTAACCTCTTTTATTTTAGAACGGCCTATCGGTAATTCCTTGCCATTAGACATAAGAACGACTCCGCTGGCAAACTTCCGTACATGTAACAAATTAATAATAATAGAACGATGAATTTGTAGAAAATTACTGTCTTTTAAAGCTATAGCATAATCTGAAAGGATGCCTTTACTTTCATAGGTTTGATTAGACGTCATAAAATACAGTTTGCTTTTCATCGTTAAGCTTTTGGCGGCTTCAATACTAATGAGATCATCATGTTTAAGAACGACATCCTCATAGGCTGACTTTATGACCATAAATTTTTTATCAAGCGCTTGAAAGTATTGGCATAACTTGATGATCTTCTCCTCCAAGATCGAAGGAGCAACAGGCTTAATCAAATATTGAAATGTCATGACGTCAAAACTCTCCACCATATATTCCGGGTAGCTTGTCAGAAAAATAATTTGTTCATCCAGATTTTTTAAACTTCTTATTTTACGAGCTGATTGAATCCCGTTTATCCCGTTCATTTCAATATCTAGAATTAAAATATGAAATGTAGGCTCCTGAAGCTCATAATAGGATATCAACGCCTCCCCGGAGCCGAATAATTCGATTTCAAACTCTATATTGGTCTTGATGGACAAAGCAATCAGATTATTTTTAACAAGCTCTCTTTGTTTTTTCTCATCATCACAAATCGCCACTCGGTACATGAATGCACACTCCTGTTCCTTATATCCAAAGCGCTATGTAACTAGCATACAATTTTTGGATCTTGTAGGAATCAATTTTACTTGAAACGCAAGATTAAATCCCTAAACATCATTTGTAGCAATCCCCTCCCGAACCCTGGGCAGAGATGTAGTATGGTAAAAAGTCATTGACATAAGGGTTGTCCCAAATATATATTGTGCATACACAACATATACAATTTTGAGTTGGAGGGAAAGCTATGCTGGCATTGAATATCAAAAACTTAAGTAAAAAATATGAGCATTTCCATTTAAAAAACGTATCGTTTCAGCTGGAAAAGGGCTACATTATGGGATTTATCGGAGCCAATGGCGCTGGAAAAACAACCACCATCAAGTCCATTTTGAATTTGACTCGCATGGATAGCGGTGAGATTCATATTTTAGGCAAGAACATGGCCGAGCATGAAGTTGAACTGAAACAAGAAATTGGCTCTGCATTTGGAGATATCAACTTTTATACGCGCAGCAAAATCAAAACGTTAACGAATGTGATTAAAAGGTTCTATTCAAATTGGGATGATGAAACCTATAACAAGTATTTAAAAAAATTCAACTTGATTGAAGATAAAAAAATAACCGAATTATCAACCGGTATGAAAGTCAAATACAGCTTGACCCTTGCTCTATCACACGGCGCAAAACTTCTTATTTTGGATGAACCAACAAGCGGACTTGATCCCGTTGCTAGAGACAATCTGTTGGATATTTTTCGGGAGCTTGTGCAAGATGGCGAAATCAGCATCCTGTTTTCAACTCATATCACATCTGATTTGGAAAAGTGTGCAGATTATATTACCTACATCCATAACGGACAAATTATCAATAGTGCGGAAAAGGAAGAATTTATCGACACGTATCGTTTATTAAACGGCAAGAATGAGCAATTGGATTTGATCAAAAACCAACTAATTGCTTACAAAACAAATTCTTTTGGCTTTACAGGCCTTATCCATACCAAAGATTTTAATCCATCATTAGATATTAAATCATCCATACCGAATCTTGAGGAAATTATGATCTACTGCTCGAAAAAGGAGGATCTGTATGTATAATTTATTGATCAAAGAATTAAAGTTAGGCGTAAGTCCTTTCTTTTTTTTCATGCCCCTTTTGACTGGAGCCTTAATGTTAATTCCCGGTTGGTTATACTTCCTTGTCATTCTATACTTTTGTTTTATAACGATACCGAACATGTTCGGAGGTTATAAAACTCAGAACGATTTAATATTCTCGAGCATGATGCCTGTGACAAAAAAAGACATTGTAAAAGCAAGAGTGGCCGTTATTGTACTATTGGAGTTATTGCATATTGTTATTGCCATGATTTATGGCGTGATTAGTCTTCGCTTGTATCCGAATATGAACTACATTTTCTTCGGACCCTCACTCGGTTTCTGGGGACTCTGTTTCATTATGCTGGCAATCTTCAACCTCATTTTTATCACCATGTATTACAAGACGGCGTATAAATACGGCGCGGCAACGTTTGTAGCCATTGCAGCTTCTATGTTGTTTGCCCTGCTTGCAGAATGGCTCGGCATAAAGAATTCATTCGTATTTGAGCTTTTCAAAGGAACTGGTGCAGACAAATTGGCCATTCAATTATCCATCTTGATCTCGGGCATCGTGATATTTGCGATATTTACAATAATCGCTTATCATATTGCCATTAAACGGTTTCAGAAAGTAGAAGTGTAATGAACATAGCGATTTCAAACACATCGGATAAACCCATTTATCAGCAGCTTTTTGAACAAATCAGCGCCCAAATTTTCAAGGGTGAACTAGAGAATGGGTACAGTCTGCCTCCTATACGCCTTGCGGCCACAGAGCTTCGTGTGAGTATCATTACCGTCAAAAAAGCGTGGGAAGAACTCGAACGCCATGGTTTGATCTATACCGTAACCGGCAAAGGATGTTTTGTCGCTAATCTCTCCCTCGATGAGATGCTTCAAAAACGCAATGAAATGGTCATGAAACAGATGGTTATTGATGCTTCCTATTACAAATCGATTGGCCTTACTATAGAAGAGGTTTTTGAGCTTTTGAAGGAAGTTTATTGAAACGTAAATTGAACAAAACAACCACGTCTACAGGAGGTGGTTGTTTTGTTTTTATTCATGGAGCCTAGGGGGCGCCCCTGACCTCATGGCTGCCAGCGATGCACTCTCCCAGCTGAGCTGATTCACACATATGCATTCATTATACAAATGAGCCTTAATTCAATTAGTTACTTTGTTCCACTGTCCTGGAGTAATATACCGATAGAAAGTTATATTGAATATGTAGTATTACGGGAACTAAAATGGATTGTGTGATATCAGCAATTGTTCCGAATATAGCTCCTCCAAAGAAGGCAAACACTATAAACCTGACACTTTGTTTATTAAATTTATAGTATTGCAAGTGAGAAATGCCAAATAAAAATGATGAGATGATTATTGGAATTGTGACAGGAAGATAAAAGACTTCATAGAAAGATGTAGGAGGAAACGCTTGATTAAGGATAGGGAGCATTAATCCTCTGAATATGATTTCTTCAATAATTGGATATACAACGATAAAATTAACTACATTAAATTTCCCTACTGGATGATACCCAGAGTACCTAGAAATGAATGAGTTCGTAATAACTACAACTAAAGCCAATGATAATACTAATTTAAAATTTATAGGTAAATTAAAAACATAACTAGGTTTATAAAAATAGGAAGATAGAATTGTGCAAAACCCCCATATATAAACGGTATATTTATCTAAATTATTTAATTTCTTAAAATTTAATGTCCTTTTAATTATTAACTCTATTACTCTAAAAGAACATGCTAGCAAGATCGCCAATCCTAATGAAACAACTATATTCTCCATGATTGTGTAATCACCTCTTGAGAAAATGGGAGCTTAACGAAAGTTTAGACACCAAAAAAAACGTTTGAAAACTCCTTATACCCAATTTCGGCACATGAGAACGTTTACCTTCCACAATTTATCTAAGTGGGACACTCATTAAAAAATAAAAAAACGACGCTGAAAATGAACTCAACCTATTCAAGTTTAGGCAACATCGTTGGGCCTGCGTTAGGCGGTATATTATTTGATGTAAACATTAACTACCCGTATCTCTTTGCTGCTGTCATTATGTTTATTGGTCTTGTAATTATGGGGCTTTTGGGAAAGCCCCTTATCATTTCTTCACTTCCGTTTAACCTTTTATCCCACTGAATGTAATTCCTTGTATGAACGTTTTTTGCAAGAAGAAGTACAGGATGGCAATAGGCACAGTCATCATGGTAGAAACGGCCATCATCAATCCCCATTCCGTGCCTTTTTGGCTCTGGAACTGCTGCAATCCGAGCGACAGCGTGTAAGAATTTGGTTCTGTCAGGTAAAGCAGAGGACCAATAAAATCGGTCCAGGCCGCCATAAATTGAAAGAGGCCTACAGCCAGCACTGCCGATTTTGCCAGAGGCAGCATGATCTGCCAATACGTTCTGAACTCTCCAGCTCCATCAATTCTTGCGGCATCCTTCAGCTCGTTGGGGAGTCCCAAGAAAAATTGACGCAGCAAGAAAATATAAAATGGCACACCGAAAAACGCAGGAATAATAAGCGGTAGCGAAGTTCCAACCCAGTCCAGCTTCGCGAACATTAGGAAGAGCGGAATCATCGTAACTTGCCCCGGTATCATCATGACCGCAATGGTAATGAAAAATAACGTATCTCTACCCTTCCAATTGAATTTGGCAAAACTGTACGCCACAAGCGGACATGTAAGAACAACTCCAAGCGTACTAATTACCGTGATGATAACTGTATTACTCAAGAATGTGAAAAATGGAATATAATCAATGGCATCTATATAGTTTTTCCACACGAAAGGGCTTGGCATCCACTGAGGAGGAAACGTATAAACCTGATCAAGCGCTTTAAGTGAAGTGGAAACCATCCATATAAAAGGAGCCAAAAAGAAAACGGAAGCGATCAACAGAACAATTTGAGCAACATTCTTTTTCACCGTTTTACTTGTTTTTGCTGTCATATTATTGTCCCCTCCTACTCTCCTTGGTAGTGAACCCACTTTTTCGATGTGTAGAAAATAATCCCCGTCAGCGCTATTACGATAACAAATAGAATCCATGCCATGGCAGACGCATACCCCATTTTGAAAAATTTGAAACCGTTATCATATAAATACATGACATAGAACTTCATCGAATCGGCAGGTGTACCTCTCCCCCCTGTCATGGTATAAGGCAGCGTAAACTGTTGGAATGCACCGATAATGCCCATAACGAGGTTGAAAAAGATCACCGGCGTAAGGAGCGGAAGGGTGATGTTTCTCATTTTGTAAAACCAATTGGCACCGTCGATATCCCCCGCTTCATAATAATCCTGCGGAATATCGTTCAAGCCTGCAAGATAAATGACGACCGATTGCCCGATTCCCCATAGGGACATGATGATCAGTGAAGGTTTGGACCAAGTTTCACTGCCTAGCCAAGCCGGACCTTGGATCCCAATGGCATCCAGCATACCGTTCACAAGACCGAATCCCGGGTTGAGCAGCCACATCCACAAAACGGCCATTGCAACCGACGGCACAAGTGTAGGCAGAAAGAAAATCGTACGATATAGGGACATGCCTTTTACCTTCATATTCAGCAGCATCGCCAGGCCTACACCGAAAAAGATGCTAAGTGGAACAAAAAACACAACGAAATAAACTGTATTATAAATGGACTTCCAGAACACCGTATCCGACATTAAGTCTTTGTAGTTCTGGAAACCAACAAATTCTCCTGGTTGCAAAATACTATAAGTCGTTAAACTGAAATATAAGGAAGAAATGAGGGGGATGACAAAAAACACTAATAGTCCGATTACCCATGGCGAAGCAAATAACCAGCCATATAAAGCGTCGTCGCCCAGTTTCTTATTACTTTTTGCTTTTAACTGGGGGACTATCGGCTCGGATACAACCTTTTCTTTAAGCAAGGGCAATACCTCCAATTTAGTTGAAGTAAAAAAGGGGAGAACCTCTCTCCCCCCGGTAAAGCATTTATTGTTCCAGCGCCTTTGATACATTCTCATTTACTTTATCAAGAAGTTTTTTAGGGTCTTCGCCGCGTGTAGCCAAATCTACCGCATTAGCAAGCTCATTCCAGTATAGGGAGCCTTGAGTCATTACCGGACGTGCGTTTGAAACCGGCAATACCTCTATGAATTTTTTGAAGACCGGATGCTCTTTATAACCGAGCTTTTCATTCACGATGTCGATGACGGCGAAGTCACCCGAAATTTTACTGAAGATTTCCTGCCCTTCTTCACTAGAAAAGAACTTCATAAACTCCCATGCCGCTTCAGGGTTCTTCGAGCCTTTTGGCATCACCGTTGCCCAACCGCCGGACCATGTTGTGTGATTTCCACCAGTCGGAGTAGGTATAGAGAATACGCCGTAATTCATATCAGGATTGAACTTCTCCGCTTGAGAAACGGTCCACGGACCGGAAACTTGCATGCTAAGCTGCCCTGTGAAAAAAGGATCCATTGTCGTTGTACCTTGGGAATCAGTAAACGATGCGATATCTTCGATGTTGTATTTTTTCGCATAGTTGGCGATCCAGGTTAAGGCTTCAACATTCTTTGGATCATTGGCGGTTACTTTTCCGGCAGCATCCATAAACTCACCGCCGAAAGACCATCCCCAGCTATAAAACCAGCCTTGGCCGTACCAAGGAATAAATCCGATTTGTTTAAAGCGCTTGCCGTCTTTTATCGTCAATTTCTCAGCTGCTTCTTCCAATTGTTGAATCGTCTTTGGCGGGTTTTCCGGATCCAGGCCTGCTGCAGTGAAGTGATCCTTATTGTAAAAAACCAAACGTGCATCCGTCGTTGTAGGCATGGCATACAGCTTACCTTCAAAATTCACTTCTTCCCATGCAAAAGGATAAAATTTGTCAGCGCTTATACCAGATGACGCCGCATAGGAGGTAACATCAGTCAATGACCCTTGGGCAGCCCAAGTAGCAACTTCAAAACGATCAAAGTAAGCTACGTCCGGCGCATTGCCACCGGCAATAGCGGCAAGCAGCTTTTCGTTTTTTCCTTCGCCTTGTTGGGCAATATATACCGAGTCAATTTTAATGTTGCTATTTTTTGCTTCAAAAGCTTTTACAACGGCGTCCATCGCTTCAGCGGTCAGATCAGTCATCGCATGCCATACCGTGATGGTCACTTTGTCGCCGGACTTGTCTGCATTTCCTGTGCTCGAAGAAGGATCTGTGGTTTCGTTAGAGCTGCAACTAGCCAACACTACGGATAAAATCAAGGTAAAGATGACCGACAAGAATGTTCTCTTTTTCATGGCTTTCATACCGTCTCACCGTCCTATAAGTTTTGGATGATGCAGAAAAAGAATGAGCATTTTCAAACGTCATGCGTTACCTAAAAAGAAGTGTAAGCGCTGTCTTTTCGGGTTAAAAAAACTCCTCTCAGTTAACGACACAATCCATATTAAGTTATGTCATCTACTTTTTTCCATACTACATACCAATAAATGATATGTCAATATATCAATTAAATATTCCAAAACCGTTACATACAGAAAAAAGAGCTATGTGCTTGGCGCACAAAGCTCCTTCCGTTTGATCGATGAGTTATCACTATAACCCCCCCAACCTGTCAGGTTGATAATGACCGGGTTGACTGGCCTTCTATTAGCTTAAAATCCAGCAATGTTTGCAGTGGAACTTCATCACCCTGAAGCTTTCCCATAAGCAACTCTACCGCTTTTCCCCCCATTCCGACTTCATCCTGGCGGATATGAGTAAACCTAGGGATATCAAAAGGATCGTCTGGACAATCAAAACAGACAATCGAATAGTCATCGGGAACTCGTTTATTCAGTTGCGCGAGAATTTTGGTTAGCATGATTGCCAGCTCATATTCGACAACCACAAAAGAAGTAACTTCTGGATTTGCTGAAACAAAATCCTTTATCATCCCGGTATCTTGCTCCACAAGGGCATCATGTTGGCTTGCTTCTGAACCAGCTAGAATTGTACTTTTTAAATTTGTAATCAGATGCTCTGAACGCAGCCTTATACCGTGCTGAAGAAATGCTTGTTGAAAACCTTGAAGGCGATCATCCACCGTTGAGGTTAATTCGGGCGGAGGGGAGAGAAACGCAATTTGTTTGTGTCCTTTTTCGAAAAGTAGCGTCGTTAGCTCCTGTGCCGCTGCCCTATTGTCTGTCGAAACGGTACTGGCCAGAATGCCTTTCAGATCCCGATCTACTATTACAGTAGGGAATCCATTGAGGATCAGTTTAAGGAGCTTTCGGTTGTACTGTTCACTATTCACGGGAAAAGCGATTAGCCCTTTCACACCTAAGTGTATAAGAGATGTAATAGCTTTTTCCTCCTCCTCTATATTGCCGCAGCCCCGCTTTATAATAAGAGTTCCGTTTAACTCTGAAACTTTCTGCTCAATCGCATGCTGCAGCTTTAAGCCGTAACCAGTCCAATAATGAGGAAACAGGGCTCCAATCAGTAAACCTTTATAATCCAAAATGGACGGATGATTCTCATCCGCCTCCTGTTCACCTCTATTAAGAAGCTTCTCGGTCACATAGGAGCCTTTACCGCGCACACGTACTATCGAATTATTGCTAGCAAGCATATCCAGCGCTTTTTTGGCCGTAATTCTACTGACATTAAAACTTTCAGAAAGCTCTTTTTCCGAAGGTACCTTATCGCCCGGCATTAAATTCCCATTCATGATATCTTTCGTAATCCCATTAAGAATCTGCTGATAGAGGGGCTTATTCATTAAATCTTCCTTCCGAACATTTCATGATATAACAACTATATCAACCTCAAGAAATCTCGTCAATATGGTGAATGAGTGAGATATTTATTTTCATAAAATACTAAGCCGTAGTTCATAAAAATACTGCACAATTGGATGTTTTAATTTCATCTTCTCCTTCATATTTAAAATTCTTCTTTTTCCAACTCGCCTGTCCACCAAAGCTAAAATATTCAATAATATATCACTGCTCTCTATGCTTTCCTCTATTGAAATGGTTAAAAACTTATTAGCTACAACGATAAAATTTGATTTACTTAAGGATGATTGTGCAGACAAAAGCTCCTTGGCGTATTCAGATATTTTTCGATTTCTTGCAATTACTTTTAGGCGATCCTCCGGAACTATCCCCTTCGTATCTTTTCTGACCGCTTCAATTTCTTCATTGCTGATAGGAATCTGGATATCCGAATCATTCTTAATTTCCAGCTCCGTCTGATACCATTTGATTAAGGTAGTTGGATCGCTCATATTGAGTACGTTCTTTTTATCTACCGTAATATAACAATTTCCAGCTTTATCAGGTAAATAACTGTAACTGGTTGCACGGTATTCAACCCTTCCATGTAACGCCGGACAGAGAAAACTCTCCAGTTGTTGCTTCACTTTGCTCCAGGACATATGTCCTCCTATGTTATATGGTATTAATTTCTATTGAGGCAGCCGATCTATTATCCATAATACAATAACCCACACATCGATCATACTAAATACAAACGACCTATTGTACCCGCTGTGGCTGTAATCTGTAACAGATTCGTTTCGTTCGCGCTTCCAGCTCCTTTGTCTCCCAGCCTATTTATGAAGCCCATCGGCGCGCGCCCGTACCAGCCTTCACCTATAACGATACAATATCTGATCACAGTTTAGCGGAAAAGGTGAGAGGATGAATAAACCTTTAACAATCACTCCCCATTCGGCGCCGGCGTTCGAGCTTAATAAGGGACAAACGGATCTGCAAGCCGCTTTTATATTAAAAACATCCGATTCAACTTTCTTCTTCACGCCGGATCATATGGCCATGATCTTCCAAAAGCCGCTTCAATCCGGTTCTTCAGAACTGACAAAAACACGCTATCCGGATTCATCAGCGCATCAGAGGGAGGTTTGGGGGCTCCGCTTGCATTTCAACGGAGCGCAGAAGGAAGTTTCCATAGACGGCCAGGAACGTCTAGACGGTGTGAAAAATTACTTTAGAGGAAGCGAACCGTCCCTGTGGCATACTGATGTGCCGACCTTCGGCAAGCTCAGCTATACCGGATTGTATCCCGGTATCGATATGCTGTTTTATTTTCACGAATCGCAGCTGGAATTCGACTTTATGATCGCTCCGGGCGCGCATCCGAACCATATTTCTCTGGAATTCGAAGGATGCGACGAGATTAAAATCGGCGAAGAAGGCCAGCTTTTCATCTTTGTTGACAGCCACTTTATCTTATTGAAAGCTCCTTCTATATATCAATTTGACGATTTGGGCAATAAAATTCCCCTTGCAGGCGGATATATCCGTCGAGAAAACGGCCAAATCGGCTTTGAGGTATGTGACAGCTACAACCTTGAAGCTCCTCTTGTTATCGATCCGGTATTGGCCTATTCCACTTTTTTAGGCGGAAACGACACATCGGAAGGGTTAGGAATTACAGTCGACAATTCAGGGAGTGCATACGTCACCGGTTATACCTTCGCGACTAACTTTCCCACTCAAGGACCAATTCAGGGCAGCTTGGCGGGAAGTTCGGATGTTTTCATTACCAAATTCAGTCCCGCCGGCAACACGCTGATTTACTCTACTTATCTTGGAGGCAGCAATTCAGACCAAGGAACTTCCATTGCAGTTGATATAGCAGGAAATGCCTATGTAACCGGATTTACGAGCTCTGCGGATTTTCCTGTCCTTAATGCCTATCAAGCTGTTGCTCCCGCGAACCAGAACGCTTTTATAAGCCAAATTAATGCTTCCGGCAGCACTCTTTTGTATTCGACCTACTTAGGAGGCGGCGATATTGACAGCGGAGCCGGGATTGCAGTAGACACACTCGGCAATATTTATGTAACCGGCGTTACGATCTCCTCAGATTTCCCGTTGATGAATCCATTCCAAAGCTCTTTTTCTTTTGTAAATACAACCTTTTTAACTAAGTTGGTCCCGACTGCCAGCCCACTGAGCCAACTGATCTACTCCACCTATTTTGGCGGCACTACATTGGCAACCGGCCTTGCCGTCGATTCAGCCGACCAGGCCATTATTGCCGGTTACACCGCTAATAATGTAATCCCCATTGTGAATGCTGTGCAGCCTGTATTCGGCGGGGGTAGCCTGGACGCTTTTGTTGCAAAATTCACTCCTTCTGGAACCGCTCTGGTCTACTCCACGTACATCGGCGGAAACGACGATGACCTTGCCCTTGGGATGGCCCTCGATTTGGCAGGGAATGTTTATGTGACTGGTTATACATTCTCCACCAACTTTCCAATTTCCAATCCAGTCCAAGCGGCTCTTGGCGGAGGGAGAGACGCATTTGTCGTTAAACTAAATGCTTCCGGCAGCGCTTTTATTTACTCCACTTATTTGGGCGGTTCCGATGACGAGCAAGGCTACGCTGTTGCCACGGATCCATTCGGAAGCACCTATGTTACCGGATTTACATTGTCGAACAATTTTCCGCTGGCCGACCCGTTCCAAGCAACGTATCCCGGGGGATTCAGTATTTTTATCACAAAATTAAATCCAATTGGAGGTTTTATTTACTCGACTTATTTTGCAGGTAATTTCGGCTTTTCCATTGCCGCAGATTCTTTTGGAAGCGCCTATGTAACAGGCTCTACATCAGGAACAAACTTTCCTTTGGAAAATCCGTTTCAATCTACAATTGGCGCAGATAGCGCCTTTGTATCCAAGCTGGAGGATACGACTGAGTTCGGTCCGACAGGTCCGACGGGTCCTCCGGGACCCGCAGGGCCTACCGGAGCGACCGGGCCGCCGGGAAGCAACGGTGAGCCCGGGCCCGATGGTGCAGAGGGTCCTATCAGTCCAACTGGACCGACTGGGGGGACGGGTACAACCGGGTCTCAAGGAGTTGCTGGCGCAACCGGACCTCAAGGAGCTGCTGGAGCTGCCGGCACGACTGGCCCTGCTGGCGCTCTCGGTCCCGCGGGACCGGCCGGATCAATTGGTTCCGCTGGGGTGACCGGCCTGACCGGATCGGACGGCGCAGCCGGGCCAGCCGGAACGGCAGGCTCGGCTGGCGCTGTAGGGAATACCGGTCCAGCCGGAACGGCTGGCTCAGCCGGGCCACGTGGAGCAACCGGCTCTCGCGGAGCTGCCGGACCGCGAGGGCCGCATGGGCCGCACGGTCCGCAAGGACCTCCTGGAAGAAATGGAAGCATAATTGAAATTGTGGAAACGATCAAAATCATCAAATCTTGCAATCGCCACGGCTGCCGTCCCTATTCAGAAGCGATGCGGCTCGCCCGCCGGCTTGAAAAGTTCCTTTTCCAGGACGCCGAGCTGTGTTTTCTCTCTCCGTCCGTTGCAGCCATAGTCCGTCTGATGAAAAAACGGAACTACAAATCGGCCGTGATTAGACTGGGTAAATTCATGACCCGCTTCAAGGAAATCGTGGAAATTGAGGACATTCCCTCTCGTAAAGCCAAACAGGTATTGAAGCTGTCAGCCGCCCTGCTGAATGAATTAATGCGATTAGCGGCGACGGGATAGGCTTGAACAGAAAAAACTATGCCGGGTTATCGGTTCAACAAGCCGCGGATCAGCAGCACGTTGAAATGAAATTGAAAATAAAAAAAAGAGCAATGGCGATTTCCCGCCTTGCTCTGTTTCCCGTAAGCTTGTATAGGACTGCCTTGTCTCGATCTTTCACAGATCAGAAGCCGAATCCAACCCCATGCAGCCGGTCTTTGTCTTACGAAGACCAGCTATCCAAGTAAAGGACTTGCTCCTTAGTCAGTGAGTCGATGCCGATGCCGAGCGCCTCCAGCTTAGTACGCGCCACGTATTCGTCAAGCTCGTAAGGCACACTGATGACGCCCGCTCCAAGCTCTTTATAGTTATCGTTAACGTACTTGAGGCCTACGGCCTGCAGGGCAAATGTCATGTCCATGATCTCTGCCGGATGTCCGTCACCTGCTGCGAGATTGACGAGTCGGCCCTCTGCAAGCACGTAGATGCTGCGTCCGTCATGCAGCTTGTATTCCTCGATATTTTTGCGCACCGTGCGGATCTCTTTTGTCAGCTCAGCAAGATCTGGTTTACTGAACTCAACGTCGAAGTGGCCGGCATTTGCCAGGATCGCTCCATTTTTCATAACAGGGTAATGCTCGCCGTTGATGACATACTTGTTGCCTGTCACCGTGATGAACATATCGCCAAGCTTCGCTGCCTCAAGCATCGGCATCACCTGGAAACCATCCATATAAGCCTCTACAGCCTTGATCGCATCCACTTCAGTAACAATGACATTAGCGCCGAGACCTTTTGCTCGCATCGCAACCCCTTTGCCGCACCAGCCGTAGCCGACAACAACGACGGTTTTGCCGGATACGACGAGATTCGTTGTGCGAATCAGACCGTCCCATGCCGATTGTCCGGTACCATAACGGTTGTCGAACAAATGCTTGCAGTAAGCATCGTTAACTGCAACCATTGGGAACTTCAGCGTACCTTCCTTATGCAGCGCCTTCAGCTTGATAATGCCTGTGGTTGTTTCCTCGGCGCCGCCGCGTAGATTTTCCATCAAGTCAGGGCGTTCGGAGTGAAGAATCGTCGCAAAATCCCCGCCGTCATCGATGATCAGATCAGGTTTGCACTCCAGGGCGCGCACCATCAGCTCTTTGAATTCCTTCGGATCAGGATTGTACTTAGCAAACACGGTAATCCCGTCCTCAACAAGCGCAGCGCAAACATCATCCTGTGTGGACAGCGGGTTGCTGCCGGTAATCGTCACTTCCGCACCGCCGGCTTGCACGACCTTGGCCAGATAAGCCGTCTTCGCTTCGAGATGAAGGCAGATAGAAACCTTCAGTCCCTTGAAAGGCTGCTCCTTTTCGAATTGCTCACGGATCTGGTTCAATACTGGCATATGCGCCTGTACCCATTCAATTTTAAGACGGCCTTCCGGTGCCAGGCTCATATCTGCTACGATGCTTGTTTGCTTTGAATTTACGCTCATTGTTCTGCCTCATTTCTTGTATTGATTCTGCTATATCAAAATGACGAATACCATGCCAAATTGCACTTTTCGTTTCGTTACACAGACTTACAGCCTGACAAGCTTATGCCCGCCGCAAGGTTCATACTGCTCCAGCAGCAGCCGATTCAACCAGCCTTTTCCATACCGGTTCAAAAAGTAAACCGACGATAGCATCCGCTCCTGCGGTCTGTCCTCCGGGGTAACCGACAGCTCCAGCGCAGCAATCCGATCCAGTACCGTCCGCTCCCGCGTCTCCAGCGCTTGGAGCGCCTTGACCTTAAGGTATTCCGCTTCGCGGGCAATGCGCTCCCAATTAGTCCGACCAAGCTCCTCAAGACCCCGTTCCTGGTCTGTGGCCAACAACAATGCCGGCCGATAGGCCTCCCTCATAGCAGTAAGTGCATTCTCGAATACTCCGCAGATAACAGTCGCTCCTTGGCGATCCAGAAACTGCTGTCTGTATCCGTCCAAGCCTTGCAACACCTGCTGGAGCGACAACGAGAACTCCTTCAGAGCTTTATCGGCATGAGGCTCCAGCAGCGTGAAACTAAGACGGGGCGTGATGATCGGCATTTGCATACCGAGCGTCCGGAACGCCGCTTCAGTCTGCGCCCAGTATGCGATCTCTCCAGGTCCCAGCACCGTAGACAACACCGGGAAAAGATAATCCTGCATGAGCGGCCGGGTCAGCACATTATTGCTAAGCCGTTCAGGGCTGAAGTCTGCCAACTCAAGCAATTGTTGCTTACTAAGCGATACGAGTCCTCTGCGATCGCGGAACCGCTCTCCGCTGCGCTGCAGCAGGAGCCGCTCCCCAGCTCTCGGTCCCTCGGCGAACAGGAACAGATTCGCTCCGTCCTCATCAACTTCCACTTGCGGCTTATAACCGAGCTCCTCCACCCGGCGGGTAGACCGGGCGTAAGCTTGAGACAGCTCCTCTGAGGACTCGATGATCCGCTTGAACATTGGCCCCTCCACAACGCGGAGATGTGGATTATCCGCTTCCGCCAGCAGCAGACCGCTATCGGCGAACAGATGGGATAACAAAGCAGCGAACAGCTCCGTCAGCGTATTACAGTCGGTAGCAGCCTCGCGAATATCCTTCAGCAGCTCATATTTATGTGGACTGTCAGCCAGTGCCGCTTCGAGCTCCGCGATGGCATTCTCAACTGCTTCCGGCCCCAGTACAGTACGGCTGACTGATGTCGCCGGCCCAACTGGCCGGCCAACGCTCAGACGCGCCAGCTCCGGTCTTGGACCGACAGACGGTAATGAAGTGACGCTCGCCTCAGCCCAGTCATGATCCTCGCCGGCAATCCAGAACACGGGAACAACCGGCACCCCCAGCTCACGGGAAGCCGTTGCAGCAGCCTGAATAATCGTTACCGCTTTGTACAGGATCATCAGCGGTCCTGTCCAGAGAACGGCCTGCTGCCCGCCCACTATGACCGGTGCGCCATCCGCAAGCAACTGCAAATTACGCTCAGCAGCAGCGGATAGGCCGAAGCGCTCTTGGAACGAGCGAAGCGCCTCCGCCCCCTTCCGGCTGTCCGCTCTGTTGACAGCAGAGTCCTTTAAATATATAAGCCGTTGCTGCCAATGCTCCGCTACGCTGGGATGATACCCAAAAAGCTGTTCCAAAGCGGGATTTTTACGTTCTATGTACGTATCAGCAAGAGGCTGCCCAAAAGGCAGATCCAATTTATTTATTAGCATGAGTGAAGTCGACAACCTCCCCGCAACCATTCCATCTATCGCTACGATTGTACACAATGACGGAACGACCGTCAAAACCGTAACTAAAATTATAACAGATAGATTCCGGATGGGGAATGAGCAAGCAGTAAGTCTTTCCCGCCTGCTCTAAATCCGGCTATAGTCGGAAAATATGCTGAGTAATGCTGGTGGCCATGAGTACGACATACATGAAGCCCATTATAAAAAAGCCCGCCCGCCACACGGCCCGAATTATTTTGACAGTCTCGACCTTGCCGCGCTTGCGGTATTGAAGGTTGCCGATGAATCCGCCTCCGAGCAGCATCAAGAGCAAGATACCGTATAAACCGAAGGAATTGGTGAAAATCCGGTTGAACAGCACCGCTACGATGCCAATCAGCAGTAATGTCGTTACGTCCATTGCATGGCGAAATGCTTTTTTGGCGTCGCCTGTTACCAGCCTGCTAATCCCGTACACAGCCGCAAAGGGCACGAAGGGAATTACCGCCAGCAACGCATATATAGTTTTTAAGCTTTCCCAAAGGACCATCGATACACCCGCCCTCTCTAGCCGTTCAAGGGTTCAAGCGCATTCACCATCTCGGCAACAGCTTCATTTAAAGGAGCTTTCATGCCAAGCTGCCTGGCCAGTCCGGCCACCGCTCTATTAATGCTGCCGATCTCCGTCTTCCGGCCGGCCTGAACGTCCGCCAACATCGAAGATGTATTGGGAGCCGTCTTGCGGCATACGTCGAGCAGCCTGTCCCACTCCCCACCGGTCGCTTCCATCCCGGCCTGTACGAGAACCGCCTCGCTCTCGCTATGTAGCGCTTCCATTAGAACTCTGCCTTGAGAATGCTGCGGAAGCTCGCCATTGCGGATGCCGTAGATCGCCGTAAGTGGATTGATAACAGCATTCAGTAGCAATTTATGGTAAATACGATTTCTCATGTCATTCGACAGAAAAGCCAGAATTCCTGCATCGCTCACGCACTGCTGCCACTTCTCCAGCAACGGATCCTCCTTCTGCCCGGGCTCTGTGTTAAAATGTCCCTCCTGACGCGCCACTCCTTCAGTGATCGGCGCCGGACCATAGTACAGTTCACCTCGACCAGTATGCGACACCATACCGATGTCCTCGCGCCGCGCACCTTCGCTGGTGACGCCCGCATACAGCCGCACTCCCGGCAGCGCAGCGGCTAGCCGCTCCAAATGGCCAATCCCGTTCTGCAGGCAAAGCAGGCTGTCACCAGGGTGAATCAGCATTGCAAGCTGACGGAGCAACCCCTCGTTGAGAGCGGTCTGCTTCACGGTCAGAATGAACCATTGTGCGCCTTGCCCCCCATGCCGTTCCAGAGCCGCTTCTGCCGCCTCCTCCATGACAGCAGCCTCAACCGGGGCCACTTGTTCCCCTTCCGCGCTGAGAAGCCGGATTCCGGACTCCGCGAGCTTTGCCGCCTGATGCCTAGTTCGCGTCAGCATCTTGACCTGCGTCCCGCCAAGGGACAGCATTGCGCCATACAGCATGCCGATCGCACCGCCCCCGATAAAGTTCACCTTCATCGCTTCCCCTCCTTTATGGTGGCATTGTACCAGATGTTGAGCACATACGGACAGATGCCCTTCGAGACATGATAATCAACCTCATCCACTCTGCACCGCACTCAGCTCCCAGCACACGGTAGGGCCAAAAATTTGGCAACCAATCATACAACATAGGGCGCAAATTCATTCTCAGCCAACAAACAGCGAAAAAAACAGCAGCATGCGCCCCAACATCAGGCGATCATGCTGCTGTTTTTTACTCAATGCGCTCTAAGTTACCGTTCGCATCCATTTTGAAGCGAGGTCTGAGCTCCTCTTCCTCGTTCAGTACGGTAAGCCTTCTCGCCCGATCCATAATCTGGATGAGCATCTTGTAATCGTCATTCACGGACTGGTAGTCCAGTTGGGCATGGCTTGCTTCACGGGATAACTTGTCGTTCATTTGACGCAGCCCGTAAAGCTCATCTTCGCGTATCTTCAGCTCTTTTTCCAAACGACTGATCTGACGCTGCAAGTCACTATATACGGTTTTCCACTGCTTTAGATAGCGGATAACGGCCTCGATCGCAATCGCGTCTTCGACGAATCCTTGATCTTGGTATTTCAGCGAATCCGTTCCCTGTTCAGCAACCGCGGATATGTGGGAAGCGACATTTGTTTGCTTCTTCAGGTAATTCCGCTTCTGCCTTTGTTGCTTAGCTAGCTGAATCGCTTCCTCGTAACGCTTGCGCACGCAACTGTTCCAACGAAAACCACAAGCTGCCGGTGTGCGAGCAATCCGCTCACCTACCTCTTCAAAGGCCCCGAGCTGCGTTCCACCTTCACGAATATGTCTTAGTGTCACCTCGGCGAGAATCAAATCGTCGTCCGGGCTCCATGCATCTTGCCTGACTGCTGTCATGCTTGCTACAACCTCCTAACGTAAACGCGCTTTCTTCCACTCTATGCCCTCCCAGGAGTTCATAGAATCTATTGATACTAAAATGTATATCCATTTTTCTCATGGCTCATACATATTGCGTTAATCGATGGGTAAGGATAGGAGCATAGGCTCGGCCAGAGCTTAACTTTGGAGCGCTTGTCCCAGGAAAGCGGTTTACAGTATTTGACCGAAACGCTATAATGTTCTTTAGCATACATCAGTCAGAGTGAGAGGGGGATTCGTTTCATGGCTCGCATGTTTCGCGTACTTGGCTTCTGGTGTCTTGTAATCGCCCTCATGGCCTTTGCAGGGCATATGACCGAGTTCTCGCTGCTGTTTTTCTTCCAGGCCATTGCCTTTTTCTTCTTAGGCTACCTGAACTTTACCGAGCGTACATACATACTGATGTTCTGGGCTTACATGATCTTGACGTTCCTGGGCTTCAGTTATTGGACCATCTTCGAGATGGGCGTTCCTTTCTAAGACATCGGGCCGCATTAGCGGGTACAAGTTAAGAAGAAGCACAACAACCGTCGGGCAACTGCCCGGCGGTTGTTTGCATTCCGGACGTTCGAGCGGCATAGGGTAAAAGATAACCGGACAAGAAGGGAGGAGCCTGCACAACCAATGCCGACTACATTTCCCGCCCGGATACTTGCAGCGCTTGTCTCTCTCCTTCTATTGCTGCCTTATCCATCCGGCAGTCCTCATAAGTCTGCTGCGATCGGTTTGGCCTGGGCGGAGCCAGCGGCAACTGTGGAAGCTACAGAAACTGCACAAACTGCAGAGCCTCCGGAAGCTGAAACAGCACCATCCAATGCAGCTGCCGATCCGGCAGCATCGGACCCAGACCAGCAGCTGCTGGAAAAGAGCCTCAGTATTCTTGAGATCAATCAAGAACTAACACGGGTCCAAACTCGTAAAGACGATCTGCAACAACAGCTGTCCTCTTCCCGTGAACAGCTCGCTGAGCAGGAGAGACTGCTTGAAAAGCGAAAAAAGAGAGCAGGTGTCGCCCTTTCCGATTATTTTATGGGCAAACAGGAGCGGACGCTGGGAGCTCTGTTCCATACTCGCAGCCTGAGTGATCTGCTGCGCGCCCTTGATCTAATCGATCTGATGGCACGCAGCGACCGACAAGCGATTACCGACTATCGTAGTCGCGCCCAGCAGCTACGCTCCGGTTATGCCGTGCTGAAGAGGGATCAGGAAGCATTGCTCCAGCTAGAGCAGACGCTCCTCGCACGGCGACTTCGCCAGCAAACATTGCAAAGGCAGCTTGAGGAAGGGATAAACGGAAGCAGCGATCCAGACCAACTGCGCGGTCAAATCAACGAACTGCAGCAGCTCTGGGAATCAGAAGGCCGCGATAAGCTCAGAACTTACTTCCGTGCTCTCTCCAAAGCGATGAACAAGCTGCCGGATTGGTTGAAGGACCGCCCGAATTATTTGAAGCTCGATAAGAGCGGCTACATCCTCACGCTGCCGGATGAGGCACTGAACCAGTTCCTCCAAGAGCAGGATC
Organism: Paenibacillaceae bacterium GAS479; assembly: GCA_900105225.1. Classification (NCBI taxonomy): domain Bacteria; kingdom Bacillati; phylum Bacillota; class Bacilli; order Caryophanales; family Paenibacillaceae; species Paenibacillaceae bacterium GAS479. The sequence goes on along the minus strand of LT629764.1, from coordinate 4,391,679 downwards.
CCTCTCTTGCCGGGTTCAGCTTCCGCTTCGAGCAAGATAAAATCGTAGCGGCCGGAAGCGAAGATGGCCTGAGCGTAGAGGCGTCAGGCAAGTATGAAATCGTGGAGGAGCCCAAAAACGGCATCCGTTTCCGAATTTCTGAACTTAGCTTCAATGGTCTGAAGCTGCCGCAGGAGACGATTGATGAGCTTGAGCAGTCCTTCAATCTGGGCTTTTATCCAGGCAAAATCATCTCCTTCTTGAAAATCGACTCCGTCGATGTACAGGACCGCAAGCTCGTCTTAATATTTAAAATCTCGTTCTAAATAAGTAAATCAAATCAAAGAGGGTGACACCGCAGCTGCGGTGTCACTCTCTTTGGTTTGTACGCGGTGAAGGCTATGGAAAACCCTCTAAATGTTGTTCCAAGGAAATCAGCCCGCTATTTTCTCGTTCCAACTAGCGGCAAGCTGCAGAGGGCTCATCCCGCCCCCTGAAGCCCAGTACGCCAACCAAAGCGGTTGAAAGGCTGCTGCTTGCTCTGGCGTAATGGCCTTTGCTTCTTGATTCTCTTGGAACAGAGGCTTCTTCCAGGCCGAGGGAGGGCGCGAGCCCCCTGCAGTAACGGACTCCTCCGTATACAGGCCAGGATCGGACGGCAGCTTCCCTGTGGCGCGGTAGAGCCGCTCCTGCGCTTCACGGCTCGTAACCGCTGCGATCCAGGAACCGGCGGCCACTGAGAATTCCGTATCCGAGGAAATCACGAAGCTGAATTCATTTCGCAAGGCTGACCCGCCCGCAGAGATGAAAGCCAAATCCGCCTCAAATCCATCCGCCGATTCCCAATAATAAGACCAAGGCACAACCGCCGATAAGCTGCGGCCTTGTCTCACCTGGTCAACAGCTTCCGCAGGGGTTGCTGCTACAGCCAGCATCGCAGCCCCCTGCACACCAGGTGTCAATGCGGCTTGGAGCAGCGCTGGGTTCGATGAAGCTTGCTTACCATGCCAATACTGCAGCCAAGCCAAAGCTTCAGCTCCATTCTGGCGGCTAACCGTTACAGCGGAAAGCTCGGGATACAGCCCCATCAGCTTTTGCATATCGACCCAGTCCACAGGTGATTGCTGCAATTTTGCCTTTTCCAGCAGCTGTCGGCTCCATATGAGCACCACGGGATCCGCAAAAGCTTGCGTTCCCCACCAATAGCCCCTCCATCTCAGATCGCGCGCAAACGGATTGAATCCCGACTCATTTGCCTCGCCGTTAACGGAGGAGACCAAACCATCAGCAGGCAAGAGCTTACCAGCCGAGGCCAAAGGAAGGACTCGGCTGTTCTCCACCATTCGGATATCGAAGTATTGACCTACATCTCTAGACATCGATTGACTCAAAGTCACCTGCCAGGAAGGATGTTTGCCCTCCCACTCCTCACTTAGCTCATTCAGCAGCTCAAAATGTTCCTGGTCTCCGATAACGCTTACAGACAAACGTGCGGGAAGGCGATCTTTCTCCCCTTCCATGCTTTGCGCCGTTCCCCCAGGGCTGTCATCCGGCGGCTTAGGCAGCAAAGTCGTCGGGGCAGGGCCTTCCTGCACAAGCAGTAACAGAGCCCACGCGACAAGTATGCCAGGAAGAATCATCCATTTTTTACGTCCCAGGCCTTTCCCTCCTTGCTCACGCTCCCCTTCTCTATTTGTTTATCCTAACAAAATAAGCGGGACTTGTCTTCCTTGACTTCACAAAAAACAGGTCGAAAGCTTCAATTTACTGAAGCCTTCGACCTATCGCATTACTTTCTTACAACAAGTCTGCTGCTAGCTGCGCCAGCTTGGAGCGCTCTCCCTTTTCCAGGTTGATGTGTCCACTCAACCCTTCTCGCTTAAAGCACTCCACAATATGGGAAAGACCGTTGCTCATGGAATCCAGGTATGGATGGTCAATTTGCTCGGGATCTCCCATTAACACGATTTTGCTGCCCTCTCCTACACGGGAGACGATCGTTTTGACCTCATGCCGACTAAGATTTTGTGCCTCATCAATAATGATGAATTGCCCTGGAATCGAGCGCCCGCGAATATAGGTCAAAGCCTCGACTTGAATACTGCCGAGCCCCATCAGAATTTTCTCGATATCACCGGACTTTTTCGTATCAAAAAGATATTCCAGATTGTCGTAGATCGGCTGCATCCACGGTCGCAGCTTCTCTTCCTTCTCCCCCGGCAAGTAACCAATATCCTTGCCCATCGGAACAACTGGACGGGCGATCAACAGCTTTTTGTATTTATGCTCATCCTCGATCTTTAGCAGCCCTGCCGCCAGCGCCAGCAGCGTTTTGCCGGTGCCTGCTTTGCCGGTGAGCGTGACGAGCGGAATGTCATCGTTAAGCAGCAGCTCCAGCGCCATACGCTGCTGTGCATTACGCGCGGTAATGCCCCAGACCGGATCATTGCTAAGATAAAGAGGCTCCAGCCGGGCACCATCCTGACTGACCTTAAGCAACGCGCTTTTGGAAGTTCCCAGCTCATCTCGTAAAATGATGAATTCATTGGGATGTAGGCGAGACGAGAGCTGCAAGGTTTTGACACTGAGAAAACGATAGGAATAAAACTCGTCGATGATTGACGGATGTACAAACAGCGTCGCCGTGCCAGTATATACATCCGACGGCTCGACCAAGCGATCCGACAAATAGTCCTCCGCCAGCAAGCCCAGCACATCAGCCTTAATGCGAACCAGTACATCCTTACTGACCAGCACAACATCGCGTCGAGAGCCTTTTTCCTCTTCTTCGATATGATAATTCAGGGCCACGGCCAAAATCCGGTTGTCGTTGGACATATCCCCGAACATTTCCTGAACGCGCACAAAGCTACGATGATTTAGCTCCACACGGAGTATTCCGCCACCTGGCGTTGGAATGCCCTCATGCAGGCGGCCATCCTCTCTCATCCCGTCCAACAGCCGAGACACATGTCTGGCATTACGACCAAGCTCATCGGCCAGCCTCTTTTTGGAATCGATCTCTTCCAGCACAACAGCCGGGATAATCACCTCGTTGTCAGCAAAGGCAAAGATTGCTTGCGGGTCATGAAGCAGCACATTCGTATCCAATACGAAGAATTTAGTCATGAAGTAATCCCTCCTGGCGCCGAGTAATTCCGGAATTCTCCAACATAACCCTTCCGGAACAGGGACAAGCTAGATATGGTTGTGCAACCCAGAGATCGACGGAAAGGACAGGTGTCCCACAATGAAAAAGTGGCTGCTTGCAGCTGTAGCTCTTTGTGTTATGACGGCGGGCTGCGGTACGATCGCAAACCGAGAGAATTCTCCTTCCCCCGCTGAGAACCAGCGGTTACGTGCGAACCAAACTAATAATGGAGCGGAAAAGAAGCTGGACTCCGCCCAATCAGCTAAGCGGCTCGAGGATCTTGCCTCCCGGGTGGAGGGGGTTGAAAGTGCCCACTGTGTCGTCGCCGGCAATACAGCCGTCGTCGGCATCAACGTTAGCGAGAGTGCTGACCGCTCACGCGTCGGTACGATTAAATATGCGGTTGCTCAAGCGCTGCGCAAGGACCCGCTCGGCGTCAATGCAGTCGTTACGGCAGATATGGACATCAACCGCCGATTGACTGAGCTTGGTGACGACATCCGTGCCGGAAAGCCAATCCGAGGATTTGCCGAGGAGATGGCGGACCTAATGGGCCGCATCATGCCTCAACTTCCTGGTGAAGTATTGCCTAAGCCGGAAGTCGGTAAGACCCCGAAACCGACATCCTCACCTGCACGTCAAATGCCTCTAGGCATGAGCCGATAAAGTCCCGCAAGCGCATAAGAAGCCTGGCGACCTCAACGGTCGCCAGGCTTCTATAGGTTTAACATAGGAAGGACATAGAGAGACATGGAAGTACCGCCCTTGCTGCTAAGAGCAGGCTTGGACAGGCTGATCTCATGACGGGACGCTACAGTTTTGGAGGCCTCACCCATCGCAGAACTGCGCTTTACGAAGCGAACCCAAGCGTGCTCTCTCATCCAACCTACCTCCCGGGAGTCAGAATCCATTTTTGCACTTCGTAGCTGTAGTATAACATACGTATGCTAGACCAACTACGGTCATTCGCCTAGTTTGGCCTGCAAGGCATTCTTTGCTTTCTCAAGTGCAGACTCGTCCACATAAACATAGGGACTACGCCAATCTCCCGTCAGGGGAATAAATTCAATATCCCCGCTGCCAATCCCAAAATAAGTCATCAGCATCGCCCGGATTTCGGATTCTGGCATATCGGTGCGCATATTGTCTCCAACCGCTCCAAATACTTTGCCGAGCCGGATAATGCCCGGAATAGACTTCATCTTGGTCGTTATGGCGCCTATAACTTGCTCTTGGCGTTCATTACGCTCAAAATCGCTGCTCATGTTTTTGCCATCGTTGGATTTACGATAACGGACAAAGCCCAGCGCATCTTCCCCGAACAGCGTCTGAGCTCCTTTTTTCAGATTGATGCTTGTACCACCGGGCTGACCGGCATGGTCATCGTATCTCATGTCAATATCTACATTGACCTTAACTCCGCCGAGCGCATCAACTACATCCGCAAAACCTTTAAAGTTAATTGTAGCCGCATAATCGATCGGTATGTCGAAGTAGCTGCCAATGGCATCCTTCATCCCCAGCTTGCCTTGACGTTCCGCCTCTTCCTGGCTAATTCCCTTTTCCTTGGACTTCGCGTTTCGGATGAAGGCAGAATAATAGCTATTTACTTTGCGCTGCTTGTATCCTTCAACCGGAACTCTTGAATCCCGTGGAATGGAGACAACAACAGCACTCTTCGTCTGTGGATTAAAGGCCGCAACCATTATTACGTCGGTATTGAGCAGTCCTGCGTTTTCGCGAGTATCAAGTCCCATCAAGAGCATAGCTGATGGCTTACTACGCACCGATTGGGCAGCCGAAACTCCCTTCTCCCCGCTGCTGATCTGTCCAAGCGCCTTATTTGCGTCATAGAGTAAATAACCGGCAAATCCAACACCGGCCAAAAGAACCACTACAAGCAAAGCCATCATGCGTCTAAACCAGTAAACCGGTTTTGGCTTTCTCTTTTTTCCTGGCTTCGCACCTTTGGTATTACCGCTGCCAGCTTGTCCCCTATCCTCGCGTCTTCCGCGAGGTGGATATTCGTTTCCTCTATTCATGCGTTCTCCTTCTGATCCCATGCCTTATTTCGGACGGCGGGCCAGCCCATCAAAGTGTCCAGTCAGCAAGGCTTAACCCTTGGAGGTATCTCCCTGCTGCTGCCGCTTCGCTAAACGCCTATCGTTGAATTGCCGAATTCTCAACAAGAACATCATCGCGATGGCAACCGCCATACACTGAAGGATTGGAAGCTTGTCTATTTGCAGCACGAGCAATACGCCTGAGCCGAAAGCCATGACGAAGTAGACCAAAATCTCCTTGAGCAGCGGTAAACGCTGCTGTGCACGGAACACTTTGTTAAAAATATAAATGACACTGGCCAGAATCAGGATATACGTTACTAGCGGATGGTCACTGAGCCAATCCTGCATCCCTGTTCTCCTCCTCTAAATTGTGGGCTAGAAAGCACAGTCCGATATATGTAAAACGAGTAAGCGGCGCATTTAGCTGTCGGCCGGAGGGCCGGCGCCAAACCGCCGCTTATGAAAATCGTTTTTTTAATTAAACGCCGGCTTGTGAAGTTTTACGCTGTTTCTCTGCACGCTCGCGCTCGCTCTTGTTAAGCAGCTTTTTGCGCATGCGGATCGATTTTGGCGTAATTTCGCAATACTCGTCGTCGTTGAGATATTCCAGAGCCGCTTCGAGGCTGTACGAGCGCGGAGTTTTAAGGCGCACGGTCTCGTCTTTCGATGCGGAACGAATGTTAGTCAGTTGTTTCTCTTTACAAATGTTGACTACGATATCTTGATCGCGGTTATGCTCGCCAACGATCATACCTTCGTAGATCTCAGTACCTGGTTCCAGGAACAGAATGCCGCGATCTTCTACGCCCATCATGCCATAGAAGGTAGAAACGCCGTTCTCCGTAGCAACCAGTACGCCTTGATGACGTCCGCCAACGCCAGAGCCCGCAATTGGACCGTAGCTGTCGAAGGCATGGTTCATGATGCCATAACCACGCGTCAGCGTCAGGAACTGGGTGCGGTAGCCGATAAGACCACGCGCCGGGATGATGAACTCAAGACGAACTTGACCGCTGCCATTGTTGACCATGTTGACCATCTCAGCCTTGCGTGTTCCAAGGCTCTCCATGACGGCACCCATGCTTTCCTCTGGTACGTCGATCAGCAGACGCTCGTAAGGCTCTGATTTTTGACCATCAATTTCCTTGATGATAACTTCAGGCTTGGATACTTGCAGCTCGTAACCTTCGCGGCGCATATTCTCGATCAGGATACCGAGGTGAAGCTCGCCACGACCGGATACGATAAATACATCCGGGCTGTCCGTATCTTCAACGCGCAGCGCAACGTCGGTCTCAAGTTCTTTGTACAGACGCTCACGAAGTTTACGGGAAGTAACCCATTTACCTTCGCGGCCCGCAAACGGGCTGTTGTTGACCAGGAAAGTCATCTGCAGCGTCGGCTCATCAATTTCTAGAACAGGCAATGCTTCCGGCTTGGATGGATCAGCAATCGTCTCGCCAATATTGATATCCTTGATGCCTGCGATCGCAACGATATCACCTGCTGCCGCTTCTTCAACTTCTACGCGCTTCAGTCCTTGGAAACCGAACAGCTTCTCAATGCGAGCTTGCTTAATTGCGCCCTCGCGAGTCATAACCGCGACCGGCTGACCTTGGCGGATAACGCCACGGTTCACACGGCCGATAGCGATACGGCCCATATATTCATTGTAGTCGAGCAGCGTAACGAGGAATTGCAGCGGCTCTTCCACATTCTCTGTTGGATGAGGAATATGTTCTACGATTGTCTCATAGAGAGCTTCCATGTTCTCGTCTTGCTTTTCCACGTTGCGGCTGGATGTGCCCATAAGCGCGGATGCGTAAACGACAGGGAATTCCAATTGGTGGTCGTTCGCACCGAGTTCGATGAACAGGTCGAGCACTTCGTCCACAACAGCTTCAGGGTTGGCGTTCGGACGGTCGATTTTGTTCAATACGACGATTGGCGTCAAATTATGCTCAAGCGCCTTACGCAGTACGAATTTAGTTTGCGGCATACAGCCCTCAAAGGCGTCTACGACGAGCAATACGCCGTCGACCATCTTCATGATTCGCTCAACTTCGCCGCCGAAGTCAGCATGTCCAGGGGTATCCACAATGTTGATGAGGTAGTTCTTGTAGTTGATCGCGGTGTTTTTGGCCAGGATCGTAATGCCGCGCTCCCGCTCCAAATCATTGGAGTCCATCGCTCTCTCGTGCACGACCTCGTGGTCACGGAATGTACCGGACTGCTGAAGCAGTTTGTCTACGAGGGTTGTTTTACCATGGTCAACGTGCGCGATAATTGCGATATTGCGAAGGTTCTCTCTTGCTTGCATAACTTCTTATCCACTCCATCTTTATAGGATCATGCATTCGTTCCAACCATTAACTTACCAACGGGCTTTCTTGCTCACCATCATCCATCCGCCAATTGCTACAAGAGCGACCGCGATCAAATAGACCCCCCAGCTCCATAAGAGCACAAACAGCATGCATAGCGCCCATACTCCAGCGAGCACAGCAGCAATAGTGAATGCGCTACGTGGATGAGTTGAGTCGAAGGTATAATACTCATAAAGCCCTACCGCGAGGCCAAAAATGAAAAATGGCCAAAGGTTTTTCATGTAGCCCCACCCGAACCAATTGCAAAACAGGAAAACCAGTGCATATACGGACAAAATGCCGCCCGGAACAAGCGCTGCCGCAGGGAGTAGCCGACCGAAATACAGCACATGCAGCAGTATGCCCGGCACGAGGATAAACAACGGCCAAATTACGGAACCAATAAAGCTGAAAACGCCCATTCGGCCCAGCAAAATGGCAATTCCTGCAAGCAAGATGATGATTCCGGCGGAATATTGATTGCGAATCAATCTTATCCCCCGTTTCCCATAGACGACTACCTGCGGACAGGCAGATGACGACCAATCAGATCTTTCTTATTCTATAGGAATCGAACTGAAAATGCCAGCTATAAAGGGCCAGAGCAAAAAAAATAAGACCGCCCCCTTGAAGGCGATCTCTTCTCATCGATTAAGTTCGGATACGGGAACGGGTAAAAATAATTCCTATTACGATGACTAAAGGAATCATAAGTACGGGCAACGCGCTATGGAGCAGAGGCGTTTTATCCAGCCAAGGCTGAAGCGCGGAGTCCGACACCAACATCTCTCCTGCCGCATAACCGAGAAGCCCCGAGCCTGCATACACGAGTGAAGGAAAGCGGGTCAGAAGGCCGCCAAGTACATGACTGCCCCACAGAATCATGGGTATGCTAAGAGCGATGCCAAGCAGCATCATTACCGGTTCGCCATCGGCGACGGCAGCGACAGCCAGAACATTATCTAGACTCATGATAAAATCCGCAGCTACAATCGTCCCTACAGCTCCAGCAAGGGTAGCGCTCCGCCTGGACTTAACGCCACGCGACAGCAGCCCTTCGCTGCCAGGCTGCTCTGCTTCACGCAGCAGCTGCACGGCGATAATCAGCAGCAGAAATGCGCCGCATGCTTGTAAGTAAGGCAATTGCAGCAGTGAAATTGCCGCGAGGGTAAGGAGGCATCTGAGTCCAATCGCTGCGAAGGTTCCCCATGCGATTGCTCGTTTGCGTTGCTCTGCGGGCAAGTGCTGGCTAGCCATCGCGATTACAAGGGCATTATCGCCGCTGAGCAGGATATTTATCATGACGATTTGCAGAAAAATCAACAGATTGTCCAAGTCGATACCCCCACCCTTTCTCTTTAAGGGGTATGTACAAGCCATTAAAAATATGTTACAAAAAAAACGAATCTTTTGTCCAACTCATCCGTATACGGGTAAGTACTTAATGGCAGAAAATGTTCAAAGAGATGGAGGAGGAGCTTCGATGGAATGGTTAGGCCCGCTGTTAACTATTATTTTTATCGACCTTATGCTGGCGGGCGACAACGCGATCGTCATCGCGCTTGCCGCGCGTAATCTGCCTAAGCATCAACAGAAAAAGGCAGTCATTTGGGGGACGTTTGGTGCCATCGCAATTCGTATGGTCGCCACCTTGCTGGTCGTTTACTTGCTGGATGTTCCTTGGTTGCATCTTGCTGGCGGCTTGTTGCTCGTATGGATCGCATACAAGCTACTTGTGCAGGAAGACAGCAGCCATGATAATATCAAGGCCGGAAGTACGCTCGGTTCAGCTATCTGGACGATCGTTATCGCCGATGCCGCAATGGGTATCGATAACGTTCTGGCCGTAGCCGGAGCATCCCATGGCAACGTATGGCTCGTCATTATCGGCCTGATCATTAGCATTCCGATCGTTGTATGGGGAAGCACCCTGTTCATCAAGCTGATTGAGAAGTTCCCATGGATTCTCTATATCGGTTCTGCCGTGCTTGCTTACACTGCAGCGAAGATGATTACAAGCGAGAAGAAATTGGCTGATTTCTTCGGCGCCAATGGAATGCCGGAATGGCTGTTCATGGCGATTATAGTCATCGTTGTTATCGGCGCTGGCGTCCTGAAAAATACGATGCAAAAGAACAAAGCGGAAAAGCACCGCGAACGGGAATCACACTAAACACGCGAGCAGCGCTGCAAGCTCTACTCGGTTACTTTAATACACAAAAGACCGACTCCACGGAGTCGGTCTTTTTGTACTAGCTTTAGATTCTTTACAGGAACCAGCAGAACGTATTAGAACCAGTCCCGCTCCTCAGCTTCATGAAGAACCGTCTTCTTCCGGAACACTTTGCCTCCGTCCAAATTGACCGTCTCCACCCCATCCGCTGCTTTAAGCAGTAGCTCCTTCAGCTCCGTAATTCCGTTTTCTGTTCTTTCCACTACTCTAAGGTTAGGATTGGTACTCGGCGATTTTGGTACGAATAGCGTGCAGCAGTCCTCAAATGGCAAAATGGAAGTTGTATACGTACCGATCTTGACGGCACGGTCAATAATCTCCTGTTTGTCCATCATGATCAGAGGCCTCAATAAAGGAATATCGAGGACTCGTCCTATAACATTCATACTGCCGAGCGTTTGACTCGCGACTTGGCCAAGGCTGTCGCCGGATACAATTCCTCCGGCTCCATTTCTCTCCGCCAGCATGCCGGCAATCTCAAGCATCGCTCTGCGCATAAGCGTAATAATCAAGTGATCCTGCCCCGTTCGCGTGAATCGGGTCTGAATATCGGTGAACGGCACTAAATGCAGCTTCAGCGGTTTTCCCGCATATAGCGAAAGCTGCCTGGCCAGTTCAATTACTTTGTCTGTAGCTTGCTCGCTTGTAAAAGGAAAACTGTGATAATGCACAAGTTCCAATTCCAGTCCTTTGCGCATTGCCGACCACCCTGCTACAGGACTGTCTATACCTCCGGACAACAGCAGCATCGCTTTGCCATTGGAACCATACGGGAAACCTCCCGCTCCGGGCTCACTACGGCAGAAAATATAAGCTCCTTCTGGTTGAATATCGACATTCAGCTCCATTTCTGGGCGATGGACATCGACTTTTAACTCAGGAGCAGCGCGCAGAATATGAGAGCCGATTAAATGCTGAAGCTCATGTGTCACATGAGGGAAGCCTTTCCAGCCTCTCTTGACCTTTACTTTAAATGTAGCTGGCTTAACCTCAAGCGATTCCCACAGCGAAAGTGCTGCTTCCTTGATTGCCTCCAGTTCGTTGTCCGCTCTGATGACGGGACTGAATGAATGGAGGCCAAAAACCCGACGCAAGCCTTCCGCTACCTGCTCGTAGTCCACTCCATTCAGCTTTATATAAGCGCGGGCATAGGTTTTCTCAAATTCAAGCCCTTCCAAATGCCGCAGGCTATTTTTGATCTGACGAAACATTTGCTGCTCGAAGCGACCCCGGTTTCGGCCCTTCAGCGTTAGTTCGCCATAGCGAACCGTTATATGATCGTATTTCATTTACTCGTAATGCCCCTCTCCAACGGCTTCAAAAGCCGTACAACTGCTTCTAATGCCTCTGCAATCTGATCGACGGCTGCCTCATCATGTTCATCACCAAAGCTGACTCGAAGTCCTCCAGCGGCCCGTGGAATCGGGTATCCCATAGCAAGCAGCACTTCGCTCGGACGTTCGTCCCGAGAAGAGCATGCCGACTTGGTCGATATAATTATCCCTCGCTCCTCTAATGCATGGACAATAACTTCGGGCTTCATGCCTGGATAGGAAAAATGTAAAATATGCGGCGCCTGCTTGTCCGAAATCGGATCCGTTTCGCCATTAATTATCAGCTCCGGCAACTGTTGCAAACGGCGCAGTAGACGCGTTCTTAACGCTCGCATCCGCCCTTCTCTCTCTTGTTGCGATTCCAGCGCCATACGCAACGCCTTGACGGAAGCGACTATGCCCGGTACATTAGGCGTGCCTCCCCGCAAGCCGCCTTCCTGGCCTCCGCCTCCCAGCAGCGGTTCCAGCCGCATGCCGCCGCGCACATAGAGGAAGCCCGTTCCCTTCGGCCCCCGTAGCTTATGCGCGGAACCGCTGAACAGGTCCACTCCCCACTCCCGCAGGTGTATGGGGAGCTTCCCGATGCTCTGCACCCCATCTACATGGAAGCTGATGCCCGGATACTTCCGCAGTAGTGCACCCACATCCGCAATGGGCCCAATCGTTCCTACCTCATTGTTCACATGCATCAGGCTCACCAGCGTTGTGTCGGGCCGGATCGCTTCCTGCAGCATGTCCACGGAGATCAGGCCGACATCGTTCACCGGCAAATAAGTGACCTCAAAACCATCCGCCGCCAGACTCTCAAAAGCCTCCCGTACGGAGGGATGCTCCGTCGCCGAAGTAATGACATGTTTTCCTCTATGCTTCGCTGCGTATGCGGCTCCCTTTATAGCAAGTTGGTTGCTCTCCGTCCCCCCGGATGTGAATATCCATTCCTCCGACGTCGTCCCGAACAACCGTCCCATTAGCTCCCTCGCTCCGCCAAGCAATCTGCCGGCATCCAGCCCAAGGCGATGGATTGAAGAAGGATTGGCATAATGACGCTCCATCACTTCAGCAAGCGTGCGAATCACTTCAGGATGCGGAGGCGTAGAGGCGCAGTGGTCAAAATACAACAGCGGCTCTTCTTGGTTCATTCGTTCAACCCCCTCAGTACCCGTAAAAATATACTTTCCAGTACAACAAAAAGACCAGCGACAGCTGTCGCCCTGTAATGGGGCAGCAACTGGCCGCGGTCCTTCCTGTGCGCTCCTGGCCGCAAGCCATGAGCCCAGCCATAAGCATATCCTATTATAAAATGCCGACTGTTACAACCCGGCCCCTTCTAGCTTGCGCATTACCTTAAGCACATAGTTCTGCGTCTCCTGCGGCAACGACTCATACTTCTCGTTAAGCGACGCCTCATCCTTGATTCCAAGCCGGTCAAGCCGTCCAGGGCCGGCATTATAAGCAGCGAGAGCTGCAGGTACACTATTTTCAAACTTGCCGAGCAGATAAGACAGATACTTCGTACCGCCATCGATATTTTGGGCGGGATCGAAGGAATTTGTCACTCCAAGTCCGCTGGCCGTGCCATCCATTAACTGCATAAGACCTTTGGCGCCTGCAGAAGAGACGGCTTGCGGATTGAAGGAAGACTCCGCATCGATGACGCTGCGAATTAGCGAGGGGGAAATGCCGTATTTGGCAGCTGCTCCATTAATCAATGAATCAAAAGGGGCAGACGCCTCGCTGCCACTCCCATTCGTCGTCCCCATACCGACATCGGCAAGGCTGCTTCCGGCAGCGACTAGAGCTGCTTGTAAACCCGCCGAATCCATGCCTAGAGTGCCGACACTGTTACCTGACGAACCTCCGCCATATCCTGAGACATTAACATCGGTGTAGCCAGTCTCAGCACCTTGCAGAGCGCTCGTGTCCAAACTACTGGAGGAGGTTGCTGAGGTCAGCCCACTAAGAATTTGTTCAAATCCATTGTTCGTGGCTGACGTACTATTACTTCCGGTTCCTGTAAACATCTCCAGGCTTGGAGCAAGCTGGAGCTTGATAAGTGCGGTAAGCGTTCGTGGGTCAATCGACATCTGAACTTCCACTCCCTATTTTGCCATTATGCTCCTGTATATCGGTTTGGTGTTAGCTGAAATGAAGAGCAGTGATCAACATCCTCTCGAGAATTAAAAACGTCAAAAAGCCGTCCGCAGGAACGGACGGCTCGGCTTAACAGCCTGTTGTTAGTTTTTAAAGAATGAGCGCAAATCAAGCATTGTCTTTCGGTTGAAAGGTATGACAGCAAGTTGCAGAAGATTCTTCTGCTTTGTCCTGGTGATCGGCTCCGAGCTCGCCGCCTGCAAATTCAGCGGATAGATCCGCATGAGCATGCTTGTCGATCTCGATGTTGATCGCTTGAGCTCCGCATTGATTGCCTTCGCCCCAGAACGCACAGTTGGATACGCTGCATGCTACGCCTTTTGGCATAAAAATCACCCCCGCTAAGTAGCTTGCCTCAGCAGGGGTGGCTTATGCTTTCCTATTTTTGACCCTGCATGCGGCGCTGGGTCATGTAGTCATTTTCGTAATAGGACAGATCATCGCGAAGCTCCTCGTAAATCTTGGATACGGAGAGGACGATATCGCGGGCCGAGCGGAGTGGCTTATGGCGGAAGCGAATGGCATCCTGACCCGTATAAGCGTAACGTCCGTCTTCGGAGTAACCTTCATTTTTAGGATAGAAGAAAGCATTAACGCAGTGATGGTAAACCTCATAAAGCTGACGCTCGGCATGCTCGACATCAAAGTTCGGACGACGCAGCGTAACGCCCAGCTTCTCATAAGCAACCTCCGAGTAAACGAGCAGATGGCGGAGATCGGACAGAAGTCCCCTGTAGAAGGTGAGTTCTTCGTCGTTAGCGTCTTGGGCTGCAAGCTGCGGAAGCGCATTCTCGTTAAGGAATGGTTCCAGTTGCGAGACAGCATCCTTGAGTTTGGAGCGTGTAGATTCGCTGAGCGGCTTTACATTGGCAGATGGCATGGTGAATAAGTTCCCCTTTCATCAATCCCGTAAGAAAGTTAAAGATTATGTATATCCTATCATAGAATCGGCATGATTTGAACTTTTTTGGAGGGAGTATTCCGCTTTTCTCGTTTGAAACCATTCGTATAATTTCAGCTCATCTGCCTGAATCTAAGGTCAGAGCGCGTATGAATGACGTTCCATAATAACGGGAGGTTTCTGCCGCATGAGAAAAAAATGGATCGGCGCTTTTACTGCGCTGGCTTTACTTACGTTGTTGATTCCAATCAGTCCATGGTTCATTCCCGGAAAGCAGCCTCAGGAGCAGAAAGCCAAGACGCGGGCCTTGTCCGCAGAGCAAGAAAAGCAGCTTAAGGCAGCTGATATTCGGCATGATATGGAAGCGACAGCGCAGCTTTGCGCCAGCCAATGCTCGAAAGACATCGGAACGCTGTTCCGGCTTGCTGGCGAGCCGGCTTCCAAACGCACGGAACATATGCGGCATTTGATCGCCCAACATCCACAGATGGTTTTTTTGAGCTGGGGAGACGGAAGCAGCTCTGACACCACTGTCGGAAGTGTTCCTTCCGATGCGGGGCAGCTTGCAAAGGCTCATTCCGATAAGGCATTTCAATCCATTAAAGCAGGTTCCCGTTATCAAGCTCAGGCTATGTCCACTGCGGGCAAAAGATATTTGCTGCTCGGTATTCCTGCACCTGAAGGTAAAGGTGGTATTGTCGGCCTGATTCGGCAAAATGTGGTCGGCGATGTGGAGCGGCATCAAATGCGCAATTTGCGGCAAGTCCCCTATCCTGCGGAAGGAAACTACCGAATCGAGTCGGTCCGAGCCGGCTCAAACCGTGAGTTCACGGTCCGTACGGGCGAAGATAATGGAGGCGCAAGCCATTATCATATTCATGAGGTCGTTGTCCGCTTTCCCACAGAGCCGACAAAGAAGCAAATGGAGCAAATTAAGCGAGACATCGGGGCTTCCTCGGAAAACCATATGCGTAACGTATACGTCTTTCGTTCCCGATCGCTGGAAACAGATAAAATGAAAGCTTATTTCCGCAAAAAGTGGAATCCGACTTATGTAGAGCCGCATTATCTTTATTTGACCAATGAGTCACCTAATAACGCGCCCATAGATGTAACACCCATCGTGCCGAATGATCGTCTCTATTCCGATTACCAGTGGAACCTTCCATCGATTGAGACCGAGCTTGGCTGGAATCTGTCCAAAGGAAGCGAAGCTGTCAAAGTCGCTGTTCTTGACACAGGCGTGCAGCAGGATCATCCCGATCTGGTAGGCAAGCTGACCAAAGGAATGAACATCGTTACCTCCGGCAAGGCCCCTGTGGATGATGTCGGGCATGGAACGCATGTAGCCGGCATTATTGCGGCTTCCGTTAATAATGGCGAAGGAATCGCCGGCTTGACCTGGTACAACAAAATTATGCCAGTCAAAGTATTAGACAACAGCGGTGCCGGCTCAACTTATTCCGTGGCTCAAGGTCTGATATGGGCGGTCGATAATGGGGCCAAAGTGATTAACATGAGCCTTGGAAACTACGCTCAGTCGGATTTTTTACATGACGCGATCAAATACGCGTTCGAGCGGGATGTCGTGCTCGTCGCGGCAAGCGGGAATGACAATTCAGCACAGCCCGGTTATCCGGCCGCTTATCCGGAAGTTTTTGCAGTCGGGTCGACAGACTCCCGCGGTGAAAAATCTTCCTTTTCCAACTATGGTGATTATATCGACGTTGCAGCTCCTGGCGACAGCATCGCCAGCACCTATCTCGAGGGCCAGTATGCGGCGCTCTCCGGAACTTCAATGGCCAGTCCGCATGTCTCGGCGCTAGCGGCGCTTATCCGCTCCCGTAATCCCGCATTGACCAATGTAGAGGTGTACGAGCTCATGCGCAGCACAGCCCGCGATCTTGGGGTCAAAGGCAAGGATTCCTATTTCGGCTACGGCCAGATCGATATCGACAAAGCGCTTCAAGCAGCAGAAAGCAATGGTAAAAATGCCGATTTGGCAGCAGGCCCGGCTAAGAATCCAAATACAGCTGCTGTTGTGCCGAATTCAACTGCTGGCACTAATAATGCCGTCGGCAAAACTGCCGCCGAATCATTGCAATCCTTCCCGGCGCGGCTCCGCGAGCGCTTGGAGGAGCTTGTTCGCAGCATCGGGTTCCCCTGATAGCAGTTAAAGGGTATGAAAAAAGCTTCCTGGCCGCTGCGGCAGCCAGGAAGCTTTTTGAAGTTGAAAAGCGATTATTCGCTTCTGAAATCAGGTCGTTGCGGAAAGTCTGCCATAAGCCGGGTTCTGTGCTCTTCGTGGTGCAAACGGGAACGACCCTCCCACTGTCAAGCGACAATCATCTATCTAGGCCTGCCATTGCTAGTAGGCTCAAGCGACCAACCCGAACGCGCCCCGGGCTAGGGCTGCCGCCAATAAAGGCTGCTGCGTTCTCTTAGGTCTTGCTCCAGATGGGGTTTACCAGCCGCGTTGTCACCAACGCCGCTCGTGGTCTCTTACACCACGGTTCCACCCTTGCCTGATCCGACGCAAGCGTCGGCCATCGGCGGTCCATTTCTGTGGCACTATCCTTCGGCTCGCGCCGACTGGACGTTATCCAGCATCCTGCCCTGTGGAGCCCGGACTTTCCTCTCGCGGCTCGCGCCGCCAGCGATTGTCTGTCAGACTTTCCGACACCTTAGCTAGTATAGCTGGATCAGGCCAGTTAGGCAAGCTGGAATGGCTCGGTATTTATTGTAGAAGCGATTATCTCCGTTGCGTACTTGGAAGTTGTTAACCGCTCGCTCAGCCACTGCGTTACCTGCTGCTTCATAATCTTCTCGGCGTTATGTCCGGGATCGATGAGCAGCATGCCTGCTGCCAGCGCATCATGCGCCGAATGATAGTCGATATCTCCCGTGATGAGCACCTGAGCGCCGGCGAATTGAGCAGGCTTCCAATAACGTGCTCCAGAGCCGCCGAGCACGGCAGCTTTGCGAATCTCCGCCTCTGGATTACCTGTAATACGAACAAAAGGCACGTCAAATGCTACCTTGACCCGCTCTGCCAGCTCTGCTAGCGTAGTCGGCTTCACCAGTCGGCCGCTGCGGCCAAGTCCAAGCGACTTACCTTCACGCTCTAGAAGCGTCGCATCATAGGCCGTTTCCTCATAAGGATGTGCAGCCAGCATCGCCTTTATCGTTTTGCGTAGCAAACTTTCCGTCACAGCCATCTCGACACGGATTTCATCGACCGTCTCCAGTCTTCCGGCAACGCCGATGAACGGGCTGCTTCCAGCTCCAGGACGGAATGTGCCCATGCCGCTAACGTTGAAGCTGCATTGATCGTAAGCGCCGATCGTCCCGCCTCCTGCCGCCCACATCGCCTGACGGACTGCCTCTGCATGTGCTTCCGGAACATAAACAGCTAGCTTGAACAGGCGCTCCTCATGTACCTTTTCCAAACTGACACGGCCTTCTGGCAAAATGCCAACGGCATCCGCCATCCAATCATTCATGCCGCTTTCGGCGACATCCAGATTAGTATGGGAGATATAAACGGCGATATCGTTCTTGATCAGCTTCTCGTATAGTGAGCCGGCAGGGGTTGCCGTATCCAGCTTGGCTAGCGGCCGAAAAATAATCGCATGATGAGCAATGATCAGATCGACGCCTGCTGTGATCGCCTCATCAACAACCTCATGCGTTACATCAAGTGCGACCAGCACTTTGCGCACCGGCTTCTGCAACGTTCCCAGCTGAAGACCAATTCGATCATTTTCCACGGCGTATTTCTTAGGAGCAAGCTGCTCCATCAGTCCTGTTACGACATACCCGTTTGCGTACATTCCAGCACCTCCTCGATCACCTTGATTTCTTTGGCCATAGCCTCTCGGCGTTTGCTTGCATCCTCGGTGACCGACTGCCCAATCTGCGCCTCGATGCGCTTCATTTTATGGAGCTCCGAGCGCCATTTCTCGATAAATACCGGTTGTTTGGAACGAGCGAGAAAAGGCCCCAGCTTCAGCTTTAGCTGCCTGTCGTCGTCCGCAGTAAGATTGTTAAGCAGTGGCTCTCCTCCGTAAATGGCTTCGTTGCGGGCGGCAGCGTCCGCTTGGCGAAGCGCATGGACGATTTCGTAGTATTTGCCATCCTCTTCCAGTATGGATTCCTCGGCCAGCAACCACCCTTGCTCCAGCAGCCAGGAGCGCACCAGCTCCTCGCCTACATTCGGCTGCAGCACGAGTTGCGAAACGCCTTCCAGCTTGCCGGTTTGCCTCCCTGCCTCTAAAATCGAGACAATAAGGGCTCCGCCCATTCCGGCAATTGTTACCGTATCCGCTTCGCCGGGCTGCAGCACTTCAAGCCCATTGCCCTTACGAGCATTGATTACGCGCCCAAGGCCCGCTGCAGCAATGCCTCTGCGCGCCGCCTCTAACGGGCCGTCATTTACTTCTCCTGCTATCGCGGACGGGCATGTCCCCCGGCTTACAAGCTCAATTGGCAGCAAGGCATGATCCGAGCCAATATCGGCAACTCTTGCGCCTTGGGCGACATAGTCCGCAATAGCGGTTAATCGTTTGGAATTCAACATATTCAGGCAACCCACTCAATCCAATATTTTCGCAAGAGGAACAGCAATCCCCCGCCTATAACCAGTTTACCAACAAATAGCCCTTGGAGCCAAACCATACTCGCATTCTCGACAAGCATTGTCACCTCAGGCATTAATACAAGCAATGCACATACAGCCAATAGCACTGTGCAGCCCTGCTTGCTCCAGCGCCGAATAAACCATCCGCTCCACCCAAACAACACCGCAAGCGGCAGCCAATAAACCTGTTTGTCCCACATAGAGCCACCATCTGCAAGTCGGTTCAGCAGGATGCTGTATACGAGAGCAAGGCAGATCCAGCCGCAAAAATGAAGCAGCGGAATGCGTTGCCAGATACCATAGACTACCCAGAATATGGCGCATAAACTCCATATAAGGACGTTCCAGCCCCAATTTTCCAAGGCATGCAATCTCATGAGATAAATTACGGAGCCCACCAGGAGTAGCATTCCAGCACCCGTCCAAGCCATGCCTGCGGTCTCACTACGAGACCTTAGAACCACTCCTGTAGTTAAAAAGCCACCGGTCAAAAGCAGAGGGATAGCAATTTGCATTGCTGGATGAAAAGCGTTAAAATGAAGAACAATCAAGAAAAAGAGGGAAAATAAGGCAAAGAATAATAACCATTTCCAGCCTGCTGCACCAGCCGCTGCATGGGCTGCTCTAGCTGTTCTATTACGTTTCGTAGATGGTGTTTCATCTTCTGCCAAGTCACTTTCCCGATCAGCATAAAGGTTTAGCAAGAAATCACAATAATGATCTGGAAGCAGCTTGCCCTTCCTCCACTGCTGGATTTCCTGCACGATAATACGGCGTTTATCCGCTTCCATTGGCTTGCTCCTTGTTCTTGTCGTTCTCCACGATGGGAAACGTCAATTGATTAGGGATTTGGAAACTCCCTTCCTAATCATCGACAACGGAGCCCGACCGTTGAAGGGACTTCAGCCTTCAGGGACGTAAGACCTACCCGTACCTTGGCAAAATGAAAAAAAAGACCCTCTGCAGCAGAGCAGAGAGTCCGGTAAAGTTTATTCGAGGAAGTCTTTGAGCCGCTTGCTGCGACTAGGATGGCGCAACTTGCGCAATGCCTTGGCTTCGATCTGACGGATACGCTCGCGCGTAACGCCGAATACTTTGCCTACTTCCTCCAGCGTCCGAGTACGGCCATCATCCAGGCCGAAGCGGAGCCTCAGTACATTTTCCTCACGTTCTGTCAGCGTGTCCAGCACATCTTCGAGCTGTTCCTTGAGCAGTTCGTAAGCGGCGGCATCTGCCGGAGCAAGCGCCTCCTGATCCTCAATGAAATCACCCAGATGTGAATCATCCTCTTCACCGATTGGCGTCTCAAGCGACACCGGCTCCTGAGCAATCTTCATGATCTCGCGCACCTTTTCGGTGCTAAGATCCATCTCTGCAGCGATTTCTTCCGGCGTAGGTTCGCGCCCAAGCTCCTGCAGAAGCTGACGGGATACACGAATCAGCTTGTTAATGGTCTCGACCATATGCACTGGAATCCGAATCGTCCGGGCTTGGTCAGCAATCGCGCGAGTAATAGCTTGGCGGATCCACCATGTGGCGTATGTGCTGAACTTAAAGCCCTTTTGATGGTCGAATTTCTCTACCGCTTTGATAAGACCCATATTGCCTTCTTGAATCAAGTCGAGGAACAACATTCCGCGTCCGACATAGCGTTTGGCGATGCTGACGACAAGACGAAGATTCGCTTCCGCAAGACGGCGCTTGGCTTCTTCGTCACCCTTCTCGATCCGCTTGGCAAGCTCAATCTCATCATCGGCCAGCAGCAAGGGCACCCGTCCGATTTCTTTGAGATACATGCGCACTGGATCATTGATCTTGATGCCCGGAGGCAAGCTCAGGTCATCATCAAAATTGAATTCATCCGCTTCGCGCTCCTGCTCTTCGCCGCCAAGCGGAGAAGGTCTGTCATCGCGCTCATTTGTTACTTCAATGCCAAGATCGTCGAGCTGCTCGAAAAATTCATCAATCTGTTCTGGCTCTTGGTCAAAAGGAGCCAGCTTATCCATGATTTCTTTATAAGACAGGGAAGACCGCTTTTTCCCCTGCTCGATGAGTTGATCTTTGACCAGCTCCATTTTTTGCTCGTTGTCCAGCTCCGTATGTTGGTCATTCGCCATGTTCCCGACTCCCTCCTCCCTAGAAAGGATCATCCTGCCGTTCCTTGAGCTGTCTTTCTAGGGCGATAATCTCAATTTGAATCTTTGCCGCTTTCAGCACATCGCCGGCTCTTTCCGCCCGCAGCGCTTCTTCCCTGCGAATTTCGATTTCCTTTAGACGAGGCACCTTTTGAATTTCATGAATGTAGGCCATAAGCATATGCTCGTCAAAGGGAGATGCATCCTCGTTCATCAGAATGGAAGCAGCAGCCCTTTCCAGGCGTTCATCCTGCAGGGAAGCGATGAACCGACTAACATCCGGTTCAAGCCCCTGTGCATAATAGGCGTACAGATAAGCAGCAAGAGCCACGTGATCTTCCACATTGAATGCATCTCCGAGCCGGTCATACACACTCCGCGCTATTTCTGCATCCCGTATCATCACGCTCAGCAATCTGCGTTCTGCTCGCTGGTAAGCGGGCAGCATTGTAGGTGCCGAGGGCGCGCGCCTTGTTTCATTCCTACCATTATTCCACGAAATGTCGTTCTTATCCCTGTCGGGCCTTGATTTCTGCCGCTCGCTCCAGATCCGATGACAGTCCTGCTTGAGCGATTCCAGAGACAGCTCGAATTCGCGAGAAAGCTCCTTCAGGTATATTTCCTGTTCCGTACGGGAATCCAGTTCCGCAACTATGCCAACGGCTTCCATGACATAGTTTTTACGGCCCTCTTCTCCTAAGAGTGTATGATTCCTGCGGGAATATAGTAGCTTAAATTTAGTTACGGATACGGGATGCTCCATGACCTCTCTCATAAAGGTCTCCGCACCGAATCGCGTAATATGCTCGTCGGGGTCCATGCCCTTTGGGAGTATCGCGATAAGCGCCTTGAGCCCGGCTTTTTCGAGAATAGGAATGGACTTCATCGCAGCAGCTTGTCCAGCGTCATCACCATCATAGCAGAGAATTACCTCATCAACCTCGCGGGAAAGCAGCGCCGCATGATCATCTGTTAAGGCAGTTCCCATAGCGGCAATCCCGTTTTTAACCCCAGCTGACCAAGCCTTGATGACATCCATATAACCTTCGAAAAGGACAGCTGAACGCTTTTTGCGGAAAACGGCCCGTGCCGAGTGCAGTTGATACAGCAGTTTGCTTTTGGCAAACAGCTTCGTCTCGGGCGTGTTCAAATACTTGGGCTTGGAATCATCCATAACACGTCCGGCAAAACCGCAAATCTTGCCGTCCTTCGCCCGAATCGGGAACATAATACGGGCTCGGAAACGATCCACATGCCCGCTTCCATCATTTTTGGCCGACAGCAGTCCCGCTTTTTCCAGCAGCTCAGGCTCGTAGCCCCTCGATTGCAGAAATCTGGATAGCGTATCCCAACTCTCCGGTGCAAAGCCGATGGTGAATTCGTCAATCAGTCTGCCGTTCAATCCCCGCTCGATCAGATAGGCCTTTGCCTCTTGACCTTGCGCGGAGTTGTTGAGCAAGTAATGATAAAACTTGGCGGCAAGCTCATTGGCCTCATACGAGGCATCAAGCTCGGGGTCACGCGGCGAAGAGCTCTCTCCGGGCACATCCCATGTGATGGGCATCCCTGCCTGTTCCGCCAAGTGGCGGACGGCTTCCGGGAAGGAGTAGCCCTCGATCTCTTCAATGAACCGAATGACATTGCCGCCCTTGCCGCAGCCGTAGCAATGGAAAATTTGCAGCTCGGGCGTCACCGTGAAGGAAGGCGTGCGCTCCGAATGGAACGGACACAGCCCCTTCATATATTTGCCGTTCTTGGTCAGATGAACGTACTTCCCGACTGTGTCTACAATTTCATGATGCCGGCGCACTTCTTCAATAACGCTTTCCGGTATCTTGCCGTATGCCACTCGTTCATCACCTTCGTCTGAATAACACGTAATACTATTCGCTGGTCCTAAACGTTTTCCTGCTTGGCAAGTAAAAGTTTTGTCAGCTTTTGTTGAAAGGTCGTTTTGTCCTCCGCTGTCATTGGCTTAGGCCCTTTAGTCCTGCCTCCGTTGCGTCGGATGACGCTTTGCTCATGGCGACGAGCCATCAGCGAGTCCATCGTGTCATTATGATAAACCTGTCCGCGAAAACCGATAACCTGGGCGCCCTTAGCGAGAGCTACGGCCGCCAGGCCATAATCACCGGTAACAACGATATCTCCTCGGCCCACCCGGTTCAGGATGTATAGATCCGCCGATTGGCTGCTCCGATCGACATGTGCAATGTCCATGCCTGGCTCAGGCTCCAGATGATGATCATAAGAAGAGACCATGAGCACCGGCACCGACATAGGGTAGGCTGTGTCCATAATCTCTCGCTTGACCGGGCAAGCATCCGCGTCCACGACAATGCGGGTTCCACCCATTCCCATCGCCTCCTCCGTAAACAGCTGAGTCCTAAGACCCGGACCGGTTAGGGGTTAGTTGCCGCGAATCCGTTCCATAATGATGCTGGCCGTCTCCTCCACTGCCCGATGGGAGACATCCATTGTGAAGCAACCGATTCGATCCGTAATTTCCTTGGCATAGGCCAACTCACGCTCAATGCGTTCCGCAGTGGCATAAGAGGCGCTATCCGGCAAACCAAGCGCCTTCAAGCGTTCCTTGCGAATGACGTTCAAATAATGCACGCCGATCGAAAGGCCTATGATCCGTTCCTTCGGAATCGCAAAAAGCTCGTCTGGAGGCTTCAGCTCAGGCACCAGCGGCACATTGGCCACCTTGTATTTTTTATGAGCAAGATACATGGACAGCGGAGTTTTGGACGTGCGCGAAACGCCCACAAGAACAATATCGGCTTTTTTGATGCCAGTTGTATCCCTTGCGTCATCATATTTTACGGCAAATTCTACCGCCTCGACCTTACGGAAATAATCCTCGTCAAGTACATGATTAAGGCCTGGCTCCTGCCTGGACGGTATCCCTGTCTTCTGCTCCAGGCTATGGATCAGCGGTCCGAGCAGATCAATTGTTTCAACCGAGCTGCCCTCGCCAAGCCTGACCATCGCCTCTCGCAAATGCGGCAGCACCAGCGTATAGAGGATGATCGCCCCATTGCCACTCGCCAGCTCTACCACTTTGGCAAGCGCCGCTTCGTCCGTGACGAAAGGCGCTCTGCGAATTTGCGGTACGATAGGATGAAACTGCGCAGCGGCTGCGCGTACGACAAGATCGCCTGTATCTCCTGCCGAATCGGACACGACATAAACAATAACATCGCGATTATGTGCGTTCGAACTCAAGCTGCCACTCTCCTTTTTTTAAGACCAGACTAGCTTGGAGAAATCCGCATATTCTGCAGCATTGCTCGCTATCCCAGCAAGCAGCGCCAGTCGATTGCGACGAACAGCCTCATCCTCAGCCATGACCATAACCGAATCAAAAAATGCCGTAATCGGTTCACGAAGCTCAGTGAGTCGGTTCAATGCGGCATCTGCATCGCCGGAATCCATCGCTTGGCGGAACTGCAGACCTACTAATGAGGAAGCTTCGAAAAGCCGTTTTTCTGCGTCCGCTTCCAGCAGGCTTGCTTCAACAGCAACCCCTGGCTCCGCTTTGGCTGCCAGATTTGCCGTCCGCGTCAGCGCGTCAACAACGGATTTGAATTGCTCGCGTTCCGGTCCAGCCGCGCGGGCCAGAAGAATAGCGGCGCGTTCCACCGCGAGATTCAGATCGTCGAAGCCCGCTGCCAAAGCGGCATCAATGACATCATAACGATTACCTTGCTCGGTCAGTACATTTTTGAGACGAAGAGCAAAGAAATCATAAAGCTCTTTACGAATTTCTTGGCGGCTGCGTTTCAGCCCGCGCTGCTCATGCACATCCAGCGCCAAATCGAATAACTCGGATAGACGTACAGGCAACTGATGCGTCATCAGCGTTTGTACGATGCCAGCCGCCTGTCTGCGAAGCGCATAAGGATCCTGCGAGCCGGTCGGGATAATGCCAATTGAGAAGCAGCCAACGATTGTGTCCAGCTTGTCGGCCAGACTGACCAATGCGCCCGGCACTGAAGCCGATGCGGTATCGCCGGAGAAGCGCGGCTGATAATGCTCGTTGATCGCAGTAGCGACTACCTCGCCCTCTCCTGCCTTACGCGCATAATCCTCGCCCATGATGCCTTGCAGCTCAGGGAATTCATAGACCATTTGGGTAACTAGATCAAACTTGCAAATCTCCGCGGTACGTACCGCATCGCGAGCTGCTTGCTGTTCTGTTCCGGCAGCAGCAGCGATAGTTTCGGTCAGCTTCACGATGCGGCGCACTTTATCGGCTACCGTGCCAAGCTCTTCATGGTAAACGACCGTTTCCAGCTTTTGCAGCGCATCGCCGATTGCCAGCTTCTGATCTTCCGCATAGAAGAATTTGGCGTCCGACAAGCGAGCGCGCAGCACCTTCTCATTGCCCCTTGCTACATTATCCAGAGAAACAGCATTGCCGTTCCGTACGGTAACAAAATAAGGCAGCAGCTTGCCCCCATCATCCAGCACCGGGAAGTAACGTTGATGCTCGCGCATCGAGGTGATCAACACTTCCTGAGGAATTTCAAGGAAGGACGGGTCGAAGGAACCGAACAGCACTGTCGGTGTCTCGACCAAGAAAAGAACTTCCTCAAGTAGATCATCCTTGATCGTAATGGTCCATCCGCGCTCTTTGGCCAGCGATTCGATGCCCTTCACAATGAGTTGCTCACGCTCGGCAATGTCGGTGATGACATGCTGAGCGCGCAACGCCTCAACATAAGCAGCCGGCTCCTGCACCGTTGTTTCTTTACCGAGGAAACGATGGCCGCGCGTTACATTGCCGCTTTTTACGCCTGCAATTTCCATCGGCACGATTTCAGAGCCGTACAACGCGATTAACCATTTGATCGGACGCACAAACTTCAGCTCATACGAGCCCCAGCGCATATTTTTAGGGAAGGTCATAGAAGTCAGAATTCCAGTCAGACCATCCGCCAATACAGCAGAAGTCTCAACACCTAGGCTGGACTTGTTGGCATAAACGTATTCCACGCCTGCCAACTCTTTGAAGAACAGCCCTTCCGGCTCCACACCTTGGCTGCGAGCGAAACCAAGCGCCGCTTTGCTCCAGTTGCCCTCGGCATCCTGCGCAATTTTGCGCGAAGGCCCTTTGACCTCTTCGCTTACGTCGGCTTGTTTCTCTTCGACCGCTTCGGCCAAAATAGCGAGACGGCGCGGCGTTGCATAAGCTCTAACCTCTCCATGTGCAATGCGTGACTCATCCAGCCACTTAACAACCCGCTCCTGCAGCTGATTCACAGCAGAGCGTACGAAACGAGCGGGTACTTCCTCAAGACCGATCTCGAACAGAAGATCCTTAGCCATTTTGCTCCACTCCTTTCTTCAGCAGCGGGAATCCAAGACGTTCCCTCTCCTCCAAATAAGTGGCCGCGCAAGAGCGAGCCAGATTGCGAACACGCGTAATATAGCCTGTCCGTTCCGTCACACTGATCGCTCCGCGCGCGTCCAGCAGGTTGAACGTATGGGAGCATTTGAGCACATAATCGTATGCAGGGAACACAAGGTTCTGCTCCATCGCACGGCGTGCCTCCTCCTCATACATCGAGAAGAGCTGGAACAGCATCGCCGGATCACTGATCTCAAACGTATATTTGGAATGCTCATATTCGGGCTGCAGGAACACATCGCCATAAGTAACGCCTTCTACCCATTCAAGATCGAATACATTTTCCTTCTCTTGAATATAAGAAGCGAGGCGCTCTAGACCGTACGTAATTTCACCGGAGACCGGACTAGTTTCAATACCGCCGACTTGTTGGAAATAAGTGAACTGTGTAATTTCCATACCATTAAGCCATACTTCCCAGCCAAGGCCCGCACAGCCGAGGGATGGATTTTCCCAGTTATCCTCAACAAAACGGATGTCATGATGCAGTGGATCAATGCCCAGCCGCTTCAAACTTTCCAAATAAAGTTCTTGGATATTGTCGGGTGACGGCTTGAGAATGACCTGGAACTGATGATGCTGATAAAGTCGATTCGGGTTCTCGCCGTAGCGTCCGTCAGCCGGACGACGTGAAGGCTCTACATAAGCGACATTCCATGGCTCGGGACCGATGGAACGCAAAAAGGTCATCGGGTTCATCGTACCCGCACCCTTCTCAACGTCGTAGGGCTGAACCAGAATGCAGTTCTGCTCGGCCCAAAACTGTTGCAGCGTGAGAATCATGCCTTGAAAATTCATGTTTGGCCACTCTCCTTAAAAGGAATCTGTCTGGGTATACCGGTCGGTCCGGCATGAACCTGGATCAGACGAGAAGGGTCTGGAGACACCAAAAAAGCCCCGCCGCCTACGTCTGCTCCACAGACGTAGGGACGAGAGCTTGTAATCTCCCGCGGTTCCACCCTACTTGGCTCTCTGAAGCCGTCGCCGTGTCGGCGCAGGCGGAAAGCCCGCTTTCCTGAAATCACGTACTCCGGAGTGCCTCTCGTCTGCGCTGTCCGGCCAGGCTCTCACTGCCCCTGGCTCGCTGAATTCTATCTTACGGAAAGAATGGGCAGACTACCTTCTCCATCATCGTTCGTTTGAGCATATTACCCCATTGTAGCGGCCATGTATAACGATGTCAAGCGTCGGATAAGCCTTCTGGACACTAGAATTAATTGGTTTTTGGGAGTCATTTATCTGGTGTTTTGAATTCTTCATCCGACCCTTAAAGTCCTTCGTCCAACTTTTCGTCCGAATCGCCGTCAAGTTCCTTTGTGATGTCTGTCGAAGGAATTTCGTTCCGACTGGATTCGATTCTGGATTCACTCGCGGAAGCCTCCATTTGCTGCCTTCTTCGCCCGGCTGCCTCGATGGCAGGAAGCGACAATCGATCCAACTGATCCAGGAAACCACGCGTTTTGAGCCTTATATCCAGATGTGTATCCATCAACGCGCGAAGCGCCGCTTTCAACTGCTCACGCGTCTGAGGTTTAACCTGAATCGAGCCGAGCCTCCGCATATCGATAGCCGAAAAAAGACGAAGCAGCTTCAACACGCCTTCTTCAAGCGGCAAAGCTCCTGGGTCGCGGCCCGAGCAGCGCCGGCATAAAATGCCTCCACTGCCGGGACTGAGCCTGAACGGTCCACTGTCCGAGCCACAGCTTACGCAACTATCCAGTTGTGGCCCATAACCTGCCGCTTCAAGAATTTTCATTTCAAACAGATGGATGACAATGCTGGGCTCCTTGCCTTCCCGAAGCGCATCGAAGCAAGCTCGCAGCTGATGGAACAGGTAGGCGCCGACCTCCTCGTCCTGAAAGGCCCGGTCGCATAATTCGGCCGCATATGCCGCATACGAAGACAACTCAATATCCTCCCGCAACTGATGGTTGGATTCCAGAATTTCGCCAGCATTGAGTTGGCCGAGCCCTGCATTGCGGAAATAGACGAATTCCCCTAGCGTAAATGGCTGCACTAACGAGGTATGCCGACTGCGCACCTTTTTGGCGCCGCGCGCCATAATGCCAACCTTTCCTGCCGTATCGGTCAGGATAGTTACGATCTTGTTGCCTTCCCCGTAGTCCATACTGCGTATGACAATGCCTTCCACGCGATAGATCACGCGTTTCCCCCCTCTGTCCCGGACAGGGAACCGCTCGCTAGACGAGCATGATTAAATGCCAAAACGTCCGGAGCTAATTCGCTCCGGACGGGCATAGAAACATGGAGAAACGGAACTTTCTGTTGGAGCTAGACCAGCAAAGCTTCCTGGCTCATGCCTGAAAGCTCATCTGCGCCTGCATCATCAGCTGCCGCCGCCGCTTCCGCGCTTCCCGCCATGCGAAGCTGATTCACTTCCTTGTAAAGCAAAAACGACTCTACATCACCGGTCATCGCAAAATAGGTCCACGAAAAATCCCGCATGCCGTATCTTCCTTTCGCTTTCAAAGTGGAGACGCCTCAGCGTTCTGACCTCTTTAGAATGCGATAAATCCGACTCGGCTATGCTGTCAAAAAGCGGGAATTGATCTAAACCGCTCTCCAAGCAAAGATTAACGAGAAGCGAAATCCTTCGCTAGGAATCTATTCGTTACGATACCCGAGATCACGAAGCACCCGATCCTGGTTTCGCCAGTCTTTTTTGACCTTCACCCACAACTCCAGGAACGTCTTAGAGCCGAGCAGCGCTTCAATGTCGCGCCTTGCCCCCCTGCCAACTTCCTTGAGTAAAGCGCCTTGTTTGCCGATGATGATTCCCTTCTGGGAATCTCTCTCGACATAAATGACGGCTCCGATGTGCACAACACCATTTTCCTGCACCTTCATATCCTCAATCGTGACGGCGATGGAATGCGGAATCTCCTCACGCGTCTTTTGCAGGATCTTTTCGCGGATCATTTCCGCACATACGAACTGCTCCGGATGGTCTGTCACTTGGTCGGCAGGATAATATTGAGGCCCTTCCGGCAAATAGCGATCCAACTGGTTCAGCAGCGTATCGATGTTATTACCTTGCAGCGCCGAGATCGGAATGATCTCTGCAAAATCCATCATATCCTTGTACTGGATAATGGTCTGCATCAGTTTTTCGTCATCGATCTTATCAATTTTGTTGAGAATCAAGAAAACAGGTGTCTTTACGGACTTGAGCCGCTCGATGATAAAGCGATCTCCTCCGCCGAACCCATCCGCTACATCTACGAGGAACAGAACGGCTTCAACCTCGGACAGCGCGCCTTCAGCCGCTTTGATCATATAATCGCCCAGTTTTGAGTTGGGTTTGTGAATGCCTGGTGTATCAAGGAAGACAATTTGCGAATTATCACGGGTCAGAACGCCATGGATTTTGTTGCGCGTCGTCTGTGGCTTGTCCGACATGATCGCGATTTTCTGGCCGATCATTTTGTTCATTAGCGTCGATTTGCCGACATTAGGTCGGCCCACGATACCGACAAATCCGGAACGGAATTTCTTTTCGGCTGCACCGGAGCCTTTTTTGCTCTGCGGTCCTGCCATTAGACGGTATCCTCCCCTTGCTTCGAGCGACTATCCTCCAGATCTGCTACTGAAAAAGCTCCCGGAAGCAGCTCGGCAACCGTCATAACGCTGCTTGCGCCAGACAGATTGGTCATGATGACAGGCATATCCGGCCTGCATAACTCCGACAGCACTTGGCGGCAAACGCCGCATGGTGAGATTGGTCCCGGCGTATCGCCCACAACGAGAATCGCCTGGAACGAGCGAGGCGCGCAGCCGTCGGCAATCGCCCGGAACAAAGCTGTGCGCTCGGCGCAGTTGCATGGGCTATAAGCTGCATTTTCAACATTGCAGCCCTGATGAATATGACCGTGCTCGTCCAGCAATGCCGCTCCAACTTGAAAATGCGAGTAAGGCACGTAAGCGCGACGCATAGCTTCGCGCGCTGGTTCAGCTAATTGTAGGGCAAGTTGCTCTAGATGGTTATTAACGCTCATAAACTCTCTCCTTAGCCGATTCTCTACGAACCGGATTAAATAATAATCCATTAAGTCGTCAGAAGCCGCCATAAAGGCGGCCCCAACACAAGAAAACCAATGATAACAGCGACAACTGCACAGACCAGCACCGCACCGGCGGAAGCATCTTTAGCCTGCTTCGCCAGTGGATGCCTTTCACCGCCCGAGGCAAGGTCTACTGCTCGTTCGATGGCGGTATTAACTAGCTCAGCTACAAAAACAAGTCCCATCGCGAACACGAGAGCCGCCCATTCCAGTGAGCTCAAATCGAGAATGGCGCCAAGAGCTGTCACGGCAACCGCGGCTGTCAAGTGCACTTTCATATGCCTCTCGGTTCGGACCGCGTGTAAAATGCCCGACCAAGCAAGGGACAAGCTACGCATGAAGCCCATCGTTAATTCAGCTCCGCGTCAAGCCGGCCTGCTGCAGCACCGCTTCCTGTTTGGCTGTCATGACAGCCTCAGCTTCCGCATCCTGATGATCGTATCCGATCAGATGCAGAAAACCATGCACGAACAGGAATCCGATTTCTCTTTCCAGTGAATGTCCGTATTCCTCCGCTTGGCGAGCGGCCGTTTCAACAGAAATGATGATATCTCCGAGCGGTTCGATGAAAGGAAGCTCTTCGTTTTCTTCCTCTACTTCGAACACGATGCCGAGTTCATCCTCTCCATCCTCCTGCATGGCAAAGCTGAGCACATCCGTTGGCCGGTCGATACCGCGGTATTCGCGGTTCAGCTCGTGGATCCGGTCATCGTCAACGAAAGTAACGGCAACTTCGCCCTCCGAAATCCCTTCCGCTTGCCCAGCCAGCACCAGCAATTGCTCCAGCCTTTGTCCCCAGGCGGCAGGGATGTCCATCTTATCCTGCTCGCTGCTCCAATCCATTGTCAAACTCATGCCAGTTTCTCCTTTGGTTTAACCTCTTCTGGATACTCGATCCGGGAATGGAAAATGCCGATAACGGCTTCCTTAAGCGTCTGACCGATTTTGTCCAATTCCTTGAGCGTAAGATCGCATTCGTTGAACTGACCATCGTCCAGACGGCTTTTGATTATTTTTTGGATCATTGACTCCACATTCTCCATCGTTGGGTTACGCAAGCTTCTCACCGCCGCCTCCACACAGTCCGCGATGCCTACAATCGCAGCTTCCTTGGACTGAGCTTTTGGGCCGGGATAACGGAAATCGTCTTCGGTGAACTCGGGCTCGATTCCGTCCGCCTCTGCCCCCTTAACCGCCTTGATGTAAAAGAACTTAAGCGATGTCGTGCCATGATGCTGCTCAGCAATATCGCGGAGCGGCTTCGGGATGTTGTGCTGCTTGAGCATGTCCACCCCGTCTCGCGCATGCGCAACAATGATCGACTTGCTCAGCTTAGGATCCATGCTGTCATGCGGATTTTCCATATTCGACTGGTTTTCGATAAAATAGCTCGGGCGTTTCGTCTTACCGATATCATGGTAGAACGATCCAACCCGGCACAACAGTCCATCCGCCCCAATGACCTCGGCTGCCGCTTCGGATAAGTTGCCGACCATCACGCTATGGTGATAGGTTCCTGGCGTCTCTGTCAACAGCTTTCGCAGCAGCGGGTGGTTCGGACTAGACAGCTCAACGAGCTTGAGCGCAGACAAAATGCCGAAGCTAAGCTCGAAGAAAGGCATCAGCCCGATGACAAGCACCGCTGTCATAAGTCCGCTTCCGAAGGCGAAGCCGAGAGAGTAAAGCATCTCCGTGCGATCCGGTAGATCGCCGAGCAGCAGTACAGCCAGCACCGTCACCGTCCCGAACAGACTGGCCATAATGCCTGCCTTCAGTATGGCTGAGCGCTGGCTCGCCCGGTGCACCGTAAAAATCGCGCTGAACGAGACGACACAGATGACAAACCCATACCGGAAGTCAAAAATCAGGTTAACATCATGATTGAAAATGATGCTGCCCATAATGACAAAAATAAAAGAACAAACGATTGCCAAATGTTTATCGAGCAGCAGCGTAATTAACATGGTGCCGACTGCAACGGGAGCCAAATAGCCCACATAAGGCATTAAATTGGATTGCGCCAGCGTCGTCGCCTGCATCAGGACAAAGTTCAAAAACAGGATGAGCCAGAGCATGAACAAATGCATGTTGTTGTATCTAGGCTTGACGCCTCCAATGCGCCCGGTCTGATACAGATACACCATGATAACGAGCAGGAAGAGCAGACTCGTCAGCAACATTCCGAGCTCCGTCCAATACGTACGGTGTCCTCCCAGCATACCAGCTCCGGCAAGCATATCATACTTCTCCTGCGTTACAACCTCGCCCTTCTTGACGATGACGCCGCCTTCCTTGATGATGACTGGCGTCGTACTCTCGCGAGCTAGCCGTTGCGTCTCCTCTGTAGCTGCGCTGTCGAGGAACTTGTTCGGCATGAGTGACATGCGCGCCAGCTCCTGTACAATCTCGCGGGTGGATCGCTGGGTCAGCGAGCTGGCGTTGACCAGCTCTGCTACTTTGGCTCTTGCCGTCTCCGCCTCGCGGATCGGTTCCGCAGACAGCTTGCGCACGACGTTGACCGCTACCTGGCGCATCTCAGCTACTTGGGCGGTTGTGAGAGCCGGCAGCTTGTAAAAAACTTCAGCTGGCACAGCATAACTCTGGCTCTTGGCAACCCGAGAAGTTTCCTCCAGCAGTGCATCGCTTAAATCCGGCTGACCCGTGTTCGAGCGCACGAACTCATCGATATACTCCTCGTAGTAAGATGGAATCTCGCTCCGATAAATATCAATCTTGTCACTCGTGCTTACGCCCTCATCCTGATTAAGCAACTCTACCCGGTTGAATACCCGATTAAGAATCGACTCCGGCTTGAGGGGCAGCGTACTGGAGATCGGCTCCACCGACGCAGCCGCCTGTTCCTGGGCTTTGGCAGTCGCGATCTGGTCCTCAACGCTCTTCGAGGCAACAATATCGCGGCTGCTTTCCTCGTTCAGCGCAATATTGTACGTCTGGGGAACCAGATGCGGCGAGAGATTGAAATAAAACAGAACCACGAACAAAACGCAGAGCGCCAGGCGAATGCCCGTGCTCTGC
Source organism: Paenibacillaceae bacterium GAS479 (assembly GCA_900105225.1). Taxonomy (NCBI): domain Bacteria; kingdom Bacillati; phylum Bacillota; class Bacilli; order Caryophanales; family Paenibacillaceae; species Paenibacillaceae bacterium GAS479. Next base: position 4,358,187 of record LT629764.1, on the reverse strand, counting down.
TTCCAGCTGGCTACCCATGAAGGCTGTTCGGCCGCATTCCGGCTGTCTTCACTATTCCGGCTCATGCAGGCAACAATCCTCTCTATGCTTGGTTTTCGGCATCCTCATTATAAGCGAGAACTATCTTCTGAACCAGCGAGTGACGTACAACATCCGATTCCGTGAACAGTATGAATCCTATTTCGGGAATGTTCGCCAGAATGCGCTGCGCTTCCATGAGGCCGGATTTCTTGCCCCTTGGCAGGTCAATCTGCGTGACATCGCCGGTAATAATCATCTTAGAACCGAAGCCAAGACGGGTGAGGAACATCTTCATCTGCTCCGGCGTCGTGTTCTGGGCTTCGTCGAGAATAATATAGGAATCGTCCAGTGTGCGCCCTCTCATATAGGCCAGCGGTGCAATCTCGATAATTCCCCGTTCAAATGCTTTTGCAGTTGCTTCCGGCCCCAGTATATCATGGAGAGCGTCGTACAGCGGACGCAAGTACGGATCAACCTTCTCCTGCAGGTCGCCAGGCAAAAAGCCCAGGTTCTCACCAGCCTCAACGGCTGGACGTGTCAGCAGGATCTTCTTAACCGCTCCTTCTTTCAGCGCGGCGACAGCCATCACGACCGCTAAATAGGTCTTGCCGGTACCGGCCGGTCCGATACCAAACACGATATCCTTAGCCTTGGCTGTCTTGACGTAATGGCGCTGGCCGATCGTTTTCACCCGAATCGGCTTGCCGCGGAAGGTCGACGTCAGCTCCATTTTGAACAAATCCAGCAACTGATCGGCTTCCAATGTACGAGAAAGCTCCAGCGCGTACTGCATGTCCCGCTCTGACGGTGAATAGCCGCCGCGCACAAGCTGCAACAGAACTGTATACAGTTGCTCCAACGATTCAACTTCTTGTTCCGGTCCAGTAATGACGATCTCCGCCTCGCGGGAACGGACCGTTGATTCCGTCTGTTCCTCGATCAGCCTCAAATAATGGTCGCGAGGGCCAAAAAGCGCCAGCCCTTCCGCAGCGTTGTCCAGTGCAATTTTTACGGTTCTCGTCTCAGTCGGCAAACGTTCCTCATTCTCCTTGCATCTGAACTAGTGGCATTTCCTTCACGATAGACTGATCCACTTCCAAAAGAACTTTCATATAAACTTTACCATTGTCCGTCTTCTCATGCAAAATTTTTTGCTCTTTGACGACAGCGTCCGAGCCAGCTTTCGACAGCATATCGGCTCTTGCCTGCAGCAATCCCGACTGCACTGCCTCCTCGCGGGTGAGCGTCCGGCTTTCTGTTTTGGTTTCCATGACGGTTTCCTTCAGTCTTCCAAACGGTAGCTTCCAGTCGCGCCAGCCGAGCTGCCCCAGCTCTTCTCTTGTCTGGGACGCCTCAAATGGATTCTTTCCGTACCCGCTGACCTGCATCGACCGACCAAACATGACGACCGACCATTTTGTTTTTGTAGCTCCTGTATAGGTATTCGTCTTCTGAACGAGCGGAGAGACGATGTTATATTCGTACCAGACGAGGCCTCGAACCTCACCATCAGCTACGACCGTAGCCGTATTGGCGCCTTCACCGATCGTGCCGGATACGAGGATCTGCCCCTTTTTCACGCGTGAATTTACATGGACGACTGGACGGCCTTTGTCCGCAATGATGCGCGTAACTACGGCATCGGCGGAAGCGATCAAATGGCGTGTACTCCGCAAGCTGGTAGCCTTAGGCTTTTTCGTCTCAACGATTTTTACGATGAGCCTTGTACCTTTTTTCTCCACACCGATCCACGCCGCATCTGGCAGTCGCTGTGTTAACCTCTTGGCAAGATCGGTCGGCTCCGGCAGCTTCCAATCCCATTGAAATGGATAGACCCCTTCGGCCCTTGCTGCCGCAAGCAGGTCCTCCGTTTTGATCGCTTTGTTGCCGCGCACTTCGATATTCCAGACCAGGGAGGAAAGTAAATAGATGCCGATAAAAAAAATCGCAACGCCAGCTGCGAAAAATTTGCGCTTACCTGCCTTCTTCATCCAAAATGGAAACCCGCTGCGGCGGGTAACATGGACCCGGCAGCCTGTCCGCTTCAGATAGGGGCGCAGCCGAAAAAAATCCGGCACCGCCAATGAAAACTCCATCTGCTCCGGGCTTGTCCGGCGGACGGACCAGAGTAAGAGCCCGTCCTCCAAAACGGCGTTGACGAACGCCTCTGGACTCTCCCCCCTGACCTGGATCGTCACGATACCCTGCATTTTTTGCAGCCATCCTTCTTTCATCGCTGCCCCCCCCTATCCATCAGCTGAATGGATTCAATCTTCCCTTCGACGAACACTTCCTCCGTCCAGATCGTGCGAATGATCAGATCTGTCCCGCTTACCTCAAGAATGCCCTGACTAAGCTTCAGTCGCAGTAGCTCTGAGGAAAAGTGCAGCACTCCCCGATGGTTCTCGATATAGAGCTGACGGTCTCCAATCATCGTCATCCGAGGCAGATCAAAAGCGACATCCTGGGGCAGATCAAGAATATCAGCGGTTAGTCTGCGCAGCTTGCGGCTCAGCTTGCCCATAGGGGTGTCCCGTCTCCCTCCGTTTCGCACTCATCTTTCAATACCTATGCCGAGTTGGGGAAGAATATGAACCGCAGACGGTGGAGCGCGCTCGGTCCCAGCAGCTACATCAGATTAAAAAGCCGTTCCTTCATCACCCTTGAAAGGGGTAAAGGAACGGCTTGTTTAAGGCGGGTTTCGGCAGCGCAATAGCGCTACTTAGCGTCTATTTCAACGCCGATTCGGCTTGCGGGAGCGCGGCGGGCCGAGAATCTCAGCCCACAGCACCGCTTGACGCATATCCTCAGTAGTCAGCCTGACAGATGCGGCATTCGAAGCGACATCATCAGGATCAGGAAGCACGGAAGGGAAATCCGGCGCTTTATCATGCAGAATGCTCTGCCTGAGTGGAAGCTTAGCCCGTACCGGCGGAGACGACTCAATTTGACCAAACGGGCTCTGGCGATCTTGGGCCGACTCCCCTCTCCATTCACTGGAACGCCCTTCTCCGCCGCTTGATCCTTCAAACTGTGGTTCAGTCGGATGCTGATGAGCAGGCCGTCCCAGCGGCCCATCCTGGTCAGACATCACAACTGGCGGATGCATAGGAGCATGCTCTGGTGAATCCTCGTGCTGATGCCTCTGTACACGTGGCAGATTGCCTTGGCGCTGAGGCCGATCCGAAAGGCCCCCACCGCCGAAGTCAGGCATGCGCGCAGGGGGCTTGTTCGGCTGGCCTGAGCCTTTGAGCATCCTGCCGAGCAGCGACCATACAGCACCTATTATGACAAACACAAAGATGAAATTGTTCAGCAGAAAATTAATCAACATTTGAAGCGGATTATCCATGATCGCGGTTCACCTCCATCGCAATGCGGCCGGTGTTGGTTGCGGCATACAGGTCAGAATCAGCTGTTCGGCTTGATATCTGATGCCGGGCCCTCAGGCTTGGCAATGCTGCTGCGCATCTGGGTGTCCGCTTCCACATTTTTCAAGTTCATGTAGTCCATGACGCCTATCTTACCGGATTTAAGAGCTTCCGCCATTGCCAGCGGTACCTGCGATTCCGACTCCACAACGCGAGCTCGCATCTCAACAACCCGTGCTTTCATCTCTTGCTCCTGGGCTACAGCCATTGCGCGGCGCTCCTCAGCTTTGGCCTGAGCGATGCGCTTGTCTGCCTCCGCTTGTTCAGTCTGCAAGTTGGCTCCGATGTTTTTGCCTACATCTACGTCGGCGATATCAATAGACAGAATCTCAAATGCCGTACCGGCATCAAGGCCTTTGCCAAGTACCGTGCGGGAAATCATATCAGGATTCTCAAGAACATCTTTATGGGAGCCAGAAGAACCAACTGTTGTAACGATCCCTTCGCCAACACGAGCAATAATTGTTTCTTCGCCCGCTCCGCCGACGAGCCGTTCAATGTTAGCACGTACCGTAACTCGCGCTTTGACCTTGACCTCGATGCCGTCCTTGGCAACAGCTGCTACGATAGGCGTTTCAATTACTTTCGGATTGACACTCATCTGTACGGCGAGCAAAACATCACGGCCGGCCAGGTCAATCGCTGCCGCACGGGTAAATTCAAGCTCGATGTTCGCGCGCTGAGCGGCAATAAGGGCATTGACGACGCGGTCCACGTTACCGCCAGCTAAATAGTGACTTTCCAGCTGATTGATCGACAAGCCAAGACCAGCCTTTGTTGCTTTGATCATCGGATTCACGATACGGCTTGGCGTAACACGCCGCAGGCGCATTCCTACAAGCGTAATGATGCCGACGCGGACGCCGGAGGCAAGCGCCGAAATCCAGAGCATGATAGGGAAAAAGCTGAGAAATACCGCAATTACAATGACCGCAACAATAGCGGCGACAACATATCCGATCGAACCAAAATCTGTACTATCCATTAAATCGACTCCTTTTAGTTGGGATTAAACCGAATGAACTTCCTTAACGATAACTCTTGTTCCTTCTACCCGGGCTACCCTGACCTTTGTATTCTGATCGATGAATTCACCCGAGGTAACCACATCGATACGTTCTCCACCAATGTCGACGATACCTGCCGGCCTGAGTGGCGTGATCGTAATCCCTTCTTGGTTAAGCAGTGCGGCTTTGGAATCAGCGGGAAGGAAACCCTCCTCTGTTGTGAGACTTTCCCTTAGCACAAAGCGGTTCCAGATTCCGCGCTCCTTGAACCTGCGGGCGACAAGCGTGACGATGACGATCGCCGCTGCTAATGCGGACAACATGCTGATCAGCGCTGTACTCGTATCCCCGAAGCTATAGATGATAGCTCTGCCAAGCGCTGCCGCCCCCAGAATGCCTAGAATACCGAAGCTTGGTACAAACAGCTCCAGCATGAGCAAAATAATGCCCATTATAAAGAAAAAGACATCCATTCCATCGCTGTACCCTGCCCCATGGCCACCGAGGAAAAAAAGACCAAAAGCGACGATTCCAATCAGCCCCGGTGCGGCAAAGCCGGACAACAGTAAAGCCAGCATTGTGCCCGTGAATCCGACAAACAGCAAGAGAGAGGCAACATAAGGATTCGCTAACGGGGTGGAAGAATTACCTCCGTCCGCTATACCTGATGCCAATGCCGGAGCGGCTTGACTAAATAGCAGCATAACGACGGTTAAAAAAAGGTAGGAAGCCAGTCTTCTTTGCTTATTCAATTTAACACCCCCAATTGCTTGACCAATCTAAGATTCATTTCTTAAGCAAATCTTACTCCTTGTTACGTCGAAATACACCTGTAGTTCCGATTAATTTTGAAGTATTAATTTTGAACAACCAAAAAACACTTCCCCGAAAGGAAGTGTTGTTGTGGTCCGAGATTATGGCAGAAATTGCTGTACTGCTTGGTTTACTAGCTTACCGTCAGCGCGACCCTTTACCTTCGGCATAAGGGCACTCATGACTTTGCCCATATCTGCCTTGGAAGAAGCACCGGTTTCCTGGATCGTCTGCTCTACGATTGCTTTGATCTCTTCTTCGGTCAGCTGCGTGGGAAGGTAGACACTAATAATATCAATTTCTGCTGCGACGTCTTTTACAAGATCGTCACGGCTGGCTTTTTGAAATTCTTGGAGGGAATCTTTACGCTGTTTGATCTCGCGACTGACGATGTCAAGAACCTCGCTGTCCTCAAGCGGACGCTTAAGGTCAATTTCCAGATTCTTCACGGCGGCGCGCACCATGCGGATAGTGGTCAAGCGGAACTTGTCCTTGTCCCTCATGGCTTGCTTCATGTCGTCGTCCAATCTTTGGCTAAGGCTCATTTCGGAAGGATCCTCCTAAAACTTTCTCTTGCGCGCAGCCTCGGATTTCTTCTTGCGCTTAACGCTCGGCTTTTCGTAATGCTTGCGTTTCTTCACCTCAGCCAGGACGCCGTCCTTAGCAATGGAGCGCTTGAAGCGGCGGAGTGCAGCATCGATGGTTTCATTTTTGCGAACTTTCGTTTCAGACACTTGTTATCCCTCCCTCCGAAACAGACGGTCCAGAAGATGAACACGGCTAATCACATTTCATTATAGTTCAATGAAGAAGCCAGTGTCAACTCGAATAACCTTCAACTAGAACGCCGAGCGGATGACCGCCCAAGAGGTGGAAATGCAGATGATAAGCTGTCTGCCCTCCATCGGAGTTGCAGTTGTTAATCAAGCGATAGCCCGATTCCGCAATCCCTTCATCCTGGGCTAACTGCCTGGCCGTCAGTAGCACCTCAGCTAACAGAGCGCCATCCTCCGGAGCAACATCGTTCATAGTTGGAATATGGCGTTTCGGAATAATTAGAATATGTACGGGTGCCGCGGGCGCGATGTCCCGGAAAGCCAGCACACTTTCATTTTCGTAAACCTTTTTGGAAGGTACCGTTCCTTCGACAATTTTGCAAAAAATACAATCGCTCACAGCTCCCGACAGCTCCTCTTCTCCAGACCTTGCTGAGTTCTATTGTAGCTTATTCCAACCCTCTAGTCTAACGCCTATGAGAAAAAAATAAGACGACTGCCAAAAGAGGCAGCCGCCGCACCCATCACGCTGAATCGTGAGGGACTGATGGTACTGTGACCGGCGCGGCGCTCATTGCGCAGCACGTGGTCTATGACGCGCGATTATAAGCTCAAATTTGAAGCAAATCCAGGGCGCAGCAGCTTCACTCGGGCCGGGGAGTCCAAGGAAGAGAGCCTGCCCAGGGAGTCCCTGTTCTGTTCTCTTACAGGAACGGCAGCAGAGTCAGGCCAGCTAGCGCAGCCAGCGGGAATACTGCGCGGGAGAAGCGACGGCGCGGATAATACGGATAAGGATACAGCGGCGGGTACGGACCAAATCCAGGGCCAAATCCAGGACCGAATCCAGGGCCAAATCCAGGGCCAAAGCCGGGACCAAAACCAGGACCGAAGCCGTGTCCGAATCCAGGGCCGAAACCGTGTCCTCCGCCGTGTCCGACGAACCCGCGTGGATCGATCTCGTTCATACCACATGGAACGGCAATACAGACATACTCGTCATCGTGATGCTCGATAAATCCATCGACGCACCAGCCGTCCTTCGTATGAGCCAGCACGTAGCGATGTTTGTGGCTGTCGCAGAAATGCTTCATCTCTGGCTTCTCCATGATGACAACAACGGTGTTGTTGATTGTCTGGTTCGGCACCGGGGCGGGCATTGGCATTGGCATTGGCATTGGCATAATTGGCATCAGTGCAGGCTCTGGCATAACTGGCATAGGTGCCGTCGGAACTTTAGCCGTCGGTGCCTTGATTGGCATCGGGGCAGTCGGCTTCGCCGCAGTCGGGGTTTTGACCGGCATGCTTGGAGCCACCGGGGTTGGTGCTACAGGATTAACAGGTTCCATTGAGACCATCTCCTCAATATTCGTTCTGCCTTATCCTATGCAGCCCATGGGCGACTAGTTATTTGTCCCGATAAAATGACTCGAAAAAAATTTGCCGTTTAGGAGCCTGATGGCTTAAAAGCGTCGATATTTCGAGCTATTTCAAGCGCTGCGCCCGGCCAGTTTTTATCCGCAAGCAGCGTCAAATAGCGATCGCGCGACTCAATGGACGTATCCACCTTAGAGGTTTGCTCGATCAGCTGCTGAAGTAACACAGACAGTTTCTCCTGTTCCGCTGGCGTGCCCCCCATGAGCGTTTTGTGCAGCAGAGCTGGGAATTCCGTTGCTTGAATCTCATATTGCTCCGGCCAGTCGGACGAATTGCCCGATTTCTTTTGCGCTGCCTCGTAGATCTGAAGCAAGGACCTGCTCTCTAGACCGTACTCGTCAAGCTCGTAGAAGGCTGCGATGCGAACTTTATCTTGATTCAAAGAACCATCCTTTAAGCCATCCAGCGTGGACTTAACCTTGAGCAGGCTTTCACTGGTTTCTTTCCAGGATTGGAAAATCAATTTGCCTTCAGCCACTCTATCTTGCTGTTTGTTCTGCAGGTACATCGCGAATAAGAGCACATTGCCGATCAGGCTTACTGTCAGCAGCACGAACACGACCGCTGTCGTAATGCTGCGCTTGGTCTGTGGCTGTTGGGTCACACCGTATCGATCCTTTCTTAAGCAAAATCCAGTCGAACCGACTTGCGGCCACTGAGAAAATACAGATGGACTTCATCAACCGGGCGCCCCAACGCCTGCCCTATCGCCTGCGAATACAGTATCAGCTGGAAGCGGTGTTTCTCCGCCGCTGCTCCATAATTCCCGTCTGGCACCCGGTCGGTTTTGTAATCGCAAAGGACTAGCTTACCGCTTTCCTCGAACAGACAATCAATGACTCCTTGTAGCAGCACGGGTTCATTAGCACCGTCCTTGGCAAGGGATGGGAAGGCCTGGGCCGCCGGAAGTGTGCAGCTGAAGGGAAGCTCCCTCCACACTCTGTCTGCGGCAACCAGCCGCTGTCCGAGCTCGCTCATAAAAAAGGCCTGGGCCGCTTCCGTATCCGCTGAAGCCGCCTGCTCATCCGTCAAAATACGCTTCATGACGAGGGAGGACAGCGTGCGCTGAACCGTTTCCAGCTTCAGAGGAAACTCAAGGGGCAGATGCTGCATAAGTGTATGCGCCGCTGTGCCCCTCTCCGCAGCCGTCATGCGACTTTGCTCCAGGAATTTGGGACGGCGCAGACGCAGCGAGGCATCTGCATTGGATCGAACGGAAGCTCCCATCTCCGTCTGATGCGAATTAATCGTATTGTCATCACCTTCAAAACCATGCCACGAGGGACCAGAGAGCGAGGCAAGGATCGATGTTCCTTCGATCGGCTCTACATAGGGTCCGCCGCCAAATGGTACAGCATCGTCTCCGATTGCTGCCTCTCCGCGAATCCGCTTCAGCTCCGTGACAGAAGTTTTAGCGGCAATTTTTGGGGCATCCGCATAAGGATAGCTCCATGAAAGCCGCTTGTCTACCTCTTCCTGCAAGCCGCCATCAGGCAGAGGAACAGCATGGAGAACCGCTTGCCGCTCCTCGGTGCGGTCGACTGCATCCGTCATCTCGGCGGCAGCTGCCGCCTCACCCCCTAGTGTGTAGAAGGGCACGATGCCAGAGCCCCAGCTATCGAAGGCGGACTGATGAGCCGCGGCTGGTTCATTCCCCGTCTCGGAGATGAGCGATAGCTGTAGGTGAGCGTTGGTGGAAGGCAGCGGGGCAATAGTTGGATTGAATTCGTTAGGAAGCTGCGGTTCAGAGGCTAGAGGCCCCTGGGCAAGTACTTCTGGAGCTATCGCTTCTGAAGCGAATGATTCAGGAGCTACCTCTTCATCGGCAAGCGATCTTACCGGCAACCGAGTATTCTCTTCCGTCGCTCCGACCGTGACGGCCAAGCCTACAAGCGGGCCGAGCCAATCCAAATACCGACGCGCCGAGGCGATCCGATAGTCGGAAAGCGTACCCTCCGCTCCGCGCGAGGAGTTCCATCTAACTGTCTGTCGCTCTGCGTCATCCACTGTGCCGACCAGAATCATTTTTTCCTTCGGACGTGTTAATGCCACATACAGTACTCTCAACTCCTCTGCCTGCAGCTCCATGCGCATCCTGCGACGGATGGCGAGGCACGGCAAAGTCGGGTAGCTGAGCCTCAGCTCTGGATCGATAAACTTAGGACCGAAGCCAAGCTGCTTGTGCATGAGAAACGGCGAGCTCACATCCTGCTGGTTGAACCTTTTGCCAAGGCCGGCTATAAAAACGACAGGGAATTCAAGTCCCTTGCTCTTATGAATGGACATAATTCGCACGACGTCCTCGCCTTCGCCGAGCGCACCGGCGGCGCCGAGGTCGCCTCCGTTCTCCCTCATCCGATCCATATACAGGAGGAAACGGAACAAACCGCGGGCTGAACCGGCCTCGAACTGCCGGGCTCGATCATGCAGCGCGCGCAAATTAGCTTGTCGCTGGCTGCCGGCCGCCAGACCGCCAACCCAATCATAATATCCGGTCTCGCTGTAGATCCGCCAAACCAAATCGGCTAAACTTCCCTGGCGTGCCGCTTCTCTCCATCCGTCCATCGTGTCGAGAAAAACGGCCAATTTGGCGCGAACCTCATGCGGCGCGAGCAGATTGTCTGCCGTGTTCACAACCGCTTCATAATAGGAGCCCTCGCCTCCAACAATTCGAATCATCGCCAGATCTTCAGCGGTCAGCCCGAACATTGGAGAGCGCAGCACGCCGGCAAGCGGAATATCCTGAAACGGATTATCCGCGACGCGCAGAGCAGACAGCATAATGTCTACCTCAATGGCGTCAAAATAGCCGCTGCCAAGTTCTGCGTATGCCGGAATGCCCGCCGACTGGAGCTCCTCCATCAGCACCGGAGCCCAGGATTTCGTGGCACGCAGCAAGACAACTATATCGCGCCAAGCCAAATGTCTACTTCCACCTTTGCCATCATGAACGTGGTGGGACTGCTGGCGCAGCTCCAGAATGCGCCGGGCGATATAACGAGCCTCAAGCTGAGCTGTCTGCAAGTCAGCGGCTTCTTCCCGCTGCTCCGCCTCCCGGCTATCGGAAGAGAGATCAGCAGCTACTGCCGGCTTGTCCGCAGGGGTCCGCCCTCCGCTGCTCTCGCGGTCGATGAGCGCTAGCTCAATGCGATTTGCAGTAGGCGATTCCGCTTCCGGGTAGGAAGCTCCAAGCACTAGCTCCGCAGATCGATCATAATCCATCTCAGCGACCGATTCTCGCATGAGCGCGCGGAAAACGGCATTAACACCATCTACGACTTCTTGCCGACTGCGGAAGTTGCGCGCCAGATCGATACGCTGACCTTCCACGGCTGTATCCGCGGCGAAGCGCCGATACTTGTCCAGAAATAAATCCGGCTCGGCCAGTCGGAAGCGATAAATGCTCTGCTTAACGTCTCCGACCATGAAACGCCGGCCACCCTTCAGCTCTACAGCATCCGAGACTGTCCCCGTAATCAGCTCGACGATCGACTCCTGCACCCGGTTCGTGTCCTGGTACTCATCGAGCAGCACCTCTCGAAACTGACGACGGTAATCCATTGCCGCCGAGGAAGGCAGAGCCCGCTCCGAGGTGGAATCATCCGAACGCAAGATGGCGAGGCAATAATGCTCGAGATCGCCAAAATCAAGCAGCCCCTTGCGCTGCTTCGCCTCCCGGTAGCGCCAATCAAACTCGATCACCAGCTCGGCTAGCGTGTCCATGAGCGGTGCAAGCTGTTTTAACTCCTCCATGTAGGCCTTTGCAGGTCGGCTGAACAGCTCCTTATCCAGCTCGTCCACTATGGACTTTGCCTCGTCCCGCAGTTCCTTAGCCCGCTCCTGCAGGAGCGGGTCGACATCACCGCCGGAGCGGATCGACTTCAGGCGGCCAAAACTGCCCGCCAGCTGCCAGGCATCCCGCCATTCATCCCAGGGACGAGAGAGTACTGCTTCTTCGATTGTGGCGACAAGCCGCAAATCATCCCGAAGCGTCTCGGCATAAACAAGTGGTCCGCCTGGATCAAGCGCGCACTGGAGCGCTTCTTGCAGCGCTGCACCCGCACCTTGGAGGCTAAGCCGGAGATCTGCGGCGAGTGCCTCCAGCCACTGGCCCCCTTCCAGATCTTCGGGGTCTTCGACCCGAAAAGCGATCGCCATTTTTCGAAGCCACTCATCAGGCCATGGCTGAGAACGCGAAAATTCATAGAGTTGCTGCACGAGACGGTACAGTGGCTCGTCGCTCTTTTCGCCGCCGTATCGATCAGCTAACTGCAAAAATCGGCCGTCCTCTGCCGATGCCTCGCTATATCGCTCTTCGAACAGCTCATCTAACACTTCCAGGCGCAGCAGTTCGCTCTCCGTCTCGTTGGCAACGCGGAAGCCGGGATCAAGGCCAATGAGCGGATAATAACGCCGAATGACGTCCAGGCAAAAGGAGTGCAACGTCGTGATAGAAGCTCGTCCTAGCAGTGCCAGTTGGCGGCGCAAATGCTCCGAGCCAGGATCGCTTTCCAGAGCTGCCTCCAGGGCGGCCCGTATGCGTTCCTTCATTTCTGCAGCGGCGGCTTTCGTAAAAGTGGCGACCAACAGCTGATCCACATCGATATCTTCAGAAATCATGCGGATAATTCGCTCGACGAGCACAGCTGTTTTGCCTGAACCTGCCGCAGCGGCAACAAGCACATCTCCTCCGCGAGCCGTAATGGCAGTCCATTGGTCATCGGTCCAGCGCGAGCCTTCCGGCTTAGGAACCATCATCGCTACCACTCCTTTCCATCAATAATTGCTGGATTCCATCCGCCTGCATAAGAGAAGCTCGCTCCTCCGATGCTGCTGCCAGCTCGGCCTGGGCTTCTGCTAGTTCCTCAAGCGTACCCCAGAATTCTTCTTTGCCAGGGGCAGCCAGCTTGAGATATTCGTTGCCTTCATTGAGCGGATCGAACTGGCATACCGGTTTGTAGGCGCAAAATTGACAAGGAGTTTTGGCGCCTTGCCGGTAAGGACGAATCGCAATTTCGCCTTTTTTGACCGACTGCCCGATCGTCCCGATCGTACGACGCACCGAGCGCCGCAGCAGCTCCCACTGCCTGCCTGTAGCGACGGAAGAATCGCTGAGGAAAGTACCATCCTTTTTGAATCCGGCTGGGAGCAAATCCGATCGCCCTTCCAATCCAGCATCCATCATCCTCACCGTATCTGCATCATCCAGCAGCAGACCGCGCATTTTGAAGCGTTTCAGCAGCATAGCGGCCGCCTCGTCCACGGGAAGCCCAGCCGGTACGCTGAGCACCGGATTCTGTACGTGAAAATAAAGCACACCCGCTGGATGAGTCTGCTCGCCTAGCCAGCTTTCGGCATGGGTAAGCAGGACGTCCAAATAGGTCAGCATCTGCAGCGAAAGACCACTCGCAACTTCCTCCAACCTCAGTTGAGTAGCGCTGGACTTGTAGTCCAGAACTCGCAGCAGCAAACCTTTGTCGGAGCGGGCCGCATCTACGCGGTCGATCCGTCCAATTAACCGAATCGAGCCGCTGCCGTCCGGGAACTCAATATCAAGCGGAGGCAGCTCGCCGCCTGGCCCGAACTGAACCTCTAGCCCAACCGGCTGGAACTCCGCACGCCTAGCATGTTCGCCCAGCACGACTGCTGCGCGTGTCACAACGGATTTGAGCTTGCTTGCAATATAACGATAACGATTGCTGCTTAGCAAAATCTGTGATTGCAGCCGCGGCGCCAGTTCGTCAACAGCCTTCTCTGCTGTCTCTTGAATGATTGCTGCGCTGGAGCGGCCCCAGCCCTCGCCGAGCTCAGAGGCAACCTTAGTAAGGGCAGCGTGAAATAGCTGACCCATATCCGGAGCCCCAAGCCGGTACAGCCTGCGCTCCTTCAGCTTGAGTCCATGTACAGCAAAATGCTGGAAAGGACAGGAGACGAACCGCTCCATCCGCGTCACACTCGCCGTCAGTTGGCCGCCATAAAGTCGATCCGCCATGCCGCGGCCGAGCTGGACCACCCCGTTGTCGTAATCCAAGGAGTCTAGCATAGCGCGGAATCTCCGCTGCCAGACAGGCCTAACCGCAAACCAGTTGTATACATCCTGCCAAAGAGGCTTAAGCTCGCCGCCGTCCAACCAATGCCGCAGACGGGGAATGAGATAAGATAGAGCCCGCTCTGGCAACTCCATATAGCGAAGCAGATCCTGTGACGTCAAAGACGACTCGGGAGCTCCTGCCGCAAGCTGAACTGCAAGAGTTGGAAATAAAGTTCGCAGATGACGAATGTATTCCGAAGGATGGAGACCTTTACCCTCTTCGTCGGCAAGCGGCCAGCTGACCCATAAACGATCAGACGGTGCAAGGAAGGCTCGATAGATATGAAACCGCTCATCCAGCAATCGGCGGCGCACTCCGGGGGCCATCTCAAGCCCCGAATCTCCGAACTTCTCACGCTCTCGCTCGGTCAGCAAACCGTCCTCCTGAATGCGCATCGGCAAAACACCATCACTGGCTCCAAGTACATAAGCGGCGCGCACTTGTCCAGTACGGATGCGATCCATAGCGCCAACGACTACCTGATCAAGCGAAGGCGGCACAGCAGACAGCTTGAGTGTCTCAAGACCCGTTTGCACCATGCCGGTGAACAGATCCAATGGAATTGACTCATCTCCCGCCATCTCCACCAGTTGGTCAAGAAGCGCCATCACACCGTCCCATACTTGCCGCTGGATGCGTGCAGAGCCCGGTCGGCCTGCGGCTAGCTCCTGTTCAGCGCGGCGCTCCAGCCGGTCCGCCGCTCCTGCACGATCAAGGAAATCAAACAGCGCTTCACATTGCTCCCGCACCGTGCTCGCCTTGGCCATAGCTCGCTCCAGCCGGCTTAGCGGCCGCACAAGCTCCGTCCTGGCTTTGAGCAAATCTGCAAACTCCGCGCGCTGGCGAGCATTTGTTTCAGTAGGCGCATCCTCGACGCTGCCGGCATGAAGCGGCTGCCATCTTTTGGGACTTTTCCAAGAACGTCCCTCAATACCTGCCGCCAGCACGTAGTTCTCCAGCCGATCAAAGCGCTCCCGCTCCAGCCGACCGTCTTCAGGGAACAACATCTCGGTTTTGACACAGCGGAAAATCGCCTCATGCTTCCAGCCATATAATACCGTCTCAAGCGCGGAGCGGATGAATTCTATGAGCGGATGATGCAGCACGTCCTTGCGGCCGTCCAGGAAAAAGGGAATGCCATAATCGGTAAACACATTATGAATGGTGTCGCTGTAATCCGCCGTTTGGCGGACAATGACCGCCAAATCACGCCAGCGCAAACCACGCTCGCGCACCTGACGTTTCATGTCACGCGCGGCAGCCTCCACCTCAGCTCTGCGGCTCGAAGCCGCAGTGAGCATAATCTCCGAATTGAGATCCGTTAGCGGATCGGAACTAGTCGCTCCAGCTTGTTGCTGGGCATTCCGCATCGGCGTTCTGCCTCCAAAATTCCGGTTGAGATGATCAAGCATACCGCCGCTCTGGTAGCGGGGCGGCAGTTGCGTAGGCAAGATCAGCGGCTCCTCTACGGACACTCCAAGCTCATCCGCCAACGCCTTCACTCGAATGTAAGTGTCCGCCGCTGGATGGAAGAGGTCCAGCTCATGAGGCTTCTCCCCTCCATCGTAGGGCCGGTCCAGACATAAGGTCAGCGTCACGGACTCCGCTTGTTGCAGCAACATGCCGACAGCTGCGAGCTCGCGCGCCGTGAAGCCGCTGAAGCCATCCAGCCAGAAGCGTGCTCCGCGCATGGAACGGCAATCGCCGAAGCCTTCTGCCAGGAAGGACAGATGGTCTTCGTCATCCATATAAAGTCCAGTCAGCTCACGCTCCAGCTCGCCATAAACAAGTGCGAGATCATGAAGTTTGCGGTCGAGTAGGGAACTGCCGGAACTTGAGCCGGCTGAGGCTGGAATGGCGGATGCAGCCTTGTTAGTTCCAGTTGAAGGAACAGGGGCTGATGCACCGACAGCGGCAGACGCAGCGACAGAAGCAGGGGCTGATGCAGTTGTAGAAGCAAGTGTCGATGAGGAAACGAGCGCTGATAAAGAGGCAGGTGCCGTAACGGAGACAGATGTAAAGTCAAACCCGCCTTCTAGCTCAAGCCGTTCCCTGATTGCCGCAGAGTCGATGCCGTACCGTTTCCATTCCGTCAGCAGTTCACCCATTTTGGCAATGAAGCCCTGTTGCTCGGTTCCGCCGCGAAACAGCTGCAGCTGCGGTGACAGCCGATGCACGATTTTGTGCAGAAGCATGTTTTTGCCGTTCTCTCCAACCGGGATGAGTGCGGCGCCGCCAGCCTCCTGCATAACGCGCAGTGCAAGCCGTCGGAAGCTGAGCACCTGGGCTCTGAGGCTCGATTGCACCGCACCGGAGCCGAGCAACGCGTATTCCGTTTGGAAAGTCGCCTGCTCCGGCGTTAGCAAAATAAGCGGTGGCCCGGCTGGATCCGCCACAAGCTCTCGGCGTATATCATCCATGCAGGCAAAGGTCTTGCCTGTCCCCGCTCGCCCTAAAATGATTCGAAGCCCCATTTCCCACACTCCTTCCTAGTCCCACTGCTTGTGTCAGTGATATCTGATGCCCTATTGACCCCGGCTGGGCGCTGAAGGGCTCTATTTAATAATTAGCTCCGTGCTGCTGTGGCCTTCCTTCGTCTTGCGCACCTCCAGAACCGCCGGAAAAGCATCCTTCAGTTCCTGCACATGGGAGATCACGCCGATCAAACGTCCTGCCTTTTGCAGGTCGGCCAGCGCGGAGATCGCTCTGCCGAGCGCTTCCTCGTCAAGTGAGCCAAAGCCCTCGTCGATGAACATCATCTCGATAGACACGCCGCCGCGATTCGACTGAATCACATCGGTCATGCCGAGCGCCAGCGCCAGCGAGGCGTTGAATTTTTCTCCGCCGGAGAGCGATTTCACATCCCGATTCTGGCCTGTGTAGCTATCATAAACATCAAGCCCAAGACCGCTTTGGCGTCCCCGAGCCTCTAACCGTCCGCTTCGCTCCAACACGAACTGGCCGCTTGACAGCTCACGCAACCGCTCGTTGGCGGCATGCAGAATCTGTTCAAGAAACTCGATAAGGATATATCTTTCAAAAGAGATCTTAAGGGAGTTGTCGCCCTTCAGCATTTCATGAAGATCCGCGACTTCCTCCAGCTCCCGCTCAGAGTCGCCATAGCGGCGCGCCGCTTCGCTTACTGACGATCCAAGTGCACTTGCCTGGACGCGGCAGCGATCCGCCTCCCGCCAGCTGGCGTCGGCGCTCTCGCGTTCCGCGCCAAGCCGCTCCGCTTCCGCCCCGAGCAGTTCCAACTCGCAGCGTTCCTGACCGGCGAGCTCGCGCTCCAGCTCCTCGGTTAACCGCCGCTGAGCCGCCAGGCCGCTGCGATGCGCCTCCAGCGCGCGGCGACCCTGCTCGCGCGTCGCCTCTTCGAGGCGCGCAGCCCGCCAAGCCTCCGCCGACGCAAAACCGGCGGCGGCCAGCTCCGCGCCGAGCCGCTCGCGCGCAGCCTCTGCGGCCTCGGCAGCGCCGCGCGCCTGCTCCGCCAGCTGCTCCAGCCGCGCGGCGGCTTCCGCCGCGCCGGCTCCGGCGCGGGCATGCCGCTCCTGCGCCTGCCGCAAGGCGGCGGCCAGCTCCGCAGCCAGCCGCTCCGCCGCGGCGGAGCGGCGCTCCAGCTCCGCCGCATCCTGCAGCGGCTCCGGCACAGCCGCAAGCTCCGCTTCCAGGCGCGAGCTGCGCGCCGCTATGTCCAGCGCGAGCGGCTGCTGCTGTCCCTGCAGCCGCTCGCGCTGAGCTTCGAGCGCCTCCAAACGGCGCTCCAGAGCAGTCAGCGCTTCGCGCAGCGGGCCACGCTCGGTCTGCAGCGTCTTCAGGCGCTGGCATTCCACGCGCAGCTCGCGGCCCTCCTCGAGCGTGCTTGCCAGCTGCAGCTCTAAAGGCTCGCCGCTGATCTCCATTTCGCCGCGCCGAGCATCGGCTTCCGCCGTGCGCTCCTGCGCCGCAGCAACCTGAGCAGCCGCAGCCGCCAGTTCTCGCTCAACATGGAGCAGTCGCTCCTTAGCCGCTTGAAGCTCCTCGCGGCTAATCGTCCCGGCATCTTCGGAAGCTTTAACGGGATGCTCCTGACTGCCGCACACTGGGCATGGCTTGCCGTCATGCAAATGCGCCGCCAAGCGCCCGGCTTGTCCCTCAATCCAGCGCTGCTCCAGCTGTTCCGTTTCCTGCCGGAGCCCATGCACCGCTCCCTCGCGCTCAGCCCGCGAACGCTCTAGCTGCTCGGCCTGCTGCCCCACAGCGCTCAGCGTCTTCAGCAGCTCATGCCGTCGCAGCAAAAAATCCAGCCGCCGCTCTCGCTCCGGCAGCACCTCAAGCTCGCGCTCCTGCCCTTCCAGGCGGCCCGCAAGCTCCCGGCGCTCGGCGCGTCTGCGCTCCTGCTCCGCTGCGGCACGCTCCAGCTCCACGGCAAGCCGCTGCTCGTCCGCGCGCAGCCGCTCCAGCTCCGCCCGGCGCTCGCCGAGCGTGCGCACCAACGGCAGCAGCTCGCTCAGCCGCTGCTGCTCTCGCTCCGCCTCGCGACGCTCCGGCTCGCGAGCCGCTTCCGCGGCCGCCTCAGCTGCGGCCGCCTCAAGCTCGCGCGCGGCGCGCTGCGCTGCCTCGGCGGCTTCGCCTCGCCGCCGCTCCACAGCCGCAGCCTCCGCTGTGGAGCGCTGCGCCTGCTCCTCATACGGAGCCAGGCGCTCCGCCCGCTCAGCCGCGACGAGCCGCTGCTCCAGCGCGCTCATCTCGCCGGCGCGCGCCTCAAGCTGCTCCGCCGCGCGCCGCGCCGCCTCTAGCTCGTCGAGGCGGCCATTCACGCGCGACGCTTCCGTCAGCTTGGCCCGTTGCGCCTCCCAAGCCGCATCCGCCGCCAAACGCATCGCCTGCAGCTGCAGGACTTGCTCCGCATAATGCCGCTCTTCTTCCGCCAGCCCGTCCAACAACTGAACCGCGCCGGCATGCTCCTGAGCCAACACCGCTGCAAGTGGTCCTTCCTCCCGTATTGGAAGGCTAGTTCTGACCTGTTCACCGATATAAAGCAGCCGCTGGCGATTGTCTTTGACCGCTTCGCGCAGCTCGCGGGCGCGCGCGGCGAAGCTCTCTTCCAAACGCCGGTACAGCTCCGTACCGAACAACCGCCGCAGGATTTCTTCTTTATTTTCTGTATCAGAAGTGAGCAGCTTGCGGAACTCCCCCTGCGGCAGCATAACGATCTGGCTGAACTGATCCTTAGTCAGCCCAACAAGCTCCTCCAGCTTGGCGTCCACTTCCTTAATATGAAAACGGTCCGTCAGCGGCGTTTCGCCGTCTTCCGTCAGCTCATACAGCTCCGCTTTGCCGCCGGTCTCGCTCTTATTGCCGCCCCGCCGATGCGGCATCTGCCGCAACACACGGTACTTTCGTCCGCGTACCGCGAACACCAGCTCCACCGACGTGGGCTGAGCATCACTCGCAAAGTGACTGCGCAGCATGCGTGTTTCCGCCCGGTCCTCGCCGCTTGCCGCCCCGTACAAGGCGTAACACAGAGCGTCAAACACCGTCGTTTTGCCTGCACCAGTCTGGCCCGAGATGACGAATAAACCTCTGCCATGCAGCGGCTCGAAGTCAATCTTCTCCTCATCCCGATAAGGCCCGAAGGCGGTCATCGTTAGTGTAATCGGCCTCATCGAGCCGCCCCCTCTCCTTGCAGTACATTCCGACAAACCTCGTGGAACAGGCGTTTTTTACTCTCGCTGAGCTCCATCTCTTTCACTTCTCGGTAAAAAGCTTCAAAAAGAGAAACCGGATCGCTGTCGCGGCGACTGCCCCCGGCTTCAGCAGAGCCCTTTTCCCCGTCAAGCCCCGTTCGCGGCAGCGCTGTTACAGGACGCCGCTCCACATGGAGAGCGTTGGGAAATACCGTGCGTATCTTTTCCATTGGAAATAACACCGGATTCTCGTCCAGCAGCGTCACGAACACATAGTCCTCACTAATCTCGCGGCTCGCTTCGATATCCCGTATGTACCCGCTGACACGGCGCATATCGCGCCTCGGCGCCAGCAGCCGATGCTCTACACTCACCTTGCCCTCGCCGTCCAGCTCCACCATCAAATAACCTTTGCGGTGATGCTCCTCGGAAATAGAATACTTAAGCAGGGAGCCGGAATACCGAATGTTCTCGCTGCCCACCCAATGCGCCTGATGCAAATGCCCCATCGCCGTATAGTGGAACGACTTAAAATAATCCGGCTTCACATACTCCGCCCCTCCAATGGACAGGGGCCGCTCGGAATCGCTCGTATTGTCCTGCGGCTCCCCGCCTGGAGTTACAAAAGCATGTCCAACGAACACATGTCGAGCCTTCGGATCAAGCCGCTCCGCCAGCCGCTCCGTTACCGCCTTCATCGCTGCGTCATGCGTGCGAATGCTCTCATCTTGCAGCGCAAGTCGTACCGTGGAAGGATCACAATAGGGCACCAGGTGAAAATGAACTTCTCCAAACTCATCTTGTAGCGATACAGACTGAGCGTCCAGCCTAAGCTGACCTGCCAGATGCAGCCCTCTCCCTGCCATCAGGCGAGTGCCAAAGCTGATCCGATCTGGACTGTCATGGTTGCCGGAAACCGCAATGACCGGCGTACCCAGCCCAATGACGATGCGAGAAAATATCTCGTCCAGCAGTTCCACCGCTTCTGTGGGCGGCACCGCCCGGTCGTATAAATCACCGGCAATGATTACCGCATCCGGCCGCTCCTTTTCGATGACGTCCAGCAGTTGCTCCAGCACATGGCGCTGATCCTCCGTCATATACACTCCCTGCACCAGCTTGCCCAGATGCCAGTCCGCCGTATGGATGAATTTCATGGCCAGTCCCGCTCCTTCCACTCTTCTAGTCCGCTATATGATCCTAGGTTTGTCAAACTTGAAAATGTAAAAGCAGAACTCACTGCGCGAACCAATCCTTCTTCCGATCGCCCTGGTAGTCCTACTAGAATCGATATCCTTATCGGTGTCATTCTCGTAGTTCCATCGCATACGTTTCCGTCCATGAGAACGGCTATGCCGTATTGCTTGTCCAGAAGGCTGGTTTCGCTACGCTTCCTGCTTGTTGCTCTTGCTCAACATATCTAGCAACTGAAACCGCTAGTATCTCTATTATTCTATGAACATATGTTCTTATACAGTAGCATTTTAGACTATCCCATGACAACCCCTCGCGTAGGGGGAAATGGTGGCAAAGCAGACTACTAGAGCTGTGTCAGAGCTGCGTCAGAACTCCATTACAGAACCGAGGTTGGAAAGCCCATAGCTTCAACCGTGGGATGAATAAGACTCCAAGACGAGGGGGGCATCCTGCCTCAATCGTCTTGCCTCTTTGCTTCTATTTGCTGCAGTAACTAGAATAAACGGATACAGAACAACAAACACTTAATGATTCACTACCACCTTGTATGTTGTCCACGTATTGACGGAACGTTCTCATCCGCAGAAATGGATCAGCAGCATCAATGGGAGATCGTTGCCAAGGAAATTATGGCAGATTGCTTGGACACGTTCCTAGCAACGAACGTATCGAGTAAGCAGTGTTCTGTCGAAGGTCAGAAAACAAGGGGCTGAATCGTTTTCTCTCTCCTGCGCGAGATCCTGCTATGAAGATTCCGCGGGACGTAAAAAAGCCCGGAAAACATCCGGGCCAGTGTGTAGCGAAACCTTATAGACACCTATATTGAACCTGGCTTCCATGGGCCAACGAAACGTTTTTTGTACGATTTATCGTACAAAAAACGGTTTGGAGCCGCCGCTTTTCAACACTTTGTGTGATAAAACATACAAAACTGTGCTTTCGTCGTCTATACCCAGCCAATTTGTATGATTTATCGTATAAAATCCAGAAAATCAGCACGGCCCGAATGCACTTTATGTGAAAAATCATACAAATTGTGCAGGACCCTATCCATACTAATGACATCGTTGTATAGCCCGGCCAAATGGGCGGAGATAGTGGTTGAAGCACTGCCGAAAGGCAAGTAGCGGACAGAGATAAGTAGCTGACAGAGATAAGCAGGATACGCATGCAGGGCTATCCAACGGCTTGGAAAACATCCAGACGTTTTTATTTCTGTATCGGACCGGCCTCCCGGACCGCTACAGGTTATTTCAGGTTTTATATCGTAATTAACAGTCGCTTCCGACCCTTATATTACAGAAATATTTCCTCGGCAATAATGGGTGGCTGCTAGTCCCCGTTATGCCCTGTTATTACCGCTACTGCTCCCTACTGCTCCCTACTGCTCACTACTGTTCAATACTGCTTTCTACTGCTCCCTACTGCTCCCTACTGCTCACTACTGCTCACTACTGCTCACTAATGCTCATTACTGCTCACTACCGGTTACACCTACCAGTCACTCCCGCTTCTGCCCGTACCAAAAACGATATTATACCAACTATCGCTCTCGCTTTTGTCCACTAAGCCAAGCTTCGCACCTCAAACACCGCAAACTTCAGGTAATGGCCTTCTGCCACGCCGAGCAATTGCGGATGATCCTTGCCAGCGGCACGCCATTCGATTAGGCGAAGCGACTTTCCGGCATCAGCTGCCGCGTCTTGAATCGTCTCCAGGAACAGCTCCGGCTTCATGTGGTAAGAACAGCTCGCCGTCACGAGATAACCGCCTTCGTTGACCAGCTTCATGCCATGCAAATTGATGTCCTTGTAACCTCGGCAAGCCCCTTCAACAGCGCCCTTCGTTTTAGCAAATGCTGGCGGGTCCAGAATAACTACATCCCAAGTACGTCCACCGCCGCTCATCGGCTTGGACGTATCTACGCTCTTTGCCCCTACTCCTTTGACCCCTGCGGCGCCCGCTACGGTTCCCGCTCGGGAAGTCCGCTCCTCGAGGCCCTTCATTTGCTGGCGAAGATACTGGAACGCATCATCCACAACAAACTCTACCCGGTCGCTGAAGCCATTGCGCTCTACGTTTCTGCGCGCCGTCTCAATTGCATGCTCCGACACGTCCAGGCAGGTTACCTTTTTGGCGCCGTATTTGCAGGCATGCAGCGTGAAGCTGCCCGTATGTGCAAAACATTCCAGCACCGTCGCGCCATCCCAAAGCGGGTACGTGACAACCTTGCCGCCACGGTTAACCGGCACAAGCGCCATACGGCTACCGCCCTGTTCCGCCTCTTGAGCATGAATACGCGACTCTGCCATCAAGCTGTCACTAGCAACAGCTTGTCCAGCAGTTGCAGCTCCGCCTTCAGCCTTTTTCGCGAAACCAGCCCCACTCGGACTAGCCGCTTCCCAACCATCCGGCAGCTCGTCCACCGGACGCTGCTCCAGCGTAATGCCGCTGCGTGCGCCCCAGCCCTTCATGAGCGGCGCGATCGAGGCGCGGTTTTCCCGCTGATCGTAAAAATAGCCGGTCTTTTGGCCCTCAACGAGGTCAACTTCCATCACGATGCCATTTTCCACAATTTCCACGATGCGAGGGCAGTCGCCATACAGCACGCCGGTCCGCTCCTCCAGACCCTCAAGCTTACGTACGCCAACGTCGCTGCGCTCGTAGATTCCTTTAGGCTGGAACACGCTCACAAGCGCCTTGACCAGTTCCTCCCGACGCAGGTCCATGCCGAGTGTCAAAATTTGCACAACAAGCACATCCGCAAAGCGATCCACCACGAGTCCTGGCAAATAATCCGCTTCACCGTACACTAGGCGACAGTCCCGCTCACTTAGGAAACGCTCCCGATGAGCGCGGCATTCCTGCAGCTTTGCCGTCAAGAAGGCCTCATCCAGCTCTACTTCCGGCTGGCGAGCGATGACACGCACACGGATTTGTGAGGCCGGATTCCAATAACCCGATGCTAAATAACGTCCATTCGAAGCCAGCACATCAACCATCGCACCCGGCTCGGCTTCCCCTTCCATACGTTCAATCTCTCCAGCATAAACCCATGGCTGCCCTTGCTCCAGACGCCTTGTTTTCTTCTTAAACAAATATAGCTTCGCTCTGCTCACGATGCTCTCATCCTTCCGCTGTCCTGGAAGCGGGTTAACCCGCTTCGAGGTCCATCATTGTTAATATAGGCTTGGTCATGCAAGCCCGCCCGTCCACATACGATAAGACAAACGAATTTTCCGGCCCAGCCGGTTCAAAGGAGTTCACGTCCATGCTTAGCAGCATCGTCATACCCGCCGTCCTCGGCTTCGCCATTTTCATGCTTGGCATGAAGTTGATGGAAAATGCGTTGCATCGCTCCGCCGGTCGCTATATGAGCGCAGCAGTAGAACGATTCACCCGTACCCCTTTGCACGGTCTGGCCACAGGAGCTGTCATTAGCGCGGTACTGCAAAGCAGCACCGCCGTCACCGTCATTGCTATCGGCATGGTGAATGCCGGCGTAATGACCTTTTCTCGCACACTCGGCATCGTGCTCGGCACAAATATCGGCACTTGCCTGACGACCGAGCTGATCGGGCTGGAAATCGAACGGATGGCAGCTCCGCTGCTGCTGGCCGCCTTCGCCGGCTGGCTGCTCACCGCCGTGCTCGGGGAGATGAGTCCCTCGGGCGGACAGCGGCATCAGCGCTGGCTGAAGCCGCTGCGCAGCGCTTCGCTGATCCTGTTCGGCTTTGCTCTTATTCTTGCCGGCATCGCCGTCATGAAATCAATCGGAGCTGCTGTTCAGGAGAGCCCCTTTTTCAGCTGGTTCATGGAACGCTCTGGGGACAGCCTGCTCTGGGGGCTGCTAGCCGGGGCCATCCTGACAGCAGCCGTGCACAGCAGCGCCGCCGTCATCGGCATGGCAATGAGCCTGGCAGCCACTGGCGTGTTGCCTCCTGAACTTGGGATCGCCATCATCATAGGTGCCAACGTTGGCACCTGCGTTACTGCCGTCCTCGCTTCTATCGGCGGCTCGCGAGCCGGTATGGGAGTCGCCTGGTTCCATGTCGCCCTTAACGTAGGCGGCGCTGCCCTGTTCCTTCCTCTGACACCACAGCTGGCAGCAGCGGCGGCTTGGTTTGGCGGCGGAGCGGCAGCCCAGCTCGCTCATGCTCAGACGCTATTCAATGTCATCTGCTCCCTGCTCGTACTGCCGCTCTGCTATTTGCCTGCGCTGCGTTCGCGCAGCGCTCCAAGCGAAGACCCCGCCCCCAAAATCTAGGGGACGGGGCCATAACCGCGTACACTGCCTCAGTCGCTACCGTCTACTTTTCGCCTAGAGGCCTCTCGACACTCTCGTTACTAATCGTTATATATTCAATCCGAGCAGCCGAAGCGCACGGGACACAATGCGGTCATTGTTGTCATAACCGGACTGCTTCTGTTTGCGCCAAGCTTCTTCCGGCTCGAACCATTCCACGCCGCGGATCTCCTCGACTTGTGCCTGCAGGGTGCCTCCGGTCGCCTCGACCAGGTAATAATGGACCTCTTTATCCACCAAACCTTTAGTCTCGTGACGATACTGGTATTTGATCTGGTCGATCGGCTCGATGATCCGGCCTTTCATGCCGGTTTCCTCGACGATTTCCCGAAGCGCGGTCTCTTCCACCGTCTCGCCCGGCTCCATTTTGCCCTTCGGCAGGGATACCTTGCCATATCGGTCCTGTATGAGCTGGATCTGCAACCCATTTTCTGGCGTCCGCCGGTATACGACCCCACCTGCTGAGATTTCCTTCATGCGCTCCTGATCCTCCCGGTCCTGAAAATTCCTTGACGCACCGCCCAATGCAGCCTAATGTCAGCAACTGCAAAATTCGCAAGCTAAGCGTCCGTCCCTCTCTATTGGCACCTTATTAGGCGCCTGCCTTCTCCAGTCCCACTGGTCCTTCATCTTCAACGCTAATGAGTCGTCCCCGACTCTCATTTACGCCAGCTTCGACAATTTCCACGCGGCAAAGCTTGCCGATAAGGGATTCATCCCCTTGGAATACAACTTGAATATAATTATCCGAGTAGCCCATGACGAGACCCGATCCCGCAGCGGAGCCTTTATGCTCCCGCTCTGGAATGACCTCTAGCACATGGCCTACGTATTTCTCGGCGTAAACAAGCTGCATTTGCTCCGACAAGTCGATGAGCCTGTGAACACGCTCGTTTTTGACCGCATCGTCAACCTGGTCCTCCATACGCGCCGCCGGCGTGCCGGTCCGTTTAGAGTAAGGAAATACATGCATCTCGGAAAACCCGAGCTCTTTGATATAAGTAAAGCCAGTCTCAAATTGCTCTTCGCCCTCACCTGGAAAGCCAACGATAATATCCGTCGTAATCGCTACACCTGGCATAGCCTCATGCAAACGACGAATCGTCGCGGCAAATTCCTCGGTTGTATACTTGCGGCGCATGCGCTTCAACACCGTATCTTCCCCAGCCTGAAGCGGCACATGAAGATGACGGCACATCTTGGATGACTTGTTGAGCACCTCGATCATATCATCGTCGATCTGACTCGCCTCGATGGAGCTGATGCGAATGCGCTCTAGCCCGTCCACCTTGTCCAGATCCCACAGCAGGTCGGACAGCTTGTAGTTGTCGAGATCATCACCATAGCCGCCAGTGTGAATGCCGGTAAGCACAATCTCTTTGAAACCAGCCTCGACAAGCTTGCGCGCCTGCGCAACAACGCTTTGCGGATCACGGCTACGGGATAGTCCGCGTGACCAAGGGATGATACAGAAGGTGCAGAAGTTGTTGCAGCCTTCCTGGATTTTAAGGAAAGCACGTGTACGATCCGCAAAGTCCGGCACATCAAGCTCCTCGAACTCACGTGTCTTCATAATATTGCGAACGGCGTTGACCGGTGTGCGATCGGCCTGTACTTGACGTACATAATCCATCATCTTCTCGCGGTCCTGCGTGCCGATGACCAGGTCTACGCCTGGAATATCCAGAATCTCCGCTGGAGACGTCTGCGCGTAGCAGCCCGTAACCGCGATAACAGCATCTGGATTGCGACGAATCGCCCTGCGGATAATCTGGCGGCTTTTTTTATCGCCTGTGTTTGTCACATGGCAGGTATTGATCAGGTAAACATCGGCCTTGTCTGTATCGAAGTCAACCTGCTCGTAGCCCTCGTTTTTGAAAAGCTGCCAGATGGCTTCGGTATCGTAAAAGTTAACTTTGCAGCCCAAGGTGTGAAGTGCTACCGATGGCATCTTGTTCATCTTCCTCCCATTTCACCGGATTCGTACATCAAGCAAGCCAAACCTGCCAGAGGTGCCGTCTCCGCTCTTAAAATTCTACGCCCGAGGCCTGCCGCCATTGCGCCCGCCGCTGCTGCCGCTTCCGCTTCGCGCGGAGAGAAGCCGCCTTCGGGCCCGACAACCAGCAGAAGCCGATGCGCCTTGTCCGCTGTCAGCTTGCCCGCCTCGCGGGCTTGTTTGATGCGGTCCGCGAGCCCGGTTGCTGCTCCTGGCTCATGTCCTTCCGCTTCGTAGCAGAAAAGCACGAGGTCGTAAGAGGAAAAAGCCGCAAGCAGCTCCTTCCAGCTATGGACCTCATGGATAATTGGTAGGCGGCTGCGGTGAGCTTGTTCCGCCGCTTCCTTGGCGATCTTGCCCCAGCGCTCCAGCCGCTTAGCTTCCTTGCGAGCGTCGTACTGCACAACGATGCGCTCACACTGGAACGGCAGGAACCCGGCCGCGCCGATCTCCGTCCCCTTCTGGATGACAAGCTCCATCTTGTCTCCCTTTGGAAGACCTTGGGCGACCGTGACCTGCCAAAGCGGCTCGCGATCCATGGGAAGTCCCTCGGCGATGTCGCCTCTGACTTCTGACGGATCGACGGCTGTCAGGACAATGCGGACTTCTCGCTCCGCGCCATCGCTGACGATGACCTCGTCCCCAGGTTTCATCCGCATGACTCTCGCGATATGATGAGCGTCCTCACCGCTAAGGATGACGCCATTGTCGCCGAACTGTTCCGGCGTTATAAAGTAACGCTGCATATTGGGTCAAACTCCTGTTTTTTAAAAGTCATCCTCCATCATACACGTTTTGAAGCGGGAAATCTATTCGAATACCCTGCTTGCTCTATGCAATCGGCATTAAAAAAGCCCGCGCCATGGGAGCGTGGACCCGAGTTCATCCAAAGATTATCGCCATCAACAGCACAGTTCCATGATTTATTCCCCTCCTGTGCCGTTCGTGTGAAATGACCCTCCTAAGTTGCGCCTCTGCCTTCGCGACTTTCACCGAATGTCACAAAAACAGGACCTTTCCAGTCCTAAGAGTAAACAGGAAAGGATGATGGAAAGATGGAAATGGAAAGGTATGAAATCATCATTGTCGGCGGAGGAATCGCCGGCCTGACAGCCGCAGCGTTTGCGGCGCGGGAAGGCCGCCAGACTCTGCTTCTGGAACAGCAAAGCCATCTAGGAGGCCGGGCGTCCACCCGGCATGAAAACGGAATTTATTTTAACCTTGGCGCACACGCCTTGTACAACGGGTATGCTCATGAGTCGTTTCGGGAGCTCGGACTCAAGCTCCAAGGAGGATCCCCTTCCATCCGGGCACGCGGCTTGTGGAAAGGCCGACTACATGTGATGCCGACAAGCTTTGCTTCCCTGCTCCAAACGCCGCTTCTCACCCGAAAAGGCAAGCTGGAGATGGCGTTCTGGTTGTCGAAGCTCGGTAAGCTGGATACCAGTTGCCTGAACGGAATCAACCTCTCCGATTGGATCGAAGCGAACTTGAAGGATCCGCTGCTGCGCCATTTATTCCACTCGATCATGCGTACAGCGACTTACAGCTCCTTGCCTCACCTGCATGCCGCAGGCCCGGCACTGAAGCAGCTCCAGAGCGCACTCAAAGGCGTTTTTTACCTCGACAAGGGTTGGGGTTCCCTGGTGGAAGAGCTGCGCTCGGTCGCTGCAGCGCATGGAGCGAAGATCCGGACCGGTTGGAAGACTACCGCCGTCCGGCATGAAAACGGCCGGGTTATCGGCGTTGTGAACGATCATGGCGAAGCGATCAATGCGGACAACGTCCTGCTGGCGGTAACGCCTGCCGCGGCCTGCAAGCTGGTAATCGGATCGGAGCACACAGCTCTGGAAACGTGGAAAAAGCAATCGCGCCCCGCAACGGCCGCTTGTTTGGATGTCGGACTCAAGCGGTTGCCCAATCCGGACTGCACCTTCCTATATGGCGTGGATCAAGCCGTGTTCCTGACGGATCAATCCCGCTCTGGCACCCCTCGCGCCTCTATTATGAGCGATAATGGCGAACACACCATCAGCCTGATCAAGTATCATGGAGATGACAGCGATGCAAAGAAGGATGAGCGAGAGCTGGAGAACGTCTTTGACCTCGCTCAGCCTGGCTGGAGATCAGAGCTGGCCGCTCGGCAATATTTGCCCCGGATGACAGTCACGCCCGACATTCCACACATTAACCGGATTGACTCGAAGCCCGGTCCAGTCGTTCCCGAGATTGGGGGGCTGTACGCAGCTGGCGACTGGGCTTCGCATGGAGAGTTGCTTGCCGATGCGGCCGTCGCAAGCGCGCGCAGAGCCGTCCAGTATATGCTCCACAAAGCACCTTACAGCACACATTAGAAGGAGATGATGCCTTGCATGGAAGCCCCCTATGAAGGCTACCGACCGCTTCTGTTTTCCCTTGCTTACCGAATGCTCGGCAGCGTTATGGATGCCGAAGATGTCGTGCAGGACTGCTTCCTCGCCTATACTCAGATTGGGGACAACGGCAGGATCGCGAATGAGAAGGCATATCTATGCAAAATGGCGACGAACCGCTGTTTCGACCTGCTTCAGTCCTCCGCACGCCAGCGAGAAGTTTATATCGGTCCATGGCTCCCTGATCCGCTTCCTGGCGGCACTAGCATCCATTCGGATCCATCCGAATCAGCGGAACGTGCCGAATCAATATCAACAGCCTACCTGCTCCTTCTCCAGCAGCTTGGCGCTACGGAACGGGCCGTCTTTCTGCTGCGCGAGGTGTTCACCTACTCCTATGACGAAATCGGGGAAATCGTAGGCAAGAGCGCCGCCAACTGCCGGCAAATCTTCCATCGAGCACGCAAAGGCATCCATTACGATCCCTCCCTGCGACCCTCCTACGCTGTCGCCGAGGCAAAACTCGGTGAATTTGTCCACCATATTCTGAGTGGCAACATCCCCCGCCTGCTGGAGCTGCTCACGGACGATGCGATCATGTACAGCGACGGTGGAGGAAAGGTTCTCGCCGCCCGCATTCCAATCCTCGGTCCTTCCAGCATTCTGCAGGTACTGCTTGGCCTGGTCGAGCGGTATGACGGTCAGTACGAAGCTTCGTTTCTTCCCGTCAACGGCATGCCCGGCATGATGTTTAACATGAACGACGGGCTGATCTACGTATACTCCTTCGAATTCGAAGGTGATCGCATCAAAACGCTGTATGCCGTCGCGAATCCCGATAAGCTGCGGCATCTTCGTAAGAAGTAGACAAATAACCAGAGGGAACATCCTCCGGTTGTTGTGAAAGCCATGGCGGTCAAAAAAACAGCGGATGCCTATTTTTAGGCGCCCGCTGTTTTGTCATATGAAATATAGAGAATTCCTTATCGGCCTATCAGAAAAACAGCGAGAAAAACGATCTGAGCATGTTATGCAAATCGCCCACCAAACTAAGATACGGCCCAATCGTCGCCCGATTTAGCGCAGGAATGAATACCAGCAGTAGGAAAATGAAAATCCCCCATTGCGAATACTGATCCAGTATGATGCGCGTCCGCTTTGGCAGCAGCTCATATACAATCCGGTAGCCATCAAGCGGCGGCAGCGGAAGCAGGTTGAACAAGAACAGCATGCCGTTCATGTAAATGAAATATTTGAAGAAAATATTCAGCGCATCAATGACCCGCTCCGGGGCGTCATGCAGAATCCCGGTTGAATTGAGAATATTCACCATCAATACGCCGAACGCCATCAATAGCAGGTTGCTGAGCGGGCCAACAACCGCCACGACGATGTTCATTAAGCGCGGCCGCTTGAAACGCAGCGGGTTGACCGGAACTGGCTTTGCCCAACCAAAACCGGCAATCAGAATCAGCAACGTACCAAAAATGTCCAGATGTACAGCTGGATTAAGCGTGACCCGGCCTAGCTTATAAGCTGTATCATCACCGAATTTATAAGCCGCATATGCATGGGCAAATTCATGAAGCGTGAACGCAATAATGAGTACAAGCGCTAAAAACGGCAGCTCTTCCAGTGGATAGAGCAGAAAATCATTAAGTCCTTCCATGCTGGCTTATCTCTCCCCCTGAGGCTTCGCCGCAACGAAGGCGATCCACTTGTCTTCGCGAACGCGATCCACAATTTCGAAGCCGGAGGCCAGCAGTGCCGAAGCGACCACCTCTTCCTTGTTCTCGTAGATGCCGCTGGCAACGTACATGCCGCCCGGTTTCAGTGCAGCATACACATCGTCCAGGAACAGCAGGATGATTTCGGCCAAAATATTCGCCACGATCACGTCGCAAGGCACACTGACGCCAAGCGGTTCATTTACTGCCCGAGCCGCGAGATCAGCGCGCACTCTGGCTTCAATCGGATTGGAATTGTCGCTCCAGTTGGATGCTTCTCCGCTGCTTATTTTCAGCACGCCGAGCAGATCGCTTTGCAGGACTTGAATCTGGTCCTCAAGGCCGTTCAGCCTTGCATTCTCCAGCGCACTCGATACAGCTACAGGATCAAGATCAACTGCGAGAACATGACCCGCTCCCAGCTTCACCGCACCGATAGCGAGAATGCCGGAGCCCGTGCCAACGTCGATCACCTCGTCGCCTTCGCGAATGACCGACTCCAACGCACGGAGACAGAGAGATGTCGTCGGATGCGTGCCGGTACCGAATGCCATGCCAGGATCGATTTCCAGAACGATCTCTTCCGCCGACGGCTCGTAAGCTTCCCAGGTCGGCTTAATCGTCATCCGCTCCGTGATGCGGATCGGCTTGAAGTACTGCTTCCACGCTGTCGCCCAGTCATTTTCATCTACCGTTACGACCGTAATCTCATAGTTGCCAACATTAATATCATAGTTCTTCAGCTCTTCAATCCTCGGACGGACTGCGGCAACATGCGCGTCCATATCTTCTTCTTCGGTGAAGTAACCTTTGATGACAGCGTTGCCTTCCGGAATATCGTTCAAGGCCACCTCATACCATTGGCCGAAGCTCAAGTCCCGCCGACGGTCCAGAGAACCGGACTCCTCAATTGATACGCCACCCGCACCCTGCTCATGCAAAAAGTTCGAAATCATTTCCACCGCTTCCTCGGTGGTATTAATCGTAAGCTCATGGTATTTCATTAGAAGAAATCGACTCCCCTTTGCCGTTCGTTAACCATCCTTTCTATTCTACAACAGAACGGAGCTGGGACACAAAAACGCATTCCTTACGAATATTTCATTAAATAGATCCACTCAAAAAGAAGGATAATCCGTTTGGTTCGAGAATAGTATAGTTCTATCATAAAACTATTTATCACTCATTTGCTCGCCGTTCACATGACAAGGAGGAACGCTCATGGATTGGAATGTAACAGAACTTATTCCGCTGGAAGCCTACCGCGAGAAAAGAAAGAATTCACCGGTTGAACCGGTCTATTACGAAGACCACGTTGGTGTAACCGGCTGGAGACTGTTCGGTTATGAGGAAGTTAAGCTAGCCTTCACTCGTCATGATCTATTTTCCTCCCAAGATCCTGAGCCCTCGGAAGATCCTATCGAGTCAAGTATTCTGCGTACGGACCCGCCGAAACATCGCCAGCTCCGTATGCTCGTGTCCAAAGCATTTACGCCTAAAATTATTGAAGCCATGGAAACTTCCATCCGCTCGCTGACCGAAGAATTATTCGATCGGGCCGAAGCATCGGGACAAATGGAAGTCATGTCCGAGCTGGCAAGCCCACTGCCGATTTCGGTTATTGCGCGGATGCTCGGGGTACCAAGCGAGGACTTCAATCGGTTCAAGGTCTGGTCGGAGGATCTTGTCGGCAACAACGGCGAGCGTTTTCAGAACTGTCAGCAGGAAATGAGCGTTTATTTCAAAACGATCGCCGACGAGCGGCGCCTTCAGCCGCAGGATGATCTCATTACGAGACTTGTTCAGGCTCAGGTCGATGACGAGAAGCTGACGGAACTTGAGCTGATCGGCTTCTGCATTCTGTTGCTCGTCGCGGGTAATGAAACGACGACTAATTTGATCGCGTCCTCCTTCCTCTGCCTGGACAGCATGCCTGAAGTACGCGCCGAGTTGTTGGCGGATCGCTCTCTCATTCCAGTTGCGCTGGAAGAAGTATTCCGTTACTACTCGCCTGTGCAGTTGACCTATCGGACGGTCAAGCAAGATATGGAGCTAAACGGCCATCAGCTTCGTGCAGGCGAACCGGCCTTCCTTCATATTGGCTCGGCCAATCATGACGAGAGCGTATTCGAGCAACCGGAAGTTTTTAATTTGCATCGCAATCCCAACCCACATGTAGGTTTGGGCAGCGGCATTCACTACTGCCTCGGCGCCCAATTGGCTCGCCTGGAGGCTAGGGTTGTGCTGGAAACGCTGCTGGAGCGCTTTCCGAATTTCCAGATCGACCATTCAGCTCCTTTGGAGCGGATAGATAGCAATATGATGTTTGGATTGAAGGAGCTTCAGGTTGTGTTGGAGGGTGATGGAGCGAAGGCTGCAAGTCGGTACGCTTGACGAATATAGAAAAAAGCACCCAGGCGGATGGTTTCGCTTGGGTGCTTTAATCATTCAAATGATTTAATCATTCAAATCCACTATTCCCCATATTTACTATTACCGGCTTTCCGCATGAAATAATTTCACAAAAATGAATTTCAATTCCAAACAGAAACAGATAGGTATGGAATCGAATCGTTAAGCGTCGCTTGAGATAACCGCGGTGTCGGTATAAATCGAGATATCATGACCTGCTAAGCGGATGATTCGTTTCACCTGGTCATCAACATGTGCAGAAAGACCGCGTATGCGAGTTCCGTCCATCGTGACATGAATGACTTGAATGGTCTTCAATAAAGCAAGCAGCATCTCGCCAGTTGGCTCAAAGCTTTTGCGTTTGCCGGGGAGTATGAGCGGCTCCTTCTCTTGCTTGAGATTTTCTCGCACGCGCCACTCTAGCAAACCGTAGATCAGCAAAGCCATGACAAAGACAACACCGAGTGCCTCTACACGCCTAGGTTGTTTGAGGTAGATGGCATCCAGGATGACCGGATCTTTGAGCAGGCGAAAGCGTGTCTCTGCTGCAGCCTGTCCTTTGTAGGTTTGCAGCACCCGCGTGCTGGTCCACGTTTCGCTTTCCGGATGGCTCGTGGCCAGCACAAATAACCCTTGTTTTTGCGCCTGCATGAGCAAAGCTTCTTCCTCATAATGAAGCTCGCCCACCGTAATGCGCCATTGTACAGCCATGGCTGGCCGCTCATCTGCCTTCGGACGCCCGCGCTTCATACGCGGCAAGGGATAGGTTTCTGATTCGGCCTTTAAATCGATGCCATGCCATTTCCATTTTTGCTGGTTGCCAAATGCCGCCATGCGCTGCTGGGCATCATGCTCACAAGCAAAGCGTTCCGAAGCTAGGCTCCGCAGCGCCTGATCGATTTTTTCTCTTTCTTTGCTCATCTGACGCTGGAGCGTTTCGCGCTGCTTGGCTTCGATCTGGCTGGAATGGACCACGACAAAACGTAGCGCCTGCCCATAGAGCTCGCGGTCAAAGGATTGTACACGGTAAGCGGAACGATGGCCCTCTCGCGCATCCGGTTCTACCTCATGCCAATCTTCTCGCCACATGGCTTCTTCCTTTAGCTCCGCACTCAGGCTAAACGAATCGGGCAGTCTCGTGATGAAGGCGAGTCCTTCTTGTCTCATGAGCAGCAGATTCTCTTGCGTGGCCAGCGCACTATCCGCCACGTAGGTCAGTCCGTCCCACTCTTCCTGCGTCAGCACCGTGCGGGCTCGTTTAATGAAGGTATGGTTCCAGGTTTTGTCGTTCAGATTACCGTTCTCCACCTTGGCAATCACCGGCAGACGCTGCGGCGTGACGCCAAGACCGATGACGATTTGTTTCAGATCGAGACGGTTGTCCTTGTTGTAGCCATACGTGATACGCAAATCACTCTGATCCGAGTAGTCCCCTTGCAGGGAAAAGGAAGTGGTGTCCGCATGAAGCAGATCCAGCGGCAATTCTAAGGTACGCAAAACGGTAAGCGAAAGCTCGGAGTATACCTTCCAGCTTTGGGCCTCAAAGAGACGATCCAGTGTACGGCCCAGGGCGTCATCGTTGAAGGAAGCAGGGACGCATCCCTTCCCGAAGAGCTGCTCTGTGTCTTGCGTTTCATAGAATTCCGCGATCCGATACAAGGGCATGCGCGAACATAGGATATTGATCACGAGCGCTTTGATGTGAGTACCAGGCGATACCTTCCAGTACGAAGGCTCCCACGATACCGCCCCGTTGATGATGTCTTCCAATCCGATTTCATCGCAAAGCGCCGAAATGAGTTGGCTCGGTCCTGCTGAGATGGATACCATATCTTCAAATTGCATGCGAAATTCCCCGTTCTTCTGTCTATTTCGGTATACGTTCGAGGAAAACGGGGAGAAATCCTCTGTCATTAATTCAAGTTTTCCATTTTATTCATGAGGAAAGCCGGATTCAAGATATGAAGTCTTATTAACTCCCCGTTTTATTTCTTGTTACAGGAAATAATACACAATCTTTAATATTCTGTGCTCCACTAAAAATTTGTAACATCCTATCTACTCCAAAGCCCCAACCGGATATCGGCGGCATCCCATGTTCCATGGCTAACAAATATTCATCATCCATTTCCATTGCTTCCTCGTCACCGTTCGCTTTGAGTAAAGCTTGCTTTTCCAATCGACTTCTTTGGTCAATTGGATCAACCAACTCAGAATACGCATTAATTAACTCAGCTCCATTGACAACTAGTTGAAATCTATCTGCAATCAATTTGTTAGAATCGTTAGCTCGAGCTAAAGGAGATAAATCAATTGGATGACTTAATAAGAAAGTTGGCTCTATAATTTTAGGCCTACTAACTTTTTTATATAAGAGGTCAATGAGATTGCCTCTTCCTAAAGAATTGATATTATCATGATCTAACTGAATACCTCTAGACATTATTTCACTCAACAATTCCTTATTTTCTATATTTTTTTCAATGTCTATACCACAATCATCAAAAATTATATCTCGAAATGAAATTTTTTTCCAAGTATTACCAAAATCAACGTCATAACCATCGATATTGATGATTAGTGTGTTAAATAAGTTAAGCAATATATGTTTAACCAAATCCTCCATCAAACACAATGAATCCATATAATTTGAATATGACGAATATCCTTCTATCATTGTGAATTCTTGCAAATGTTGAGGGCTGACTCCCTCATTCCTAAAGCACTTAGCCACCTCGTAGACATTAGTAAAGCCACCTGCAATTAATCTTTTTAAATATGTTTCTGGAGCGATTCTGAGAAACATATCGATATCTAGTGCGTTATGATGTGTAGAGAATGGCTTTGCTATGGCTCCAGAAGCTTTATTTTGTAAAATTGGGGTTTCCACTTCAATAAATTTACGCGAATCTAAGAAGTTACGTATTTCCTTCAACATTTTTGAACGAAGTAAAAATCGGTGTTTTATTTCTTCATTCATAATTAAATCCAAGTACCTTTGTCTATATCTTGTCTCAATATCAGTTAAACCATTCCATTTTTCTGGCAAAGGCCTTAAAGCTTTACCTAAAAATTTATATGATTTTACTCGAACAGTTTTTTCACCGGAATTAGTTTTAAACAACTCACCTTTAACACCGATAAAGTCCCCCAAATCTATTAATTGATCAATTTCATTAAATTCTTCGAATGAAGCTTTTGAAAACATAATTTGAATCTTACCTTGAATATCACTTATTTCTCCAAATATTATTTTTCCCATTCCTCGTAATGCAGTAATACGTCCAGCAATACTAACTATAGCGTTATCATTTAAAGTTTGAGCTTCTTTTATTGAAGTAGAGACTGCAAATTTTTCAGGATAAACATCTACGTCGTTCTCTACAAGTCGCTGTAACTTATTTCGTCTAACTAGCTCTTGATCAGATAACATTTGAAATGACCTCCAATATATCAATTTAACACTTACAACTTTAGCAAAAAAAAACAAATATATAAAGGACTTTGAGTTAAAATCACTAG
The DNA here is from genome assembly GCA_900105225.1 of Paenibacillaceae bacterium GAS479. Lineage (NCBI taxonomy): Bacteria > Bacillati > Bacillota > Bacilli > Caryophanales > Paenibacillaceae > Paenibacillaceae bacterium GAS479. The sequence goes on along the minus strand of LT629764.1, from coordinate 4,321,412 downwards.
CGGTTGCATAAACCTTCCTTATGTCCAGCTCCTCTTTGCCCGCTATCTCTTGAAGCAGCTTGGAGAATTGGGTAAACTTGTTTATAGGATCGCCTTCCCATCTGTTCGCAGGGGTACTTACTTACAGATACAAGTGGGCGATCATGCTGTTTCCTATTTTTGGTTAATCAACAGGCCTGTTACAGTGTCCATTATTCGGGGGTTTAACCGATCTCCATTGTACCTAAGAAGTCTGTAACTTCACCTTTCAGTAAGACTCACTACCAAAACTTTTGATTACAACAGCTTACGGTGGTTTGAAGCCTACGTTACTATTTTGAGGGCTCAACTCTCATCACAAGTTTAGCAGGGTCATGTCTTGAGCTAGGCTATCATTTCGTAGCAATTGCCTTTTCGATTCATCTTACCAATCATTTAGAAATCCGTCAGCCGTTCGTGATACTATGTTTTCTACGAGCTCGACCGAAATAATGAATAAGGTAAAAATAAAAACCAAAATACAAATAAACTATTTACTATATAACTATAAATGAGCAAATTCACTTCCAGTAAACTGTAAAACAAAAATAAGAGAGACAAAGCGTTCTCCTTGTGGTAAAAAGTAGTCACCACAACTGATTTTCACCAAGGAGAAATTGCTATGTCTCACCCGATCATGCCGCGCTTCGCAATTACTTGTTACAACACCGGTTACCGCTGTATTTTTCTAAGCCGGTCGTGGCGCATATTGAGACATACATGGCGGCGGCTGCAGCGAAAGGCTTTCGTGGCAAGGTAGTGGATCTAGCCGAGTATAGTAGCTGCCACCGTACGACAATTGGGCATTTTCTGGCCGAAGGCAAGTGGGATGAAGCGGTGTTGCAAAACAAAGTCAAGGTCGAATCGCTTCGGTGCGTGGTTCAAATTTCCAAGCAGACAGCAGAGCCGCTGTTTGTCATTCATGATGATACGATCTCCAAGAAGACAAAGCCTTCGTCACAGGCACAATCTCCGATGGAGCAGACCGGGTTTCATCATTCTCACTTGGAAGGAAAAGTGGTTTGGGGCCATCAAGTTCAAGCGACGGTGGTCCAATGTAATGACACTTCTTTGATCCATTCCATTGACTTGTACGACAAAACGAAAACGAATCCCGACGGCACGGTGTATACAAAAATAGATCATGTGTGCGATAGGGCCGCTACGCTGCCTCTTCCACCTCATGGCGGTTACGTGCTTGTGGATTCTTGGTTCACTTGCCCTCGCGTAATCGACAGCTACGCCTCTGCTGGCTACCATCTTATTGGTGGTCTTAAAACCAATCGGATTATCTACCCGCAAGGGATCCGTATTTCCCTAAAGGATTTTGCCGCCCATATCCGCAAAGAAGACGTTCGCCTTGTGACCGTGAACGGAACTTCGTACTGGACATACCGATATGAAGGCGCCTTAAACGATATTGAACATGCTGCCGTACTACTGTGCTGGCCGGAGCAAGCGTTTGGTGTGCCTAAAGCGCTACGCGTTTTTTTTGTGCACGGATGTTTCCTTGGATACGGAAACGATTTCCATGTATTACAGCAAGCGTTGGCCCATTGAGATTTTTTTCCGCCAGTCCAAAAACAATCTTGGCTTCGATACCTACCAGGTTCGTTCAGCAACGGCATTTACCCGCCTGTGGGCGTTGCTGGCTTGGACACATTTGTACTGTACGACAGGGTTAGGGCAACCCTGCCCTTTTGGCGAAGGATTGCGTACGGTTCGGAAGCAAGTCCAACTGGACCGACTTCAGTTTGTCTACGATTGCGGCAAGAACGGCATTCCATTTCACCTAGTTCGTCAACAGTTCAAGTTGGCTTGACCTCTTTTGGTATTTTTTGTATCCATTTTTGCTCATTTATAGTATATAAGTTGAACTCTCTAAATTAATAACTCTCCAATTGGGCAAAGAAAGAATAACGACTTGGAGAGAAAGGGAGATTTCGATGAAGATTGAACAAAAAATCGAGCAATTGACTGAAGCGATGAAAAATACGACAAGCACCCGGATGTACGAACGCTATCTGGCTGTAAGACTTCATCTGGAAGGCCGTACGCTGACCGAGGTCGCGACGATTTTGGGACGCTCCTTTCCTGCCATTAGTGGGTATTGGAACAACTACCGTAAGGCAGAGGTATACAGGGACTGGAGTTTCATCCGCGTACAACCCATCCGAAGAAACTGACGGACGAGCAAGAGGAGCAACTCCGTCAGTTGATCGCAGAAAAACATCCTGTCGATGTTGGCTTTGAGGCTAGGTACACATGGACACTTAACCGGCTTTCCGCATGAAATAATTTCACAAAAATGAATTTCAATTCCAAACAGAAACAGATAGGTATGGAATCGAATCGTTAAGCGTCGCTTGAGATAACCGCGGTGTCGGTATAAATCGAGATATCATGACCTGCTAAGCGGATGATTCGTTTCACCTGGTCATCAACATGTGCAGAAAGACCGCGTATGCGAGTTCCGTCCATCGTGACATGAATGACTTGAATGGTCTTCAATAAAGCAAGCAGCATCTCGCCAGTTGGCTCAAAGCTTTTGCGTTTGCCGGGGAGTATGAGCGGCTCCTTCTCTTGCTTGAGATTTTCTCGCACGCGCCACTCTAGCAAACCGTAGATCAGCAAAGCCATGACAAAGACAACACCGAGTGCCTCTACACGCCTAGGTTGTTTGAGGTAGATGGCATCCAGGATGACCGGATCTTTGAGCAGGCGAAAGCGTGTCTCTGCTGCAGCCTGTCCTTTGTAGGTTTGCAGCACCCGCGTGCTGGTCCACGTTTCGCTTTCCGGATGGCTCGTGGCCAGCACAAATAACCCTTGTTTTTGCGCCTGCATGAGCAAAGCTTCTTCCTCATAATGAAGCTCGCCCACCGTAATGCGCCATTGTACAGCCATGGCTGGCCGCTCATCTGCCTTCGGACGCCCGCGCTTCATACGCGGCAAGGGATAGGTTTCTGATTCGGCCTTTAAATCGATGCCATGCCATTTCCATTTTTGCTGGTTGCCAAATGCCGCCATGCGCTGCTGGGCATCATGCTCACAAGCAAAGCGTTCCGAAGCTAGGCTCCGCAGCGCCTGATCGATTTTTTCTCTTTCTTTGCTCATCTGACGCTGGAGCGTTTCGCGCTGCTTGGCTTCGATCTGGCTGGAATGGACCACGACAAAACGTAGCGCCTGCCCATAGAGCTCGCGGTCAAAGGATTGTACACGGTAAGCGGAACGATGGCCCTCTCGCGCATCCGGTTCTACCTCATGCCAATCTTCTCGCCACATGGCTTCTTCCTTTAGCTCCGCACTCAGGCTAAACGAATCGGGCAGTCTCGTGATGAAGGCGAGTCCTTCTTGTCTCATGAGCAGCAGATTCTCTTGCGTTGCCAGCGCACTGTCGGCCACGTAGGTCAGTCCGTCCCACTCCTCCTGCGTCAGCACCGTCCGGGCTCGTTTAATGAAGGTATGGTTCCAGGTTTTGTCGTCCAGATTGCCGTTCTCCACCTTGGCAATCACCGGTAGACGCTGTGGCGTGACGCCCAGACCGATGACGATTTGTTTCAGATCGAGACGGTTGTCCTTGTTGTAGCCATACGTGATACGCAAATCACTCTGATCCGAGTAGTCCCCTTGCAGGGAAAAGGAAGTGGTGTCCGCATGCAGCAGATCCAGCGGCAATTCTAAGGTACGCAAAACGGTAAGCGAAAGCTCGGAGTATACCTTCCAGCTTTGGGCCTCAAAGAGACGATCGAGTGTACGGCCCAGGGCGTCGTCGTTGAAGGAAGCAGGGACGTATCCCTTCCCGAAGAGCTGCTCTGTGTCTTGCGTTTCATAGAATTCCTCGATCCGATACAAGGGCATGCGCGAACACAGGATATTGATCACGAGCGCTTTGATGTGAGTACCAGGCGATACCTTCCAGTACGAAGGCTCCCACGATACCGCCCCGTTGATGATGTCTTCCAATCCGATTTCATCGCAAAGCGCCGAAATGAGTTGGCTCGGTCCTGCTGAGATGGATACCATATCTTCAAATTGCATGCGAAATTCCCCGTTCTTCCGTATATTTCGGTATACGTTCGAGGAAAACGGGGAGAAATCCTCTGTCATTAATTCAAGTTTTCCATTTTATTCATGCGGAAAGCCGGACTTAAGCTTATCCAGACCTGGATTCGTCGAGAATTCGGCCCATCCTATACGCTTCGAGGCGTATCTAAACTGCTTGCCCGACTCGGCTTTAGCTACACCAAAGCTACGTATACCTTGGCTCGGGCCAACCCAGAGGAACAAGAGCACTTTCGCAACGTGACCTTGCCGGAACTGAAGGACCAGTTGGATCAAGGCGAAATCGATCATTTGCTCTTCGAAGACGAATCCTCAATCCGGGCTTATATGGTGCTGCAATATAATTGGTTTCCGAAAGGGCAGCAACGTAAAATCCCCGCTTACGGTCAGCATCAGGGGGCGAAGCTGTTTGCTGCATTGAATTATGAGAGCGGCCACATCCTTCATCGAGAAGAAGAGGTTATGGATGCGGCGGCTTTTCAACGATTCCTAGGCGATATTCTAGAGCACTATTCGGGCAAAATTGTTGTCGTTCTGGATAACGCCCGTATTCACACCGCGGAGCAAATCCGATCTTTTCTTCGTCAGCACCCTAGACTTCGTCTGGTTCTGCTTCCCAAATATAGTCCTGAACTTAACCCTACGGAAGGGTTATGGAAGTGGATGAAGCAGGATGTGGTGAACAACGTCTTTTTTCAGAAATTCTATGTTATTCGTTCTCACGTAACAGCATTTATCAATCGGTTGAACCGCTCGCCGCTGGAAGTCATCGACCGATTACTAGTTCGAGTATAATGATTTAAAGTTCAATTTATATAGTCTTTAAATTTTTTTTATTTATTTTCTTCAATAGTGCTTCTACATTTTCATCATCAACGTACTCATCATTTATTACAACATATGGTTTATCTGAACATTCAAAACAATAACCTAAACATTCATATTCTTTGAGAATAAAATCTTTATTTTTTATTAACAATTGTTTTATCGATTCAGTTCCACTAACCTTTAGATTGCTTTGACAAAACTCTAAAAGACAAGTCATAGTTTCAACCTCTTTCTCCTTAACTATAAAGCTGATTACTTTCTCATGTTTTATTAAATCTTCATTAGGATCATTTCCAATGTAAAAAAGAATATCTATTTCATGTCGAGAAATAATCCTTTCAAAATATTCAAAATCCGGCTTTAAACCATCTCGAGACGAATAAATTCGATCAAACTTATTCAATAACTTTACTTTATTCAAATCTTTTATTAATCTTTCACTACTAGAGTTCGATATTAAAAATGCTGATAATGCTGACTTTTTTATACTTCCAATTAAGTCTAAAATACTTTTATTTTTAATCACAAGAAACTGTCTGTATGCTTTTTGAACATCAAAATAATCAAGCCCATACTCATTACAAATTAATCTTCTAGATTCTTTACTTTTCAATCTCTTCTTTACTTTTTCAAGATCAAACTTATTATTTATGAATTCAATAAATGCTAAATCCCATGAATCGCTAGAATTTACAATTGTATCATGAAAATCAAATCCAAATGCAATCTTAGTCAACTTCAATCACACTTTCAGATACTGTTAATTCTTTTTTCTCAGAGAGCGCTTTAAATCCAAGATTAATATTCAAATAAGATAAATCTTCTTGACTCATAGCACCTTCAAACATAATGTGATCATTCTTAATTACATAATTGTTTTGACGACCAATTTTATTTAAATTCTCTGCAATTATTTTTACATCCGGTTTCTTACGATTCGAACAATTTACAGTATTAGGACAATTAAAAACTATACAATTAGTAGGTTTTCTATCGTTGTGAAGAAAATCAGGTTTATTTTGCCAATAACTAGTCAAACAAGATGTGTGCCTAAACAATAAATAATTCGGGTAATATATATTTCTTAATTGATTTATTCGTTCAAACACATTTTTTTCAACATATTTATGTTTCTTAGTGTAATCGTTAAAAGGAACGTCAATTTTTAACTCTTGAAATTTTGAATTTACTTTTTCATTTACTCTTAATCCCGATACAATTGATGCATCAAATATAGGAGCCACTATGTCTATCATTCTTTTTATTGTTTCCTCGTCATCGTTTTGCCCAACAATTAATGGGCGCCAATAATGTATTTTTTTAATTCTATGTGCAGCCTTCAACTTCTGTATACGTCTCTCTTGATAATCAAAAGTAACCTTTTCAAGATTATCTCCCAGTCCTGAAAAAGAATAAAACACATAGATATTTAATTCTAGCGAATCTAAAAATTCAATGTCTTTTCTAGAAAGCTCCATTTTACTAATTAAATAAATAGGATTTTTCAATTTTTCCTGTTCGAGTATTTTGAAAATCCTAAAAGTACTTTGTTTTACTTCTGGTAATAACGGATCAGACTTGTTGTTTACACTGATTGGCGTTAAGTCTCTTGTGAAATATTTATGAATAAGCAGCTGCTCTACTACTGATGCTTCATCATAAATTTTCATTGCCTTTTCGGGAAATTCTAATGAACTTAGAATACAATATTCGCAACCTAAATTACACCCTATGTATGAGTTTATTGTAATTGATGTCTTAAGATATTCAATCGTAAAATCCTTTTCATTCCATAATATTTTTTCCATGTCATTCACTCCTATTCATTATCTAATAAAATGGGAATATCTTTGTTTTCCTGATATTTGATTGACCTAATAACACTGCAATTAATCTATCTATCCCAATTCCAACACCAGTCATAGGTGGGAAGCCATAACTCATTGATTCCAAAAAACTTTTTTCAAATTCCGCATCTCTACCTTCTCTTAAACGCATCGCAAATTGATCTTTCAAAAAGTTAAATTGTAATTCTTTGTCTATAAGTTCTGTATATCCATGACCAATACTGATTCCATTAATAATTAACTTAAACTCTTCAGAACAAAAATCATCTTTTGGTTTACCCAGTGGACAAAACTTTTGTGGAAAATCGAAATAGAAAACTGGCTCTTTAATTTTAGGCTTTATTATTCTATTGAAAACAAACTCTATGATATCAGCTTTATCCATTGCCTTACCTAACTGCATATCATACTTTAATAAAACCTTTTCTGTTTTCTCACTATCTAGAGGTTTTTTTAAATCTTGCCCCAGTATCGCTCCTACTTCAGAAAGTAAGTTTTTCCGTTCAAAAGGTTTGGAGCTATCAATGTTTTCAATAGTCAAATATTCTCTCGCTTCTTCAATTACAGCCCGTAGAAGCTGTTCCGTTAGTGACATAGCCTCTAAGTAATTTGCTCCAACTTTATAAAAATCAAGCATGTTATACTCTACCATGGTAGTTCTTGTTTGACCTTGGTCACGAAAAACTTTACTAATTTCGTAAACGTCACTCATAGTCGTCATAATGATTTGTTTCTGTTGTAACTCACCACTCCTTTTTAGATAATATTTTTTATTGTTTCTTAATTTGTTTGTAACAACAGGATTAGAAGAAGAGGTTCCGATACTTGTTTGTAAGATTGGAGTCTCAATTTCCACGAATTCATTTGAATTAAAGAATTTTCTAATTGCAAATAAAACAATAGAACGAACCTTGATTATATTTATCATATGTTGCCCTGTTAATGCGCATAGATACTGATTTTTATAATCAATTTTTTTATTATTTTTAAATATTTTTTCAGGACGGCAAATTATTTCACATTTTGATGCTTTATAAATTAAATCACCATTGTTATTCGTATGGCTAGTCGCGTGAATCTCAACTATATCCCCATAAATAAAATTATTATCCATTAATTCATTTCGGAATAGGAATTGCACTTTTTTAGCATTTATGATAACATCTAAAAATTTCCACTTTTTATGTTTTCTAATATTTATTATTCTGCCCATAAATATTTTCATATTATATATCCTTATTTCTATATAATAGCTGCATAAATTCACTGTAGCTTATATCTGGAACTGGATTATGATAGAACTCTGTCCGATCCAACTTTTTTATGTCATTCATTGTGACATTATTCTTGCGCAACATATCATTATATGGAAAATATTCTTTAGCTCGAACTTCAACATCCCATTCATTTAATTTATCATAAGTATATTTAATATCTTCTTTTGTCTGACCAGGTAATCCAACCATTATCAATGCTCTAGGTATTATTTTATATTTTTTACACATCTCAAATGTACTTAATAGCTTTTCTTGACTTATCGGTTTTAGAATATCTTTTTGAAGATTGCTTGATAGTGTTTCGACTCCAAAACTGATTTTATAACAACCCGCTTCACTTAATTCTCTTAGCATTTCCTCGTTTACTCTATCTATCCTAGTTACAGCGCGCCATTTTACTTGATAAGGCAAATTAATAATTCTATTATTAACTTCTTTCACATAATCTTCATCTAGTGTATAAGTTGCAGCTGAAAAATAATATTGATCCGCAATAGTATGTGTCTGATCAATAAAATCAATCAAATTATCAACGCTACGACGCTTGTCCTTCTTTCCGAATATTACGTGTTCCGCACAGAATGTGCATGGATATGGGCAGCCTTTAGAAACATTTATCTCTAGTTGCTTTCTCCCTGTTAGTTTGAAATATTTATCTATCGGTAATTTTGACAGCGCTGGATGTCCCCACAAATTTCCTTCAAGACTTTTTACTTTGTTTCCTTTGATCCATTGATCTCCCTCTTTAATAATTATAGGGCTCAGATCGTCATTAGAAATCTTTTTATTCAAATAACATATATAATCTTCTATACACAACTCCCATTCACTATTAAGTGGTACAGCATCAATTGTTCCAGAATTCATCATAAACTCAGGCATATAATTCACTGCCACACCAAAGGCAAATATTTTTATTTTAGGGTTAATCCCCTTCGCAACTCTAGCAATTTTAATTGATGATTCAATATTATAAGGTTCAATATATAAGAGTAATAATTCCGTTTTATCAAGTTCACGAACATAATCTCTATAAGCAAAAAGTTCAACACCTGCATCCATTACACTTATATCAAAGGACTTTTTTCTTTCAAAATATCCAATAGTTTCACCGAAATATCCATAATGTTTAAACAAGCTCCCTGTAAATATACTTTGTGGCCCCCAAAGAAATAATAATTTCACACCTTGAATCCCCTCTCATTTAATTTAATTTCCATAATTGAGATAATCTTATTATGAACGCTTTCAATATCAAGATTGTTCTCCACAATAATAAACTTCGAATAAGAATCAAGCTTTCTGTAACATTCGGACAAATTAACAATATCTTGATATTCCTCTGTGTTTTTCTCTCTCAACATCTGTCTATCTTGTACTTTATTTACTGGTGTGTCTAAATAAATAATGTAATCTGGCTCTGGCATCTCACTGTATATTAGTTGCAGTTCAGCTACACAAGATATTTCTTCTCGGCATGCTTTCGCTAAATCGCAATAGAAATATCTGTCAGTGATTATAATACTTCTTGTTTCTAATGTTTTTACCAAGAATTCGTCTGCTCCCCTAACTCTGTCAATAGCCTTGACTAATGAAACAAACTCCTTTGAAAAGCGATCTTTTCCTTCATTACCAAAACCATTGGTTATTGATATGTTGTCCAACAACCAACTTCCATATGATGGTATTTTGGGATAATTAAATACCGAAAGCCTTTGTTTTTCCAACCATTTTTCTAGTAGTTTTGCTTGCGTTGTTTTTCCTGATCCATCGACTCCAGCAAACGCTATTAATAATCCATTTTGCATAAACATTCTCCATCCTTTATAAGATATATTACATTAATTCTATATCTTTCATTTTTGTTATGTTAAATACTCGACTAATTAATGAATCATTCCAAATATGAACAACCTCTTCTTTACCATATTTATAAACTTGATTCAAAAAAGCGAGATCCTCACTTCGTATTACTTCTAGTTTCTCCATAGGAACTACTTCTCCATAAACTTCATTAAGAGAATAAAAACTATAATATACTGCCTTTTCGGCATTCATCTCTATTGTTCTTTGTAAAAAACATTCCCAGTCTAGAACTATATCTTTATTTTTAACAAAATGGAATATATCACAAATTTTATAAATTAATTGGTCCTTATATTCATATACATATTTTAAAGTAATAGCTTCCTTGTAATAGTGAATGCATAGGAATATTAGGAAATCCATCCAAGATAAAGTCGATACAGCTCCATAAGATTGCAAGTTTACTCTCTGGCCATTAATTAAAAGTTTTTCCACTAGATCATCTGTTCTGTTACCCGTATTTAAATCCACAGAGAATTGTAAATCTACTATATGATTATTCATACAAGGATGATCATTAACTTTGATTACAAAAGGATGAACTTCGTGTGACACTAATGAATGAAATAATAGTTCTTGCCTGTCTTTTCTTAGTATTGAATTTTTCACCTCATCATATTCTCCTTGGATGTACCCAAATCTAAGTAATACATTAATTGCTTGCTTTATATGGCATGGATGAATTAAGATATCATTGTCATTGAAATCCCTAGCACCTAAATCTTTGTAAATACAATTTGAAAGAACAATCCCTTTTAATACCGCATATTGAATATTTTCCGCTTCCAATGCTTGACATACCTTTATTGTTTTTTTTAATTGTCCCTCTGCCTTTATTTTTTGGACCTCATATAATTTCTTAACCAATAATATAAATTTATAGCTACTGCACTTCAATTCATTCTCATTTAAAATTTCAGAAGATATATTTTTCCAAGCTACTCCCGCGATTCTATGGAACTGTAATAACCCAAGAACAAGGCTCCAATCAAGATATGATTCTAATAATTTAAAAACCTCACGAACATCGTCTGCTTCCCATTGGGGTTTTGATAACAAGAGTACTAAGTTATGCTCTTTAATTAATATATGATTCAAGTAGCACGCCCCACTTTTCTTATTTTAATTTAGAGCTTATCTCAAAATAATTTGGGTGATGAAGTGGTAAGCGATGAACATCAAAATCGGGACTATATCTGAAAAATTTTAGGAAATGTGACTTTAATCACGGAGTATAGTAAATAACCTTTTTTATTTATATTTCCATAATCCTTTTTATTCAGATAAACTATGCTATAGATACTTTCCCTTGTTCAAATACAAAACAAACATCTGCATTCTCAACCGTGGATAATCGGTGAGCAATAATTATGGTTGTCTTCTCCCTTCTCAATGCTTCAATATTCGCCATAACTCGCCTTTCTGTCTCCAAATCCAGTGCTGAAGTAGCCTCATCAAGTATTAAAACCTCGGGATTTCCAATGATTGCTCTCGCTAATGCGATTCTTTGCCGCTGACCACCAGATAACGTAATACCACGTTCCCCCAACAGCGTATCATATCCATTCGGCAGTTCCATGATGGTGTCGTGGATTTCAGCATCCTTGCATGCCTGTTCCAATTGTGTCTGGGTAAAATCTCTTCCCATAAAAATATTCAATCGGATGGTATCGGGAAAGAGGTATGAATCCTGAAAAACAGCATTCACCTTATTAGACCATGATCGTCTAGAAATTAGATTAAGTGGCACATTATTGATCTCGATGCCCCCTTCATCAGGCTCATAAAATCGAAGCAACAATTGGGCTATCGTGGACTTGCCGGAACCACTCTCTCCAGTAATAGCTACCTTTCTCCCAACAGGGATTTCCAGTGATATGGATTTCAGAACTTTGGACCGCTCCTCTGTATACGAGAAACTTACATCTTTCAGAACTAAGCTTTGAATCGTATTGGTAATTACGGTATTGCCAATATTAATCTGCTCGCCTTGAAGAAGGTCTTTTGCTTTGTGCATGCCCCCGTAAGCATTTGAGAATTGCAATGTTGAATTATATACACCTTGTATTGAATTAAGTAACTGAATGGATAATTGATAGAAAACAACGAATGTACCTATTGAAACATTCCCTTGAATGACTTGGTACCCCCCATACCCAAGGATCAAAAGATTGGCTCCCCATTGTAATGGCTCTGAGATGTACAGTTGTCGCCTTTCAATCCTCACCATTTCAAATACTTTACTGATATACCTTTGAAAACTATGTTTGAGTTTATCTATTTCCCAGCGAAGTTTATGAAAAGCAATCACTTCTCTTGATGAGGAGATTCCTTCCTCTATATTGACATTATGTTTCGCTTTTAATTCGTTTCGTTCAATAGATAATTGATGGATTTTGGAACCGAAGTATTTGCCTTGAACAATATAAATCACAGACAGAGGTACAATGATAATTAGCGTTTCTGGCAACACATAACTGACAACCGCTAACAGTAAAATGAGATTAAGTAGCTTTTCTATTACTGCTGGAAAGCTCCATATATAAACATTCTTTGAATTCACAAATTCGTTCAGATAGGACACGAGGCTGCCGATTCTTTCCTTCTGGTAATCTTTGACCGGCATTCTGTAAAGATACTGCATGTACTCTTGCCTCATGATTAATCTTAGTTTATCCGATGCACGTTCGAATAAAATGTCTTTAAAACACCAGGAGACAATATACACGCATGCCATCAAAACAAAGAAACTTAGATAGTACGGAAATAAATTATATTTTCTAGCAATAAACACATCATCAATAATATATTTTTGGCTAATTGTAATAAGCAAATTAGTTACAACAGATATAACCAACAAGACTAATGCACTAATATAAATTCGCTTAACTTGTGTAATATAGCTTGTGATCCATCTAAGCGTTTGCAGCATTTCTCTTCTCCCCCATAAGAAGCTGATAAAATGCCCCTTCTTTCTCAAGCAAACTTTCATAGGTACCAATTTCAGCAATCCGACCATTTTCAATGACAACGACCTTGTCGAAGTCCTGAATAGTGGATATTCGATGTGCTACTGCTATCATCGTTCGACCTTTAAACAATTGATCCAAAGCTTTTTTTACCTCTGCCTCATTCTCATGATCGAGGGCCGATGTCGCTTCATCCAAAACTACAATTGCTGGATTCTTTAAAATCATGCGAGCGATGGCAATTCGTTGCCGCTGACCACCTGAAAGTTTGTTCCCACGCTCTCCGATGGTTGTATCGTACCCTTCAGGCAGTGCCATAATAAACTCGTGAGCTTTAGCGGCTTTAGCCGCAGCAATGATGTCACCATCCACTGCATTTTCATTACCGAACTGTATATTCTCCTTGACAGTACCTCCATATAAGTAGGTTTCTTGGAAAACGTATCCTATGGATTCTCTCAACCGTTTTAATGAAGTCCGGGTCAAGTTAATCCCATCTAGATAAACAGCGCCTTCGGTAGGATCGTAAAATCTAGATAGCAGCTTAATCAAGCTGGACTTCCCATGTCCACTCGTACCAACCAGTGCGACCTTTTCTCCTGGCTGTATGGAAAGATTAATGTTCTTTACTACATCCGATGAGGAAGTATACCCGAAACAAACATCCTGAAAATCAATCCTACCTCTGACTTTAGGCAGCTCTTCTGGATGTTCAACTTCCTCAACGTCAGGTGTAAGCTCCGTAAATTGATATAGACGAATGGTCTGCTGCAACAACACCCGTTGTTCGGTTAAGTTCGTAATTAGAATGGTGAGATCAAACATCACCTTGTAGTAAAGTACGGTAAAAGCGATAAATTCTCCAATTGTGAGCAATTCCTTAGAAATAAAATAGTACCCGAATATAAACATTAAAATACCACTGAAGTATACCGCTACTCTTCGAAACGCCCCTCGGTAGTTGATGAGCTTAAAAAATATGACATTGATAGCTGCTGTCTTTTGGTCTTGTTCCAACAACTGATCCAAGTTCCACTTTTCCTGCCCATATGCTCGCAACTCCATCATCGCAGAGATACTATCGTATTGCTTTTTATTTAAAACAGCATGAGAATCAGCGAGTTTCTTGGCATATTCAGCAGATTTCCGTTCAAAGTAGGGTCCAATGAGATAATAGAGAAGAATTCCTGGAATAAACACTAGTGACAGCTGCCAATTGAGCATTGCTATAAATATAAAGGTCACCGAAAATGTAATGGCATATTGAATAATAGTCGGAAGATACTGTCGATTGATCTTCTGGATTGCTTCGACTTCTGTATGAAATAAAGAGAAAATCTCACCAACAGGATGTTTTTCATAAAAGGAGTACCCTAGACTGCGCATCTTCTGGAATACGCCTATTTGCATATCTCCCGCAACCAACTCCTGCATCTTACGATCCGTTAGATGTTTCAATATGGTGGCGATGATTACAATCGCAATAACACATGTCAGAACTACGAGTATCTCTCGATATTTCAACAAATCATTAGATGGGAGAACGCCATCCACCAGGACTTGAATAAATTTAGGTATGGCAATTTGCGCGGAAGCAATCATTAATCCCAAGCATAGGCTAGTTACAAATAAACCCCTATACGGCTTGAGAAATGTAAGCGTCCACCAGAATATTTTCATCAGATTTGGCTTATTAATGGAACGTTGCTGATTTCTAACTTTTATTGTTGCTTGTTCCATAATTCACCCCCGATTAGAAGCTGCTACTTGCTTTAATGCCATTGCAATACTATCCGCTAATATTTCGAAGCCTTGTCTTAATATTTCAAACTCTATTGTTAATGGTGGGAGAATTTTCACCACCGTATCTTGACGTCCAACACATTCAACAATCAATCCATTCGAGAAACATATATCTCTGACGTCGTATGCCATTTGATTAATAGGTATATTACTAAAGTCAATGCCCCATATCATCCCTTTACCTCTCATTTGAATATTGGGATCTAATGTGACGATTTTTTTTTCAAGAACAGCTTTTATTAATGAAGATTTCTCTCTTACTTCCTGTTGAAACTGGGTTGAACTCCATAGCTCTAATGCAGCAGTTGCTGCAACGAATGCCAGCTGATTGCCACGGAAAGTACCATTATGTTCTCCAGGGGTCCAAATATCATATTGCTCTTTAATTAACAAGAGCGCCATAGGTAATCCATAACCACTGATGGACTTTGATAGTATAACTAAGTCTGGGACGATGCCAGCTTCTTCAAATGAGAAAAAGGATCCTACACGCCCACATCCTACTTGCACATCATCACAGATAAGTAAGATCTCATGCTTTTTACATAATTCACTTAGTGCTTGTAACCAATCAATGGGAGCTACATTGATGCCGCCTTCAGCTTGAATAGTCTCCATAATAATGGCCGCTGGCTTATCAATTCCTGAATGATCATCCTGAAGTATTTTTTCAATATAATCAATTGAATTAATATCGTAGCTGTCCCCTGGATATGGAATAAAAGTAACATTAGATAATGGAACGCCGGCCGCTTGTCTGTGGTAGTAATTACTCGTGACAGAAAGACTACCTAAAGACATTCCATGAAAACTGCCCATAAATGAAAATATTCCAACTCTTTTAGTCACTTTTCTTGCTAACTTAATGGCCGCTTCAACAGCATTTGTACCAGTTGGTCCACAAAACTGTATTTTATATGGATAATTCTTTTTATCTAATATTGTTGAGCGAAATGTATGAAGAAACTGTTCTTTGGCAGAGGTGTACATATCTAATGAGTGAATGATGCCATCCGACTCGAGGTATTCGATCATCCTTCTCTTCATATGTTCATGATTATGACCATAGTTGAGGGCGCCTGCTCCTGCAAAGAAATCAATATACTGTTTTCCTGACGCAGCGTTTACAATGGATCCTTTAGCACTCAAGAATGTATCCGGAAAAGATCTACAGTATGATCTTACATTGGATTCAACGTCTTCAAATATGTTCACCACATATCACCCCTCTTTGGTATAGCTCTATATTGACCCTTTAACATTTTGTGCCGATAAAGCACGAGGCTTTACACTTATTTCAAGACGAATGTTATCATATATTTCTTTGGCAATTTTCTGCGCTGCTTGCATAGTGTCGGCAGCTGTGAGAATTCTTGCCAGAATATCCGTGTTTGAGGTTGCGCAATTAATGTATTCTTCTTTCTCTTTCAGAAGAATTACATGAACATCATTCCGATCAAGGTTGCTGCCTTCAATATGCAATCGGTTCAAATATCCTGAGATAGGGCTTGTTACCTCTAGACACACCGAGTATTTAGCACCATAAGACGCTGGCTCAGGTATTCCCCCAGTAACATATAACGAGCATATGATATCGAAAACCGATATCCCCAAAGCACGATCAATCATCCATGGATTAGGCGGACCAACAAGCCTCGGATTAACTTCTAGAATGTATATTTTATTATCAGGACTTACTATATACTCGATATGGCATGGACCGAAATTATACTGAAAGTCCTTAACAAACCTCTTCGTTTCTTCAATAACCAATTGTGCAACGTCCCCTTGGATAGGAAACGTGTATCCCATTTCTACAAAATAAGGAAGCTGGCTCATTAGTCGATTGGTTACCCCGAATACTTGAAGCTGCCCGCCTGAAACCATAAACTCACAGCTATATATATTACCTTCGATATATTCTTCCAATAAAAAGCTTTGCCTCAACAAGGAACCCGTATATCTCGAGAGGTAGTTTAGCTGTTTATAGCAATCCCTAAGTTCCTGCTCAGATTGAATGAGTTTCACTGCCACCGACTCATTCCCGTTGACAGGCTTAAATATCCATTCCTTCTTCTTGGTGTTGTTATAAAACTGAACCGCGGAAGTTAAATCCTCAAAAGCGTAAAATTCTGGAACATTATACTGCAATTCCTTTTGTTTTTCCCTAAACTTATTTTTATAATGAAAAATTGATGCAATCATGGAATTCAGGGATTGATACCCGTAATGCTCACATAGCTGGCATACTGAAATTATAAAAAAGTCACTTGTCGAGCAGATTGTTTCAATTGTATGTAAAATATGTAGTTCACTTATGATTTCAGCAAGTCGTTCATACTGAATTATTCCTCTATCAAAAATGATTTGATTGGCTTGATCTATATTTTCTTGATCATTAGGAATAACGCCTGAAGTAAGGAATATGACATTGAACCCTAGTTTTCTGAAAGAAGGAATCTCAGCTCCCCGATTACCAGACTCAACTAAAATGACCGTACGATTCATGGCTGTACACCATATTTTTCTGAAAGTAATTTAGTGACTTTGTTAATGGTCGAAAAGTTTTCAACCAATAGATCTTGATCATCAATTTGAATATCAAACTCAACCTCCAAGTTAACAATAAACTCGATTGTTTTGATGGAGTCCAAACCTTCATTCCTTAGGTCAGTCTCAAAGTCAAGGTCAGCCGCTCTGTTGAACACTTCACTTAACTTCTTAGTAATCACTTGTTCCAATGTAGAAACTTGCGGTACCGTCAAAGCAACATCGCCCTCCCCACATCTTTTCCAGGCCATTTCTTCGAATCTCGGCCATGTAAATCTTTGAGCGCTTCTTTCCATCGATCTATCCCAAATGCTACGCAACCAGAATGCAATGCTGCCTCATCGCGACCTTTAATCTCATACTTGGAACAAAGCATATTCTGACAGTAATTAAAGGATGCTATTGAGACTTCTTTACCATTTGAAGTGGTAACAAGCAGTTCATATTTTGCATTGCTCATCATCTGGTATGTCCCTTTTGTCTTCAAGTCTTGGCTAAAAAAGAACGGGTCAGTGGCAGTTGATATCCTTCCCTTCAGCCCTAAGGATTCAAATAAACTCCAAACATCCTCCATAATTTGATTACGTGTATCAACTACCGATTCTTCTATTCCTATATATACAATTTCTCGCATCGTAAACTCGCTGCGTCTAAAGTTATCTTTTCTCCATTCAATTTCGTGACGGAAGCATTTCCCTTTTCCAGTGAGTACTTTCCCATCAAATAGAGTCTTCCCTTGTAGCTCTTCATAGCAGTGGTAGCATATACAAGGTTGTAATATCTCGCCTTGAAATACAAAGGATTCATCATAAGACTCTATTTGAGCCTTCTTACGAAAATTGTTAATCGCTTTGTATTCATGTGGCACAGATGTAACCCCGTATATGTTTTGCGGGAAATGGATGTGATACTGGTTCCGAGTCATATTGTGCTTGCTTAGCACAGATGGATATTCCCGCTGTTCTGCTCCATGCTTTGTTGCAATTTCCGTAAATTCTTTATCCAAATATTCCATCAACATAATGTCATACTCATCCATAATACAGGAATACTCTGGGTAGTTTTCATTATCTTCCCAGTTTTTGTAGCTATCCGGAACCAAGTTGCTTTTTACAACCCGTTCATTTATAACTCGTGTATTCTCAAGACTACTACACAGATCCTGATACGACTCCCTCAAATCGTTCAATTGCTCCGAAGTCATTTCGGTATCATTTAGAAGCAATTCAACAACATGCTTATCTTTGCAATAAGCTATTCCTAAAATACTTTCCGATAAATATGGGACTCGCTCTAGCAAAATCTCTATCTTATCTAAGAGCTTCGCCGGTATGTCAAATGTTACATTCATTATGTTACCCCCTTTTTATAACCATCGGGTTCGGTGAGTCAACACACCTAGTTCATGTTTGGCAATCATTTCATAAGCCACATCAGATTGGGGAGGGTGGAATTGCCCCGCTTTCACATCTTGATACAGCTTTGAAAGGATGTTCTTATTGGCAATACTACTGATCCCGACTATTTTCATCGCGAGATTGACAACCTGTTCAGCATTTCTTACAACAATCTCTTTAGTCATCAAGCTGATGATATTTATATTATCGTCCGAAGACTTGCATTCAAGAAATGTCTGAAGCAGTTCGCAATATCTGATGATTTGCGAACGACTCCCCTCTAACAACATCGATATTTCTGCAACTGAAAATTGAGCGCCTGGGAAGAAAGATAAGGTCCGATTCGTATGAGGAACTTGTCTTTCTTTGCAATAATTCAATACGAACTGGTATGCCTTCTGAGCAATACCGTAATATGCAGATACGATACTAAGTCGAAATAAATAGGCAAACACATTCGTTTTCTGTAATGCATCCTTCTCCTTTAAAAGTACATCAGTATGTGGAATATGAACATTGTCGAATCGCACACTATTGCTATAACTCTCTGTCATCGATATGGTATCCCAATCCGCTTCTATAGAAATACCTTCAGCACTTTTTCTTAGGAGGAGAACCGCAACCCGTCCCTCATGTTCTAATGGATTATCCACATAACAATATACGGGAAGGAAATGTACAAACGGCTCTAACGAAACAAATTTTTTAACCCCGTTTACTACATATCCATCATTCGTTCTTCTTGCGTGAATCAAGAAGTGCTCTGGAATCAACTGGTCTTCTCTCACAAAATAAATTCCCGGCTCGTTTAGCGATCCAAATAACTTTTTGTTATCCATATTTGTGTGCAAGATTCCATCTAGTATCCTATCGGGGAGTATATGTTGCATCCCCCACTGCGTGTATAGATGCATTGAGAAGCTTAACGCAGTAGAAGGACAACTTGTCGATAAACCTGAGATCAACTCAAAATAGTCTTCAGGGCTGACCTTTGGATCACAAGTGTATTGATATACGTTATGCTCGAGTAAGAAGTTAATTTTCTCCGAGAAGGATCTTTCACATTGTGCTAAATACTGAGTAAAGCGTTCAACATAGTCCGATTGATTCTTCATATATTCGTCTCCATGTGTTATGATGCGACATATTACACAATCTACCATTCGTTTTCACCTTATACAATATAACCTGTAGAATATAAACACATGTAAATCATTAACATCTGTTGAGACGGGGGGATATCATGAGAGTGAAAACAATTATCAGTGGTGTTGTCTTATTCCCTGGAGAGTTAGAACAATGGTATACCAATAAATATGACTTCATATATATCAAATCGGATAATGCTATAAAAATATGCTTTAACCGAATCCATGTTGAATTGAATGAAGAGACACAGGGACTATTTCAGTGCAGTCAGGGTCCCTTTTCCATTCAAAATAAAAGCACCCATCCTGCCACATTACAAGGAATTAAATTTACTTGCGGAATTAAAATGAATAAGGACTTTTTCTTAACTGACTTTGAGCAAACCCCATTCGTATCCTTACTAACAGGGGAAGCTACCGCTGAAGTATGCTACTCGTACATCATAAAGCTTCTTGAACATATTAAAAAGCCTCAGCAGTTGCAAAATAGCAGAGACTATATCGACCCTAGATTAATTCAACTAAACCGATATATCAGAAAAAACTACAATACCCCAATATCTCTCCAAGAGCTAGCTGACTATGTTGGTGTACATCCAACGTACTTGAGCAATACGTATTCAAAAGTGTTTAAAATATCCCCTATTCTATTTCTTAATCAATTAAGACTGAGAGCGGCTAAGGAATTGCTGATAGATCACGAATTGACCATTAAAGAAATTGCCGAGTTAGTCGGATATAACAGCGTGTCACAATTCAGTTTGATTTTCAAGAGATTTCATTCTAAGACTCCTAGCCAGTTTAGGAAGGATGCCCTAAAATCAATCCATTAGTTAGAGCCTTCATATGATGGCTTTATGTCGTTTCCTACTCGCATTCGGGAAACGTCCATTTCCACAAATATGTGTCTAAGTAGCGTCAAGTCACCGTGGAGAACGTAGGAGACCGCACATCTCAGCGCACGGAATCGATCTTGTTCACTAGCCGGGGGTAGAACTTCACAGTACATCGAGTCGTTCGGTTGTGTTTAAACATTGGAAATCACGGCGGATTGTCAAGCCAAGTGCAACACTTCGTCCATAAAAGAATCGTGTGATGATTTCCAGTTCAAAACTTTTCGAGGGCGGTTGTTGATTATATAAATAGCCCCATCTAGTTCCTCATCACAGATTGTTCCGAAGTCAAATCCTTTGGGATAGAACTCACGCAGCAGTCCATTTGCATTCTCATTCGATCCACGCTGCCAGGAACAATACGGATCGGCAAAGTAGATATTCAACTTAAGCTCTTGTTCCAGCGAGTTGTAGCAGGCAAATTTTCTTTCCTAGATCGGTCGTGGCACTCTTAAATGTGCCTTAAAAAAAGCGAGAGAAACTTCTACCACCGCCTGTTCCATCGAAGAAGCAGAGCGATTCAACATTCGAACTCCGATGTACATCCGTGTCTTACGCTCAACGAACGTAGCCACGCATGCCTTGCTCTTACCGCGAGCGGAAACGACCGTCTCCAGCTCTCAATGACCAAACGTAGTTCGCCCTTCAACCCCTTCTGGACGTTCATGAATCGAAGTTCCCATGGTAAATTTATCGCGTGTTTCTGCAGGTTTATGACATTTTCCTTTATGACGAAGCAAGCTCAGATCTTTCCTAACCACTCGTTCCTGGTAGATTCAAAGGTAGATTGTTCTGAAGTAATGGTGAACTTCCCCTCTGACTTAATCCGAGCTTCTATTTGCTCTGGAGACAACGTATTACAATCCGCCGTTCGGACTGTTTCTAAGAGAAGATGCAGCTCGTCATTCTCAAGAAACACGGTTTTTCCTAGATGTGTGCAAGGTCCAGCAACCGAGCCAGCGCGCATATTAGACGATTGAAGTTAATCCATCTCGGGATGGCCAATTGCCATGAATATTTGGCTTTCGATCTGGTACGAATTGGTTGGATTCGAACTATGCTGTTGTAACGCGCCCCCAAATAAGCCATTGGACGCGACAGAATGGCACCATTATTTCGCGCACAATCGTAATCGCTCTAAAGACCCCCCCCCTGAAATACAATCGTCATCGTATGCTTATTTAAGCATCAAGCACTGAATTTGGGATCAAACCAATTATTCTTGATTATTTACCCAGATAAGTATAATGTATGCATACCTAATCACTGCCTTGAGCTAACGTTAGGTAAGCTGTGTGCCATTTAGTATTTAATTATAATATCTCTAAAGAGTAGCCGTCCCTAACCCAACCGAGAGCATCAATACACAATAGAAATAAGAGCGATCTAGAATTTTTAATTAAGGCGTGTAATATTCGGGAGAAGGGAATGAAGTTATTTGTGGATGATTTTGAAATTATAAGAGGTAAGGGAACAACTTGTTCTCAAGATATGATTATTTCTGTTTCAAATTATTGGGGACTAAATTACGAACTATTTTTTTGTGAAAATATGAGCTTTAAATTTCAATTTGAAGAAGGTAAGAAGCTGGGAGATTGCTTAATTACTAAAAGAAGTACAGAAATGGAGTACTCTGGAAAGCATCACGGTCTCCTTATGCAATACGATAAGTATACATCTTCAAGTGAAACGTTATCGAAATTAAGAAGCTCTGTAAAAGAAAAGAAGCTAGCTTCCATTTATCTAGATGCTTTTTATACTCGTTGGAATCCACATGGTTCATATCTGAAAGCACATGGTGATCATCACTGCTTAGTTGTGGATTATTGCGACAAAAAGTCCATTATATATTGCATAGATCCAGTATATAGCAAAAAAATAGAAGAGTTAAGCTATGATGATTTCTTGCTAGGAAATAATGGGGGCATATGTTTTTTTGAGAAAGTAAAACCAATCGAATTGGATTTTAAAGCAACTAAAAAAATAATAAATAGAATTAAAGAGATTATTGAGAAAGAAAATAATTTAAGTGATATTCTTGTTTTTTCGGAGAAAATGATTGATTGCTTTAATATGAAAAAAGAAATATCGGGAACTTCTAATTTTTGGACTACTAAAATATGGATCGGCTTAGATAAGGTTATATTTGGTAGATATTATTTTTATAAGTTCGTAAAGTTCTTTTCTCAATACTATTCACCAATTAACTTGATTGAGCAAGACGCTCTTTCCTCGTATCGAAAATGGGAAATGATAAGATCTATAATCACAAAATTATATTACACCAACAAAAATGAAAGAAGAATTATAGAGACAATCAGTAAACTTCTCCAAGAAATATATATCCATGAAAACGCTATCCATGAATTCTTACTACTTGATGGTTTCCCACTACAAAAGAATGGAAATATAATTTTATATGAGTATTCCAAAGATAATTTAATTGAAATAAACTTAAAAGAATTTCACAACAATAGATCATTTTACATTGAAAACTCTGCTTATACTGTAGAAGCAGACTTTAATGGAGAAGGAAAATATATGATTTTAACTCAAAAGGAACTATCGCTTTTTAATATATCAGATGAAGGAGATAATGTTAAATGTGAAAAACAATTAATAAAAGTTCCGAACGGTCGATATAGCAATATATTTTTAAAAGGCTGTAGCGAATTCGGTGGAAGTCAAACAGAAATTATATTGTATTATAAAGATGCTAATCATCAAAAATACACATTATATTTTTCTGACTGGGAAGATGGAGAGGATGTGGAAATGAGTTTGAGTAAGTATTGGATTGGGAGAAACGATAAAAACAGGATTGTTTTCATTAAAGAGTTAGCTATTAAGATAGACTCTAGCGATATATTAGAGGCAATTGAGCTTCCTTTCTACCCGAATTTACACATATTCGCTTTGGAGTTAAGTTAAGATCACATATGGCTACAAAAAGGAAAGCCGTCCCGATCTGAAACAAATCGTCATCGGCTTGGGCGTCACGCCGCAACGTCTGCCGGTGATTGCCAAGGTGGATCGGGACGTCAAAATCTGAAACCATACTTTCATTAAGCGAGCCCGGACGGTGCTGATGCAGGAGAAGTCATAGTGAGCGATTATAAATCTTTTCTAGAGTCAAAGCTAGAATATGAATATTGGGTAGATATGGAAGTTTTATTTTATTCAGTTTTCCTTTTAATGCTTGAATATGGCAACAGGAATAGTAGATGTATCGGATAACTCCTGATGTATCAGGTACGGATAAAACCATATGGGTTTTATCCTCGTATTGACGATATCTCATACCTGTACTCCAGTCGCAAAGATAGAAATCTTTACTTTCTTGTTCTCCATTTGTATCAAATAGTTTGATGGTTTCCTCGAAGTCTCCCCATTCACATAAACCCACTATATGAACTTTAGAATAGTAATCATTTGGTATCTCAATAATTTGTTCCTCACAAATAATATTGTCATACTTAAGTAATGATTCATCGGTTACGGGGGAAATGAAAGGGATATCGTTATAAATAATCCTTTTGTACTGATCACGAAAGATATCTAAATCAAGAAAAAGCCCGTCTATTCCTGCAGTTCCTTTATAAAAATCCATATCTGAATTCTGCAAATGATTACTTTCTATAAATAATTTGTGATTGTAAAAACTATTAAGTTCAAGGTGTTTGTACATGCACAAAGTTCCTTCCTCCAAAAAACGAACATAAATTAGTGAAATATGAATTATGATCATTTACAATTTCGTTTATTTTATTTAGCAATACTACAAACGATTTTTCATTATAAACGCCAGAAAAATTAAACTTCCAAATAACACCTCTTATAATGGTCCAATTATTTATGACACGCCCTAAGCTATCTATTGAACTAAAATCTGCATTAAAATATTTCTCTAAACGATATTTTTCTAGCTTAAGATTGTTAATTATTGTGTTCAAATTTCTAGTCAGTTCATCAAAATTAGTCAATAAAAAAGATTTAAGTTCGCTTTCTACTAGGACGATATGCTGTAGCTTATCACGGAAGCTCTTGACATGAGTTAAACTATTAAAAAATGACAATTGTGTTCGAGATAATAAAGTTGAAAAGTTAGAAAGTGTGATTTCAAGCTGATTATTGTTTTTGAGTTCAGTATCTATATTTTGATTATTAATTCCGTATTCAAAGTAAGTCGGGACACCACTTCCTTTTACATAGTATTCCAACCCTCCATAATATGACCTTTCCACATCCTCAAAGCTAATTTTACGATTCTCATAAAATTGACTATCTAGGTAATTATTCTCGATAATATCGAATTCCTTATAATCATAATCATATCCACAAATTAAAATGTAATGAGGCCTATGAAGCTTTAGAAAAGTATCTGGGCGGATAGATTCATAATAGCAATCAATAAATATAATAACTAGCTTATTATTTCCAATTGAATTAATTAATTGAGAAATTACCTCTTCTGACTTGTTAATTTTTTTTGTTTGAATTCCCATGTTTACTAAAATAGTTTCATCATCTGAAATTTGAATATTTTCGTGTGAAATCTGTACCTTCTTATCATCAAGTTGATAGATAAATAATTCATTAAATAAAAAAGCTGAAATCTCTTTTTTAAAAAAGCGTAGTACTGGGAACAGAGAACTATAGAAACAACTTTTGAAAATAATATCGTTATAAGGATATACTTCATTTATTATTCTTTTATTAGTAATAACAAGACTCCCCTTTATCGTTTCTATTTTTACAACATCGATGATTCTCTTTATGTTATTACTGCCAAAATAAAGCTTCCATGTGCTAATCAAAGGGAATTGCTTGTTATTTTATATTCTCTTTCACTAGCGTTGCATAACTTTAGAGATTTAGTGAAGTGAATTTTTAAGTGTGTGAAAAATGCCGAACAGCTCTTAGAGAAAACTCATCCATTTGATTTGAAAAAATTAGCGGGTATCCGCCTGGATACCCGCTAATTTTACGATCTACTATCGTTGCCGCAGCAACTGAAACGGATTGGCCCCCGTTCCTTTGCCGGAAGGCATTGCTCCCGGTACTCCTTCCGACTCTAGCAGCGGAATAACAATCTGCTTGAGCGGCCAGACTTCGCTATCGAACACAGCCGCTTCCAGACGACTTCTGTCCTCTTCTGGCAGTCCGGCGCTGGCAAAAGCCTTCCTCCAAGCCGCCTCCGTGACTTCCCACAGCTCCCGCACCGGAATTTCATACGCCTTTGCAAGAGACTCCATAATGGACGCTAGATTGACCTGCGTTCCCAGCGACTGTACATAGAAGATCAATTTTTCTACCGTCTCGTTATACAAGCTGTTTGAATAACCCGGACGGATATGATAGAACGGATCTCCGATGCCGTGCCGCTCCAAATAAGGCGAATGCAGCCGGACAGAGTCATGGTCGCGGAACAGCAGTCCGGTTGGACGATTGCCGCTAAGAACGAGGCCGCAGTTCTGGCCGTGAATTTCCGGTACGATGCCGATCTTGAATAGCCGCATGACGATATCGTAAAACAGCTCCGCTGTTTGCGTGTAAAACGCGATTGCATCCTCGCGGGAAACGTCACCGCCTAGCAGCTCCGACAGGTAATGCCCTTCCTCTCTTAACACGCCGAGAGAAGACATGGGCACAACCCGGCGGTCTTCACTTAGAACCTCAGGTGGCAGCTTACGAATTTGCGCGGCGAGATGACGGGGATGATCATCGAACAGTCCCATCGACTCCGGCATGTAACCCCACCAGTTGCGTTCCTCACATAAAAAAACTCTATCGGCAAGCGTCTCATCCTGGGCAACAGCCTGACGGAACATTCGCTCACCCGACAGACCATTCAGCAGCTTGACGACAGGCAAGTACCGCGCTGCGCCAAGCGACAGCACACTGAGCGGCAGCTTGAGCATCAGCTGCGGCTCGTCTGGCGCTGCGAATGAGCGCACCGAGGAGGTAGCTCGGAAGCTTCCCGCCTGAATATCAAGCACAACGATAGTTCCTTCTGCCAGTTCTTGTCTAAAATCGGGAAGAATCTTGTGCTCCAGCTGCCAAGGATGAACGGGCAGAACGGTATAGCTGGCTTCCGACAACCGTTTGTCGGCCAGCTCGGCCTCCACCGCAGCTCTTTCCCGCCCGTCGAGAATATCGAGCAGCAGTTCGATCTCCTCCGCTTCGTTCCCCCGCACGATGCACTCGTTTTTGACCGCGACCCAACGCATAGCCGTCGGATGACCGAACTCCGCCATATAAGCAGCGTAATCTCCATCCGACAAGCCGATTTTGGCCTTAGAAAGCGGATGGAACGGGCGGTCGCGCAGGGAAGCGATCATTTCACCTTTAAGCAGCCACTCATAACTGCTGGATGGCGTGAAGCGGAGCCCCTCCGCCGACTGATCCATGCTGAGCTGCAGCTGGCGCACTGCCACGTCGAGTCCCTTCAAAAAATCGGCCACGCCCTGTCCGGCATACGCCTCCTCGGATAACGAGTCACGCAGCACGGCCTCGCATACCATGCGCGGCGAGCCTGCTTGAGTCCAGCCGCCGCTTTCGTTTTGGATGTAGACAGGAGAAGCGTCGTCCCAAACGAACTGCTGCCGGATGCCCGGCTCGAACAGGAATCTGATTTCTCCGTCGTATACAAGCGACTTGGCGTTCCCAGTGAATAGCTGCCCCAACTCCAGACGCTCCACTAGCGGGCTTACCGTATCCTTATCGAGCTGAAAAAACTGCTCGAACAGCAGCGCGTCCATCAGATCCTTCATGATCTGCCGCTGCGCTTTGCTGCCCTCCACAGGAATCATCGATGTCTGCATAGTCATTTCCTTCCGTAATGTAATGGAATTCAGGATGCGGATGGCCTAAAAAATCATGATGGGAAATCGTCCAGCAGTAAGCACCGGATTTCACAAAAACGACAACATCTCCGGCCTGAAGCCGCTCCACCGGTGCGTCCGTATGCAGCCGATCCTTCGGCGTGCAAAGCTCGCCGGCAATCGTCACGAGCCCGTCCGTCACCGACGGGCGCGCGAAAGGATACGGCCAGCGATCCGAATCCACGATGTGAAACGGATGGTCATGCCCCCATGAGGCCGGAAGCCGATTATGATGTGTGCCTCCGCGAACGACGGCAAAATGCTGGCCGTGCGATTGTTTAATATCGACCACCTCAACCGCGTAATAGCCGTAATCCGCAACGATAAATCTGCCGGGCTCAAAAAATAGCTCCGTGTCTCCTAGTCTCGCTTCGACGCCGCGTTCCTTCATTAAAGCGGAGAACCGCGCCCAATCAAAGCCCGGGCTGCCATCGTAGGTGACGCCGAAGCCGCCTCCCGCATTGATAACGCGAACATCGAGGCCGCGCGCTCTCCACTCCTCCGCCTTAGCTAAATACAGATCAACCATATCGGCATGCAGCTCGGCGTTTACATTGTTGGACAAGGAGTGGAAATGGAATCCGTGGCAACGGACGTATTCATTGCCCGAAGCTCCGAGTATCTCCATTGCTTCCTCCAAATACGATTCGTCGAGGCCAAAAGGGGTCGGCCGGCCACCCATGACAATTTTCGTCTGCGGCAGCTGGCCGGAGCTCAGGTTTACCCGCAGCAGTACCTTAACCGGTTGCTCCAAGCGCGCCGTTATGGCGATCAGCTTGCGCAGCTCAAGCAGACTCTCCACATGAATATAAGCCACGCCGAGTTCCACGGCGGCCTCCAGCTCGGTATCCTTTTTGCCCGGGCCTCCGAACAGAATCGGCACCTGCGCCGACACTTCTCTCACCCGCCGCAGCTCACCGATTGAAGCGACCTCGAAGCCAGCCACAACTGGCAGCAGCGCCTCGATTATCCGCTTGTCGGGATTCGCCTTAATCGCATAAAACAGCTTGCCTTGCCGGGGCAGGCCGGGCAGCAGCGATGCGGCATGCCGCCGGATGCCTGCCAAATCGTACACATATGCGCACACAGGCTCATCGCTGGCCGCCTGCCACTCATGAATCCAGCGCTCTACTTGGCGATTCATTGTTTTACCTCCGCTCCGCCGCTACTATAGTCAGCCCTCTTTTGCCTATACGCCCGAAACGCCGTATTCCTGTCGTCGCCAAGCACAAAGATGCGCACGCCCCGCTCCGCCCACTGCCGATGCCCGTCCACGCTGCGCGACACAGTCGCGTAGGGAATGCCGCAGGCACCGGAAGCAGAGAAAACCTCCTCAAGCGCCCGTTGCACATCGGGATGCTCCGTCTGCCAAGGCACGCCAAGTGACTGCGACAGATCAGCCGCTCCCTCCAGCACAAAATCGATATGCGGCACGCTCAAAATTTCCACACTGCGGCGGACACCCTCCACACTCTCGATCATTGGAATGATCATCAGTTCTTCGTTTGCTTCCGCGATGTAGTCCACTAGCGAACGCTTCGCAAACGACGCCGGACGCCCGCTGTTCAGGCTGCGCATGCCGATTGGATGGTAAAAGGCATGACGCACCGCCTCTTCGACCTGCTCTTTACCCTCCACGCTGGGAATAACAATGCCTTGAGCGCCGCAGTCCAGCGCCTTGAGAATCTCGATACGGTCGACTTTGGAGATTCGAACCAGCGGCGTTAAATCATACAGCTCAGCAGCACGCACCATCTCTTCGACGGTTTCCATATTCGTAGAGGCATGCTCGCAATCGATGATGACAAAGTCATATTCCGCCTCAGCGATCAGCTCGATGACGATGGGATGAGGGATTGAGGCGAACAGTCCGTATACGGTCCGCCCTTCCCGCAGCTTGGCTTTAAGCTTGTTTGTTCTCATCCCTCGATCGCTTCTCTCGCCAGCCGCAGCGGATTAAGCGCGCTACGGAAATATAGCTCGCCGTCGCCATAAATACGCCGCTTCGTCATTTCCTCGATCAGCGCGTCATCCGCGAACAGATCGAACATCTCGTACCGCTCCGCATATTCGGGATGTTGACGCTGATAGTCCAGAATGACTTCTGTGCATGTTTTCCAGAACTCGCTCTCGCTCAGGCCAAAATCCTCCAGCGCCCAGCAAATATCCGTCATGCAAATAAAAAAGAAAGCGTCGAACGTATAATCACGGACATCGTTCACGGATTCCGTCTGCAGGAACGAGTAACGGTTGAATTTGCGATGCGTTTCCGGCTCGGGATGCAGCTGAGGCTGCCATTCCGGGTGCAGCAGTTTGCTTGGAACGTATCGCACCCCATCATGCAGATCCTTCAAAATAATTCTTTTTGGCAGCAGATCCTCCACGACAAGAATGATATTCTGCGCGTGGGATTCCAGAGCGATGCCGTGTCCGTACAACAGATGAACGATCGGCAGAACAACGGTGCGAATCAGCTCACGGCTCCATTTGGAGACGCCATGCCGCCCAATCGCTTCCTGCAAGAACGGCTCACCATTTTTCTGACGGAGCAGCAGCGCATTCAGCGGCCAAGCTTCCTCGCTAGGCTGCAAATACTGCGCCACATTTTGCCGAAAAATCGCTCCCAATGTTCCGTAAGCAGTGCGGTATTGCAGCGCAGGCAAAGAGTCATAACGGAACGAAACGCCCGCTTCCTCCTTAAGCAAGCGGAAGCCCGCCTCCTGGAGAACGGCGTCGCTGCGCACGATCCGCTCCAACCATTCGCTGACGAGCGGCGCGTTCTGCGTTGTATGATGAGCCAGAATACGGCTTGTCGATGTGTTCGTAATGCTCAGCGCAAGCTTGATGTAAGGAGCTTCCGTGTTCACGCGGCTTGCCAGCGTGCGGATCGACTGCTGCGCCCGGTATTTGCCTTCCGCCGCGCCGAGCGGCACGATGTCCCCGTTTTCCAGCTGCTCCGCGAATACGTTTGGCAGTTTGTTTTCCAATTGCCAAGGATGCACCGGAACGTACACATACGTTTTTTCCGAGCCCCCCCGCTCGCTCAGCGTTTGGCCGAAGCGGCGCATATCCTCCCCGCTCAAATGCTGGCTGTACAGCCCTTCCAGCGACAATCCCGGCGAGAGTGACACGTCAATCAATGATTTGTTGACGGCAACCCACGCCAGTTCAACCTCGCGGTTGAACTCGGGTCCGTACGCCTCGTTGTCGGCCAGACTGAAGCCAAGCCGCGATTTATAGCTCGGATGATAGGGATGTCCGTCCGCCATATAACTTTCCAGCGCTTCATAATGCCGCTCGGAATGCGGAATGTGTTCGGGCTGCGCCGCGCGAGACTGGCTGTCTTTAACGAGTGTCTCCGTCAGCTCGTGGAGAAACGCGCTCAACTGAGCGCCATCCAAGCGGTTTTGCAGCATCTCTTCCAAAAAGAGATAAAGACTGAATCCCGCTTCACCCTCACGGCGGATGGAATGCGGTACAAGCTGGACGCGGCCAAACGATTCCTTGACGAAAGCCTCGAACGTGTACCGGACCGGCGAGCCGTCCTCCTTCCGGCCGAGCAGCGTCCATTGGCCGCCCGCCTGCTGCGCTTCCAAAATACCTTCAAACAAGAGCGCCTGCAGCGATTGGCGCATCACTCTTTCCGCCACCTCTTGCAGTGAGCTAATCTCAGGTTTAGACAAGCTGCTTGTCTGTAACATCCACTACACTCCCTATACGTTTCATTAAATTATCGACCGGAACGTAAGTCGGCGTTTCGCTCACGCCAGCGAGACAGCTCACCATATTTCTCTTCGCCAGGAACGATTCAGCCGTCAGCAGATGCCGGACATACTCGTTGCCGCTATTCGCAAGCTCCTGCTCCAGAACGTCTTGCACAATACACCAGAAGCGCTCTTCCTTGCAGTCGGCCGCTGTAGCCATCGCATGGATGAAGGAACCAAGATGATTGATGATAAAATAATAGCTCGTACGCGCCCAGGCCTGTTCCTTGGAATAGAACAATGGCCCCTCCGCAGGTAAACCGGCCTTATCCCGATTGACGCTGACGCCTTCCAGATCGCGAATAATAAACGTATGAGGTATACCATCCTTCACCGTAAGCAGCGTGTTTTGCAGATGGGCTTCAAAATGAATGCCCCTCTCTTCCGCTATGCGAACGATCGGCAGAAGAGAGATTTCCAAATAACGGCGGAACCATTCCTCCGCGTGGTCAATATCCAATAGAGAAGCGAGCAGTGGCTGCTCTTCCCCCGCCGCCGTCTCGATCAGACTGGACATTACATAGGTCGATGTCAGATCAAATTCCACCGGACGGTATGCGATTGTGAACAGAGCGGTCAGCTCATCTCGCCCCATACGACAGCTCGCAACCCCTTCCTCGTAGGCGATAGCCGTATGTTTATCATTTTCAAAACATCTGCTACGCAATAGAAAGGCAGCTGCATCCATCGTTCGGCGCATCTGTTCCCGCGAGTTCGTCCGGCGCATATTCGTAATTTGAACATCCAGAGAAAGCTTGATGTTGCAGCTTAGCTCAGGAACATAAACCGTGCGGACAGACGAGGTTGGATAACATAGCGGACCGCAGTTTCCGAGCAGTACGATTTTGCTTTCCTTTATATAATCTTGAACTTCCTCCATCGACTGGACATGTTCATATTGCCATGGATGGATGGGCAGCAATTTATACAAATGTAAAGAATCCTGAAGCATGATCACCGCTTGATCGCGGGCTTCCCGAGGAGCCTCGATGCGCCGATCCTCGGCTACCCACTCCTCCTCGAACACATCATGCCGCACCGCTATATAACAAAGCTGGAATGAGGCTCGAAGCTCCGGACAATATTGCCGAACATCGGCTTCGGAGAAGCCTAGCGTGTTTTTCGGAAAAGGATGGAACGGATGACCATGAAGCAAGGATTGCTCAGAGGTTCTATAATCGCTCATCCGCGGTAAATCAGCTTGCTCCATGAATAAACTCAAATTCCGCTTACTACCCGCAACATTGCGGAAAAACTGCTCCTGCAGCTCCTTCGTTAGCGAAGGTAGTTCCTTGCTTAGCTCCTTCGTTATCCAAAGAGCCAGCTCAGCGCTGTCCAGCTCCCGCCCGGTACTCACAACGCAGCTCTCGTACCGATGCTCACCGATTGCCGACCAGCGGGCTAGCTTGCCCGAAATGACAACTCCGCTAGCAGGAAAAGAAATCGCGTAATCATGCGACGATTCATTAAATCCTGATTCCTGGCGGAACTCTCTGGCATAACAGTTCAGCAACGTCCTGCATGTATGTTGGTTAGCCCATTTCTGGGCATCAAGCTGCCTGTTCCCCAGCAACGTCATTCACCCTCTTTAGTTTAATAGCCCGCAGCAGTGGCAGCGTCAGCAGCAGCAACGCTCCAAGCAGCAAACATTCTTCCTTTAGAGCCATCCATCCGGCATTGTCGGCAAGCTGTCCCGCATCAATCAGCATCCCTTTGCGGAAATCGTAATAAACAGCGAGCAGCATGACCGTAAAGGAGGAGGCCAGCCGCTGGAGCGTGTTCGCCAGCGCCGAGCCTTCATGCAAATCCTCTTCCGGCAAAGCAGCAAAACCGATTGTCGTAAGCGACATTTCCGAAAGCCCATTGCCGATGCCTCTCAGCGCCATTAACGCCATAACTAAAACTAGCGGAGCTGTCTGCGGCAAAAAAGCGAAGGAAACGATGGAAAGTGCGACAAAAAAGATGCCGTACCCGATAAACCCCCGCGATTTGCCGGCATCGACCAGGCTGCCTCCGATCCAGGCGAACAAGCTTGTCGCGATAGCAGTCGGAATGAACATCGCTCCTGCTACTGCTGGCGACAGATTCAATGCTTCTTGGAAAAAGAGCGGCAGCACAAAGATTACGCCAAACATAACGGCATCCTGTACCGCTGCCACGACGAGCGCTGCCGTGTAAACGGGATAGCGCTTCAGTAACCCAAAGCGAATTAATGGCTCTTCCTTTTTACTCTCGACCCTTAGAAATTGAATGCCTGCTGCTGCGCCGAGCAATAACAAAGCTGCCGCCCCCCAAGCCGGCACACCGGGCTGGGATACGAACTGAATGCCCAAGCTGAACAAAGCGACGCCCAGGACGAGAAGAGTGAGGCTCTGCCAATGAATCGTTTTGCGGCGTACCGGAGGATAAGCGCTGATCTTGAAGCTGCACCATACAAAAGCCGCGACTGCAAACGGAACATTGATCCAGAATAAGGCGCTCAAATCGCCATACTGAATAATGACTCCTCCAAGAGTCGGCCCGATCGCAGGCGCAATCGTAAGCAGCATGCCCCAAGCTCCGACGACTCTGCCTCTTGCCTCATTGCCGTAATAGTCGAATAACAAAACAAGCGACAAAGGAATCATCAACCCGGCTGCGATGCCATGCAATAAGCGCACTAACATTGCGACCTCAAACGAATGGCTGAACAGTGCTCCTATCCCAGAAGTCAGCCCGTATAGAGCCAAGCCGAATAAATAGGTCCTTTTACGGCCGAACCGATCGACGAACAGCGAAGTGAGCGGCATCGTGATGGTCATCGCCAATATATATAGAGCCATTAACCAGCCGCCCAGCGAGGTTGAAATGCTATACAAAGTAACCAAGCTCGGCAGCAGAATATTGAATGCGCTATTGGTCAACACAAGCGAAAAAGCGCCAAGCAGAACAGCGAACAGGATCGAATGCTTTTTCATTAATAGCTGCAGTCCTTAGTGAGCAACTCGGCTCTCCTCGACGGCCTCCATGACCGACTTTTCAAAAATGGATAATACCTCCGCCGTTTCACTGGCCGTGATCGTAAGTGGTGGCAAGAAGCGCAGCACAGCCGAATGTCTGCCGCCAGATTCGATAATGAGTCCATTCGCAAAACATCTGTCCTGAATTTTGGAAGCAAGCCCTCCGTTCGGCAAGTAATGTCCCAGACGATCTACTGTTCCACGCGGGTCAACCAGTTCCACGCCGATCATCAGCCCTCTGCCGCGCACATCGCCGATCTCTTCGTACTTCTCTTGCAGCCGGTTAAGAGTTTCGAAAAACTGTTTGCTGCGTTCGTTCACATTATCCAGAATCCGGTTTTCCCTAATATAAGCAAGCGTAGCCAGACCCGTTGCCATGCCAAGCTGGTTGCCCCTGAAGGTTCCGGTATGCGCCCCCGGTTGCCACTGATCCAGCTCTTCTTTATAAATGACAATCGACATCGGCAAACTGCCGCCAATCGCTTTGGAGCACACAATAACATCAGGCACGATGCCGGCATGCTCAAACGAAAACATTTTGCCGGTCCGGCCGATGCCCGTCTGAACCTCGTCAATAATGAGCGGAATGCCTCTCTCAGCCGTTATCCGCCGCAATTCCTTGAGCCATTGGATATCCGCCGGAATCGAGCCGCCCTCGCCTTGAACCGTCTCCACGATGACACCGCAAGGCTCGGCAATGCCGCTCTCGACATCATTTAGTAGATTCTCGATATATTGAGCGCTAATCTCAGCTGTCTTACCGTTGCCGACACCGAATGGACAGCGGTACTCATACGGGAATGGAAGGAAATGAACATTAGGCAGCAAGCTTTGCAGATTGGCTTTTTTACTCAAATTGCCGCTCATGGAGAGAGTCGCTTGAGTGGAACCGTGATAAGCGCCCTGGAAGGCTAGAATTGCGCCGCCCTTTGTGGCGTTTTTGACAAGTTTGATCGCAGCCTCGACAGCGTCAGCTCCTGTAGGACCGCAAAACTGAATTTTAGCGGTATGTTTGAGCTCATCAGGCAGAATCGCAAAAACCTCGTTCATGAATTCCACCTTGAGCGGTGTGGCCAAATCCAGTGTATGTAACGGAATTTGCTGATCTAGCGTCTTTTTGATTGCTTCGACGACGACATCATGATTATGACCAAGCGCCAAAGTACCGGCTCCAGCGAGGCAATCGTAGTAGCACTTTCCATCCATATCCGTAATGATCATACCTTTAGCCTTATGGATGACCAGCGGAAAACGGCGAGGATACGATCTTGCCTGGGACTCCCTTTCGCCTTGCAGTTGCAGGTAGTCTTGCTGAGTGCTGATAGACATCATATTTGAACGCTCCTTTTATTCTCCGAATAAATAATTCAAGTAGAGCTTGACCACATCGATAGAATCATGATCAAGAAAAAGATAGGGATCAACCATATCCGGCAATGCATTAACTTCAAGGATTCCACCATTGGCTTCGTCAAGCGGCGATGTAATGTCCTGGCAACGAATATCAATTCCGGCGACATCTAGCTGCAATGCCGCGGCTGCTTCAACCGCTGCGTTCAGAATAGCGGGGTTGCTTTCCTTCGAGCGATCGATCACGATCTCGCTTATCGTATCCACCGAAATGCTGCTTGCTCCATATAGCTCCAAACGCTCTTCCCGCTGCAGCACGTTCCATGGGGTCAAGCCTCTCGTTTTCAAGTGGGCTTGCAACGACTCCGAAGTGCAATCAACCGGCAGAAAGGAACTTGCCTCCCCGTCACTGTTTCTTCTCAGCTGATCGGTATTCAGTCTGTCGATGAGCTGCCGAATCGTTGATTCCCCGTCTCCGACGATGAATGCTGGTACATATTCCAACACACCAGCCGCCTGTCCGCCTATGACTAGAATCCGGTAATCCAACCCCGTCACGTATTGCTGGAGCATCACTCTATCGCTATACCGAAGAGAATTCGTTATCGCTGCTCTCAGCTCTTCGTTATCTCTAACGCGAAGGGTTACACCCACACTGTTGCTTGCATCCAGTGGTTTGACCACGATGGAGCGATGTCTCTCCAAAAAACGGGTGGCTTCGTCTCTAAGTTCAGACACAACGAGATAATCCGGGACAGGCAATCCTCTTCTTCTCAGCAGCAGATTGGAAGCTTCCTTGTTTTTAGCCAGCAGCCCCGACATTAGCGTCATTTGATGGGATCGGGTTTTATTGATGATTAGATGTTTATCCCTGTAGGTAAGCTCTAGGAATTCTTCGCTTCCAGAAATTAATGGCTGGCAGCCTATGCCCATTTCTACAGCTTTTTTTTGAATGAGCCGATTCTGCGCATTCTGATAGCGGTGAATCATTAAGACTGCTCCTCCCAGGAACTAAATATATTACTAGCCTCCTTTTCATTGATAATGATACTCAGTATCAATTACCTCATTCAGCATAATGAGCTATCCCTAAATTGTCAACAGAGGAATTAAAATGAAATAAAAAAAGCCTTGTTTCCAAAAAGAAACAAGGCTTTCCTATATTTATTTGCTGTATGAATCAAATTACACTCTCCGGAATGAGCTCATGTTTTATTTTAGGACATGAGGAGCAATAATCCTCGGGTTCATCCGAAGCCTGATAGTAAAAACAGCATGTTTTTCGAATGCGAATTGGTTTTTCAGACCCAACTGTTGCGACTTTAGGACCATAAAAAGTAGCAAGCGGATTTTTCTTTTCACCGAACAAATGGGCTGGCGCTTGGACAAGATAGCTTAAATCCTCGCGAAGGCGAGCCTGCTGCTCCTCTCCAAGTCCCTCCAAAAACTTGTTCTCATAGAGCCAAAACACATAAATAGCTGTATTTTCCCAGAGAACGGCCTTGGACATAGGCACAAAGCGGGAAATCGCATCCCATGCCCGGCTTAGATTATGTTCAAATATATTGTTAATGACCCGATCGCGCCATTGTTGCCGGGCGTTCGGTTGGGGTCTAGTGACTTCCATATTGACCAGTCTAGCTTTGGGCAGCCACGCATGACCCTGTCTCTCGGATTCGATATGGCAGTTCTCAAGACAGTAATCCAAGCCCTTATCAAATACACTCATCGCGTAAAGCGATGAAGCAATAACGAGATAGCTGTACCTTTTACCAAATAGAGAAGCATTGGCCGTTAACGTCTCGGCCTCGAATATTTCACCGGTCTTAGTCAGGTATTCTAGGCATTTGTCCTGGTTCAGCAAATCCATGGAAGGAATAGAAAAAGCCCTGTCCTGCGATGGCTCCAGTGTTAACCGGTACTCTCGCATCAACAGCTCCATCTCTTGCTGCTCGTAGTTGAAGGCCATTATTTGCACCCCGTTCTCTATTCAGATATCGTTCTTCCCTTGCCATGAGGAACGCATAGTGGTGTTCCATACAGGGGATCCATGATTACATCCGCTTTAAGATTGAAGACAGCTTTAATCATATCTGAAGTGACAACTTCTTCAGGCTTGCCTTCAACATAAACCGCTTGATTGTGAAGGGCAACTAAATGATGGGCATAACGACAGGCAAGATTCAGATCATGTAGTACAACTACAATCGTCCGACCTTCCTCCTCATTAAGCTGGTAAAGCAAATCAAGCACCTCAATCTGATGCGTCAAATCAAGATATGTAGTTGGCTCATCCAAAAGCACGATCTCCGTACCCTGAGCAAGCACCATCGCGATCCAGGCCCGTTGACGTTGTCCGCCAGAAAGAGAGTCCACTGGACGCTCGGCCATCTCGGTGAGCCCGGTCTTGCTCAGCGCATTCCATACCTCACGCTCATCATCTTTGGACCATTGCTGCAGCCAGGTTTGATAAGGATATCTGCCCTGCTTCACGAGTTGAAGCACCGTTAGCCCTTCAGGTGCGGTCGGACCTTGCGGCAATAACGCCATTCGTTGCGCAACCGTCTTCGTTGGCAATGAAGCGATGCTGTCTCCCTCGAGCAGCACGCTGCCCGCCTGCGGCTTAAGCAGACGGGCCATCGTCCTCAGCAAAGTGGACTTGCCGCATCCATTGCTGCCGATCAACGCCGTAATTTTCCCTTTATCAATGGACAAATTGAGATCTTCAAAAACGTATTGATTCCCGTACCTTACTGACAAACCGCGAGTTTCAAGAGCGTTCAATATGCTCAGCTCCTTTATCTCCATCCAGAATAAGGTAGTGGCTCTTTCTTGTCAATGATAATGAGAATTGTTATCAAAAAATGATTGATAATCGCTGCCGCATCTTCTACTATATTTAAGATGCTAATATATGCCAACAGATCATACTAGGAGGAGTCATCTTGAAACGAGTTTATACCCTTACCATTGTCGCCATTGCGGCAGTGTCGCTGATAGCAGGCTGCAGCGCATCCTCATCATCCGACCGCTATGCGAGTACAGACAAGTCGTCGACCGCGACTGCTGAAACGTCGAATGAACAATCCCCCTCTGTAGAAAGCACCCCGCCGGATGCTCTAACGAGCCCCGCACCATCTCCGTCCACAAGCCCTGCAGCGGAAGCTCAATCTGGCACGACAACCTCACCTACAGCTTCACCGACACCGTCTCCCTCCACCGAGCCTTCGGCATCCCCTACTGCTAAATCGAATGAAAAACCGAGCCCGCCTCCAAAAGCAGCGGATGCCAAGAAAAGCAACGAGTCCATTACAAAAGCAGCAACGGGTTCAATTATGAAGAAAGATTCCGCCCCATCCTCTTCCGATAAAAAAAAGAATGAAACATTAAACAAGTCCATTGAAGAAGCTCGTTCACTGATCAAGCAGTTGAAGCAGGATGCCGAGGACGGCGACGATGTTGGAGCAAAAGAAACATCCGCTCAACTAATAAAAGCCTGGGATAGTATGAAATCAGATGTCAATGAAGCCAGCTCCGAGATGCATGACTTCATTGGGACAAAGATGAACGGGTTCGATTCTATTCAAAAAGCAGATACCGTTGACCATAAAGCACTCCTGCAGCTAGATTATGAGCTTTATCAAGCGTTCCGACAGTTGGCTGAACAAGTCGCTCTATAATGAAGTCCCTCTCTTCCATTATTTATAAATTTAAATGTTGACAATCTTATACAATGTAGGATATAACGATAATGATAATCGTTATCAATAAAAGTTATACACTCACTCATCTTGAAAGGTGGATTCTTGTTTTTATGATAAAGTCCCGTTTTCGCGCTATTGCTCTATCTCTTTCCTTCCTCGTCGCTGCCGTCTCCGTCCCTGTAAGTGCATCAGCCGCTGCTGCTCCAATCAAGGTTACGGTTGACAGCAAGCAAGTAAGCTTTGATGTCCAGCCGAAAGTAATCAATGGCACGACAATGGTGCCTTACAGCGCAGTTGTATCCAAGCTCGGTGCTAAACTCAGCTTCAACTCGCAAAATAAAACACTCAAAGTAACCCGGGGCAAAGCCACGGTTCAACTGAAAATCAACAGCAGCCAAGCTACTGTAAATGGCAAAACAGTGTCCCTGAACGCCAAAGTCGTTGAGCAAAACGGCCGTACTCTCGTACCGCTCCGCTTCCTTGGTGAAGCGTTCGGCCTGTGGGTGAACTGGAACGCAAGCAACAAAACCGTGGCCATTGATACAAAGAGAACCATTTCCCATGCAATGGGCAACACAACGCTGACCGCGGTGCCAAAACGTGTCGTCGTGTTGGTGAACGGTATGGTAGATATCTCGCTCACGCTTGGCGTCAAACCAGTAGGAGCAGTTGAGTCTTGGGTACAAGCCCCTTGGTATGATTACCTCAAAAAAGACATGGCCGGCGCGAAAAGCCTCGGCAGCGAGCTGCAGCCTAATCTCGAAGCCATTGTCGCTCTGAAGCCTGATCTGATTATCGGAGCCAAAACGCGCCATGAGAAAATCTATGGCCAACTGTCTAAAATTGCTCCTACACTTTACGTAGACCAACTCTTTGAATGGAAAGACAACATGGCTGTCGCAGCCAAAGCTCTCAACAAAGAAGACACCGCTCAATCGTTCATGAACGATTGGAACAAAAAGGTCGCGACCTTCAAAGCGAAGGTTGGTAGTGACGCCAAAAAAGAAGTATCCATCGTCCGCTTCTCTGACGATAACAGCGCTCGTGTATACGTCACCGGCTTCGCAGGAAGCATCCTGAGCGAACTAGGCCTGAGCCGTCCAAAAGCTCAAACCGAGGCAGGAAAAATCTTTATCGACATTGATTCCCAAGAACAAATTCCGCTTATGAACGGAGACATCATTTTCGACATTACGTCTGACAACCGTAGCGGTGATGAATTTAAAGTCCAGGAAACATGGCAGAAAAATGCATTGTGGAGCAAGCTCACAGCTGTCAAAGACAAAAAATACTATAAAGTTAATGACGTTACCTGGAGCTTGTCCGGCGGCGCCACTGCAGCGAAAATGGTATTAGATGATCTGTTCTTCTACTACGATATCTAATACTTGAATCTTAAATCACATAAAGATGCGCAAAAGAATGGGCGGTA
This sequence comes from Paenibacillaceae bacterium GAS479, assembly GCA_900105225.1. Lineage (NCBI taxonomy): Bacteria > Bacillati > Bacillota > Bacilli > Caryophanales > Paenibacillaceae > Paenibacillaceae bacterium GAS479. Next base: position 4,280,621 of record LT629764.1, on the reverse strand, counting down.
ATGAGCCCATTCTTTTGTATGTCACGGAATTGGGGCGGTATATATGCAAAGCTTATCCCTATCTAATACGTCAAAAGGCATAGGTCTGGCTGTCGGATTGCTCCTCCTTATCGCATGCATATTCATAAGCATGGCCTATGGAACGACACCGATCCGCTTGTCTGATGTGTTCTACTCCTTTACCCGCTACGATGAAAACTCAGATGCTCATATTATCGTGCAAACATCGCGAGTTCCAAGAGCCTTCATTGCGGCTGCAGTTGGAGCTTGTCTTGCCGTATGTGGCACTCTTATTCAAGGACTGACGAGGAACCCACTCGCCGATCCCAATATTCTAGGCATTAATTTCGGTGCTTCCTGTTTTATCGTTTTTGCTGTAACCGTGCTGTCCATCTCATCTCTTCCGGTATTGACCGCAATTTCCTTTCTTGGCGCAGCACTCGGTGCCGCCGCAGTATATGCACTTGGCTCGCTTGGTAGAGACGGCTTGACGCCATTAAAAATCATTTTAGCCGGGGCCGCGTTAGGAGCCCTCTTCTCCTCGTTCACGCAAGGACTTCTTGTACTCAATGAGCAAGGGCTGAATGATGTCATCTTCTGGCTTACTGGCTCTGTCGCCGGAAGATCTTTCGAAATGCTGCAAGCGGTATTGCCAATTATGGCAATTGGATGGATCGGCGCATTCGCCGTTGCTCGTCACATGAATGTGCTGACAATGGGAGAAGACACCGCACAAGGTCTTGGCCAACGAACCGTTGCCGTTAAGCTGATTGTAGGCCTGATTATTGTCGCACTTGCTGGAAGCTCCGTCGCCATTGCAGGCCCAGTTGGATTCATCGGCTTGATTATTCCTGCTTTTGCACGCTTCTTCTCGGGAAGCGACTATCGTTGGATGATTCCCTACAGCGCCGTGCTTGGCGCAATTCTCGTTCTGCTCGCAGATATTGCAGCACGCTTTGTCATTCAACCGGAGGAACTTCCTGTAGGCGTCATGACCGCGATTATTGGTATTCCCGCCTTTATTCTCATCGCTCGCAAAGGGGGGCTTAAATCATGAAGCAATTCAGGCCGGTTCGTTTTGAACGTTTCCCCGTTTCATTTGTTCTCCATAAAAAAGCTCTGACGGCAACCATTGTCTTAACTGTAGCTAGTATCGTTGCTATGCTATTAAGTACCTCACTTGGAGATATGCGTATCCATCCTTTGGATGTGCTAAAGGTGATTTTTGGCGGCGGCACCGCGGAGCATCAACTGGTCGTTGAAACGCTTCGTTTACCGCGTATTGTAGCTGCTTTTCTCGTTGGTACTGCGCTCGCTGTTTCGGGGGCCATCCTGCAAGGAATTATTCGAAATCCGCTTGCATCGCCGGATATTATCGGTATCACCAGCGGAGCCTCGTTGGCGGCGGTTCTGTTCATCAGCTTGCTCGGAAATACGATCAGCATCGTCTGGCTGCCGGTAGCGGCAATGATCGGAGCTGGTTGCACCGCAATTCTCGTCTACATTCTCGCCTGGAAAAAGGGCGTAACCGCCATTCGGCTCGTGCTGGTGGGGATTGGCATTAATTTTTTATTAGGCTCAGCCGTGAAGGTTATTCTGCTTAAAAGTCCTATCTATACGGCCTCACAGGCGTATGTTTGGCTGACCGGATCTGTTTATGGCACGGATTGGGGAATCGTCATGCTCATCCTCCCATGGGTGGCCATCTTCATCCCTCTTTCCCTTATCTTTGCAAAAAATGTAAATATCCTTCAGCTTGGAGACGATATGGCTGCAGGTGCAGGAAGCGCCATCCAGCGCCAACGCTTCACCTTGCTTATGATAAGCGTCGCTCTGGCGGGCGCGGCAGTGTCGGTGGGCGGAGCCATTTCCTTTGTCGGGCTGATCGCTCCCCATATTACACGCAAGCTCGTTGGCTCTTCATTCGGCGGCATGCTGCCGATATCGGCCTTGATTGGCGGGCTGATCGTCGTTCTCGCGGATACGATCGCTCGGACGGTCTTTCTCCCCTTCGATGTTCCCGTTGGAGTGTTTACTGCCGGCGTCGGCGCTCCCTTTTTCATCTATCTGCTCTATCGCAACCGCCATGCCTAATAAGGCTGACAACAACAAAACAGCTGCCGACTCCTGTAAAGGAAATCGACAGCTGTTTTTTGTAGCAACTGTTATCAGTCGCCGCGGAAAGCCTTTTTCATCCGATCAAAAATGCTTTCGTGATGCTCCTCGGAATCTGTTCCGATAGAAGTGCTGCCGCCGAGACCGCCAAACTGGCGGAGCAGATCCTTCTGCTCATCCGTCAGCGAAGTCGGAGTGACGATGGTCACTTTAACATGCTGGTCGCCGTTGCCATAACCGCGCAGCTTAGGCACGCCTTTGCCTTTGAGGCGGAAATACGTGCTCGTCTGCGTGCCTGCAGGAATCTTCAGCTTGACCTTTTCCGTCAGCGTTGGAATTTCGATCTCGTCACCAAGCGCGGCTTGTGCAAACGTGAGCGGAACCTCGCAGTAGATATCGTCGTTTTCGCGGTCGAAGAACTCATGCGACTTGACGCGGAGTACGATGTACAAGTCGCCGTTCGGGCCGCCTCGTGTACCGCCCTCGCCTTCGCCGTTCAGGCGAATTTGAGCACCTTCGTCGACACCAGCTGGAATGCGCACGGTGATGCGACGCTGCTTTTTGACTTTGCCGGCGCCATGGCAATTGCTGCACTTGTCCTTGATGATCTTGCCCGTACCACTGCAGTTCGTACAAGCGCGACGATTGACCATACGGCCGAAAGGCGTGTTCTGTACAACTTCTTGCTGTCCAGTTCCCCGACAGACGGAGCAATTTTCCGGTTTCGTGCCTGGTTTGGCGCCAGAACCGTTACAAGGGTCGCAGTTCTCAGTGCGCGGAATTGTAATCTCGGTCTCTTTGCCGAATACCGCTTCCTTGAACTCAATTGTCATCGTATATTGCAGATCATTGCCCCGTTGCGGGGCATTAGGATCACGCCGGCCACCACCGCCGCCAAAGAACATATCAAAAATGTCCCCAAAGCCTCCAGCGTCCTGGCCAAAGCCTCCGCCCCCGCCGAACTGGTTCGGATCCACATGTCCGTACTGATCGTAAACGCCGCGTTTCTGATCGTCGCTCAAGGTGTCATATGCTTCCTTAACTTCCTTGAACTTGCTCTCCGCATCGGCTCCCTTGTTGACATCGGGATGATACTGGCGGGCCAGCTTGCGGTATGCCTTCTTGATATCCTCTGCCGAAGCACCCTTTTCTAACTCAAGCACCTCGTAAAAATCGCGTTTCTCGGCCAACCTCTCTCACCCCCATGAAAAATACCGGTCTACATGCAACAACCGCCCTCTCCCTCCTGACGCCCCGGCGGAAAGCCGGAGCGCTGCTCGGAATAAGGCGGAGCTGCTTAGGTCTCGCTATATATCTATCGTACCTTTTTTACTTCTTATCGTCCACGACTTCGTAGTCGGCATCTACAACATTGTCGCGTCCGCCCGCGTTGCCACCGGCTTCGTCAGCACCGCCAGCTGCGCCCTGCTCAGCTTGAGCTGCTTGCTCATAAAGCTTAACGGACAGCTGCTGTACGATTTCGGTCAGCTCGTCAGTTGCTTTTTTGATCGCTTCCAGATCATCACCAGCAATGGCAGTTTGCAGAGCTTCCTTCGCTGTGTTCGCTTTTTCAATCTCGCCTGCGTCTACTTTGTCGCCCAGATCTTTCACCGTTTTATCAACGGAGTAGATCAACTGGTCAGCATTGTTTTTCGCCTCGACGAGATCCTTGCGAACGCGGTCTTCCTCAGCATGCAACTCAGCGTCCTTCATCATGCGCTCAACTTCCTCGTCGCTGAGACCGCTGGACGATGTGATCGTAATTTTTTGGCTTTTGCCGGTGCCTTTGTCCAGAGCGCTAACGTTAACGATACCGTTGGCGTCAAGGTCGAACGACACTTCGATTTGCGGGATACCGCGTGGTGCCGGAGGAATGTCTCCCAGCATGAAGCGTCCCAGCGTTTTGTTGTCGCGAGCCATCGAGCGTTCGCCCTGCAGCACGTGGATCTCTACGCTTGTTTGGTTGTCTGCATACGTCGAGAATACTTGCGATTTGCTCGTAGGAATCGTCGTATTGCGCTCGATCATTTTAGTGAACACGCCGCCAGCTGTCTCAATACCGAGGGACAACGGAGTTACGTCGAGCAGGACAACGTCCTTAACATCGCCAGTCAGAACTCCGGCTTGCACAGCAGCGCCGAGAGCAACGACTTCATCCGGATTAACGCCTTTATGCGGCTCTTTGCCGGTCAGCTTTTTGATCGCTTCCTGTACGGCAGGAATACGGGTGGAGCCGCCAACGAGAACAACTTTTGTGATTTCGCTTGTGGACAGGCCGGAATCGCTGAGCGCCTGGCGCGTTGGGCCGAGTGTGCGCTCTACGAGCGGAGCAGCCAGCTCTTCGAATTTGGCGCGAGTCAGGTTAAGCTCCAAATGCTGAGGCACTCCGTCAACCATCGTGATGAACGGCAGGCTGATCGTCGTTGTCATAACGCCGGACAGCTCTTTTTTGGCTTTCTCAGCCGCGTCTTTCAGACGTTGTACAGCAGCTTTGTCCTTGGACAGATCGGAGCCATGCTCCTTCTTGAACTCAGCTACGATATGGTCGATGATAACTTGGTCGAAGTCATCGCCGCCAAGGCTGTTATCACCGCTCGTCGCTTTAACTTCGAAGAAGCCGTCGCCGAGCTCCAGGATGGAGACGTCGAACGTGCCGCCGCCAAGGTCATAGACCAGAATCGTTTGATCTTCGGATTTCTCCAGACCGTAAGCAAGAGCGGCTGCCGTCGGCTCGTTGACGATACGCAGCACTTCAAGACCTGCGATTTTACCTGCATCCTTCGTTGCTTGACGCTGGGAGTCATTGAAGTAAGCCGGAACGGTAATAACCGCTTGAGTTACCGTTTGGCCAAGGTAAGCCTCAGCGTCGGATTTCAGCTTTTGCAGGATAATGGCGGAAATTTCTTGTGGCGTGTAATCTTTGCTATCGATCGTTTCTTTGTGGTTCGTGCCCATATGGCGCTTGATCGACATGATCGTGCGATCTGGATTTGTGATAGCTTGACGCTTCGCCGTCTCGCCTACAACGCGCTCTCCGTCTTTCTTAAAGCCTACAACGGAAGGAGTCGTGCGGTTGCCCTCCGGATTCGGAATAACGACAGCTTCGCCGCCCTCCATTACTGCTACGCAGGAGTTGGTCGTTCCAAGGTCAATGCCAATTACTTTACTCATCGTATAGTCCTCCCTAAATTAATCGTAATTGTTCCTATAAGTATAACCTGTGTATCTTAAAAGCAGCTTAAGCGTTTCAGCCGCTTACTTTGACCATTGCTGGACGAAGCACTTTGTCTTTGAGTGTGTAACCCTTCTGAAGCTCTTCTACGACAGTGCCTTCCTCATGCTCATCCGACTCCACCGACATAACCGCTTGATGGAATTCAGGATTGAAGGATTGACCGACCGTTTCCATCGCCTTCAGCCCTTCCTGCTCCAGCACACCTTGCAATTGGCGGAAGATCATGTCAACGCCCTTGGCGAGCGATTCAGAATCGCCGGTACCAGAAGCGGCAGCCATCGCACGCTCAAAGTTGTCAACGATCGGCAGTAATTGGGTCAGCAGCTTCGAGGAAGCGTATTGGCCCAGCTCTTCTTTTTCCTTTTGGGTGCGGCGACGGAAGTTATCAAAATCCGCTTGCGCGCGTAAAAAGCGCTGCTGATTATCTTCAGCCTGACGGACCAGCTCCGCATAACGCGGATCTTCCTCGGTTTCTGATGCCTGATCTTCGCTGTCGACGCTCTGAGACGCGTCTTGTGCCGCTTCTAACGGCTCGCCGCTTGCGGCAGCAGTAGCCTGATCGACTGTTTCCGGATCCGGGGAGAGAATATCCTCCGCTTCCGTGTGTTGGTTCTGCTCATCTATCGTATTCTTTTTGAAGTCCAAGCATGCTCACCTCCCGTAAATGGTTGCCTGGCGCATGAAAAAAATGTAGTAAGCCAGCAGCGGTAAACCGCCCATCAGCCTCAACTCCATGCGTCGCGGGTTCTCGATTCAATGTCCGGGACGCAGCAACTTGAGGTTGCTGCCGAACACACCGAGCAGGCTAATAACCCGTCCGTAATCCATCCTTGTCGGCCCCAGAATACCGATCGTGCCCAATTGCTGGCCATCAATCGTATATGAAGCCGTAATGAGGCTGCAGCTAGCAATCGCTTCATGGTCGTTCTCTGTGCCGATTCTCACCTGCAGCCCTGACGGCATAGCGGAGAACAGGCGCAACAGCGCCGGCGTTTCCTCCAGTAAGCTGAAGATGGTCTTAACCTTGTCTACGTCCTTGAATTCCGGCTGAGTTAAAATGTTCGTCGTCCCCGACATGAACAGTCTACTGTCGCTCTCCGGCGTCAGCGCCTGCTCAATCAGTCTCAGCAGTCCCTCGCATTGATCCGCATACCGGCCCATCTCTTCGCCAGCCTCAGAGAAGAGACGAGACTTGAGACGCGTTAGCGGCACCCCGCTCAGCTTCTCATTAAGAAAACGCACCGCCTGCTCGATATCGCTCATATCCAGATCCTGCGGGATCGTGACTGTGCGATTCTCGACATGACCCGTGTTGGTGACCACGATTGCCACAGCTTTGTCTCCGCCAAGCGGCACAAGCTGAAAATGCTTCAACGCCTGATTGACGGAGTCTGGCCCCAGTACAATCGAGGTGTAGTTGGTCAGGTTGGAAATAATCATTGCTGCATGCTGGATGACCTGCTCCGCTTCCATCATCTGGCTCGAAAGAAAGGAGCGAATCGCTAAAAGCTCACTCTCTGTCGCAGCTTCTTGCTTCATTAGATGATCGACAAAATATCGATAGCCCCTCGTAGACGGTACTCTGCCTGCTGAAGTATGAGGCTGCTCGAGGAAGCCTAGCTCCTCCAGATCCGCCATTTCATTGCGAATAGTAGCGGGACTGAAGGACACATCTCCCCGCTTGGATATGCTCCGGGAACCTACAGGTTCGGCAGAACGGATATAATCATTGATGATTGCGCCAAGAATAAGCTGCTGCCTTTCTGTCAACATCCGTAACCTTCCTCCTCTGCATGCCTCCGGCGCATAAGTTGCCGGGATTGCGATTTTTCATTAGCACTCCACTGTAGCGAGTGCTAACATTCATTACAAAAATACCAAACCTGCTTGACGATTGTCAAGTCGGTTTGGCGTTTGGAGCGAAGATTGGGCATGTGCATAAAAAAGGCAGCCGATCTTCCCATTCGGCAGCCGCTCCAGTTGCTTTTGCGTTCACTCGTGATCCGAGTCCGCCCCTGTCATATATATCGAAGTACGGCGATTTCGTCGCAAGCATGTTGTTTGGGACAGTTAACGCAGTCGGTCCAGACCTTTTCCGGAAAAATCTCCTTATCCACAATAGAAAATCCATTGCGCTCGAAAAAGCGAACTTCATACGTAAGCGCCATGATCTTGGGAATACGCTGCTCCTTGGCCTGCTGAATAAGCTGCTCTACAAGCTTGCTGCCGATGCCGCAGCCCTTATAGCCTTCGCTAATGCCAAGCGAGCGGATCTCAACCAAATCCTGCCCGAGCCGCGTCAGGGAACCGCAACCGACAATCCCCCCGTCAATTTCGGCGATGACGAACGTATCGATCTGCCGGAGGAGAACGTCCTTCGACCTCGGCAGCATGATCCCTTTCTCCGCGTAACCCTTGATCAGCTCATACAAAGTATCAACATCACCGCTCTTCGCTTGGCGGCATAGTGCTTCTTTCACGAGCATACGTTTCTCCTCCCCTCGGCAACCCTCAGCAATATGAATAAATATACAACATTACGAATTAATGCTCAAGAGGAATTTCCGATGGAGATCTCACTTCCGCTCCTACTCCCTTACCACATGCGTTATAATAAAGGGAAAAATAGGAAGGAGAAGCTTGTTATGACTCGGAACGAAACCATGCGGAATGAGACACGCTGCATCATGCAAATTTTACGACAACAGATTAAGCCTAACATCTGCTCCGCAGGAGTTGATTTATGAGGCAAAACCGTACCTTTGTAGTCGGCTATCTTGTAGGAAGTTCGATTTTGTGCCTATTTTTTCTTTTTTTCCTTCTAGATTTCTGGTGGAGCAGAAACATACCTCAGACAGGCCCTGTCGGCAATGGACCTGTACCTATCCCGGCAGTGGGATGGATTCGAATGACAAGCGTAGGCATACTAACGCTGTTGAATGTTGTTATTGCCATTGGCATGTATCTAGGACTGCCGCAGCGTGATAAGGATGAGGAAAGTAAACATTCCGACTCTGATTGACGGTGCCAGTAAATTGCATTAAGGTATTTCCGCTGTCAGCAGCGTTGCTCAAAATAGAATCCCGCGTTTAATATTAGTCCGGTAATGATGTAAAAGGGCCTGCCAGGCGAAACCCGGCAGACCCTTCTTTTTTAGTTTCTTTCAAACGAAGCTTTCCACTGCTCTTCCAGCCAGGCGTCGAATCCGTCGCCTTTATCGCCTTCGAGCACGTCGTATACATCCAGCCTCATCTTTTTAAGCTTTTCTTTGAACTCCGCATATTCATGTCCTTGAGCCAGGCTCTTGCGGATGCGGACGATGATCTTCGGCAGTCCTTTCACCTGGACAGAGTCCCTGCGGACAGGAGACTCAGCATGCTCACCGAGCTTAGTCAATTGACGATAAGCTTCCTCACGCACCGTGTACACAGGATCTTCAGCGAGCAAGCGACGCAGAATGGCGGCAGACTGAGGCGCCTTGAGCGCACCTAGCTCTTTAGCAGCGTTCAGTCTGGCACGCCAGTCGGAAGTGCGGCTTGCCGCGCGTTTCAGCTCGACTACAGGATCAATCGCAACCTCTTCAGTTGCGGGTATTTCTTGATTAGGGTTTGTTTTCAAGGGGAACTGTCTCCTTCGACTCTAAGAAATAACTGCTTTATCCAGAACGCCGATGAACGCCCCGAATACTTCATTGCCAAGCAACACACCTTGCGGCGTCAAACGATAACCACGACCAGGACGCAGCGGCGTACCTCCCGGCAGCAGACCGTGCTCGCCTTCGTCCAGTCGGAACAACAGCCCCTCCTGGAGCAGCGGCTCCAGCTGTTCGCCGAAGACATCCTCGATCGTATAGCCCGGGAACTGACGCTCGAAGTCAGCGCAACGCACCCCATCCATAAGCCGCAGGCCTACCATCATGAAATCCTCCATCGCCTCCGCCTCGCTGAGCGTCTCTCCCGAGAGACGGGGCAGCTGCTGCAGCGCGGAATCAATATAAGCCTGTACGCCTTTGATGTTCACATGGCGATGGCGTTCCAGATAACCATGCGCACCGGCGCCGAGACCGTAATAAGGCTCGTTACGCCAGTAGGTAGAGTTATGTTTGCTCTCATAACCAGGCTTCGCAAAGTTGCTGATCTCATAATGCTCGTACCCCGCTTCCTGGAGACGGCCGATGAGATGCAGATACATCTCCAGGTCCTCGTCTTCCGTTGGCAGGGGGAGCTCATTGCGTTCGTACATATGGTGGAACAAAGTGTTCTCCTCCACCTTGAGGCTGTAGAGCGAGTAATGCGGCAGATTCAGTGCAAGCGCCTTGTCGACGCTGTCGGACAACATGGCTACAGTCTGCTTGGGCAGGCCGAACATCAAGTCAATCGACATATTCGTAAAACCGGCAGCCCGCGCGTTTTCCAAACTGCGATAAACATCATCTACATTATGGATACGGCCGATACGCTCCAGCAGCCCGTTGTCGAACGACTGGACGCCGAAGCTCAGCCGATTGACGCCGCCAGCAAACATGACCGCCAGCTTATCGGGATCGGTAGTACCCGGATTGGCTTCCATCGTGAACTCGGTTCCCTCATGCAGAGGCCAATGCTTCCTCACTGCTGCCAAGAATCGCTCCATTTGCGGCGGTGTGAGTACCGTAGGTGTTCCTCCACCTACGAATACAGTATCAATGCGCTCTGCAGGAGTTTGAGCCAGCGTAAGCTCCATCTCCTTCTCAAGGGCGGTGAGATAATCATCTACCGGCTGGCCTTTGAGAATATAGGAATTGAAGTCGCAGTAGTGGCACTTATTCGTGCAAAACGGGATATGAATGTAAAGCGCTCTAGGCGCGTGCTGCACCATACGGCAGCCCTCCTCGCAAGGAGCCTCCGTTCAACCGGGCATTAGCGATAGCGCCGCACCCGCAGGAGGTCCTCAAATGCCGCTGGAGGAGAGCCGCAGCCCTCCCCCAGCATTTGTAATCTTTAATCCTCGTCGATTTTCAGAACGGCCATGAACGCTTCTTGAGGCACTTCGACATTGCCGACCTGCTTCATCCGCTTCTTGCCTTCCTTCTGCTTCTCGAGCAGCTTGCGCTTCCGGCTGATATCGCCGCCGTAACACTTGGCAAGTACGTTTTTGCGCATCGCCTTAACCGTCTCACGAGCAATGACCTTCTGCCCAATGGACGCCTGGATCGGCACCTCGAACATCTGACGCGGAATCAGCTCCTTGAGCTTCTCACAGATGATCCGTCCACGCTGGTAAGCGCGATCGCGATGCACGATGACCGATAGAGCATCAACCGTCTCGCTGTTCAACATGATGTCCATCTTCACCAGCTTGGACTGGCGGTAACCGCTTAGCTCATAATCGAAGGAAGCATAACCCTTCGTGCTGGACTTAAGCTGATCGAAGAAGTCATAAACGATCTCCGACAACGGAATGTTGTACGTAATCGTCACGCGGTTCGTATCCAGATACTCCATGTTGACGAACTCGCCGCGCTTGTTCTGACAAAGCTCCATGACCGTACCGACATAATCGTTAGGTACGATGACGCCTGCCTTGACGTATGGCTCCTCAACATGCTCGATCTTGCCGACCTCCGGGTAGTTGGACGGGTTATCGATGTTCAGGATTTCGCCGTTTGTCAGCGTAACTTTGTAAATAACGCTCGGAGCTGTCGTAATGAGCGGAATATTGAACTCGCGCTCGATTCTCTCCTGGATAACGTCCATATGAAGCAGGCCAAGGAATCCGCAGCGGAAGCCAAAGCCGAGCGCTGTCGATGATTCCGGCTCGAACGTCAGGGAAGCGTCGTTAAGCTGCAGCTTCTCAAGCGCTTCACGCAAGTCGTTGTAGTCCGTGTTCTCGATCGGATACAGACCGCAGTATACCATCGGATTGATTTTGCGATATCCCGGCAACGGCTCAGGCGCCTGGCGCTTAGCCTCGGTGACAGTATCACCGACGCGGGTATCCTTAACGTTCTTGATACCGGCAACGATGAAACCGACATCGCCTACAGCCAGCTCGTCCACGATTGACATGCGCGGCTTGAATGCTCCAACCTCGATGACTTCGAATTCAGCTCCAGTCGCCATGAAGTGAATTTTCTTGCCGGCCTTGATGCTGCCGTCTACAACACGGACATAAACGATGACACCCTTGTAAGGATCATAGTGGGAGTCGAAAATAAGCGCCTTCAGCGGCTCATCCGGGTCTCCAGTTGGAGCTGGAACCTTCTTAACAACCTGCTCCAAAATTTCCTTGATGCCGATACCGGCCTTGGCGGAAGCAAGTACTGCATCGCTGGTGTCCAAGCCGATTACATCCTCGACCTCCTGCTTAACGCGCTCCGGCTCCGCGCTCGGCAGATCGATTTTGTTGATGACTGGTAATATTTCCAAATTGTTGTCCAATGCCAAGTATACATTGGCCAGCGTCTGTGCTTCGATTCCTTGCGCCGCATCTACAACGAGCAAAGCTCCCTCACAGGCCGCAAGACTGCGGGAGACTTCATACGTAAAATCGACATGTCCAGGCGTATCAATCAGGTTGAGGATATATTCCTCGCCATCATCAGCCTTGTAGGACAGGCGTACAGCCTGCAGTTTAATCGTAATACCGCGCTCCCGCTCGAGATCCATCTGATCGAGCACTTGGGACTGCATTTCACGGGAAGTTAGCGCGCCGGTATGTTCAAGAATCCGGTCGGCCAGCGTGGACTTTCCGTGGTCGATATGCGCGATAATGGAAAAATTCCGTATCTTCTTTTGGCGGTCGCGTACGTCTGCCATGCTTTGCTATCCACACCCCTCAATATGACTAACCTTTATTATACCTTTTTGGGATGAGGGGGGCAATGAGAACCGCCAGCGACTACTGTGTCATGGAGTCAAACAGCGTCACGATGAAGCGGATTCCTGAACTCGACACACTTTGCAGCATGCCGGCCGTGCCGTCTGCCAACCGATTTACGCCTGTTTCGCCGGCAGGATCTTCGATACCAGGCAGCCGAGTTGAATATCCGCTGCTCTGATAACTATCCGCAGCTTCACCTTCAAGATCGCTGCTTCCCCCCTTGCTGCTATATGCTGATTCCTCATCTCCGAGAAAAGCTTCCACCGCTGGTTCTTTTTCCCCTGAGGCGATGCCATATTTACTCTGGAGCCGCTTCAATTCAGCTTCATACTTAAGCTGCTGCAGCTCGGCTTTCTGCAATTCTAACTCACGAGCCGCTTCAGCGTAACGGGTAACCTTGGCCGGCTCGCTGCCCTCCACGGGTCCATAAACCCGACTGATGCCGCCCGCCGTCATTTCCATACCGAACAGCAGCACCGCCGCCAGCGCGGCTCCTACAATCGTCCATTTCAACGGGCTTCTTCTCATGCCTGGTTCCTCCTTGGTATTAGGTAAAATTGCATCGCTGGAAATTACAAAATGCATTCATTCCTCGTGTTATGCCTTCTGGTCCTCAAAATACAGATCCGCAATTATACTGGCCAAAATCTCCGTTGTCCGGTAGCATTCCTCCAAAGTATTGTCCACGCCTCCCATCTCGACCAAAATGCTATTGGCTGAGAGAGACTGATTATACTCGCCATTGTTTCTGCCGCCATTAGAGGATTTCCCCAGAATTCCCCTGGACAAGCCAGGGTATTTCTTCTCCAGGCGCTGATCGATTGCCTCGGCGAGTGCCTCATTTTGCTTCCAGTTCGGATTGCCCTTGCCGATGACAAAAAAGACTCTAGCGTAGTCCTTGCCATCAATCGTTGTAGTTGTCACCTTGCGCTTCTGCGAGTCCCGATGGATGTCAATGAAATATCGGAGATCCTTGTTTGTGCTCATTGCTTCCGTAACCGTCTTTTTAGAATATTTATAACTCAAGGGCCAGTCATATCCAGGAATCGCGGTGGGATAGTCGACGCTGGAGTGCAGCGCTCCAACTCCCAAGCTTTCCAGTTGCTCGGCCAGCTTCTTTCCTACCTGACCAACATTGATTTTGTCTGACTGGGGATCGCTTTTACCGTCACCAAGCTCTGGTGCAAACGACTCTCTGGAATGTGTCTGATAAATAAAAACAGCTTTGCGCCCCTGTCCTCCAGCCTCGCTTGATGGCTTGTCCGTTGAATTGGTTCCACTGCCGGCTCCATTGTCCCCGGCCGGCGCATCCGGCACTTCCCCAATTGGCCCTACGCCGGCATCACCTTCGTTTATGCCCTCCGCTCCGGCATCATGACCATCAGGCTCATCTTCGTCAGGCCGGCCCGGCGCAGCCTCCTCTTCTGCCGAAGGCAGATTCTGTCCAACGTCCCCATCCTCAGGCGTCAGGGCTGGACTTCCAGGAGCCGGCATGCCAGGCAGACCGGCCGCCAGCAAGCTGCGCGGATTGGATGGATTGACCTCCGTCAGCTTTTCCAGAACGTAGCCGCTAAGCTGACGATCTGAGAAACGGCTGTCTGCAGGGTTGCGGAACGAAGGCATCTCCATTCCTAGCATATCCGCGAAAAACGCGGTTGAAACCACGGATGCAAGTCCTTTTAACGAGCTTGCCCCTTGATGTTCCCGCACCATGGAAAAAGCACCTGCAAATACAAACACCATCATCGAGCATAAACTCATGACGGCAAAGGTCTTGCCTGCGGTCAAAAAGCGCCGGATGCGCAGACTGCCTATGTTTGCCTGAATAAAGGTTCGTTTCATTGTTGTCCTCCTGAAGCCGCACGGATTTCGCCGGTGACGATTCACGGTCTGCTACTAAACTATGAGAGCTGGACAACTGATAGAACGAAGTTAGCAAAAAGAAAGAGAATAGGAGGGCCGCTAGATTTCGAAGGTATCCTTTCGTCATTTTGAGCCGTTCGGCTGCGCTAACAAGGCAAAAAGGCATGATCCCGGTACAGTACCGAGGCCATGCCTAACTAAGTTTTCTACATAAATATCTAACTTTACGAGGTACAGCTCTACCTTTTTAAAGAAATGCTCCTTAGTGAGTATACGCCGCTACATTATTCGTATCGATAGCTTCATGCAGCGCCGCGTTCAGCCCGCTGGCGATGACATTGGCAATATCCTCGATGAACTGGTCGATTTCTTTTGGCGTGACCAAGAGATCATGTTTCAACGGAGAGAGAACTTCTTTGACGAGCGCCAGTCGCTCCTGCTCCGCCAGTTGGTCGACCAGCCCCATAAGCTTACTCGTATCTCCTTGCTCCTTCTGGAAATGCTCCTTCATCATATCAAAGGCACTATTCACCAACGTAGAGGCATATACGACCGTTGGAACTCCAATCGCTACGACAGGAACGCCGAGTATTTCCTTCGTCAGCCCTTTGCGCTTGTTGCCGATGCCAGAGCCGGGATGAATACCTGTGTCCGCAATTTGAATCGTTGTGTTAACCCTCTCTAGCGAGCGTGAAGCCAGTGCGTCAATGGCGATGACAAGATCGGGACGCGTTTTTTCAATGATGCCCTGCACAATTTCGCTCGACTCAATACCTGTAATACCAAGTACGCCTGGTGCAACCGCACTGACCGCTCGATAGCCTGGTGCAACCTGATCCGGCATTAGCTCAAAAAACTGTCTTGTCACCATCGTGTTTTCCACGACAAGCGGTCCCAGCGCATCCGGCGTCACATTCCAGTTGCCCAAGCCAACGATTAGCACCCCGGCATCCGTTGCTACACCGATTTGCTGCAGAAAGCGTTCGAACTCCTTAGCAAAACGCGTCGCCACCTTATCTCCAAGCTCCGAGTCATGTGTTCGCAGCTCGGGTACCTCGAACGTCACATAATTGCCGATAATTTTGCCGATTGCACGTGAGCCAGCTTCGTTCTGCACCTGCAACCGGGTAATCGTAATACCGTCTTCTTCATGTGACTCCGAAACAACGCCCGGAATCGGCCCTCCATTGCTCTGCTCCGCCATTTCCTTCGCTTCCAGCGCTAGGTCTGTATGCACGGCATACAGGCTCAAATCGATATCATGGGTCATGCGCCACAGCTCCTCTGCCCGGTTTTCCCTTAGTGTGTTAAATATGTCGTTTTCTTATTCTGCGAGCGTTCCCTCATCCTTCCTGAATGGTTGCAATTTGGACATGTGCATGATAAGATACTTTAAGTTGTGTTGCAGTACGGGGTGTTACCCCTTGTAGGAGGTGAATCTCAAGTGCCAAACATCAAATCCGCTATTAAACGCGTGAAAACGAGCGAGAAACGCCGCGCTTTGAACGCTTCCCAAAAATCGGCGCTCCGCACGGCTGTCAAGTCTGCTGATGTCGCTATTGCCGGTACCGATGCAGAAGCAGCGAAGGCTGCCCTGGTCGTGGCTACGAAGAAGCTGGACAAAGCCGTTACTAAAGGCCTGATCCATAAAAACGCAGCAGCCCGCAAAAAATCCCGCCTGGCCAAAAAGCTGAACGTCCTGACGTCCCAAGCTTAATGTCCGCTTAGGCTGAATAACCCCGCTCCTTCCCGGAGCGGGGTTATTTGTTTTTACTGGCTCTATCAAGCTTGCTTTACAATACTTTAAATTGTATTTTCCTCAGTCTGAACTTAAACTGGCCTTGACACCACGAGCATAGTTTCGATACCAGACATACTGGAGGAATCTTTGACAATGAAGAAAAAACATCTCGCTCTTATTCTTAGCTTGCCTTTGTCCACACTCAGTTTCATGCAGAGTATCTCTGCCGCCCCCCTGCCCTTGAATAAAGAAGACCACGGCAAATGGATGGCCGGAGAATATCATGTTCATACGTATCAATCCGATGATGCCCAGTATTCCCTGACCAATGCGATGGATCTCGGTTTCAATAAATATGGCCTGGATTGGATGGCAACCTCCGATCATCTGCGCATGGAGAAACGGGATGACGAGGGCAAAGAAATTCCCGGCGGGCCTATTCCCCTGTCCAAAGGTATGGCCCAATATCAGATCCCTAAAATCAAAGCGTTACAAGATGCTGGGAAATACCCAGGGAAAATTATGTTCACTAGCTTCGAGTGGGATATTCCTACTTATGAGCATGCCGGGGTCGGCCTCATGACGGACAAGCCTAACTCTCCTGAGCTGCTGAAAGCAGCCAGTGAGTTCGAATATTTGTTCACTAACCGTGAAGCCAAATACTTCGATCCTACGGATATCGCCAAGTGGGAAGCCAAAAACAGTCGTGCCTTTACCACGCCCGAGGATGCACGCAAAGCGTTTAAATGGCTTGAAGCCAATATGCGCAACAACAGCTTCCTCATCTTCAATCACCCTTCTCGTAAAACAGTGTATACGATCGCTGACTTCCGCGATTTCAATAACATCGCTCCGAATGTAGCTTTCGGCTTTGAGGGCATGGTTGGTAATCAAATGGAGCCCGATCGGGGCGGCCTGAACCTTGAGACGCCACAAAACCGCACCTATGGCGGCTCAGATTACATGCTTGCCAAACTCGGTGGAGCTTGGGATGCAATGCTTGGCGAAGGCCGGCATTTCTGGAATTTCTCGAATTCCGATGCTCATTTTTATATTAGTGACAATCGTCTCTACTCCAGCGGATATGCGCCAGGCCAATACTCCAAAAACTACACCTATGTCAAAGGCAACGATATGCAAGACGTGATGAAAGGCATGCGCTCCGGCAAATCCTTCTCCGTATTCGGCGATCTAATCAACGCGCTGGATTTCAAGGCTGGAAAAGGCGGCCAAAGAGCTGAAATGGGTGAGACGCTGAAAGCGAAGCGCGGCGATGTCATCACGCTCAAAATCCGTTTTAAAAGTCCAAAGTTGAACAATAATGGCGATCCCGTGAAGGTCGATCACATCGATCTAATATCCGGTGTTGTCAAAGGCAAGGCACAGCCGGGTACGGATGCTTACAACAACGAAACCAACGGCTCCACAAAGGTGCTCAAACGCTTCACGAGCAAGGACTGGAAGCTGACTAAAGATGGCTATTATGAAATGAGCTATCCTGTGAAGGTAACGGAGAAAGATATGTACTTCCGTTTGCGCGGCACTAACCTCGGTGTCAATGTAGAGGGAGAAACCTTAAATGGAGAGCCGCTCGTGGACGTAAAAACCACAACCGAGGATAACGAGGCACGCTTTAAGGAGATCAATGAGCGGAACTACAATGATTTGTGGTTCTACTCCAACCCGATTTTCGTTGATTCGAAGTCTAAACAAGACGAGAAGGGACATGGGAGAAACTAAAATTTAGAAGGCAGCTTTGGATGATTTTCATCCAGGCTGCCTTTTTGATTTGACTGGCTTATTCCCGTCTGCTCCCAACTGACCCGGAGAGGCTACCAGACGAACTTCCTGCCGCGACCGCATCAGCTCCCATCGAAAGGAAAAACAGCTGGAGGCCGAGCTCTTTTTCCACCTGACCCGTCTTCATCTTGAAGTCAAGGTCCGCTAACGCCGCTAAATGTTTACCAAGCACAGCGGTGTCGAAGCGCCGGGCCTTCTCTGCAGCTAACTTGACCGCGTAAGGGTGCAGCCCGAGCTGGCCTGCCATTTGCTGCGGCGAGTACCGATGCCTCTCTAATTCCTTGATCTGAAGCATGATACGCAGCTGCCGAGCTATGAGAGCCGCGATACGAATCGGTTCCTCCTTGCGCAGCAGCAGCTCGCGATAGAGCCCCATCGTGCGGTCCATGCGCAGCTCTGCAATTGCATCGATCAACGCAAATACATCTTCTTCCACACTGGCCGCCGTTTGCCGGGATACATCCTCTTTAGCGATGACGCCGCCTTCACCGGCATATAAGCAAAGCTTATCAACTTCCTGAGCTAGCAATTGCATGCCAGTGCCGAGCCGAGCGACGAGCAGTTGCGCCGCATCTTCATCAAGCGTACGCTTCTGGTCCAATGCCCGTCGCACTGCCCATGTAGCCAGCTCACCCTCGGTCAATTCCGGGAAGGCAACGATCAGGTTACGCTCTTTGAGCAGCTTGACGATTTTGCGACGCTCATCCAGCTTGTCCGCTTGCACCAGGAACAAAATAACACTCGTCTCGGAAGGTTGCTCCATATAGGATAGGAACCGCTCTACTTTATGATCGAGCTTCCCATTTTCCTTGGCCGCAGCGCATAGTACAGAGCTATCTCGCACGACAATCAGCTTGCGCGGCACAAAAAACGGCAGCGTCTCCGCTTCCGCTACAATTTCTTCCAGCGCCGTCTCCGACGTGTCAAAGCGGACCATGCCCAGTTCCTTCTCTTCTGGAGCCAAAAGCTTATCTGTCAGCATGGCGGCGAATTGCCCCATCCGATAACGGTCTTTGCCGAATGCCGCATACACCGGGGCGATTCGGCCGGCGCGAATTTCTTTCATCGCATCCCTTGCCTGCATCACGCTTCATCCTCCCTGCTTGTTGTCCCATCATAGGACAGATTCCCTGTTACAGCAAGCCGCTGCAAGACCAAAACAAGGGATGCCCCCGTCCGAAGACGAAGACATCCCTTGCCGCGAGGATCGGAACATCTATATAAACATCGCACAGAAGGGATCCTAGGTACCCTTCGCCGATGGTCATACGATGCCAGGGGCCGCGTCCGCCCCGGTGCATACCGCTTAAGACAGTATACGCAAATCCTCGCTAATTTGTGCTTATCAACCCTCTGTTTTTTCGAAGGACCCATTCTCCACATCGATCTTATACGTCAAGACCTGGCCTGCCTTTGCCTGCACGGCCACCGTTAGATAACGGCTGTCGCCGCTCCATGCCGGCTCCGTGATGGCTCCCTCGAAAGTATGGTCGAATTGCTTGCCGCCGTCTTCTTTTTGAATGACTACCCAGCCCTGGCTGATGGAATAGCTGTATTGGCCGTCCGGCGAGTAGGTCACCTCAGGCACAGCCATCAGTCCTCCTTTTTGGTTGGCAACACCATCTGGAGAGGGTGAAGTGAAGCCGGGTATAGCCGACGAACCGCCCGGAGCGTACTTGTTGAAGCTGCCACTACCCGGCGACGGATACGTCGTGGAGCCCTTACCGCCTCCAGATGGAACAGACGGAACAGACGGGCCGATCATATTATTCTTGATCTCGTCCTGCCCCTTAGCTGAATCATCCAAAAGTGAGCGGTCAGGATCGGTTGCCGTCGGTACAGTATCGCCCTGCTGGAGCGGATCTGCCGCAGACTCAGGAGTATTCATGGTACGCTTCTGCATATTGTCGGCGGTCGATGCGCCGTTTTCTTCCTCAACAGCTTTTTCATTGAACATTCCCGCTTGGGAGGTGTTCGATCCTCCATCCATCGCGAGCTGTTTATCTAGGCTCGTCGAGCCCCAAGGCACCGCCAGCAAGATGACAACTGCTGCCGCTGCTGCTGCCGCAGAGCCCGTCCAGATACGAGCGCGCTTGCTGAAGCGGGAGGTGTCACTGCGCCGAACGGAGCGAGCAGGCATCTCGGATTCCTCCTCGGAAGCGGCTTCTTCTGACTCGTTCAACGAAAGAGATGCGCCCCCGCGTGATGCCGCCTTGGCGTCTCGAAGATCGTCGATCTCGGCCAGCTGCGGTAAAATGGAGTCCACTAGACTAAATGGTGGAACAATCTTCGGCAGCTCTTCGAGATCGCTGGACAACCGCTTCAGCCTCTCGAACAGTTCCTGATCATCCGGGCATTCGTTGAGATGCTCCATAAGAAGCAAGCGCTCATGCTCGTCAAGATCGCCGTCTAGATATCGATTCATATAATCTACCACCTCTTGACAAGTCATCCTCGGACACCACCTTTCTGATAATCATGGAGCAGAGTCTGCAGTTGTTGTCTGGCTCGGAACAAGTAGGATTTTACTGTATTCAGCGGAAGATCAAGCGAATCCGCGATCTCGTTATAAGAAAAATCCTGTAAGTAACGAAGCACAACAACAGCTCTGTGGTGATCCGGCAGCTTGTCGATTGCCTCTCGAATATCCTTGGCCGCATAAGCGGACAATACTTCTTCCTCCACGTCCTGCTTTTCCCGGAAGACCATATCATGTTCTTCTATGGAAACAACCGGCTTCGTGCGGCGGAATTTATCAATGCAAATATTCGTGACGATTCGCTGGATCCATGTTTTGAACTGCGCCTTCTCTTCGTAGGAGTTAATCTTGGTATAGATTCGAATAAGTGCTTCCTGCGAAGCGTCCAACGCGTCCTGTTCATTACCCAGAATATAATAGGCGGTCCGATAAACGTGATTCTCTATGTCGCGCAATAGGGACACGAGAGCGTCGCGATCGCCCTGTTGAGCGGCTCGTATGAGACCAGGCTCTACCACGAAGGTTCCCCCTCTCTTGCACCGTCACTGACGCAGTCAGGCTGCGGAAAGTTGCGGATGCGATTAAATAAATATAAAAAAGTTAGTAATAGAATATTCTTCCGAAATTCGCAAAAGAAGTGGCAGATTCCTTCCGCCATCAATTCCTGCCCATCCCCCCTACATTAGCAAAAAAAGCTTCCGGCGTATAGACACCGAAAACGGGGAAGACTGGAAGAAATCTGTAAAACCTAGGTTTATGAAATCAATCTGCCCTTTCAATATTCCTGTGAATTCATACCGTACACCTTGCGGAACAATGGGGCAAAATAAGAAGTTGCCGTAATCAACCACGTTCTTTGCTCATGTTATACTAATAACAAAAAGGCTGGAGCTGAATTCTTGATGGCGGATTTGCTACTGAAGAATTAATTTCACTCAAAGGTGGACTTATAAACTGGTTGCTGTTTTTGAAAGGAGCCGACAAGGCTAATTGGGAGGTGTTGAAAATGAATGAACCCACCTTGAAAAAGGCGATGGACACGCTGGAGTTTTTGAGCCAGGATCACGAAGCCCGTAGAAAATACGAGGAGCGTCAAAAGTATTTGCATGATTCCGTCATTGCCGCAGTAAGCGGTTTAAGCGAGGCTGGGATCACAGACTTACGTAACCGTTCATAAATATAAAATAAAATGGTGCCCCACCGAAGGGACAACATTTTATTTTGCCGAGCTTTTGAACATCCAGCTGAGCACGGCGACTATTATTAGGCCTGCCAAGCCTCCTGAAGTGTTCAAAATCAGGTCATCCACATCAAATTGCCCGATGGAGAACAGCAGCTGTGCACTCTCCAACGCCAGGCTTGTGCCGAAGCAAAGCAACGCTCCTGCAAGCAAAGGGAAACTTCTTTTAAACGTCAGCAAACCCATCAGAAACCCAAACGGAACAAAGATAGCAATATTGCCGAACAAGTTGGTGTATCCCTTAACAGAACCATATCTAAGATCACTTTTCATTTGTCGGAATGGCTCCAGATTGCCCGATTCCATACGATCCTTCACGAGATGTGGGTCGCTCAAGCTGGTTTGAAGCTGGTCCCAAAGAAATCCACTGTCACTGGAACCAAACTTGAACAATATAACTTTAACGAGAAAACAAGCATACAGCAGGATCAGAAAACGGGCGGAGTAAGCAATCCACCTACTGCGTACATAAGCAGGAGCTTTTTTGGAGCCGCCTCTTGCTTCCACATCGCGGCTTTGACCAATTAAAGAAAGGCTGCCAGAGGCGCTGTTGTTCATATGGCTTATATTTTTCATCGCGATGCGCCTCCTTCCATGGAAATCGTAACAATGATGCCATCCCGATTGTTGCCCGAAAGCTCGTAACTCCGGTTTACCGGTAGAGGGATTTCGGTTTGCTCCTGTACCGGGTAATACTCTATTTGATAAGTTTTTCCATCCACCGTTGTCTGAATGGACTTCATTTGCTTGAGATAGTCCAGGTATTCTTCGAACACCATATTTTGCTGCTGCATGACGGCACTGTGGGGCAATCCTACGTAGCGGAAGTGCCAGGGTTCAAACTGTATACCTGTAACATCTGTTTTTCCTTCCGGGTACCGCAAAATAAAACCATATTTCCAGGCATTCTCCCCCAGCCAGCGGCCTTCCTTCGTGACGTTCATCTTGCCCTGCAAGGACCCGATGTCTACCGATAACCCAAGATTATGCTCGCTCCGTCCGGCGGGCATTGCCAGCTCCGCCCCCTGCTCCGTATACAACTTTTCCTGATCCGCAAGGGTTCGATAACCGCTGTTGATAATAAAATTGTCCACTCCGTCCTTGCGTGCAGCTTCCATCATTTCCAAAAGGGGCTCCGCTGCTCGCTCTGAAAGCCGGAGCTCATGGTCGGCCAATGCAATAGTTGTCTCCCTGAAATGTTCAGCAAGCATAATGTTATCCTTTGTACCGCTTTCGGACACCGGGTTGTCTAAATTCACAAGAACCAGATTCCCTTGATGAACCTGCTCCTGTTTAACCTTCGTCTGTCGTTTCTGAAGCTCGGACTTGTTGGCCACTGTAAGCGGCTGACCGCTCGTCTCCCAAGGCTTGCCCATCAAAACTCCATATGTCAACAATGCCGTGATCGCGATCCAAATCAAACGTTTATCCATGGCTTCCATCCTCCTGCTATCGTCCTTCGATAAAACAAGAGTATAGGAAAAAGCTAAAAACAATCTGGGGGTAAACTTAAACTTTTTTTAAAGTTTTGCAGCTGAAGCCGCTCCAGAACTATCCTCCTTCAAGCGCATCCGTAAAGGCAACCTCACCTCAAAGCAAGTTCGGATAACGTCGCTGTAAGCCGAAATCGTGCCCTGATGCCGTTCCACAATGTTTTTGGCGATAAATAAACCGATTCCAGTGCCGCCGGAATCACTCTGACGAGCCTTGTCTCCGGTATAAAACATTTCGAACAAATGCGGCTGATCCTCTGGTGAAATACTGCTGCCGTAATTAATGAATTGTACAACTGCCTCTTCGCCTTCAAGCAGGCAGCGGATTTCGACATATCGGCCATCCCGGCCGTAACGCGCGGCATTCATAGCCAAGTTCTCGAAGACGCGTGCTAACAGCTCACCATTGCCTTGAACCCGCAGCGGCTGGAACAAATCAAGCCTGGCAGTCAGGCCATTTTTATCAAAGACCGGATACATCTCCTCGCTCAATTGGGCAAGCAATTCCGCCAAATCCAGCTCTTCCGCCTCGATCGGCAGCAGTCCGTAATTCAACTGAGTCACCTCAAAAAGCTCGTTGATAAGCGTCTCCAGCCTATGTGCTTTGGCGTAAGCAATGGTCGTATAATGGCGGGACTTTTCCGGCGAAAGCTCCTTATCATTCAGCACATAATCCAAATACCCGATTACGGAGGTGAGCGGAGTCCGCAAATCATGGGCCAGATTCAGCACGAGCTGATCCTTGCTGCTTTCGGCGAAATCGCCTCTTTCTACCGCCTGCTTGAGCTTCTCGCTTGTGAGGTTGATATCCTCGGCAATCGATTGGAACTCATCACGAGAGCGGATCTCGATGCGGCTGGTGAAATCACCTTCAGCTAGCCGCCTAATGCTTGCAGATATTTTTTTGAAATAGGAGACATACGGCGCCATGAGCAAGTAGAAAAAGACTATCGTCAGCGGTACGTAGATAATTAAAAAGAAATTCAGGTCACCTATTCTACGAATAAAATGACGCAAGCTCACTAACGTATCGTCTTCATATCGGACATCGGACAAATAATAAAATTG
Organism: Paenibacillaceae bacterium GAS479; assembly: GCA_900105225.1. Lineage (NCBI taxonomy): Bacteria > Bacillati > Bacillota > Bacilli > Caryophanales > Paenibacillaceae > Paenibacillaceae bacterium GAS479. The sequence goes on along the minus strand of LT629764.1, from coordinate 4,256,726 downwards.
CAGTGCCTTATAAAGAATATAGGTGACAATTCCGGAAAAAAGCATGCTCAGTCCAAGCAGTAAAATCATGCGGGCGCGAAAGCTTCCCAATCCTTTAGACATTGAACCTATACCCCACTCCCCAGACGGTTTTAATCCATTTATCCTTGTCGTCGCCGAGCTTGCGGCGGAGAGTTCGGATATGTACCATCACAGTATTGCCGCCCTCGTAATATTCCTCTTTCCAAACCTGCTGGAATAGATTTTCTGCACTGAACACCTTTTTGGGATGGCTCGCGAGCAAATAAAGGATGTCGAACTCCTTCGGTGTCAGTTCAAGTGGCTCACCGTACAATACAGCACTCCGCTGCTCGGGGTTAAGCGCCAGCCCCGCTGCTTCGACCATCATGTTGTCCGACAGCTTGGGCTGCTGAGCCAACAGCAGCGTACGTCGCAGCTGGGCGTTCACTCTCGCCACTAGCTCCATCGGGTTGAATGGTTTTGTCATATAATCATCTGCGCCGATAACGAGTCCCGAAATCTTGTCGAAATCGGATGTCTTGGCACTCAGCATAATGATCGGCATGGGATGCTCGCTGCGGATGCGCCGCGTTACCTCCATCCCATCGATTCCCGGCATCATAATATCCAGGATGGCCAGATCGATCGTGTGGAGCTGGACAGCTCGCAGCGCCTCCTCACCACTCGCAGCCTTCACTACTCGAAATCCTTCTTTGTTCAGATGCAGCTCAACCAGGTCTGCAATCTCGGTCTCGTCGTCCGCGACGAGGATCGTTGTCATTTTTATCAAGGAGTTCACCACCTCTCTCTGTTCTACCAGAATCGGCGGCAAAAGGAAAATACATACGAAAAGCTTACGGAAAGCTTACGGAAAGACAAAAACAACTCCCGGCAGGCCGGGAGTTGAAGCTGCATATATCTATTCCGAAAATGCGCAATGCCCTGAGCAGGCTCTTCAATGAATATGCCGGAGAAAATGACCTTCATCAATAATACGGGCAGCAAAATTAGGCACAGGGGCTGACCGCATTGAAAACAAAAAAGTCCTCCCCCGCAACAAGTGCAGAGGAGGAGACAAAAAGGTTATAGTTGCAGCCCGGTCCTAATCCGCGCCCACTCTCACATAAACGCTCTGGGAAAGGGTGATAGGGCTGCAACACCGCGGACTTGCGCCTTTGGTAAGGACTAGTATACAGCAGCCCAGACTACGATTCCTTATGAAGTGGCAGGCAAGGGAGGGAAATGTTTCTGAAAGCGGGAAAGCGGCCAATAACCGTCAATTGCTAGCGTCAATGGCCTTAGTTTACAGCTGAAAAAAAAAGCCGACCCCCGATTTTTACGGAAGTCAGCTTTAGGTCAATTCGATTTATTTATTTTAGATAAAATACTTCGCGCATAGGTACGATCGGCTTCGGCTCATTGAAATCGAAAGAGCCCTCCACCATCGTGGAAGTTATCGCATTCCAGCGCCCGCAGGCTTCGCTTTCCGCAATGATCCGGAACGCCCCTTCAACATCATCACATTCAAAGCAGTAGAAGAACTGATTGCCCTGTTGAAAAATCGAGTAGTTACGGATTCCCGCCCGGGAATGCTCCTCCATAATTTCTGGCCACGGATTCAGGTGCATTTCGACATACTCCTCCAGCCGTTCCGGCTTAACGTTCCAAGTCCAGGCATATTTGTTGCTCATCGACATCGGTTAGTCTCCTCCCGCATTGCGCTTTATGGAATCGCTTACGAAGGTAGCATGTTCCTTTTAAACTGTGAAGAGGCGATCGGGACAATAGGGAAGAATCGGTTGGATTAGGTCGAATAAAATTCTTTCAAGAGAAAAAATACCGTCTGCCAGCAGTGGCAAACGGTATTTATAGGCATGGTAAAAACCAGCTCTGTTTCAGGAAAGAACGCTAAATGGTCTATAAGCGGCCCGGCCTTACCGTTAACCCACTCCGTCCTGACGGTGCTGCCTAAACTCGGGGCCTTCATGAAGCGGCGGCGGAGCAGGCACACTCGTCCGGCCGAGAAATAACCGGAGACCGGCAGCAATGAGCAGAAAAGCGGTCAGCGCTGCGGGAAGATTGTAACGAAGCTGCAAGTAACCTTGATATAAAACCGGAAAATATCCGGACGCAAACTGGACAAAAAAGCGATCCGTCAAGTAAAATACGCCCATCGCAATCAGACCTATGCCGATCCAGCGGTGGTATCCCGCCAGTTCGGTGAGCACCGGCGTATCCGTCATCTCTCCACGTAAATACCGCCCATGCTGCTGCAGCGCATCAAAAAAGGAGTAGCACCATACAAGCGGCAGCAGGAAAAGAAATAACGTCATGCGCAGGCTGTCCATCAGATAAATGGAGACGAAGAAAATAGCCATCAGTTGAATGCCGCGCTTCTGCATGCCGAGATACAGATGCCCTGCTCCCGGCAGAAAAGAGAGCGCTGCTGCTGCGGTTTTATTTTTGCGGCCGGAGGCAAAGTGGCCCTCGATCTCTTCAAACAGCGAGCGATCGGTGAGCGGCTCTCCAAGCTGCTTGCGCTGGACGAGTGTGACGGCGTCGAACATCGCATACACCCAAAGCACCGGAAGAATGAGCAGGAAAATCAGAAACACCGGCGTTTCCAGCAAAATGCAAACAAATAAAATGAAGGTTCCGAGTCCGGCAAACGTGACCAAAAAAGCGATGCCGCGCTGCATCAGTCCCAGGTGCATATGGCCAAGCCCCGGAATAAACGACAGCAGGATTGTAATCGACTTTTCACGCTGATGCTCGGTTGTTTTGCTCGGGACGAGACGCGCGGTCGGAATTCCGCTGCGGTCCATCGGGCCGGGCTCGTAATCGTGAACCGGAGCGGGTCGACGGATCAGCGCAATTAGTATATCAATCATACTGATGCCCCAGACGAACATCGGGAACAATATGAGCGGAGCCGCATCTTCATCCATTCCGCTCGTTATTAACATAAGAAACATAAAGCCAACCGGGAACCAAAACAGGCCTCCATAGATGACCATTCGAACGTATTTGCCCAAGTAGGCGTGACCGGCCCCGGGCATGAAGCCTAACAGCAGTGCCACAATCGGATTCGGCGCGTTGCGCATCATAAACTTCCTTTCTACTCTCTTTATTTAAATCGGACGGACTGCCATTCATGCAGCCATGCCGACGTACGGCCTACAACTTTGCTGGACCAACTCTCTCTCTTGGAGTGAAATTCCATCTGCGCTGGCGGCTCTTCGAACTCTCGCGGCAGATCGCCCTCCAGATCCCGGGTCAGCTCTCCAAGCGTTCCGCTCAGTAGGAGCAGCACCGTAAGAGTCGCGGCAAGGCCATAATGAAAGGCCGGATGGCGAGCCCATGCTCTGCGCCGGCGGCGATTTCTGCCGGCAGACTCCTCCGCCAGCTGGCGCAGAACAGCTTCCCTCACACGCGGTAAACTCCCCTCTGGAGCAAATCCGCCGGAAAAGCTCTCGCCGGGGCTCGGAAGTGTGATTGGCCGGCTCAGCTGCATGGCATCGGGAACTACGGCATGTGTTAGCGAGTTCGCTGAGGCAACTTGGGCGGCACTATTCAGCGGAGGAACCGCCTCGAGCACCTCCATGAACAGCCCCAGGCAGGAATTGCAGCCGGCCAAATGCTGTTCCATCGCTATCCTCTCCGGTCCCAGGGCGGAGCCCGCCGCATAGTCGCTCCATTCCTCCCTGGAGGGGTGGTGAACAAGTTTCATTCAAAGTCCTCCTTTTTCCAATGCCGCCTCATCCAGCTTCGAGCCCGGTACAGCTTGGACTCTACGCTTTTCGGCTGCATGCCTCTCTCCCGTGAAATTTCCTCCTGCGTACGGCGGCGGAAATAAAAATCCCGCACCACTTCCCCATAATCGGAAGGGAGGTCCGCAAGCTTCTCGCGCACGGCGTGCTGTCGTTCTTTTGCAATAAGCTGCTCTACAATTGGCGTCTGCTCCCGAAGTTCCGGCGCACTGCGTTCCGAACCACCATCCAGCGGCTCCGCGCTTATCTCTTCCCGGCGGCGCTTCATGCGCTTCCAGTCGATGGCGCGGTTAACCGCGATCCGCGTAATCCAGGTTTTGAAGCCTTCCAACCGGCAATCCGGCAACGCCCGGCAAATTGCCAGCAGCACCTCCTGAAGCACGTCCTCCGTATCATGGGGAGAGCGCAGGACAGCATAAATCGTACGGTATAAATAATCTCCATACTCGTCAATAACTTCCCCGAACCGGTCCGTACCGCTGTCCCGGACAGCTCGGAGCCACTCCACGTCATTCCTAATATCCTGCGCCTCCCTTCCCCATGTCCCAATAGACGAATGATTCGCTAGCTTCCCCTGCACTTGCAGAAAAAAAAAGAAGAGCATGCGCTCTTCGAAATAGAATTGGAACGTATATTCACAGCGAGACTATAGTGATTGGAGAAGATATTGCTGAATGACTATTCTAGCCATTCTAAAAATTCAAGGCGGTTTCCAAATGGATCATTTAAATAAAACCGTATGACACCTTCATCTGTCCTTGCTTCATCATCAATGACTCCAATATCTTTTTGTTGCAAATAAGAACGTAATTCATCCAAGTGCTGCACATGAAAAGCCGGATGGGCTTTAGTGGCTGGCACAAAGTCTTTTTGTACACCTACATGCACTTGATGAGTACCGCATTGAAACCAGACTCCACCGCGTTTTCTTAGAGCATCCGGTTTAGGGATTTCAGTCCAGCCCAGCAAACCATTAAAAAAGATTCGTGCCTCCGCTTCGCAACCTTCGGGTGCTGCTAGTTGAACATGGTCAAGGCCGTAGAAATTGTAGGGCATTTAAAATCCTCCTTATTGTTTCACCATATAGAACTAATTTCCATTCATCCCGCCACCTGAAGAGGTGGGGGAATTCTGGTTATCAATCTGTTTAAAGTGATAGTGGCCGCTGAATAAAGGTCTATCTATATTTTACCATATAATCCATCGTTTTAGGGCAGAAAAAATTAGATGAGGCTAAGTTAGTTACCAATCTATTAAAGCTCGTTGAGGTTAAGGTTTGTACAATATTAACGAGGACTGACAAGGTATATAAGCCTTTTTATATTCTTGTCAATTTTACAAATATGGTTTAAATTAGAATTTGAGGAATGCACCTTGCTTCCTCATTTTAAAGCTCATTTGTGCAAACGTTTGCTCAAAGTAAGGGTCAAGATGATCATTTGATGATGTAGGAGGCATGCCCATTAATGAAAGCGCATTTATAACTGCTTATTTCTATATTAGGATACGCAAAACCAACTCTATCATGATTGCTTTAAAAGCTCAGCAGTCACAACCAAGCAAGAGGAGGCACGAGTATAATGAATTCAAAGACTAGAACAAGAACGATTATTTTAGTGATCCTCGTACTAACGATGTCCTTACTAAGCGCTTGCATGAAAGAAGAGAATAAAGGTGAATTGGAAGGAAAATTGGAAGGAACTCTGAAAGTCATGTACTTCCAGGAAAATCAATTTTTCCAGAAGTACGGGAATTATTTTATGAATAAGTTTCCAAATGTGGAGTTCGAGGTCGTGAATACGCAGTGGTTAATGAAATATCCCGCAGCAGACAGCAATAAAGCATTTAAGGAATATATCGAAGAACGCAAACCGGATGTTTTATACCTGGATATGAGCAGTTACCCCTACGCCATCGAGAACGACTTGTTGCATCCGCTGGACTCGGTTATTCAACAAGATAAATTCGATCTTGAAGGCATTCTTCCTATGGTAACAGATTGGTTGAAAAAAGAAGGCTCCGGCGGGTTATATGCCCTAGCTCCTGAGTTTTCTACCAGTGGTCTTTATTACAACATCGATTTGTTCGAAAAATACAATATTGAATTGCCTCGAAATCAGATGTCCTACCAAGAAGTACTCAACTTAGCGGAACAATTCCCTGTAAAGGGATCAGAGGCTGATCGTATCTACGGCCTATCGACCAGCGCATCATCATCCTCAACGAAATTAAGTGAAGCTATATTCGGAATGACGAATTATTATGGGACCTTACAAGGGCTCTCCTATGTTAGTGCTGACGGGAAAAATATTACACTCGATTCCCCGCAATGGCGCAATATTTATGAGAATGTTGTAGATACATATCAATCAGGCGTCATCTCTCCCCCTGGCGGATGGGAGAATGATTTATTTCTGAACGGCCGTGCCGCTATGGTGTTGGAAGGCTCCTACTATTTAAATATGATTTCTCAAGCCGAAGGCAGGCTTAAATCTCCACTTCGTTGGGGTGTAGTTACTCAGCCTGTCAATTCTCAGAATCCTGACGTAGGCTTAGTTTTGGGTCTATCCGATATTTTCGGCGTATATGCGGATTCACCAAATAAGAAATTGGCTTGGGAATTTATTAAATTCGCTAGCGGGACGGAAGTAGCCAAATCTTTATCCCGCGCTCCAGGTGGTTCGTTATCAGTCCGACCTGACTTTATCCCAGAGGCGAATGGAACCTCGCTGAATGCATTCTACGAGCTGACCAAGATGTCTGATTTCAATTATCCTTTGAATATACCGGAAGGTTATGAATCCATACTTCAAACAATCTTTTCAAGAGAGACCGAAGCTGTGCTTGCTGGTGAACAAACAATTGATGAAGCGTTACAGAAAATTAATGTAAAAGGAAATGAGCAATTGAAGGAAGCTCATATTAGAGCAGCGCTGAAAAAAGAGAAGAGTAAGTAAATTTGTAAGCCTCTGTGGGCATGGATAATGGCGGATGGGTGAGGAGGGCTAAGGCCTCCTAACATGGTAAGAATAGCCGGCCATGCCTATTTTTTATGTGAAACTAATTTAGAAAACAGCTCGAATAACATCTACAACAATTTTTTTCGATACTCTTTAAAATCGCCCATATATCTAACGCCAAATTCAACATAACTATAATTGAATTACCAAATATAAAAATGCAGAGAATTAAAAGGAATACATTATAGTGATTCTATTACTTCATTGATTTGGTCATTGTATTTATCGGTTTTTCCATTGGCAGCAAAGTATACAAGCAATACATTTTCTTTAATATAATTTTTGTGAGATGAAAGTAATGTCACCGTATAACTTTGATTTTTTAATCCTTTTTGCAATTGCTCGTTGGAGTCAAACCTATAAATTTCAATTCGATCATTAAATCCAACTTTTTGATCCAAATCCACCTTATAAACATTAGGAACCACACCCTCAAGTATCGTCGGACTCTCTTGTTTACTTACAAATGATAGTGGAACACCTTTTTCTTTCAATGATTGTTCAATTCTCTTAAACATCTGTTGTTCATTCTCCTTGGGCTCACTTTTTGTGCATCCAGCTAGAACAGCAGGTATCATTACGATTACAAATAATAAATAAAGCATTTTAGGCATTCGTATCCCCCTCTGCGTTGTGGTCATTTGGACTAACTCAATTCTAAGGTCATATAGAACATTGAATAATCGCTATTCACAACGAGAAAATGCGCCTAATTGTTGCTTAAAATCAATCGACAAATACACATTAAAAGTTGGAAATGTAGGAACAAACAAACGACTCAATTGCCACGCAGCAGTCGCATGTCCATGCCTTGTGGGGTAACACGGAACTCGATTTCCCCGTTCAAGTCTGTGCGTACCGCACGAGAACTAAACTGCTTAAGCCGCATCAGCACGTCTTCGGACGGATGACCATAGCGATTGTCGATACCAGCGGATAAGACAGAGACAGAAGGCTTCCAATAGGAGAGCCACGCTGCTGAGGTAGAGTTTTTGCTGCCGTGATGACCGGCCTTCAGTACGTCAATTGGCGTGTTTCGGGCGGGTAACGCCAGACTTTTTGCCGTCTCCATGACGGCCGACTCGCTTACACTCCCCAGATCCCCCGCCAACAGAAAACTGCGATTGAACAGCGTCAACAGCAACACAACGCTCTGTTCGTTCTGCTCCTCGATCGGTTGCATGTCGTTATGCTTAGTCGGCCAGAGGACGTCTAATCTAGTGGAGACGTCAGGCTGCCAAGACATCCCGGCTTCCGCACCGTACAGGGGAATCCCCTTGTTAATTGCCCTTTGAAGGAGGGGCGGTGTCTCTCCTGCTTCCTTGAGACTGCCGTTCCAGAGCAGTCTTTTTACCGGAATACCGTCGAGCACGGCCTCCAGTCCCCCGATGTGATCCTGATCCAGATGGGTGACAACGAGCAAATCAATCTCACTGACACCTCTTTTCATCAGGAGCGGTACCAGCATCTTACGCCCGATTTCATATGGATCCCGCCGCTGCCTCCAGGCTTCGCGCCTGAATTGCATTGTGCCTCCGCCGTCAATGAGTATCGTTTGTCCGGACGGAGTTCGGATCAGAATGGCATCTCCTTGACCGACATTAAGGAACTGTACGTATGCGGCGCGGTCATACCAGCCTGAGTGAAAGGCATGCAAAAGCAGAAGCAGCAAAATAGACCCGGTTAAGACGGATCGAGTTAGCGGACTTCGGAGGCTGGAGGCTACATTACGGATTCTTGTTTGTACTGACATGGCGGGAGCCGTAGATGGGCTATATCTGGATGTATCTTTTACTGGCAAAAGCGGTTGGGTATCCTCATTATCACTAAAACATGTTTCCTCGGCTGCCGCCTGCTTACAGCTTCGCCACCTCCCCAGGCTCTGAAGCAGTCCAAACAATACCGCATAGTAGGAGACAATCCACCACAAAGAAGGTGTGGCCCAGATCGTACTGCCGTCACTCCACTCGCCCATCCATTCGATGAGACGAAACGTCCACATGTTGGCTTCCGTCGACCAATTCGCGAGTAGTTGGGCCGCACCTGGCCATATTGGCTCCACCAGCATGACCGCCGCACCTGCCGGCATGATTAGGAAGCTGATGAACGGCACAAGCAGCAGATTAGCCGGAAGCGACAGCAGATGAATTTGATTGAAATAGTAGATGGTGACGGGAAAAGAAATCGCCTGAGCAACAAAGGTAACGACGACGGCATCCTGTACGAAGCGCAAGCGGCTTCGAGGTCGCGAGAGCAGACGGTTCACGGCTGGCACGCCGAGAATCAGGCCCGCTGTAACGATGTAGCTAAGCTGGAAGCTGACACTCTCGATCAGACGAGGATTCCAAAGCAGCAGCAGGACCGCGGATGCCGCTAGCAGATGCAGCCCATCCTTTAGCTTGCCAGCGCGGGCGGCAGCAAGGCCGAGCAGCGCCATAAGGCCGGCGCGCAGGATGGAGGGAGAGGCTCCGGTAAACAGTACATACGGCGGCACGGCAAACATAAGCAGGAGCAGAATTCGCTCCTTGGTTAACCGCAGCTGGCGCAGCGAGAAACCGAGCAAGCCAAGCATGACTGCCACATGCATGCCGGATACGGCCATAATGTGGGTTAAACCAAGCCGGGCGAAGCGGCGGTACAGCTCTGGATCTGTCTCGTCCTGGTTGCCCAGGACGAGCGCTTGCATGTACCCGGCCTGATCTGCCGGGTAAATGCGGGTTAGCGCGGAGCCAAGCTGTGCTCGGGCCGCGTCCATGCGGCCCAGCAGCGCGGCAGCGCTATGGCTTTTGCCGGGCGCGGCTTGCACCGCGCCCGCGCCCTGAACCTGCAGCAGCCAGGTGATTCCCTGGCTGCGCAGGTAGCGGCGGTAGTCGAAGCCGCCGCGATTGGCCGGCGGAGCCGGCAGCTCCAGCGTGCCGCGCAAGCGCACGCTGTTCCCCCGCCGCCAAGCCTTGGCGGCGGCGAGCTCTTGCTCGTGCAGCAGCTTCACGCGCACGAGCAGCGTCTCGCGCAGCGGCTTCGCCTGCTGCGCGTCCCCCGCGCGGAGGCTATGCGCCTCCAAGCGCAGCTGCACCAGGTCGCCGTCGAACTCGACCGGCGACACAACAGTCCCCGCCGCCTCCACGCGAAGCTCCGGCGGCTCAAGCTGCGCCTCGGCGGCGGCGTAAAGGGCGCTCAGCGCGGTCTGCGACCGCGCATCCGCCCACAGCCGCTCGCCTGCGGCGAGGGCATAGGCCGCCAAACACGCGGCGGCCAGCCCATATCGGGCCTGCCCGGCGAGCGCAAGCGCCGCCAGGAGCAGGCCGAGCCCGAGCCCGGCGGCCAGCATACCGCCGGGGCTCCAATACGCGGCCGCCGAGCTGCCCGCGACAAAACATACTGCCGCCCATACGAGCGGCCTCCCATCCAACCAGCCTCGCGCTTCCAATCTCATTCCTCCTTCTCGCGGGTCAATCTGGCATCCCTCGTCTCCAGCTAAATCCACCCTGCCTCGCTCCTCCAGCTCATTCCTCCTTGTCGGGTCGGTCTGGCTTTCACTAGCCTTCAGCTAAATTCAAGCCACGCTCGCTCCTCCATTTCATTCCTCCTTCTCGCGGGTCAATCTGGCATCCCTCGCCTCCGGCTAAATCCGCCCCTGTCTCGCTCCTCCATTTCATTCCTCCTTCTCACGGGTCAATCTGGCATCCCTCGTCTCCAGCTAAATCCGCCCCTGTCTCGCTCCTCCATTTCATTCCTCCTCCTCGCGGGTCAATCTGGCATCCCTCGCCTCCAGCTAAATCCACCCCTGCCTCGCGTCTGCATCTCATTCCTCCCTAACATTTTTCCATGTAACAAATGAGCTCAATATCACCTGAGAGACTCACTCCGCAAGCAAATCCAAATTTCTTCCCGGCTAGCGCTATGCGCTAACAAAACTGAGAAGCCTTATTCGAGTCAAAATCCCACTTTTTTTTGAGCTAACGAAACTCAGAGAGCTTATTTCGAACCTTGACACTCCAAACACCCACCTACGCTGCACATAACGCTTCTCAGTTTCGTTAACATAACAAATGCCTCTTTTGGGACTAAATAACGCTTCTGAGTTTCGTTGCACGATATCGATCCGCAGCATGAGCAAGTTTCAGAAAGTAAAATTCCAGAATGCAAAAAAGCACCCCCCGAACTCCCGCATTAGCGGGACCATCGGGAGGTGCTTCCTCCACACCGAGAATTTTCTCGGACTACTTTCTCATTTGTTCATCTACAATCCATGATGCCTACTCGATTCCTTTTCCTGTAAAACCGCTATCCCATCCTGCCCTCAGTCCGTCACGGCTAAGCCCGCCTGCGGCGGCGGCTCGTAGCCCTCCTCCAGCTTGCGGAACACGATGCCTTTCTGCTCCATGAGGCGTCCTACCTTGTCGGCATCCTTCGGATAACCGCGATGGAACACAATTTCGGAAATACCGCTGTTAGCCAGCATATTGGCGCATGTCCAGCAAGGTTGGTCGGTCACATACACTGTGGAGCCTTCGCGATCGATCCGATCCGTAAAAAGCAGCAGATTCTGTTCCGCATGAATCGTGCGAATACAACGCTGTTTCTTGATCATTTCGGGTCCAGCCTCGCCACTACGTTGCTCCCATTCTTCCACGATCATACAGCCTGCCTCCGAACAGTCGGCCACGCCCATCGGCGCGCCGTTGTATGCGGTGCCGAGCAGCTTTTTGCCCTGGACGAGCAGCGCACCTACATGCCGACGCGAACAGCGAGAACGAGTCGATACCATATAGGCGATGTCCATAAAATAAGTGTCCCAATCCTTGCGGACTGCGTCCTGCAGTGCAGGGGTCGCGTTAGGCATATTGCCGCCTCCTTCGTGTCGAACCTTGTCTAATCCTATTATAGGTTGTTCAAAAAGGCCACCATTGATCACGATGTAAATCAGGTAGCGAACTCGACATCGAATCTTGTATTCCCCTTCGAAGTCCGGTGCTCATGTAGGTTTGCCTACACTCCGCTCCTCCTTCTTCCCGTTCATACAACCTTCTCGGTGCCCATTGGCGACCTTTTTGAACTTGCACTATTATAACGGATTAACAAGGAAAGCAATACGGGAAAGCGGCATCGTGCAAAACACCATCAATTCAATTATTCTAGTCCAAATAGTACTCAGCCAACTTAACCTTACCCGGCAGCGCCCTCTTGGCTGGCAGCAATTGCCTGTTCGAGATCATGGATAATATCGTCGATATGCTCTGTGCCGATCGACAAACGAATCAGCCCTGGCGTGACGCCGGAGCTCAACTGCTCCTCAGGAGACAACTGCTGATGCGTTGTACTGGCCGGATGAATGATGAGCGACTTCGAGTCGCCGACATTGGCCAGATGCGAGAACAGCTCCACTGCGTTGATAACCTTTTTGCCAGCCTCTACGCCGCCCTTGATCTCAAAGGTCAAAATCGCCCCTTGGCCTCGGGAAAGGTATTTCTTAGCCAGCTCATGAGAAGGATGGCTCTCTAGACCAGGGTAGCTGACCGAAGCAACTGCATCATTGGCTTCAAGTCGCTGCGCGACAGCAAGCGCATTGGAGCTGTGGCGCTCCATGCGCAAATGAAGCGTCTCAAGTCCCTGCAGCAACAGGAATGAGTTGAACGGTGAAATGGCCGCTCCCAAATCGCGCAGCAGTTGCACGCGCGCCTTGATAATATAAGCAATCGGGCCCACAGCATCCGTGTAAATGAGGCCGTGATAACTTGGATCCGGCTCCGTCAGACCAGGGAACTTGCCGCTTGCCTTCCAGTCGAACTTGCCGCTGTCGACGATAATTCCGCCGATGGAAGTACCATGGCCACCGATGAATTTCGTTGCGGAATGAACGACAATATCGGCCCCAAAGTCGATCGGACGAAGCAGGAATGGGCTCGGGAAAGTGTTATCTACGATAAACGGAATGCCGTTTTCATGCGCAATAGCCGCCACCGCTTCAATATCCAGCACATCTCCACGGGGGTTGCCAATCGTCTCACCGAAGACGGCCTTTGTTTTGTCGGTTATTGCTGCCCGAAAATTCTCGGGATTGGAAGAGTCTACGAATTTAACCTTGATACCGAGCTTCGGCAGCGTATGGGCAAACAGATTGTAAGTGCCGCCATACAGGCTTGAGGAACTAACAATTTCGTCTCCAGCAGAAGCGATATTAAGGATTGCAAAAGAAATGGCGGAGGACCCGGAAGCGACCGCTAGCGCCGCTGCGCCGCCTTCAAGAGCAGCCACCCGCTTTTCAAACACATCGCTTGTTGGATTCATGATACGGGTATAGATATTGCCAAACTGCTTCAGTCCGAATAGGTCCGCGGCATGCTCTGTACTTTCGAAACCGTATGATGTAGTCTGATAAATCGGTACTGCTCGGGAAAGGGTAGTCGGATCGATCTCCTGACCCCCGTGAACGGCTAACGTCTCCGGCGCTGGTTTGCGAGCTTCTGTCATGGTCATTCTCCTCCTAAAAAGATAAGAATAATTTGATTTAAGTCATTCTCTCACATCCCATGAGAGACCACAACAAGATTTTTCCATCTCTCAATCATTTTTGGGCCGATGCCCTTAACTCGCTCTACAGATTCCACGCTGGAAAATGGACCGTTCCGTTCCCGATCCTCCACAATAGCTTTCGCTTTAGCCGGGCCGACGCCAGGTAGAGCATCCAGCTCCTCCGCCGTAGCCCGATTAATATCCAGCTTGCCGTCCGCTGTATAACTGCTTTCTGCTTGCCCTCCACTGCCCGTACCCGTCCTGCCTGCCACCGGCTCATTACCTTCCAAACCTGATGCTCCATCTGCCCCACCGTCACTCGCACTCGTTCCCTCCGCACCGTCAAATCCTTTGTTTTTTCCCGCTTCGCCGCCTTTTCTTCCCAAGCCTATGCCACCGGATTCACTACCACTATTCGCTTCTGCTCCCCCGTTCGGATTAGCTTGGCCTGCCCCCACTCCCACTTCTTCTCCACTACTGAGATTGGCATCATCCGCTACCGCCCCTAATCCTCCATCGCTGGGATTGGCATCATCCGCTACCGTCCCTAATCCTCCACCACCGGGATTGGCTTCATCCGCTACCGCCCCTAATCCTCCACCACCGGGATTGGCATCATCCGCTACCGCCCCTAATCCTCCTTCGCTGGGATTGGCTTTACTTGCTCCTGCTTGACCGCTCAAATCATCTTTACCTACTCCTACCGCTTCGCCCGACCCAGCTTCGCCCCCAGCCGACTTCCCATCTCCCACTCCGCCCAAGCCAGCTATCGTTCCATCAGCAGCTCCCACCGCACCAAGCGGCTGATCAAGACGCACCCAGCCCTCGGGCTCTGATTCCTGCGATTGCTGCAAACCAAACCCAATTAACAGACAGCCTGCGACTACGAGCAGCAGCATTCCGACTTTCCACATCGATATACGTTTTCCATTGCGCAGCTCTCCACCATTTCCTCTCATTCGCCATCCCCCCTCTCCATCAGCCAACATCTCTCCATCTTTTCCCGCTCTCGACAGGTCCCCATCTTTCCCTCTCTCATTCTCCTGTCCCCTTCCCCGATTTCCTTTTTTTCATCATCGGTTACGTAAATCGACATGTTGGTCGAGCCCAGACGCATAGAGTAATATCAATCCGCCATCCGTCCACCGCTTCACCGGGACTGGGTGGCCTGAGGAAAGCGAATGGCACGGCCGCTAGACGGCCCCATCATTCTCTTTCAAGCGGGGCGCCCTGTCGATAAAGCCGGTACAGAGAGCGCCTCAGCCCGCTAGGAGGGATTCATTCATGAAGGTGGGTTTTATCGGTACCGGCAGTATGGGCGGTCTGCTTGTTAGCGCCTTTGTTCGCTCAGGAGCCATCGAGGCATCGGATATTATAGTGACAAACAGGACCTTTCAAAAAGCCGAGCGGCTCGCCGCCGGCCATCCCGGCATGGTTGCCGTCACAAGCAACCGCGAGGCGATTCAACAGAGCGACTGCCTCTTTTTGTGCATCAAACCTGGTGAGTTCAAGTCTGTGCTCAAAGAATTGCAGCCCTATGCCCGTGAAGAACAAATCATCGTATCCATCACCAGCCCGATTCTAATCAGTCATCTGGAGGATCAGCTACCCTGCCGAATTGCCAAAGTAATCCCCAGCATTACTAACGACGTGCTGAGCGGCGTCTCGCTTTGCATGTTCGGCAGCCGCATGACTGTAGCAGATTGTTGTGTGCTGGAGGGACTGCTGTCGCATATTAGTGAGCCTCTGCTCATCGACGAACAGTACACCCGCGTCGTCTCCGACCTGTCCAGTTGCGGCCCTGCCTTCATCGCCTTCCTTGCTCAAAGGCTGATTGACGCTGCTGTGGAGATCACTGGTATCGACCCCGACGAGGCTGTTTCCATCACTAGTGCTATGCTGCTCGGCACCGGTAAGCTGCTGACCGAAGGCGGTATGACGCCGAATACGCTCATTAAGCGCGTATCCGTCCCTGGTGGCATTACTCAGCAGGGGCTGCAGGTGCTGCGCAAAGAGACGGACGGTATGTTTCAGAAGCTGATCCGCACCACCCACGAGAAATACCGCGAGGATGTGGAGAAGGTGCAAGCCGACTTATACGGCGAAGAGGTGAACGGTCCCTAACCGCTTATAAATAAGCGGACCTCAGGGTCCATTCACCTCTTCCGGGATTCTTTCCTCAGAAAGAGCCTATGAGGGCCGGCATCTCCACAGAGGTGTCCGGCTCTTTATGTCGCTGCACAACCTCGCCTATACCAAGCGACGAGTTCGCCACGATGTTGACTCGGTTTACTACAATATTGATAATCTCGCTCTTGCCGGCGACCTTGCACGCTGTCACTTTTCTAAGAGATCAGCTCGCTACGATCCCGATGGGCTTATGGTACCAACCAATCAGTTTGCCACAATATTAACAAGCTTGCCTTTAACAGCAATTACCTTGCGAACCGTCTTACCGGCCGTCAGCTCTTGCACACGCGGCAGTTCCTTGGCGATACGCTCCATTTCGTCCGTTTCTGTATCGGCGGCGATGGAGACGCGATCGGCAATTTTGCCATTCACCTGTACGACGATCTCTACCTCTTGGTCAACGGTCCAAGCTTCGTCGAACTCCGGCCACGGCACGTAGGTGATGGAACCGCTGTGACCCAGCTGTTCCCATAGCTCTTCGGCCAGATGCGGTGCAAGTGGCGAGAGCAGCTGTACGAAGTTTTCAACCGAGGTCCGCGGCAGCGTATCGGCTTTGTAGCCCTCGTTAACCCAGATCATCAGCTGGCTAATTGCCGTGTTGAAACGCAGGTTCTCGAAGTCATCCGATACTTTCTTGATGGAGCGATGCCAGATGCGGTTATAAGCGTCGCTGCCTTTGTCATCCGTAATTTTCGGATTCAGTGCGCCGCCTTCAACGACGAACAGGCGCCATACGCGGTTCAAGAAACGGTTCATGCCTTCAACGCCACTCGTATTCCATGGTTTGGTCGCTTCCAGCGGCCCCATGAACATTTCGTACAAGCGCAGCGTATCCGCACCGTATTCCTGTACAATTTCATCTGGGTTGATGACGTTGCCGCGGGACTTGGACATTTTCTCATTGTTCGTGCCGAGAATCATGCCCTGATTGACCAGCTTGTGGAAAGGCTCCTTCGTATCTACAACGCCGATATCATAAAGTACCTTATGCCAGAAACGGGCGTACAGCAGGTGAAGCACCGCATGCTCCGCACCGCCAATGTACAGGTCAACCGGCATCCATTCCTTCTGCTTCTCCGGCGAGCACAGTGCTTCGTCGTTATGCGGATCGATAAAGCGCAGGTAGTACCAGCAGCTGCCTGCCCATTGAGGCATCGTATTCGTCTCGCGGCGAGCTGGCAGGCCAGTCTCGGTATCGATCGTCTTTACCCAATCCGTGACGTTCGCCAGCGGCGACTCGCCCGTGCCGGAAGGCTTGATCGCTTCCACATCTGGCAGCAGCACTGGCAGCTGATCGACTGGCACCGGCTTCATTGTGCCATCTTCCAAGTGGAGAATCGGAATCGGCTCGCCCCAGTAGCGTTGACGGCTGAACAGCCAGTCGCGCAGACGATATGTCGTTTTGCCGCGGCCTTTGCCGCTCTCTTCCAGACGGCTGATCATCGCCGAGATCGCTTCCGCATTGGACAACCCGTCCAGGAAGTCGGAGTTCACATGCGGGCCGTCTCCGGCAAAAGCTTCCTCCTCCACATTGCCGCCCTGTACGACCTCAACGATCGACAGGCCAAACTGTTTGGCGAATTCCCAGTCGCGTTGATCATGACCCGGAACGGCCATAATCGCGCCTGTGCCGTAACCGGCCAGTACGTAGTCGGCAATCCAGACCGGAACCTTCGCTCCGCTAACCGGATTAATTGCATACGCACCAGTGAATACGCCGGATTTGTCTTTAGCCAAATCCGTACGCTCCAGATCGCTCTTGCGGGATGCCATCACGCGGTAGTCGGATATGGCGCTCTTCTGCTCTTCGGAAACAATCGTATCAACCAGTTCATGCTCGGGAGCGAGCACACAGTAGGTCGCGCCAAACAGCGTATCGGGACGCGTCGTGAACACCTGAATTTCAGCGTCCGAGCCATCTACAGCGAAAGTTACTTCTGCTCCGACCGATTTGCCGATCCAGTTGCGCTGCATATCCTTGATGCTCTCCGACCAGTCCAGCTCCTCCAAATCATCCAGCAGGCGTTCAGCGTACTCGGTAATTCTCAGCACCCACTGGCGCATCGGCTTACGGATTACGGGATGGTTGCCGCGCTCACTCAGGCCGTTGATTACTTCCTCGTTCGCCAGCACCGTGCCCAGCGCTGGACACCAGTTAACCGGAATTTCAGCGACATAAGCCAGCCCTTTGTTGTACAGCTGGATGAAAATCCACTGCGTCCACTTGTAGTAGTCAGGATCCGTTGTGCTGATCTCGCGATCCCAGTCGTAGGAGAAACCGAGCGATTTGATCTGGCGGCGGAAATTGTTGATGTTCTTCATTGTGAATTCGCGTGGATGCTCGCCGGTATCAAGAGCGTACTGCTCCGCTGGCAATCCGAACGCATCCCAGCCCATCGGATGCAGAACATTGTAACCCTTCATCCGCTTGTAGCGGGAAACAATATCCGTCGCCGTATAACCCTCTGGATGGCCAACATGCAGGCCAGCTCCAGACGGATAGGGGAACATATCCAATGCGTAGAACTTCGGTTTATCCGCATCCTCGGTGGTGCGGAATGTTTTATGCTCATCCCAGTACTGCTGCCACTTCGGCTCCAGCTGCTGGTGATTGTATCCTTGTGTTGATCTCTCGTTACTCATGGCATATGCCTCCTATTCATTATGGGTGGGGGAGACGTCAAAAAACCTCCCGCCCCCAGCGAAAATCGCTAGGGACGAGAGGTTTGAATTCCCGCGGTACCACCCTAGTTGGCGCCTGGCATACTATGCCGTTGACACCCACTCTAAGCCCTTAACGGGGGCTGATTCGGCAAGACTGCTCCCATGACGGGGCTGATCTTGCGGCTCGGAGGCGAGATTCGGCACGCTGCGGGTCCGGCTTGCACCAATGATACCGGCTCTCTATGTCCACGCGATGCGGCTTACTGCTCCTCTTCAACGCCAATATGGCTAATTTAAGATCGATTATAGAGGAATGAAGACATGGAGTCAAGATAAACGGTTCAGTCGCGCTTTTCGATGTTTTTCATCGCTCCATTTGTTCCCTCTCCCATCATTCCTATATAATGATATTGGTATAGTCCTAGCCTACATAGACAGGAGAGAATCAGATGGAATTGAAAAATAAAAATGCTCTTATTACCGGTGCTGGCAAAGGAATCGGACGTGCTGCCGCGATTGCGCTCGCAAAGGAAGGGACCAATCTCGGTCTGATTTCGCGGACAGAGTCGGAATTGGCTTCACTCGCCAAGGAATTGACCTCGCAATACGGGATCAGCGTCCATTATGCCGTAGCTGACATTTCGAATGCGGCTGAAGCGGCGGATGCCGCCAAGGGCCTCACCAAAGAGCTTGGCAGCGTCGACGTGCTGATCAATAACGCCGGGGTCGCTTCATTCGGCACTGTGGCAGAGATGGATCCCGCTGAATGGGAACGGATAGTTCGCGTTAACCTTTTTGGAACCTACTATGTTACCCATGCTGTGCTTCCTTCCATGCTGGACCGCTCAAGTGGAACAATTATTAACATTGCATCGACCGCAGGTGAGCGAGGCTTCGCGACCGGCTCGGCTTACAACGCCTCCAAGTTCGCCGTAATGGGCTTCACGGAAGCACTTATGCAAGAAGTGCGCAAATCGAATATCCGCGTAACCGCCCTGACTCCGAGCACCGTTTATACACCGCTGTCCCTCTCAAGTGGCCTCGTCACGGAAGGCAACGACTCCATGATGCAACCAGAGGATGTTGCTGAGCTCATTATTGCTACATTGAAGCTGCCAGATCGCGTTTTCATCAAAACCGCAGGCATCTGGACAACTAATCCTTAACATTCTTAAAGTAAAACAAGCCGACTCTCTTTTTACAGAGGTCGGCTTGTTTTATTTGTATATCGATTTGTATATGGCCTTAAACCCACTTCACAACTTCATCCACGCATCTTCTCGTTTTTGCACGAGGTTCATTGACGCGGTAACCGAAAGCGGCCATTACAGATAGACCGAACTCCTCACCCATAATATTATGCTTGCGGAGAACCGCTTCCGCTTTCTCCTTATGAAACCCTTCAATCGGACAAGAATCAATACCAATTCCCGCTGCTGCCGTCATCATATTGCCAAGCGCGATATAGGTTTGTTTTCCGGCCCAGTCTTCCAACTGGCGCGGATGCTCCATCAGCCCTAAGTCCCTTACCTGGTAGTCGCGAAACACCGCTTTGCGCCCCTCTTCCGCTTCCGCAGGAAGCTTCAGCACCTCTCGGTTCATATAGTCCAGATAAGCGGAGCCGTGGTGCACCTGCTCGGAGCTTCTTGCCAAAATCAGCACAAAATGGCTTGCCGTTGGCAGTGTGCCTTGCGCACCCCAGGTTACAGCTTTCAGTTCCTCGCGGATCGCAGGATCTTGAAGCACGACGAATTTCCATGGCTCATATCCAAATGAGCTTGGGGAAAGCCTCCCTGTCTCCAAAATAAAGTCAAAATCGTCTGCTGGTATTTTACGTCCCGTATCAAATTCTTTTGTGGCGTGCCGAAAGTGAAAAGCCTCCAAAATCTGCTCCTTGCGCGTATTCTTTTCTTGCTCGCTCAACGCTTTTTTCGTTATCCCATGATTTGTCATCAATTATTCTCTCCTCTTCCCGATTTGTTCAGGGAATAATTTATACTTCACATCTTAATCGCTTTACTATATTTTTAATAGTAGGCACATTTTTGTTGTATAGGATCACTTTTGATACTTTTGGAGGTAACGATGGATACAGAGCTTTGCTCCTACCCTGAACTGAACAAACACGGGTTTACATGCCCAGTGGAAATGACGATGGACGTCATTGGAGGAAAATGGAAATGCATCGTCATTCATCAGCTGCTGGACGGCCCAAAACGCTTCAATGAACTTCGGCGGCTCATGCCCAGGGTCACGCAGCGCATGCTGACGCTGCAGCTGAGGGAGCTGGAGCGTGACGGCCTTGTCGCTCGGCGTATTTATAATCAGGTACCTCCCAAGGTCGAATACTCGCTGACTGAGTTCGGCTGGGAACTTGCGCCGATTGTTCGCTCCATGATGGACTGGGCACTCAAACATGGGGATACGGTGATGGAGCACCGATCGCAATCGCTGGCGGAAACGCAAGCTTAAGACGAGTCCACATCTGCTCTAAACGTAGAAAGGGGCTTTCCCATAAGTCATAACGACCTAGGGATGCCCCTTTTCA
Organism: Paenibacillaceae bacterium GAS479; assembly: GCA_900105225.1. Classification (NCBI taxonomy): domain Bacteria; kingdom Bacillati; phylum Bacillota; class Bacilli; order Caryophanales; family Paenibacillaceae; species Paenibacillaceae bacterium GAS479. The sequence continues at coordinate 4,236,021 of LT629764.1, read as the reverse complement.
TTGGTAAAACAATAAGCATTCCATTGCTAAAATGCAAGTTCTACCCATCATCCCTGGCCTATCAAGATTTGCGCCACGGAATTCACTTTTTTATTTGGACGATATTATTTACTACGATCGAATCGCCACATGCGGCAAAGCTGATTAAATCTTGAATTGATTGGTGTATCACGCCATTACTATTGTCTCCGTATTTGCTAGTGAAGCTGTGCTCAAGCAAAAGCTCGTTATCCTGGAAGTAGAGCGAGCCTACACTAAGCGCACTAAGCGCATTAACCGCCAGACCCTCACTCAACTCGAAGCGATTTCCTTCGATCACGATTCCGTTATGTACCGGCTGCTTCTCGCTGATCTCCTCTATCTCGGGAGCGATTAAGATGACGGGTTGATCCGCGCTTCCGCATGCTTCAAACCGGTTGCCCCTAATCGTCAAGTCCAAGACCCGGCCGGATTCGTACCAGCTCCCGGCATCGCAGCTGACGAGAATCGCACTCATAACCGTTCCCTCGAAAATATTGTTCTCGATAAGCGTCCGGCGCCGTGTAGTGGCCAGAATGCCCCGCGTCGGGATACGAGAAAAAGTGTTCCCCGCAATTGTCAGTTCCGGCGTCCAGGTGACGTTCTCCACGGCTACTCCTGCCTCGACGCCGTCAGGCACATCCTCGCGCAGCGTCAGCAGCATTTCATACGGGCTTATAAGTTCAGCCCGCTCGACGATGCCAGTGCCGCAAGCAGCGAGTGAGCGGCTCTGCACGAACTCCAGCTCGTCACCGGCAGCGAATGCTTCGAAGCCATACGTCTGCGAATGCATGAAACGAACACGCAACTCGCGGGATCCTGGTTGTTCAACTACCTGTAGAAAAGTACCGTGCACGTTGACACCATCATCATGAAGCCCTTCCAGCCGACTGTTCGTGATGCAGATTTTCCCACGGCACCCGGAGAGATGGATTCCGTCTGCGAAGCCTGCAGCAGTCCGGCCGGTCCCGGGGCGCGGGGCGATTGTCACCCGGTCGAAGCTCAGGTGCTCGCAGAATTGACCCGTCACGCCTAGACCATGCATGAAGTGCAGATTGACGTGCTCAAACGATACATTGCGGCTACGGTTGAGGAACACGCCGACCTGATCGCGAATGCCGTCCCGCGTCTGAAGCACCCAGCCTGCCTGCAGTTCGGATGTACCATCGAAGCGCAGTCGCACTAGCGACGCATCAAGCTCCTCTGCGGACGTCGCCTGCTCGACCCAGTTGGTGTCGATTCTCCAAGTCCGATTCGTCGTAGGATCATAGGCCTGCGTCGGCCCGTCGCGGAATCGCCATCCGGGCCCAACCCATGTTAACCGACCGTCAGCAATCTCATAGCGGCTGGATGGATGCGGCCGCACGTCCATGAAACCATCCCCGATTCGCTCGATCGTCATCTCGGCGACCGTCGGCCACTCGTAATCAAAGCTGACATCGCGGAATGTGATGCCTTCGCAGTTGTCAACGACCAGCATCGTCATCTTGCTGTGAAAAACGAATAATGCCCCGTAACCGTCCAAAGTTACGTTCGACAGCCCGCGCATGTGGATACCGATCGTCTTCGTAACGTCGGGATTTTCCTTCTCGCTCGCCGTATTTGTGATCCAGTAGCGTTCCCGATCTGCTTGCTTCTCATAGAATTCATAACGTCCTGGTTCGCAGACCAGCCGTACCGGGCCCTCCGCATGAGATGCCGCTTCAATCGCCCGCCGCAGCGCTGGTGTGGAATCGATTCCAGAATTAGGCGTCGCACCAAACTCGGCGAGGCGCAGCACTGAACTGTCCTCCGCTCGTGTGTTTTTCTGTCTCATGATTTCATCCGTCATTGCCCATTATCCTCCTGTCAACCATTGAATACCTTTCGGATCGTAACTCAAAACGTCTGCACTCTCTAGTAGCCGGCATTTCTACTCCTTTTGCAACATGGACATAACCAGACAAGGTGAATGGATAACTGAGGATAGCTGGTCATTGAAATCTGACTTTCTGAAAATAGGTATTGAACCGAGCTTGAGAAACTCCATTAGCACAGAAAGCTGTATATAAAAAAAGCCGTCCCTAAGTCATCTTACGATAACTTTTGAGACGGCCGCTATATTTATTTGATCGCCGCAAAAAACAGCCTTTCCGATTCCGCCGACGGTTCTTGCATTCTGAAGTCAGCGTACTGATCCACCCGGCTAAAGCCTGCCGAACGGAGTGCGGTAACAAGCCAGTCCGGTTCATAAGCACGCTGCTGATGGATCTCTTCAAACCGAATGAAACGCCCCTCACGGTCGGATTCATCCCTGGCAAAAATCGTTAGATGATGGCGGATCTCCAGACGCTCGACGTCAAGGTCAGAGGTCCAAATGTAACCAACATCCCGCTCGTCGAGTGTGAACGGCTGCTGTTCAGCGTAACGCCGCAGAGTCAGCGGTGCATGCACGTCAAACAGAAACACGCCGCCTGGCTTCAGACCCTGATATGCGGCCCGGAATGCAGCTTCCACATCCTCTTCCTCGGTCAAGTAGTTCAGGCAATCGCAAAAGCTGATCGCGGCATCAACTGGCTCCGGCAGCTCCCAGTCACGCATGTCCTGCTGCAGCCAGCGAACTGAGCCGGCGCGAGGGCGAATCGCCTGCTGCGGCGTTTCGTCCCATTTACTGCGGGCGATTGATAACATGTCAGCCGACAGGTCGATGCCGAATACCTTGAAGCCCGACTTTGCCAAAGGAATAGCTAAGCTACCGGTTCCGCAGCCGAGATCGGCAACCGTCTCCGGCACGCCATAGCGCTCCCAGCATTCCCGCATGAACCGAATCCAGTCCGGATACGGCATCTCTTCCATGAGCCGGTCGTAAACACCGGCGAATTGGCGGTAAGCCCGCATGAGGCATCCCCTCCTAGCTCCCAATCAAACAAACGAGCGGAATTTTTATGCATAAGCGTTAGTTCATGTCGACTATAGTGCATGAGCGACTATAGTGCATGAGCGATAATAGTGCGAAGCAACGCCGGCTGTCTAAGCGATTCAAGAACAAACGAATGTTACTCTCGCTGCGCGACCGGGCCACTTGAGGAACAAAGGTCGAACAAATAACAAATGTTACTTGCTCGACTCATCTTCTGAGCTCTAGACCAAACTAAGTAGCAAATGCTACTTGCTCGACTCATCTTCTGAGCCCTAGATCATATCAAGTAGCAAATGTTACTTGCTCGGCTCATCTTCTGAGCCCTAGATCAAATCAAGTAACAAATGTTACTTATCGGCGGATTAGAGTCTTCTTCAGCTGAGCCGTGTCAATGTTCCTACTTTACTCCTGCTGTTCCTGCTGTTCCTGCTGTTCCTGCTGTTCTTACTATTCCTGCTTCTGCTGTTCCTGTTTCTGCTCCTCTTCCGCCCCCGGCTCCTGAACAAGTTTTGTCCAGTTGCCTTCCTGCTTAACGAGGCCTTCGCGCATCAGCTTGCCTACGGCGCGTTTGAATGCGCCTTTGCTGATGCCGAATTTATTCTTGATGATCTCCGGCGGAGTCTCATCGGAATATGGCATCGCTTGGCCTGGACGTTCCTTGATGAACGCCAGGATGCGGTCTGCATCCTCAACACGTCCAACCTGCTTGAGCTGGCCCATCGACAGATTCGCACGGCCATCCTCGCGGACATAGGTTACACGCGCACTGACACGCTGGCCAAGCCGAAGCAGCTCGGGACGCTCCGAAGCCGGAATCATTCCGTAAGCACCAAAGCCGATTACACCACCGTCAAGCACAACGAAAGAGCCCATTTGCAATGTACGGCTGACCCAGCCTTCCTTCCATTCATTACGCCAGGTAGACGGTACCGGGAACACATGCTGGGAAAGATCATCCTCGCGCGCCAGCTTGGCCAGCAAACGTCCGCTCTTGTCATGAGATAAAGTTACGTACACCTCATCTCCCGGCAGCGGCCGAAGATCAACGAACTCAGGCAGCTCCGATAGCGGAAGCAGCAATTGGCGGCCAAGGCCGATTTCAAGGAAGCAGCCCAGACGGGGATGAATATCCGCGACGACCAGCCTCTTCAATTCTCCGAGGCGGATGAGCGGTTTTTTCATCGTGGCAGACAAGCGATCATCGGTATCGTGGAATAGGAATACTTCCAACTCCTGCCCTTCCTTTACCTTGGTTCCAGCCGTCTCGGAGTAGTGCAGAAGCACCTCGTTGTCATCCTCGTCTCCCAAAGACAAAAAATAGCCGAAGGGCGACACTTCGCGCGCCACCCTCAGCTTCATAATTGAACCAGCGTAAGTCGTCATGCGAACTCCACGACTTTGGCGTCAGACCAGAGCCTTTCCAGACTGTAGTAATCCCGCTCATCACGGTGGAATACATGCACAACAACGTCGCCAAGATCGATCAGTACCCAGCGAGCCGTATCCATGCCTTCCATGCCACGGACGTTAACTCCGCCGGCTAGAGCGCGTTTGCGGATTTCAGTAGCGATTGCGTTTACCTGCGTGTCGGAATTACCATGGCAGATGACAAAGTAGTCCGCGACAAGCGAAATTTCCTTAAGATTCAATGCAACAATGTTGCTCGCTTTTTTATCTTCAGCCGCTTCTACAGCGGCTTGCAGCAGTTGTTCGGAATTAAGAGCCATTCAGTTGCCTCCTTGGGCTGTGAAAATTGTATTGGTGGTGGTACGAATAAGATCATTGCGGGCAGCGACCGTTAGCGGATAGATACGCTTGCCCTTTTCTAGCAAAAAGCGAATCGTCGAGTCGAACCCAGCGATCAAAGCAGCATTCAGATCACTGTCCGCCAGCTCTCGAATCCGGTCGACGCCGGGAAATTCTCGCCCTGGCTCCATGTAGTCCGCCAGGCAGACGACCCGCTCGAGCAGGGTCATTCCTTCTCGTCCGGATGTATGGTAGCGGACCGCGGCAAGCACCTCGGGATCATCGATGCCATAGTCCTTGACTGCCGCCCATGCTCCCGCTGGAGCATGCCAGAGCTCTTTGTCATAATTCAGCACGGCGAGATCGACACCATCCTCGCGGACGTACTCCTGCATCCGCTCGACCGGCCAGAACTTCGCCAAATCATGCAAGATTGCGGCAAGCTCGGCCTTGGCCGGATCGGCGCCGAAGCGCTCCGCAAGCACGATGGAGGTGTCAATGACGCCTTGAACATGCTGCCATCTCCGCTCCGGCATGCCAGAGCGAATCGATGCCATTAGCTGCTGCTTATCCATCAAGACGGTACAGCTCCTTCTCGATCAAATAACGTTGAACCGCATCCGGTACGAGATAACGGACCGACAAACCAGCGCCGATCCGAGTGCGAATTGCCGTCGAGGAGATAGCGAGCTGCGGAATCGGGACACGGATGACGCGCTCTTGCAGCCGTTCCGGCAAAGCTGGCATCTCTCCAAGATCGGAAGGCCGTCCGACTTCATCTGGACGGTCGACGCCAATAAAGCGGATTCGGGCGGCAAGCTCCTCGATGCGATGCCAACGGGGCAAATCAAGGATGCGATCCGTACCGATAATCCAGTGGAACTCCGTCTCAGAGTTCAGTCGTTGCAACTCCTCTATCGTATCATACGTATAGCTGACCCCGCCGCGCTTCAGTTCCAAGTCCAGCACGCGGAACGCTGGATGCTCCTTCACTGCGAGCTCCACCATTAGTTGCCTTTCCTCGGGTGAAGCACCTGGTGCCCGATCCTTAAGCGGCGGTCCCGCGTTAGGGATGAACCAGACTTCCTCCAGGCCGCAGGCTTCCATGGAACGCTCAGCGGCGACAAGATGCCCGATATGGATTGGGTCGAACGTTCCGCCCATCAAGCCAATTTTACGCATCCTGTCCCCTCCTTAAACGTCCTAATTCTGCATGCAGTGTGGCCTCAAGGGCGATTAACGAGGCAGTACAATCGTTTTGTAGTCTGTGGACTCTTTGTACAGCACGATCGTCTTGCCGATGACTTGCACCAGATGAGAACCGGAGCCCTCTGCCAGTTGCGCGCCTACCTCGCGAGCATCCTCGTCGCAGTTATTGAGCAGATTCACCTTGAGCAGCTCGCGCTTCTCAATTGCTTCTTCAATATGCTTCACCAAATTCTCGTTCATGCCGCCCTTGCCGATTTGGAAAATCGGGGTTAGATGATGGGCCAACGCGCGAAGATGGCGTTTTTGTTTACCTGTCAGTGTCATGAAATCACAATTCCTCTCTTGTATAGCCGCTTTGCAATTATGTGCAGGCAGCGGACGCAGCCTAGGGGTTAGCACCCTCAGCCGGCCGCGGTGGTGCCAACAGCGCTGCAAGCACAGTCTCTCTCATTGCTGTTGCTGGCGCCGCAAGGCCCGTCCAATATTCGAAGGCGTACGCGCCTTGATAAATAAACATGCCAAGCCCGCCATGCGTCCGGCAGCCGCGCTCCCTCGCGCGAGCCAGCCAAGCCGTCTCCAGCGGGTTATAAATCAAATCGCTGGCGACCGCATCCGGCCGCAACAGTGAAACATCCACCGGCAGGTCATCCACATAAGGATACATGCCGATGGAGGTAGTGTTGACGACGAGATCCGCGTTGCGGATCGCCTCATCCGCAGCCAATCCTGCCGTCGGCAGCGCCTCGATGTTGCCACGGCTCGCAAAAACGCTTGCCAGCTCACGTGCTCGCTCCTCCGTGCGATTGAGCACTGTGATATGCTCAGGCTCCTCGCCAAGCAGCGCATACAGGATGCCCCGTGCTGCACCGCCGGCGCCAATGACTGCGATCCGCTTGCCTTTCAGCTCTGGTATGGCCTCTTCCTTTAAAGAGCGAACATAACCGATGCCGTCTGTATTATAGCCGGTCAGCATGCCGCCGTTGTTGACGACCGTATTGACCGCTCCGATCAAGCGCGCGCCCTCATCCACATAGTCCAGATGTTTCATCACATCAAGCTTGTGCGGAATAGTCACATTGACTCCACGGACGCCCATCGCCCGGACACCGAGCCAAAAATCGCCAAGTCGGTCCGGCGTAACATGAAATGCCGCATAAACGCCATTTACACCTGTTTCTCGGAAAGCCCGATTCATCATGACCGGTGATTTGGATTGCCGAATCGGATCGCCGATAACTCCGTACAACGTCGTCGAGCTATCCACCAGCAACCCCGGGATGCCTACAAGCTTGGTGTCCATGTTCTATATCCCCTATCCCGATGTTCTGAATGATACTTAGATCAACGCTTCGCGGACTAGCACTTTGACGCCTTTAGGCGCGTACACTTCGACCTGGGCTCCATTCGTGCCGTTGACGCGAATCCAACCGAGGCCGGAGATAAATACATCGGACTCGCTGCCGCGCGGAATGCGCAACGAATGGCGGGTCCAGGCGGGTATCCCCTGCAGCTCCTCCAGGGACGGAGGCGCAAGCATAACGCCTTTGTGCTGGGCATAAAGCTCATCTGCGCGTTCCAGCTTCGTACGATGCACCTTCATGGCGTTCGCCGTATAAAGCGTGAAGCTCAGGTTGGCGCCATGCGTGTAGTCGAAGCGGACCAAGCTGCCGAAAAACAGCGTCTGTCCCGCATCCAGCTGATATACCAGCGACTTGATCGGCTTGTCCGGCAGCAGCGAGCCGAGCACTCCGCGCGGTACAAGCTCGGTCAGGCGCGACGTATAAACGATTCCCGGCGTGTCGATAATCGACTTGCCGTCATCAAGCGGGATGCGGATCTCATCCAGCGTCGTGCCTGGGAAGCGCGATACGGTCAGCTCACGCTCCAGATCGCTGTAGTCGGCGATCAGGCGGTTGATCAGCGTCGACTTGCCGACATTGGTGGCACCAACGACGTACACATCGCGTTGTCCTCTGAGCTGCTCTACTGCTTCGACAACGCGGTCGAAGCCCATGCCTTTTTTGGCGCTGCACAGCACGACATCGACTGTACGCAGTCCCTGAGCCTTAGCTTGACGCTGCACCCAGTTGCGGAGCCGGTTGTAGTTGGTGCCCTTAGGCAGCAAGTCGATCTTATTCACAACGAGCAGCACGGGATTGTTCCCTACAAAACGCTGCAGGCCAGAGATCATGCTTCCTTCAAAATCAAACAGATCCACGATATGCACGACTAAGCTGTCCGTGGACGCGATGCCGCCCAGCAGCTTGAGAAACTCGTCGTTATTAATGGAAACCTGAACAGCGTCGTTATAGTTGCGGATGCGGAAGCACCGCTGGCAGATTGCTCCCTCCGCATCCAGTGCCGATGCCGGAACGTATCCCGGGCGGTCCTTGCTCTGCGTCTGCAACGAGGCTCCACAGCCTGCACAAGACGGCTGGTCCTTATCCTTGCCTTGTTCCTTCATTTGCTTGCTCACTTTCCTGCTTCCTCCTCTTGCCACAGGCCCTTCCGGCGTAACCGGGACAGGGCGACCCGCTCCAGAATCCGGTTAATACGGGTTCCGAAACCTTCGTCAAGCGGCGCAATCGGAGCGACAAGGATTGTATACAGCCCCATCCGCTTGCCTCCGAGCACGTCAGTCATCATCTGATCGCCGATAACCACCGTTTGCTCCGCCTGCAAATCCAGCACCTGAAGCGCCTTACGAAAGGCGCGTGTGGACGGCTTGCGGGCCGCGTGGATGAACGGAATGGCCAGCGGTTCGGCGAAACGGGAAACACGGGTCTCATGGTTGTTAGACACAACAACAACCTTGAAGCCCAGCTCCCTAAGCCTGTCCAGCCATACGATCAGTTCCGGCGTAGCCAGAGGAATCTTGGAGCCGACAAGTGTATTGTCGAGGTCGGTAATAATGCCCTTGACACCTTTTTCGGTGAGCAGATTCAGATCGATATCATATATAGATTTCACGCGCATGTGCGGCACCAGCCGTTCGAACATCGCTTTGTCTCCCTTACTATAAGAGCCTGTTATCTACGAAACTATACCATATTACAGGATAACCGCGCAAAAAGGAACCGACTCTTGTCGAAAGAGCGGCTCCTTCTCTGTGGTTAGTGAACGTCCCGCAAGGCTTCGTTACAGCACCCGAATGATTTTTCTCAATCAGCTCGGTGATCGCAATCGCCCGCGGAGAGCACGGATATTGTCGGAATACACGGCTGCTTCCTCCATCGTAACCGACTTACCGCCGTACTTGGCTCGCTCGAAAAATCGCAGCAGTTCACTAAATTCCTGCTTCAGGAAGCGGCGTTGCTCCGACCAGCGTACAATCGCTTCGCGAAGCGTTTCATGCTCTGCCTTGGTAAGGCCATGCCGCCGCGCTGAACGGATCAATCGCTCCGTCTCCCAGACGACTCGCTGCTCGGCAGTGAGCGACCGAGTGCGATAAGAGCTCCACAGACCAGCTAGCTGTTCCCGGCGGTTAAACGCCAAGATGCCGACCGCTGCAGTCAACACCGTAAGGCCGACCCAACCGAGCCAGGCCGGAAGGTTGAAGCTGTTTGCCTCTGACGGGGAATTCTCAGCGACTTCAGGAGCTGCTGAGGGCACAGGCTTAATGCTAGGCTCAGGAGCCGTGCTGCCGGCCGCAGAAGCATAAGGGAAAGCGAAGCCAGGCGTAGGCTCAAATGGCACCCAGCCAAAACCTTCAAAATAAATCTCCACCCATGAATGCGCGTCGGAGTTGCGTACCGTATAGGTGTCCTCGCCTTTCATCTCGCTAAGTTCATCCATCGTTGCGCCTTGGCGCATGAGATCTTCGCGATTAACTGTACCTGACCCAGGTGCATAACCTTTCACCCAGCGGGACGGCAAGTCGACATGTCTCGCCATGACAGCCATTGCGGTGGAGAAGTAGTCGCAGTAACCCTCCCTTATTTCGAACAGGAAAGAGTCCACGAAGTCTTTGCTCCTCTTTTTGGACAGATCAGGCTCATTCGTGTAAGTGAAATTAGTGCTCAGATAAGTTTCAATCGCTTTGGCTTTATCAAAGTCGGTTACGGCATCCGCCGTAATCTCGCGCGCAAGATCGGCAACGCGGCTCTGCGAATTTACCGGAACCTGGCCATAATAAAGGAATGGCATGCTGTTTAAAGGGGCTGCAGATGCCTCCTTAAGCGCATCGTTCAGAACAACTTGCTCCGATACAACCTTATAGGCAGACGGATAGGGTGTATTCCCCCCTAGATCAATGCCTAATTTGTTAATCATAGGCTGGAAAGTAACTGCGTTCTCATAAGAGGTTCTTCCATTATTAGAAACTTCAAGAGAACGAGCTGTTGGCGCTGCGAACAACACCGGGAATTTGTCCTTACGGAGCATTTTGAACGATTGTTTGATTTCGACTACTTCCGCATCCGGACTTAAAGGCCTTTCTCCGATAACCTCTAAACCCATTACCCCGATATCCGTTCCATCCGAGGGCATCGGAATGATATTGTCCTGCAACTCCTCGCTGCTCGTCCAACCTGATCCGTTATAATAGTCCTTCGTTTCCCCGCGCCAGTAACTCTTTTGCGATGAAGTGACCTCCATAACTGGCGAGTAGTCAAAATTGAAGCCGCCGCCGAGCTTGTCATCATTGCGGCTATATCCGGATTTAGCGGATTTTCCGGAGCTAGCCGGCGCAATGCCTTTGTCCCCGACAAAGGACTCAACCTGCTGCCCTTGCGACTCTCTCCATACGGTATAGGGGTCCTTGATAATCGGCGGAATCTCCGGCGCTACTAGCCCCGTAGTCATGACGAGCGACAGTACGAGCACGATTGGCAGCATCAGCTGCAGGGGATAACGTAGCAATCGTTTCCAACTGAGCGGATGCTGTTGTTGAAAGCTTGCATAATGCTCCGCGATAAGCCAAACCAATCCAGCGAAAACGACAATCGCTACACTGTCCCACAAGTAAATTGGAGTGAAGGAATCCGATATCGCCAATACGAGCAGATTGACCGTTGTAAAGCCAATGATACGGATGCGCAACCTCGTCCACGTTGCAAACATCGCATAGATAACCCAGACTGCAAGCGATATTTCCAGAAATGGACTAAACTGCCTAGCGACTTCGCTGACTGCCGCCAAGCCGCCTTCCGTCATATAGCGCAGCAGTGGGCCAATTGAGCCCAATTGGATCGGAGACAGCTGCATTAAAATCAACAGAACAGCAATTAGCTGGGCGAACAACCGATAAATGCGCCCAACCGGTATGAGATCCAGTAAAGCGCTCACCGCTAACACCGTGTAAACGATGACAAAGGTTTCCTCCCACCACAACTCCTCCAGCACCGATACGGTGCTCGCAATCATGACGGCAGTAAGCACGCTAGAAAGCGCTAGAAACCATCGCGCTCGAGGAGCTTGCTGCCCCCCTCTGGAGAATAGTCCTGCCCTAACTTGCATCCGATTAGCTTCCAGCATCTGCTGCCACCTCCCTTCCTTCAAGCGCCGCAGGCAGCTCTTCAAGGCTGCGAATAGTATAGATCGCGCCCGCAGCGATGAATTCATGCTGGCTTGAGGCGGTAAGCGGATGGTTGGCAGCAAGAACCCTGATGCAGACTGGATTCAGGTTCCGTCGCGACAGCCAATTCATCGTCTGACGAATTTCCTCCAAAGGAGCATCTGTAACGAGCAGTGCCATCGAGCCCTGGTCAAGAATCGGGTCTGCGCGCAAAATAGCCTGAGCGAGCTTATCCGAGCCGTTGTTGTCGACCTCAGTCAGCAGCTCCATCGCGCGATGCAATTGGTCGCCGCCGCTTCTTGCTTTGAGCGCCGTCGGGATGGCGGAGGAGCACCACAGACCCATTGAAGTTCCGCGTCTCATCCCATGCTCAAACAGCGAGGCTGCTGCGGACACAGCCGTCTCGAACCTCTCCGCAGCACCGGCATCGGCGCTGCGATAAGCATCTAGAAGCACTATCGTTCTAGGAAGCGCTTCGCGTTCGAATTCTTTAGATTTCCATTGGCCGGTTTTGGCCGTAGCACCCCAGTGAATCCGTGACAGCCGATCGCCGGGCATGAATTCGCGAATACCATTGATCTGTGTCGTCTCTCGTGAGGAACGAGGCGCAGAAGCATGAGAGAAATGTCCTTTTGCCCCACGCCTGATACGATCCCAGCCATACAGCGTAATCGTTCGAGGACGGACCGAGAAACTCCCCTCCTCATGGAAAGAACCAGTATGCTCGATAAAGCCAAAAATATCTTTGGTTATACATACAGTAGGGAGAAATCGATAGACACCTCGACGCAGTGGAGGCGTCTCGTATTCCGCAATGCCAGCTCGCTTTACGTTAGGAACGAAGCTGACTTCGAACGGTATCGCAGTGCCTCCATTGCGCTCCAGCCTTTCCATGACAAGCACGTAAGGGACTGGATAGATGCCCGGCAGACGAAGCTGAAGCTGTACCTGCAATGTCTCGCCTGCGGCAAGCAAGCGATTGTCCGAGCCAGCAACGCCTGGCAGTCCCGATGTTGCCCCAGGTCCGCCTGCCGCCGCCTTGCGCGTGCCGGAAATACGACGAATACCACTCCAATAACCAAGGATAAGATAAAGGATCAGACCGTTGAAAATGCAGAAAAGCATGACCGGAGTTCTGCCGCCTTGAAACAGCATATACATCAAGCTGGAAACATACAGGACAGCCATAAGCCACAGTCGGCGGCGGGTCGGGTTCGGTGGCCTGCGTCCAGCAGCAGGTTGCCTCATGCTCAGCGCTCCAGTCGGACCGGAGCTTTGGTCCGCTCGATCACATCCTGGACGACGGTTTCCGCACGAACACCCTTCAGTCTGGCCGACGGCTGCAGCATAAGTCGATGGGATAACACATGCGGCGCCAGCTGTTTCACATCATCGGGGATAATGTACTCGCGCTGCTCCATGAGCGCGCGCGCCTTAGCCGCGCGCATAAGCGCAACGGAAGCACGGGGGCTGGCTCCGAGCTGAACGCCTTCATGCTCGCGAGTGCCGCGGACGATCCGCACGAGATAATCGCCGACAGCCTCGTCGGCATGTACACGTTCGACCTGCTGCTGCAACGCAATGATTTTCTCGATCGAAGCGACTTGGGTCAGCGCATCGGAAGGGTGGCCGCTTTCGCGAGCCATGACCATACGCCGCTCGTCGGCTTCACCCGGATAACCAAGCGACAGCTTCATCATAAAGCGATCCATTTGCGCCTCTGGCAGCAGGTAAGTTCCTTCAAATTCAATCGGGTTCTGCGTAGCGATCAGGATAAACGGCGAAGGTAAGGCGTACGTTTCTCCGTCAACCGTTACGCTACTTTCCTCCATCGCCTCCAGCAGAGCGGATTGCGTTTTTGTCGTAGCACGGTTAATCTCATCCGCAAGCACGAGATGGGACATGATCGGACCGGGACGAAAAATGAATTGCTCTTCCCGGGGATGATAAATGGTTAGTCCAGTAATATCGGTAGGCAGTAAATCCGGGTTGCATTGAATGCGCCGGAAATCGCCGCCAATGGAGCGGGCAAGAGCTTTGACAAGCTGGGTTTTTCCTGTGCCGGGAACGTCCTCCAGCAGCAGATGGCCTCCGGCCAGCAAGGCGATCAGCACAAGCTCGATCTCCTGTTCCTTGCCAAGGATGACAGATTGCAAATTGCTGCGAATGGCCGAACATAACTGCTGGTCTGGCGCATAAACTTCCACGTCGACAACTCCTCCCCGATATCAACATTTTTCGCCCAGCAACCCCAGGGCGCTGGTCTCATTATTTTACAGGAACCTGTCAGACAGAACAACAATAACCCAAACAATGGAAATAAATAAAAATGAAAAATGGAGAATTCCACAAGGGAATTCTCCATTTACGATTGAAACTGGTAAAAAGCTTCATCCTTTGGGTCGGATGATCAGCGCAGCCAGAAATGAGAAGATGATCGCCGCGCTGATGCCCGCACTCGTAATCTTGAAGATGCCAGAGATGACGCCGATCCAACCGGTCGTTTGAAGCTCGGTTAGCGCCCCGTGTACGAGCGAGTTGCCGAAGCTAGTAATCGGCACGGTCATGCCGGCACCGGCGAAGTCAATCAATGGCTCGTACCAGCCGAAACCGTCGATAATCGCTCCAACCACGACGAACGTAGACATTGTATGTGCCGGAGTCAGCTTGGCCACATCGAACATCAGTTGACCAATTACGCAGATTGCTCCTCCCACAATGAAAGCCCATAAATAAATCATCCCTGCACCTCGCTTCGTTCAATGGATACGGCATGAGCAACGCATGGAATGCTTTCGCCCTGCTGGAAGGACAGCGGTGACAGCAGCGCCCCCGTCGCAACGATAAGGATGCGCTTGAACTCACCCCTTTGCAGCCGCTTGAGCAGATGCCCGTATGTCACAACAGCTGAGCAAGCACAGCCGCTTCCTCCAGCCTGCACCTTTTGCCGAGCAATATCGTAGATCATCAATCCGCAGTCATTGAAAACGGTCTGCTCCATAGGCACGCCGTTGCGCTTCAGCAAGTCGGTGGCGATGCGATGTCCTACCGAAGCTAAGTCTCCTGTGACAATCATGTCGTAGTCGCCGGGAGATCGGCCGGTGTCATTTAAATGAGCCTGGATCGTATCCACAGCCGCCGGCGCCATCGCTGCTCCCATGTTAAACGGATCCTTAATGCCGAGATCCACGATCCGGCCGATCGTTGCGCATTCCACGACTGGACCGGAACCCGAGGGTGCAACGATAGCTGCTCCGGCCCCGGTAATCGTATACTGCGCTGTCGGCGGCTTCTGTGAGCCGTACTCCGTTGGATAACGGAATTGTTTTTCGGCTGTGCAGTTATGACTGCAAGTTCCGGCTAGCACATGTTTGCCGTTGCCTGAATTAACGATCATCGAGGCGATAGCCAGTGATTCCATGGAAGTAGAACAAGCTCCGAACACCCCTATATAAGGCACACCTAGCGAGCGAGCTGCAAACGTATTGCTAATGATCTGATTCATCAGATCACCTCCGACGAAAAACTCCAGCTCTTCATTGCTAATGCCAGCGTTTTTGATCGCCAGATCGGATGCCTGCTCGAGCAGCAGCCGTTCCGCCTTCTCCCAGCTTTTCTGTTGCATATCCAGCTCAGGATGCACAAGATCAAAGTCGGCTGCCAAAGGCCCGTCTCCTTCGTCGGGCCCTACAACCGTGGCAGTGCCGATAATGACAGGACGATTTTCAAACCACCAGGTTTGTTTGCCCTTTTGCATATCAATGCATTCCTCCCGTGCCAAAAATCAAGTGAGCGATGCCGACAAAAAAGGCCGCAACGACGCCAAATACGATGACCGACCCGGCCATCTTGAACATATTGGCGCCGACTCCGAGCACAAGGCCTTCGCTGCGATGCTCGAGCGCCGCCGAGCACATCGAGTTAGCGAAGCCGGTGACAGGTACAGCGGAACCGGCTCCGGCCCATTGAGCGATTTTGTCATAAACTCCGAGACAAGTCAGAATCACCGAGATCAAAATCATCACCGCTACAGTAGGATTGCCAGCCTTCAATGCATCCATATGGAAGGTGTACATGAAAAACTCCTGCACACCTTGACCAATCAGGCAAATTAAGCCTCCTGATAAAAAGGCGCGAATGCAGTTTTTGACCACTGATCGAGCCGGCTCTCTATTTTTGGCAAAAGCCTGATATTCCTTGGCTGACATTACCATTTTCTTGTATTCACCGTTGTCGTTGCCCTTGCTCGTCCTGGACATATCGCATCCTCCTTGCAGGCCGCAAATTATGTACCCTCATATCCGGCCCTATTGTTGGATTATTATTTGCAGCAACCAGCCGCATTATCCGACTGCGCAATTCAGGGGATGTCGCTTTGTTTTTCCAGGTAAAAAGCAAGTCGAAAAAGGAATACTTATGAGAACGGATACACATTTTCTGCGCTAGTTTAATCCGATAAAGAAATGACGCATCATCATTTACTAAAGAGGTAAATTAGTCTATAGTAACTGGAACTGTGCACTGAACTTCACATCTTAAGTTGTACCAATCTGTTCCAGAAAGAAGGCCTTTTTTGTTATGAATTCATTACCACGCGTCACCAGAAGCCGCAGAGAAATTTGGCTGACTATCGCAGGCATCCTTTTAATTGCCGCGAATATGCGCGCTGCCATCACCTCTGTCGGCCCGCTCATCAACCAAATCTCCAGCAGCTATCAACTAAGCAGCGAATTGTCCGGACTGCTTACCTCGATGCCTTTGCTTGCTTTCGCAGTTATGTCGCTCGTTGCTCCACGCATTTCCGAGCGCTTTGGTGCCGAACGCTCTCTCTTGTATAGCTTGGTACTTTTGATTGCCGGCATGCTCGTGCGGGCAATTCCCGGAGCGCCGGCATTGTTTGTTGGTACGGCACTGCTGGGGCTGGCAATTGCGGTCAGTAACGTCCTGCTGCCAAGTATAATCAAGCGTGACTTCCCGACTCAGATCGGCCTGCTGACCGGCTCTTATTCCGTTACGATGAGTATGTTCGCGGCTATTGCTTCCGGAGCTGCCGTGCCGCTCTCCTCCATGCCAGGTTGGGATTGGAACCTGTCGCTGCTTGTATGGGTATTGCTCGCAGTTATCGCGCTTGTCGCCTGGCTGCCCCGTAGTTTGAAAGCAAAACCCGTTGGTACTTTGCGCGCTCCCGGCTCACTTTCCAGTATGTTCCGCTCCCCGCTCGCTTGGCGGATCACATTTTTTATGGGTCTGCAATCGATGACTTTTTACGTTACAATCGCCTGGCTACCAGCGATTTTACACGAGCGCGGCTTCAGCGCTGCTGCCGGCGGATGGATGCTGTCGCTCATGCAGCTTGTCAGCTTGCCAACTTCGTTTTTCCTTCCCGTGTGGGCCAGCCGCATGCGCACTCAACTGCCGCTTGTTCTTGCCTCAGGCATCACATCGCTTAGTGCATACGCAGGTCTGCTCTGGGGATCAACCGATCTTTCCGTGCTGTGGATCATTCTGCTCGGTCTAAGCCAAGGCGCTACAATTTCGCTTGCGCTGACATTTTTCGGACTGCGTACACGCAACGCCGCCGAGGCAGCCCGGTTGTCCGGTATGGCTCAATCGTTTGGTTACTTACTCGCTGCCCTCGGCCCCGTCCTGCTGGGTACGCTGCATGATAGCTTCAACTCCTGGAACCCAGTACTTGTCGTGCTGCTGCTAGTGTCGCTGACCGTTTTGCTGCTCGGCCTCGGAGCTGGACGCAATCGCTACGTGTCCCCGGCTGAAACGATAAGTACTGACAGCAGCCCTCGTCCTGTCGGCTAATGCGGATGGCTACGACAGAACCGCATTCTATGTCGGTTTTGCTGTTATAGAGCGTTTAAACAAAGGGGCAGTCCAAAAAGCCATTGTCAGATGGCTTAGGACTGCCCCTTTTGTTATTTAGACTGCAAGTACAATATAGGTTGAGGCTGATGACTCTGAATCGTTTTCGAATCTGAGGCGTTTGTGAAAAACAAGTAACTTCGACTACTTGCTTTGCTCGTCGGGCCGCTTTCGGCTCAAGCAAGTAACTTCGACTACTTGCTTTGCTCGTCGGGGCCGCTTTCGACTCAAGCAAGTAACTTCGACTACTTGCTTTGCTCATCGAGGCCGCTTTCGGCTCAAGCAAGTAACTTCGACTACTTGCTTTGCTCGTCGGGGCCGCTTTCGGCTCAAGCAAGTAACTTCGACTACTTGCTTTGCTCAGCGGGGCCGCTTTCGGACGTCGGAACTTTTGCCTCCCCTAGCGCCGGCAGAAGGTTCACTACCCGCGATATATCGGCACGTTACCACGGAATTACGGCCTGGTCATTGCGGACATGATTGATGTATTTGACCGCAGCATTGTGGGCTACTACATGCATTTGCCTATATAGCATGTACAGAAGGTCAGCTTGTCCCAAAAAAAGGATGTCTCATTTGCCGGCAACAGCCGACAATGAGACATCCTTTTCAACTTGTATAGAAGCGGCTAGTCGCCGCAGAAGATCTTTAGAACGCTGGCACGATCGCGCCTTTGTACGTATCTTCGATATATTTCTTAACTTCAGGGCTGTTAAGTGCTTTAGCCAGCTTCTGCATTGCTTCGGAATCTTTGTTGTCAGGACGGGAAACGAGAATGTTCGCGTAAGGAGAATCCTTGCTCTCGATCACAATAGCGTCTGCCGTTGGGTTAAGATCAGCTTCCAGCGCGTAGTTCGTGTTGATGATGGCCAGATCAACCTCGCCAAGAACGCGTGGCAGCGTTGCAGCTTCAAGCTCTTTGAACTTGAGGTTTTTCGTATTTTCGGTGATGTCCTTGATCGTAGCCGCAACACCTACGCCGTCTTTAAGCTTAATCAGACCGTTCTCAGCAAGCAGCAGCAAGGAGCGACCACCGTTTGTAGCGTCATTCGGAATGGCGATCGTTGCGCCATCCTTCAGCTCATCTAAGGACTTGATGGAGTTGGAGTATGCACCCATTGGCTCGACATGCACATTAACAACTTTAACGAGGTCGTAATTGCGCTCTTTGTTTTGATCGTCGAGGTAAGGAACATGTTGGAAGAAGTTTGCGTCAAGTTGCTTCTCGTACAGCTGCACGTTCGGCTGCACATAATCCGTGAACTCTTTCACTTCCAGGTTTACGCCTTCTGCAGCGAGTTTATCCTTAATGAAGTTCAGAATCTCGGCATGCGGCACTGGGGAAGCGCCAACCGTCAGTGTTACTGGCTCTGTAGAGCCGTTGTTGGCAGCGTTGTTCGCCGGAGCCGTGTTTTCATTTTTAGCGCCGCAAGCAGCGAGTGTCAGCGCAAGCGCCGTAATTGTCATACCTTTAAGCCATTTGTTCATGGTTAACCCTCCGATTTTTATATATCTCTAAATTTATTTGTGGCTGATGCGTCGAACGAGCCAGTCACCCAGCATCTGAAGAATCTGAACCAGAATGATTAACAGTATAACCGTAACGATCATGACCTCAGTCTGAAAACGTTGATAGCCGTAGCGCAGAGCTAAGTCTCCAAGCCCGCCGCCGCCGATAACGCCGGACATGGCTGTGTAGGATACAAGCGTAATCGCTGTTACCGTGATTGCCGCTATCAGACCCGGACGGGATTCCCGCAGCAGTACACGGCGCACAATATCCCATTTGGAAGCGCCCATCGCCTGAGCCGCCTCGATAATGCCGCGATCCACTTCACGCAGCGCAGTCTCCACCAAGCGCCCAAAAAACGGCGCAGCACCGATGACGAGCGGCGGGATCGTGCCTGCCACCCCAATCGTCGTGCCTGCGATTTCCTTGGTCAGCGGCATGACGGCGATCATCAGAATGATGAACGGCACGGAGCGGAGAATGTTCACAATGAAGGAAAGAATGGAGTAGAAAACCGGCAAGTACAGTAGCTGGCGACTGGAAGTCAGATACAGCAGCACCCCGATGATCAGGCCTAGAATAATCGTGAAGATCAGCGACAGCCCCAGCATCGACAGCGTATCCTGCGTTGCCTGCCAAATCTCGGCGGGATCGATATTGCTCCAATCGATGCCGTTTGATGAGCGCAGTTGATTCATATCCATCGGCATCATGAGAGCACCTCCGCATCCAGGCCATTGCTGCGCAAGGCAGTGATGACTCCATCAATATCCCGTTCTGGTCCACTAAGCTCAACGAGCAGTTGGCCGTAAGGGGTATGCTTCATGCGAGATACCGTTCCCTGCAAAATAGCACATTGGACAGCGCTGCCCTTGACCGCTTCGAAAAGCACCGGCTCGTATGTCTCTTCGCCGACAAAATGCACTCTCACTAGCTTAGAGCCTTCACGGCGAGGAAGCGGCGTGCCACTTTCCAGCTCTGACAGCTCGTCGGCAAACTGACGCGTCACGGCATGTGTCGGACGAAGGAATACGTCCAGCACTGCTCCCATCTCCACGATACGACCAGCGTCCATGACGGCGACGCGATCGCAAATGGAACGGATGACCTGCATCTCATGTGTGATGAGGATGATCGTCAGCCCCAGCTTCTCGTTGATGCTCATAAGCAGCGACAGAATGGAGCTAGTCGTCTGCGGATCAAGCGCCGAGGTCGCCTCGTCGCAAAGCAGCACCTGCGGATCAGCAGCCAGCGCCCGAGCGATACCTACCCGCTGCTTCTGTCCTCCGGACAACTGCGAGGGATATTTGTCACCATGCGCTTCCAAGCCGACCAGTGCCAAAAGCTCGTCTACTCGCGCAGCGTATTCCTTCCGGCTTTTCCCGGCAAGCACGAGGGGAAAAGCGATATTTTCTCGCACTGTCACGCTAGCAAGCAGGTTGAAGTGCTGGAATATCATACCAATCTTACGACGCTCCGCTTGCAGTTGGCGCTCACTCAGTGCCGTCAGCTCGGTTTTACCGAACCAAGCCTTGCCGGATGTTGGACGCTCCAGCAAATTCATACACCGAATCAGCGTACTTTTGCCCGCTCCCGAGTGCCCAATGATGCCGAAGATTTCTCCAGGCTTCACCTGCAAGGAGATATCGCGAACGGCATCAACACTACCGCCTCGACCCTTGTATGACTTGGTCACATTCTGTAATTCAATCAGGTTAATCCCTCCTGGACAACACCGCCCATCAAATCCCTATAAATCCAAGTGGTTTAAATGGTATTATATAGAACGATCTATAGTTTTGTCTATAGCGGTTATTGCATGTAGTTAGGTTGCGAAATGGAGAAAAAAAGATACTTAAGTTCCCCAAATATCTTATTTTATCGGCCTTTTCCTATGATGTCAATTTAGCTATTAGCGCTCAAGCTGCCCTGTCAAGTGCTGGAATGATATGATAGTAGAATCTGGATTTTGGGATCGTATTGCTGGAGGTGTTCTATGATTTATTTCATTAAAGCTGTCTACAGTTTCATTCTGCCGCCTGGCTTGTTCTTGCTGTTGTTAGCGGCAGCAAGTTGGCGGATGTGGCGCAAGGATCGAAAATGGGTCGCTCTTCCAATCGGTTCGCTGCTCCTACTGTACTTATTATCCTCATCCTGGTTCTCCGATGTACTGATACGAGAGCTTGAGCAGCGCTACAGTCAACCAGCGGTGAGTGAGCTGCGTGGCGACGTTATCGTTGTACTTGGCGCTGGTGCGGTGCCGGATTCGCCGGATCTTGGCGGCCTTGGCAATATGTCGGGCTCCGCCGAGTCGAGGCTGCTCGCGGCCGCTCGTCTGTCGCGTGCAACTGGGCTGCCGGTGCTGTTCAGCGGTGGTCAGGTATTTCCGGACAGTGGCAACGAGGCGGATATCGCCGGTCGGCAGCTGCGCGAGCTCGGGTTTGCTGCGGATCAGATTATAATGGAAAATAAATCGCTCAACACAGAGCAAAATGCCTTGCTCACTCGTGAATTAATGGAGAAAGAGGGGTTGAAACAGCCGATCTTAATCACTTCAGCCTTTCATTTGCCGCGCGCTATGGAGCAATTCAGGCGAGCCGGTCTAGAGCCGCAACCGTTCCCGGTTGATTATTCGGCAGCGCTGAACCCCCGCTGGTATTGGAGCAAGCTGCTCCCCAACGGCTCTGCGTTATCACTGAGCACAACGGCGCTCAAGGAGTATCTTGGCCTGGCCGCTCTGAAGTTAAGTTAGCCAAAGGAGCGGAAAATCGCTATATGAATGAGAGTAAATTCCTCTTCAACGCAACTTTTCCAATTCTAATGCGTTTCTAGTTAACGTGAAGATCGGGAATACCGGACGAATTACGTTCGCAACAAAAGGAGACGCATATGAAACTGTTGAAGAGCTTGACTCTGCTCAGCCTGGCAGCTGCACCGCTGTATGGCATGACTGGAACGGCGAGCGCCGATGCCGGTAATCAAATGGTAACGCTGACCAAAGGCAGCAATCTGATGGTAAAAGACGGTGTGACCCTTACATCTGTGCAGCCAATGACGATCAAGAACAATGTGAGTTATGTTGCATTCAGCACATTGGCACAGCTGTACGGTTACAAAACCTCCTATGATACCAAGAAGAAGGAATCGATTGCCAAAACGCCATCCGGCGAAATTCGCTTCCGCATGAATACCAAGGACATCTGGGTGGACGGCGTTAAATGGACCGGAGAAGCGGCCAGCTTTTCTCAAAAGGGCTCGCTTATGATTCCAGTCCGTACCTGGGCCAAGGTAAGCATGAGCTCGATTAGCTTTTCCGGCAAATCCATCATGCTCAGCTGGGCCGATCAACCTGAAGCCAACTTCCAAGTGCAGCCGTCTGTCATTACCGTGGGAGATCCAGTGCAGTATATCGATCTATACAACTCCCCTGCGGGATTGCCGCTATTGAACGAGGAGTGGACCGGAAAGCAGGATGTATTCACCGAGCCTGGTTCGTATACGATCTCGCGCCGCGTGCAGGATAGCTCTGGTATATGGAGCGAGCCTTTCAGCGTCACGGTTCAAGTGGTAGCTGCACCGAACCAGCCTCCTGTGGCGGATTTCACAACGGATAAAACCATTTACCGTCAGGGAGAACAGATTCAGTATACAGAGCTGAGCACAGACGACAACAATGCAATTGTAGCTGCCAAAACCAAGTGGACCGGTCGTCAACAAGCCTTTTTTGAGCCGGGTGACAAGACGATTACGATGACCGTAACCGACGATCAAGGGTTGACCTCGACGGTCAGCAAAACGATTACGATTACGGATGAGGAGCTTTATTCTGCGGAAGAGTTCGGCCTGTTGTTCGCACCCGTAGGAGAAAAAATCCGGGTAGACGGCGCTCATGTTAAAGATGTTCCCAAGCTCTCTTATGAATTTTCATCCGAGCCGTTCAAAATGTTCCGCAGTAACAGCCCCGAGCTGTGGACCTCCGAAGGCATCGCTTTTGACGATCAGTTCGAAGGCAAAGTTCGGTTGCTGTTCCATAATAAAAATACACTCGGCTACAATGTAAAAATGTATCTCGCTGTCACCAATGAAGGGTATCAGACGGCGCGTTTCGGCGTCAAAGCGACCGGCACTGGCGGCCCGGATGTCTCTGAGATCCGTACCGGCAAGCTGTCTACGACCCGTTATTTAACAGCACTCAACAACGATGTTCCCGAGACGTTCACGGATATCAAGCCAGGAGCAACGCAGCTTGTACTGCCTGAAATCTCTACAACGCCGATCAAGCCGGGCCTGGTCTACTCTGCTTATGCCGATGTGTCCTCCAACCAGAATCTGCGTATACGGGTAGTTGTAGTAGCCGAGGGCAAGGACCCGCTTAAAGAGATCGAATCTCTATCGCTATTGCCATCGGATGGCACGCATGCCCGCGGCTCATTCAATAATACGAATCGTGATATTCTAATCGATGGCGTGCGCGGCGAGAAAGCGGAGCAAGTCGTGCTTGGCGATAATGTGCAGGATCCTTACCTTGACGGTTACGATAGCTCCGATGGCTCCCTACAGCTAAACCGCGGCAACTTTGGCGTGCTGTACAAAATGCGTGTAACGCTTGCGCCGCGCACCGTTGTTTATCTGAATCCGCGTGGCGGCCTTTATGGCGGGGCATTCCTCGTGAACGGCCAGCTTGTATCGGTCACGAATAATGACCAACTGAAAGACCAGAACGAAGGCGGCGTGCTCCATCGCTCCGGCGACACTCAGGAAACGGTTGAGTTTGTGTATATGATCGCATCCGGCAGCTTTTTGCCAATTACGATGGTGTTCCAACCGATGCCTGCACTGAAGGGCTAATAGCTGAGGAGGGCTGAGAGATCATCGATCTTCATTCACCTCGTTCTAAACAGTGGGCTTGGGGACTGGCGGCAGCTCTGCTGCTGCTGTCTCTCTGCCTGTTCGCCATCTCTTATTTCTCTCAGAAAGTGTTCTACATGGAGGGAGACACCTACAAGCTGGCGGCGGAAAACGGCGATCAACGGCGGTACACATCAACATTCGGTCCCGCTATCGTCGTATCTGGCTCAGGCAGTGAACGGATTATTACGCTAGACGGAAAAATCCAAGTGAAGCTCGTTGATTCACCGGAAGGTATTCAGAAGCCTCCTAAAATGCTCGATCGCCTCTTCCTGGTCGATTATCCTGGAGACATCCGCTTCCGCGTTGAGGTGACGAACGGGCTACCGCTCACCTACGACTCCAATGGCGAGCCCTACTTTGCATTCGTTACGGCGTATATCAATGGACAGCCGGCTACGAGCCTTCCCATTTGGGATCGATTCCCCCCGTATGAGCTTATTAAAGCCGCTTATCCCGAGCTTCATGAGCGGCGCGGTCAGCCGATTTACTTCATTCTAGGTTTGCTCGTGTTGGTGTTCGGATGGTGCGAGTTCCGCTATGAACGATTCCAACGTCTCAGCTATTGGTTATCGCTGCGCTGGATCGGAACGGACAATCCCGAGCCCAATGACACTCATTTCTTTCTCTGCAAAATCGGTGGTATTTTCATGATGCTGTTCTCCCTCTACTTGTTTTTCCAGTCATTTGGAATAAGCGGGTTTTGGGGAATGTAGAAATAGGCAGCCCCTGCTTTTTTGGGGGCTGCCTATTTTAATTGCTTCCGCTAATCGCTAGCTAATGTCCTCCATGCCCATCGCCGGATACACCTGATGCCGATGCAATTTCCAGCATTGCATCCAGCTCTCCTTGGGCAGCCTCTGTCAGTTGGGCCGTACCGCCGAGTAACCAGGCGTGATTGAACGGCCCGTCTGCCGGCGACTGCTCATACTTGGTCTGAAGACTCATCACATAGTCCATGACCGAGCCTGGCATCGCGTTTTTGCTTGTCCAAATTAGCGGAGCATGTTTGCCGAGATGGGCAAAGGGCGCTCCCGCCAGCGCCAATTGGGGCGTCGCTACATTAGATAATGCCAGATTGCGTCCCGGCTCGTTGATGCCCCAGCCGAAGCCGGTGGACTTGTCCTTGAATTTGGCAAAGGCGATTGCATTTTCATACGGATCCTTGCCCGCGATGCGAGTGACGTTCCCATAAGCGGATAGTTCCTTTTCCAGCTTGGCCGATACGGCCTTTTCCGGTCCGATGATATAAATAGAAGCTTTGCCCCCGCGCTTCTGGAGCGCCTGCGCTGTCGCTCTCGGAATGCGATCTCCCGATACATAAAGCAGCGGTTCCGGCATATGAGCGCTCCAATAGGCGGCAGGCAGTGTAAATGCCTCCTCCTCGGACGATCCGATGATGACGCCTTCAGAGATTTCGCCAGCAGATTTGCTGAAATAAGCATCCGCTGCCGCAGCTAGCTCCGCCGCGTCGCCACCATTAATACACGTCGTCTTGAACCCCTGCTCCTCCACCGCCTGCTGTACGCCAGCCCCCAGCTTGCCCGTCAAAATAACCTGGACACCACTGCCCTTAACGCCAGTCGGCTGAAGGCGTCGAAGCTCCTGAAGTGTCACATTCGGGATGCTCTCGCCTGTCACATAGAGCACCGGCCCGTTATGAGGATGATGAATCAGATGCGTGGCTGCAGCCGCGCTCGCCCAGTCTGTCGGATCGGCCAATATAACCGCACCCGGCCGGCTCCCCTCGCTCTGCGCTGGCCAGAGCGTGCGAGACACTAACACCGCTGCTTCCACAGGGCTTGCAGCATTGATGCGAGTCGTGTTCTTTGTGGCGATCCATGGCATCGATATACCGGATGTACTTTCTGCGGCCAGTACTGAGGATTCTTGCAATTCCGAGCCTGTCGCCATTACAGCCGAGTGCTCTCCTTGATCGCTTTTAACGTTATGTCCTCCCCCGCGAGTCGAGGTGCAGCCGACTAACAATACCGCCGACGCAAGCAGCAGAACGGCTGCATTTTTTGCAAACTGGACTCCGCTATTTCCTCTGGTTCCAGCTTCAGCTTCAGTCCCAGCGCTCATCCCTATCCGCCTAAGTCCAGCGCTTCTTCTATTCACATCGAGCACCTCCATAATTGCTGCCTTTCTTCATCCTGCCCATAGGCTAGGAAGAGCATAACTATAGATTTAACTCCCACTATGAATTGCAAAAAAGCTTCCGGATTTCTCCGCAAGCTTATCTGTACTTCCTAGCGACTGACGTTATCTAGCTATGAGCTTTAAATGACGTCGTAACCCTGCTCCTCGATCGCTTCCTTAATCGATTGCAAGGAAAGCTTAGCCTCGTCAAACTCGATCGTAACCTTGCCGCCGGCTAGATCAACCGTTGCCGCTCCGCCCGCTTCCTTCACTGCTCCCTCAACGGAGCTGACGCAATGTCCACAGGTCATTCCTTTTACTTTCAGCACTTCTGTCTTCATCTCTCCAGATCTCCTTTCAAGATACGTAATGCCTGACAGTTTACTCTCCATAATATACCCCCAGGGGGTATATTAGTCAAGATATGGTTGCTTGTTCATGAAAACAAACACTCCGGGGCGCTTCCATCTTTCCAAATCTATTATCGGGCTCAACTTTTTTTGTATATAGCATCTATTAATAATCAGGCTCACTTCTTAATGCGTTCTAGCATATAGTACTAGCGTAGTTCGAATAGAGAGGAGGCGAAATCATGTCTCAATTTGTAGATATGCGTTTATCGCAAAATGCTAACAGGCCCAACTTGAGCCTGGAAATAAACAATACAGTAAAACTGCTGGTTGGCGACATCGGAATTCAGACGATCTCCGTTGCAAACACAGCCCTCGCTGGCAGCGTAAAAGTCATGCTTAGCGGAACCGTAACCTTTTTTCAAGAGCTTGAAGACCCCAATACCAACGCAATGGTTTTTCTTCTAATTGAAAAAAACGGAGGCGACACTTTTGGCTCCGGTACCCTTATCTATGAAGAAATCGTTCAGCCGGGCACGATTGACGTTCAGACGATTTTTCCTGCGTCTGTCAGTTGCGCCGATTTCCCTACAGCGGATGAAGTAAACGCCCAACAAATCCGCTATACGCTGTTCGTCACCTCGAGTTCCACCCAGTTCTCAGGCGATATTCTGCTGAACGGCCCAACTACCTTTAACGGCATTGCATCCGCAGACAGTTGACCTGTCTCACGTTCTTAAAGAGATTTAGAATTCAATGATGAGGAAAGGAGATGAAAGAGTGGCTGAACAATTTGTCGACTTGCGTTTGTCGCAAGCCCTGAACTCTACCGGCGACGGTGTTGAAGTATACGATACCCAGTTTTTGCTTATCGGCGATATCGGACTTCAAACCGTGAGCGTCGCCAATACCCCTCTCGCGGAAAGCGTTAAAGTGATGCTTAACGGGACGGTTACCTTTTTTCAAAATCTTGACGAGTCGAATTCAAATGCCAGAGTTACGCTGCTCATTGAGAAAAACGGCGCGGATACGTTCGGTTCCGGCACTTTCGTGTATGAAGAGCTAGTGCAGCCTGGCCTGGTCGAAGTTGATGTCCTTTTCCCTGCTGTCATTAACTGCGCCGACCTTCCTACAGCCGATGAAGTAAATGCCGGACAGATTCGTTATACGCTGTTCATTACTTCTGACACTCCGCAGTTTTCCGACAATGTTCTGCTTAGCGGTCCTGTAACCTTTAATGGAGTTGCAGCTGCGGGCTGACCGTTATGACCCATAAGCTGTTTTTAAACAATATTTTTTAAAGGGGCTGTCTCAAAAGTAGTTTGGCTCACTAGATAAACGGCTCGCCTAATCAATGAGACTTTCAAAAAAACGAAATGACGGTGCGAAGGAGCTATCCTTGCACCGTCATTTTTGGCTTTTGATCCATGGCCGCCTTCTTCAATAAATTGTGGGCGAGCGAAAGCCATCCGACCTCTAGGCTTACCTTCGGCAGGCCTCGAAGCAGAAAACGCCGGAATCCCCGGTTGTTTTTAATTTGCCCAAATACACTCTCCGGCTCAATCATCCTTCGAACCGATAGTGCATATCCTTCCTCACTTCTAAGTTTTTCACGAGCTTGCTGTTTGTAGCGCAAATACTTCATACTCACGCTGATTTCACGATTTCCTTGAGCTTTCGTACAACTTGGCTTCAGTGGACACCCTTCGCAGCTCTCGCTTCGGTAGTGGCGCTTCCGTATCTCGTAGCCACTTTCTGTTTTGTCTTTGCTTTCATAACGAAATAGCAGCTTCCGGCCTGCTGTACACGTCCACGTATCTTCCCCTTCGTCGTACTGCCAGTTGTCCAGCTTGCTAATGTCTTGCTGCCACTTCTTTGATTTTTCTTTGTGGTAGGTGCTGTATTTCACCAATGCTTCTCGTTGTTCGCTCTCCAAGTAAGCGTAGTTTTCTTCTCCGCCGTATCCGGCATCCGCTATGATGGTTCTGGGCAACCTTCCAAGCGCTGCCTTAACCTTCTCTAAGTGGGGCTTTAGGCAACGCGTGTCGGTTGGGCGTTGATGTAAACTGTATCCGATAATGAATTGGTTCTCTGTTCCGATTTGCACATTGTAACCTGGCTTCAGTTGGCCATTACGCATATGATCTTCTTTCATTCGCATGAATGTCGCGTCATGATCGGTCTTACTGAAGCTGTTTCGATCTCCGAGCATTTCTTGTTGGATCTCGTATTTCTGCAAACGCGGCAAAAGGTCTTTACGAAGGGCACGTACCGCTTTTTTAAGCGGTTTGTCCTTCGGCCGAGATTGTAGTTTTGTTTCCAATTGTTGAACGGCTGATTCCAGCTTCTCGCTGGTTAGCGCGGACGCTTCGCCGAGTTCAACAAGGTCTTGTCCAACCTGTTCTTGGTCTTCTTGGTTCTCCGCCGCCTCGATCGTGGCGAACAATGTTTGTACTTTTTCCTGTAGTCTCGCCTTGTGCTTCACGACGGCCTTGCCCCAGACGAATGTGTACCGATTCGCGTTCGCTTCGATCTTGGTGCCATCGACGAAGTAATGCTCGAGCTTGACATACTTTTCCTCGGTAAGAAATTGAAGCACACCTGTGAAGATGGTCTCCAAAACGTCTTTCATTCGCTCGGAACGAAAGCGATTAATGGTGCGGAAGTCTGGACGTTGTCTACCGGCAATCCACATAAACATGACGTTTTCCCGGACCGCTTTGGCGATCTGGCGAGAGGAGTAAATCCGCTGTGTGTAAGCGTAAATGATAACTTTGGTGAGCATTTTAGGGTGGTAGCTGTCTCGACCTCCGCCTGGGTAAGCCTCCTTAAAGGTTTTGTCGTCCAGGCGATTGACCGTCTCGTTGACAACACGAACGAGGTGATGAGGAGGAATGTCGTCCTCCAAGTCCATTGGCAGATGAAGTTGGTCCATGGTATATTGGATGTACAAAGAAACCGTTCCTTTCGTAAATGGTGGGTCGTACTTCCATTTTACCAAGAAACGGTTTCTTTTTGTTTTACAATTTAGAGAAGGGGCGTCCTTAGTCATCTAGCGATGACTTTTGGGACAGCCCCTTTTGAGAGTGCAAGTAAAACCATTTCCGCATATGAAAAGGAAACTGTTATCTAACGCACGGGCAATTAAGCTCGCCAGTCGTGGCTCCCCGGAGCCGGCTCCGGCTCCGCAACCATCCGGTTGCGCAGCGTGCCAAGCTTGTCGATGCTGATCTCGACAACGTCTCCAGGCTGTAAGTAAACCCGCTGCTCCGGCGGCAGGCCAAGCACAACGCCTTCTGGCGTACCGGTGAGGATGATATCTCCCGGAGACAGGGTCATGTGCTGGGAAACATAGCTGACAATCTCATCGCAGCGGAATATCATGTCCGCCGTGTTCGACGATTGTCTGACCTCGCCGTTTACAGTAGCGGAAATGGCAAGCTCGTTCGGATTTCCAACCTCGTCGGAAGTGACAAGGTACGGTCCGAGCGGGCTGAACTTGTCGCAGGACTTGCCCAGCAGCCACTGCGGCGTACGAAGTTGCAGGTCTCGGGCCGACAGATCGTTGACGCAGCAGTAGCCGAACACATGCTCCAGCGCCTGTTCGCGTCCGACATACTTGGCCTCGCGGCCGATGACGATAACGAGCTCAGCCTCGTAATCCACTTCCTGGCTAACGCGCGGGAGCGGAATGTCGTCGCCTTGTGCGGCGACTGTGTTCAAAAATTTATTGAACAGAATCGGGTAGTTCGGGATCGGCGCATTTGTTTCCTCTGCGTGTTTGCGGTAATTAAGCCCGACGCAGATAATTTTGCCCGGGTTCGTCACACAAGGCCCGAGCTGCAAGGAATCCTCATCCTGCCACAACTCCGGTGTTCCCTCTGCATTCTCAGCAAGCAAACGGAGTGCGGAAAGCGCGGATACTCCGCCTTCAATCGCCGCATGGATATTTAATGGCGTCGAGCCCTCCAGCCCTTGCGCCGCGGCAGCAGCCGCAACATCCAGGACACCCTTTTCCGTGCGTATGCCTAGCGCCAGCTCATCTTTTTTGCGGAATGTAATCAGCTTCATCGTTGTTCGAATCCCCTTTCTGGTCAAGTATTAGGCGTTTTTGCCAAAAACGACACCGCCGTCGATGTAAAGCGGCGACCCCATCATAAACTTCGACTCATCGGAAGCCAGGAACAGCGCTCCCTCCGCCACATCTTCCGGACGGCCAAGGTCGCCGCTCAGCTGCCGCTTGCGGATGCCGGCAAGAGCCTCTTCGGGATCGCTGTACGATTCCTGCAAATATTTCTCCACAAACGGAGTCAAAATCGTGCCCGGAAGCAGCGCGTTCACGCGAATGCCATACTCCGCGTAATCCACCTGCATCGACTTCGTAAGCGCCAGAACGGCTCCCTTAGTCGCGGCATAGGATGCCCGGCGGGCAAGGCCGATTTCGGCGATGCAGGAAGACATATTGATGATGGCGCCGCTGCGGCGCTCCATCATGGATGGCAGCACATATTTGCTTGGCAAAAACGTGCCGCGAATGTTGACGTTGATTACCCGGTCCCAGGCGTCCGGCTCCAGTTCATGAAGCGCGCCAACGCCGCTGATGCCCGCATTGTTGAACAGCACATCGATTCGTCCGAACTTGTCCAGCGCCTCGGACGCCATCGCTTGCGCCGATGCAGGATCGGTAACGTCGCAGCGGATAGCATAACCTTGCCCGCCTGCTTCCGTCAGGAGCGCGACCGTTTCATCAGCCGCTTCTTTGTTGAGATCGGCTACGACAACAGTAGCTCCCTCCGCCGCGAACCGCAGCGCCGTGCAGCGCCCGATGCCGGAGCCTGCTCCGGTAATAAGCGTAATTTTATTGTTCAGTCTCATGCTCGTCTCTCCCTCGCTCTTCAGCTAGTTTTGCGGCCTGACGACGCCTTTGGACAGGATCAAATTTGCGTATTGGGCCGATTCGCCTGTTGCCACTACGGCATAGGCTTTGCGAGCCCGGTCGTAAAACTCAAAACGCTCCAGCTCTGAAATCGGCACTTCGCGTCCTTCATGATGATTCAGCAGTTCGCGGTATTTGTCCCAAATGACCGGCACGACCGGGTCGCCCGGCACAACGCCCATAACCGCCGTAGGCGAATCAATATAGTCGTCGACGGGTAACAGCTCCAAAATGGCATCGAGCAGCTCAGGAATGGAATGGCCGTCGGCCCGAATGAGACGGGCGGCAGTGGAAGCAGCCGGGAAATTGCCGTCAGCCAGCACCAGTTCGTCTCCATGCCCCATGGAACGGAGCACAGCCAGAAGCTCTGGCGACAGTATGGCGGGAATGCCTTTTAACATGTTGAATCAATCTCCTCTTGAGCAATTTCTTGCAGTGAAACGGGACGATTCTCACGCATGGAACGATAAGCCGCAAATACGAGCTGCATGGTTTCCAGATTGTCCTTCACGCTATTTTCCGGCTCACGGTTCTCCTCGATTGCGCATAATAGCTCACCCATCGTGCCGAGAAAGGCGTCGGGGAACCATTTGCCATGCAGGGAAGGCGTGAACCAGTAGTCGGGATGAACCCGCTTGGAATGAAATTGAAGAGTGTCCTCGCGTCCGACCGGGTAGTTGTAGAGCGAACCATTCGTGCCCTTGATGATGCCCTCCGTACCCTCGAAACGAAACGTAGCATGCCAATCTTCCTCGCCGGCAATGTGGTTATGGTTATCGTGAACAAGCGCCCTCGTCTCACCTGGAAATTTAAGATGCAGCATCGTTCGTGTTTCCCCAATCGTTTCTTGACCAGGGAAACGCGCTCCGTCAGCGTAAATATATTCTGGAGTGCCAAGCAGGAAACGGATGCTGTCGAGGTAATGAATGCTATGGTACATTACTTCCAGCGTAGGCATTTCCCTTAGCCAGCTCCAGTTGGCAAAATCCTGCCTGACGTTAACGGATACCGTCGCTTGAAGCGTCTCCCCGAGCCAGCCACGCTGCATAATGGTATGACTGGCACGAATGCCCGGCGACCAACGCATCTGCTGGTTCACCGCAGCCCTCACACCATTCTCGCGGCAGGCGAGCTCGATAGCTACTGCTTCCTTGTAACTTTCGGCCAGCGGCTTCTGACAGAGAATATGCTTACCAGCGCGAGCCGCCAGCCCAGCGATATTCGGCTGAGCTTTGGCAGGGATGGCAATATCGACAACCTTGACGGCCGGATCCGCAAACAGCTCTTCGAGACTCTGATAGACACGGGAAAGACCAAATGCAGCAGCTAAGCTAGTCGCCCGCGCCGTATCCAAGTCAAAAATGCCGATGACATTCAATCCGCCCTTAAGGTAAGCGGGTAGATGACAGGCTGCGACAATTTCGCCAGCCCCGATAATGGCGATGCCCATGCTGCGGTCACGGGGAAGCTTCGGTCTATAATCTAGGTCAAGCCATTCTTGATTTGTTAGATTCATTTTGCTCCCCCTACAAGCTCGGCCCGATGCGATTAATGGAAAACTCCTGATGCCCGAGAATTTCCGCTTTGGTCAGCTTACCGTCTGCAACCTCGATGATCTCCTGCCAAACGCGCTCACCCGCAGCATCCAAACCGAGCGAGCCGTCCAGCATATGGCTCACGTCGACATCCATATTGTCTTCCATCAGCTGGAATGTGCGGCCATTGCCCGTAATTTTGATGACTGGGATGACAGCCGCGCCGGTCGGAGTGCCGCGCCCGGTCGTAAAACAGACGATATGAGCTCCCGAAGCCGCCATACCGGACACACACTCAATATCGTTACCGGGAGAGTCCATGAAATAAAGACCGCCCTCCGGGAGCTGCTCGGCATATTCAATTACGCCGAGTATCGGCGAGGTTCCGCATTTGCTAATGCAGCCAAGCGACTTCTCCTCGATTGTGGACAAACCTCCGGCGATGTTGCCGGGACTGGGATTGCCGCCGCGCATATCTGCGCCCATCCGTTCCACCTCGCGCTCAAACCGATCCACGATGCTGTACAGTCTCTCTTCGATTGCTGGCTCCGCGCAGCGCTCAGCAAGCACATGCTCCGCTCCGATAATTTCCGTCGTCTCGCCGATGACGATCGTGCCTCCCTCGCGAACAAGAGCGTCCGCCGCCGCGCCAAGCGCCGGATTTGAGGCAAGCCCCGATGTGGCGTCGGAGCCGCCGCATTTTACGCCGACTTTCAGTCGGGACAGCGGAATCGGAACCTTCACCTGCTGCTGAAGCTTCGCCTGCAGCTCGCGGGCCAGTCGCGCTCCATGTTCAATAGCCTTGATCGAGCCGCCCGCGCTTTGGATGTCGAACCACTCCACAGGTTTACCGGTAACTCTAATTGCGTCAGCCAAAGCCTGCGGATCAACGACCTCGCAGCCAAGACTAATAATTAGCACCGCGCCGACATTAGGATTAGTACCTGTACCTGCCAACACGTCGAAGGTGCGGTCTTTATCCGCACCGATCTGGCTGCAGCCATGCTGATGCGGTACGGCGATCGCTCCCGGCACGAGCTGGGCAATTCGATTGCTTACTTGGTTCGAGCAAATGACTGTTGGAATAATAAGCAGATGATTGCGAATACCAACATCTCCGTTTTCCCGTTGATACCCCATAAATGTTGGCCCATGCTGGGCTCGTGGGTGAGCCTGTTGATGTGCTTGTTCTGTCATGCCTTCCCGCCTTCCTTTGCGGCCGCCGCAGCTGCAGTTGAGGACTGGTCGCCGCGCCCGCGTATTCCTTCGATGTTATGCACATGCACATGTCGGCCAGCCTCAATTGCGACGGTCGACCTTCCAATCACTTCTCCGTACTTACGTACGTCAGCTCCGTCAGGAATATCTGTAATCGCAAGTTTATGTCCAAATGCAATCGCTTCCAACAATACAACTGTGCCCGTTTCGCCGGCGGACTGATACCGCACACTCTCTCCAGCAACTAAATCCCTTAGCGCGGTCGCCACATGATCCCTCGGATCCATGATGATTGCATCCGCTCCAGCGGGTAAAGAATGATCCATATAGCCGCCCTCCTTAAAATAAATGTCAGAATAGCCGTTTCATACTTATGCAGGCTCTTTTGAGTTATCGATAACTCTAATTTATCAAGCTAACCTTCTTGCTGTCAATGGTCCTGTTTAGCTACAATAAGATTAATGTTTGTCCACATCGGAGGAGCCTCATGATTACAATCTATGATATAGCGCGCGTGGCTGGAGTATCCGCGATGACCGTCTCTCGCGTTATCAATAACACCGGCCGAGTCAGCGACAAGACCCGCCGTCGTGTCCGCCAGGTGATGGAAGAGTTACACTACGTGCCCAACTCCAATGCTCGAAGCCTGGTGCTGCAAAAAACAAATATTCTATCCCTGCTCATTACCGATATTGCCAACCCCTTTTATACAACGCTTGCCCGGGGCGCAGAGGATACGGCCAAACGACTGGGTTATCGGCTGCTGTTCGGCAACAGCGATGAGGATTACGCCAAAGAGAAAGATTACGTAGAGATGATTTTATCCACGAGGGTGGATGGCGTGCTGTTCGCTCCGGCCGGAGACGGCTCTGTAGCCCATCTGCGACAGCTGGAAAAACATCGCATTCCATTTGTGCTGCTGGACCGCGATGTGCCCGGCATCCAGGCCGACCGGATTATCGGAGAAAGCCGAGAGGGCGCACGCAGACTCGTGGAACATCTGCTCCATCTAGGGCATTCGCGCATTGCTTTAATCAATGGCTCGGAGGACGTGTCCACCGCCCGCGAACGCCATACCGGATACAGGGAAGCGTTGAAGCTAAACGATTTGCCGTATGACGAGGAGCTTGTCCTGCATCTAAATTACCGGGAAGGCGCCGAAAAGGAATCGTTGGAGCGGCTGCTCGCGCTGGACAAGCCGCCTACCGCTATTTTCGCCGCCAACAACATCATCGCTCTCAGCGTGATTCAGTCACTTCGCGGTTTTGGCCTATCCGTTCCGGAAGATTTATCGGTCGTCTGCTTCGATGACCTGGGCCTCGCGTCCGTCCTAAATCCTTTCCTTACGGTAGCGGCGCAACCGGCTTACCAGTTCGGCGCACTCGGCATGGAAAGGCTCGTCGATCTGATTGAAAACGGCGACAGCGGCGGTCCGCGCACGATTATTTTGCCTTCCGAGCTGATTGTCCGTTCTTCCAGCCGCAAGCTGGAACCTTAATCATGGCATGAAAAAGAGGCTGCGCCTTGAACGAAGGCTGCGGCCTCTTGTTATTGGGTCAGGAGAGTTTCGAGCGGCGTCCTTTAGCGAACAAACGGATGTAGCCTACCCGCAGCTTTTGGCTCGTCGTATACAACACTTGATACCGGTCAATGAACTCCTGCGGAACTTCTCCAAGAGCATCCGCTTCTTCTTGTGTAAGGACCGTTGCTCCATGCGGCACGAACCGGTTTGGCGCTATAGTTACATTCCGAACGGTCGTGCCCGTCGAGATAAAGCAACCGTCGCCTATGATGGAATAATAGACTGCGCATTGTGCTCCGATCACGACGCCATCTCCGATTACGGTAGCCCCGTTTACAATAGCCCCATGCGAAATAACTGTTTTTTGGCCAACAAAGATCGAATACGGTTTACCTTTAAACGTAAGCTCCATTTCTCCGTTCAAAATCCCGCCTGAGGAAATGCTTGAATTCGCGCCGATAAATATCGGGCCTCCCGAGTCTGCGCGGAGCGTCGCAGTATCAGCGACCAGTACTTTATCACTGAGCGTAACATCTCCAACTATGGTCGAATAAGGACCTACAAAAGCGGTTTTGCTGATTTTGGGATAGGTTTGAATGGGCGTTAATGTCGTTCTAGGATTCTTGCTTAAGAATCTCGTATACGTGTTGAATGGCCCTATTGGCTGTTTGTCGGTTGAGTTCAACTTGCGGGAATTTTTCGTTCCTTTTTTCACCACCAAAACTCCTTCAACTGAAAATTATCTTCCAGTCATTACTATATGCAAGTTTTGATAGACGGACCGATTCAAATGCCTAATTCATAGATTTTTTATTGCAGGTGAGTAATAAAAAACGATAACAAACACTGAAAATACCATTAACCAAATATAGCCATTAAACCACATATCGTTGGTATACTGGTTCAGCCAGCCGAATCGGTATACTCTAGAGCCCGGATCATCTGTCCATCCTCCAAGGGCATGTATCCGTTTCCGAATAAGATTATATTCTTGAAAACCAGCTATCAAAAAGACGAATAACGCAGTTAAAGGAATAAATCGATTGATTCTGGCTTTCTGCATGACCAAAAAGCAAAAAATTAAAGCCCCAGCCAAAAATATAAAAAAAGGAGGAATAAAAAGTAGGCCTAAATTGCCGTTTCCAGATATTCTGGACGGATGGATTGTAAACAAGGATAGCAGGCAGACAGTAGCGGTGGACAACAAAACAAAAATAAGCAACCAAATGAGCCGAGTTTTGTAGGTCATACATCCTCCTGGCTATTAAGCTGTAATGTTATGTATCACAGAAAAGGAGCTACCCAGGTCACTCTGGGCAGCTCCTTTATATGTATGAGTGTGCAGCTCTCGCTTATTCTCCAGCTACATCTTCACCTTCGTCTTCTTCACCAACCATAGCCATGTAGTCTTCTCCCGTCACAACGCGACGAGCAGTTACATAACGTTTGGCGTAGTAGGAATCCGAAAGCTCCGTGTAACGAACGCCTTTGCTGGAAGCGTGAGCGAATTTGCCGTCGCCTACGTAAATTCCCGCATGGGAGATGCCTTTCCCACTTGTATTAAAAAATACCAGATCGCCAGGGCGTAGGTCGGACTTGTCCACTTTCGTACCGATCTTCGCTTGCGTCTTGGAAGTACGTGGGAGCTTAACGTCAAACTGGTTGAAAATGTGACGGACAAAACCGGAACAGTCGAAACCTGCTGTAGTCGTGCCGCCGTATTTGTAAGGTGTTCCAATTACTTTCTTGATTGCGCTGTCGAGATCAGGCGTACTTGCAAAAGCGCTGGTGCTGAACGTAAGAAGCATTATAAGAGCTACAAAAGACAGGAATGCTTTCTTCACCAAAAATGTTCTCCCTTCGGATGCCTACGAAGTTAGCTGTGGGTTCGGTTGAAGGTTCCCTAGAATCCTCTCAAGCAAGATTCATTCACCCGGAATGGTTCCCCCGTTTTTCTTCACGAAAATTCGGCATACTGCTTCATTTTATTTTGTTAAGGTTAATATTCGTAGTTTCTTGTCGAAACCCTGCCCGACATTTATTAGAACTCCCTCATTTAAATCCTTACTTTTCTCATAATACACTCTAGGCCCTCAGAATCATGCACCCGAAGCTCTGAGACTTTCTAATCAATCTATTTAATTCCTGATTAACAAATAAGAGAATATCCTCATAAATTCACCGTAATTAAACAGGCTACCGAAGCTCGGCAGCCTGTTCTACTAGTATTCTTAGTCATTCCGCTCCTTATAGGAGCTGTTTTTTCTTTTCTAAGTGATGTACAACAAGAGAATGAGAATGAAAATGATCACATGGTTATATAAGTCTTTTTTCATCAAACCGTTACCTTCGTCGTTTTTTCCCTTGGTTGGCCGCACTATAACTAGCTCAAACTGCTTTTGACCCGCTGCAACCGCAGCGAATTAATTACGACCGAAACGGAGCTGAGCGCCATCGCCGCTCCCGCTACCCAAGGCTCAAGCAGCCCTGCCGCTGCGATCGGAATACCCAAGGAGTTATAGCCAAGCGCCCAGAACAGGTTCTGACGTATGTTCGTCATCGTCAATCGGCTCATATGGATCGCATCGGAAATACTGGTCAGCTCACCGCGCATCAGCGTCACATCCGCAGCCTCCATAGCGACATCCGTGCCGGTTCCGACCGCCATGCCAATATCGGCGCTCGCCAGTGCGGGCGCGTCATTAATAC
Source organism: Paenibacillaceae bacterium GAS479 (assembly GCA_900105225.1). Lineage (NCBI taxonomy): Bacteria > Bacillati > Bacillota > Bacilli > Caryophanales > Paenibacillaceae > Paenibacillaceae bacterium GAS479. Next base: position 4,197,930 of record LT629764.1, on the reverse strand, counting down.
CATCGCCGACCATTGCGACAAGCCGTCCCTGCTGCTGCAGCTTGCGCACCTCCGCGGCCTTGCCTTCAGGCAGCACTTCGGCCAACACTTCGGAAATTCCAGCTTGCGCCGCGATGGCTTCCGCCGTGCGCCGGTTATCCCCGGTAATCATGAGGACGCGCAGCCCCATTTTCTTTAGACGGTTTACCGCTTCGGCAGAGCTCGGCCTGATCGTATCCGCTACAGCGAGCATGCCGGCGTAACGGCCGTCGATCGCGACGAGCATAGCCGTCTTGCCTTCTGCTTCAAGCTGCTCCATGCTGCGCAGCGCCTGTGTGACTTCCACGCCTTCCCGCTCCATCAGACGGCGATTGCCAATCCACACATTACGCCCATCAACCTCTGCTTGAATGCCATATCCCGGCAAAGCTTCAAAAGTTGCCGGCTCTGGCAAATCCTGTAGCTCCCGCCGAATCCCTTCTACAATTGCTTCGGCGAGCGGATGCTCCGAACGCTTTTCGGCACCGCCAGCCAGCCGCAGCAGTTCGCTTCGGGCCGTAATCGCAATGACATCCGTCAGTTGCGGTTTGCCTACGGTGACAGTTCCTGTTTTGTCCAGGATGATGGTGTCGATTTTATGCGTACGCTCCAGATGTTCGCCGCCCTTGAACAGGATACCGAGCTCAGCCCCCCGGCCTGAACCCGCCATGATCGAAGTCGGTGTTGCCAGACCAAGTGCGCAAGGACAAGCGATGACGAGCACCGCGATGCTAATTTCCAGTGCCTGAGCAAAGTCGCCAGGAGCCACTAAAAAATACCAGATGAGTGCCGCAACAAGCGCCGCCGAGACAACAATCGGAACAAAAATGCCCGAGATACGATCTGCGAATCGCTGGATCGGAGCTTTAGATCCTTGCGCTTGCTCAACAACCTTGATGATCTGGGCAAGCACAGAATCCTTGCCGACGCGGGTCGCGCGGATGAGCAAAGAGCCATTTTTGTTGAGCGTTGCCCCAGTAACGGCGTCTCCCGCCCTCTTCGTGACAGGCAAGCTCTCGCCGGTTAACATGGACTCGTCGATGGAGGAGCTTCCCTCCTCTACAATGCCGTCGACGGGAACCTTTTCGCCAGGTCGCACCCGTACCCGATCTCCAGACACAACCTCCTCCAGCGGTAAAGCCATCTCGTTGCCATCGCGCAGTACAAGCGCAGTTTTCGCCTGCAAGCCCATGAGTGACTTGATCGCTTCCGATGTGCGGCCCTTAGCGCGTGATTCCAACAGCTTGCCCATGACAACGAGTGTGATAAGAATAGCGCTTGTCTCGTAATAGAGCGCCAACCCCTCGTAATGCATGCCGCCAACATTGCTATACCAATCCAGCGTTAAATATAGGCTGTAGAAGTAGGCTGCTGAAGTTCCGAGAGCGATGAGTACATCCATATTCGCGCTCCCACTACGCAGTGCATTGAACGCTCCCCGGTAAAAAGCCGCCCCAATGTAAAACTGCACCGGCGTTGCCAACGCCAGCTGAACCCAAGGATTCATGAGCAGCTCAGGCAGGGGAAGCCACGACAGGAAGCTGAAATGTGCCACCATTGTATACAGAAGTGGCAGCGACAGCAGCGCGGATACAATCAACCGCAGCTTTTGACGGTGGAGCTCCTTCTGTTTGCGATCCTGCTCCCCGCCACCGCTATCCTTAAGCAGCGCCTTGTAACCCAATTTGGCTACCTTCTGCTGCAGATCGGCAACGCTGACCTCTCCTGGCAAATAGTCTACCCGAGCTGTCTCCATCGCAAAATTGACCGTCGCCGAAGCGACGCCGGGCATACGTGAAAGCCCCTTCTCGATGCGAGCGGCGCAGGCCGCGCAAGTCATCCCCTCAAGCTGAAACTGTATCGTCTCATGCACGGTTCCATAACCGAGCTTTTCAATCTTCTCCTCTAACGTGTCGCGATTCACCTTGGCTGGATCATAAATGACGCTGGCCTGCTCAGTCGCAAAATTGACGCTGGCAGACGACACACCGTCTATTTTGCCTAACCCCTTCTCGATGCGGCTGGCGCAGGCAGCACAGGTCATTCCGGTAAGCTGCAACACCGACTTCTGCCTCTCGGCGGCCGAACCTTCCTTTATGTTCTCGCTCATATGGTTACCTCCAAAGTTACTTCCTCTATCCCCAATATACCCCCCCACCCTATATTGGTCAAGGAAATATATTCATCATTAAGCCTCAGTATGGCCTGCTGGAGGGCCTGTGAACCAAGCGAATTTGCCGTTTAGCCCGCCCCTGGGTTAAACTAGGGTATTCATTTAACTGCGAGGTGCGGCATATGCTGGAAGTTCGAACATCCCCTTTTACTACCGGGGAATTCACGCGTGGAGTTTTTGCCACGAGGAAAATAGCGAAGGGAGAGCTGATTCACGAGGCTCCCGTCGTCACTTATCCAAATGAAGAGCATGAACTTATCGAGCAGACTGTATTGGACGATTATGTGTTCAACTTTGGAGCAAATCATGGCGCGATCGTACTCGGATACGGTAGTCTCTTCAACCATTCCTACACGCCGAACGCCGTTTATGAGCTTAGTTTCGAGAAGCTGACGGTGGATTTTTTCGCTTTTACGGATATCGAGGCTGATGAGGAAGTTCTGATCAACTACAACGGTGAGCCTGATTGCGACGATCCGCTTTGGTTTTTGGATGATCCGGAAAATGTCGAAACAAAGTAGTCATACCCACAGCGATAAAAACGCTTGTTTGCAGATGATCAACAGGTCAACCAGATGTTCTGGTTGGCTTTTTTCCTATGCGGATCGCGAAGGAGGCTTCGCCATCTTGCTCTTTCATTCCCATAACGTTAACCGCCGGCATGAAAAGAGGTATACTGTTGGCATGGAGGTGACTGTCGGTGAGCATGATGCGGAGTATTTCCGAAGAAGCTGTTGCATGGGGCGCTCCAACGGACGAGCAATGGAGGGCTGTTTGCAACTGCGATAATGAAGCGGACGGCAGCTTTTGGTATGCGGTAAAGACAACCGGTATTTTTTGCCGTCCTTCCTGTAAATCCCGAACGCCGAAGCGTGATCATACGGCCGTGTTCGGTTCGCCGTCAGAAGCGCTGAAGGCTGGATTCCGTGCCTGTAAAAGATGCCAGCCGGATGCAGCTATGCAGCCGTCAGAAGCATGGATCGATGGCCTGATTCGCTATATCCGAGTACATCTACAGGAGGATCTGTCGCTCGCCGCACTCGCGGAAGTGGGATGCAGCTCACCTTGGCATCTACATCGTAGCTTCAAGCGGCAGACCGGGCTTACGCCGCAGCAGTTCGTCAGGCGGGAGCGAATGCGGCTCGCGACCGAGCTATTATCCAGGAGTGATGCTCCCGTTGCTGATATCGGGCGACAGGTCGCGATGCCGGGAGCGGCGCATTTTATTGCGATGTTCAGAAGAGAGCTCGGCTGCACGCCAGCGGAATACCGCAAGCAGATTAAAGCTATTCAAGCAGGTAAGGAGAAGATAGCAGATGAGTGAAACTATAGAAAATCAGTCAATTGACACAGTAGTTCCTCAAGCGCAGGACACATCGAGGCTTGCTGAAACGCAAGAGAAGCTGTATTGGAGCAAGCTCGGGGATGAAGATTGGCAGCTCTACCTGGCGGCCGATGAGGACGGTTTCGCCTTTTGCGGCTCGTTGAACGGCCCCTTCCAAGAGCTTACCGAATGGGCTGCAGCACGGCGTCCAGGAGCAGCTCTGGAGCGCTCGGACCAACAGCTTCAGCCTTATGCGGACGAGCTGGCCCAATATTTTGCAGGCCGCCGCTCTACCTTTGATATGCCGCTCTCACTGCGCGGAACGCCTTTTCAGATGGTAGTGTGGAAGGCTCTGCAAGCAATTCCGTACGGCGAGACGAGATCTTATGCGGATATTGCAGATGCGATTGGCAGACCATCCGCCGCCCGGGCAGTCGGAGCCGCAATCGGCGCGAATCCTGTGCTCATGCCTGTCCCCTGCCACCGTGTTGTTGGCAAAAGCGGCGCATTGACCGGCTATCGTGGCGGCATGGAGATGAAGCAGCGGCTGTTAACTCTTGAGCAGGGCGAGCTTACACAATAGCGGCTGCTGGCTCTGGAACAGAGTGAGCTTCTGCAGTAGCGATTAGAAAAAAGCGAAAGCCGTGGAGGCCTTCGCTTTTTTCTTATTATTTTCAAACAGCTGCCCTCCGAAAAAAATAGTCCCGCTCGGTTTTGTTAGGCTGACGTATGGAATTAATGGATACGAACTCCCGTCAATCGGCAACTACAACTCATGCACCCAAGTATGATAATATTAAGGATAATAATGGATGAAAAATGAGAGAACGCAGGTGATAGATTGAAATTTGTTTTCACTAAAAGATTTTTAATAATAGTAGTAGCAAGTCTTTTCCTCTGGTTTATCATTCACACTACTTTGGTGATAATAGATGGGTTAAATGATGAATTGCAACCCGTTGACGTAGCTGTAGTATTAGGAAACAAAGTAGAAATTAATGGACAGCCATCTGAACGGTTAAAAGCAAGATTAGATAAATCTGTAGAACTTTATAATGGGGGCTATTTTACTTTTATCATTGTAAGTGGTGGTATTGGTAAGGAAGGTTTTGATGAGGCAAAGGTTATGAAATCTTACTTAATAAATAAAGGGATACCGGAAGAAAAAATTAAAGAGGATAACAATGGGCTCAACTCGTATATGACCGCCCAAAATACCAGCAAGATTATGAGTGAATTAAATTTAGACTCCGTTATGGTTATTACTCAATATTTTCATGTATCTAGGACCAAATTAGCGTTTAGAATATTAAATAATAGAGAAGTGTATGCAGCTCATGCCAGAATCTTTGAGTTTAGAGATATCTACTCAATAATACGAGAATTCCCAGCCTATTATAAATATCTTTTTAAATACTCTGATTTGCGCTGGTCTATCAACTAACTGGGGATCGTTAGCTCAATAAAACAGCGTCAGCCAATTTTCTCGTCCACGGCTGACGCTGTTTTTAATTTTTATCTACAGCTACCCTAATCCTTCTGCTTGCGATAGAGGAATCGAGAAACCAGAATGCCGATAGCTCCGAGACCGATGAACAAGATGGCTCTGACCGCTGTGGAAACACCCGGCAAATCAATAAAGATTACCTTGAGCAACGTCAGAAGCAACAGCACAATTCCCGCCATGCGCACCTTAACCTGCCGCCAAAACATTCCGACTGCGATCAGGACAACGGCGTAGGTTACCCATACGGCCGAAAGCAGGAGCGAGCGGCTGTCCGGCTCCAGAGACTGTGCGAGCGCAAGCGTGAGCTGCGTCAGGAAAACAAGTACAAGAATGGCTCCGCTCCAAAGTACAACTGGTCCCGGACCCTGGGGGAAATCCTTCGTACGGATCGGCCGCAAGAGGAAGTATAACACCGTCCACCCCGCAAGAAGGACTAGCCAAGATAGCGTTGCGCCGGACCAAGCTTCTTCAATCGGCGATTTTAGCACAAGCGCAACTCCGATAAAACCGATAATAGCTCCGGCTGTCTGTTGCATCCATGATTTGAGCTTCAGGCCAAGATATAACGCCAGAATGCCTTGAATGAGCAGCGTCGCTCCGAGGTAATTATCGGAAACTACATTGATGAGCAGTAGTAACCAACCAAGCGTAGCGGTTATCGCATACAGCTGCACTCTCTGTCCGACACTTGAGCGAAGCATGTAAGCCGTTACCGTATAGAACAAAGCGAGAGCCGCCAACGCCCAGCGGTACTCGGTCTGCTCTAACATATCATTCAACCACGCGGCATTAAGTGCAAAAGATGCAAACAGCAGCCCTTGCCGCTCCGGCCGTGAGGCAAAGGAATCATCCCTTAGTGACAGTCCATACTGCAGCAGGTGATGAAGCAGCAGAGCCCCGAGAACAAGCCAACGCTCACGATCCGAGCTAGCTCCGATGCCGGCTGCAATTGCGGGCAACTGTAATAGTGCATAGGAGGCGACAAAAGTGATCCGGAAAGCGTAGCGCCAGCTGATAAGCAGCACAACGGCGGCGAACATCGCTTCATAAACGATAAGGAGCGTTATATTGGGTTCGCTGGAATCGACCAGAAAAGGAACCAGCGTCCCGGCAACTGCGGCCGCCAGCATAAGTGCTTGTGAACGATAGCGCAGTGCGGTCCCTGCGAATAACACAACCGCGGCGACATATAACACGAAGGCCATGCCGGCACCGATAAAATCGTAAAGCATATGCGCTGCAAACAGCGTCAGCACAAGCACACCATTCGCGCCACCTAGCAGTACTAGACCAAGCGCGTTACGCTTTTGGCGCATCCAGCGCACACCTGCTGCGAACATGACGAGCGCAGCAACCAATCCCAGTAGGCAGCGAATCTCCGGTGTAATATAACCGGCGTTCACGGCAGCGAGGAATCCCCATAATACGCCAACTAGCAGCACGATAACGAAGATGCGGGGCAACCATACCCGGCCGATTAGATGCTCCCAATCGATCGGCTGCGGCGGTTGTTTCGGCGGCCTCGGAGGAGCGACTGACGAGCCCGCCGGTGGTGCCTGCGGCTGTGGTGAGTCTCCCGACAGCCGCTGCCATGTCGTCGGCGCTAGGGACGACGCGGCTCCTTGCTTGGTGACCTGCGCCTGCGGCGAGTCGCCCGACAGCTGCTGCGAGTCGCCCGGCTGTGGCTGCATCGCGGCTCCTCGATGGGCAGCCCCCGGCACGGCAGCGCCGAGTTCCTGTCTTTGGGAATAGGCTCCTTGCTCCTGCTCGGCCGCTCCAGGCACAGCTAAGCCGCTGGTTTGCCGTCCTTTCCCTTCATCTTGCAGCAAAATATGTCCAAACCGCTGAAGCTGATGGCGCAATTCAGTAATTTCTCGTTCTAATTGTTCAACTCGATCCTCTATATTGCTTGGCTTCACTTGTAAGCCTCCTTCAATTTACAACCTATCTCCTACTTAACCACATGAAAAAATTATACTATCAAAATTTATAATAAATGTATATTTATATATCATTCCGGTTCTTCACGACCTCAAATCGCCAAAAAATCCAAAGAGGCCAGACCCTTATGGCCTGGCCTTCCCCACTTCTCACTAAGCCTAATTCCGCCGTGCCTGATCCTTGAGTAGATCCCTGATCTCAATCAACAGCTTCTCCTCGCCAGTCAGCACTATCTCTTCTTTTGCCTGGCCATCTTCCTCCACCTGCTCCTTGCGCTTAAGCTTGCTCAACAGCCTGATGAACATGAAGATAGAGAACGTAATAATGAAGAAATCGATAATCGCCTGCAAAAACATCCCGTACTTCAGGACGGTTTCGCCAAATTCGAATGTCAGTCCCGAAACATTAACACCGCCGAGCAGCATGCCCACAAGTGGGGTGATGATGTCATTAACGAGCGAAGTGACCATCTTGCCGAACGCCGCGCCGATAATGACCGCGATCGCAAGCTCCATAATGTTGCCCTTCATAGCGAAGGCCTTAAAATCCTTCCACATAAATCCTTCCACTCCTTATCCATAGCTGTATCTATTATACAAAAATTTTGATCTCCGTTCATTGCGAAGCCGGCAGATCCTCACGTACCAGTCTCAGCAGTAAAAACTGCATTCCTGCCAATACAAGCAGCACGATAGCGATGCCTGCAGGCTGTAAACTTCCGGCGAACAGCAGCAAAATCGAAATCGATACGATACGACCGCCGTTCAGGAACAACTCCCGCATAATGACCGATTCCACCCGCAGTTCCCCTTTAAGCGGCAGCGTCCCAATTAGTCGATAATAGTAGGAAGTGAGCGTATTCATCGCAAGCGGATTGAATACTGAGAACAGCATCATGAAAAGAACTACGGACCATAAGCTGACCTCTATTAGCAGTAGCGACGAACCTAGCATAATGCCGGTTGAAGATATGAGCAGATACTTTCGAGCGTTTTCTTTTTTAGCCTTGCGGGAGAGCACATAACCCGTGGCGACTATCAAAGCGGAGAAAAATACACCGAAGTAGCCAACCCAGTCCTCGCGGCCCAGCGTAAGGAACAGCAATATGTTAGGCAAAAACAGCATAATGCCTTGGAAAAGGCCAAATATGAAAAAGCTGTACAAACCGTGTAGCCAGCGGCGATTCTTACTCATAAGCAGTCCCATCAGCTTTAAGTAAAAGGTTCGGTGCCGGGCCGGCTGGAGTGGAATGCGGAAGCTGACGGTGGCGGCAATAAGGAACATAACAAATGCTAGGGAGAATATGAGAATATATCCCCGCAGCCCCTCGCTGCTCTGGATAACAAAGCCAGCAAGCGCCGGACCCGCCAAGCCGGCCGCGTTAAACGCAATCATATTGATCGCAAGATAACGAATCCGATTCGTCTCGGTAGAAACATCGTATTGCAGTACCAAATATCCGACCCAGTAGAAGCCCGAAGCAATCCCGTTCAGCAAAGCGAATAATACGTAATATTCAGCCACGTTTTCCTGAGCCACAACAACGAGTAAATAAAACAGCGCGTTCATCAGAATGCCGAGCCGATATGTAACCATGCGGTCCTTTCGTTTAGCCAGCCAGCCTCCCGCCGCAAAGGCGGCTGGAGCAATTCCGAATACCAGAATGTTGTACAATCCGTTGATGATCAGATCCTGGGTTAGCCGCCACAGGTAAAGGTTCAGGAACAAGCCCGACATCGAAGATCCAAATTGAAAACAAGCGTGGATATTCAACGAGATAATCGCGTTTTTCCCTAGCCTTCTTTCCGGCGGAAGAACCGCCCTCTCTTGCCGCCTCCACCATTGCCTTGATCCCATTGAACGTCTCTTCCTTCCATCTATCCCCGGGCTGCCTGATTTGCATTTGCATCCGCCCGCTCTTGCGGCAGGGAAGTTAGTCAATGCGGATTATAACACCATTCCTTTAAAGCGGCATCTTGCATAAGGCCGAAAAAAGCCGGTATAAAGGGCAAATAAGCCTCCTTCGCTCAAGGAATGAACACCAGCCCATTGATTCATCGGCAATCATAGTTTTACGAGAATATTAAAGCTAAAAAAGACCTGGCGGCACTCAGCCTCCAGGTCTTCCAATACTTATTATTCGCCTCCAACTTATCTTTATCTGTTAAATGACCCATTCGCTAATCAAAATTATTTAAGCCGGCAAAACCTTGATTGAGCTGGCCTTGTCGTTCCACCCCCCTAAGCTTGAATTACTGGAAGTATAAGTAATAGAATTTCCTTGATAGTTGCCGTTTTCATAAACGACAGCCTTGTAAGGACCGGCAATTCTGATAGAAGAGACTTGATCATGGCCGAGAATCGTAGTTCCCATATCGGGCACATCGGATGTCAGCTGGACAAATGATCCTTCATAATTGGAATGTTGATAGAGAAACACTCCGTTAGCGTTTGTTGTAGAGGTGACTTTAATGGAGCTGATTGTATCTCCCCATCCTCCAAGGCTCGCAGATCCATTCACGTTATATTGATAGGAATTGCCTTGGAAGTTCGGATGCTCAAATACTTGAACCGTGTAATTGCCTACGATCTCAATTGATGAAGCTTTGTCGTCGCCGACATAGGTCAGAGCCATATTAGGCTCATCCGCAATCAAGCGTGTCCTTTTGCCGGTGTAATTAATATTTTCGTACACATACACTCCATCATTCGAGCCTGCTTTATCGACGCGGAGCGAGGTCAAAACATTGTCTTGCCCAAGCGTGCTGAGGTCTGCAATACTGGAAGTCAGCACCGTTTTTGTTCCCGAATAATTCGGATCGGCGAACAGCTCTACTTTGTAAGGACCGACGATTTTAACCGAGCTGGCCGTGTCGTTTCCTAAGACAAATCCGGTAATATCATCGGTATCGCCGAGGAAACGGTTCATCTTGCCCTGATAATTGGGATGTTCATACACATACACGCCGTATTCCGTATTGCTGGAATCTTTTTCTTTCATATTAAGCCTTTTGATAACGTTTACAATATCATTATAATTGAAGAAGTCGAGCATGATGACATTGACACCTTTGCTCGGCCAGTCGCTTTGCAGGCCATTCATCGCTAGCGCGTTGGCGGAAGCGGCGATGCTTGCAACGGAGGTTCCGACAGATGGGGTGACGACATTTTGTACCACATGCAGTTGGTTCGGATAAGAAGCAGCCGCATTCACTTCTGTTTCAAGCTTCGGTTTTAAGTTTCCGGCACTGCTCTCGTTCATCCAAGCCGACCGCATCGCTGCGTTGCGATCCCACACCCAAGGCTCGTTCGTGAATTGGCTCGGAACAGCACCTGAAGCTTTAGTTGTCGCGCCGGACCAATAGTTATGGGTGCCGTAATACACGATGACTCGTTTGTTCTCATTCCAAAGCGTGCTGAGCTTCGTGTTGATGCCGTAAGATTTAGGAACGAGCTTATCGCCGAGATAATACTGGATACGGTCCTTCAAATGAGTGTAGCTCGTATTGGTCATAGAATAGAAATGTTGGAAATCAAGCACGACGATTTCTTTCGGATTGGCATCCAGGAAATTTTTAGTGGACTGCAGAATGCTTTCCATGTACTCGCCATAGAGGCCATGCATCGTCCTCAACGTCGTCTCCTGATTTTGGAAGGATGTGCCGGAGAAATACTGGTTGGGGCCAACACGCAAGTCCAGATACCGGATGCCTGCGTTGAGCTGCTCGCCTACATTGTAATCCTGGGTTCTGGATTGGCTTTTAACCGGTCCTGTAGGAATAACGTACTGGTAAATTTGTGAAGTATTGATTAGATCGGGCGCCAGCGATTCATCGAAACCGGCGTCGTCAAAGACACCGGTTCCGGAGTCATGGGTTCCTGGAAGAATAACGTTACGGAGCGGTGTATTGGCGAAATTGGGATTAACAGCATTCACTTGCTCCATCCAGTTTCTGTTGGTGGAGGCGATAAAATCTGCGCTTGCCGGGGAAGGAGGGAAAATCGCTAGGCTCGAAACCATCATAACCATCGTTAATCCTAATATCCACCCTTGCTTCTTACGCATTCAGACACGGCTCCTTTGGTACATCCATTTTTTTGTATGGTAGAGTCGCTGTTGAAACGTCTGGTCGGCAGAACGCATAACATCGTATGGTCATTTTACGGAATTCAGGGCTTTAGTGTATGGTAAAGATTGCTTGACTTGATTTTCCCTCAATAACGGTTAAACCTCGACAAACAATGGCTGTGAAAACGCCGCATATCCTCCTTCCAAGTAAGCTGCAATCCGCACATACCCTTCATCGCCCTTGCATTCGTATTTGACCTGAGTCAACCTGCCAGACGTTTCATACAGGACGCGGCCATCTTTGCCAAAAAAGCTTATATATTTATACATGTTGTCCAGCAGCTTGTTGGAACGGAGATTGACCGTAATTGTGCCTTCATTCGACTCGATAGAGTCAAACCCGTAACCGCTGGATACATAGAAGCTTCCGTTTTTAATCGCTTCAACGATCGATTCGCGCGTGTTTTCTTTTGCCATAACCATATTCCAAGCGCGTTTATCCTGACCGTATACATGAGAATCGTCATTACCGAAGCCCCAAACTTTCCGGCCTGCAGACAGCAATAGATCCCACTTATCAAAAGCGATATCATACTCCGGATTGCCGTCTCCGTTATAAACCTCGATGCCAAGGTAACGCTCCATTTTGAACATATCCTCTTCTCTCCAATAATGAGAGAAAAAGCGATTCGGATGCGCAAGCACGGCAAAACCGCCGTTCTCATTAGCCATATCAACATACCGCTGATAGTTAGCAATCGTAAACTCATTCGTATATCCATCCATCATGCTGCGGTCAGGTTGAACGACTAACATATGCGTTTGGCTACTGCTCACTTCAATCGCTTCGAACAACGTCTCAATTCCAGAATTATCGGTATGCTCCGTAATTTTATCATGATCGGATATGCCCAGGAAGTCATAGCTTCCATACATTTTGTAAACTGTTTCCAGATCAAACCAGCCGTCGCTGTTCGTTGTATGGTTATGGAAGCTGCCTCTCAGCCAAGTTCCTTCTCCAGTATAAGGATTGTGTATTTTCATCGTAAAACCACCCTTTTCCTTTCTATTATCGAGGGACTACTCCTTAATAGATCCGATCATTGCACCTTTGGCAAAATGACGCTGAACAAACGGATAAACCAAAATAATTGGCGTTACAACGACGACGATCGTCGCCATTTTCAAGGAGTTGGCTGTAACCTGGATTTTTGCCAGCCTTTCGTAGTTGGCAACGCCTGCTGCTTCTGTCAGTGTATCCCGCAAGGCTTCAGCGCTCAGCAGCATTTCCTGCAGAAGCGTTGACAACGGACGAAGCTCCTCCGTACGGATGTAAAAAGCTCCCGTGAACCAATCGTTCCAATGTCCAACAGCGGTAAACAAAGCGATAACAGCAATTACGGGACGACTCAAAGGCAGAATTATTTTCCAAAATATAGAAATATCATTGTATCCGTCAATGCGAGCCGATTCCTCCAGACTCACATGAATTTGCTGGAAAAAGGTCCGGAATATAATCAGGTTCCAGGCGCTGTACAACCCGGGCAGGACGTAGATCCAGATATTGTCCAGTAGATGAAGCGATTTATACAACATGTAGGTCGGAATAATTCCGCCGCTAAACAGCATCGTAAAAAAGATAAACAGCATAAAATACTTGCCGCCAGGAAGCGTTTTGCTTTTCAAGGCATAGGCAGCCATTGCCGTCAAAACTACCCCTGCAAACGTGCCTACCACCGTGCGGAAAACCGATACTCCGAATGCGGAAACGATATTAGTCGAGTCAAATACCTTTTCAAAATTCTCGAGGGACCAAACCCTCGGCCAGAAATAAATGCCGCCGCTCTCCGCATCTTTACCTGCGTTAAACGCCAGTGCCAGGATGTTCAAGAAAGGTAGAACAATCGATAAACACAGCGCAATGATGAGCAAATAATTGATGAATTTTAGTGCCTTTTCCCCGACGCTTAGCTTATAAAATTCATTCCCCATATCTTGCTCCTCCTTATTAAAAAAAGCAGGCGGCTGAACGGTTGCCGCCGCCTGCTAGCCTTAAACAGGCTCTATTGCCGAAGATGACTTATGCCTTAAACTTAATTTTTGTTTTTGGATCTTTGTTCTTTTCTTCAAGCAGCTTGAGGTAACCATCCAGGTTGGCCGCCTGCATTTGCTTCAGTGCGCCGTCCAGGATTTTTTGAGCTTCCTCTTTACTGTCGCTGTAGTATGCTTTAACGAGGCTGTCTTTATAGTTGGTGAATGCCTCGGTTAGCTCCGTACCTGTTTGGAATTCGCCCAGGAACGATTTTGGCGTATAACCATCAACTACGATTGCATTCGCTCTCTTTTCTTCCCATTTCCAGAGCTCTGCTGCTTTGGCGCCAAGTTCAGATGATTTATTCAACTTGTCACCGTACGACTCCTCGCCAAAGTCAGCCATATAGTCGGTATCGGTTTGGCCAAAAATTTCGCCCCAGTAATTTCCTGCTCCTGCAAAGCCAAGCTTTTTCGCTTCAGCACCGTTTTGTTCTTTCAAATCAAGCACTTCTTGCTTCGGAACCGGATTGCCTTTGTCGTCAAGCGTATAGTCGCGGCCTTCCAGACCGTATCTCCACAGCAGCTTGCCTTCACGACTTGCCATGAAGTCGGCAAATTTAACGATTTCTTCCGGTTTTTTCGTTGTGGCTGGAATAGCCCATGCACCACCAGCGCCTTTGAAATTAACTTGCATTTGATAAGGATTTCCTTCTACATCGTTAAACGGTCCGAGAGGCAGGTAGTGCAAATCCTGGTTAAACGGCAGGAAGCTGTGCATATCCCCGACGATTGCCCATGAACCGTTCAAGGCGCCTTCTTCCGCACGGCTTTGGTCGACCGTGAAAAACTCCGGATGCATCAGCTTTTCTTTCAGCAGCTTTTGCATGAACTCTACTTTCTTCATCGCTACAGGAGTTTGAATTTCATGCTGGATTTTTCCGTCTTTGCCTTGGTAGATCCATTGATCCGTGTCGCCCCATTGCAGATCGCTGAAGATCTGGCCGAGCTCTTTGCCGCCCCAGTAACCAGGCCCAATAGGTATAACCGGGTTGCCGTTGTTATCCTTGAAGTTGCCAGCCTGAATTTTTTTCGCCAAATCGTACAATTGCTCATGCGTTTTAATTGAGGATGGATCGATTTTGAGAGCCTCCGCGATATCCTTGCGGATGTACGGACCGCCTACCATTTTGGCAGCCTTGCCGCCTTCACGGTTGATGTTCATATGCACAAAGTAAGTAGAACCGTTAAATTCCGGGCGGAACATAACGCCGTAGTTTGTATCGATAGGCAGATAGCCTTCCTGAAGGTATTTACTGTAAACTTTAGTATCTTTAAGGAACGGGGTCAGGTCGGTGAACATACCTTCACGAGCCGCCTTGAGTACAACCGGCATCTCCTGACGACCACTGTTGTTCAAGTAGAAAGAAATGAAGTCTGGCAGGTCGCCCGATGCAATTCCGGCTGTCAATCCCTCGATGGCTTTGTTTGCCTTCATAATTTCTACTTCATACTCGATACCAGTCCTCTTTTTAATTTCAGCCAAAATTTCAGGATTGATATCAGAGGTTTGATCATCGGTTCCCATAAAAATAAGTCCTTTAATTTTACGATCTGCGATCCACGTAGCCGGCTTGTCTGCCGGAGCCACCGTCGATGACGGCGCGTTGTTTGCTGCAGGCTCATTGTTGCCGGCATTGGAGCATCCAGCTAACAGAGAGGTCACCACTAATGGTATTGCAACTAGCTTTCCCCACTTCTTCCTCATGCTTTTAACCCCTTTTCCCCAAATTGATCTATGAAAGACGCGTACTGCGTTTTCACCAAGGTTGAGATCTTGCAACTACTCTGGTATCGCTTTCATACCGAGGACTGCAGCTTACTGACTGAACACCTAAGTAAGCTGCATGGAATCGTTACCACAAGGAAGTGTCAGATACTTTACGTGAAATCCGGTTAGCGAGTATAACGAGAATGAATCCGATAATGCCTTGCATCATGCCAACAGCTGTTGCGTAGCCGTATTGACCTTGCTGTAAACCGACTTTAATAATATAAGTATCCAAAATATCGGCTAGATGCATATTTCCTGGCGTCCGAAGCATGTAAATCTGGTCAAAACCGGCGGACAGGACGCTGCCAAGCGATAAAATGAACAGAATAACTACGGTTGGGGCGATGGACGGGAGCGTAATATGCCATATTTCACGAAGCTTGGTAGCTCCGTCGATTTTGGCCGCCTCATATAGATCGGGACTTACTCCGGCGATAGCCGCCATGTATATGATGGAGTCCCATCCGATTGACTTCCACACAAAGCTACTGAACATAACTTGATAAAAATAGTTCGCTTCCATCATATAGAATGTACTGCCGTCACCGCCCAGCTTAGCGATCATCTCGTTCAGCAATCCCGTATCCGGAGCAAGAATACGCTGTGTGAGGCCCATGACAACAACCCAAGATAGGAAATGCGGCAAATACAAAATGCTTTGAGAGAGATTTTTGAACCATTTGCTACGGATTTCATTGAACATAAGCGCTAATATGATCGGGAATGGCAGGTAAAGGAAGAGCTTGATGCTGCTAATGATGAGCGTGTTGCGAATGAGCTGTTTGGCTTCGTACGAGTTGAAAAACGCTTCGAAATACTTCAAGCCGACCCAGGGACTTCCCAGAATGCCCGCATTGAATTTGTAATCCTTGAACGCCATCAACAATCCGCCTAGGGGAATGTAGGAAAAGATAACGAAGAAAATGAGACAAGGCAACAACATCATGTACAAATATCGATGAGTCGAAATGCTTTTCCACAGCTTGCTTTTTGGTTTAACCGATGAGGATACAGACTGCGTAACTGGCTGCATAGTACGGGATCACCTTCTTCTTTGTAAGTTTTGCGGCTTTTGAAGAGGCTGTAGGAATTTTCTGATAACGATACCATATTGGAGTAAAAAACATGCGCTCTCACATAAACAAAGGATCTGAAAGCGCTTACTCCATATAAACATTATAGCACAGCACGAACCAAAACGGAACACATTAACACACTCTTAATAATTGTATTAACGCCTCCGGCCTTCGTGTTGTAATAGCATCCACGCCTAATTCGATATACGTATTCAAGTCCTCAGGCTCATTGACCGTATAAACCCAGACGATCAATCCTTTGGCATGGGCAGCATCAATTGCTTCCTTACGGCATGTCCTGAAATTCATGTTTAATCCTAAATAACCAGCTTGCAGAGCTCTTTGGCAGATCTCCTCGGTAAACTCGGTATAATGTTCCTCATACTGGGACGGCAATGTATAAGGCGTGTTCATGAGCACTTCGGTGCCCGGGTACTGCTGCGGAATCCCTTTGGAGCTGCCTGTTATATAAATCTGGTTCTGAGATTCCATCTCCTGAACAGTACGCATCGTGGCCTCAATACTATCGAGACTTTTAATATCCAGATTGAGCTTGATCTCATACGATTTTGCGACGCGAAGCACCTCATCCAGTCTGACGATAGAATGTTCGCTTTGCTCAGGATTCAATTGCGTCATGATCTCGGGCTGAATGAGCTGCGAGTACGTATGTGTATGAAGAAGCGGTGAGTCATCATGCAGTAGAACCGCTACGCCATCCTTAGTCGCCCGAACATCCACTTCCACGATGTCCGCACCAGAATGAATACCCTCCATAAATGATTCCATCGTGTTGTCCGGTGCTTTACCGCAGCCCGTATGGGCTGCAATCCTTGGTCTTTTCATCGTATGATTCTCCCTCCTAGAAATTCATCTAGCTTGTTGTAAATTTCTTTCCCGAAATCAAGATACCTGTAACATCTGCTCCAGCTTTACCAGATTTTCATAACTGATGGCTAGACTATCCAGCGGATTGCCCGGGCAGTAATCCTGCTCCACCGCGAACCATTCAACGCCGTTTTCCAGCCCCCACTTAAGAATCGGGACAAAATCGATGACGCCCGTACCGATCTCGGCAAACGTCCGCCTTTCGTCTGCCGTCATGTCTTTCAAGTGCAGGATCGGCATCCTGCCTGCGTAATTCTTAATGAATGCTAGGGGGTCCTGGTCCGCCTTTTTCACCCAGTACGTATCGATTTCCGCATAAATATCTGGATTCTCCAGCATATATTGGAGCGCAAACTTCCCATCAATAACTGTATGGAATTCAAAATCGTGATTGTGGTACCCGATTCTGCAGCCGCTACCGCGTACTTTTTCCGCGGCAGCCAGCAAGCTAGCACGTACGTCGATATAACCTTGTGTATGCATCAGCTCATCGGGGAGCGAATGGCAAATGAGATCTTTCGTTTCAAATAACCGGGCCTCTTCAAGCACTGCGTCCAGATCCTCGGTAAGCCGCTGCAAGCCTACATGCATACCTGCCGTTTTCAATCCGTTCGCTTTGACTTCCGCGGCAATTTCCTGGGCAGAGTATCCATGCAGCCCATCAATCTGAACGGCGGCCCAGCCCATTTTTTTCACTTCTCTCAAAACGGCGGGGAAGTCCTTTTTGGCTTCATTTCTTAAGGTGTACAGTTGTGCTGCCAGCTTCTCACGAATCATCTTGGCATCCCTCCGTTTTTGCTATTCATCCTCTTTGAACATGGGTTGTAGCCGAAGCTCAAAGCGGAATTGCTTGTCATCCATTCGATACGGCTCAAGAAGATCCGGGCCGCAGGAGTTGGAACCGACTCCGCTCATCTTGTAATCGAGATGCACAATCGTTTCTTTTCTCTTTTTGAGCTTATAATCGTGATCGGCCTCTACCAGATCCTTTGGCGTAAAATGCGAAGCACTTAAGGAAATCGGCTCCTTACCGGAAAACTTGATTCCCATCCCTAACTCGTTGGACACGATGGCCCACTCCGTACCAAAACGTGAGCCATGCTCCTGCGGATGAATGTATGGCACATACATTTCGTCCACCGTTTGCAAATAATGGCCCCATTTTGCGTTCAGGCGCATATCGATGTAGCTTTCATGCGGTCCGTATCCCAAGTACTCGACTTCTTCCATACCCTCCGGCATCGTCAGGCATAAGCCGAATCTTGGCAAAAACGGATAGTCGGACTCAACCTGGACATCCATCACAACATCAATTGCTCCGAATTTGTCCACCGACCAGATTGCCTCTCCGCGAAGAATGTTAAATTTGCTCACTGCACCAAGTGAGAAGCGCGACTTGATGGAAATTGACGAATCATCCTGCTGCTGCCATTCACATTCGTATGTTTTCATGACGGCTCGGTCGTATCCGATTTTTCTCCAAGCTTCCATGATCTTCGTATCATTATCCGTAGGTGCTCGCCAAATCGAGATTGTCGGAGAGCCTTGAAGCATCTCTACCCCGTTTTTGGAAATTCTCGTTGGCATACCGCGCCGTAAGCTGAATGTGTAGCTGAAATCATGTCCGTCTACCTGCAGCAGGTCCCCCTGCTCGACAGCCGTAATCGGATTGATTCGGCGCAGCGCCGGAACCGACTCTTCGATCCGCTGTACAGGCAATTCCATTTGTGCAACAGCAATTTCATATCCGGGCTCGGCCCATACCGTTTTCTCTTTTTGCCAGCAAGATAAGGTAAGGACATAAGTTCCGATTGATGTTTCCGGCAGCTCATAAGGCAGTTGAATCGTTGCTGTTTCATGAGGTGAGACAGTGCCAAATTCTGCTTGGCCTTGGGCTACTGACACTCCGTCCTGCTGGATCGTCCAATGCAGTCCCACATGGGAGAGTGAGATAAAGTCATATCGATTGGTCACTCGAATTTCGCCGCTAGCCAAGTCGCCCGGTTCTAGCAGGATCGGTGCTATAACTTGTTTAAGCTCCAGCAAGCCTGTATGCGGAACCCGGTCAGGCGATACTAAACCGTCCAGGCAGAAAATCCCGTCATTCGGGGTGTCACCGAAGTCTCCGCCGTAAGCATAATAAGGCGTACCATCTGCCGTTTTTGTCAAAATGCCGTGATCGCACCATTCCCACACGCAACCGCCCATGAGCTTCGGATTGCTGTAAATGACGTCCCAGTAGTCTTTTAAATCCCCTGGGCCGGTTCCCATCGCATGGCTGTACTCACATAGGAACAATGGTTTCGTTGAATTCTCGTCTTTAGCATAAGCTTCGATTTCCTCTGACGAAGTGTACATCCTGCTTTCGACGTCTATGAATTCAGTGTTTGGATTTCCGAGATTGATCGGCGCGGCTCCTTCATAATGAACCGGTATCGAACTGTCACGTCGTTTTGTCCACTCGGCCATCAAAATATGATTTTCACCGTAGCCAGACTCGTTCCCCATGGACCACATTACGATACATGGATGGTTTTTATCCCTTTCGACCATGCGGATAGCCCGATCCAGGAATGCGTTCCGCCACTCGGGCAGGTTGGACAGACGATGAACGTATTCATCCTCCCACTTCTTGCCGGCTACACCCATACCGTGCGATTCCAAGTCAGCTTCGTCTATTACATAAAAGCCGTATTCATTGCATAACTCAAGAAAACGCGAGTCGTTCGGGTAATGGGAGCTTCGGATCGTGTTGATATTGTGCCGCTTCATCAGATTCAAATCTTTGATCATATGTCGGATCGGAACGGTTTGCCCAAGCGTCGGATGAGAATCATGACGATTGACACCTTTCAGCTTGATCGCCTTACCGTTCACTTTAAAAACGCCGTCTATGATCTCGATTTTGCGGAATCCGACCGGGAACAGGAGTGTCTCTTCGCCGGCTTTGACAATAAGACGGTATAAATAAGGTCGCTCGGCATTCCACAGCTCAGGTTTTTCCACCTTAAGCTCGATTTCCCCTTTGTGGTCAACCGCCGCTACGCCGCTGCTGACCCCCCTGCCGTCCCCATCAAGCAGCTCTACTGTGACATCAAGATACGCGCTCGTTTCCAGCTCAACACGCAGCGTTGCTTGCCCAAAATCCTCTGTAAAAAACTGCTTGTTGAACACATCACGGATATGAGACTGCTCTCTCGCCAACAAGTACACGTCACGGAAGATCCCCGAATACCGCCATACATCTTGGTCCTCAAGGTAAGTTCCATCACACCACTTCAATACCATGACTGCGATACGATTGGTACCGTTCTCAATATACGGAGATATTTCGAATTCAGCTGGGACGCGGCTGCCTTGGCTGTATCCTACAAATTGACCATTAATCCATACATAAAAACATGCGTTGACACCTTCGAAGACGATATATTTGCGTTTGGATTCCCATTGCCCCGACACTTGGAACTCTCTTGTATAAAGCCCTGCTGGATTATCGTCGGGAACAAATGGTGGATTACAAGGAATGGGATAGTTGAGATTTGTATACTGCATTTGGTCGTAACCGTTTGTTTGCCAACAGGAAGGAACGATTAGATCATCCCAGCCGCTCGTGTCGGCATCATTTTCATAGAAGTTGTAGTTCACTTCTTCAACTGAGGTGTGATAGCGGAATTTCCAGCTTCCGTTCAGCGTCTGGTACGCTTCCGATCTGCTGCGCTTGCCCGATTGGGCGGCTTCGGTACTATTGTAAGGAATATAGTAAGCTCTTGGCGTCTCTCGATTCACGTGCAGCGTTTGGGTGTCTTCCCAATACTTATTCACCTTCATTTTGATGTCCCCTTTTAATGCGAGCATATTGTTTACACCTATCTGGTATCGATACCAGAAGGAGATAAAGTCACTTTCTATTACTCCTACTATTACTAGAATCGATACTCTCACCGAGCTTGTCGGCCATTCACCCTGGTATCGTTACCATACAGGTACAGATTGTTTTGGAATCGTTTCCATAAGTTCGCTTTTAGTATACGTCCTTGAGCTTAAGCTGGCAATACCTAAAGTTATTACCTTTTTGTTAAGACGTACAATCAGCCATGTAAAGTTGACGGTCATCCTTAACTACTTCATGTTCCCACCCGAGTAGGTGAGGAACTGAAAAGGCCAGTTGGAGTGTCTTTTACCAAACATCCCAGAACAATTATTCAGGATTATTATAGCTACTATTTCTCTTATTATGGTATGTGGTTATATGCGTTAAAAAAATGGGGATTTTGGTTGATGCTCTTATACTCATTTGGTTTTGCTTTACTAAACTACATTCAATTATTTCCGTATAACCAACAACCATTTACAGGGAATCTAGCATGGTCGCTAGTCGTATTAATTTATACTCTTTATGTTAGGAAGTTCTTTTTCACAAAGAGAAACGTCTAGAAGAGTTGATTATTCTGCGTAAATTCAAACAGCAGTCGCTGGTCAATTCCCGTATACCAAACCAAAAAACAGACTGCCCTTAACTCCGGCAGTCTGCTCTACATTCACCGCTTCGCTTTATAAAATTCATGATAAAGCTTCATCAAAGCTCTTTTCTCAATTCTCGAAACATAGCTCCGACTAATGCCGAGATCTTTAGCAATCTCCCGCTGCGTCCGCTCCTCGCCCCCGTGCTCTAGGCCAAACCGAGCCATGACCACTTCACGTTCCCGTTCGTCTAAAATATCTAGGTTTTTATATATTTTAGACTTTTCAATCTTAAGTTGTACCCTCTCGACCACATCGTCATGCTCTGAGCCTAGGATATCTATCAGCGTAATTTCATTACCCTCTTTGTCCGTGCCGATCGGATCATGCAGAGAGACATCTTTGCGCGTTTTCTTGAGCGATCTGAGATGCATAAGGATTTCGTTCTCTATACAACGGGCTGCAAATGTCGCCAACTTTGTGCCTTTTCCGGTCTGAAAGCTTTCAATCGCTTTGATGAGTCCAATCGTCCCGATGGAGATCAAATCCTCCGAGTCTTCGCCTGTATTGTCGAACTTTTTAACAATATGCGCGACAAGCCGCAAATTATGCTCGATGAGCAAATTCCGTGAATGCTGATCACCCTGCGCCATAAGCTTCAGGTGCCGAAGTTCTTCTTCTTCCTGCAACGGCTGTGGAAACGCGTTATTTTTGACATACGATACAAGCAAACTGAGTTGCTTGATAAACAGAGCGATTGCGGTAAAAAGTCCAGGCATAACGAAGGCCACCCCCATGCAGTACTACCGTCCCTGCCACGGGCAGGCGGTGCAAATGTATGGTTAGTTTATGTGGGCTCGCGCCTAGAAGTGCCTGTACCCGCGGATCGCAGCGCAAAATTTGTCGGATATATTTAGGTTCTAAACGGCCCTAATCAGGCCAAACACAATTTCCCCATCCTGCGGCAGCATAACAATTTCGTTCGAATTCTGCTCGTTCGCTGTTATCGTACCCTTTACACACTTTAAGGCGTAAGTAAAGCCTTGATATTATCGTACTTGGCGCAAAAACGACGCTTAAAAAGCTTCCTCCTTCAATAGCCATTGATGCGCGCAACTCGTCTTCCGACTCTTCCTCTACCGCTAATGTATTTGTAACCCGGCTCAAGGCACGCTTGTCATTTTGATGGTTCCAATTGCCAATCTGATTATGCTGCTTATATGGGCTTTCGGAACGAGCACCAACGTCAAAAAGCGCAATCTGAGCCGTGCTTATTTGCTGCTTCTGCTGATCTTATTCGGCGGTGTGTTTGTAATTTCTCTGATCTCCGGATTTTCCATCGCTTTGATGGACTAATAGTTGTTCCAGCATGACCAAAAATGCCCCGTCCGATTAATCGGACGGGGCATTTCGTCTTTAGCCATCGAATAAGTTGTTGAACTAGAGAGCTGCCATAACCTCTCCGATACTGCCGCGTACCAGATAGGTAGCATACCCGTCCATCGGCGTCGTGTCCCGGTTGATCAGCACGAGGTTGTCCCCGCGAAAAAGACCAACCAGCCCGGCAGCAGGCTGCACGGTGAGCGAGGTGCCCGCAACGATCAAAGTATCTGCCTGCTGGATATGGACCGCAGCCCGCTCCAACAAGTCAAAATCCAAATTCTCCTGATACAGCACTACATCAGGCTTGATGATGCCGCCGCATTCGCCGCAGAGCGGCACTGGACGAGAGTCGCCTATAACAGCCGACAAAGGATGGGATATGCCGCAGTCCAAACAACGGTTGCGGTGCACCGAGCCATGCAGCTCGAGTACATTGACACTGCCGGCTAGCTGATGTAGTCCATCGATATTTTGGGTAATGACCGCCTTAAGCCGGCCTTCCTGCTCCAGTTCGGCGAGCTTGAGATGCGCGGGATTAGGCCTTGCTTGCGGATAGACCATATGAGTCCGATAAAAAGAATAAAAGTCGGCAGGATGGGCATGAAAAAAGTCTCGGCTCAATATTTCCTCCGGCTCATAAACTTTGCTTGTTCGCTGCTCGTACAGCCCTCCTGCCGAACGGAAGTCGGGAATACCGCTTTCGGTCGATGTACCGGCCCCGCCAAAAAAAACGCTGCTGCCGCTGCTGTAAATCAGCTTGCGAAGGTCAGAAAACTCCATCATGGATTCCCACTCCTCCTCTAATTCAGCTTATAAAGGCTTACCTTAGAAACGTGTCCGATAAACGGCTTTGTTTTCCAGGCCGCGAATCATCGGTGTCCACGCCTCCTGCTCGGCTGTGGACCCGAGCGCGTCCTCAACCATCTGCAGCTTAGCATCCAGCGAATCAATGTAATGCAAGGCGACCGCTTCCGCCAACTGGGGTTGAACCGGGCTCCCCCATTCACCAAGATTATGGTGGGATAACACGAGATGCTGCAGTACCGTTACCTTCGGTGAGTCCGTAGGAATGCCCAGCTTCAACGCCGCTTCTACGATCCAGCCAGAAATAAGCGCCAGATGGCCGATCAACCGACCTCGATCGCTATACTCCGATACGATGCCAAGCTGCGCGTTCATCTCCTCCGGCTTGGCCAGGTCATGCAGGATGATGCCAGCGATGAGCGCATCGCGATTAAGGAATGGACGCTGGAGGCATAGGAACTCGCCAATTTCCAGCATACGAACGGTATGATAAGCCAGACCGGCATAATAAGCATGATGATGGCTTTTGGCTGCGGGATAATGCTCCAATCGGTCTCCAGCCTTGAGTACGCAGAAAGTAGCGATGTTCCGAATGTCCGTATCCGTGATGCTGTCCACTTTACTGTGGATGGCAGCTACCAAATCCGCTGAGGCGACAGGAGCAGCACGAATATAGTCCGTCAAACGCACGTCGTCCTCCGGTCCCGTCGGGCGAATACGGATGACCTTCATTTGCAGCCTATCGCGGTAAAGCTGCACGATGCCATGCACTTTTGCCACTTGAAGCGATTTCAACGATTCCTTTTCGGCAGGCTTTAGATCCCAATATTTGGCCGTAATCTGTCCGCTTGAATCTGCAAGCACCAAATCCCAGTAATCCTTGGGAGGGGTTGAGTTAGTCTGTTTGACGTCGAGCTCCTTGACTAAAAAGTAGCCGGTCACCTCTTCTTTATCACTCAGGGTACTGATCAGGGTCATGCGTGAGAGCTCCTTCCGAAATAAGCATAATGAAATCATTATACTACGTTTGGCGTCTGAGGATAAATGCGTGCAACTATCGCGTATGCCACAAGACCCGATTGGAAACCCTTGCAGAAGGGTATTTACTTCCTATCCAATCATAAAATGAGACAAGATGGAGGAGGAATCATCATGAACAGCAATCAACTGGACAAGCGCAACGGACTGGCGACGGAAAAGGATATCGATCCCCGACACGGCCTGTTTGAGGACCAACCGCAAGGTTTGAAAGTGCCAAGCGCGGAGGATGAGCTGTTACGCACATATCCATCTGGAGAAGGAACATACGGTGGGGTAAAAGTAGACAGCTATACGGTCGCTTCATCCGCTGCGAATGAACAACTCGCCGATGATGTCGCGTATGCGGAGGCTCCAACGCCTGGCGAATACGCCCGTCAAAGAGAAGGCGGCGATTATGCAGTCGAAACTCCTCGCGGGGAGGAACCTCTGCCGAGCAAGCTAAACGCCAATGCCGAGCTTGAGCTGACCGAGGGCACGCCCGTTGACCCGGTATCTCCTCCCGATGAATTCCATGGCACAGATCTGCTGAACGGAGTCGGATCCGCCCCAGAAGAAGAGGATCGTTAAGATGTTTTACAGTACAAAAAAAACCGTATTCTCCCGAAACCCGGGAAAATACGGTTTTTTTCTTGCGAGATGCCCACATAAGTAGTCAATCCTCAAAACGAAACCCCTGTTCGCGCAGCAGCTCCGTAATCTTACGCGACGGATAAGCGACGCGGCCTTTCATCTCCTGCGTCCAAGTTGAATCGCGCCCCCCGCCGGCACGGCTGCGGATATAACTGCGATATTTCTCGTCATACGTCGCTAGCTGCTCCAAGCGACCTTCTGCGGAGTAGCAGTTCTCCGAATAAATAGCCGCGCGCGGCAGCCTTGGACGGGGATCTGGATGCTCGTCCGGCACGCCGATGCACATGCCAAAGACCGGATAAACGAGCGGCGGCAGCTCCAGCAGCTCTGTTACGGCTTGCATGTCATTACGGATGCCTCCGATATAAA
Organism: Paenibacillaceae bacterium GAS479; assembly: GCA_900105225.1. Taxonomy (NCBI): domain Bacteria; kingdom Bacillati; phylum Bacillota; class Bacilli; order Caryophanales; family Paenibacillaceae; species Paenibacillaceae bacterium GAS479. The sequence goes on along the minus strand of LT629764.1, from coordinate 4,172,381 downwards.
CAATACCAAGCCCCTGTGCTTCTGCGGCGACAGCTGCATTTTGAGCCGCAAGGGCGGCGTCTACTGTAGCAACTAGAAAATATTCCGTCGATGTCGCCAGTTCGCCGCCATGAAGTTGAACGGCATCGCTAAAGCGGCTGAGATCCGCGCACCAGACAAGAAAAACCGGTGCCTCGCGCACATGACGCTGGCCCCCAGCGAGCGCCGCGAGACGTTCCCGCAGCACTGAGTCCGTAATGCCGATGATGCTGTAAGCCTGCATATGGCTTGAGGATGAGGCCATCTGAGCGCTATTCAGAATGTGGTCCAGCTGTTCTGTCGTTACCGCGGTGTCGGTATAGCGGCGGATGGAACGATGACCCTCCAGCAGCGCAAGCATTTCCTCAGCCTGAATTCTATTCGGTTTGTCTGAGTTCACCATAAATCGTCTCTCCTCCGCTCTGCTTATAAAAAATCTGCCCAAGGACAGATATCCCCAGGCAGATTTTTGGTTATTCCTGCAGATTGCCGACCATACGATCGAACAACAGCAACATCGATTGCATCTCTTGTTCCGACATGCCTTTGTACAGCTTATGCATGAGCGCCTGCCGTGTCTCGTCAATAAACTTAAGCAGTTGCAAGCCCGGTTCCTCAATACTCAGTAAAACGACTCTGCGGTCCTGCTCTCCCCGCTCCCGGGAAATATAGCCCAGTTCCACGAGTCTGTCTGCCAGCCCCGTTACCGCACCTGATGTAATGAGCAGCTTGTCCGCCAGAATCGACGCCTTCTGCGGACCCTCAGACGCCAGCAAGGTAAGAATACGGGCATGCGTAAGACCGAGCCCATTCACATTGTCCCGGTTCCACTCTGAGGTGATCAGCTTGCGTACGAGCCGAAATCGGTCGTCCAACTGCTTGGTCAGTTCCTCTGATACCGCTTCGTTGACCATGCTTTCGCCTCCTGCTCCAATTGCTCCTGGATGTAGTATATCCTTGACTACTATAATTCTTCCGTTTGAAGAAAAAAAAGACAAAACCTGACCTTTCAGCCTGCTGCGCAGAACAGAAACGTCCTTAATGATTTCTTTACGCAGGCTGAACAATCAGGTTTCATTTTTTTGAATTTTTTTTATTTTGAGAGCAGCGGCGGTGGCTTCAGGAACACATGTTTTCTGGCCTCGAGATGCGCCGCTTCCAGTACCCTTTGGATCGACCAGGCTGCGTTGCCCGCTGCCTGCACGATCAAGCCGCTTTTCCAGGTGAGCGATACGCCGCTGCGGACCTCGCGGCCGCTATGGACAGACAGCTCCTCCAGTACCCTCCGGATATTCTGCTCCAGCTTACGATCAGCGACGCGGCCGAACAGGCAAAATGTTCCCCAATGTGTATATTCTTGCCAGCTTCCTGGAGCCCCAAGCAATTGGGCTGCGGGTTCGATTAGATTTCAGGATAGTTGAGCTTGACGCCTCGGTTCAGCCTACGCCGGGCCAAGTCCGCCGCCATAGTAATGAGCAGCTTCTCCTTCTCTCTCTCAGTCAACTGCATGCTTTCACCTCTCTCCAAGCCTATCGACGAAATAGTTCCGTTATAGGGAGCGTACGTAAGGATGAAAATTTTCATATTATATTTCCTAACATAGACCTGAATGTCCATATGTTCGACATCAGTAGAAGAAGTAATGTGAACATGTAAAACTACGGAAAAATCTCAAGCCCACTTTCCCATTTTGCACCATAAATCATTCCCGTAATCCAAATCTGCGCCTGGCGGTTAAAAAGTTCCAAACAATCAAGTTCACTACACCGATAATTAGCTCATTAAGAGCTGGGCTACATCTAAAAGCCCCTTTGTCCGAATGCGGACAAAGGGGCTTACTTGGTTAAATATGATATTGGTTTCAGTCACTCCTACCAAATGCGCAGCAAAAGTTCAACAAGTCCGCCCGACTCGCCTTCCTGGTTACCAATCAGCATAACGGCCATCAGCATAACTGCGCATGCCATAACCATCATCCACAGGTATCTCATGGACGTCCCTCCCGTTTACAAGTTTCGTTAATTTAATTGTAACGCAGAAGGGCTTGTCGAAGCCGTAACGCAATCCTAAAAAAATCTTAAGAAAGTCTAAAGACTGTTCCCTCCAAGTCCCTCTTCTCCGACTTTAGACGGGAGGGCAGAGTTAGCTGGAGCAGTCTCCAGCGCAAGCGGAAGGCGGATCTGGAAGGAAGTCAGGTAAGGATCGCTGGCAGCTGAAACCTTACCCCCATGCTGCTCTACAATGCTTTTGGCAATAGCGAGACCGAGCCCTGAGCCTCCACTGCTAAGTCCTCTAGCTTTATCAACGCGGTAGAACCTGTCGAATAAATGCGGTAGGTCAACGGAAGAAATCATCTCCCCGTAGTTGACCACCTCGACGACAGCCTCCAATCCCTCGGCAGAGGCATGCAGGTCTACTTTGCCGCCATCCTTGCCGTAATGGATCGCATTCGCAAGCAAGTTCTCGAACACTCGCACCAACTTATCCGAATCACCTGTTACCATCAGCTTGCCTGAGGGTGCATGCAGAGCACCCGTCAATCCGACCTCCTCAAGAGGAACCCGATACTGAATAAGCAGCTGCCTCAGCAGCTCGGTCAGGTTAAAGGTGTGAATGCGCTGCGGTGACGTCTCGTATCTCATCCGGGTATAATCGAACAGATCGTTGATCAGCACATTTAACCGTTTGGACTTCTCATAAGCGATATGCACATATTGACGCAGCTCTACCTCGTCTCGATAGCGATCCTGCTCAATTAGTCCGAGATACCCGATAATCGAGGTGAGCGGCGTGCGCAGATCATGGGAGACATTCGTAATCAGCTCACTTTTGGTCTGCTCGGCCCGCCGCTCGTCGTCGAGGGAAAGCTGCAGCTTGTGCACCAGATAATTAATGTAGGAAGCCAGATCGCCGAGTTCATTTTTTTGGCGCACCGGCACTTGAAAGTTGAAATTCCCGTCGGCGATATACCGCACACTGCGGCTTACGTCGCGGAAATATCGGAACTGCCGTTGCTGGAACAGCAGCAGATACACAAGGAACAACCCCAGCGCGAGAATAACTAGCGTAAGATCCCCCAGTTGATCGATCAGCAGATGAGCGAACTGACGCAACGACGGGAATTGGCTCGCCAGCCTTTCGGCTACAACGACGAGCAGCACCGAGGTGATGACGGACAGCGCGGCGCTCAACGCCAGATGCAGCAGCAGACGGAAGGTCATATCCTTGACTACGTTGTCATCCTTCAATTTTGTAGCCTACCCCCCACACCGTTACGATGAACTTGTCTCCAGTCTCTTGCTCAAGCTTGTCACGCAGCTTGCTAATATGCACCATGACCGTATTGTTCGACTCATAGAACTTTTCCTTCCATACCTGCTGGAAAATATCCTCCGCGCTGAACACCTTACCGGGATGCAGGGCGAGCAGATGCAAAATGCCGAACTCCGTACTCGTCAAATGCAGCTGCCGACCGTCCGGCAGGCAAGTAACTGTATGGGTTGATTTGTCGATGACAAGCGGCCCAAGCTCAACCGCCCCATCTAATTCCCTGGCATCGCCACCGGCCTTAGGGAACTGATAAGCACGGCGCAGCAAAGACTTCACACGTGCAACCAATTCCAGAGGATTGAACGGCTTGACCATATAGTCATCCGCTCCGGTCATCAGCCCCATAATTTTATCCATATCTTCAGCCCGGGCGCTCAGCATCAAAATCGGAATTTGCACCGAGCCTTCCCGCCGCAGTTGACGGCACACTTCCAGCCCATCCGTTTTGGGCATCATAATGTCCAGTACGATCAGATGGAAAGTGTCAGAGGCAACCCGCTCCAAAGCCTCATCGCCGTTATGCGCCAGAACTGTAGCAAAACCCTCATTGGCAAGATAAATTTGAATCAACTCCGCGATTTCGCGGTCATCGTCAACAATAAGCAGCTTTTTCAACCCGTACCACTCCTTATTGCCACTATACCGCAAGCACAGCCGGCTTTGGAAGCGGCTATGGATAATCCACAGGGAAGCTTAAGGTTCTTTAAGAATTTTTAAACGTCTCTTCAAAACATAAATAACCCCCGTCCTTGTGTAGGCAAGGACAGGGGACGAATGATGCGTCGATTAAAAGGCGATTATTGCTCTTTTTTCTCATTGATCAGAATGATATTCTGATCCGGGTAATACACACAATAAGCGCCAAGCGCCTCCGCGATGAAGCGTAGTGGAACCATCGTTGTGCCGCTCATGTTCTGCGCCGGAACGGACAGTTCAACTTCCATTTCATTGACCTTCGCCTTTGTTTTATTGACCTGAAGCGTAATCGTGTTCGTCCCCTTGGTCGCTTTGATTGTCTGCTCATACTGATCCCACTCGACATTGGCGTCCAACGCCTCAAAAATACCACGCAACGGAACGAGTGTACGGCCATCGGTAACGATCGGCTCGCGAGGCAGTGTCTGCTTGAAGCCATTCACAAGTACGCCTGGCGCTTCCTTTTTCTTCGCTTCGGCCGGTTTTGCTTGCGCCGGTAGTGCTGCAACAGCTCCTGTCAGTAACAGCCCTGCGAGCAAAGCCCCGGCAACTTTTTTCTGTTTAAAGGAATCAAATTTCATGATTATACCCTCCTCTGAATATGGGGAATCCGTTTTCATTAAACTGCCTGCTATCTATGTTAAACACTAGTAATAAGAAGAAGTTGCGATGTCGATAATAGTTCGAGTTCGACGTCTCATAGCAGCTTACGTATCGCTCATTTTCTGAACTATTGCCGAATCTGTTGAACCTGACGATAAGCAATTTTTACTTTAATACAGGAAAGCGTCAATCGGTAGTCAAGAATTTCGACATATGATACACTTAAGGAATGATGTTATTCCTGGGAGGGACAAGCAATGGCACCGAAGAAAATGCGTTCAGATATGATCAAAAAAGGCTTCGACCGCGCCCCGCATCGCAGTCTCCTGCGCGCTGCCGGAGTAAAGGAAGAGGACTTCGACAAACCGTTTATCGCGGTATGTAATTCTTATATTGATATTATTCCCGGTCATGTGCATCTTCAGGAATTCGGCAAGCTCGTCAAAGAAGCTATCCGCGAGGCAGGCGGCGTTCCGTTCGAATTCAACACGATTGGCGTAGACGATGGCATCGCTATGGGGCATATCGGCATGCGCTATTCGCTTGCCAGCCGCGAGATCATCGCGGATTCCGTGGAGACGGTCGTTAATGCCCACTGGTTCGACGGCATGGTTTGTATTCCAAACTGTGACAAAATTACACCAGGAATGATTATGGGTATGCTGCGCGTCAACATCCCGTCCATCATGGTCAGCGGCGGCCCAATGAAAGCCGGCCGTACAAGCGACGGCCGCGCCATCTCCCTGACAAGTGTATTTGAAGGTGTTGGTCAGTTCATGGCCGGCAAAATCGATGAAGTAGGTCTGACTGAGCTTGAACAATTCGGCTGTCCAACTTGCGGCTCTTGCTCCGGCATGTTCACGGCTAACTCCATGAACTGCCTGGCCGAGGCGCTCGGTATCGCGCTTCCAGGCAACGGCTCCATTCTGGCTATTTCCCCAGAACGTAAGGAGTTCGTTAAAGAATCCGCTCGTCAGCTCATGAAGCTGATCGATATGAATTTGCGCCCACGCGACATCGTTAATGCCGAAGCAATCGACAATGCTTTTGCACTGGATATGGCAATGGGCGGCTCCACCAACACGGTGCTGCATACGCTGGCCATCGCTCATGAAGCCGAGATCGATTATCCGATCGCTCGCATCAATGAAGTTGCCAACCGCGTGCCGCATCTATCCAAACTTGCTCCTGCGTCCGATCTCCATATGGAGGACGTACACGAAGCAGGCGGCGTCAGCGCCGTGCTTAACGAACTGCTTAACAAAGAAGGCGCACTGCATGCCGACAATATTACCGTGACTGGCAAAACAATTCGCGAAAATGTCGAGCATGTCATACCGAAACGCCGCGACGTTATTCGTCCAATCGACGATCCGCATTCCGAGCGCGGCGGCCTAGCCGTTCTGTTCGGCAACCTGGCTCCTGACGGCGCGATCATCAAGGTCGGCGCTGTGGACAAATCCGTAGGCGGCTACCATCGTGGTCCTGCAATCTGCTTCGACTCCCAGGACGCTGTTCTGGAAGGCCTTAGCAAAGGCCTCGTCAAAGAAGGCCATGTCGTGGTCATCCGTTACGAAGGTCCAAAAGGCGGCCCTGGTATGCCTGAGATGCTGGCTCCAACCTCGCAGATCGTCGGCATGGGCCTCGGCGCCAAAGTTGGTCTTATCACCGACGGACGTTTCTCCGGCGCATCGCGCGGCATCAGCATCGGCCATATTTCGCCTGAAGCAGCTGACGGCGGCCCGCTGGCCTTCGTTAATGACGGCGACATCATCGAGCTCGATATGAACAATCGGACGATTCAACTCGAGATCAGCGACGAGGAAATGGCGAAGCGTCGCGCCGAGTGGGCCGGCTTTGAGCTCAAAATCAAACGCGGCTACCTTGCAAGATATGCACATCTGGTCACCTCCGCCAGCACCGGCGGCGTGATGAAGCTGTAGCTTTCACCCTATTCCTTTAACGACAAAGCTCCTCAAGCGCAGGTTGATCCTGCTGCTTGAGGAGCTTTTTTTAGTATCCGGCCCTACATATGAGGAGCCGGACTTATAGTTAAACTTATATAGCTAAGCTTTCAACGCGCCGGCCAGCACCATCTCGCCACGCGGCGTGGCGCCAAAGGCGTCTGGTTCCAGTGTAATTGCTACCTGGTCAAAGGAGCCTCCAGGGAACGTAAATGTGACTGCCCCTGAGTTGCCCGAAGGCTTGAACGTCCCGGCATTGACTGGTTTGTCCCCTTTGATCAGCCATACCTGGAACGCCTGTTCATCTTTAAGCTCGGGCAGCTTGCTCGCTTGCACGATTAGATGCGTGCCTCTCTCATCGACTAGAATATAGGCCTGACCTCGCGCAACCAAATCTTTGACTGGCTTCAAGGAAACGACCTGGCTTACTGCCGCTCCGGTAAAAGGCTGAGCCGCCTTCTTCAGCTCGCTGTTCGCGTTGTCCAGGCTGAGCCTGGTCTGGCCAAGCTCCGCCGCGAGACGTTTGTTCTCACGGTTCAGGCTGTCCATTCGCTGCGCCAGCACACCGGACAGCAACAGCATCACTGCAGCAGCTGCCGCCAGGACAGCTGTAAGCGAGGCTCGCCAGCCTCTGGTTTGCTGCTGTGAAGAAGGCGTCCAAGTCGCCGATGTGGCGGTCACAGCTTCACCATCTTTTTGTAGGGCAGGCTCATTGGCTTCAAGGGAAGCCGGGCTGTTCATCGCTTCTGCAGCCGATTGTTGCAGCCGGTTCGCCTCGGTCTCAGCACGACGCTCTTCCGCATAAAGTTCTGCGGCATGCTCCGCGTCACGATGCTCTTCTGCACGTTGCTCTAAAGAATACAGCTCCGCGTCACTCGGCTTTGCGGTACGCAGTTCTGCGTCTCGAAGCTCAACAGCATCAACCTGCTCCAATTCGTCGGGAACATTCTCGCCAGTTCTGCTAGATGCCAACGAAATTCCCTCAGCTCCGCTGTCCCTGCTCTCCGGCGCAGGACCTCGCAGCACAGCGTTCAGTACCCGCTTTTTCATCCCCTCGGGAGGGTCCACCTGTTCTGCAGCCAACGGCAACAGACCAAGAAGCTCCTGCAGCCTGTCAAGCTCCTGCTTGCACTCGGCGCAGTCCTGTACATGCGTCTCCATGCGAACGCGTTCTCCACCATCCAACATACCTAATGCATACAGCTCTATGTCGGAGCATGGACGCTCATCGGACTCTGAATGCTCTTCCCTCATGTACGAACCCCCTCTCTCCACGAATCGCCGAGCCGCTTGCGCAGCTGACGTAGACCGAGGCGGATGCGACTCTTCACCGTGCCAAGCGGAATATCATGGTGATCGGCTATCTCTTGCTGAGTATAACCCCCGTAATAAACCCATTCCAGAACTTGCTTCTGTTCCACATTAAGCTCAGACAGTGCTTGTCTCATCTGCTCGGCCATCAAACGGTTCTCAACGGCCAGCTCGGTCGTGAGCGGATCGCTTATTACATCCAGCCCGATCTCCCCACCAGCCGCGGGACGGCTATCTCGCCTACGCAGCCAGTCGATGGATCGGTTGCGAGCTATTGTAAAAATCCAACTGCTCACCTTGCCATTCCGCCCGTTCGAGGTATATGCCTCTGCATTATTCCATATTTTTAAAAACAGCTCTTGAATGATTTCTTCTGCCGCCATACCGTCTCCGACAATTCGGTAAATGAACGAATACAGCGGTCGCTCATAACGGTCATAAAGCTTCTCCAGCGCGTCGCTGCTCCGGGAGGCGATCTGCAGCATCAGATGCTCTTCCCAGTCTGCCTCGGTCATGAATTCCTCTCCCTTCTTTTCCATCATAGCTCCTTCATGGTAAAAGTCCAATGCAAAAGCTTGACAGAACCGCGAAAAGAATCAGTAACACTTGATTCAATTCAAGTAGAACAAACAATCTGCTTCCGACATCCCTTGGGTGATGTACATATGCAAAAAAAAACCGGCCTCGACTAATGACGGGCCGGTTGGCAAAGCGTTAGGACAGAATCGTTGTAGGAAGGGCTGATTCCTCTGATGTGGCTGCAAGGGGCAGCTCGTTGGGACTTTCGGCTTTTCTAGGAGCCGGCGTTGTCATGTTCACGAAGCTCTCCATATCCATGCGAGACAGAAACAGCATTCGAGGATACATGGCATTCGCACTGCCGCGGCCTGTTTTCTTCGTGCTGGTTGTCTGCTTCTGCTTCTGTTTCGGCTTAGCAGATAACACACGGAATAAAATCTTTAGATAAATACGAGAAACTTTGGCGAATAAATTTTCCGGCAGGTCAAACAATTGAAAGCCTAGCTTGTCTGTTCCCTTATGAATCATTGAGACCCCGTAGAGAGCCTTGACGGACGACATTTTTGGATCATTCAGCACGGCTCTGGACACGGCGGGAAGAGCCGACTCCATCTCTCGAATCAAACGAATCATGACCGTTACCGGAGAAGAGGAACGCATAGCCGCTTGACGTAGCAGAGCGTTATCCAGATGAATTTCGGCCAGCTTGTCACCTTTAGTGATGCGGACGCCTTCTTTCAGCTCGACCTCAGGCCCATTATAGCTAACTTGACGATAGTGCAGAATAGGCTTGCCGTCTTCTTTCCCGGAGATTGGCTTGAGTCGGAACGCCAAATGGAACAGATTCTCATATTGCAACCATGCCGCTGCGAGCAGACGATTCCACCAGCCAGGCCGCCTCGCCTTGTTCTTCTCTGTCAGTTCAATCAGCTCCGGGACCGTGACAAAGCGGTATCCCTTGCGTGTTCCTTCTTCCAAATAATACTGCAGCGCCTCCAGCATTTGAGCTGGCGCGTTCGCATCCGCTCCTAGAGTCAGACCGCAGTCATGGAGAAGTACAACTTCTCCCGGCTTCAGCTTTTTGAGCAGACGACGTTTAAGCCGATTCGAATCCTCATGCGCCTTCCAATCACCGAAGATGCCGGACCACAGCACAATCTTGTACTGACCTTTTTTGGAAAAATCAAATAAATTGACGATTCCCCAAGGAGGACGATAAAAGACAGGGGTCTCCCCTGTCGAACGCTCAATTACTTCGGCCGTCAAGGAAATCTGCTTCTTGACCGCTTTGGGCCTCATTATCCAGTTCGCCTTGTGCACGTAATTATGAATTCCGATCGTATGGCCTTCATCCTTCATCCGCTTCAGCAGCTCCGGGTGCCGTTCCGCATGGGCTCCAACGACAAAAAAAGTCGCCCTGGCACCGTGCCTGGCGAGCAAGTCCAGCAGCTTAGGCGTATACTGCGGATCAGGTCCGTCATCAAAGGTGAGGGAGATCTCCTTCTCCGACAACCCTTTCTTGAACACGCGGAAACCGAACATGCGGCTCACCAGCCCCGGGATGAATGCATAGAGCGAGAGGAAGTAGAATCCCCAGACAAGCAAATTCTCCATCGTTCTTTTCCCCACCATATTCTCTTGAAGTCTACGACCCATTGTAACATAAACGAGTTTCAAAAAACGCCTGCTTATCTAAAATCTATAGTACAATCAAAACAGAAATATGAATCGATTTCCAATTGTTGCCCTTAAAGGAGTCTGATTAACCATGTTAATGTTTTACCGTAAATACTGGCGTACCGCGTTCGACATTGGGCTTATTGCTCTTACCGTGTATCTGATTATGCTTGCCTTCACCTATCTTTACTCCATTGCTGCACCAATTTTCCTGTCTCTGCTTATCTTTGCCGCCATCGAGCCGCTGGCCAAGCTGCTTAATCGAGCGGGTATCAAAAAATCGATCGCCTCCGCGATTTCCATCATGGTGTTTTCGGTTCTCATTCTCGGAGTATTCTTCGGCGCAGGTTATATTATGATTCGGGAAGCCACTGCGCTAGCGGACAAATTGCCCATGTACCAGAATATCCTCCTAGCTCAGGTAACCGAGGGTTCCACTTGGCTCAAAGAAAAAGTCAGCGCCCTGCCGCCAGGAACGGTGGACAAGCTGCAAGAATACATCGATTCAATAACGGCGTGGGGGCAAAAAGTTGCCGAAGGATTTCTGCTCAAGGCCGCCGGTTATTTGAGCTCTGTCTCCACCTTTATGTTCAATTTTGTTATCGGGATCATTCTCGCCTACTTTCTCAGCATCGAGATTGGCAGCTGGAAGCGGATCGCCGCGAGCAAGACGCCGCGTACCTTCAAGAAAGCTTTCACTTTTCTGCGGGAAAACGTCTTCTCTGGCATCACTGCCTATCTCAAATCGCAGCTCAAACTAATCACGATCACCTTTATCGTTGTATTTGTATCCCTGTTGCTGCTTGGCGTTGACAATGCCCTTACAATTTCCGTTTTGGCAGCGATCTTCGACGTATTGCCGCTGCTTGGTGTCGGCACCATCTTTGTGCCATGGATTTTGTACCTGTTTGCAGTCGGTGATTTTCAATTGGCCATTTGGCTCTTGGTGCTGTTCCTGGTCATCGTCATAGTACGGCAAATTCTGGAACCGCTCATTACTGGAGACACACTCGGCGTTTCTGCTTTTACCATGCTTGCATGCATGGTCATCTCGCTATCCTTGTTTGGAGTAGTCGGCGTCATCCTTTCTCCCGTGCTGCTCATTCTCGTCAAGGCGCTGTACGACCAAGGTTATCTCCGCCGCTGGATTACGCCGCCGCAAGGTGAGTATGATGTGGAGCTTGCTGAAAAGAATTAACTGGATAACCAGTTAAGACAGAACAGGAGCTTATGGATAATAGTGAGACATCTTGCCACTAAGCAATTTTTTCAGCCCAAAAGAGTGAAGAGCCGTCCCGCAAGGGAAGGCTCTTCACTCTTTTGATTAGCTGTTAACAAATGTGATCCACCAAGCGCTAGGAGCTGCGCACAATTCCTCTTACTTATCAAGGCAATCGATCGGTTCCCGACGCTTCCCATGACGCCAGCGTTTCCATGACTTCCCCGAATACTTTGGCAGCAAGATTGGCGCTTCCTTCAGGCCGGTTCTCGGCAATTACTGCAACCGCATATCGAGGTGTTGATGTTGGCCCATAACCGATGAACCACTGGTGGTTGCCGGTTCCTGCTGCACCGGTCTGCGCCGTGCCTGACTTGCCGGCGAGCTTCCAAGCGTTACCTTGCAAGCGCTGGCCCGTTCCGGCAGCGACGACTTCTTTCATGCCTTTGCGAAGCGCAGTCGCGGTTGAAGGGGAAATTTGCCCATAAGGTGAGGGAGAGATATGACGGCCAAGCCTAGCCATTTGCTGACCGTTGGCATATCGGATGCCAGTTACAAGCCGCGGCTCAGTAACCTTGCCGTTATGAAGCAGCGTAACGATCAGATTAGCCCCCTGCAGCGGAGTTAGCAATACATCCTGCTGCCCGATGCCGGTTCTTGCTAACGCACCGCTAGTGCGAAGATTTTGATTCGGGCCGATTGTGTCTTTCGCGAACACGCCTCCGGACTCCTCCTCCCAAAGCAACCTCAAAGGGCCCTTGAGAGCACCTTCATGTTCACCTGTAGGCAGGCTCCAGCCGATTCGTCGGCCAAGTCCCAGCTTATCCGCAGTCCGCTCCAGCTGCTGTGGCTGAAGCCTTTCCGCTAGCGCAGCAAACACAATATTGCAGGATTGGGCCAAACCTTCCCGCAACGTGATTGCACCATGCCCTCCTTCTTTCCAGCAAGAGAGGCCATAATGGCCATATTCTCCATCACAGTGGAAGACCTCATCCTCATCGGCCACACCGGCCTCCAGTGCGGCTGCTTCCGTAACTAGCTTAAAGATAGACCCCGGCGTATAAGCACGTACAGCGCGGTTGGCCGCACCATCATAGAACAGCCCTGGAGAAGTTACGTCCTTCATTACAGGCAAAGATACCGTAGCCAAAATATCCGCCGTTCTTGCATCCAGTACAACAATTGCGCCTTTGCCAAGTCCAGCCGCAAGCGCCTGCCTCTCAAGCTCGGCCTGCAAAGGGAGACTAAGCGTCGTCTCCACTTTCAGAGGGTACATCGGGTTGGACGGACGATTCATCGTCAAGCCGAGTCCCTTCAGCGGGTTGCCTGCCGCATCCGTCCATGAGCTGGCATATACCGGCCCCGTACCTCTAAGCAGCGTATCCAACGACATTTCCAAGCCACCGCCGCCCGTCTTCTCGCGCAGCGTAGCTTTTCCGGTCTTCAACTGCTTGTTATAATGATCAGCCATGCGCTGCGGGTTCTCGCTGACATAACCGATTGCCTGAATGTGCAGGCCGAATTCATCGGTATGAGAGCGGTAAGGCAGCACAGCGACTCCTTCAATCTTCAAGCTGGACAGCTCCTTCAACTGAGTGGCGCTCAGCTGATGCGGCATGCCGCTGCCCGCCTCCAGCCAAAACTCGGGATACTGAGCTCGATCCAGCTTCTGTTGCAGCTGCAGACGGCTGATGCCCATAATGCGAGCCAGCGCGTTCAGATCACGGCCGCTGCCTCTAGGCTTCCCTCCTTGCGGATACGGAAAAATGGCCAGCGCCTCATAGGAGAACCCTGTGAGCGCCAAGCCATTCCGATCTACAAAGTCTCCTCTGCCAGTGTCCAGCAATAGACGATGGCTGCGCTGTTGCACAACCGGGCGGCTTAACGCTGCCTTTCCTTGATGCGCCGTCTCCCATGGCATAAACATGAGCCAAGCTAATCGAATGATAGCGGCAGTCAGGAGCACGGATACAACCGCTCCGATTATTCTCAATCTTGTTATCCTCATGCCGCCGTTCGTCCTTTCTTGTGTCGTCCTGTTTGCGCAATCTAATCTTCTATTCCAAGTGTTGCCCATTCTCCGTTGGCTAACCTGAACACAAAAAAAACGGTCCGCTGAGCGGACCGGACTTGCTACAACGGATTCAGTTATTCATTAACTTGGAATTTGTCCAACGATTGCTGCAGCGACTTGGATACAGCTTCCAAACTACCCGACAGGGCAACAAGGCTCTCGCTCACACCGAGCTGCTCACTGCTGAGCGAAGCTACCTCCTGCGAGGTGGCGGAAGATTGCTCCGCAACTGCGCTCACGCTACCCATCGCCGCGCCGAGCTGCTGCTGGGATTCGTCCAGCATGCGAATCGATTCCCACACATTTTCCAAGCTATCGGACAATGCACCCATACGCCCTTGAACTTCCAGGAAAATTCCATTGGCTTCTTTGACGGAGCCGATCTGCTCTTGGAATATAGGCTGAGCCATTCCGAGCGCAACGACCGTTTCCTCAATCTCGGTCTGAATCGTATTTGTAATGCCCTCTACCAGGCTGATGGATTGCCGGGATTGCTCCGCAAGCTGCCGGATTTCACCCGCTACAACCATGAAGCCCTTGCCCGCTGCTCCCGCGCGTGCTGCTTCAATCGAAGCATTAAGAGACAAAATATTCGTCTGCTTCGCAACACTACCGAGCACATCCAAAATTTTACGGATCGAGCGAGTGCTATCCTTAAGCCGCTCTACTTTCTCCGTCATGGAACGAATCATCAGTTCGGTTTCACCCGTTTTTTGAATCATCGCTGCCATATGTTCCGTTCCCTCTCGGCTAGCCGTCTCCACCTGCTCTGCCGAAGCTCGCATCTCATCGTTGGAAGTTTTGACCTTCCTCATGCCGTGATCCATGTTGCCAGTCAGATCGCTTCCCCGCTCCGCCTCCATCGCCAGGCTTGTAGCACCGCCAGCAATTTCTTCCGTAGCAACAGCTATCTCACGAGCAGCGGTAGCCGTGCGGCGAGAAGCGTCTCCGACCTGCTCCGCCGTACTTAGAACAAGTTTAGCATTGCCGCGGGTCTGCTGTACAAGCTCGGTAATGCGCCCCATCATCTCATTGAAGCTGTCCGCAAGCTGACCTATTTCACTCTTAGAGCGTAGTGTTGAACGGACGGTCAGGTTGCCTTCCATCGCTTCCCCCATCAGATTGCGGAGCTGACGAAGAGGGCGTCCAATAGTGAATATCACATAAATTCCAACAAAAATAGCTAGTAAAGCAGCGCCTCCTGAAACAAACCATGATGAACGCGCGATTTCTTTGGCATCCTTGACGAGCTCAGCAGTCGGAAGCATGGCGACAACATTCCAACCACTCTTCCCCAGGTTCTCATAAACAGCAAGTACTTCACCAGCACCGCTGCCTGTAACAATACTTCCTCGCCCTTCCGTATCCTCCTCAGTCCCCTTATTGCTCAGGTCAATGTCGGTCTGCTTTCCTTCCTGAGCCGTATCCAGACTGTCGATTAGAACGGTGTTTGCCGTATCAAGTAACTGCACTCGACTCCTGTCGCCGAGAGCGATGTTTTGCATCTGTTCCGAAATGACCGTTTTTTCAATCTCAATAAGCAGAATATAGGAATTGCCGCTCGAAGCAATATTGATCGCCCGGGCAAGCCCGAATGAAGCCTCACTTTTGCCCTGGAAACCATTCGGCTGAACCGGAATCCATAGTGGCTTGCCGCCTAGCTCAGCAGCCTGCTTCAACCAAGCTGTATCCTTAATCTTGTCATATTCCATACTACCGGTTCCCAGTATCTGAGTTGATTTTCCGCCAGTCGGAATCAAATTCACATTTACAACATCTTGATTCGACAACGCCAAGCCTGCCAGCCTGTCATTGATCTGCTTCTGATTATCAAACCAGGCATATTCCTCCTTGCTAATGGTGGCCAGGTTATTCAAATTTTGCTGAAGCTGCTTGTCTGTAAAAAACTGCATGGAGTAATTCTCCAGGCTCAATAGAATAAGGTCCAGCTTTCCTCTCAGCTGACCTACCGTCGCGATTGTTGATTCCGTAACCTTTTTCTCGATGACACTTTTGGAAATGTTGTAGGAAAGCGTACCGACAATGCTGATGCAAGCTAAAATACTAATGAAAACGATCAAAAACAATCTTACACTCATTAGATTCAGCGGATTGCGTGAAGCAAACCTGGAACTAGCAGAAGAATCAGCAGTCCGTTGCGGAACAGACGTACCCTTTTTGAGGGATCTTTTAAACGGATTTTGCAATTGAATACACCATCCTCTATTCTTAACTCCTTGTACCTATCCATATCGGAATATAGCCGTGTGAACTTAATTCTTTATTAGAAAATAAACAAGGCGAATGTCTCTTGACATTGGACAGACGAAGTCATAGGACCTAATCACAACAAAAAACCGAACCTCAGAGGGTCCGGTTTCATGTTGTTACTGTTCGGTTTGAAAACGAGCAAGCGCCAGCTGCAACGAGCGTGATACGCCTTCCAGGTTGGACGAAAGTTCAACGAGACCCTGGCTTACGCCCTGCTGTTCCTGCGTCAGCGAGGCTACTTCCTCCGAAGTTGCCGAGGACTGCTCCGCAACTGCGCTTACGCTTGTCATCGCTCCGCTAAGCTGGGAGTGGACTTCATCCAGCAGTTGAACCGCGCTACCGACACTTTGCAGGCTGTTTCCAAATTCAGCCATCCTTCCCTGCACTTCCAGGAAAATTTGGCTTGTATCCTTCACCGATTCAATCTGTTCCTGGAAAATAGGACGGGCCGCTGCAAGTGAAGCCACCGTTTCATCCATCTGCTGTTGAATGCGGCCTGTTATTTCCTCGACCATACCGATGGACTGTCTGGATTGCTCCGCCAACTGCCGGATTTCCGCAGCGACGACCATAAAGCCCTTACCCGCAGCGCCTGCACGAGCCGCCTCGATTGAAGCGTTCAGCGACAAAATATTCGTCTGTTTGGCGACGCCGCCGAGGACGTCAAGAATTTTGCGAATAGAACGTGTGCTTTCCTGAAGTGACTCAATCTGCTTCGCCATATTGCTCGTCATTTCCTCGGTCTGAGCCGTCTTCTGCACGAGCTGGACCATATACTCGCTGCCGAGCTTGCTAGAAGTCTCGACCTGTTGAGCCGTACCGCTCATTTGGCTATTGCTCTGCTTCAACTGCTCCATACTGCGGCTCATGTCCATCGTCAGGTCACTGCCCCGCTCCGCTTCCGTCGCAAGGCTGGAAGCTCCACCTGCAATCTCCTCAGAGGCTGTCGCAATCTCGCGGGCAGCTTCCGCTGTACGTTTGGAAACTCCGCCAAGCTCCGCAGCCGTGCCAAGCACCTGCTCCGCTCCTGTGCGAGCTTCGGTAACGAGCTCGGTGATCTGTTCCATCATCTCATTGAAGCTATGCTCCGTCCTGCCGATGACATCGCCACTTTTGGCTTCCGCCCGCACGGTAAGATCACCATCCTTGCCTCGCTGCATCAAGCTGCGCAACCGGTTCAGCGGCGCTCCGACAAGCCGCATCACGAATAATCCGATCAGCACAGCCAGCACGCCCGCAATTGCGGACACGATGAAGGTCAAGCGGTAAATTGAATCCGCCGCATGCACAAGCACACCTACAGGCTGCACGCTCGACAATATCCATCCATTTGTCGGAAAGCTTTTGTAGATTACGAGCACATCGCTACCTGCATTCTCGGTAAGCAGCGCACCGTCCAACTGCTCGTTCATGGCACCGTTCAGCTTGACCCTCGATTCCTTACCAATCATCCCCCTGTCGGTGCTGTCTATCAGGATCCGATCATTGCTGTCGACTATCGAAATGCTGCTGCCCTCGCCAAGTTCAGCGCCTTTGATCTGATTCTGCAAAGCGCTGTCCTGAATCTCTACTAAAAGTAGATATACCGCCTCGTTGCCGCCTGGCTCCTTCAATGGCCGAGCAAGTCCTATCGTCGGCTTGCCGCCGCCCTGAAAGCCTAGCGGCTGCGTCGGAATCCACACTGCCTGGCTCTGAGCTTTCAAAGCCGCCTTATACCATTCCTGTTGCTCCAGCTTTGCCTTGTCCAGCTCCCCTGTGCCGATCACGGTATCGCCAAGGCTTTCCCGAAGCGGTATCAAATTCAAGTTTTCAACGCCATCCATACCGAGGACCATATTCTGCAGCTTGTTGTTCAATTCACGCTGAGCCCTGAGCGCTTCTGCTTCTTCAGAAGCATATAGCGTGCTGGAGATCATGTTCTGCAGAGTTGTATCCGATACAAATTGCATTGAAATATCATCAAACTGGCCGAAAATAAGTTCCAATTTTTCAGATAGCTGCTTGATTGTCTGGCTCGACGACTCCGTTGCCTGCTTCTCGATAATCGACTTGGAAATCTGGTAGGAGAGCTGCCCCATGACTAGCACGCAAATCAAAATGCTGGCAAACACCGTCAGAAAAAGCTTCATGCCAAGCGTCACTGGTTTGCGGCGCCCATCACTTACTCCATTCGGGGTAGCTTTAGAACTACCACTCTTATCCCTTCCTTTTTGTCCGCTTGCCCGACTGAGCCGTGTCCATGAATCCTTTAGGCTGGAGTAGATTTTATTGAGCATGACGTCGCACCTCATATCGTTTCAATTGGTTATTCCTTTTTTTATCGGATAAACATAGAACGTCGATTATGTTCATGTCAGATAAATATTTTTTTCTTTCTATGTAATTTTATACCAGTTATAACTATAGCATTATTTCACTTTTTGACATTAAAGTACTGAAGATTAATAATACAATTAAAAAAAGATCCGACTCGATTGAGTCGGATCGAATTATCGTTATCGAATACGCTTGCGCATCATATCCATTGGCTTAACCGGTTGCTCGGTGCGCAGCACGATATGCTGCAGCGGATGCCGCGCCGCATCTAGGCTGGCTCCCTCCAAGTCATGAAGCTCGCCGACCTGCTGCTTGAAAAACGTGCCGCCAGGTCCGAAGAACTCGATCTCCTGGCCCGGTTTGAAGTGATTGCGCTGTTGGATGACAGCAAGACCTGTCTCTGCGTCATACTCCAGAACGACTCCGGCAAAATCATAAGGAGCCGCCTTGTCTTCCGGCCCGTAAATATGCTCCTCCGTGCTCGGAGTATCAAAGAAAAAGCCGGTGTTCAGCGGGCGATTGGCCGCCTTGTTCACTTCCTCCAGCCATTCCGGCTTCAGCTCATAGCTTGCCGAATCCTCGAAGTAGGAGTCAATTGCCTGACGGTACGCATTAACGACCGTAGCGACATAATGAAGGCTTTTCATTCGGCCCTCGATTTTGAAGCTGTCCACGCCGACCTCAATCAGCTCCGGAATATGGCGGATCATGCATAGATCCTTGGAGCCCATCGTGAACTGATTGTCTTCTTCACCATTAACTGTGTCGCCATCCACGTACAGATCATACTTCCAACGGCAAGACTGGCAGCAGCCCCCACGGTTAGAGTCCCGATCGGTAAAATGGTTGGAAAGCACGCAGCGTCCTGAAAAAGAAGAGCACATCGCTCCGTGGATGAACGCCTCAATCTCAATATCCACATGGGATTTGATCTCAGCAATCTCCTCCAGGCTCGTCTCGCGAGCGAGCACGACGCGTGGCAGGCCCTCTTCTTTCCAGAACTGCACCGTCCGCCAGTTAAGCACGGACTGCTGAGTGCTAAGATGCACTTCCAGCCCCGGCGCAACGCGCTGGGCTGTCTCCACAATTGCGGGATCGGCGGCGATAATTGCCGCGATGCCAACCTCCTCCAACTTGCGGAGATAGGCTTCCAGTCCATCAATGTCCTCATTATGAGCATAGATATTCGTTGCTACGAATACCTTCGCACCATAACGCGCAGCGAACTCTACCCCTTCGCGCATCTCCTCGAAGCTGAAGTTATCCGCTCCAGAGCGCAGGCCGTATTTCTGGCCGCCGATATAAACAGCGTCCGCGCCGTAGTGCACGGCGAACTTCAGCTTCTCCAAATTGCCGGCCGGCGCGAGCAGCTCGGGGCGCTCTAGCCGATGCCTTTTACCCTTTAGCACAGGATGATTCAATGTCATAGCCATGTTGTTAAGTTCACCTCCTGATTGCAAATATTCAATATACCTGTTCCTTATAGAAAAAGCCGTAGCTCAGCTCTCGTTCTGGATCCTGTACACGACGAATAGCATTCAACCATTCGTTATTGAAGCGGTAGCCGTCGGGATCAGCGGTATAAGCATCAATTGCTGCTCGATAAGCGCGCACGATCGTCTCGTTGTACTCGGGCGATTTCATCAACCCTTCGATACGCAAGCTGTCGATGTCAGCCTCCATCAGCTCATGCAAGTTCTCGATCATACAGATGTCATCGGAGCTCATCATATATGTGCCATAATCGTCCTGGTAGATCGGATAACGCTCGTCGCGCCTCTCTGGCTCCATCAGGAACATCCCCTTGCCAAGACTGCTGTCGACGCCTTCCCGCTCCCCGCCAAGATGACCGAGGTAGCTGTCCACGAGTGAGCGCTTGGAATGATAAATGTTTGTCATACCATGCACCTGCACTTGAACTTCCAGCTTCGTAAGCTCCTTGACCTCGATGACCTGCTCCATGTTGAGCTCTCGCGCCAATACGATTCTGGATGCGCCGCGGCGCCCCCAGTACTCCGCCTGGGCATAACTTGTCGATGTCATCTCCGCGTTCCAATGCAGCGGAACGCCGGGCGCCGCCTCACGAGCGACCATAAGCACGGAGGGGTCGCCGAACACGATCGCATCAACGCCTATCTTCGCCAGCTGTGCTAAATAGCCGGGCAGCGAGTCTGACGTGCGATTGTCCATCAAGTTGTTGACAGCCGCGTAGATGCGCACCTGCCGCTGCGAGCTGCGCGCGATTCCCACAGCCTGCTCCAGCTGTTCCAGCCCGAATTCTCCCGGCAGTCTGGCTCCATAACGGGATTCCCCAATAATAAAGGCGTCTGCCCCGGCATCGATCAGCCGACGCAGCTCCTCCAGGGAAGCTGCCGTTGCCAGCAGTTCCGGTTTCCTTGCCACTGTTGTTTCCTCCTTGCTGCTACTTTTCGCTTTCGCGGATATTCTTGAGATGCTGATCATACGTAACCGCAAACAGATGCTCGCTGGAGCCGTCCTTCTTGGTTACATAGTAAAAGTACTCCGTACTCTCTGGATTAAGGGCTGCCTCAATCGACTTAAGGCTCGGGCTGCTAATCGGCCCTGGCGGCAAACCGTCGCTTCGGTACGTGTTGTATGGGTTCTCGACCTCGAGATCCTTCTCGTACAGTCGCTCCTTTGGTTTGTCCAGCAAATACTGCACGGTAGCATCGATTTGCAGACGCATCGGCTTCGCCAGCCGATTGTAGATAACGCCGGCAACGGCGGCTCGCTCCTTATCAACGACAACCTCCCGCTCCACGAGTGAAGCGACTGTCATCAGCCCATGCAAGGTGAGGCCGCGCTGCTCCAATGTCTCATCAAGCTCGCCGAGCTCAGCAAGCTTGCGGTCAGTCTCGGCCAGCATCCGGTTCAGAATATCCTCCTCGGTGCTGTCCTTCTTCAGTTCATAGGTATCCGGGAACAAATACCCCTCAAGCCGATGCCTCAGTCGACTGTCATCCGGAATCGACTTCACTGCGTCGGCCTCCCAGATGCGCGGCTCATCCGCCAGCTTCACGAATTGATCGCGGTCGACCAATCCCTCGGCGGCAAGCTTGTCCGCAATTTGCAGCACCGTATAACCTTCCGGTATCGTGAAACGGATCGTTTCTTCCTTGACCGTCTCACCGCTATTAAGCTTCGTCACGATGTCCTCATGCTCCATGCCCGGAGACAACTCATAGGTGCCAGCCTTGAAGGAACTGCCCTGTTCCTTGAACTTCAGATAATACTTGAAAATAAAAGCATTACGGATAATCCCGTCCTGCTCAAGCCGATCTGCAACCTCGATGGGAGACATCCCGCGCTCGATGACAACTTGGCGGGATTCGCCCCCCGCGGCAGGGCGCAGCCCGTTCCATATATAGCCGCCTATGCCCGCTGCCGCTAGAAGCAGCAAGGTAACGAGCGACAGCAATACCCATAACGTAATCCGGCTCCTTGCCGGTCCAGAGGGCTCTTGGCCATCCAATCCGCTGTGATTGTTCCTCTGCATCTCTACCCTGTCCTCCGCTTCCGACTGTGCAATAAGCTTTTCATATCATTCACTATTATACCCTTTACAACAGTGAAAAAGGGGCGGCAAAAGCCCGCCCCGTACATCTTGCTATTCTTCGCTTGCTCCGTCAAATAACAACGCATCATACGTCTCGGCGGCAAGCTCCCATTCATCATCATCCTCAATCGTCTCCAGCTCAGGTGCTCCGTCATTATCTGTGATGATGCGGAACATCTCAGCCTCGCCGTCCTTGCGGCCGGTCAGGGACTGAAGTGCTGCGTAGGAAGTCCCGTCCAGGCTGAATTCCGCTTGAATAACAAACGGAATCTCCTGTCCCTGCTCATCCACCAGCAGCACCTCGCGGCCGTATGTTTCCTTGAGGAGAGTAATACGCTGCGGAAGTCCTGTGCTCATTAGTCTTTGTCTTCCTCCAGTTCACCAAGCAAGGTGTTGAAGGTCTCTTCGACCATGCTCCACTCTTCCTCGTCGTCGATCGTGTACAGCTTGAGGTCATCGCCGTCTTCCTCGTAACGGAAGGCGTATACCTCGTCCTCTTCATCGTCTGATTCCTCGACGCTGAGCGGCACTACCATCATATATTTCTTGTCCGAGCCGTCGACCTCGAACTTCATGATAACTTCGAATTCTTCCTCGTTGCCGTCTTCATCCGGAATATAGATGATTTCCGGCTCTTCAAACTGCATGTCGTCATTTGCCATCGTTACCCTCACCTTTTCATCTTAGAGTCGAGATAATTTTGCAAAATAAGCGAGGCCGCCATCTTGTCGACAACCTGCTTGCGTTTCTTGCGGCTGACATCCGCCTCGATCAGTGTCCGTTCAGCGGATACCGTCGTAAGTCTTTCGTCCCATAGGTGTACAGGTAAGTTGACTAATTGCCGAAGTTCCTCGGCAAATGCGATGCAAATTTCGCCACGCGGACCGATGGTGCCGTTCATATTCTTCGGCAGTCCGACAACGATCTCAGTGACCTCATGCTCGATTACAAGCTGAGCAAGCCGCTGCAGCTCGCTGCCGTCCCTGCGCTGCAACACTTCCAATCCCTGTGCTGTCCAGCCCATGGGATCGCTGAGGGCAACGCCGATGCGGCGGTCACCGTAATCCAAGCCCAAAATTCTAATCAGTGGTCATTCTCCTGTCCATGCCCGAATCAGCGGTGATTGGCAAGATAGGAGCGCACCAATTCCTCAATGAGCTCGTCTCGTTCCTTCTTGCGAATCAGGCTTCTTGCGTTGTTGTGCCTCGGGATGTAAGCGGGGTCTCCGGATAGCAGATACCCAACGATCTGATTGATCGGATTGTAGTCCTTGTCGATCAGCGCGTCATACACCGTCAGCAGAATCTCCTTGGAGGAAGCCTCAGGACCATCTGCAACCACGTCAAACTTCATTGTCTTGTCCATGGAGCTCACCGAAAGCACCTCGCTTTCCTCTGGCCCGAATGAGTGGGCACATTTAAAGATACGTCTTCACTATATCACATTTGCCCCGGCAAGAACCAGTTCTTCGACAAGTTTGAGCGCTTCTTCGAGCTTAGCCGGGTCTTTGCCTCCCGCTTGAGCCATATCCGGACGACCGCCACCGCCGCCGCCGCAAACTGCCGCCGCTTCTTTGATGATCTTCCCAGCATGGATTCCTTTTTTGACGAGCTCCTGCGGCACGGAAACGACAAGGTTCACCTTGCCTTCAGCAGGAGCGCCGAGCGCGATGACCGCTGCCGGGAGCTTGAGGCGCAATTCGTCGGCAATGCCGCGCAGCGCGTCCATCGATGGAGCGCTGACTCGGGCTGCCAGAACGCTGAGTTCGCCGGCAGTTTTGACGCCGCTCTCCAGGTTGCCTGCTTCGATGCGAGCCAGCTTGCCCTGCAGCGAATCATTATCGCGCTGCAGCTCTTTGACCTGGCCGAGCAAAGCTTCCAGGCGGCGCGGCAACTCAGCGACGCCTGCCTTGAGCAGAGCTGCTGCCTGCTGGAGCAGCTCCAACCGATCCTCGGTGAAGGCATAGGCATTTTTGCCGGTAACAGCCTCAATGCGGCGTACGCCGGAGCCGATGCCTGTTTCGCCGGTAATTTTGAACAAGCCGATCTGAGCCGTATTTTCGACATGGCATCCACCGCACAGCTCAACGCTATAGTCACCCACCTGCACGACACGCACGATATCGCCGTACTTCTCGCCGAACAAAGCCATTGCGCCCATCGCTTTGGCTTCAGCGATTGGTTTGCTTTCGATAACCACTTGCGTGCCATTCCAGATCTGCTCGTTGACGCGGCGCTCAATATCCGTCAGCTCTTCAGTCGAGATAGCGCCAATATGTGAGAAGTCGAAACGCAGACGCTCCGCTTCTACGAGCGAACCAGCCTGATTGACGTGGGAACCGAGTACTTCCTTAAGCGCTTTGTGCAGGAGATGCGTCGCAGTGTGGTTTTTGACCGTGTCGCTGCGGGAAGAGCGGGATACTTCGGCGGATACTCCACCGCCTTTATGCAACGTGCCTTCCACGACAAGCGCATGATGTACCGACTGACCATGTGGAGCCTTGGTCACATCTTCGACCTCAAGCTTCAGCCCTGGCGCGCTGATGAAGCCCTTATCGCCGATCTGACCGCCACTCTCAGCATAAAATGGCGTACGGTCCAGCACCACGAGGACGCGGCTGCCTTCTCCGGCGATGTCGGCCAGCTCACCGTCCACAAAAATACCGGTCACGACAGCGTCGCTGACAAGGTTCGAGTAACCGATAAACTGGCTCGGCTCCGTAAAGCCGGAAAGCGCTCCGCCTTGAATGCCCATTCCGCCTGACTCCTGGCGGGCTGCACGGGCACGGTTGCGCTGAGCTTCCATCGCATTGTCGAAGCCGCCGCGGTCCACGCTAAGACCGTTCTCGCCGGCATAGTCCTCCGTCAGGTCGAACGGGAAACCGAACGTATCGTACAGCTTGAACGCATCCTCGCCGCTGATCTCGCTGCGGCCGTCCGCCTTCGCTGTGCGGGCAAGCTGCTCAAGCAGACCAAGGCCGCCTTCCAGCGTACGGTGGAACTGCTCCTCCTCGCTGCGGATAGCTTTCTCGATGAACTCGCGTTTGTCCACAACTTCCGGATAATACACACCCATGATGTCGCCGACTGTGCCAGTCAGCTGGTACAGGAACGGACGATCGATGCCGAGCGTTTTGCCGTAGCGCACAGCACGGCGCAGCAAGCGGCGAATAACGTAACCGCGACCTTCGTTGGAAGGCAGCACGCCGTCGCCAGCGGCGAATATAACCGTACGAACGTGGTCGGCGATAACCTTTAGAGCGACGTCCGTATCCGTGTTCTCTCCATATTTGACACCCGCAATTTCAGCGGATTTCGCAATGATCGGCACGAACAGATCCGTATCGAAGTTGGAGTCAACATCTTGCAGGATGGAGGCGAAGCGCTCCAAACCGGCGCCGGTATCGATGTTTTTGTTCGGCAGCGGCGTGTAACTGCCGTCCTTGTTCAAGTTGTACTGGGTGAAAACAAGGTTCCATACTTCCAGGTAACGCTCGTTCTCGCCTCCCGGGTACAGCTCAGGATCGGAAGGGTCATTGCCGTATTTTTCGCCGCGATCGTAAAAAATTTCTGTACAAGGTCCGCAAGGGCCTTCACCAATTTCCCAGAAGTTGCCTTCCAGCTTAATGATGCGCTCTGCAGGGATGCCAACTGTTTCGTTCCACAGCTTGTAGGCCTCCTCGTCTTCCGGGTGCACGGTGACGCTCAGTCGCTCCGGATCAAAACCAATGTAGTCTTTAGAGGTGAGGAATTCCCAGGACCAGACGATAACCTCGTTTTTGAAGTAATCTCCGATGGAGAAATTGCCAAGCATCTCGAAAAACGTCTGATGGCGGCGCGTTTTGCCGACGTTCTCAATGTCATTGGTACGGATACACTTCTGAGCATTCGTAATACGTGGATTTTCCGGGATTTGACGGCCATCCAAATATGGCTTAAGCGGTGCGATTCCGGCATTGATCCAGAGCAGGGATGGATCGTTGTGAGGTACGAGCGATGCGCTCGGCTCTACTTTATGTCCTTTGCTTTCAAAAAATTTCAGCCACTTGGAGCGGATTTCTGCTGCTTTCATGATTGGATTCCAGCCTTCCTTGAGTTTAATGGGAGTTGAATCAGAAACACAAAAAACGCCCCTGTCAATTGACAGGGACGATTGATATCGCGGTACCACCCTGGTTACTGCCCGGCTTCGTATGGAAGCGTAGGGGCAATCTCCTCTTCGCGGACGATAACGGGTCCTGCAGCCGGTGGAGTTGATCCACACTCTGAGATCAGCTTCGGTGCACTCTTCGGCATGGGGATTCTTGCAGCCAACCGCCAGCGAAATATCGCGCGGGAGGAATCCTCTCTCTGCTTGCCGGGCTGCGCCCTACTAACATCTCATCAACGCTGTTCATATATGCTCAAAATTATAGGTTAACGGCGCTTTGTTGTCAATTTACCGCCCATCTTAGCGGATAGGGACTGTCTTATTGGCAGGATTTTGTTTAAAATAGGGAGAGATATTATGGCCAAACTAGGAGCAGTTAACAATGATTAAATCCAAACGAATTCAACAAATGAAGGAATATGTCTATCAGCATGAATCCGTTTCTCTGGATGAGCTCATGGATCAATTTCAAGTATCCAAAAATACCGTCCGTCGCGACGTTCAGGAACTGGTTGATTCCGGCATTCTAAAAAAAGTGTACGGAGGCGTCTCGGTCAATCATTCCACACTGATTAAGTTCAATGAGAGAAAAGATCTCTATTTGGGCAAAAAACAGTTGATTGGCCAGTTGGCCGCCACCTGCGTGGAAGACGGTGACGTGCTGTTTGTCGATTCCGGCACAACAACGCTGGAAATGCTGCCTTACCTTGCTGACAGACATCTGACGATTGTCACTAACAACTTTGATTTTATCCACGATGCCAGAGCCTACTCCGGGTTGACCCTGTTTTCCACAGGCGGCATGCTGGAGCGCAATACAAATTCATTCGTCGGATACCAAAGCTTGGAGCTGCTGCAGAAATACAACATTACTAAAGCCTTCCTGGCTTCTACCGGTATTTCCATTGCCAATGGCGTCACTAACTCCTCTCCGATGGAAACAGAGATCAAAAGTATGGTCGCCAAAAAAAGCTTGAGCACTTACTTAATGATCGACGACAGCAAATTCGATCAGTATTCACTCACTACTTATTGCCAGCTGAGCGATCTCAGCTGTATTGTGACGAACAGCAAACCTCCCGAAGCCTACGAAAACTATGCAAGCGAGCATGGCATTAGACTGCTTTATCCCTAACAAAAAGCCCTCCCGAAGAAATCGTCGTCGGAAGGGCTTTGCTGTTAATAGGATTTTGCTCCTTGCAGTTTGCTCATTCTGCTCTCATGAGCTTGCCGGATACTTTCGCTTTCCGAAACCTCGGCAACGCCGACATTCCACCAGCCTCCGTAACCGTCCGTCATCGTTTTAGGCAGTACTTTGATATCGATCAGGGTGGAACGGCTCTGCCCCTTCGCATCCGCCAAAGCTTCCCGCAGTTGCTCAAGCGTATTGGCACGATACACTTTAGCGCCGTAACCTTCAGCGACCTTAGCGTAATCGATGTTCATAATCTGTTTTTCATCATTGCGGAACTCACAGAAATAGCTGCCTCCGCCATTGCCCATCTGCAAGTTGTTGATGCAGCCAAAGCCCGAATTATCGAACAGCAGGATGTTGATCTTATGGTTGTATTGCAGAGCTGTGATCAACTCGGAATGCAGCATCAGGAAGCTGCCGTCGCCAACGATGGAATATACTTCGTGGTCCGGCTTGGCCAGCTTAACGCCCAATGCGCCGGATATTTCATAACCCATGCAGGAGTATCCATATTCGACATGATACGTATCCGGGACACTCGCACTCCAGGCGCGTTGCAGATCACCCGGCAAGGAACCCGCTGCGCCAACGATAATGCTGTCTGGGGCCAGCGCCTCGTTGATCGCCAGCAGCGCCGAAGACTGCGGCAGCTCTGTACCGAGCGCGTCCGCATATTCATTTAGCTGCTCCTGCGTAAAATGGCCTTTAACCTCAGGATCAAAATCTTCCCGCGCAAAAACGATTCCGGCCAGACGCTCTCTTTCTCCATCCCATTCCCGCTTCAATTGTCCGATCCGCTCTCCGAATTGGCTGCGATAACCTTCGAGCATTGCGTGAAGCCCGGATAGAGCTGTTTTGGCATCGGCCACAACTTGCAGCGCATCCAGCTTATAAGCATGCAGCCGACTGACGTTGATGTTCAGAAACGCCGTGTTTTCAAAATTGAAAGCCGTTTTTGACGATGTTGTAAAGTCGCTGTAACGGGTGCCGATACCGATAATTAAATCCGCTTCCTGCGCGGCTTTGTTCGCTGATGATGTACCGGTCAGCCCCATGCCGCCCAGATTGTTGGCAAAAGTGGACTCTACCGCCGATTTGCCCGCCTGAGTCTCCACAATCGGAATATTGTAGGCGGTTGAAAAAGCCATCAGCTCTTCCCGCGCCCCCGAATATCGGACGCCGCCGCCGGCGATGATGAGCGGACGACGACTACGGCGAATCAGCTCCGTCGCAGCCAGCAGCTCACGCTCGCTTGGCGCTAGACGATCCATATAGTGAACACGCTTGCGGAAAAACGCTTCATCGTAATCGAAAGCTTCGCCCTCCGTATCTTGGCAGATACAGATGGTCACCGGGCCGCAGCGGGCCGGGTCAGTCAACACCTCAAAAGCGCGCAGCAAGCTGCTCATCAGTTGCTCCGGCCGCGTAATTCGGTCCCAGTAACGAGAAACCGGCTTCAGCGCGTCATTCGTCGTCACTGCGATGCTGTATTCCTGTTCGAGCTGCTGCAGCACCGGGTCCGGCTGGCGTGTTGCAAACGTATCTCCAGGCAGGAACAGCACTGGCAGCTGATTGGCGAGCGCGGTTGCCGCCGCCGTCACCACGTTGGCCGAGCCTGGGCCAGCCGAGGTAGAAACGGCCATTATTTTACGGCGGCGTTTTTCTTTGCTGAAGGCGATTGCCGCATGCGCCATGCCCTGTTCATTTTTCCCCTGGAACACTTTCAAATGCCCGGAATCCTGCTCCAGAGCTTGCCCGATGCCGAGCACATTGCCATGTCCAAACACGGTGAATATGCCCTCAACAAAAGGGGATTCCTCGCCATCGACATGAATGTACTGCTGATTCAGGAATTTAATGAGAGCCTGTGAAGTTGTTAATCGGATTGTACCGGCCATAACCTACTCCTTTCCGCTGAGAGAGCTTTCGGCGTCTGCCGCAGCAGCTTCTTGAGCGGCGATCAGCGCTTCGATATCTGCGACTTCCGGCATTGCGGCCGAGGAGCTGTGTTTGCTCACTACGATTGCGGCCGCAGCGCTGCCGAACTGCAATGCGGTCGTTATTCCCATATCGTTGATCAGCGCGTACAGGAATGCAGCGGCGTAGGAATCTCCAGCGCCAAATGTTTTCAGTACCTGAGCTTTGTAAGCACGCCCGCGATAAACCTCTCCTGTACGAGCATAAGCGTAAGAACCGTCGACGCCATGTTTGATTACAACAAGCTGGGGCTGATGACGGAATAGCTGGCTAATCGTTTCTTCATTGGAGCCGCCGATGCGGTTTTCGAGTTTATCGAACTCATCCCTCGTGCCGATGACGATATCCGACAGTTCCGCGACGAGTGAATAATAAATGGCTGTTTCTT
This sequence comes from Paenibacillaceae bacterium GAS479, assembly GCA_900105225.1. NCBI lineage: Bacteria > Bacillati > Bacillota > Bacilli > Caryophanales > Paenibacillaceae > Paenibacillaceae bacterium GAS479. The sequence goes on along the minus strand of LT629764.1, from coordinate 4,143,097 downwards.
CGGGACTAGCCCATGTATAAGGACGATAATCAAGTTCAAACACCACTTTGACGCCGTTATGCCTCGCAATTTGCAAAGCTTTGAGCACCGCTTCGCGAGATGGGCTGCGTGACAGACCTGTACCGGATACGAGCAGGATACCTGCCTGGCGGATATAGTTCTCATCCACTTCCTCCGGGCTAAGGAACAGATCGGCAGCCTCATCACGGTACATCATGATACTGCATTCTTCAGGGCTAATAATTTCCGTAAAAGCAAGCCCCGTCTTGCGGCCCTCGCGATCCACCGTCAAGCCGGATGTGTCCACACCAGCTTCAGCCATATAACGGCTGATGAATCGGCCATGCTGGTCATCCGCAAGCTTGCCGATAAAACCAGCCCTGAGCCCTAAACGGGCTAGCCCAATGACGATATTAGCCGGCGATCCTCCCACGTATTTGGAAAAGGTCATCGTCTCTTCCATCGGACGGTTGTATTCCACCGCATTCAAGTCGATGCAGGCCCTTCCGATTGCAATTAGGTCAAGATTCATGTCCGGGATCCGCTCCTCTGCGATTTCATTCGTTCACCCTGTTTAGTCCCGCTGCAAAATCCACTCGAACGCCGGGTCATTATAAAACTTCCAAATTCGGCGCGGCCCCGCCATGACGTTCAAATAATAAGAGGAAAAACCATCCGGCACCCCTACAGGATGATAACCGGCTGGAACAAGCACCATATCACCGTTGCACACACTCATCGTCTGGTCAATCGAGCGATCGTCAGTATAAACTCGCTGAAACACAAAGCCTTGCGGCGGATTCAGCTCATGATAATAGATTTCTTCTAGCAGCGATTCTTGCGGAAGCAAGTCACGGTCATGCTTGTGAGGCGGATAGCTGGAGAAATTACCCCCTGCCGTGTAAACCTCGACCACGAGCAAACTGCTCGCCGTATCGTCGCTGTCCGGCAATATATTGTGGACTGTACGCTGATTCTGGTATTTGCCGCGATGCTCTACACCAACCTCGTCGGCCTTGATCCAGCGCGTCGGCAGCTGCTTCAACGAAGGGGCGTAACAGAGCGCCACCCTCGCTTTATCAATAGCTGTCACCAGCAACTGCTTGCCTGCGGATAGAAAAACGCTGTCGGTCGGCTTCTGCTCAAACACGCTTTGACGCGTACCAAGAGCTGTAAAATGCTGTTCCCCATCGCTGACGTCGATACGCCCCGCGACTGCTACGACACAGCACTCGTCTTGCTCTAGCAGCTCCGAGTATTGTGCTCCCGGCTCAATCTCAACGATGCGCATACCCGTGTATTGCAGAAGAGATCCGGTCCGATGGAGCGATTCCTGCACAATGACATACCCTTCGCCGCTCACTTGCTGCGGCTTAAGATGCAGGTTAATCGACACTAGTGATCGCCTCCTTCAGCCTCGTCGAAAGAAGGTTCTGGGTAACGCGCCGTGACGACTTTTTTGCGGGTGTAAAAATCGATGCTGTCTTTGCCGTTGGCATGCAGCGTCCCGAAGAAAGAGGCTTTCCAGCCCGAGAATGGGAAAAAGGCCATTGGCGCCGGAACGCCCAAATTAATGCCAAGCATACCCGCATCGATATTCTCCCGGAAGTAACGGATCGAGGCGGCATTACTCGTAAACAGGCAAGCACCGTTGGCGAACTCGGAACGGTTGGCGAGGGCGATGCCTTCCTTCAGGTTTTTGATCCGGATGACAGACAGTACCGGAGCAAATAACTCATCCTTCCAGATCGTCATTTCCGGCGATACATCCTCAAAAATGGTCGGTCCGATGAAATAGCCGTCCCCGCTCATCCGCTCGCGTCCGTCGATGAGCAGCTTGGCTCCTTCTTGGATTCCCTTTTCGATGTAGCGGATGGTGCGCTGCTTATTGTCCTCACGGATAACCGGGCCCAGGAACACGCCGTCATCCAGACCGTTACCGATTGTCACGCTTGCTGTTTTTTCCTTCAAGCGACTAATAAAGGCATCGGCGATGCCCTCTTCAACGGTTACGACGGCACAAGCCATGCAGCGCTCTCCAGCAGAACCGAATGCAGCGGAAACAATATTCGTGACCGTATCTTCGAGATGGGCGTCATTCAGCACAATCGTATGGTTTTTCGCACCCGTAAGCGCCTGAACCCGCTTCAGGTTCTCGCTGCCTTTTTTGAACACGTACTCCCCGACTGGCTTCGATCCGACAAATGAAATCGCCTTGATCTCGGGATGCTCTAACAGGCCGTTGACGACGTCATGCGCTCCATACAGAACATTGAACACGCCAGCCGGCAAGCCTGCCTCGGTCAATAGATCAGCCAGCTTGGCAATCAGCAGCGGTGTACGTTCGGAAGGTTTGAGAATAAAAGAGTTGCCCATCGCAATGGCCATCGGGAACATCCAGCAAGGAACCATCATCGGGAAGTTGAACGGAGCGATGCCACCTACGACGCCAAGCGGATAGCGATAGTTGGTCGCCTCGACATCGGTAGCAATAGATGAAAGCGAATCGCCCATCATGAGAGAAGGAGCACCTGCAGCAAACTCTACGTTTTCAATGCCGCGCTGTACCTCTCCTGCCGCCTCGACCAGATTTTTACCGTTCTCCAGCGTAATCAGTCTCGCTAACTCATCTTTGTCTCTCAGCAATAACTGCTGGAAAGCGAACAAAACGCGAGCCCGGCGCGGCACTGGTACCCGCCTCCATTGCTCAAAGGCTGCCGAAGCAACGCGAACCGCTTCTTCCACATCCTCGCGGGTAGACAGCGGTACTTGGCAAAGCAGCTCCCCCGTCGCCGGATTGTAAACGTCTTCAAAGTTGTCAGCGTGGCTGTCTACCCATGCCCCACCGATATAATTGCCCAGCTTCTTAATCGTTCCCATGATAGGCCCCTCTCTAAATGCGGAAGTTGTCGATCCATCGAATGTTCAAGCGTATGAGTATATATTGGTTATATCTTAATCTTATGCCTTTCCTATTCGACCGTCAATAACGAAATAAACCTCATCTTTATGAGCCAAAAAAGTTAATTGTTGATTAACTTTTGATAATAAGTTATATTCTCCTCAACTATTCCGTACAGGAGACGCGCCATGAAAACCCGACGCTTGCAGGATATAGAACTATATATCCAGAACCGGAAAGAGGTGACGCTTGATGAGTTATGCCAACGATTCGACGTCTCTAAAAATACGATTCGCCGCGACCTCAGTATGCTGATGCAAAGAGGTACGATTGGCAAGGTTTATGGCGGTGCCGTCTCACATTCCCAGGCTGCCGCTCCAGGCAACTTCGATCTACCGGGCTACGGGACGGACAAAACGCGGATTGCCCGCGCAGCAGCCGAGCTTGTGGAGCCTCATGATATTATTTTTGTCGATTCCGGGACGACAACCCGCTCTTTGGCCGAAAGCTTAGACCCACAAATGCCGTTGACCATATTGACCAACAGCCTGGACGTGATCATCGGTGCGGCGGCTCTGCCGCAAACGGAGCTGGTCATTATCGGCAGTCAATTCCGCAGGCTTACCCGCGCCTTTGTCGGGGTTCATCCCGAGGATCTGCATCGTTACAATATCAACAAAGCGTTCATGGCAACGACCGGGGTCAGCATCACCCACGGCCTGACGACTCTGGACCTGATGGAGCATCAGATCAAAAAACAAGCCGCCTCCAAAGCCGAGCGCTTGTATTTGCTTGCTGACGCCAGCAAATTCGGACGTTCAACGCTGCTGACCTACGCCGCGCTTGATGAGGTCGATGGGATCATCACTTCAGAGCTCCCGGTAAGCGAATATATTCTGTTCAGCAAGCAGCATGGAATCCAGCTCATCGTCGCTGACGAAGATGAAAAAAGGAGTGCGGCAGAGGTCACTTAATGACTTCTGCACGCACTCCTTTGACGCATTGAGCTAGACGCCTGTTTCTAATCACCCGCTGCACGATTAACGACGCCGAGTGACCGTTATAGGGGCAGCTACGCCGCTTGGCAGCTACATCGAATGGCCGCTACAGCTCTATCGGCTTTTTCCCCATTACAATTTTCTGGATGTCCGCTCCTTCGTTATTTTGCAAAACCCACATCGAGGCGAACATCACGGAAAATGCCGCGAGCGAGGCCAATACACTCGTAACTGGTGCGATTCCAACAGTCATGGACACGAATATGAGATAAATGATCGGTGATAACAGCATGACGCAAGGAAGTGCCATTGCAATTAGGAACCCATATCCGTAAAAAGCCGGTATCTGCCCCTTGGAGCGGAACATGAGCGGCAAAATCGCAAGCAACGACAACGCGGCTGGCAATACAAAAACATAACTCATGCCTTTTACAAATACAGAGGTCAGCACCGCTAAAATCAGCCAATGATACAGCATGCCAAAAGCAGCGTTACCAGCCCCGAATTTCTTGACCATCGCTTTAGCCCCAACAAAACAAAGCAGTGCTGAGAGCAGAGTGAGCGCAATCATTATCCATCCGGCATATGGAACTTTATAAATATAAATATTGTTATGGACTGGCAAGTCCATCAGTAAAGCGATGCCTCTTATGCAAAGGAAGATCAAGCCTGCAATAACAATGAGGCTGCCCAAAATGAGCAGAAATGCGACCAGCGTTTTGGAGAAGCGTATATGCTGCTTTTTTATAGCGACAACAAGGGTTAACAAAGCGAGAAGCAGCAAGCCAGCTAGCATTGGCATCACATAGGCTTCGGAATACACGATCAGATTCCTTTGGAATAACGGAAAATACACCGCGTTTTGATCACTATCCTCGATCCCCTTGAACTGCGCAGCATCCATAAAGGCGTACTTTTTCAAAAGCGGCAATATCTGCATCCCTAAATGCTGCAGCGTACCCGTACTGGCCTGTTCGTAAGTATCCTTCGATGAATGATAAAAATCGCGGCCGTCGATATTAGCGAAATTATAACCTTGTTTTCCATTGTTTTTGTATAAGGTAAAATCGGTGTCATTAGGAAGCAGCCGATAAACTTCATAAGCGAATGAGTAGGCGATCGGGTATTGCGCTTCCTTCTGGAACGTGCGAATCAGCTCCAAATTGTTAGTATTAGTTTCAAATAAAATAGGAACCCCTTTGTTTCCTCTAGCCTCCATGTTAATAACGACTTTGATCTGTTCCATGATGGCTTTATTCTCTACAAATGCGCTCGCCCCCACTAGGCCAAGCTCTTCGCCATCGGAAATTAGAAAGTAAATCGTATTTTCCGGCTCTGGCCCATTTCGAATCGCTCTTGCCGATTCCAATAGGGCGGCTACGCCGTACCCGTCATCGGATGTTCCTGGACTGCCTTTTTCCGAATCGTAATGAGCCGTAATCAGCACTGCGTTGCCGGAATCTGATTTTCCTGGAATCGTAGCCAGGATGTTGTACACGGACAGCTTAGGATCTTCCTGCGGATAGAGCACATTTATTTGAGAAATCTCTTTTTGTTGAACCTCTACTCCAATGCCGAGCTGTTGAAATTGTTGAACTAAATAATCTCTTACCTTCATATGAGCCTCGGAGCCCACCGGATGCGGCTCTTTGGCTACCTCCTTCAAATAACCCATCGCACGGTCAATTGAAAAATCGCCGTCTGGCACAACGTTACGCTGAGCTGGCGGAGGAGCGAATTGTGAAAAGCTTACCCACAATCCGATGATGACGATCAACAAAACAAATGTTGCTGAAACTTTTCTGAAAATAGTGAAATCCCGACCCTGTCTCGCCATTCTTCAGTCCCCTTTAGCAAAGAATATGGATAAAAATAAACATAGAAAAAGCGCTCCATTATTAGCGGATAGTGTTAACAAAGAACAAAATCCTTGGAATGAAAGCGCTTTATCATAAAAGATTTTACCATATTATTCCCTTGTATGAAATATGGATTTTCAACTCAAAAAGGGTCATTTCCTATTCGAATCGAATGGAAATGACCCTTTTAAGCTAAACAAAATCCAATATGGGCTAGGCTTGGCTTACAGCTGTCTCTGCTTCATTCCACTATACAGCTCCGGCTTTTCGCCTAGCTCAATCGCTTCGCGCTCGCCGGACTGCTGGGAACGCACACAGGCATCTGCCGTAACCTGAGCGATAAAGCCATCCCAGGCGGTCGGCCCTTGCGGCACGCCGTTTTTACGGACATTGTCGATAAAATCTTGAATCTCCACGTCATAGGCGTCGATGAAGCGATCCTTCCAGTCCATGAGCAGCGCGTTGCCAGCAACGCCGCCCTTACGGAACGCCGGGCTGGATACATCCGGCAGGCGGATCAGCCCTTCCTCGCCGACAACTTCGCATTGAATGTCATAGCCGAATTTGCAATTGACGAAAATCTCAGCCGTGATTACTACGCCACCCGCCGTTTCCAGCATAACGATTTGCGGGTCGCCTAGATGGCCCAGAGCGTTGCGGGATTTTTTTGGAAAGGACACCTGCGCCGAACGATACTCATCGCCAATAAGCCACTGCAAGACGTCAATTTCGTGAATAAGCGTATCCGTGATGGCCATATCGGTTGTGTACGAGTCCGCCACGCTCGCATTGCGATGTGCGCAGTGAATCATTAACGGCTCGCCAATGAAGCCGCCGTCGATTGCTTCCTTCAGCTGTCTGTACCCCTTGTCGTAACGGCGCATGAAGCCGACCTGCACAAAACGTTTGTCGCGCGCCACTTCGGCGTCTACGATGCTCTTACAGCCTTCCGCTGTAGTCGCCAGCGGTTTTTCGCAGAAAACGGGAAGTCCCGCTTCGATGGCGGCCAGCACACTCTTCTGATGAGCCGGCCCCCAACTGGTGACGAGTACTGCATCAACCTCGCCCGATCCAATGAGCGTGACGTCATCCCGATAAATGTTCGCTTCAATGCCCAGCGCTTCCACAGCTCCGCGTGCCGCTTCCGAATTCACGTCCGTTACCGCCGTGATGACGCCCCCTGACAAATTATTCGTGATCCGGCGCATATGATCGCGGCCGATCGCTCCTGTGCCGATGACCCCGATTCGTAGCAATTCCATTGTGTACCCTCCTGAGATTCATTTATCTAAATGGAGCCCTTATCAGCCGTTACAGCTAGCGGCAGCAGATTACGGTCAATATATCTCCTTGCCATGAGAGCGTATTCAAGTGGATGCGCAACGGCAGGATCCTGCTCCGCCTCGATGATGATCCACCCTTTATAGCCATGCGAAAGAAGCAGTTGATACACGTCTTCAAACGGGACGCAGCCATCTCCCGGAACGGTAAACATGCCCTGCATGAATGATTGCTGGAAGGAACGTCCCTCGGCGCGGCATTGATCCAACACGTTCTGGCGTATATCTTTGAAATGCACATGGCGGATGCGCGCGATATGCGTTTTCAGCATCTCAAGCACCTCTCCATCGGATGCATAACAATGTCCGGTATCATAGAGCAGATGGACAAACCTCGCATCTGTTCCATCCATGAGGCGCGCTATTTCGGGAGCTGTCTGCACAACGGTTCCCATATGATGGTGATAAACAAGCTGGAGTCCATATTGCTCAGCGTCTTCCCCTAACTGGTTCAGCCCTTGGCATAATTGCGCCCACTGCTCATCGTCAAATTCGGGCTTGTCACTGAATACATTTCGGTCGAGACCTTGAATACTGCCAGTCTGCTCCGAGATAACAATGACATCCGCCTTGACCCGCTGCAGAGAGCGGCACTGAGCTGCAAAAGCTTCTCTCACCGCCGGAAGTCCGTCTCGAACGATATAACTGCTGAACCATTGCCCTGCAATACGCAGACCGCGCAGTTCCAGCTCTTTGTTCAATACATCAGGCTCCGGAAAAAATCCGCCCACTTCCGTACCTGCAAAGCCGGCTACAACGATATCTCCCAGCAGATGCCCAAGTGTATTCTCGGCTCCGATTTCCGGAATATCGTCGTTTCGCCAGCCAATCGGGGAAATCCCCCATGTTATTTCCGTTACTGCCATCGATTGTCCCTCCCACTCGTTCCGATCCATCTCATACAAGATTTGATTATTTTATGATTAACTTTTGATAGTATGATACTTCCAGTTTCGAATTCCGTCAATGAAGCTTTTTTATTATGGTTAACTTTTGGTCCTTTCAGAGCTATTTAGAAATAAAACGGCGGAACTCACTGCACAAATCGGTCCTTCTTCCGATTGCCGTCCCTCAGACGGCATACAAATTCACAATAAAAAGAACTCCAACAGACCGATTGGTCTGTGGAGCTCTATTTTACAAACACTGTGTAGAGAGATTAGACAGTCCGTCGCCGTACGTAATAGGCGAATACATGCTGGAGAATGACCTTTAACGCTGCGAATACTGGCACCGCCAAAATCATGCCGGGAATACCGGCCAGCTCCCCACCGACCAGCAGAGCAAAAATAATCATGAGCGGATGGATATGCAGCGTCCTCCCGACCACCTGCGGGGAGATGACGTTTCCCTCTAAAATTTGGCAGATCATGTTGACGATTAGGACGAGCAGCATCATTTTGAAGGATACGGTGGAAGCAACGAGCAGCGCTGGCGCAGCTCCGATAAACGGACCCAAGTACGGAATCACATTGGTTACGGCGACGATGGCAGCCAGCATCAATGCGTAAGGGAGGCCAATCAACGAATAACCCGCGTACGCGAGAACGCCGACAATGAGACAAACGAGGAACTGACCCCGGATGTAGCTGCCGAGCGCTTCGTCAATATCTTTGAACATGCGTACGATTTGCTTGCGATGGCTCTTAGGCACGTATGCGATGACGGTGCGCTCCATAACCTCGAAGTCTTTGAGAATATAAAAAACCAGGAACGGAATGATGAACAGCAGGAAAACTGCGTTCAGCATCGATCCGATATTGTTGATGAAATCCGTTGTGGACTCGGCCAATCGCTTCTCCATTGCCATCAGCGCACGAATTAGAGCGTCGCGAAAACTGTCCGGCAGGAAAGAAGTGTTGTTGAAATCGTTGACGAGGCTCTGAGCTCGCATCGTCAGCTCTGGGGCATGCTCACCAAGCTCATGCATTTGCCCTGCTACCATCGGAATCAGATTGATCAGGATGACCGTAAGCGCTGAAAAGAACACCGTGTAAATAAGCAGTACTGCCATTGAACGCGGCACCCGTCTGGCGCTCAGCAGGCTTACGATTGGATGCAGCACATACGAGATGACCATCGCAATCAGGAACGGGGTCAATATGGCGCTTGCGAACCGATACAGATTCATCAGCACCGGCTTCATAAGCAAAAGCAGGAATAGTGCCAAGAGCCCGAGGATTATATAAACGAGAGTCATCAGTATGCGGTTTTGTGTCCATTTTTCCAATCCGGATTCCTCCCCGCTTCTGATTCCGGCATGCGGCGGCGCAGGTCCGGGAGCTGTCTGCCCGGCAGTCCGTGTCAGTCCGAGGGCCTGTCTGCCCGGCAGTCCGTTACAGTATATGTGCTTTCCTCGGCTACCATACCTTGCATGTCCAACCTCGACAGAGCCTGCAACGCACAAAAAAGCCCCCGACGGAGTTCGTCAGAGGCTTCTTATTCCAGTAATTAGTTGGCGTGGATTTCCGGCGAGGCAATTTCGTCCTCAAAAAACAGATCATCCAAGGAACTGAGCGTTCCGTCTTCTTCAACTTGGTAAACCGACATTTTGTCGCCGTTCACCGTCAGCTCGATATAGCAGCCCCAGCAGTAAAACTGGTGCGAACCGATCTTGCCAATATCTCTGGAATTACAATTGGGGCATCTCATACTCATTTATTCATTTCTCCCTACATTACGGATCGGAAGCTGCGACACGCTCCAGTGCACTCTCGTCCAACGGCGGGACGACAATCGCATCTTCCCCTAATAAGAAGACATCAGGATCTCTGGGCGCTCTCAGCCATCTCCGACCGTCCATAAGGTCTGAGAGGAATCCATCCGTCAATTCATAACCTACTACCTGTGTACCCACAATCGGGTTAAAGTAAACATCGGATACCCGCCCAAGCTGTTTCCCTTCTGCCGTTACGACCGGAAGATCCTTCAGCCGCACACAGCCATTAAGAAAAGAGCGCTGGAGTGAAGAAAGCCGGCGCAAGCCAATTGCTTCCTTTGATCCAATAAAAAGACAATCTGCTCCGCATACAAGCACATCCTCCCACAGCACCGTACTAACGGTTCGTGGTTTCCAGTTCCAGCCGTCAAGCACGAAGCCCTGAAGCATCCAGTGTTCATCGAACCAGACGTCGCGGACCTTGCCGGCACTCGCACCAGAATGAGCAATGTATACAGGTAGCCCGATGATCTGTTGAAGCTTTACCATTCCGTCAGTCGAATTAGGCACGGCAAAAAGCCTCCTAAGAAGATTTACGATTACGATGCAAAAAAGTTTCAATTCTTTGCGCCGCAAGCTCCATTTCTTCTGTAGTATTGCCCAATCCAAAGCTGAATCTAACCGCCGTGTTCGCAAGCTCCTCCGGTACCCCCATCGCTCGCAGCACATGAGAAGGCTCTAACGCGCCTGCCGTGCAGGCAGAGCCGCCGGAAGCGGCAATACCTGCGAGGTCGAGATTCATCAGCATTGACTCGCGGTCGATGCCCGGAAACATCAAATTGATGATTCCCGGCAAACACTGCTCGGAATGTCCCGCTACAATCGCTGTGCCGCCACTCGCCTCGTCCATCCGGCGAATCCAGAGCGCTCGCAGCTCCTCCATACGCAAGGTGCGCGACTCCAGCTCGCGTGAAGCGATTCTTGCCGCACAAGCGAATCCAGCCAGAGCAGCCAAATTTTCCGTGCCGCCGCGGCGTTTGCGCTCCTGCGAGCCGCCGACCAGCAAAGGCTGAAGCGGCGTTCCTTGACGAATATACAATGCTCCGATGCCTTGCGGCCCGTTGATCTTATGCGAGGAAAGCGTCAAAAGTGACACAGGCAGCTCCTGAAGCCGGATCGCCAGCTTACCGTACGCCTGAGCAGCATCCGTGTGGAAGGGAATTCCACGCTCGCGGGCAATCCCGGCCAGCTCTGCAATTGGCTGGATAGTGCCGGTCTCATTGTTGGCGTACATAATACTGACAAGGCCAGTATCATCCCGCAGCGCTTGCTGTAGGCTGTCCACGGACACGATTCCATCACTGTCAACTGGCAAGTATGTGACCTCGTATCCGTTCCGCTCCAGCCGCTCACATTCCTTGAGCACAGCATGATGCTCCGCCGCGCTTGTAATCAAGTGGCGCTTGCCGGAGACGGACTGTGCCTCCATGACGCCTCTAAGCGCCATATTGTCCCCCTCCGTGCCGCCAGAGGTGAACACCAGCTCATCCGGCCTACAGCCGATTGTAGCGGCAATGCTATCGCGGGACTCGCTCACGAGGCGGCGGGCATCACGACCAAAACTATGCAGGCTGGATGCGTTGCCCGGAGGACCCTCCAACACGGCAAGCATGGCTTTTGCAGCTTCGGGATGCAGCGGCGTCGTCGCGGCGTGATCGTAATAAATCCGTTCCATGCCCGTTCAAGACCTTTCCGTTCTTAAATGTAGAACATGTAGCTGTCGCTCTCGCTTTTGTCCGTATACTGAATAAGATCCAGCAGCGTGGTGGAATCCAGCACTTCCGCAATGCTATCACGGATGCGCAGCCACAGGTTGCGCTTGGCCGGATCATCTTCCTCAGTGAAGTCTACTGGAGAAATCGGTCCTTCCAAAATACGGATAACATCTCCTGCAGTTATCGTGTCGGGTTCTTTGGACAAGATGTAGCCTCCGTATGCTCCGCGGACACTTTTCACCAGTCCAGCGTTGCGCAGTGGAGCGATGAGCTGCTCCAAATAATGCTCGGAGAGCTGGTTTTTCTCGGCGATGCTCTTCAGCGAAATCGGTCCCTCGCCGAATTTTGCGGCTAGCTCCATCATAATAGTCAGACCGTAACGGCCTTTTGTTGAAATTTTCATGGCTGCACCTCTTTCCCTGATTGGCAGATCGGTAAAGCTCAATCCTGCAGGTATGCGGTTAGGCTTAACTTAATTCTAATAAATCAAGGTATTCCCATATCACTGCTATGTTAGCACATCTTTGGTATGCTCGTCCGCTTCTTTTGCTGTCCTTTGTGGTCGGTGAATCTTTAACGGATGAAAATGAGCTGACTCCTATGCTACAATGGTAGGACTCTTCCTGGACAAGCGATAGGCATGGCTAGCATGATTGCCCTTAGCTAGTGAACACAAGGTGTCAGAATAACAGGGGAAGATCAAGATTGTCAAGGTGGTGGATTAATATGTCAGCGCATGAAAGCAATGGTTCCAAACGCGTTGTCGTAGGCATGTCCGGAGGCGTCGACTCTTCCGTGGCCGCTCTGCTTTTGAAGCAGCAAGGTTACGATGTCATCGGCATCTTCATGAAGAACTGGGATGAAACGGATGAGAACGGCGTCTGCAGCGCGGATGAGGATGCGGAAGATGTACGCCGTGTCTGCGAGCAGATCGGCATTCCATATTATACGGTTAATTTCGAGCGGCAATATTTTGACAAAGTGTTCAGCTATTTTCTGGATGAATACCGCCGGGGACGCACGCCTAATCCCGATGTCATGTGTAACCGCGAGATCAAGTTTGGCGAGTTCCTTGCCAAGGCTAAGTCGCTCGGCGCAGATTATTTGGCGACAGGCCACTATGCTAAAGTCAGCCGCGATGAAAAGGGCGTCACCACGCTGCTGCGCGGTATTGACAGCAACAAAGACCAGTCCTACTTCTTGCATCAGCTGAGCCAGGAGCAGCTTGCTTCGGCAATGTTCCCGATCGGCCATCTTCCTAAGCCGGAAGTACGCCGGATCGCAGAAGAGTTCGGACTGTCTACAGCTCGTAAAAAGGACAGCACCGGCGTCTGCTTTATCGGTGAGCGCAACTTTAAGCAGTTCCTCAGCGGGTATTTGCCTGCTCAGCCTGGCTCCATGGTCGATCTGCGCAGCGGGGAGACCAAAGGCAGGCATGACGGCCTGATGTACTACACGCTTGGCCAGCGCCAAGGGCTCGGCATCGGCGGTTCCGGCACAGGCGAGCCGTGGTTCGTTGCCGACAAGGACCTGGAGTCCAACATTTTGTATGTTGTACAGGGAGATGCGCATGCTCGTCTGTACTCTTCCTCGCTCACGGCAACCGGCGTGAACTGGATTGCGCCGCAGCTGCCGCAAGGCGAACTGCGCTGCACAGCCAAGTTCCGCTACCGCCAGCCGGATCAAGGCGTAACGCTGCGCCTAGCCGCAGACGGCAGCGCGGAAGTTGTGTTCGATCAGCCGCAAAAGGCGATCACGCCGGGACAAGCCGTCGTATTCTATGACGGCGAAACTTGTCTCGGTGGTGGCACGATTGACAAGGTCAATCGGGTCAACGAGCTTGAATTCGAGGCTGCCGGAAGGGCTTAAGCCCCCGGGGGCGGCCCTTGCTGGGCCGAATAATGCTTGAACACGGGAGAGGGGTTCCAAAAGCCCCCTTAAAGCTAAACGCTGTAAGAGGGGAGGAGACTGAGCTAGGCTCAGTCTCCTCCCCTCTTTTATGTGCCAGCTACTATCGAATCGCTAACCCTAACTTGCTAGACTACTCCTAACACATCCAGTTCGACCATTCCTGCCTAGCGGAACTAAACAACTCATCGCACATCAGCTCGACTATTCATGCCCTAACGAACTAATCTCATCGCGCATCAGCTCGACCATTCATGCCCTAACGGAACTCAGAGAGCTTATTTCCCATCAAACACGGGTTCAAGCCAGCTAACGGATCTGAGAAGCGCTATTTGGGTCAGGAATGATGATATTTCCAAGATCATACCGGAATAACGTCTGTCAGTTCCGTTACGCCGCGAAATCCTTCGATTTTACAGGAATAAGGCTTCTCAGATCCGTTACGCATGGAGGTGCATTAATACATAACAAATAATGCTCAGAGAGCTTACTGATTCGAACCTTTTTAGCGCCATCGGACCTACTGTAGTGAAAATCCAGCATTTCCTACTTCAAGGCTTGGCAAAAACAAGCCTCGAAGTCGGGTGGCTTTGCCTTGCCCACAATTTACTGAAGAAAGCCGCTATGACAAATAAACAAAGACGAGGGAAGCTGAGCTGGACTCAGCGTCCTCCCGTTTTGCTAACGCGCTTAAATTCATTTGTGTTGGAGGAGCTTTTGGGACAGCCCCGTCTTGCGTTTTGCTGCCCTTGGGTTCGTCTTCGACTGAGCGATTACAGCGGCCAAGTAGCAGAAACTTCGCTTGACGATTCGGATTAAGATCATATACATGGTTCAGCATGCGCTTGGTAAAACTACCCATTGAATAGGAGGGTCTACATGATAAAGCGATTTGTTAGCATTCTGATTATAACTGGACTTCTAATTCCAGCAGTCGTAAATGCACAGCCGCGAGAACAAGAAAATACACTTATGCAAGTGCTTTTAACGACCCTCTCTCCAGGAATATCCAATGCTATTACAGGATATTAATATAGGCTTTATGTCGAGACAATATGGGCTTTATGATGCAGAGATTTTGAATATAGACCGGTTAGTTGAAGGAAGTTATTACTTCCAAGTGAAAGTACTAGTTAAAACCTTTGTAGGCGCCCATAATCCGCCGTATGGTAATGAAATTATAACGTTGTCAGTATCGACAAAGGGAGTTTCCGTTGATCATTTTGAGCATCGGAAGGGATGAAGCTATAAACCCTAGTTTTCTTGTAAGTTTCTAGGCAGATTGTCTAGGAACAACGCACACAACGCGCTCAGTTAAATGGATCATCCTTGTCGCTCCCCCCGGACTCTCTGCCAAGTCTTAACAGCACGCGCGATACCCGCAAATGCTCACTTTCCTCAAGAATAAGCTCCGAGCCATTCCCTAAGGACACGGACCGCCCTATACGCAGCGGAATGCCGATATGCGAGCTGAGCCATCCGCCGATCGTCGCGTATGTCTCTGTATCTATTTTTAGAGCGAAGCGCTCATTTACATCCTCCAATTGCATAAGTCCACTCAACGAGAAGGTGCTGGCGTCAATCTGCTCTAGCTCCGCACGCTCCTCCACGTCGAATTCGTCACGTATATCACCTACAATTTCCTCCATGATGTCCTTCAGCGTGACCAAACCCGATGTACCTCCATACTCATCGATTAAAATCGCGATTCCCGTTTTGCTTCTTTGCATCAGCTTGAGCAAGGAACTGATTCGCATTGATTCCGGAACGGCGGTAATTGGGCGCAGCAGCAGGCGCAGCTCGCTAATCTCGGGCGTCGCCTTAAGCAAATCCTTGATATGGACAAAACCGATAATATTATCCTTATCTCCCTCGCAGACGGGATAACGGGTATGCTTCTGAGCAAGCGCCGCCGCCTTGTTTTGCTCAAAGGGATGATGAAGGGAGAGGCAAACCATATCCGTACGAGGAATCATAATTTCACGGGCATTAGTATCCGAAAAATCAAAAATATTGTCCATAAGCGCCAGCTCCGTTCCATCGATCAAGCCGCTTTTATGGCTTTCCTGCATGAGGATGCGGATCTCCTCCTCATTGTGGGCTGATTTATAATCGGCCGCTGGCGTGATGCCGATCCATTTTAGCAAGAGACTAGCCAAACCGTCCAAAGCCCAGATGAAGGGGAACATGATCGCGTGAAAATAAACGAGGGGAATTGAGGTCCACAAGGTTACCTTTTCCGCCTTGCGGATGGCGATTGTTTTGGGAGCTAGCTCGCCGAGGACGATATGCAAGAGCGTGATGAAGCCGAAGGCGATAAAAAAAGAAACCGCGCTAGCAGTCAAACCTTCGATACCGAATTTGTGGAACAAGGGTTGGAGAGCACGCGCGATTGCTGGCCCCCCGATCCATCCGAGCCCCAGCGATGCCAGCGTGATGCCGAGCTGGGAAGCGGATAGGAAAGCATTCAAATTGCCGGTTAAGCGTGAGGCGAACCTGGCCTTGCCATTACCCTCAGAAACGAGCGTTGTGATGCGGCTTCCCCGTACTTTGACCATGGCAAATTCGGCAGCGACAAAAAAACCGTTCAAAAAGACAAACAAGAAAATCAGAATTAAACTCAGTCCTAGCGGCAGTGGGTCATCGGACATGATTTCCTGCTCCCGGCCGAATTGCTTGGCTGGAAGACAGGCGCACCCCCTTGAGGTCATTATTGGTATTGTATAGGTATGGCCAAAAGAGGGTTCTTATGCAGTTTGGACTTCAAAACCAGCCCCAAACTGTCATCCCGAGCAGGTACAGGTTCAACACCGCGATAAGAGCTGCACAAAACCAGGAAAGCAACTTGATGAAAGTTTTGTTGGCGAACTCGCCCATTTTGCCCGGATCGCTGGTGAACTTCACGAGTGGGAATACAGCAAAGCTCAGTTGCAGCGACAGGATGACTTGGCTGAGAATGAGCAGATCGGTCGTCCCTTTCTCTCCATACAGAGCTGTCACGATGACCGCCGGGACGAGTGCGATCAGCCGAGTAATCAGCCTTCGCAGCCAAGGTTTCATGCGGAGGCCGAGAAAGCCCTCCATGACAATCTGCCCGGCGAGCGTACCGGTGAGCGTCGAGTTTTGACCTGCTGCCAGCAGAGCGATGCCGAACAGTACGCTGGCGGCAGCTCCGCCCATAAGCGGCGTCATTAGGTGATAGGCGTCCCCAATATCAGCTATGCCGGTATTACCACTGGAATGAAATACGGCGCCAGCCACGATTAAAATGGCTGCGTTAATAAACAGCGCCAGCCCCAGCGCAATTGTCGAGTCGATCGTCGCGAAGTGGATCGCTTCTTTTTTGCCCGCTGGAGTCTGCTCAAAGCTGCGTGTCTGCACGATGGAGGAATGCAGGTACAGATTATGCGGCATCACGGTCGCTCCGAGAATGCCGATCGCAATATAGAGCATGGCTGGATTGGTAACGATCTCTCCGGAAGGAATGAAACCCTTCATCACGTCGGCCATAATTGGCTGCGCCCAGATCAACTCGATCAGGAAGCATGCGCCAATCGTTCCGATGAGCGTAATGACGAGCGCCTCCATGTAGCGGAAACCTTTATTTTGCAGCAGCAGCACGACCATGACATCCAATGAGGTCAAAATGACGCCCCAAAGCAGCGGCAATCCAAACAACAAATTGAGAGCAATTGCTGTTCCAATCAGCTCTGCCAAATCGCAAGCGGCTATCGCCAGCTCGCACAACACCCAGAGCATCAGCGATACCGGCTTGCTGTAATGGTCGCGGCAAGCCTGCGCCAGATCGCGGCCCGTAACGATGCCGAGCTTGCCGGATAGCGATTGCAGCAGCATCGCAATCAGATTGGATAACAGAACAACGGAAAGCAGTGTATAGCCGAACATCGAGCCTCCTGCCAGATCGGTCGCCCAGTTGCCAGGGTCCATATAACCTACCGCGACCAAATAACCCGGCCCCATGAAAGCCAGCAGCTTGCGCAGCCAGCTAGCTTTTTTAGGTACATGCAAGCTGCGATGCACTTCGGCCAGCGATGGCTGTCCGCCAGCACGCCTCCAACCTTCTCCATCCGATATAGTTGCAGCCAGTTCTTTTTCGATCATGGTAGTTCCCTCCCTTTTGTCCTAAAGCCACAACTTTTGTTATAGGGCAACTTTTTGAGCGCAGTGAAACCTTTTTCCTAAGATATGACGGGTAAGCCGATTTGTTGCACCTCTATATATTTTAATACTAAATGTTCGTCTTGTTAATCCTTTTTTTGAATGACCGAAAACGCATATGGGCTATTGGGCCGAAGGCGACGAGGAGGAGCAATCTTTTTGATCAGTGCAACAGATCATCCTAGTGACCACAAGCTGAAGTTTGTATATACATAATTGAGGCTAGACACCTTTAGTGGGTGTACCAAAAAAAGCCGACTTCCAAATACGGAAGTCGGCTCTTTTTCGTGTTGTTGTTCTCAGCGCCCGGGCTTCCCTCTAGAAGATGCCGACTTGCGCTGCTGCTGGTTGTGGCGGATCTTGTCTTCCATGCCTTGACTAGTCGCCTCGTACACAGTCGAGCCAGCGAGCCGTTCCGGGTAATACAGCTGATCGACATAATGACCGGGAAAATCATGCGGGTACTGATACCCGACATGGCCGAGCTGCTGCGCCCCTTTATAATGCGCATCGCGCAGATGCAACGGTACCTCGGGCGTGCCGACAGCGTCCATCTTGGTCATTGCTTTGCTGATAGCCAGCGCTGTCGCATTGGATTTGGGACTCTCCACCGCAAATAATATCGCCTGGGCGACGTTATATTTTGCCTCCGGCCAGCCAATCTTGTGATAAGCATCCATGCTCGTCACCGCCTGTACCATCGCCTGGGGATTAGCCAGTCCAATATCCTCGCTGCACGCCACGATCAGCCGCCGAATGAACACCATCGGGTCCATCCCCAGCTTCTCTACTGCGTACAAAAACCAAAACAAGGCCGCGTCGCTAGAGCCCCGGATGCTCTTGTGAAAAGCAGAGAGTATGTCGTACTGCGTCGATTCGTCCGCCTGCACAGCGCGGCTGCGAATCGATTCCTGCGCCACCTCAAGTGTCACGATGACCGATCCATCCGGCTCGGAGGGTGTTGTGACGGCAGCCAGATCCAGTGCATTGAGCGCGCGGCGAATATCTCCACCGGCCATGCTCGCGATATGCTCCAAAGCCTCCGGTCGAACGTCCAGCTTCATGAAGCCGAGCCCGCGTTCCTTATCCGCGATCGCCCGCTGCATCGCCTCCAGCGCGTGGCGGCTCTCCAACGCATGCAACCGGAACAGTGTCGAGCGTGATAATAGGGCTCCATTCACCGAATGGAACGGATTTTCCGTTGTCGCCCCGATAAAGATGATAATGCCCTGCTCTACTGCGGGCAAAAGCGCGTCCTGCCGCGAGGAGTTGAAGCGATGCACCTCGTCAAGGAAAAGAATCGTTTTGCGGCCGTACAGCGTCTTTGTACTCTTCGCTCTGTCGATGACATCGCGTACATCCTTGACCGTCGCATCAACCGCATTAAGCTTGACGAACTCTCCCTCTGTTCGGAGGGAAATGATGTTCGCCAGTGTTGTTTTGCCACTACCAGGAGGGCCGAACAGCAGCAGCGAGCTAACCTGATCGCTCTCGATCGCCCTACGCAGCAGCGTGCCTGGGCCAACTACATCCTCCTGGCCGATATATTCCTCAAGCGTCCGAGGCCGCATCCGATCCGCAAGCAGCCTTGCACGGGGCGCATCCTCTTCCTTGTAATCGAATAAGTCCATCCTCTCAACCCCTGTAAACGGAATCCATAACGAATAGTTTACCATAGCGAGATAAAGCGTACAAACGTTCGACATTGAACCCTTTGGAAAAGCTTACCGTTGAAAATGTGCGGAAATAGACACAGAATGATGCTCCATTTTCTATCCCAATCCTTCAGAATTGAAGGGTTGCTTAAAAGCAACGCAAGACAACTATAGAGAGACAGACATAAAGGAGAGAACCTGCTTCATGCTTCAAACAAACCTGCAACACATCAAGCATCACAACTCCGACCCATCGGCAATCGGATTGTTCGGTCTTGCCATGGTCACTTTGGTCGCTTCTACCCAAAAGCTGGGCTGGACAGACGGCTATGCACTCGTCATTCCGTGGGCTGTATTTCTAGGAGCGATAGCTCAGCTATTCGCTGCCGTGGAAGATGCAAAACGCGGCAACCACTTTGGTACAACCGCGTTTGCCGCTTACGGCCTGTTCTGGCTCGGTGTCGCCAGCTCCTGGCTCATCAAGCTGGGCGTTTTTGGCCCAGTGCTTGCAAGCACAGCTGACGGCAATCAGCTTGGCGTTGCCTTTGCTGGTTATTTGATTTTCACCCTATTCATGACAATCGGGGCTGCTGAAACAAACAAAACGTTGTTCCTGATTTTCGTGTTGATCGACTTTCTTTTCCTCGGCCTGGCGCTCAGCGCCTTCGGTATTGCTGAAAGCTTTACCCACGGACTGGCTGCCTGGTCCGAACTGTTCATTGCTCTCGTATCGTTCTATGGTATGGGCGCCAATGTTCTCAACAACCATTTAGGTTATACTTTCCTGCCAATAGGAAAGCCGATGGGCTGGTTCAAAAAGCCGGTCTAAGGCACGTTGGTAAGCCTGGCGAGTTAATCTGGGCTACGGGATGGTTCGCTGGGTCGACTCGTAATATGGACTCTTTTTATTCAGATTATTGGCTATAACAAAAGGGAGCAAGCCTCATGGCTTGCTCCTTTTTGATGTGTGTGGTGAGAGGTTTCTGGCGCACGTTCTCCGGAGAAACAGCGTGGCTAGGGAAACAATCAGCCCTCGACAGCCAGCACCCCAAGCTCCTGCCACTCACGTTCAAAGCGTTCCCGCAACTGCTCCTTGTGCTCCTCATCGACGAACGCGGCTTCAATCGCGGTCTGCGCCACCCTGCGGATCTCTTTGTCTGAAAAACGAAAATGCCTTGTGAGATTCTCATACTCACGGGTCAAATTCGTTCCTGAAACGGTCGGATTGTCGGTGTTGACCGTCACAAGCAGACCTTGGTCAAGGTAGTCGCGGATAGGATGAAGTTCCATCGATGACACCGCCTTCGTCTGAACGTTGCTGATGACGCAAAGCTCTAGCGGAATGCGCCGCTTTCGAATTAGCTGCGTCAACTCTGCATCCTCGCGCAGCCGCACGCCGTGGCCGATGCGTCTGGCTTTCAGCTCCTCCACCGCGCTCTGGATGCTGCATGCACCAGCAGCTTCTCCAGCGTGAATTGTTATCGGCAAGCCAAGCCTGTCCGCCAGTTGAAACACTTCCGTATGCAGCTCATTTGGATATCCTGCCTCGTCCCCCGCAAGATCGACTCCGACAACCCCCAACTCCTTGTTGCGGCTGGCAGCCCGTATAACTGCTTCGTTGTCCAGCTGTCCGTGATGACGCATGCAGATTAGAATCATACGTACACAATGACCGTACTTTGCCTCCGCTGCAGACAGCCCTTCTGAGACGGCTCCAATAATCTCGTCTATCGTCAATCCTCCACGTGTGTGCAATTGGGGAGCGAAACGCATTTCCATGTAACGGACATTGTCCAAAGCAGCATCTTCTGCCGCCTCGTAGGCGATTCGAGTTAGTGCTTTACGGGTTTGCATCAGTTGCAACGGCAGCTCGAAGCGTTGAAGATATTCCACAAGGCTCGTACAGGACGGCGGGACTGTCATCCGCTCGGTCAGCTCCCGCAAATCGGTACAGTTCAGCTCGATTCCTTCCTCCTCGGCAATTTCCGCTGCTGTTGCTGGCCTGACACTTCCATCCAGATGGCAATGGAGCTCGATCTTGGGCAAACGGTGCATAAGGCTAATCATGAACGATCACCATCCTGAAGTTAATTAGAACGATGTTACTTCTTTCGAGATATTATGTCAATATATATAACGCAAGATTGGTGCGTGTCGCTTTAACGTGACATAGACCTGACTTAATGAAATCCTTTGTCCATGCTTTTTTGAAATACAGCTGCTTACGGCGGCTTTCAACAATGCTAATTGGACTCGTTTAGAAGATGCTCTTTCAGAGTCCGACCTAACTAAGGGGACGACCTATTTAGCCACAATAGGAACACGAAAAAATCTAACGCAACTTGACGACTTTATTCTACCCTAAAAGATCCAGATGACGTCTTTTGGGCTAATAAAGTGTTAGTTGCGTTAGATCTAAAAAAAGCTTATTTCACAAAATAAGTCGAAAGAAATGCGGAAGCCTAAAATATCCTACAAACCTAAATCTCGATGCCGTTCTTTTTCAGCAGATCCTGTACGGCTACACCGACCATAATCAGGCCAGCAACAGGCGGCACGAATGCATTGCTCGCAGGAGGCTGCTGCGCCTTGCGAATCTCAGGAGCATTTTCCGGCACGATGCGCTGGGTGACATCCACACGCGGTTTTTTCGGCTCCTCTGAGGAGAAAACAACTTTAACGCCCTTGCGTACGCCTTCGCGGCGCAGCTTTTGACGGACAACCCGGGCTACCGGATCAGTATGCGTTTTGGAAATATCCGTTACAGTGAATTTGGTCGGATCAATCTTGTTGGCTGCACCCATGCTGGAAATAATCGGAATATTCCGCTCCAGGCATTGCTTGATTACATGTACTTTGTAGGAGATTGTGTCCGAGGCGTCCAACACATAATCAAGCGGGTACTCGAACAGCTGCTCATAAGTTTCCTCGGTATAAAACATGCGCAGGCTAATAACATCGCATTCCGGGTTAATCAGCTTGATGCGGTCGCGCATCAGATCGGCCTTGGGCTGGCCGACCGTCGTTGTCAGTGCATGGATCTGACGATTAATGTTCGTAATATCCACGACATCCTTGTCGATCAGAATAATCCGGCCTACGCCAGTGCGCGCCAGCGCTTCCGCTGCGATAGAGCCGACTCCCCCGATACCTAGCACGGCAACCGTACTGCGCTTCATGGCCTCGATGCCCTCTGGCCCAAAAGCGAGCTCAGTGCGCGAAAATTGATTCAACATGAATTACGCCTCCTTCTTAAAATACATACCCGTTATCGCGATCAAACCGCGATTGCTGTCAATTCAAAGCCGCACCGGAATCGGTGCGGCTCGGAGCAAGCTTATAGAGCTGCTTAAACAATTGGCACAATTAAAGCACAATGCGCTCGTTCACGGCCGCGAGGTCGAAGCAAGTAGCTTCGACTACTTGAATGCGCTCGTTCGCCGGCCACGTGGGCGAAGCAAGTAACTTTTGCTACTTGAGTGCGCTCGTTGGCGACAACGAGGTCGAAGCAAGTAGCTTCGACTACTTGAGTGCGCTCGTTCGCGACCGCGAGGTCGAAGCAAGTAGCTTTTGCTACTTGAGTACGCCCGTTGGCGACAACGAGGTCGAAGCAAGTAGCTTCGACTACTTGAGTGCGCTCGTTCGCGACCGCGAGGTCGAAGCAAGTAGCTTTTGCTACTTGAGTACGCCCGTTGGCGACAACGAGGTCGTAGCAAGTAGCTTCGACTACTTGAGTGTGCTCGTTCGCCGGCCACGTGGGCGAAGCAAGTAACTTTTGCTACTTGAGTGCGCTCGTTCGCGACAACGAGGTCGAAGCAAGTAGCTTCGACTACTTGAGTGCGCTCGTTCGCGACAACGAGGTCGAAGCAAGTAGCTTCGACTACTTGAATGCGCTCGTTCGCGACCGCGAGGTCGAAGCAAGTAGCTTCGACTACTTGAGTGTGCTCGTTCTCGGCCACGCTACTCGAAGCAAGTAGCTTTTGCTACTTGAGCGAGCACGTTCTCGGCCACGCGGACCTTACAGCGCCTAAAGCGCTGTAACCAACAGAGCTGCTTAGCCCTGCGCAGGAGCTCCGGCAGCAGCTTCAGCAGGCTGGCCGCCTTGTAGCTGGGCCGGCTTGGTGCCTGGCTTTGGCACGGTGCGGATATGCAGCTGCTGCAGCTGAGCGAGGTCGACGCGGGATGGAGCGTCGCTGAGCAAGTCGGTTGCGCTTGCCGTTTTCGGGAAGGCGATCGTTTCGCGCAAGTTCGTGCGACCGGTCAGCAGCATGACAAGACGGTCGAAGCCGAAGGCGATGCCGCCATGCGGAGGCGTGCCGTAGTCGAAGGCGTCGAGCAGGAAGCCGAACTTCTCATGCGCTTCCTCCATGGAGAAACCGAGCGCCTGGAACATTTGCTCCTGGACATCACGCTTGTAAATCCGCATGGAGCCGCCGCCAACCTCGTAGCCGTTCAATACGAGATCGTATGCCTGAGCGCGGATCGCGCCTGGATCGGTCTCGAACAAATGCAGGTCCTCATCCTTTGGACGAGTGAACGGATGATGCTCCGCTACATAGCGCTTCGCGTCTTCATCCCAGCCGAGCAGCGGGAAGTCAACAACCCAAGCAAACTTGAACGCAGAATCGTCGATCAATCCGAGCTGGCGGCCGACTTTCAAACGCAGGTTGCCAAGCACGTCTGCAACGACCTTTTTCTTGTCTGCAGAGAAAGTAAGCAAGTCGCCTTCTTCAACGCCGAGGCGTTCGGTCAGCGCCTGAATTTCCTCAGGCTTCAGGAACTTAACGATCGGGCCGCGCCATTCGCCGTCCTTCACCGTAATCCAAGCCAGACCTTTGCCTCCATAACGCGCCGCAAACGGCTGCAGATCATCCAATTCTTTGCGGCTCCAAGTTGCGCAGCCTTTGGCATTCAATGCACGCACAACGCCGCCGGAAGCAGCTACGCTAGCGAATACTTTAGCATCGCTGTCCTTCACGATGTCGGTAATATCCTCGATCTCCAGACCAAAACGCAGATCCGGCTTGTCAGAGCCGTACTTGTCGATCGCATCGGCGTAGGTGATGCGTTGGAACGGAGCCGGGATGTCTGCGCCAACCGTTTCTTTGAACAGACGCGCAGTAAGGCGCTCCATCATTTCGAGCAGTTGATCTTGGTCGAGGAACGAAGTTTCGATGTCGACTTGGGTGAATTCCGGCTGGCGATCAGCACGCAGATCTTCGTCGCGGAAACAGCGAGCGATCTGGTAGTAACGCTCGATGCCACCGACCATAAGCAGCTGCTTGAAAATTTGCGGCGACTGTGGAAGCGCGAAAAACTCCTCCGGATGGACACGGCTTGGCACGAGGTAATCGCGTGCGCCTTCTGGCGTGCTTTTCGTCAGAATCGGTGTTTCCACCTCAACGAATTGCTCCCCATCAAGGAAGTCGCGGAAAATTTTCGCCGCTTTGGAGCGAAGCAAAAGCGTACGCTGCATTTCAGGACGACGCAGGTCGAGATAACGGTATTTGAGGCGGAGCGACTCGTCCACTTCGATGCCATCCTCAATTGGAAAAGGAGGTGTTTTGGCCGCATTCAACACTTCGATCTCGGTGATACGAACTTCAATTTCGCCAGTCGCTAAATTCGGGTTGCGGGTTTCTGCGTCACGCTCAACCACTTTGCCTTTGACGGCAAGCACGAACTCGCTGCGAGCGCGGTCAGCAATAGCAAGCGCATCGCCGGAGAAGTCCGGGTTAAACACGATTTGTACAATGCCCGTACGGTCGCGCAGATCAATGAACAGCACGCCTCCAAGGTCGCGACGACGCTGTACCCAGCCCTTCAGTTCAACTGTCTTGCCAACGTCCGCCTTACTCAGGCGTCCGCAATGGATAATTTCACTCATACATTCCCACTCCTTATCGATATTAAACTATTCGCCTTTAATCGCCGCAGCCAGTTCCGCTAGCGGAACCATACGCTGCTCGCCAGTGTCCATGCGCTTCAGCGCAATCTGTCCCAAAGCCAGCTCGTCATCGCCTAAAATGCCCGTAAAACGAGCGGCAAAACGATCCGCGGACTTCATCTGCGCTTTCATTTTGCGGCCCTGGTAGTCGCGGTCAGCGGACAAACCCGCCATCCGCAACACATTCAGCTGGCGGGATACTTCCACCTCCGCCGCCTCACCGAGTGCAACGAGGTACACATCAAGTGGCTGCGCCACTGATTCTGCTCCCTGCTGATGCTCAAGAATCATTACAGTCCGCTCAATGCCGAGGCCAAAACCGACCCCAGGTTGGTCTGGGCCGCCAATTTCGCCGACAAGGCCATTGTAGCGGCCGCCTCCACCGATCGTATCGATGGCGCCAATCCCTTCTGCTTTGAATTCAAAAGCAGTGTGCGTATAATAATCCAGTCCGCGCACAAGACGGGAATTGATCTCATACGGAATATTCATATCCGTTAAGTAAGCCTTCACCTTTTCGAAGTGTACGGTGCACTCTTCGTCAAGGCTGTCCAGAATGGACGGTGCGCCCTCAAAATGCTTCTGGTCCACCTTGCAGTCCAGCACGCGTAGCGGGTTGCGATCCATCCGCGATTGGCAGTCTTTGCATAAAATCGAACGCTTCGGCTCCAAGAATTCCAGCAACTTCGCTCGGAATGCGGCCCTTACGGCCGGCGTGCCGACGGAGTTGATCTCCACTCTTACGCCTCTTAGTCCAACTTCCGTGTAAAACGTATAACCAAGTGCAATGACTTCCGCGTCCAAGGCCGGCTCAGCCGAGCCTAGCGCCTCTACGCCGAATTGGTGAAATTGTCTGTAACGACCGGCTTGCTGCCGCTCATAGCGGTACATCGAACCAATGTAATACAGCTTGGTCAGATCCGGCTCGCCGTACAGCTTATTCTCCACGTAGGCGCGCACAACGCCCGCAGTGCCTTCAGGACGAAGTGTCAGGCTACGCCCGCCACGATCCTCGAAGGTGTACATCTCCTTCTCTACAATATCCGTCGTCTCGCCGACACCGCGACGGAACAGATCCGTCGATTCAAAGATCGGCGTGCGGATCTCGCGAAAATTAAAGCGGCGACAAATTTCTCTCGCCTTGCCTTCTACGAATTGCCAACGTTCTACTGAACCGGGTAGCAGATCCTGTGTGCCCGGCATTTTTTGGAATCCCATAACGTCCCTCCTTGTCTATTCATCGTTCCTTCAATGCTAAAATCAGTTCGCCGAGACGCAAAAAGCTCCCGTCGCCGGCGATAAGAAATCGCCAGGGACGAGAGCTGTATCTCCCGTGGTGCCACCCTGATTCCGGATAACGGAGGAAGAATCCCCTCGCTGATCCGCTTCAATGCGGTTAACGCCCGCCATGCGCATGCGGCTACTGCAGTCGGTTCGCCGAATGTTCTCCGGGATGTCATTCCTCCAGTCACCATAAAGACGCTTGCAGCCAAAACGGCGTCTCTCTCTGAGTATGTACGCTGAAGTACTTGTTCCCATCATCAAAACCATATGTGTGAATTCTCATCATTCTACCGCGCTAAAGGATGCAAGTCAAGGAACTGGCCGCGGCCATTCAAAAAAAGTAGCCCGGACAGCGTCCGGGCATCAAGGTGTTCCTATTAAAAAGGGGGTCATGTACAAGTATATCCCCATTATGTTAAGGGAGCATTCCGCTGGGATTACAGTTAGATGACAAAGTTATTCGCCCTCATTCTCGCCGCGTTCCTTGCGTAACATCGGCCCGGAGCATGCCCAGTCCTCCGCAAACTCCAGATCCTCTTCGAGATCGTCCAGCAGCAGCGCCTCGCGCCGATCCGCCAGAAGCAGTCTGCTGGAAGCCCCGCTTAGCTTTGACTCCTTGCGTCCCATTCGCATGACCTACACTTCCTTTCGAGAATTCAGCTATTCGCTCATGACGGCGGTCGCCGCAAATTCATATCGATAAGTAGTGTTGCCACGCTGGGCCGAACTTAATCCGCCTAGCGCAGTTGCTTGCGATTTAAGCTCTGCTGTCGAGAATAAGGGTGACCGGTCCGTCATTAACGAGAGATACATCCATCATCGCTCCGAAACGCCCGGTCTCCACCTTGAGTCCAGATGATCGCAGAGCGTCGTTGAACGCCTCGTACATTGGCTCCGCCTGCTCAGGGCGGGCAGCGGCCATGAAGTTAGGACGACGCCCCTTGCGGGCATCACCGTACAGCGTGAACTGTGACACCGACAGAATTTCACCTTCTGCATCGCGCACCGACAGATTCATTTTACGGGATTCATCCTCAAAAATACGCAAATTCGCGATCTTATCGGCCATCCAGCGAATATCCGCCTCTTCGTCCTCATGGGTCAAGCCCACGAGCAGCATAAGCCCACGCCCGATACGCCCTGTCGAGATCCCCTCTACCGTTACCTCTGCCGAGGAACAGCGCTGTACAACCACCTTCACTACCTCTTCCCCTTCCTACTGCATGATGCGCTGTACCGAATAAATATCCTTTACGCGCTTGATCTTATCGACCACCGACTGCAGATGCTCAATATTGCGGATGAGAATCGTCATGTGGATGATGACCATCTTGTTGCGTCCAGTACGTCCCGTCACAGCGGAAATGTTCGTTTTGGACTCCGATACCGCCTGAAGCACCTCGTTAAGCAGGCCGCGATGATCGTAACCGGTAATCTCGATATCAACGCTGTAGTTGGATTCCGCAAGCTCCTCCCACTCAACCTCGATTACGCGTTCCGTATCCTCTACATCGCCTTCATAAGGAATGTTTGTGCAATCCCGGCGATGGACGCTGATGCCGCGCCCACGCGTGATGTAGCCGACGATGTCGTCACCCGGAACCGGATTGCAACAGCGGGCAAAACGCACCAGCAAGTTGTCGATTCCCTTGACGGTAACTCCGCCAGTGGCCGCTTTTTTGCGAGTTCCCGGAGATTTAACCTCCACTGGCTCGCTAGTCAGCTCGATCTGCTGCGCAGCCTCGGCTTCTCGGCGCATTTTCTCTGTCAGCTTGGTGCAAATCTGAGCAGCGGTAATGCCGCCAAAGCCGATGGCAGACATCATATCCTCTGGATCGTGGAAGGTAAACTTGCCGGCGGCTTCCATCAGCTTGTCCTCTGTCATCCAGGCCGAAGGCTCCAGTCCGAGACGTTTCAGCTCGCGCTCCAGCGCTTCCCGACCTTTGATGACATTTTCCTCGCGGCGCTCTTTTTTGAACCATTGCTTGATCTTGGTGCGCGCATGAGAGGACTTGGTGATTTTCACCCAGTCTTGACTCGGTCCATAAGAATGCTTGGAAGTAAGAATCTCGACGATATCGCCAGTTTTCAGCTTATGATCAAGCGGTACGATACGTCCATTGACCTTGGCTCCAATCGTGCGGTTGCCAACTTCCGTATGAATCCGATAGGCAAAGTCGAGCGGCACGGAGCCGGCTGGCAACTCGATGACCTCTCCCTTCGGCGTAAACACAAAAACAAGATCGGAGAAAAAGTCCATCTTGAGCGATTCCATGAATTCCGAGGCGTCCTCCGCCTCGTTCTGAAGCTCCAGAATTTCGCGGAACCAACTCATCTTGTCTTCGATATTACCTGTCGGGACGGTACCTTCTTTGTAAGCCCAGTGCGCGGCAACGCCGTATTCACTCGTCCGATGCATGTCCCAAGTGCGGATCTGCACCTCGGTCGGCTCCCCGTTCGGTCCAACAACCGTCGTATGCAGCGACTGATACATGTTAGCCTTAGGCATAGCCACGTAGTCTTTGAAACGACCAGGCATCGGCTTCCACAACGTGTGGATGATGCCAAGAGTGGCATAACAGTCCTTGATATTGTCCACGATGATGCGGATAGCCATCAGATCATAAATTTCATTGAACTGTTTGTTGCGCATCGTCATCTTGCGATAGATGCTATAAATATGCTTGGGCCTGCCGGAAATATCGCCCTCAATGCCCATTTCCTCAATCTTCTCAGTGATTCGCCCAATAACCTGCGAAATGAAGTCCTCACGCTCGGCGCGTTTTTTCTTCATCAGGTTGGCGATTCGATAGTATTGCTGCGGATTGAGATAACGCAGGGCGACGTCTTCCATCTCCCACTTGATGGCGGAAATGCCTAGCCGATGCGCAATTGGACAGAAAATCTCCAGCGTCTCATAAGCGATGCGTCGCTGCGCTTCCTCCGACTGGAACTTGAGCGTGCGCATATTGTGCAGCCTGTCGGCAAGCTTAATTAAAATAACTCGGATGTCTTGTGCCATCGCGACGAACATTTTGCGGTAATTCTCGTTTTGATGCTCCTCTTTGGAGCGGAACTTGATCTTCTCCAGCTTGGTCAGGCCATCGACCAGCATGGCGCAGGTATCGCCAAAGCGAGCTCGTACCTGCTCGACCTCAACGGTTGTGTCCTCAACGACATCATGCAGCAGCGCTGCAATGATCGAGGTCACATCCATCTGCATGTTTACAAGAATCTCAGCCACGGCCACTGGATGGAGGATGTAGGGCTCCCCGGACTTGCGTACCTGGCCGTGATGGGCCTGGTCTGCAAACTCGTAGGCCTCTCGGATTCTGGCCAGATCCTGATCCTTCATATAAGTCGACGCCTTAGCGAGTAGTTGGTCTATGCCCATGAAACTTCCTTTCCATCCTTGAGTGTCAGGATTCGACTCCAGCCGTGTCCCAGTACCTACGAAAATTAGGTTTAACTCCTATTATGCCTCCATTGTGCAGCGTCCGTCAACTTCCGCTAACGCTTGCCAGCTAACCGATCATTCCCTACTTTACGAACTCCTTCAAGTAGTCCAGGAGCAATGGATAGAAAAGCGGCTTAAAGTGAACGCCATTGTCCGCGTAATGAATTTTTTTGGCGGCGAAGAGGGGTGCCAGGTCCACGTAATCGACTTTGACTTCCTCAGCCAGCTGTTCAAGCGCTTGGTTGAAGTCCGTAATGTTCACATAACGAGGCTCTTGCTTCAGAGCTTCGTCGGTGACTGGCGGGATCGACAGGATGCGAAGCTTGGCCTTCGGCAGCTTGTTCCGGATGGCGCCGATCAACTGGTGATAGCGCTCGAGAAATTCCTGTTTGTCCGACAACCGAATGTCATTGCTGCCCAACATAATGAAGACATGTTCCGGCGCCTGATTGACGAGCTTCTCGACGTTTAGTAGGGCTAAATCAAGCGTCGCACCGTTCGGGGCGATAACATTCTCCGGGTCCAGTTTGTTCAGATAGGACAACGCCCCCAAAATTGAATCCCCCAGGAAAACACTATGTTTAAACGCTGCTTTATAGGCTTCGTTCGGGTCGGTGAGTGCCGGACCGCGCGGTTGACGGGCCAGATCCGTTTGCTCCTTCAAATAGCCCAGCAGAAGCGGATAAAATGCGTTCTTGAAATGAGAGCCGTCTTCATCGTATTGAATCTTATGCTGCTGAAAAATGGGGGCAAGGTCAATGTAGTCTACTCTCTTTTCCTTCATCAGCTTCTGCAGGGCCGCGTTAAATGTTTCAATCTGCCCGTTCATGCTCACACTGAATGGCAATTCGGTATCTACCGGCGTAATCGACAGCACGTAGACGCGCGCCGCCGGCATTAGTTCTCTGATACGATCGATCAATCGAGTGTATTGCTGTACGAACGTATCCTTCGCTTTCTCCTTCGCTTTCTCCGTCGGTTCCCCCAGATTGTTCTGTCCCATGGACAGGAACAAATGCGACGGCTTGCGGCTCGCGATCTCTTCGACGTTGTCCAGCGCAGATTGAACCGTTGCGCCCAACCCCCCCATAACGTTCGCTTCAGGCAGCAGATCATCGTTCGTCAGTCCTCCGATAATAGAGTCGCCTACGAATAAGCTGCTGCCGAACAATTCCTGAACGCTGCCAGCAGATGTCCCCGTCTTAGCAAGCTGAGACTTACCCTTCTCGTCGCCGGCCGCATTACAGGCGACGAGGGCTGATAGTATCGCTGCTGACAGAAAAATACTCACCCATCGTTGTACCTTTTTCATAAACTAAAACTCCCTTTTTCTAAGATACCCTTATCTTAGAATAGAGAAATCAATTTCAAGTGCAGATAAGATCAATATTGAGTGGTAATGTTGATGGAGCCAGTTAACTATAATGCACGGAGGGGAAACACGAGATTGCCGGCAATTATTGAAGACGGGAATCAGTACGAGGGGAGAAGACCTTAAGATAGCAATCAGCGCCTTTTCAAATTATTGAACCAACCAGCGATAATCTTGTTTGCAATGCTTAATTAAACGTACAAAAAAAGACAGGTCGGACGAAACGCCCGAGCCTGTCTTCCATTATTTCCTGAGAAATAATTAATATTTAATGAGCGAGAAAACGTCGATTCCATCCAGCTTTTCATGGCCGTTCAGGTACGATAGCTCGATCAGGAAGGACGCGCCAACTACTTCTCCGCCTAACTGGCGGATCAGGTTCATCGTTGTGGCGATCGTGCCACCGGTTGCCAACAGGTCATCAGCGATGAGTACGCGTTGTCCTGGTTTGATTGCATCCTTGTGGACGGCCAATTTGTCTTTGCCGTATTCCAGATCATAAGATGCTTCTACGGTTTCCCCAGGCAGCTTGCCGCTTTTGCGGATCGGCACGAAGCCAACTCCGAGCGCAAGGGCCAGCGGTGCGCCGATGACGAAGCCGCGAGCTTCAGGTCCAGCGATGAGATCGATTCCTTTGTCCTTCAATGCCACTTTCATATCTTCAATGGCCGAACGGTATACTTCACCGTTGCCAAGCAAAGTTGTGATGTCCTTGAAACGAATACCTGGTTGAGGAAAATCCTCGATAACGCGAATATAGTCTTTGTAGTTCATGATTAATAATCTCCTTTGGTCCTTCTTTAATTAAGCTATAACATGCTGTCGTCCAGGCAATTGGCCTAACCAGTGACGGATCGGATCGCTCTCACCGTGAAGTAAAGCAGCCAGTTCTTGCTCTTGAATCGCCCTCTTGTAGGAAGCTGATTCGAACAAGTCCCGCTTGGCGGGGGTGCTGTTCACAATCCAGCCTTCTGCATCCAATCGGATGAAATCCAGCTCTGCAAAAACATTCAGAGCAAGCAGCGCCGCTTCCAGTGGACAGCCCGCTTGCGCGGAGAGCCGTTTTGCAGCCTCAGTACTTGTGCCTGGGAGAGGGCTAAGTCGCTTGAGCCAACCGTACAGCTCAGCCATGCGCTTTCTCTCTGTCCAATCTATCTGTTCGCCGAAGCGATTCCGGCTGAACAGCAAGTGCAGAGCGGCGATCTCCGGCGATTGTTCGATGGAATGCTGCAAGTCCGTCCATGAAGCCGGATGCTCCAACAGCACCAGCTCGCGGCAGCGGAAACCGTCCGCAGGCAAATGAGCAGGATGATAAACTTGAATGACTGAGCCCTTCATTCCGCTCGATGCTGCAGCTG
Source organism: Paenibacillaceae bacterium GAS479 (assembly GCA_900105225.1). Taxonomy (NCBI): domain Bacteria; kingdom Bacillati; phylum Bacillota; class Bacilli; order Caryophanales; family Paenibacillaceae; species Paenibacillaceae bacterium GAS479. Next base: position 4,110,404 of record LT629764.1, on the reverse strand, counting down.
CCGTTTCCTGATGAAGCTGTGGCGGTAGCGCTCGCTCCGAACCAATGACCGCGACTGATGAACCTTCTTTCAAAAGACGCTCCTGTAAACGAAGCAGCATAGCAATAGGATCTCTATTACCACGCATATCGTATACCCTAGGTTCGCTAACACGCAAATCGCGAATCATCAGCTGCGCCCTCCGCTTGCCGTTCCACTCATTAACGCTAAGCTCGCCGACGACATCAGCCGAGCCGCTGCCAGAGAGCCCCTCAGCCAGCTCGCCAAGTCCGAAGCCGATTGCATCCAGCGAAGACGAGTCGCCCCTGCCTCCAAGAGTCAGCTTCAGATGCGTGTTTCCTTTGCCTATTGTCCTGAGCTCCGCCAGTTGCGAGGCTTGCACCAGAACCTTCGGCACCGGATTGCCGCTGCCGAACGGCTCCAGCCGTGACAGCTCTTGAATCGTCTGCAACGTTGCTTCCGCAGGACTGCATACCAGATCAATTTTGCTGACCGCTATGTAGTCTTCCGGCTTCAGCTGGCGCGCCGCTTCTACACATAACCCCTGCTCCAATGCTTCCAGATGTTCCTGTTTCAGCGTCATACCAGCCGCAGCCGCGTGTCCGCCATAATGCTCCATCAGATGGCTGCATGTTCGCAGAGCTTCATATAGGTCAAAACCGGGGATTGAGCGGGCGGAACCTTTACAAAGTCCCGTGCTCTCATCCAGCCCAAGTAGAACGGCTGGGCGATAATGCCGTTCCAGCAGCTTGGAAGCTACAATTCCGATGACACCAGGGTTCCACCCAGCGCCCGCCAGGACGATAACGCCTGGATGCGGCTCTCCTGCCGCATCTGCGCGACGGCAGCGTTCCTCCCAGGCCGCTTCGGCTGCCTTCGTAATCTCTTCTACAACCGCACGGCGCTGGATGTTAAGCTGATCGAGCCCAGTAGCTAACCGAGCCGCTTCCATGACATCCTCTGAAATCAAAAGCTGCACAGCGGTACCGGCATGCTCCAAGCGGCCCGCCGCATTAATTCTCGGTCCCATTTGGAAACCGATATCAGAGGCGCTTACCGTTTCGATTGCCGTCCCGCTCACCTCAGCAAGCGCTTGGAAACCAGGACGCGTTGCACGCTGCATCGTTTGCAGACCGCAACGCACGAGAATTCGATTCTCGTCCGTCAGCGGCATGAGATCCGCTATTGTGCCGAGCGCTGCGATGTCGCTCCATTCCAGCGGCGTCCGCCCAAGCAATGCTTGAGCGAGCTTGAAGGCAACTCCTGCACCAGCCAACCCTTTGAACGGATATGGACAGCCCCGCTGCTTGGGATTCACGATAGCATCTGCTTCCGGCAAAATATCAGGCGGCTCATGATGATCCGTCACAACGACGGACAGACCAAGCGACCTGGCATGGGCGACCTGTTCCACAGCGCTGATGCCGTTGTCTACCGTCACGATCAACGAGAAACCATCAGCCGCCGCCTGCTCCACTGCAGCGATATTCATTCCGTAGCCTTCCTTCATACGATGCGGAATGTAATAATCATGCCGCAAGCCTAGCTCGCGGAACAAATAAAGCATCAGCGAGGTTGAAGAAACACCGTCAGCGTCATAATCGCCGTACACGAGTACCTTCTCATCATGCTCCACCGCAAGCCTAATGCGCTTAACTGCCGCTTCCATGCCGAGCATTAGGTAAGGATCGTGCAGCCCCTCAACTCCTGCGCTCAGGAATCGAGTCGCCATCTGGGGCGTACTCTGTCCCCGCAGCACGAGCAGCCGAGCAGCCAGCGAGGATAGGCCGAGCTCAGCAGATAACGTCGCCGCCATTTCCTCTCCGTTCGTGTCCAGCGCCTCTATGCTCCACCGGGTTCTGGACGGTATCAAGAGCTATCACCTTCCTTCCGCAACAAACGCTGCCGCTTAGGGCGGCAGCGTCAACTTACCTGATTATTGTAACAATGTCGGAATATGATCCTGGTTGGGATCATGATTGGACTTGTATGGATAGCCTGGATTGTAAGGCTCTACGCAAATTTTGACTTCAACGATCTGCAGGAAACGTTTCTGGACCAACAGCTTCACGCGTCGCGCGATTTCGGCGCCTTCCAGCACAGAGATGCGTGGATTGACGCTAATGACGATATCAGCTGTCAGCTTACCACCGCTATTCGATGGATGTGCAGCCTCTACAGTCACAACGCCATCAACGCGCTGGATGAGCTCCATCAAATCTCCCGCCAGCTCGCCGTCAACCTCGCGAGTCTCGCTCCTCTGCTTGCCAGTCTGCATAATTAGTCCGTAACCTTTGCAGACGATGATGATGCCGATGAACGCGGAAGCCAGCGGATCCATATAAAGCATCCACTCAATGCCGCGTTCGCCGCCCGCCCATGCCGCACCAGCTCCGGCCGCTGCAATTAGCGAAGACAGCCACTCCGTTGCAGGTACTGCTCCGCGTAGGAGCCACAGTCTCAGCGCGAGGCAGATCGGCACGGCAAATGCAGCCGGCCATCTCGGATACTCATCTAGTGATGACAGCATATTCTGGACCGCAAGCATCACAACTTCCAAACCGATGAGCATGAGCAGAATGGAGAATAGATAAGCTGGAGCATGCTCTCCGCCCCCAAGCTTGAAGCGACGAGGCCGCCGCGCTGCGGTCTCGCTATGGGACAGATAACTGCCGCATGCGTCTCCAGCGGACCGGAACGCATCGGAAAGCACTGCCGTGCTTCCGAGCCATGCACCTGATGCTCCTTTGACTAGCGCGAGCCCCACATGGATAAGCGGCTCCCTCATGCCAGCGACAGCAGCGGGCTGCCGGTTAATAGCCATTTGGCCGCCTCCTGACTAAGAAGCAGTTGGGTTGCCCGTAGGCAGCTGCTTCTGCTTAGACTTCTTCTTCAAGAGCAGCCACAGCGGGCTTGCGATGAAGATGGAGGAATACGCTCCGCAAACCAGGCCGATCAGCATGGCGAGCGAGAACAGACGAATCGACTCACTACCGAAGACATAAAGCGCCGCGGCGGCGAACAACACGGTAATTGCTGTGTTGATCGAGCGGGTCATCGTCTGCCATACGCTGTCATTGACCAGCTTACGCAGGTCATCGTCGGACTTAACCTTGGCAAAACGCAGATTTTCGCGAATTCGGTCAAATATAACAATCGTATCGTTGATCGAATAACCAATGATGGTCAGAACGGCGACGATGAAGGGCAAGTTGACCTCCAGTCGAAACACCGAGAAAATGCTGATGACAAGGAAGGCGTCATGAACGAGCGAGACAACAGCCGCGAAGCCAAAGCGCCATTCAAAACGGATTGCCATGTAAATGACAATCGCAACGCTGGCAACAATCATCGCCTTCAAAGCATTCCATTGCATCTCACGAGCAATTTCAACGTCAACGGTATTTACCTCAACAGACGAAGCCGGATCGAACTTCGCTTTAAGATCGGTTTTAAGCTTATTTTCTTGCGTTTGGGAAAGTACCTCATCAAAGCGGATCGTCATCCGATCCTGGCCAAAAGTCGGCGGATTATGCTTGCCGTATTCGCCTTCGGTGAGGAACGTCTCAATCTGAGCGCGCTGGCTCTCCAAATTTTTGGTCGATTGCACATCAACGCTGGAGCCTGACTTAAAGTCTACGCCATAATTGAGGCCGAGCGTCGCCAGTGAGATAATACCTGCAAGCGTGACAACGATAGCAAAAATATAAAAATACTTGCTGTAACGGACAAAGTCAATCCGGGATTCCTTAGAGTGCACGAATCTCACTCTCCTTTACGCCATAATAGCCCGGTTTGACGAACAAGCCGCTCTTGATCATAAGCCAGAGCAAGTATCGGGAAACCAACACATTGGATATAAGGCTGATCAATACGCTGAGCAACAGCGTAATTGCGAAGCCCTTAACCGAGCCAACCCCGATAAAGAACAATACGAGCGATGCAATAATCGTCGTGACGTGGGAGTCGATAATCGTCCGCAGCGACGTTTTGGAGCCAGCGCGGAACGCGCTCTGCAGGCTCTTGCCGTTACGCAACTCTTCCTTAATCCGCTCCGCAGTAATGATATTCGCATCAACAGCGATACCGATACCGAGGATGAATGCCGCGATGCCGGGCAGCGTCAACGTCGCGTCGAGCGCGATATGCGCCGCTAGCAGCAGCCACGTATAGATGATCAGCGACACGCTTGCCGCGAGTCCAGGAATACGATAGAAAACAAGCATGAATAGGACGATAAATACCGTGCCGATTACACCAGCAAAAATGGTGTCTTGGAGCGATTGCTTGCCCAGCGTCGCGCCCACAGACTGGGTATACTTGACCTCCAGCTTCAGCGGAAGAGCGCCGAGGTTAATCGTATCACGCAGCTGCATCGCTTCTTCGCGGGTGAAAGTACCCGTAATGGAAGCTTCGCTGCTAGGGATTTCTCCGCTTACACGCGGTGCCGAAATTTCCGTACCATCCAAATAGATGGCCAGATTATTTTTGCCTTCCGGCAGCTTGGCCACCTCGCGAGTAACCTCAGCGAACTTCGATGCATCCTTGAGCTTAATAGCGATACCAAACTGATTCAATCCATCCTGCTGAACGGAAGCGCCATTCTCCTGGAAGTCCTGGCCGGTCAGCTCGACTTTGCAGTAGCCTGCATCATCGGCGCAGCCACGCATACTGCGGAAAGTCAGATTAGCTGGCTTGACGAGCGTCTCGCGCAGCTCAGCTTCCTTGTCTTCCGCCATGCCGGCAATACGAATGCGGATCCGGTCCGACCCTTCCGTAGTAACCTCCGGCTCCGAAGCGCCGTTCTGGTTCACCCGTTTCTCAAGGCTCTTGGCCGTTTCATTCAACGATTCCTTCGTTACACTGCCGCCTTCGTACAATGGCGTAGCCTGGTACAGAATCTCAAAACCGCCCCTGAGATCTAGGCCTAGCCTTGATTTTTCAAATAGGGCGGGACTTGTTGCACCAATGACGCCTAAGCTTACGACGACAATGAGCAGGAATGCGAGCATCCGTTTCATATGCCTGATGTTCCCCCTTAAGTTCTCAATCATATCTATTATAGCGATGCGTAAAAATGGAGTCAAAATGAAACGAAAATTGCGTCGTATCTTTAAACTCTTTTTATTGAGAGTTGTTCTGCTTCCGGTAGCCGGAAGGTGACAATGAATGGTAGTTCTTGAAAGCTCGCGTGAACGCAAACAGCGTCGGATAACCGAGAGAATAGGCGATTTCCGTGACAGAAGCCGATGTGGTCAGCAGCATTTCCTTTGCTTTATTCATTTTTATATTGGCAATATAATCTGCTGGCGAAATTCCTGCAGACTTCGTAAATATAGTGGAGAAATAAGTACGGTTCAGTCCCGCAAAATTTGCAACCTGCTGCACCGTAATGCCTTCTGTCGCATGCAGTTTAATATAATCCATGGAATGAGCAACCCAGCTTTTTTTCACGGTTTGGTCCGTCTCGGTTGCTTCGCCAAGTTGAATGAAATACGAAAAAAATCGGTACAACATGCTTTTGAGCTCCAGACATGCTGCAATTTGATCTCGCCCTTCCGCCCTCAGCTCTGCAAAAATAGCCTCGATTAGTCCCTGAAGCTCGGCGTTCCATTTGCCCCTTCGGCATGGCGCCTCCGGCTTAAAACCTGCGTGTGTCAGCAACCTCCCCATTCCCGGCCCATCAAATCTAAGCCATGCGAGCTGTAAGTTGTCCCGATCATTTTCTCGGTAATACACATAGGTTCGGTTCGGATACATACAAAAAACATCCCCGGCCTGCAGCACAGTTCGCTTCCCGCCGCTCTCTACAACGAGCCTGCCTTCCCTGACAAAATGAATACTATAACATTCAATTCTCCGCGGCCCGACCCGGTAGCCAGGCTTGGCGATGCTATGCCCTGCTCTCAACAACCAGAAAGGGCTCTCTATGTCCATTTCTGTAGGGGAATAATAGAGGAACTCAGCAAACTCAATATCATATTCCAGCATCATTCCTCGCTCCATTCGCATTTCTAAGGAATCTAACAAAATGATAAATTCATCATACAATTTGCCATTCCACGCGAATACCCCTTTTTTTATAATCGAATGAAGGAGGCGGACAAATGAAAAAACCTAATGTTCTCTTGATTACGAGCGATCAGCAGCACTGGAATACCATTGGCGCTTTTAATAGCGAGATTCATACGCCTAATCTGGATCGGCTTGTGCGCCAAGGGACTACGTTCAATCGGGCTTACTGCCCTAATCCGACCTGTACGCCGACCCGCGCGTCGATCATTACCGGCATGTATCCGAGCCAGCATGGCGCTTGGACACTAGGTACTAAGCTGATGGAGGATCGCCATACAGTAGGGGAGGACTTTTTAGCAGCTGGTTACCAGACTGCATTGGTGGGGAAAGCACATTTTCAGCCACTTGGCTCGACCGAGGAGTTTCCTTCCCTGGAAGCCTACCCTTTCCTGCAGGATCTGGACTTCTGGAAAAATTATAAAGAAAACTTCTACGGCTTCAATCATGTAGAGCTGGCAAGAAACCATGTGAATGAAGCTCATGTAGGGCAGCATTACGCATTATGGCTGGAGGAAAAGGGCTGTGATAACTGGAGGGATTACTTCCTGCCGCCTACCGGCACGATGGACCGAACCCAAATGTACACCTGGCCGATCCCGGAGGAATTCCATTACAATACGTGGATTGCAGAACGCACAAACGCCTTGCTTGAGCAATATGAATCGAATGACGAAAGCTTCTTCCTATGGTCGAGCTTCTTCGATCCGCATCCCGAATACTTAGTTCCGGAGCCATGGGACTCCATGTACGACCCGGATCAGCTGACGATTCCAACGATGGTTCCAGGTGAGCATGACAGGAACCCGCCGCATTTTGCCAAGACGCAAGAGGATAAACCGGACTTCTCTGATTTAGCCGAAACCGGTAAAGGCATTCATGGTTACCGTTCGCATAACTACTATGAATACGGCCATCAGCCAAAGTTAACGGATTATGACAAGAAAAAGCTGGTCGGCGTTTATTATGGCATGGTCACCATGATGGACAAATATATTGGCCGCATTTTAGACAAGCTTGATGAGCTTGGAATTGCGGACAACACCATTGTTGTGTTCACAACGGATCATGGTCATTTCTTCGGGCAGCATGGCTTGCAGGCTAAAGGCGGCTTCCACTACGAGGATTTGATCAAACTTCCGTTTATCGCCCGCTACCCAGGCCATATTCCTGCAGGTCAGACGAGCGAAGCCATTCAATCTCTGGTCGATCTGGCACCGACATTTTTGTCGTTCTGCGATATCAAAATTCCATATGCGATGACCGGCGTCGATCAGAAAAAAGTTTGGCTAGGCGAGTCCGGACACGCCAGAGATCACGCCATTTGCGAGTTCAGGCATGAACCAACGACGATCCACCAGAAGACTTATGTGGACTCGCGCTATAAAATCACGGTTTATTACAACCAGACTTATGGTGAAATTTTCGATTTGCAAGAGGATCCTCAAGAGTTGAACAACTTATGGGATGATCCGGCAGCAGCAAGTCTCAAGTCAGAGCTGCTTCTAAAATATGCTTGGGCCGAGCTTGGCAAAGAATCGATGCCGATGCCGCGAATTTCTGGAGCTTAGACTGCTCTCTTGTACAGTTGCATAACCCATTTACAGAAAAAGGTACAGTCGCCTCAGCTTTATTGAGGAACTGTACCTTTCTTTAATTGACCTCGCCATCAAGGTGCCTGCCACGCGCTCATCGTCAAATAGTTCATCAGCTGCTGCGGCTTAAGCGACAATATATCGTTAACAAGCCGATGCAAAAGCGGGTCCCCGCTTTTCTTATACTTCGAATTCACACATTCCCATATATCTTGCGCCACGACCGATTCATAACCGATCCACCGAAACTCTTCCGCCTTGCTCTCACAAAGGGACAACAGTTCAATGCTAATCTCATCTTCCGTTATGCCCGCCCCATATTCCACTGTATCCCAAACCTCCGTCATCCGGCCTGCCGCCTCCCTACGCTGCTCGTAACTTCCAGCCGTTGCTCTGCTCAACTCCTTCGACACAGGGGTGCTAATTCCTGCCTGCCGAGTTGTCTCCCACTGAAAAAGACAGACATGCCCCCTACCCACTCCCGCATAAACTGCTATACGGACGTGCTCTGTGCTGCCCCTTGCGGCGCCTGGCGGAGCCGATATCGGATGCGGAAAAGGAAGGTTGCTATGACGAAACAAACATTCATCAAAGGAGCGATGATTCTGTTAGCGGCAGGAGTCATCAATCGAATTCTCGGCTTCGTCCCACGTATTGCGCTCCCTCGTGTTATTGGCGCGGAGGGAGTCGGCCTTTACCAGCTCTGTTATCCTTTCCTCGGCGTGCTGCTGACACTTATAACAGGCGGCATTCCAGTTGCAGTCGCCAAATGGGTCGCCGAGGCTGAGTCACAGGGAGACAGCAAAAGGGTCAGGCAAATTTTCCGGACGGCGATGGGCCTCACGATCACCCTTGCGCTGCTCATGACTGGAACAATGCTCGTTAGTGCGAAGTGGATTACAACAAGAGTACTGACCGACCCGAGGGTATACGAAGCATTTCTCGTCATGACACCTATGCTGCTCATTATTGGTATTTCATCCGTTTATCGCGGCTACTTCCAAGGTAGGCAAAATATGATTCCGACTGCGCAGTCTCAAGTCGTGGAAACGATTCTCCGTATTGCCGCCCAACTGACGCTGGCCGCGCTGCTGCTGCCGATGGGCTTACAGTGGGCTGCCGCAGGAGCGATGATGGGAACCGTCCTTGGCGAAGTGGCAGCACTCGCCGTCATGCTTGTCCATGCCCGGAGGGATCGACGGGAGGAGCGGCCGGCAGTTCCGCAAGATGACACTGCCGCTGATCTGGTGACAGCCGACTTACTGCATATGGGAACACCGACCATGCTAAAAGTCGATCTCCCCGTACCAGGAGTAACATCAACCGGATCGTTGCCACTGAAATCGGCAAAGGCTAAACATCCCGGCCATCGCGCCCCCATATTGCGAAGGCTGCTTCGCTTATCTATGCCGATTACCGGCAGCAGGCTGGTCGGCTCGCTCTCCTACTTGGTGGAATCGATTCTGACAGTCCGCAGCCTGGCCACAGCAGGTATCGCCATCGGCGCCGCCACCGCCCAATACGGAGCACTGCAGGGCATGATCCTTCCTCTGATCCTTTTGCCGACGGCGTTAACTTACTCGTTGTCCGTCTCGCTCATTCCTTCGCTTTCATCTGCTGCGGCGAGAGGCGACAGAGCCGCCATCCACAAGCGGCTGCATCAATCGCTCCGGCTCGCTCTTGTCTGCGGTGCGCCATTTGTCGTCATCATGGGGTTGTTGGCCGAGCCTCTTGTCCGCCTTCTCTACAATCATGCTGAGATCGCGCCGCTGCTCGCGCTGCTGGCTCCGGCAGGCATCTTCATCTACTTGCAAGGTCCACTGCAGGCGACGCTGCAGGCGCTCGACAAGCCCGGCATCGCCCTGATGAATACGATGGTCGGCGCCGCCGTCAAACTGTTTCTCATCGTGGAGCTGACGTCGCGGCCAGAGCTCGGTATTTATGGAGCCGTCATCGCAATTACGGTCAACTACATTCTCGTGACGTTGCTGCACGGAATCAGCGTGCTTCGTATTTCCGGTTACCGCATGAAGCTGCCAGACTTTATCAAAGTAGGAGCAGCGATGATTATTATGGGAGCCGCTTGCCGCTGGATTATGTCGCATCATCCGCTGACGCTGGAGTGGATCGGGCTGCTTGTAGCCTGTGCTACGAGCGCATTAATTTATATCCTGCTCATGGCAATAATGGGCATCATTGACCGTCATGACCTGCAACGGCTACCCGGAATCGGGCGTTGGTTTTAAAGATGCAAAAAAGCAGCCGTGGTCGGCTGCTTACTTTTTGTTGTTGGCATCAACGAATAACTCGCCCTTGTGATCCACTGAGCAGAAAAACACCTGTTTGTAATCCGACACATTGAACTTGCGCAACTGCTGCTTCAACCAGAAGCGGTTCTTTCCAAGCTTCTCCAAACTCTGGTCTTGTACCTTGCCATCCATAATGATCGGGATCGGTAACGCCTCGAAGCGGTAGCTGACCGGCAGCTCCATCCTTACTCGCGCTCCTCCCAAAATATCGCTCTCCCCATCCTGACTCTCGGATATGCTGTCTAGCGAGCTCCCTTTTTTACTTGAAGAGGGATCAGCTTTTTCCGTTGTTTCAGCCGATCCAGTTGTTCCAGCTTCAGAATCGAATTCTGTTCCTCTAGAGAAACGTCTGTCACTGCTGCTGTTACTGCTTTCCTCTTGATCCTTTTCAAATACCGACAACTTGCCGCTCGTTTCCAGAATTGCGAACTCGACGTCGGATACCCGGGCGACTTGGTTTTCCCGGAGCTGCTGCAACAAATCGTCGAGATTATAACGTTGCTTTCTCATTTCATTCTGATTGAGCTTGCCTTTCTCGATAATTACGCTTGGCTTGCCATCAAACAGTAGCCGAATACGGCGATTTTTCATGCTAATAAACGCAATCAATACTTGAATTGCCATCAAGGCCACCATCGGTACGATGCCGTCCAGCATCGACCTATCCGTATCCTCAATGACGAGTACGGCAATTTCGGCGATCATGAACGAGATCACAACGTCAAACACGCTCATTTTGCCGATTTCCCTTTTCCCCATCATGCGCATGATCAGGAACACGACAAAGTAGATCAGAACGGTACGCAGCAGGAGCGTTCCGAATTCCATAACTATCACGCCTCCCTCTCGGGCACTGCCCTCATCAAGGGGTATTGTCGGCTTTCTTCCGCGTGTCCATGCGTATTAGCAGTCGTTGAAATGTTGCCAATTCCTCCTCATACCGGGAAGCTCAGGAGCGCCTGTACTAATTCCCCCGGCTCCACCATAAGGTGGAGTAGACAAACAAGTAAACTAATCGATGGAGGGTGATTCCCATGCATTCGATCAAAAACGTGCCAAAGATGCACCTCAGTTCTCCGATGCTTGCTGGAATAGTTTCCGCGAGCCTCTGGCTCTCGCTTGGAGCGCTGCTGATGTCACTGCTGCTCTACGGAGGTAATCTCAGCGAAAATTCATTGCCAGCATGGTCGCTCGGCGTCCACGGTTCAGCCGCCCTGTGCGGCGGTTTCACCTCTGGCAAACGCAGTGGCACCAAGGGCTGGTACCACGGTGGAGCACTTGGCTTGGTTTATGGCCTGATGGTGCTTCTAATCAGCTTTCTGGCTGCTGATGCGGGTATGAGCGTTCGGACGGGAATCATGTTCCTTATCGTCGCTCTGGCGGGAGCTCTTGGCGGCATGGTCGGCGTGAATTTGCGCAAATAATCTGGCATTAAATGCGATTGGTGTAAATATCAAGCTGTTATGCTATACTTGTTCCGTTCATTCGTTAGCTCCCGACTTTCGGATGACGCATCAGGTTGACCTTTAGGGGGAAGTATAATGGCTATCTTCTATTCCATGAATCAAATTACTCTGTATACGGTGTTAACATCCATCCTGCTTATTGGCTTTGGCATCGGTGGCAATCCCTTGAAAGTTGTTTGGTTGTTCATACGCAATTTAACAACTAATCGGCGCTTTCTGCTGTTGTTCGCTTCCTTGCTCGGAATTTTGTTCCTGAACAAGTTTGAACTCAAGCTGGAGAAAATGATGAACCCGCCTCCGGATTTTACACATGTCGTACAGCGCTTCGAAGGCGGATTCGTCGAGGGCTTTCAACAGTTGTTTTACGCGCCCTGGCTGACGCCTTTTCTGGCCTTCTTTTATATTGTCGTGTTCCAATCCGTGCTTGTTGCCTCGCTTGCCATATACATGTACCAGGATCGCAGCGGACGACAATTCACGGCAGTATGTTATGCGGTTATGATTAATTACTTGGTCGCGATCCCGTTTTATCTGTTTCTTCCAGTCAATGAGGTATGGGCTCATGATCCGAACGTGAAGTTCTACATGCTGGATGCGTTCCCTGCCTTTGAATCGATGTACAGAGGATTATCAGGTTTGGATAACTGCTTGCCTAGCCTGCACACATCCATCTCGGTGACAATGGCGTTGCTCGCCGCTCGCTCCGGTAACAAGCGTTGGGCTTGGTTTGTCGGCATTAACGCTGTTATTATAATTTTCAGCATTTTCTATATGGGCATCCACTGGCTGACAGATATGCTTGGCGGTCTCGTCCTCGCGACCTTCGCGGTGGCATTGGCGTATCGACTTGCTGATCTTAAAACAGTACGGGAAAGAGTTCCTTCTGTACGAACTTGATTTAGGTTTTGCAAAGGGGTCGTCCCTAAGTCATCTTTAGATGATTTAGGGACGACCCCTTAGTTATTTAGGCCGCCAGTAACTAGCTATAGGCTGATGACGCTGCATCGTTTTCGAATCTGAGACTTTTTGAATAAATGGTTTTCGAGGCGTAACAGATCTGAGAGACGCTACTGAGGGCATTTCGCGGGAATATCATCATTTCTCGGGCTGGCCCCCTAATTCTGGCTCTTGTGCATCTTGCGGTAGTAGTAGAAATCCATGAACGAGTTCCACGGCCCGAAACAACATCTCTTCAAATGTAGCAAAACGCTCTTACTCAATAACCAGCGCTCCAACGTAGCATGGAACGTTTCAATGTAGACATTCATGTTCGGCGTTTTCGGAGAGATTCGTTCATTCACAAAGGTAAGCTCCTCCGCCAGCTTTCCAAACGCCTTCCTCATAAACTGAGGGCCATTTTCCGTTCGAATAACGGGTGTTTGTCCAAGCGTGAGACGTCGATTTAATGCTGTACGCACCATATCACATACGTGTTTGGCATCGCAACTATAGCCGGTGTAATAGCCCAAGACGCTGCGGTCAAATACATTAATGCATGTCCGCGATAAACTGACCATAACCAATCGTCTACGCATCTAAATTTAATGTCCAGCCACAACTGATTCGAGACCGTAAAGCCGTGGTAACGTGCCAGACGTTTCGGGTAATGAACCTTCTTCGGCGCTGGGGGCAAAAGGTAAAGCAAGTAGTCGATGTTACTTGCTTGGGCCAAAAGCGGGCCAGCCGAGTATAGCAAGTAGTCAAAGTTACTTGCTTCGGCCAAAAGCGGGCTAGCCGAGTAAAGCAAGTAGTCAAAGTTACTTGCTTCGGCCGAATGCGGCACCGCCGAGCTAAGCAAGTAGTCAAAGTTACTTGCTTCGGTCGAATGCGGCACCGCCGAGCTAAGCAAGTAGTCAAAGTTACTTGCTTTGGCCGAATGCGGCACCGCCGAGCTAAGCAAGTAGTCAAAGTTACTTGCTTTGGCCGAATGCGGCACCGCCGAGCTAAGCAAGTAGTCAAAGTTACTTGCTTCGGTCGAATGCGGCACCGCCGAGCTAAGCAAGTAGTCAAAGTTACTTGCTTTGGCCGAATGCGGCACCGCCGAGCTAAGCAAGTAGTCAAAGTTACTTGCTTTGGCCGAATGCGGCACCGCCGAGCTAAGCAAGTAGTCAAAGTTACTTGCTTCGGCCAAATGCGGCACCGCCGAGCTAAGCAAGTAGTCAAAGTTACTTGCTTTGGCCGAATGCGGCACCGCCGAGCTAAGCAAGTAGTCAAAGTTACTTGCTTCGGTCGAATGCGTGCTCGCCCCCTAATTCTGGAGAGTTCAGGGCGAAATAGGTTTGAATCGTTTCGAATACCGATTTCATTCGACGGCACTTTGTTTATATGACAGTGACTGTCATATAAACAAGTTATACTGGAAAAAATAAACGAGCAGTATGGGCTGTTAAGGAGGAGCGATCATGAAGGGAGAACGGCTACTGGAGCTGCTGCTTCTGTTGCAAGCTGAAGGCAAGCTTAACTCAAAGGAGCTAGCCCGCCGATTAGAGGTATCCGAGCGGACTATCCATCGAGATATGGATGCACTCAGTGCCGCTGGCGTACCCGTCCTCTCTGAGCGCGGCAATAGCGGCGGCTGGCGATTGATGGACGGTTATCGAACCCGTCTGACTGGGCTAAATGTTGACGAGTGGAAAGCACTGTTCTTGGCTTCACAGAGCCGGGCCGCCCATGACCTCGGCTGGTCCTCCACTTTGGACAGTGCATTGCTCAAGCTGCGAGCGGCGCATCCACATGCTGCCCTCCCGCATGCTGAAGGCCTTCAGTCCAGACTGCTAATGGACGGCGCGGACTGGCACTCTGCGCAGCAGGAACATCCCTATTTGAGCTTGCTCATGGAGGCAGTGCTGCAAGACCGCATGCTTCGCTTCCGCTATGGCAGCCGGGATATCGCGAGCGGGTCAGAGACCGGAAAAACAGCGGAATGGCGTCTTACAGAGCCGCTAGCACTCGTACTCAAGGGCAGCTCCTGGTACCTCATTGCGGACGAGCGAACAGATGCGGTAAAGAATCATATCGAGCAGGATGAATCTGCTGAGGAAAATGTTTATCACCAAGAACGGGTCCGCGCAACTGCCGTTCAGCGCAAAACGTTCCGCATCTCTCGTATTCTCGAAGCAGAGCTAGATGACCGCTGCTTCAAGCGGCCAGATGACTTTGAGCTGGCCGCTTGGTGGGCTGATTCGCTGGAGCGCTTCCGCATGACGCTCCCACAGCCGTTCCAGTCTCGGCTGCTGCTCGCGCCGGATGCGCTGGAACGGCTTCGGCGGATGCGGTATGTACGCATCGCGGAAGCGACGATTCGGCCTTGGGCGGCGGACTTCGCCCGGGATGCCGGAGAATCCGCTACTGCAGCGGGTAACTATCAAGCCGACGAGCAGTCTGTAAGTGCTGCAGACAGGAGGCAGCCTGGCGAGCACTCTACTGCTGCTGCAGTAGGCAGCAGACAGCCTGACGAGCAGTCCGTAACTGCTGCAGACAGGAGGCAGCCTGGCGAGCACTCTACTGCTGCTGCAGTAGGCAGCAGACAGCCTGACGAGCAGTCCGTAACTGCTGCAGACAGGAGGCACCCTAGCGAGCACTCTACTGCTACTGTGGTAAGCAGTAAACAGCCTCGCGTAGCAGGAACGGGCCTGGGCCGCTGCCCGGATGCCAGCTGGCTGCAGGCAGAGGTGGAATTCGATACGGCAGACTATGCCGCCGGATTGATTCTTTCACTGGCTCCCGGCGCGATCGCGCTGGAGCCGCAAGAGCTGCGGCAGCGCGTCCGTGAACTGGCGCTTGAAGCTGCCTTGCAACACGCGCCTTAAGAATCGTCCTGCCCACGCAGCGGAAGCAATGGCAATAAAAAAGAAGCCTGCACCCAATATAGGGACCACAGGCTTCTTAAAATGAAAGGAATCCCTCCTAAAGGGCGTACCCTTCAGGAGAGATTCCTTATTCCTAAACAGCGATTAAAGCGTGCCTTCTGGCTCAACTTTGTCGCTTTTTTCTTCTTTCACAGAAGCAGCTTTAACCTCGCTTGGAGCTGGAGCGCTATGAAGGATCGTGTTGATGGCGCTGCGCTCAAACGTGATGCGGGTCGTATCGTTGACACGCAGAACAACCGTATCGTCGGTCAGCTCTGTAATCGTGCCATGCATGCCACCAATTGTGGAGATTCTGTCACCCTTTTTGAGGGAGCCCAGCAAGGCGTTGCGGGCTTTCTGTTTTTTCTGCTGGGGACGAATCAGCAGGAAATAGAACACCACGAACATAAGCACGAATGGAAGAATCATCCCCCAAGGACTTCCACCAGTTCCACCGCCAGTTGCTAAAAACATAACCATAACCCCTTTCGTATAGCTCTACGAATTAAAACCCTTTGTCATTGTCGTGCAGGCCGTACATCGTGAAGAACTCATCCCGGAAATCCAGAAGTCGATCATCCATAATCGCCTGGCGTACGCCACGCATCATCTCCAGCAGGAAATGCAGGTTATGGTAGGTCGTCAGTCGGATGCCAAATGTCTCATCCGCTTTGATGAGATGGCGGAGATAGGCTCGGGAATAGTTAACACATGTATAACAAGAGCACTTCGGATCAAGCGGACCAAAGTCCTCTGCATACTTGGCGTTGCGGATGTTCACGCGGCCCTCGCTCGTCATCGTTGTACCGTTGCGCGCGATACGGGTAGGCAGCACGCAGTCGAACATGTCGATGCCGCGGATCGAGCCTTCCAAAAGAGCATCCGGCGAACCAACTCCCATTAAATAGCGGGGTTTATTACTCGGCAGCAACGGAACAGTCTCTTCCAGAACTTCGTACATCAGATGTTTAGGCTCTCCAACACTCAGACCACCAATAGCATACCCCGGAAAATCTAGGGAAGTCAAATCAGCCGCACTCTGGCGACGCAGATCAGCATGCATGCCGCCTTGCACGATCGCGAACAGCCCTTGGTCCTCTGGACGGGCATGCGCCTTCAAGCAACGCTCCGCCCAGCGGGTCGTGCGCTCCAGCGAATTTTTGATGTATTCGTACTCGGCCGGATACGGAGGGCACTCATCAAATGCCATCATAATGTCGGAGCCAAGTGCATTCTGAATCTCCATTGCCTTTTCAGGAGAAAGGAATAGCCGGTCGCCGTTCAGATGGGAGCGGAATTCCACTCCCTCCTCTTTGATTTTACGCATATTGCTCAGTGAGAATACTTGGAAGCCACCGCTGTCCGTCAAAATCGGGCGATCCCAATTCATGAATTTGTGCAGCCCGCCAGCTTTTTGAATAAGCTCATGACCGGGACGCAGCCACAGATGGTAGGTGTTGCTCAAAATAATATGGGCATCCATTTCCTTGAGCTCTTCCGGGCTCATCGTTTTAACGGTAGCCTGTGTTCCAACTGGCATGAAGGCTGGTGTCTCAATGACGCCATGCGGGGTATGAACACGGCCGAGCCGCGCTCCGGATTGCTTGCATACTTTAATTAGTTCGTAAGTTACAGCCACAGTTCACTCTTCCATTCCTCGAAAATAATTCTAATAGATAAACATTGCATCGCCAAAGCTGAAGAACCGGTATTCCTCCCGGACTGCATGCTCATAGGCGTTTAATACAGCATCGCGGCCGGCCAGCGCACTGACCAGCATGACGAGGGTTGACTTAGGTAGATGAAAATTGGTCAGCAACGCATCCACGGCTCGGAACTGGTATCCCGGATAGATAAAAATATCGGTCCAGCCGCTGCAAGCCTGCAGCCCTTCCGGGAAACGATTGGCCACAGTTTCGAGCGTACGAGCCGAGGTTGTGCCAACCGCTACGATGCGGCCGCCGCGCTCACGAGTCTGCTGCAACTTTGCCGCTGTCGCCTCGCTCAACTCGTAATATTCGGAATGCATCACATGCTCCTCGATTGTATCCGCCGAAATCGGGCGGAACGTGCCGAGGCCGACATGCAGCGTAAGCGGCGCTACTTCGACGCCCATCTCCTGCAGCTCCTGCAGGAACTCTTCGGTAAAATGCAGTCCCGCAGTCGGAGCAGCAGCCGAGCCGGACTGACGAGAGTAAACCGTCTGGTATCGCTCGCGGTCATCCAGGCGCTCCTTAATATAAGGGGGTAGCGGCATTTCGCCAAGACGATCCAGCAGCTCCTGGAAAATGCCATCATATTGGAAGCGGATCGTGCGTCCGCCCATCTCTCCCTCGCTCTCAACGACTGCGCGCAGCAACGGCTCGCCGTCCTCACCGCTGCCAAAAACGATGACTGCGCCGACTTTCAGCTTTTTGGCTGGCTTGGCTAGCGTCTCCCAAGTGTCGCCATGCAACTGCTTCAATAGCAGCAGCTCGGCCTTAGCGCCGGTATCTTCCTTAAGTCCGAGCAGTCGGGCCGGGATGACACGTGTATCATTAACTACTAGCGTATCCCCTGCTTGCAAATACTGCTTGAGATCGCGGAAAGCATGATCGCGAATCTCACCTGTACCCTTGTCCAGAGTGAGCAGCCGTGAAGCCGTGCGATCAGCAAGTGGAGTTTGGGCAATAAGCTTTTCCGGTAAATTGAAATCGTACTGTTCTACATTCATGAAATCAGTATCCGTCCTTAACGAGTTCTATCTCTTTGTAATAGTATTTCAGAATCTTTTGGTAATCATACCCTTGCTCCGCGAGGGCTTTGGCGCCGTACTGCGACAGGCCAAGACCATGGCCATTGCCCATACCGCGAATCATCCAAGAAGCGGAAGGGGCAACTGGCCGGATGACGCCGCCGGCGCTCATGACGTTAAGCGATGCTCCGCCAGAGGAGGATCGTGCTCCGCCCGCTCCCAGCACTTGAATGGCCGCACCGGCCTCTTTGGAGCCGACGCTTCCGGACGCTCCGAGCAATGATATCTGCCCAGCTGGCTCAATCCAGAATCGCGTACTCGGCAAGCCGCCGAGCGCTCCGCGCAGGCTATCCGGTGTTTTGACCGGAAGTGCTTTGCCATTGACCAACACCTGCTTGACGCGTCCGGAAGGACCACGCTGTCCAACCTCCAGGCTAGTCACAGGGCCCGAAACGGCACTCGTTGTCTTGCCCTTCATCCCATCTAGCAGCTGTTGGGAGGTAAACGGTCCGCGCATCCAGTTCATCTCGTTGGACTGCATAACCGTATCGAGAACCGTCACCTTTGTTCCTGTGTCTAGCTTCTCTACCGCATTCACGCCAGATTGGACCAATGGCAAGGGGCGAACATTCGTATCATTAGACTTTATGACTGCGAAAGCGGCTCCAGCCGCATTGTTCTCACCGCTTAGTGTAACCGTATCCGATCGAACGAAGCCGGTTTTGCCGGACGGCGTCAGCACGCGATGCCACTCCAGCAAACCTTTTTCCGAGGATTCATCCGGACTGCTGACGCTGGTCAAATAAGGCACGGCGTTACCCCATACCTCGGATGGATCGGCCGTCTGTCCGCCTGAGCTGGAGGAGAATACCGCCTCTACCGGCTTGCCGCCTGACAGCATGACCATTCCCGCTGTTGCGTTCACGGCTTGAATAGTCGTCGCTTTTTCCGAACTTGTCCCATTATAGACTTGACTCAGCGTTGTATCAACCACCTGTGCGATGCCAAAAGAAGTTCCCTGCGAGAGAGCGTACGAACGGGCCGCCACCGCTTGCGCCTTAAGCGCCTCCGCATGCCAGGAACCTGGCATTTCCCCACCGACGACCGAATAGAGATATTCCTCAAAACTAACTTCATTAATGACGGACAGAGCGCCGTTATAACTGCCGATTTCAAAATAACCTCTATATGTACGTCCATACCTCTCCGCAAGTTTCACGGGTTCGCCCCCTACAGGCTGAACGACAGCGAATGAGCTTGCAGGAGCCTGGTAGAGTACCGTAGGCGAGCCTTCTTTCTGGTTGACGGACAGCTCTTGACGCTTTAAAAGATACCCTCCAGCAACGGCTGGCTTCAGTGCAGCCGCCTCGGCCACTCCGGCCAGCTTAAGTCGGATTGCATCCAAAGCAGCATTGTCTGCAGCGGCCCCTACCATAACGGAGTAGGAAGCTCCGCTGCCTCCCGGACGAAGCGCGAGAAACGTATCCACTCCCGCTGCACCAAATGCAGTGGCAGTTGCCAGCGCCTCCGCTTCGGACGCGTATGCACCTGTTTCCAGATGAAGCGGTCCGCGCAATTGAAGTGCCGTTCCCCCGAACGCCTTGACCGTTGTGTTCTGGGACCACTTGGTCAATGCAGAGGTTGCCGCGGAAGCCGTAGCATAAGCTCCTTCAGCCACTTGATAAACCTTGCCGGAGCTACGGCTCATAGGCTCTAGCACTGGATTGCCGCCAGCTGCCTTGACCGCCTTGAACACGGCCAGTGCAGATGCGAAGTCGGAGCTTTCACCTAGCAGCACCGAATAACCTTCTGACATCGCTCTAATCTCAGCGCTTGCGGGTACAGAATCAAGCAGGCCTGTTGCGCCGTTCTGCTTGATACCGACGCGCAATCCACCAGTTGAGCTCAGTGTTGCCGCTGGCGTCGATAGGGTGTACTTGTTCGGGACCGTGATGAAAATGCCCACCCGGATTTGCTGGTCCTGTGTACTGCCGTCTGCCGCCGCGCTCGGCGGCAAATACAGGCAGCCCGCCAACATAGCCGTGCCAAGTCCTGCCGCCATCGCAGCCTTGAAACCTCTCGTTCTAGTCATCATCGTCTCCTTCCGCTTGGACAAAGGTGGCGTCGCGTCAATGCTGCATCCTGCAAAACCTCTTCCGGTTCGATCTGTTCCGGCTTGCACAGATCGGCCGTTCAACCCTTGCCGCCATCCGGTGGAGCTCCGCTGCCGAAACTGTCATTCGGCTTGGCGTGAGCTCCAGCCTCACAATGATCCGGTTGGCATCCTTGACCGGCGGAACCGAACCAATCATAACGCCGCGCCGCTACATAACGGTACAGCGCGTCGGCCAGACGGCCCATGCCCGGCAGCCGGTAAAGCAGCGCGGCAAGCCCGAAGCCCCGCACGCTGCGCATCGCCCTAATAATGGCATCGCTACCGACATGAACACGGCCTTGACGATCCACAACATGAATAAGTTCCATTAACTTGAGCGCATCCGGCGGCGCGCCGCGAAACAGCGAGTTCAGCTCTTGGGCTGTCATCTCCTGTACAGCGGTGTAACGCAATTGTTCTCTCGGATTGAGCCGCTGCAAGCTGTCCACCGCAGCCAGACAGAGACGGCATTGGCCGTCGTAGAGGACGGTCAGCTCCGGCTGGAGCTCCGCCTTAACCACTCCATGCTCCGTCACGGCTTCTCCATCTCGGCTGAATCGAGCGCCGGATTCCGACTTGCGCCTGTCTCCCATGACGGCTACTCCGATATCGGCAGCCCGAGATGCCGATATGCTAGCGGCGTTGCGACTCGTCCACGCGGCGTCCGTTGCAGGAACCCGATCTGCATCAGATACGGCTCATACACATCCTCAATCGTCTGGCTTTCCTCACCGATCGTCGCCGCTATCGTGTCCAGACCGACTGGTCCTCCACGATAATTCGTAATCATCGTCTGCAGCATCTTGTGATCGATCCGGTCGAGCCCGAGAGGATCAACTGCGATGAGCGACAGAGCAAGCTCCGCAAGCTCGCTCGTAATGATTCCGTCGCCGCGTACTTGGGCAAAGTCCCTTACCCTTTTCAGCAGTCGGTTGGCGATACGCGGTGTTCCTCTAGACCGAAGCGCGATCTCATGAGCCGCCTCGCCAACCATATGCACGTCCAAAATTTCAGACGAGCGCGAAATGATGAATGCCAGTTCATCCGTACCGTAATATTCCAAGCGACTGACAACGCCAAACCGGTCGCGCAGCGGCGCGCTGAGCAGTCCCGCACGCGTCGTCGCCCCGATCAGCGTGAATGGCGGCAAATCCAGCCGCACCGAGCGGGCGCTCGGTCCCTTGCCGATCATAATATCCAGGCAAAAATCCTCCATCGCAGGATAAAGCACCTCTTCGACAGAGCGATTAAGCCGGTGAATCTCATCAATGAACAGCACATCGCCCTCTTGCAAATTGGTCAGCAGAGCAGCAAGATCGCCTGGCCGCTCGATAGCCGGCCCCGACGTTGTGCGCAGATTGACGCCAAGTTCATTGGCGATGATGTTCGACAATGTTGTCTTGCCAAGGCCCGGCGGCCCATATAGCAGCACATGGTCAAGAGCTTCCTTGCGAAGCTTGGCTGCTTCAATGAATACTTTAAGGTTGTCCTTGACCTGCGATTGCCCGATATATTCCGATAAATAACGGGGACGCAGGCTGTACTCCGCTGCCTGGTCCTCCATCATCAAATTGGCGGATATGATGCGTTCGTCCTCCATAAGGTGACCTCCTTCTCCGCTCAGCCCTTGAATAGCTGCTGCAGCGCGCGCTTCATCAGCGCGTCCACGGTCTCGCCAGGCAGTTGGGCTCCGCCAAGGCCGGCCCAGGCGCGGTCAAGCTCCGCTGCCGTATATCCAAGCGCGGCAAGCGCCTCGCGCGCCTCGCTCCATTGCTCCGTGCCGGCGCTCGGAACGGCTCCGCCTCCGGCAGCCTCCGCTTCCCATTGCAGTTCTACCGCCGCAGCAGACAGTTGGAGCTTGTCTTTCAGATCCAGAATCATGCGCTGCGCGGTTTTTTTGCCGATGCCCGGCAGACGAGTCAGGAAACTCAGATCTTCGCGATGAATCGCAGCGATGACCGCTTCTGGGCGGCCGCCGGCAAGAATGCCAACCGCCACGCGAGGCCCGATGCCGGATACATCCAGCAGCTTACGGAACAGCGCCTGCTCCTCACGCGTCTGGAATCCGAACAGCTGTACCGCATCCTCGCGTACATGATGATGACAGTACACCGTCACCATCTCCTCACTGCGTGCGAATCCGTAGGGATTCGGCGTGAATATCTGGTAGCCAATATCGCGAACGTCGATAATAACGCAATCGGCTTCAATATGGGCGACATAACCCTTTACATAGTCGATCATTTTTGGCGCACCTCGTTCAATTTGGTCTGCAACACAGAAAAATGCGCATGGCAGACCGCTACAGCGAGCGCATCGGCCACGTCATCGGGCTTTGGAATCTTAGCCAGCTTAAGGAACATACGGACCATTTCCTGCACCTGTCGCTTCTCTGCCTTGCCGTATCCAACAACCGCCTGCTTCACCTGCATCGGTGTGTACTCGCTAACGGGCAGACCGCGCTGCGCCGCTGCTAAAATAATAACGCCCCGTGCTTCGCCGACCGTAAAAGCCGTCGTCACGTTGCGGTTGAAAAAAAGCTTCTCTACCGCTACGGAATCCGGCTTGTACTTGTCCATGAGCGCCGAGGCGGAATCGTAAACCTGCTTGAGCCGCATCTCATGAGGAGTGCCGGCCTCCGTCTCAATTGAGCCGTACTGGACGGGTGTCAAGCGACTGCCGTCCTTATCGATGAATCCGAACCCGACAATGGCAATGCCCGGGTCAATCCCTAAAATACGCACCCGCGCCACCCCTTGCAGTTTAAACTAGCATAAAAGCAAAATAACCCCAGTTGCCCGGGGTACAGACTCTAATAGTATAACAGGATAACCCCCGCATGAGAACAAGCGTTTCGGACAAGGTGCGCCGAGCTTCCAGCGTCGGCTTGTCATTTCGGCCGCCTTTACCGCTTTGCGGATACCCAATTTAAATCTAAAAGCCCCCCGCTCCGTAAGGAGACGAGGGGCTAAAAAGCTTTCGTATAGAGTTCAGTAGGTCCGCTGCATGGCGCCTTCACTGTTCCCTACCGCATAATCGTCATAACTGGATAAGATGCTGTTGAATTCATCCTTGTCTTGTACGCGGATGCCGCTCATCAGGCGGTCCAGCTCCTCTTTGGGCAACGAGCTTTCCATATACCGTAGATCAAGCTGGTAGAACGTCTTCATTACCTTCTCTTCTTTGGGCGGGCCTTCAAAAAGAGTAAGGCTGCCGCCGCTATCCACACCGAACGTCGCGCTGCGGCGGCAAGTGTCTGACAGATCATTGATCTGCTCCGATAGGACAACCGAATCTCCCTCGACGGATGCTGTCAGACGCGGCTGCTCCAACAGCAAACGATGCACGTCCTCTGGAGAGAGAGTGCCAAGCGGCTGGCTTTCCTCTCCGCACAGATAGCTGCGCCTCAGAATAACCGGTACAGCTTTGCCCTCGTGTAGAAACGAAGCGGCCCCTCCGCCATTGCCCGCCGGCTTAACAGTGGTAGACGTCTGAACCGGTGCGGCCTCGGCGGATGCAGCATAAACCGGAAAACCGAAAGTCAGCAGCGCTGCCGCTGCCGTAAGCGAACACGCGAGACGGAGCGGTTTCCGCAGCATCTTCCGCTTCAGTAGGTTCCACAGACTGAACAACAAGAGCATCCGACTCTCACCCTTCCCATCGCTTTTGTCGATAGTATGGCTGAGCACTGGATGAATTATGCATGCATAACGTTCTAAAGGGAAGATGGAGCAGCGAAGCCATCCTGCGGCCTCGCTGCTCCATCTTTATTCTTTATATCTTGACCGCTTAGTTCTGGTTAATCCAGGGATAGCTGCCTTTTGACTGACGTACGGTTGGCCTTGCAACGGAGCGGATGACCGCCTTTTTTGGTGGCTTCCGCTGCTTAGGAGCTTTGCCCGTCTTGGCTGACTTCGCCGGCCCTTGGACGGTCAGTCCAGCTATTGGAGCAGCTGCCTCATCATCCGCTTGCGCGTTTGTATCCCCATTCTCGCGCTCCCCGCAGCCGCATGGCTGAGCCTGAACGGGACTCAGTTGACCCGAATAACCGCCGCCCGCTTGATTGCCATAACCGTCCATTCCGGAGCCCGCAGCATGAAGCATAGCGTTTTGTCCCGGCCAACCAGGCTGGCCATATGCTTGAGCAGCGGCCCCGCCTACTGGGGCCCAGGCAGGGTAGCCTTGTGCCGGCATTGCAGCAGGGTAGCCCATTGTCGGCATCGCGTTAGGATAACCCTGCATCGGCATTCCAGCTGGATTGGCCTGCATCGACATTCCGGCCATAGACGATGGCAACGCTGCCTCTGGCTGCCAAGTCCCCCCTCCTCCATAGCTGTAAGAGCCACTGATGCCAGGGTTGATCTCAGCCGCTTGAACCGAGCCGTATGACTGCTGTACGGGCAGCGTTTGTGCATAGCTTGGTGCCTGAGCCGCGACCGGCGAACCATAAGCACCGTACCCGCCAGCGCCGGCAACGTTGCCGGCCATATAACCTCCGGAGGCATATCCCATGCCGCCATAACCATCTTGCGCTCCGGCGAAAGGATTAGCCTGCGCGCCTGCCTCCCAAGGGTAGCAGTCTGCCGCTGCGTTGTTTGCCGGCCAAGCTGACGGAGCCCCGTAAAAATCGCCGGCTCCTGCCACAGCTGGATTTACCATGCCATACTGCTGCATTCCTCCATAACCCCCGCTGCCTCCGACACCAGAGCCGTAACCTCCGATTCCGCCAACATTCCCGGCGCCATAACCGCCTGCTGCGACTGGCATGGCATAATTGGAATACACACCGGCCCCGCCTACTAACGGCTGGCTGCCATAACCAGCGGAAGCGGCACTTGGCGCAACCGAGCCATACATGTATGAACCGGCATTGGCTCCGCCAAGTCCGGGAATATCCTGCGAATATCCCGTGCTGTAGCCATGTTGCGGCGGCCAAGCAGATGCGGTCTCGGGCATTTTCGGCAACTGGAACAATGGTGACAGCGCCTCAATAGCTGGAATCTTTTCCTGTTTGAACGGGTGCACAGTCTCACCGAGCGGCTTGCCATAGCTTTTTTTCGCCACCGGCTGTGGTTGTTGAGCTCCATAAGACGGTTTGATTACCACCTTCGTTTCCTCAGGCAGTACCGGAGGCGGCGGAAGCACCGGCTCAGCGACAACTTCCGGTTTGACGACCACCTCAGGTTCAACTACCACCTCCACCTCTACCTCTATCGGTGGTTCCGGCTTGATTTCCACTTTCGGCTCAGTGCTCGGCTTAGGCGCCGTATTCTTTTTGCCGCCTTGCTGCATATGCGGTTCCGCCTTGTGCTGAGCGGTCAACGGAGCGGCCGTCGATGGCTTCGGAATATGGACTGTATCGCCCTCATTTAACACCGCAGGATCAGAAATCTGTGGATTCGCTTTAATAAGCTCTTGAAGCGATACACCCCATGCCTTGGAAAGCTTCCAAAGCGTATCTCCAAGCTTGACCTTATACTTGTGGATCAGCTCCACTGCTCCTGGCTTGCCTGCCGGAGAAGGAACTTTCACCTTCGTGCCGATAAGCAGGTTATGGGGATTTGTAAGCGTAGGATTGAGCTTCTGTAGCTCCTCTACCGTCACCCCATATTTCTGGCCAATCAGGTAAAGGGTATCTCCCTTTTTGACAATATGGATTTTCACTTGCCGACTCCCTCCTCTTCGCATACTGCGAAAGCGGTGGAATCCCGCCTTCTGCCCGTTGTTAGATCGTATGCAGCAAATAGGCGTCTGTCTCCTTTTTCTGCAAAATAAACCAAGCTCCCGGCTTGTACACCCGCGTCGATTAAGCCGCTGCAACCCTTCAATATTCAGCGAAATAAAGCGGCTGAAAGCAAAAAAAAGGCCGTCCTAAGTCATCTAATGAGTGACTTTTTGGGACAGTCCTTTGTGAAAGTTCCTATCGCTTCGCTTTATCACTAGGGAAAATCAAAGCGCTCATGCTCAGCTTGTCCACACACATCCTTACGAAACTGAGAGAGCTTATTTCTTCTCAAATCAGGCTATAAATTATGTAACGAAACTGAGAAGTGTTATTTGAGTCCAAATGATGATTTTTCCGAGAAGTACCCTCAATTAGGGTCTCTCAGTTTCGTTACGCCTCAAAAAACTCCATTTTGCTGAAATAAGGCTTCTCAGTACCGTTACCCATGGAGGCAGGTGGTAGCGTCAAGTATTCTGTGTAGTAAAGTTTTCCATCGGGAAAATGGACTTAGATAGTGGTGTTTAGGTGGTGGGCGTAGCCCAAGCGAAGCCGCGGGAGGTCGAATTAGTTGGTTGAGTTCCTCTCTCCATAGCGCGCGGTGTACATGTTTTCAAACTCCGCTTTTGTATCGGGATCCCCGAAACCGCGTATCGCTCTACTGCACCACTTCTCGTTGTAGTCCGTTGCTTGCAGATAAAGAATCTTCTCCGCGGCTTCAATGTTGGTCAAGCTGTTCATCGGCCTCAGACGCTTGCGTATTTCCTTGTTCATTCGTTCAATCGGGTTGGAGGTGTAAATAGCTTGCCGGATCTTGGCGGGATACGCATAAAACGTAAGCAAAGTCGGCAATTGATCCTCCCAAGACTTCACTTCCTTGGGGTACCGTTTGCTCCACGTCGCTTTGAATCCTTCGAACACTGCCCGAGCCACATCGCGTCAATCGCTGAATACACTTGCTTCAGGTCGTGAAAAAACTCTGTTTTGTCGGAGACACGGATTTTAGGAAACGTACTGCGGACTTTGTGAACCAGACAATCCTGCACATCCGCTTTCGGATAGATCGTTTGAAAGGCTTCGCCCAGACCCGGCAAACCGTCGAAAACGCCTAGCAGCACATCCGTGGCACCCCGTTTGTGCAGGTCCTTCAGCACGTCGAGCCAGCCATTGGAGCTTTCTTTGCCGCCTACGTAAAAGCCGAGAATCTGGCGGTAGCCTTTTTCGTCGATTCCCATCGCCAAATAGACTGCTTCACTGCTGACATCATTACGTTTGAGCTTGACGTAAAGACCATCCAGATAGATCACGGAATAGCGCCTCTCCAGCGGGCGATTTTGCCACTGCTCAATGTCTTCCATGACCGTTTGCGTGATATTGCTGATGGTCGTGGGCGAGTAGTGGGTTCCGTACAGGCTTTCAATGAACTTGGCCACATCGCGGGTGCTCATGCCGCCTTTGTACATGTGGATAATCGCCTCCTCAAGCCAGCCTTCCCGACGCTGATAAGGTTCGAACAGCTGCGTCTGAAACGTTCCTTTCCGATCGCGGGGTACCTTTAGTCCGTGAATGGCACCGTAGCGCGTCTGGAAAGAGCGTTTGTAGTGGCCGTTGCGGTTGTTGCGAGAATGGGGCTGCTCCACGCTCAGGTAGTTTTTGATTTCTTCTTGCAGCAGCAACTCCAACTTCTCTTGCAACAAGTCAGTTACAGTTTTTTCAAGTAGATTATGAAACGAATTTTCGGGTAAGCTATTCATCGAGTAGGGTCCCTCCTTGGTGGTCTCAGCAATCCCGAGGATACCCTACTTTTTTCATGTTTTGGAATACTCCAAATCATGGTACACACAATACTTTACGCTACCAGGCAGGTTTTTGAATTAATGGTAAGAGTGAAACTCAGAGCGCTTAGCTTGACCATTCATATATAGTGTGAAAACTCAAAACGCTTCCGATTCAAAAACGATTCAGCCCCATCCAGCCTACTGTAATGGCGACCTAAATAACTAAAGGGCAACCCCTAAGTCGTCTAATGAGTGACTTTTTGGGCCAGCCCCTTTGTGAACAATATGGTAGCCGGAGTCAACCGGCTTCCTCTTCATTTATTAACCTTCATCAGACTCTTCCACCATTTCAATCGGGCCAAATTCAACCCGACTGGGCAGCGGTTTGTCTCGCATGCTCGCGTAGGCTTCGATTAGATCGGGAACTTTCTTTATCGTAAGCACATACCCGCTAACAATATCTGCAAACTGCTTCAAGCTCTCCCCTGACCAGCCGATCCAGTCCCCGCTTTCTAGCTCATGAAGACCCCCGAAATGACCTAAAAACCTTGCATGCAAAAATGGTTTGTCGGCTTCGTCCAACGAACCGTAGAGGCTTTTTATTTTCTCGATATGTTTATCCCGCTCCAATAATGTCTTAATTAACTCGATCTTAGCCACGTCTTTGTTATTGTTTTTTGCCCCTCTATACCCATCAATTAAACTCTTGGAATAAACCTTTAAGTAATCTTCTAAACGTAAAGCTTGAAACTTCGCTCCATCCAATTCAATCCGTTCAAGTTTTTTGTAATCTACATTAGCAAAATCCGCCAGATCTTCAATAAAAGCAAATGCCAGTTTGAAACCCTCTTTACGAAATTCATGTTCATGTAAGTCCACAAACGTATATCCTATTTTTTCAACGGCCTGCTGCAACAAATCCCATTTTTCTTGCAGATATTCTAATGGCACAAGTACGTCAATATCCTGTGGCTCTAAATCAATACCCGATGTAAATTGTAAGCCCAGAGAGCCGTAAAGTACTGGAGCGATATCAAGTTCATTATTTAGAACTCTAGCCATACATAAAAACTCGTTAAATTTATTATTTACTATCAAACGGCAGCGCCCCCATTTCCCTATTATCGGGAGGTTAAATGAAAAAGAGATTGCCCGGCATCTTTCTCTCCGGTGCAATCTCTTGGTGAACGTTCTTATATAGATCCAGCCAAACTCAGGCTCAGATCTAAATCTCACTTGCTCTCGCTAGTGTCTGCCAGCTCCGGCGCCGTGCTGCCGAAGCTTGGGTACGAACCCAGCACGCGCACCTGACAACCGATCGCTTCGATTTCCTGCAGGGCGGCTGGAAGCAGTACTGTATCCAATGCCATCTCAATATCGATGACAAAATGATACGTGCCAAGCCGTTTTTTGGTCGGCCGCGACTCGATGCGGGCCAGGTTAATCCGCCGCCAAGCAAAGGCGGACAGCACCTGATGCAGAGCTCCAGGAAAGTCCTCCGGGAGCGTCACAAGAATCGAGGTTTTACGAACCGGAGATTCACGCAGCGTGAACGGCTCCTTGCCTACGAGCAGGAAGCGAGTGTAGTTGTTGTCGTGATCCGTTACACCAGGGCACAGCACTTCGAGGCCGTAATGACCTGCGGCCAGCGTGAGCCCAATAGCCGCCCAGCCGCGGCCAGGATTTTCGCTGACGATTTTGACCGCCTCTGCGGTGCTGCTCACATGCTCCCACTCGGCGTGCTGCAGATGGGCGCGCAGAAAAGTATGACATTGAGCCATCGCAACGGGGTGGCTAAGCACCCGGACGATCCGGCTGTAATCCGGAGTGCCGTCCTCGCCGGCAAGCTCTGCCTTATGTCCGATCAACTGCTGGCGAGACGGGTAAATCCACTCCGCCTGAATCGGAAGATCCACCTCGTGCAGCAGCCAGTCCATATGCAGGTTAACGGAGCCTTCAATCGTATTCTCGATCGGAATAACGCTGTAATCCGTTTTACCATCCACCGTGGACAGAAATACATCCGATATCATCGGGTAATAAACTCTTTCGGCCCCATTCTCGCCGCATAAGCTGCGCGCAGCCTCATCAGATGTGGAAACAACGGGGAGCAATGCCACTTTCGTCATGCCTGCAGATCTCCTTTGCGATTGCCTTGCGGCGCCAGCCAAGGCGCCTCGTTCTCATCAAGTATAACAGGGCCGTGGGGATCCGGCTTCAGCCTTAACAGATCCGCATCTGTACCGGCAGCCCCCAGCGTCTCAGTCAAAAAGGCCTCCAGCTCCGCAAGCCGCGGGCTGTCCTTCTCCACCAATGTCAGCAGTGTTGGACCCGCCCCACTAAGCGCCGCCCCAAGCGCTCCATGATCCGCTGCTCCCGTCAGCACCTCGGCCATGCCGGGAATAAGCGGCGCCCTATAAGGCTGATGCAGCCTATCCTGCATGGCGCGAGAGATAAGATCAATTCTGCCGGATGCTAAAGCAGCCACTAACAAAGAACTGCGCCCGACATTGAATACAGCGTCCGCCATCGGCAGCTCGGTCGGCAATGCGTGACGCGCCTTCTCCGTTTCGAGCTGAAAACGCGGGATGGCCACAATTGCCTGCAGCTGCTCCGGTGGTTCCAGCCGAACGAAGTCTGCGCGGCTGCCGTCCCAGGCGGCAACGATCAGGCCGCCGTACAGCGAAGCTCCAACATTGTCGGGATGCCCCTCCAGACGAGTCGCCAGCTGCAACAGGCCTTCCCGATCCAAAGGGCGGCCTGCCAATTCATTCGCGGCGACAAGTGCGCCGACGATAGCACTAGCGCTGCTGCCAAGCCCGCGGGCCAGCGGGATTTCACTGTACATATTGATCTCAAGCTCCGGCATATCCAGCCCAGCTTCCTCATAAAGGAGCTCAGCTACCTTGTAGAGCAAATTGCTCTTGTCGGTCGGGATACCATCTAGCCCGTCCCCATGCAGACGAATAACCGTGCTGCTGCTGGGGCGCATGTCCACCCATGCATATAGGGACAGAGCCATACCGAGGCTGTCGAAGCCTGGTCCAAGATTGGCCGTGCTGGCTGGAACTCTTACCAGCACGCTTGTCATGCCCATCAGCCTTCCACCCGGTAGACGCTCTTAACGTTCTGGATAACATCCAGCGTCTGGAACGCATCTACCACTTTGTTCATCGCCGCTTTGCTCGCATTATGCGTAACGACGATAATTTCGGCTTCCGGCAGCTCTGAATTCGGCTGTTGGATGACGGATTCGAGGCTCACTTCATACTCTGCAAAAACTTGCGTAATGCGTGCAAGCACTCCGGCGCGATCGGCTACATGCAGACGCAAGAAATATTTTGAGTTGATCTGCTCGTCGCTTTTCAGCACGCGTTCTTTATAAGCACCTGCTCCATGCAGACCATTGACGCCAATCTTGAGGTTTTTAACTACAGCGACAAGGTCCGCCACGATCGATGTCGCCGTCGGCAGCTCACCGGCTCCAGCGCCATAGAACATCGTTTCGCCGACTGCTTCTCCGTGCACGTACACTGCATTGAACACGCCGTTCACCGAGGCGATCGGATGAGTCGCCTTCACCATCGTCGGCTGCACGCTGACGCTGATGGAGTCATCCTGACGCTCGGCGATGCCGAGCAGCTTCACCACGTAGCCGAGCCGCTTAGCATAGGCGATGTCCTCTTTGCTCACTCCGGAAATCCCTTTGACGGAGACATCCTCCAGTCCTACCTCGGAGCGGAAACCGAGGCGAGAGAGGATTGTCATTTTGCGAGCGGCGTCCAGTCCTTCCACATCGGAGGTTGGGTCGGCTTCAGCATAACCGAGCTGTTGTGCTTCCTTGAGCACATCGCTGTAAGAGGCGCCTTCCTGGCTCATCTTGGTCAAAATAAAGTTCGTCGTGCCGTTAACGATGCCCATGATCTTCGTGATGCGATCCGAGGAAAAACCCTCGATCAGCGTACGGATAATCGGAATTCCGCCCGCTACACTCGCCTCATAAAAAACGTCGCAGCGGTTCTCGGTCGCTTTGGCCAAAATCTCGCGTCCATGCAGCGCCATCAAATCCTTGTTAGCGGTGACGACATGTTTGCCGCGGGAGAGCGCCTCAAGCAAATATTCCTTAGTCGTCTCGATGCCGCCCATAACTTCAACGATAACGTCAATTTCAGGATGGCGAATAATTTCCCATGGATCGATCGTGAGCTTCGAAGAGTCGATATCAATATTCCGCAGCTTCTCAACGTTCTGTACCAGTACTTTCTCGATTACAATCGGCGATCCGACCTGACCCATCAGATCCTCCTGATGCCCCTCAACAATGCGCACAACACCTGTTCCTACCGTTCCAAGGCCAAGCAGGCCGACTTTCACTGGCTTCACTTTACTCTCATCCCCTATGTTCAACTATTTCTACTCAGCCCTGTCCAACGACAGCGGCCCGCTTTACACCTTGCTGCAACCGCAGCTCGTCAAGAAAAGCAAAACGGTCACCCTTCATCGGAGCCGTATCAACCGATATGACCACATTAGCGTAGCCTTGCAGCGGGATGCTCTGGTGAATCGTAAGCACGTTGCCGCCCCTTGCCGCCACCAGGCCCAATACATGGGACAAGATGCCCGAGCGATGCTCAAGATCCATAGATATCGTAATAATCGAACCCCGCTCTAGCTCCCCTAGCGTCATAACACCATCTCTGTACTTATAAAAAGCGCTGCGAGAAAGCCCGACACGCTCTACCGCCTCGTGGATCGTCGCCGACTCGCCTCGGGTCAGCATCTCCTTAACCGCAATCGTCTTGACGATTGCCTCAGGCAACAGATCCTCGCGAACGACATAGTATCGCTCCGTCAAGGTTACGTCCTCCTACGGTAGACAATTGTATTCCTATTGTGGACATTATACCGGAAGGCAGCTTCGGCCAGCAAGCCTTTTTCTTTCTCATATGAACCTAAATACTCGACAGGATAGGCGGCAAACTTTGAGATAGCCTCACATTGCGCAGAACACGGTGAACTCTCGGAATTTATATACACAATCTGCATGGCTGAATCCGGCTTCCCGCAACCACTGCAACTGCTCCGACGCCTTGGCATTAATGTCTTCCGCTCGTCGCCTGACGGATGCGTCGGCGGCTTCCGTGCTCACCCGGCCATCGTAAACTTCCTTCAACCACTGCTGCCGGTATAGCTCGTCAAACAACGGAGATTCGGCAGCCGCCTGATCGGCGTTGACGAACCTACCCCCGGCCGCCAAGTTTTTCCGAATACGCCGGAACAACTTCTTTTTATTCTCATGGGTTAAATGATGGATGGCCAGCGAAGAAACGATCAGATCGTACTCGCCTTCCGGCAGCATCTGCGTCATATCTCCCTCCACCAGTTGAACTTTTATGTCACCCAGGAAGCGTTGCTCCGCTTTCTCCAGCATGCTGCTGCTGAAGTCCATTAAGGTCAAGTTTGCTTGAGGATACTTCCGTCTAAGCATCCCGGACAAAAGCCCCGTTCCCGCTCCCAGCTCCAAAATCCTCGGCTCAGAAGCATCCGTCCAGGCCGCGTACATCGCGCTTCCGTAAAAATCGTCATAACAAGGAATCAACCCTCGCCTCTGTTCATCATAACTAGCTGCAGCAAGCTCAAATTGCTCTTTGACTCTATCCCTCATCGTAAAAGCCCCTCTCCTTGACCTAGTGGCTTTATCTTACCGCTCCATTCTATAGAAGTTAAATATAATAATCTGATATCTCTATAGTTATTACCTATCAAAAAATTACAGTTCTAATCTCTATTCAGGAAAAATGCAGATAACAAAAAAACGGCCGTCGCCGGCCGTTTCTCCTAACAAAAGCTTGACTGCAGAAGAGCGGATATCATCCGTTTGCAGCCAAAGCCCTCTACTCGTGGAAATAATCGCTGCCCTCAAAGAATTCAAAGGTAAAATCACCGATGCGCACCGTATCGCCATCTTTGGCTCCGATTTGACGAAGGGCACTATCAACGCCCATCTTACGCAACATGCGCGCAAAGCGCATAACAGCATCGTACGAGGTAAGGTGAATCCGCTTGATTTGACGCTCGAAAGACTCGCTCTCCACAACGAAATAATCGTTCTCCTTATACACACGGAAAGGAGTTTCTTCTTTCTCGGCATGGCGATAAATCTTGCGTTCCTGAACCTCTTTGACTTCCTCAAGCTCTGGTGCATCCGGTATCGTATCCAGCGCAGCGGCTGCTTTGTACAGCAGCTCCTGGATTCCTTCTTTGGTGAGCGAGGAGATCGGCAAAACTTCATACTCGTGGTCGCTCTCATGCTCTGCCAATTGCTGAATGAAACGCTCGAGATTGGCCGCGGACTCTGGCATATCCATCTTATTGGCCGCAATGATCTGAGGACGCTCAGCCAGCTTCGGATTATACAGCACAAGCTCCTCGTTGATTTTCAGCCAATCTTGGAATGGATCGCGTTCTTCCGAGCCCGACATGTCCACAACATGGACGATGACCCGGGTACGCTCGACATGGCGCAGAAAATCATGACCGAGGCCAATGCCCTCATGCGCACCTTCGATCAATCCCGGAAGATCCGCCATAACGAAGCTGCGGCCCTCTTCCACATCTACGACGCCAAGATTCGGCGTAATCGTCGTAAAATGGTAGGCGCCGATTTTCGGCTTAGCCGCCGAAACGATGGACAGCAGCGTCGACTTGCCGACACTTGGGAAGCCGACCAGACCAACATCGGCCATGACCTTAAGCTCCATAACGAGCCAGCGTTCCTGTCCTTCTTCGCCCTTTTCGGCGATTTCCGGAGCCGGATTATTAATCGTAGCAAAACGAGGGTTGCCGCGTCCTCCGCGCCCGCCCTTGGCTACGATGATCTCCTGGCCATGGCGGGTCAAGTCGCCGATTATCTCGCCGGTATCATCATCGATGATGACCGTACCTGGCGGAATGCGGACGATCATATTCTCGGCACGTGCGCCGTGCATCGTCTTCGGACGTCCCTTTTCGCCGCGATCTCCCTTAAAATGCTTCTGATAACGGAAGTCCATCAGCGTACGCAGACCTTCATCTACACGGAAAATGACGTTACCGCCGCGTCCTCCGTCACCACCGGCAGGTCCGCCCTCGGGGACATATTTCTCCCTGCGGAAGGAGACGATACCGTCTCCCCCGTCTCCGCCCTTAACAAATATTTTGGCTTTATCGACAAACATAATTCATTTCCTCCATCTATGCGCAGAGCGGGGCCTTCAGCAGAACATGGCGATGCTGCTGCAAGCTGTGAGCCTGTAGCGGGGTTCCGCGTAGGCGCTGCTCCAATTTGTCTATTAGTTCAGCCTCGTTCATCAGCTCGCCGGTAAATTCCAGCTCTACCAAAAGCTCTCCGCTGCCACGGGAAAGCCGAAGCTTCAGCAATGCAGGGTCTCCCCCGCTAGGCTTAATGCTGAAGCGATAGGCATTGATCACTTCTATTAATGCTTCTGCCGCGTCATCGCGATCTGCGCTCAGCTCTTCCATCGACAGATTGTCCTCGATGTCGACCTCAAGTACGATGGACTGAGTGAGCGTGCGGAAAGACTGCAAATAAGCGGTGAGCGCCGGGCAACCTAGCTTGGCAATTTTGCCCTCAAGCATCATTTTGTCGCGGATTCTCTCCACGCTGGCTACTGCCCGTTCTGGCTTGTTCATTCGGATATAACCATAAAGCACCTGTAGGTCGTTCATCCAGTCATGCCGATGATGATTGAGCGTCTGGATGGAAGCCTGCTGCATCGAGGCCAGGCTCCTCTTCAGCTGCTGTCGATGCTGCTGTTGGTCCAAACGGACCCAGGCAGCAGCCGCGACCGCTACCCAAATTAGGAACAGCAGATGCGTCCACAGCAAGGAAGGCCGAATGATCACGACTGCTGCAGGCAGCAGAATAGAGCCCGCTGCATACAGCTTGGCCGATTGGATGCGATTCATACGTCAATCCCACTTTCTACCTTAAGGATGCCTGACGGCTTTTACGCTGCATTCAACTTCCAGCATACAAACAATATAGCCTCATCGACCACTGGCGACGTCTGTATGCATTGAAAATACGGGAATAATATCCCCGCAAGGTAAAGATTTAATCAAAAAACCCGGCCTGCTCGAATCAGGCCGGGTCGCATGTCTTTGGTCTTAAGCTTCTACTGCTGCAGCTACCGGAGCCAGATCAACTGGGTATACGCTGACTTTTTTACGGTCGCGTCCCCAACGTTCAAACTTAACAACGCCGTCGATCTTTGCGAACAACGTGTCATCTTTACCGATGCCTACGTTGTTGCCCGGGTGGATTTTCGTGCCGCGTTGACGGTAAAGAATGTTGCCCGCCAATACAGTTTGTCCGTCCGCACGTTTAGCGCCAAGGCGCTTCGATTGGCTATCGCGTCCGTTCTTCGTGGAGCCTACACCCTTTTTGGATGCGAACAATTGAAGATTCAGTTTCAACATGTTGGAGTCCTCCCTTCCTTACTTGAATTGTTCCTTGAGGGTCACATTAGCGCTGTAGGATTCCGCAATCCCTTCCAGCATGACCTTCATGGATTCCAACAGCAGCTGCAGCTTGGCGTTAACCTCGGAGCTAGTCTGCTCTGGAATATCCGACTGGAGCCATCCATTTTTCATACTTGCCGGAAGCTCGACTCCCGTCAGCACTTCAATAGCATTAACGGTGCCCACCGTAACGGCGGAAACACCCGCGCATACGATATCTTTGCCTGCTTTAGCATATCGTGCATGCCCCTCCACGGAGAAGCTCACGATGTGCCGGTCACCAGAGCGCCGGATAAAAGTAATAACAATCATGGGCTAATTCAAGCTTACGCTTGGATGCTTTCGATCGTTACTTTCGTGTACGGCTGACGGTGGCCTTGCTTGCGTTTGTAGTTCTTTTTCGGCTTGTATTTGTAAACGACGATCTTTTGGCCGCGGCCGTGTTTCTCGATTTTGCCGGAAACTGTAGCTCCAGCAACCATCGGGGAACCGGTCACGAGACCTCCGTCCTTAGATACGGCCAGGACGCGATCAAAAGTCACGCTCTCGCCTTCGCCGGCGTTCAGCTTCTCAATGTAGAGAACATCGCCTTGCTGAACTTTGTATTGCTTGCCGCCTGTTTCAATAATTGCGAACATGGATGGTGCACCTCCTTGTAGTCGAAGACTCGCCGAGATTGGGTGACGAACAGCCGAAAAAGCATGTCCGATGCTTGGTGGAAACCCGTCCCGTGCGGTACCATGAATGTCTCTTGGGAGACATAACACCAAGACATTGTAGCATAGGCAGGGACTCCAATCAAGCTATTTTGGCTGTACTGGTTTGCCATCGCGGCCAAAACCCATGTAACGCTGCCCGCTGCCGCCGCAGCTGTCGCAGATGGCACTGGGCTGTGGACCAACGCTGCGCCTCGTCTTTTTGCGGGTAATTTCCAGCAGTCCAAGCCTCGTCCAGCCATGGATCTGACACTTGCTGCGATCGTCGCGCGAGGCCTGATCCAGCTCATGGCGCACCTTCTCACGGTTGCCGCTGTCCTCCATATCAATAAAGTCCACGATGATGATGCCGCCAACGTCCCGCAACCGCAGCAAACGGGAAATTTCGCGCGCCGCTTCTATATTGGTACGAAAAACCGTATCCTCCAGCCCGCTCGTGCCGATGAACTTGCCCGTATTGACATCAATGATCGTGAGCGCCTCCGTCTTCTCCCAGACGAGATAACCGCCGCTTGGCAGCCACACTCTAGTCTGAAACGCTGCGTTCAGTTGCTCTGTGACGCCGTAACGCTCAAAGAGAGGTTTGCGCTCCACAGATAGATCATAAAACTTCAGCTGTTTCTCGCTGCCCGGAGCCAGCTCAAGCAACAACTGCTGCGCTTCCACGAAGCGAGCTCTATCATCGATCAGCACTTCCATACCTGCTGTATAGGTATCCCGGAATACACGTCTCATCAGAGCAGCTTCCAGCAAAACCGGCTCAGGCGGCCTTGCTGCGCGTCCTCTGCGATGTACCTCTTCCCATAATTCCCGCAGCTGCATCAGGTCGCCGCGCAGTGAATTGACACTCTCCCCTGCCGCTACCGTACGCATAATGACGCCCTCACTATGCCGACGAAGCTCCTCGCCTACCGAGCGTAACCGATTGCGTTCGCTCTCCGATGCGATCTTCTTGGATACGCCGACGTAGTCTGCGCCCGGCATAAAGACCAGCCAGCGGCCCGGAAGCGAAAAATGAGTCGTTACCCTCGCTCCCTTGCCTCCGATCGGCTCCTTGATGACCTGAACGAGCAGCTCCTGTCCGGGGCGCACAAGCTCCGTAATCGAAGGCTTGTCCGCTTGGCGATCAGCCGCAGGATGAATAAGCTCATCGATATATAAAAAAGCATTTTTGCTTAGTCCGATATCGACAAAAGCAGCCTGCATGCCGGGCAGCACATTAACGACGCGCCCTTTGTACATATTGCCTACCAAACCGCCCTGCTGGGCGGATTCCATAAAAAATTCCACGGCGCGGCCATCCTGCAGAACTGCGGTCTGCAGCAAGGCGCCATCGCCGTGAATCAGCATCGCTTTTTTCATTTGTACCGGCACACCGCCTTAAGGTCCCATGCCGGACCAAGATGAATCTTATTTTACCTCAAAAGGTCCGATACTGCACGATCTCCCGATAAATATCCTTCCACGACACGCTGCTCCGGCAGCACGCCGACGATGCGCCCGCGATCCTCCATCACATAGACCAGATGGTAGTGGTCCCGAAGGAACAAACGAGCTGTCGTCCATACCGGATGAAGCCCGGTTACCACGATTGGCCTTGCTCTTGAACCGGCACGGATTTTAATTCTGCTGCCTCGCTCGCGAGTCATTAGAAAACGCATGAACAGAAACGGAATTTGCTTACGATACGTAAAATTGGCGGCAAACAGAAACAGGCCTACCGCAAGCAGATTGGCCTGAATACCTCCGCTATGCTCCAGCTGAGGCAGCAGCGCAAAAGCAATCATGAGTACGCTGAAGATCATTCCGGTCCAAGCGCTGAAACGCAGCGTCGCGTAATAATTGAGCTGCATTCCACAGATATAACGCAGCAATCTCCCTCCGTCTAGAGGGTAGATTGGCAGCATATTGAACGCCAATAGCAGTAGATTGGCATGGATCAGGTAGTCCGACCACTGGGGATTCATCAAACCAGCGGCTCCAAGCGCCCATGCCGCTCCCGCCATCCATAAGTTCTGTAAAGGCCCAGCCAGTGCAATGACAGCCTCTTCGTAAGACGGTGCTCCCGGCTTCTCCTCCAGCTCCGCCACACCGCCGAAAGGCAGCAGCTTGATCTCGAGCACCTTCCAGCCAAAGCCATGCGCCGCTGCAGCATGTCCGAGCTCGTGGACGAATACGAGCACGAACAGTGTCAACAGCTCGCCAATATAACCGGTCATGATAGACAGCAGCATGAGAACCGCCAGCAGTGGATGCAGACTCCAGCGAATGCCCCCGATATTAATCAAGCGGGATCACTTCCGCCGGATCGATATATTGGTCATGCTCCTTCACCGCGAAATACAATATCGCTATATCGGTCCCCTGCGCAGCGCTACCCAATCTGCCGATCGCCTCTCCTGCTTGAACCCAATCGTTTTTCGCCACACTAGCCTCTCCGAGCTGTGCGTAATAGGTTGTCCGTCCACTAGCATGCTGCAAGACAACGGTTGGCCCCTTAGCATCCTCGGCTGAAACGAGCAGCACACGGCCTTCCTCTGCCGCCCGGACCTCGGCCCCCGGCTGGCCGGATATTTCCACGCCACCTAACAGCTCCGCAAAGCTGCGGACAACGCTGCCGCCCTCCACTGGAGCTGCTGCCGCACGCTCCGTCTTGGCTGAAACGGGCTGTGTATCGTTGGAGTTGCCGAATCCCGGAATGAAGGAGGGCGGTGCGCCAAATAGCCCTTCGTACCAGCCTGCGATTGCAGCCATATTCATCGGCTTGGACAACGCCTCGCGTACAAGAGCTTGGCCATGGCGAGCGGCTGTACCATCCATCTGGAACATACCCCACACAGCTGCGAAAAGAGCGGTGGAAATGAGTAGTCTACGGGAGAAGCCCCTGGCGATCCGATTTCCAAGGCCACCGCCCGGAACTCCCCCTCCGCCGCCTCCAGAGCCTGCGGTTCCGTCCAATCTGGAATGGCCTGCGCCGCCCATTCTGTTTCCCCGGCTTTTGTTACCTGTGGCCTCCTCCAGCCTTCTCCAAGGATTCGGACTGTTTTTCCATTCCAGCTCCGGGTCCTTCTCCACAGGCTGTGGCCAAGCCTCCAGCCAAGTAGCGTCCATCGGCTGCTCCCATTCGGCAGGAGCGTTGGGACGATATACCCTCGTCCCATAAGGCCCCTCTGCCTCATGACCAGCGCTTTGCGTAGGCTCGGCTTTGTTGCCCTTTCGGCCTGACTTGGGAAGGGCGAGTCGATTCCGGTCAACATCTCCTTTGACGCTCGCCGGCGCTAGGCGGCTGCTCCGCTCCGCAGGTGCAACGGAAGCGATATCCCCGCGGCGCTGCTCCGTGCTGCGAGCCTGAGGTAACTGTTCCTGTGCAGCTTCGCTTAGCTGCTCGTTCAGCTTACGAATGCGCTCCTGCCTGCGCTCGCGATTGCTGCTGCCCCACTCTCGGGCTGTTTTGTCCTGCTTTTTGCCCCAGCCTGTCGACCAGGACGTCCGTCCTTGATCTCCTCTCATTCCGTTCCCTCCTTCTTTCCCCCGCTCCGCTAGCAGCGGAAAGGCTTGTTTTATCTTTATGAGGGGGCATATCCAAGTATGAGCAAAATAAAAAGAGCCCCCGTAAACGGAGGCTCGCGTCTTGCTGGTATAATTGTCCAGTACAGCTCAACTTATTCGATATTGACAATACTTATTGATCCACTTAAACAATATTCCCAGTACAGAATTCCTCCTGGGCTTTGTTCCCGGCGCCCTCTGCTAATTCTCCAGCTGATACCGCTCCTGATGCGCTTGTATACTGAAAACCAAACCAATACACATCATATTCAGCAGCAGCGACGTGCCGCCATAACTGACAAACGGGAGCGTAATGCCAGTGATCGGCATGATCCCAATCATCATTCCGACGTTTTGGAACACTTGGAACACATACATGGATACGATCCCTATAATGATAAAGGCCCCTCGCAGATCAAAACATTGGAATGCAATCATGATCATCCGATAGATGAGCAGAAAGTATAGCAATAACAGCACAGCCGAGCCCTGAAAGCCGAATTCCTCACCGACTACGGTGAATATGGAGTCAGAATAAGTATACGGCACAACACCGCGGTTTTTGGAGTCTCCCTTCAGGAAGCCATCCCCGGTCAAACCGCCGCTGCCGACCGCAATACGCGCGTTGCGGGACTGGTACTTCGCATCAGGATCGGCACTATCCGGGTCCACGAATGTGTTGATCCGCTCATACCAATGATTTACATTTTTCTCCTTAGCGAAAGCCTTGATCTCGTCATTGTAGGTCGTAAACAGGGTAATAAAAAGCGTCAGAGTACCAATTACTATGGCAAGACCAAGCAGAGCATGCGAATACTTCACATTGCCGATCCAGAGCATACCAAGCACAATGACCAAATAAATAATGGCGTTGCCAAGGTCCGGCTGGGTCAGTACGAGCAGGAAGGGCAAACCCGCTACGGCCGCAATCGGAAGTAAATCCTTCGTGAATAGCAGCTTTTCACCTTGCCGCTTCCCCATCATATAGGCTACCGCAATAATCAATACTATTTTGGCCGCCTCAGCAGGCTGGAAGGACAGCGTTTCGGTAATTTTGAACCATCCCGCAGCACCATTTAAGGTAGAGCCGAACATTTTAACCGCTACGAGCAGAATGATGCCAACCGCATAGATATAAAGCCAAAATTTGAGAATAATCCGATAGTCGACTAATGTCATGAAGATGAGTACAACAAAGCCGAGTCCATAAAATAGCATCGTTCTTTGGTAGGAGCTCGCGTAATCAGGATCTGCGGAGCCTACGCTATATAAAAGAACCGCGCTAATGACCATGAAACAAAACAGCAGGGTCAGGATGCCGATATCCATTTTTTTGAGCTTGTTGATCACTTCAATCTCCTACCCTATCCCTAGAAACTTGCGGAGCATGCGGAAACGGCCCGGCTTGTCCTCCAATTGCATGAGCGGAACCATATCACCTAGTATACGACGCGCAATATTCCGGTACGCAATCGCTGCCTTGGAGCTGGGATTCATCACCGTTGGCTCACCGGCGTTGGCAGCCTTGATAACATGTTCATCATCAGGAACGATGCCGAGCAAATCGATTGCCAGCACCTGACAGATGTCGTCGATGTCCAGCATATCTCCGCTTTTGACCATGGAATGGCGAATCCGATTGATGATCAGCTTGGCCGGAATCTGAGACCCCTCAAGCAAGCCGATCACTCTGTCCGCGTCTCTTACGGCTGCGTTTTCAGGCGTTGTGACGACAATCGCCCGGTCTGCACCGGCTACCGCATTGCGGAACCCTTGCTCGATACCCGCGGGGCAATCAATAATGACATAATCGAATTCTTTTTTGAGCTCTAGCACGATATCCCGTACCTGCTCCGGCGTAACCGCAGACTTATCCTTCGTCTGGGCGGCAGGCAGCATGCTCAGATCCTCAAAACGTTTATCCTTGACGAGCGCCTGTTGAAGCCGCACCCGTCCCTCCGCTACATCTACGAGATCATAAATGATCCGATTTTCCAGCCCCATCACGACATCGAGATTGCGCAGGCCGATATCGGTATCCACCATCGCGACCTTCTTGCCTAGCAGAGCCAAGGCGGTGCCCAGATTGGCGGAGGTCGTCGTCTTGCCGACGCCGCCTTTGCCTGATGTGATGACGATTGCTTCTCCCATGCCCTCTACACCCCTTTGAACAGCATCGGTTCCTTGCGCATGCGCACGAGCTGGTTCATCTTGTCAATTTGCATCCGTCCGTCCTCCAAATACGCATACTCCATAGAGGCATCTGCGCTAATCCACTCCTCTGGAGGGCGGCTGATGACTTCCGCAATTCTCAGCTGCGTCGGACGCAGCTGGGAAGCAGCTATAATAGCATCAAGGCGTCCGGCTATGCCGGCATGAGCCATGCCGCGTAGCGCTCCCAGCACATAAATATCTCCCGTACAGCGCAAGGTACCGCCGGGATTCAGATCACCTAACAGCAGCAGACTGCCGTCATGCTCCACCGTCTGGCCTGAGCGGATCGTCCCGGTCATCATCTTGAACGCCTCCGAGGCACCAACCTCTTCCGGCTCCGGCCCCTCCGATTCAATCGTCTGAACGAGTAAATTCCCTCGTTGACGGATGACGCTGCGTATCTGATCCTTGTCCTCATCCGTGGTCGGGCGGGCTCCTAACTTCACATGAACATGCACCAAAGGCCCGGAAAGCAGCTGCTGGTGGGATTTCTCAAGCTTGTATTGAAGCTCATCCATGAGCTCAGCGAATTCGCATTTATCGTCAAAGAGGAAGATGAGACCGTCCTTGACTCCCTTAATCGTAATATGCTGTTTGTCGGTCACTCCCGTCCCTCCTTGACGATAAAGTTCGTTCCCGGGCAGCCCGAATCCTTCTCCCGCAAGCTATTCACTGCTCGGCTTGGGCCTTGCCTTCGTCATGCCCTCGAACCATCGGCGCATCGGAATATAGACCGCTAGAGCGAATACAAACTGCAGGAACAGACTTGGGAATATCTGCTTTTGCAGCACCAAGGCAAGCGGATCGGAAGTAAAGCGGAACACTTCGTATACATAATAAATAGCCAAATCATACAGAAGGGACGCTATAGTCGTAATCGCCAATGCCGAAAGCATCGTCAACCTCCGACCCCCAAGCATTAAGCCGGCAAAATAGGCGATCAGTCCCATCGTATAGGCATGTAGTCCGAGCAGATGGCCTCGAAACACGACATCCTGTAACATGCCGAACCCTACACCGAGCAGCAATGCAGAATGGCGGCTATGGTATAGCGCTGCGTACATGATGATGACAAAGGTAAAATGAGGTATGAGCCGTTCCGAAAAAGCGGCCGGAACGAGCCAGGGAAATAAACTCGTCTGCAAAACAAAAACAAGATAAATGAGCAGAACCATCCCCGGCATTCTCATTTGGAAGCTCCTGGGGTCTGAACGACGAATACTTCATTCAAATGATCAAAATTAGCCGAGAGCTTAATATTCGCGGTCCTTGTCAAACCGATGTCGCTGTCCTGAGTGCTGTCGACCTTACCGATGACCATGCCTCTTGGATAGATGTTACCTAGACCGGAAGTGATGACGAGGTCATTTTTTTTGATAGGATCATTGGCGGCAATTTTTGTCATCAGCATATGTTCCGTCTCGGAATTGTACCCGGACAGAATACCGAAGGATTGATTTTCCTTGCCAAGCACGGTAACCGATATTCCCGATTCCTCGTCATTCAGACTTGTAATGGGTATTACCGTTGAAGTCAGCTCCGACACCTCACTCACGAAGCCGATCATTCCATCCTCCGTAGTAACAGCCATCCGTTCACGCAGACCTTCCCGCGAGCCCAGGTTAATCGTCATCGTACGGTTAAAAGCATCAGGGCTTACGGCTACGACTTGAGCGATTAAGTATTTATAATCGTACATCTTTTTTTGTTCCTCGGTGAAATTCAATTTCGCCTGCAGCCGTTCATTCTGCTGCTGGATCAGGTTGTATTCCACCTTTTCGCGCGCGTAAGCGGCTGCCGTCATGCGCAGCTGCTCATTCTCCTCATATACGGAACGCAGGTTGCCGATATC
Source organism: Paenibacillaceae bacterium GAS479 (assembly GCA_900105225.1). NCBI lineage: Bacteria > Bacillati > Bacillota > Bacilli > Caryophanales > Paenibacillaceae > Paenibacillaceae bacterium GAS479. The sequence goes on along the minus strand of LT629764.1, from coordinate 4,065,871 downwards.
CTGGAACAAGCCCGCTATATAGCCAGCGGGCTTGTAGAACCATTGCTGTACGTATGCAGTCGTATCCCGCAGGAATTTCTCCGGTACCGTCAGCCCCGCCCGGGAGCTGATGGAGTAACCGATAACCGCAATGAAGAGAATGAAGCTGATCATGAGGACGAAGAGCCGCCTGTTCCGCAATTGCTTAAACAAATGGTCCACCCGCCCGTCTTAATTCAGCTCATACGCCGTTATCTTCTCGACCTGGAGCTGCCTTTAGTTTTGAAAAGATGAATGTTGTCCAGAGCGCGGCCTGTTCCGATGGCCACACAGTCAAGCGGATTCTCGGCCACGATGACCGGCATGCCGGTCTCACGGGAAAGCAGCTTGTCCAGGTTGCGCAGCAAAGCTCCGCCGCCAGTCAACACGATGCCCCGGTCCATAATATCTGCGGAAAGCTCCGGCGGGCATTTTTCCAAAGTGATTTTGACAGCTTCGACAATTGCCGAAATCGTATCAGTCAGAGCCTCGGTAATTTCTTCTGATGTGATGGAAAGCGTCTTCGGCAAACCCGTCACCAAGTCGCGGCCGCGAATTTCCATCGTAATCGGTTGCTCGAGCTGCATCGCTGAACCGATCTCCATCTTCAGCTGCTCGGACGTACGCTCACCGATCATCAAGTTGTACAAACGCTTGATGTATTGGATGATCGCCTCATCCATCTCGTCGCCGGCGATCCGCACGGAACGGCTCGTCACGATGCCGCCAAGCGAAATGACTGCAACCTCAGTCGTGCCGCCGCCGATGTCAACGACCATGCTGCCGGTCGGCTCCCATACAGGCAGATCAGCGCCGATTGCAGCTGCAAAAGGCTCTTCGATCGTGTAAGCTTCGCGCGCTCCCGCTTGCTTGGTTGCATCCTCGACAGCCCGTTTTTCTACGGATGTGATACCGGAAGGAACGCAGACCATCACGTTAGGATGGCGCGGGAACAGCGAGCGCTGTTTCTGCGCCTGACGGATGAAATATTTGATCATCGTTGCAGTTGTCTCAAAATCAGCAATAACGCCGTCCTTCATTGGACGGACAGCGCGGATGTTGCCCGGCGTGCGGCCGATCATTCTTTTGGCCTGTTCCCCGACGGCTTCTATTGTTTTTGTATCTGTACGAAGGGCAACCACGGACGGCTCCCTGACGGCAATTCCTTTTCCTCTTACATAAACCAGCGTATTGGCTGTGCCAAGGTCAATCCCCAAATCCTTTGAAACTCCGAACATCGTTAATACTCCCTTCTAAAATGCGGCAATCCTATTTATTATATTACATTAAGCCTTGTTCCTTCAAACTGATAAAGCGTCCTTCGCCAATGACAATATGATCCAGCACCTCAATGCCGACCAGTTCTCCCGCTTCCTGAAGCCTGCGCGTAAGCGCTTCGTCCTCGGGACTTGGCGTTGGATCACCGCTCGGATGGTTGTGAGCGCAAATAATTGAGGCGCATCCGTGGCGTATGGCGGCTCGAAATACCTCTCGAGGATGGACAAGCGAGGCGTTCAACGTGCCGACGGATAGTGTCTCGCGAGCGACGATATGGTTTTTCGTATTAAGGAAAAGGCAGACAAAGTGCTCTACCTTCAAATAACGCAAATCCTCCATGAGATAATCAGCGGCATCTTGCGGACGTCGTACGATCACGGCCTCACCCTGTCGGCTGCGCGCCAATCGTCGTCCAAGCTCAATGCCTGCACGAATTTGCAACGCTTTGGCAGGTCCGATGCCCTTGATGCGGGTCAATTCGCTGTGGCCCATGTCGACCAGCCCACGCAGGCTGCCGGATTGCTGCAGAATACGTGAAGCCAAATGCACAGCCGTCTCCTTCGGAGTACCGGTGCGCAGCAATATAGCCAGCAGTTCAGCATGACTTAGCGCCTCGGCGCCGTATTGCAGCATCCTTTCCCGGGGGCGCTCCTCCTCCGGCCACTCTTTAAGCGAAATGGGTTCCGACATCTATGGACAACCGCCTTTGCCTCAATATTCATTTAAGTTTACCATCATTCCCCGGTATAATCTCCTCCAATTTTCGAGCTTCCTCTACTCTCTTACTATCTGACGATTTAGAGATAAAAAAAGTCCATTCCGGAGTGGAATGAACAGAAAAAATTATTTGAGGCATTGCATGGAGCCATTAAAACGATATTAACGAGGAATACAGCTATTGTTCAGCGTTCAATTCCATGGCGCAGCGGGCTCACTCCGAACGGCAACAGCATCTGATAGAGCAAGGCAAGCGGCAGACCCATCACACTGTAAAAATCGCCCTCGATTTTTTCGATCAGCACGGAGCCCAAGCCTTGCACGCCATAGCTGCCTGCTTTATCCAGCGGATCGCCTGTTGCTACATAGGCAGTGATCTCCTCGTCGCTAAGCTCACGAAAGCGCACCTCGCTGCGTGTATAACCCGTTGCTGCCAGCGGACTGCTGTCAGCCGCTGCAACGCGCCAGCGTCCGATGTCGCCAAGCAGTTCCTCTGCTCCCCAGACGGGTACGCGGTTGATGGCGACGCCATCGAGGTTCGGGGCAAACTTATCAGCTCCATCAGGGAGTAAGGTAGGTTTGCGGGTTCCATCGAGAACAACGCCAGACTTCCCGACTCCATCTCCAACGAAAAATACCGGCGCTGCCAACTGAGTAAGCTGCGCTTGAGCACCTTGGTCGCTTTCGGGGACAAACAGCAGGCTCACGCCGCTGTAAACTTCATGTACACGACCGCTCAAACGCCGCAGCGTCTGCCGAGCGTCCTCAGCATCCAGCGGTTTGCCAAGCACTTCGCCATCCAGCACAACGATCGTATCTCCGCCGAGTACAAGAGTCCGATAGCTTGGATGCGGCTCTGTGGAGATCTGCTGAGCCGCCGCAATAGCCTTGCGCAGACTGAGCTCCGCGACGATCATCTCCGGATTCAGCTCGGGGCCTACCGTCTCATCCGTGTCCGTCGCCAAAACCTCAATCGGGATCGGCAGCCGCAGCGCACCGACGAGCTCCCTCCGTCTCGGGGAAGAAGAGGCCAATACAAGGCGGCTAGGTAGTTGATTAACATTCATCTGCAAGTTAATTTATCTCCTCTTCTTGAATCCATTCCAGCTCAAAACTACAGCTTTCGGTACAGCCAAAAAGCCAGTATAAGACATACTAAACTGACAATGCTGAAATTCAGCGTCAGATCCAGCTTGTAGCTCAGCACTCCCAAATCGGCAGCCGGGCTCCATTGCAGCTCGGCCGAACGGGTCAGCGCCGACAACGACGGAACCTCCTTCAGCCATCGGTCCGCCAGTGCACCCGCGAGCAGCCCTAACACCGCGAACAAAAGGAGCGTCCATCCGTTTTTTTTCATCTGCCACGCCTCCGCCCAGGGTCCAAATCTTGTCCCATTATAAGGGAAGCTACCTCATCAAGCAACGCGAAGACGGTGGAGAGAGGAGCGCCGGCACAATTCAGATTCAGCCTTTGGCGCCTGAAATCGCTGCCTGGCGCAGCTCTCGCTGAGCTAACATTGCCTCGATCAACTTACTCTGAACCGCCCACAATTTGTTTATGGAAGGCGCCTTGTTATAAACATTCATCGCTGTTGATGCGCCCTGGAAAGCTTTCACCAGCGTATCAGCCGCTGCTTTCGTTGCTTTGCCGGAAACGCCGGTACGAAAGCTTGAAGCCTCCGTTAGCCAAGCTTCAAGCTTGGTGTTCCAGGCGGACATCGCCTGAGCCCCGACCGGGGTTGGCTTATCCAACACAAGCTGCGCCGCTGAGAGACCTTCTAAGGAGCGGATCAGCTCGCTGCTGCGAGCGTCGAAGCCGCGGGCTGCCTCGGCACTTCCTGTAAAAACAAGCTGCTCTACACCCGGCAGCTTAACCTCTTTGATGTACACTTCAGTTCCGGTGAGCTTGTCCTTCAAAGCTTTTGCGCCTTTTTGGTCGATGGCCAGCCCGGCATATACCCGGTAGTCAGTTCCTGTATAACTAAGCGCCGAGGCGAACCCAGCTTCCTTCAAATCAGCAGCCGCTGTTTCCGCGCTGGACTTGGAGGAAAATACGCCATACTGCAGCAGTTGATATGATTGAGCGGGCCATGCTGCTGTAACCGGCTTAGCGTCTTGGACTGCACCCTGCTTGGCAGGACCAGACGATGCGGGAGCTGTTGCTGACTCACCCTGCTCTACGGCCTGTACACCACCTATATTGGCACTTGCTCCTGAATCGCTGCCAGAGATCAGGCTGCCACCGGCGAACATAGTTAGCGTAAAGTAGCCGAACACCGCTCCTGTAGCAATCGCGCCGACAACCGAAATCAGTACCATCAGCCAGGATGGGCCCTGGTTACGCTCGCCTGATTTCCCTGAAATGAAAGCAAGAATCGCGCCTCTGCGACGGGCAGGACGAGCTGCTTCAAGCTCCAGAATCGGCCCATTATGAGTAATTCGGTCCCGCTCCCATAGCTCCGACCGGGAATGCCTCTGCGGGTCAAGCTCAACTTCTCCATAATCAGCCTCGCTATAATTGTGAAGATACAAGGCATCCTCGTTGTATTCTTCCGCAGACATCAGCGCTTCGTCATAGATTGCTTCCCCATACTTGCCGATCTGCCGCGCTTCCTCATAAATCGCTTCCCCATACTTGCTGGTCGATCGTGCTTCCTCGTCTCTAGCATCTCCGTACATGTCGTCCAGCCATATTTCCTGTGGGGCGGCTTCCTCATGATCGTCCTCTGCACTGCCCGCGTTTTCTTCGCGGATCAGCAGTTCCAGCTCATCTATCGAATCCTGAAACGGACTGCTCCAGGGTTTGTACTCCTCGGTAAACTGCAGCGCTGACAGCTCCGTTTCCGCATGCCGGTCGCCGCTGCCGGCGGCCGCGCCAACCGACATGGATGCCTGGACAGCAGTCCTCGGATTGGGCGAAGAGTTGGCGTTTCCTTCCTGCACCAACTTGCCGCTTCCATCGGGACGGTACGTTACACGGGCTTTAGTCATCGTTATTCCTCTCCTTGTTTAACTGGGATCATAATCTACTCTATGAGACTAGCGAAGTATATATGACCTAGATAGAAAAAAGAGAGTTGAGAGACCAGCATGGGGGGATCGGATCTAATCAAATCTCTCACCGCCAGCGGGCAAAAGAAAGAACCGCCGCTTGCGGGCCAGAAGCCCGTAAGCGGCGGTTCTTTTATTCAGTAAAGCGGATCAGGAAGGCGTGCCGCCCTCATGACGCTCGCGCAGCAGACTCGCTAGACCGTCGCCCGCTTTCCAAATGTCACCGGCTCCCATTGTGAGAACCAGGTCACCCGGAGCAATGCGTGCAGCCAGCTCCGTCTGAACTTCCTCCTTAGTTGGAATATAGGAGGTGTTCGGATTGCTGTTTTTCAAGATCATCTCTACAAGACGGCGGGAATTGACGCCTTCGATCTCTTTTTCACCAGCAGGAGAGAAAATGTCGGTAATGATCACCTCATCCGCCTCGCTGAAAGCACGACTGAACTGCTCAAGCAGGAAGAAGGTGCGCGTATAGCGCTGAGGCTGGAACACAGCCACAATGCGTTTACCGGTCGCCTTGGCGGCGCTGATCGTCGCCTGAATCTCGGTCGGATGATGCGCATAATCGTCGATAACGAGAATATCGTTCACATCTCCAAGAACTTGGAACCGGCGTTTCGCTCCGATAAACTCCTTGATCGCAGCAGCCGCAGAGCCGAATGGAATGCCGGCTTCCATGCAGGTGATGAGCGTTGCTATCGCATTGTAGACGTTATGGCGACCCGGTACAGAAAGCTGGACGACGCCAAGTTCCTGGCCGGAGCGCGACAGGGTGAAGGTTACTTTGCGATCGCCAAGTACAAGGTTGGAGGCACTAAATTCCGCAACATCGTTGTCGATGCCGTAGGTGAGAAGTCGCTCCGCAGGCAGTGCACTCTCCGCGCGCGGCAGCAACTCCTGGACGATCGGATCGTCAATACATACAACAGCGCGACCGTCTTCTTTCACCTGGGAAAGGAACTGAACATAGGCGGACTTCAAGTTTTCAAAGTTGCCGTCGTAGTTCTCCAGATGATCCGGCTCGATATTCGTCACAACCGCAATCGCAGGATGATAATGTAAGAACGAACCGTCGCTCTCATCCGCCTCGGCTACCACGTATTCACCTTTGCCAGCCTTGGCGTTTGTGCCGACATTGACGATCTCTCCACCGATAATATAAGTCGGGTCCGCACCGCAGCTTTCCATAACAAGCGCGATCATAGAGGAGGTAGTCGTTTTGCCGTGGGCGCCTGCAACAGCTACACCCTTGCCGGCATTCATCAAACGGGCCAACATCTGAGAGCGGTGCAACACCGGAATTTTTAATTCCTCTGCCGCACGGCGCTCAACGTTATCCTTAGGTAGAGCCGTGCTGTATACAACCAGATCGGCACCGTTAACATATTTAGCGTCATGGCCGATATGGATTTCTGCGCCTTTTTTGGCAAGCTTCTCCGTAAGCTCTGCCCGCGCAACATCCGAGCCCGTCACTTTGTAACCGAGCTCAAGCATGACGCGCGCGATCGCGCTCATACCGTAGCCGCCTATTCCGATAAAATGAACATGTTCTGCTGTCGTCGTCATGACGGTCACCAACCTTTTTCAGATTCCGGCAGCCCAAGCACATGCGCACGGACATCGGCAATAAGATAAAGCGTGCCGGTTACAACCGGCAGGTCTCCGGGGGCGGCAGCCTGCTCCAAGCGGCGAAGCGCCTCTTTCCAATCAGGCTCCGTAATGATTTCGGGCGATACGCCCAGTTCCTCAGACATTTCTCGAGCCAGCTCAGCCAAGGCTGAAGCAGACTTCGCCTTGCGGAATGCAGGCTGTGTAACAACAAAAGTATCCACTATAGGGAGTATATGCCGAAGTACGTCACGGTGATTCTTATTCTCCAGCATTCCGATCATGACATGGAGCCGCTTATAGGTATACGTCTCTCGCAGGGCAGTTGCCAGCGACTCGGCTCCTTCGGGATTATGCGCCCCGTCGAGCAGCAGTCGCGGCTCCTGTCTCACCATCTCCAGACGGCCCGGCCATTGTGCAAGCCTGAGTCCATCCTGCAGTTGCTCATCCTCGATGAGCAGTGCGTTGTACTGGCGAAGCACCTCCAGTGCCATGATGGCAGCGGCGGCATTTTTGCGCTGATGCGCTCCGCCAAGACTCAAGGATAGAGATTTGATCTCACGGAATGTTCCCTTGAAGTTGAAGCTTTGCATCGTCTCGGAAGCCTCAATCAGCGTTTCAGTAAACTGCTCGCCAAGCTGATAAAGCGTAGACTTCGAGAGATGTGCCGCCTCGCGGATGATCTCAAGCGCCTCAGGATCTTCCACTGTGCTGACAACAGCAACGCCGGGCTTAATGATGCCCGCTTTTTCGCGCGCGATTGCAGCGATGGAGTCACCCAGCATATCCATATGGTCATGCCCAACGTTTGTGATAATAGAGAGAACCGGCGTAACGATATTGGTCACATCCAGACGTCCGCCCATTCCCGTTTCCCAGACAACATAGTCCGGATAAGTCACTTTCGCAAAATACAAAATCGCCAGCGCCGTCGACACCTCGAACATCGTAGGGGAGCCAAGCTCCGTCGCGGCAATTTCATCCACGAGCGGTTTCAGCTCGTTGGACAGCCGGAGCAGCGTCTCCTCCTCGATATCCTGTCCATTGTAACGGAAACGGTTCGTAAACTTGGTAATGTATGGGGACGTAAACGTCCCCGTGTCGTAGCCGCCGCGCACGAGTGCTTCGGTCAGATAAGCACAGACCGAGCCTTTGCCGTTCGTGCCGGCAACATGGATGAAGCGCAGCCGCCGCTCTGGATGGCCGAGCCGTTCCATTAACAGCTGAATGCGTCCCATGCCTGGACGGACGCCGAAGCTGATTAGGCTTTCGATCCAGTCCCTTGCTTCCCCGTAAGTTGCCAGTCCGCCTGGAACAGCGGACCGATTATCGTTATTGGCTGCTATATTCATTAGCCCCGCAACTCCTCAATCCGGGCCAGCACCTTGTCCAGCTTAGCCTGGTAATCCGCCTGTTTAGCTTTTTCTTCTTCGATGACTTTGGCAGGAGCTTTGGCAACAAAGCCCTCGTTGGACAGCTTTTTGTCGACACGATCAACTTCGGAGCGCAGCACGCCGGCTTCTTTGTTCAAACGGGCAATTTCCTGCTCGATGTCAATCAGTCCTGCGAGCGGCAGGTACAGCTCCGCACCGGTTACGATAGCCGTCATCGCTTTGTCAGGCGCGGCGAGCGCCGGATCGATGACGAGCGAAGATGTGCCGGCAAAGCGGCGCAGCAATTCTTCATTCGCCTGCAAAATCGCCAGCTGCTCCGAGCCGGACGGCTTGATTTGCAGCTCGATTTTTTTGCTCATCGGCACGTTAACCTCTGCGCGGATATTACGAACCGAACGGATCGTGCTCATCAGCAGCTCCATCTCGCGTACTGCATCCGGTGCTTCCAGCGCGGCATCGAACTGCGGCCAGGCCGCGATCGAGATGCTCTCGCATTCATGCGGCAGATGCTGCCAGATTTCTTCACTGATGAACGGCATGAACGGATGGATCAGGCGCTGTGTGCGGTCAAGCACATAGGCAAGCACCGATTGCGTCGCTCCTTTGGCATCAGCATCACCGCCGTACAGATTCAGCTTGGCAACCTCAATGTACCAATCGCATAGATCGTCCCAAATGAAATTGTATAGCAAACGACCGGTTTCACCAAAATCGTAGGTGTCGATGAGACGCGTCACATCACGGGCCGTCTCATTGAGACGGTGCAAAATCCAGCGATCGGCCGTACCGAGCTTAACGGTAATGTCGATATCCTCATAGCTGAAGCCTTCCAAGTTCATGAGCGCGAAACGCGAAGCGTTCCAAATCTTGTTGGCAAAGTTACGTGCCTGTTCAACTTTTTCAAGACGGAAGCGCAAATCCTGCCCCGGCGTGCTGCCCGTGGAAAGCATGAAGCGCATTGCGTCCGCTCCGTACTGCTCGATAATGTCAAGCGGATCAACGCCGTTGCCGAGCGACTTAGACATCTTCAGGCCATTGGCGTCGCGGACCAGACCGTGCATGAGCACATCCTTGAACGGAATTTGGTCCGTGAACTCAAGTCCGGTAAAGATCATGCGCGCCACCCAGAAGTAGATGATGTCATATCCTGTGACGAGTAAGTCGTTCGGATAGTAGCGTTTGAAGTCTTCACTTTCCACATCCGGCCAGCCAAGCGTAGAAAATGGCCAGAGAGCAGAGCTGAACCAAGTGTCCAGCACGTCGTTATCCTGGCGCAGCTCGCCGCTGCAATCCGGGCAGGACTCCATATCCTCGCGGGCTACATGAATCGTGCCGCAAGCGTCACAGTACCAGGCCGGAATACGATGACCCCACCACAGCTGGCGGGAAATACACCAGTCGCGTACGTTTTCGATCCAGTTGAGGTACGTTTTTTCGAAACGATCGGGCACAAAGTTTACGCCTTCTCCGGACTTCTGATCTTTGATCGCACGGTCGGCGAGCGGCTTCATCGCCACGAACCACTGCGTCGACAAGTAAGGCTCTACAACAGCGCCACTGCGCTCGCTATGGCCAACTTGATGTACATGGTCCTCGATATTAACGAGTACGCCGCTCTCCTTGAGATCGGCAACGAGCTTTTTGCGCGCATCGGCACGATCCATTCCTTTATACGGGCCGGCTTCATCGTTCATGATGCCACTCTCGTCCATAACGATAATTTGCGGCAAATCGTGGCGCTGACCCACTTCAAAGTCGTTAGGATCATGCGCAGGAGTAATTTTGACTGCACCGGAGCCGAAGTCCTTCTCGACGTACTCGTCAGCGATGATTGGAATTTCGCGGCCGATGACCGGCAGCACGAGCATTTTGCCGATAAGGGCGCTATAGCGCTCGTCTTCAGGATGAACGGCAACTGCGGTATCGCCGAGCATCGTTTCCGGACGGGTAGTCGCAACCGTTACATGGCCGCTGCCGTCCGCAAGCGGATACTGGAGATGGTACAGATGGCCGTTAACTTCCTTGTGTTCTACCTCGATATCCGAAAGCGCCGTACGCGCCGCAGGGTCCCAGTTGATGATCTTCGCTCCGCGATAGATCAGGCCTTTTTCATACAGGCGGACGAATACTTCACGAACCGCTTTGGACAAACCCTCGTCGAGCGTAAAACGTTCGCGGGAGTAATCCAGTGAAAGGCCCATTTTGCCCCATTGGCTGCGAATCGTATTGGCGTACATGTCCTTCCATTCCCATACCTGCTCCAGAAACTTCTCGCGCCCAAGATCATGACGGGTCACGCCACTCTCGCGCAGCTTTTGCTCCACTCGCGTCTGAGTCGCGATGCCCGCATGGTCGGTGCCAGGCAGCCACAGGGCATCGAAGCCCTGCATGCGTTTCGTGCGGATCATAATATCCTGCAGCGTGAAATCCAGTGCGTGCCCGATATGGAGCATGCCCGTTACGTTCGGCGGTGGAATGACGATTGTGTAAGGCTTCGCTTCCGGAAGGCGTCCGGCTTTGAAAAAGCCTCCTTTATTCCACAGATCCGTGCTTTTCTGCTCGGCGCTGCGGGGATCGTAGGTTGTTGGCATTTCAGTCGTCGTATGCTGCTGCTCTGACATTGGCATATTCACCCTCGTTTGTGAAATGGATAGATCTAACATAGATCAATAATAGATAGATATTTAAGTTGAGAAATTTGCCCGCGAGTCGACCCCTTTGCCTACAAAAAAGCCTTTCGTCCCTTGTATAGCAAAGGACGAAAGGCTCAAGCTTCCGCGGTACCACCTTTGTTCCGCACGCGGACGGAGTCCGGGGCGGCACTTTGGCGCATGATAACGGCTGCTGCCGGCAATGGCTGTCCCAGTGCGTAAAAACGCAAAAGTGGAATGACCAGCGCAACTCCGGGGCGACCTGTGCAACTTATGCGGCCTGCAGACTTTCCAGCGAATACGGTCTGCTCTCTGTAGGCGCCCGAAGCACTCTTCCCCATCCTCGTTGTTTGAGAGAATGTTGGCAAATAATCAGTTCTAGTTTACCGTTGTTACGCCTCTGAGTCAACTCAGCCAGGCTCGTACTACAACTTCGCATGGCACAACCGAGAAGCATTGACGCTTAAGGGAACGCAGAAATCTACCCGGATCGTCAAACAAGAACCATAAAAAAGCAGGCTCTCTGTCGCCACGTAAATCCGACGGCATACTCTCCTTCAGTCGGATGATACGCAGCGTGATGCTTTTCCCCCTTGATAGGGTTCTAACCAAAGATTCGGATTTTACGAATTTTTATTTGCTATATATATGCTGGTCCCTGAGAAATTTTTCGTATAGGATATCGGCCCAATTAGTAACGCATTGATTCCGCCGGAAATAAGATTATAGGATATGAACTCGATGTCAATGGTCCCTACAATCCTGTTGGCCGGATTGACTGCATTATAACTGACGAATGCTGAGTTTCTGGAAAATGCTTCTCGTATTACTTCGAAATGATCGCTTCTTCCTGCAGGTATATTGACCAGAGGGGGATTGGAAGATTGGAATCTTCCTGAAATGGATGTAGCAATAAAAGTTAAGTTGCTTGTTTCGTTGATAACGTCGAATCCCTTGGTTAATGCGATGGAAGATTGCTGATTGAGCACACAATCAAAAGTGCCAAAGTTACAAATCACTATAACGAGCAAGATGAACAAGATCAGATAAGTACTCATTGACAGCCGCCTCCTTGCATTCAGTAAATGAGATTCTATAAATAAATGACACTAGCAATTGCCCTATTCTCTTCATTTTCTAATAGAAAAAACGCCCCTCCGATGAACCGGGGGGCGTGTATAAAATCAGCCGGGCCTGGGACAGCAGGCGCCTGGGTGTTGCCTTATGACATACACTGCGAATTCAAGCTTCCGCATCCAACCATAATTGCAGCCTGCTGATGTCAAGGGATATAAAGCACTTGACCTTCAGAGACGCTACCATCGGCCAAGCGGTTATGGAGAGCGAGTTCCCTCGTTTGAAGCTGATAACGGTCCGCAATAAGCTCTAGCGTCTCCTCCCGCTGCACAATACACATTCTGACCTTGCGGAAAGAGCTCTCCTCGCTGGACCTTCCAAGGAACATCGACTGCCATTCAACATCTTCCGCCGGAGTGGAAGCCTGTGCTTCCTGCTGTTGGCGAGTGCGTTCAGCAGCCGGGTTTTGCTCCCTTTCGCGACGGTTCGTGCCGATGAGCGAGGTCAGTCCGTCGCCGTTTTCCGCTACAGCCGGTGCCGGGCTGCGCTTGGAGCCGACGGCTATACGCAGCTCTTGTTTTTCCTGCTGTTCTGGCTCCTGCTGCGGCTCGGATGCTTCCGGCTGTGCTGCAGTGAAGGCAGCGCTGGAATCCGCCTCTCCTGATGTAGCCTCCGGTCTATGCAGCGCCTCCGGCTGTCGAGCCTCCCCTTCAACAGCCGCTGCCTCTACAGTTTCCCACTGCTGGGTAGCCTTTGGCTGCTGGGTAGCCTTTGGCTGCTGGGTAGCCTCTGTCCGCGGGCCAGCGCTTGGCCATTGAGTAGCCTCGGTCCGTTGGACAGCTTCTGGCTGCTGGACAGCTTTTGACTGCTGGACAGCTTCCTGCTGTTGGGCAGCTTCTGGCCGCGGGGTAACCCCCGGCTCCTGTGAGCCTTGTGGGCGTCCATAGAGTACTGCTGCCGCCTCCGCCTCTTCCTCCTGTGCCTCTATCGCCTCAACCGTAGAACTGCCGCCAGCCATACCGAGGAGCGAGGAGAAGGCACGATCGCGATCTAACTGTGCTTCCCCTGTATCTTCAAGCGGCTGCAGTGGCGCTAAATACGAAGGTGCTTCTGCAGGAAAGCTATCCTGCCCGTCCTCATCCGTCTCCGCGCGGACTGTGCCCAACTGCGTCCAGCCCGCCGCATAATCATAGGGCTGATTCTGCGCCGCTTCCATCGGATCGATCTGCTCCTCAAAAGTCGAGGAAGGTGCAGAACGATATTCGTATTCTGTCTTGAACGTAGGGAATGAGGAGGGAGCCTCGGTCTCGTCGTTGACTTCAGTTTTAGCTTCAGTTTCATTTTCTTCTGTTCTTAATGCCGACTGCTCCCCCTGTTCTTCCTCATCCTCCTGATCAAGCTCCAAGTAATGGAACGTGGAGATGTCACCGGTCGCTTGAGGCTGAGCCTCTTGGCGATGGACAACCGTATAAGGCTCCTCCTGCCACTGCGCCGTTTCCTCGTCTACAGGCTCGACACGAATACCAGTCAGTGAAAGCACTCCTGTAATATTGAGTGTACGGGAGGATAACAGATCAACATCAAAGTTGTCGATCTCAACAGAAATATCCTCTAGGCTCTCAATGCGGTTCATTGGAAGCGTAATTTCGACCGGAATCTGATGCTCCATCGATTGTGCAGCCTCCGCACGATCCGCAGTCCGATACACACCGCTGAGCAGCAGCTGGCCCCGTAGAATGGCCTGCTCCCCCTGCTGGATGACCTGGATGCGGGGGACAAGCTCAATCTCTTCCAGCTCCTCGATTGCAGCTACTTCTTCTGGCAAATGCACGCGCTCATAAACATCAAAGCGCAGCCCTTGCGATTGTTCGCTCACGCTAAAGCCTCCCTTCCCTTGCTAATGCTTGGGCAAATAGGTTTACTCCCTACCATCTATATGGCTGGGATGCTGGGGACATGACTACTTTGCCATTTAAGCCGCAAGAGACCGGAATGACAATGTCACTGAAAACAAAAAAAGATGCCGAAAAGACAGGATTAAACTGTCTTTCCGGCATCTTTCCTAATGGTCATTTGGTAGCAAAAGCACAAGCGAATTTCGGAGCGCCTCAGCGCAACCATAACGTCTCTGAGTTTCGTTACGCCTCGATAACCTTCGATATTGCTGAAATAAGGCTTCTCAGTACCGTTACGTATGGATTTGCTTCAATTGCATGCACAAGCGAAACTCAGTCGTGTTCATCCCGGATGCAAATTAATTCGCTAACCACATTGCTGTTCTCACGAGCGAGCTAAGCTACCCACGCGGGCTTCCCAACTGCTGGAGCAGCTCGGCCATATCAGTTGGCAACGGGCAATCCACGGCCATCGCCAGCCCGCTCCACGGGTGGCAGAACTCCAGCCGCCGCCCATGCAGCGCCTGACGCGACAACAGCTGCGTGGAGCCGCCGTAGAGAGCGTCGCCGATCAGCGGGTGGCCGGCATGGCTCATATGAACGCGAATTTGATGTGTACGTCCTGTTTCCAGTTCTAACTCGACCAGTGCCGCTCTTCCCCATGCTTCCAGCACTTCGTAGCGGGTAACGGCGTGATCGCCGCCCGGAGAAACGCGGCGGCGCGACGGGTGATGACGGTCGCGGCCGATATCTGCGTTGATGACTCCTGAAGCGGGGCGTGGAACGCCTTGCACGGCCGCCCAGTAAATCCTACCGATCGCTTTGTCACGCATCGCCGCATCGAGCACCTGCTGAGCCAGGTCGTTCTTCGTGTAAAGAACCGGCCCGGAGGTATCGTCGTCGAGCCGATGCACATGCCGGACCAGTAACGGATCTCCTGCCGCCAAGCAAACACAAGCCGCAGCCTCGTCCAGCGTTGCCGGCGCAGACGCCGCATCCCCAGCGCCAACCCGCCGCTTCCCGGCGGCGGCGGGGGCAAAGCCTTCGCGCCGCGCTCCAGCCGGCGCGCCGCTACCTCCTCCCGATCCATGCCCGGGAGGAGCTCCACTACCATGCACCGGCAAGCCGGCCGGCTTGCTCAGTACGAGGCACCAGTCGTCCTCGTACAGCACTTCCGGCCATGCCGTTGCATAGCTGCCGCCGCTACCCGCCAGCAGTTCGCGGGCGCGGCGCAACAAAGGATCGGCGGCCGCATCGGCCGCCGGGAAAGCCTTTACCATCAGAGCCGGCTCTTCCCCCGGCTCCTCGCTCCAGCGAATACCGCCGGTGGAGAGCAGGGCTCCGAGCCATTTTGACGGCCATATACCGAGCTCCATTAGCCGCAGCCTGACCTCATGCGCATGAAGTCCTGGTCTAAGCCCAATAGCCTCCGCATCCGGGAGAAGTGGAACATGCAGCCATTCACCTCGGCGGCGCGCCCCCTCCATGCTCAACAC
Organism: Paenibacillaceae bacterium GAS479; assembly: GCA_900105225.1. Lineage (NCBI taxonomy): Bacteria > Bacillati > Bacillota > Bacilli > Caryophanales > Paenibacillaceae > Paenibacillaceae bacterium GAS479. The sequence continues at coordinate 4,050,687 of LT629764.1, read as the reverse complement.
ATTAACTGTCGCCATGCGGTTACAGACGTCTCAGCGCTTCGCGGTTCGCCTCGATCGTACGGTCGATCAACTCCGGCGTATGTGCTGCGGACACGAACATGCCTTCATATTGAGAAGGAGCAATGCTCACTCCAAGCTGGAGCATCGAGCCAAAATAAGCGCGGAACCGTCCGAGATCGCTCGACTGAGCCGTATCAAAATTGATCACATGCGTCTCGCTGAAGAACGGACATACCATGGAGCCAACACGGTTGATTGTCACCGGTATGCCAAGCTCGCGTGCATTGTCCTCAAAACCTGCTTGCAAGCGCACCGAGAGGCGCTCCAGCAGCTCATATGTCTGTGGCGTCATCAGGCTGAGGGTTGTATAACCTGCCGCCATCGCTAGCGGATTGCCCGAAAGCGTACCCGCCTGATAAATCGGTCCCGCTGGAGCCATACGCTCCATAATATCGCGGCGTCCGCCATAGGCTCCGACCGGAAGCCCGCCGCCGATAACTTTGCCGAGGCAGGTCAAATCCGGTGTAATGCCATACAACCCTTGTGCACAGTTGTAGTGGACACGGAAGCCAGTCATCACCTCGTCAAAAATCAAAAGGCTGCCATACTGCGTAGTCACGTCGCGCAGTCCTTGTAAGAAGCCAGGCAGCGGCGGCACGACGCCCATATTGCCGGCGATCGGCTCAACGATGATGCAGGCAATCTGCTCGCCGAACTTCTGGAATGCCAGCTCCACCGATTCCAGATCATTGTAAGGAACGGTAATCGTATGCGCAGCGACCGTCTCCGGCACGCCTGGGCTGTCTGGCAAGCCGAGCGTAGCAACGCCAGAACCCGCTTTGATAAGCAAGCTGTCGGCATGACCATGATACGAGCCTTCGAATTTCAAAATCTTGCTGCGGCCCGTATACCCGCGCGCTAGACGCAGCGCACTCATCGTCGCTTCCGTGCCGCTGTTGACCATGCGCACGATATCGCAGGAAGGCACTCGCTCGCAGACGAGCTTGGCCATTTCAGTCTCGATCAGCGTCGGCGCGCCGAAGCTGGTACCTTTTTCGGCTGCGCGCTTAATCGCCTCGACCACTTCCGGATGAGCATGACCGAGAATGAGCGGCCCCCAGGAACCGATATAGTCGATATACTTGTTGCCGTCGATGTCGTATACAATCGGTCCCTCGCCGCGCTCCATATAAGCTGGTGTCAGCCCAACCGACTTGAACGCGCGCACCGGGCTATTTACACCGCCGGGAATGAAGCGCTTAGCCTCCTCAAAAGCAGCGCTGGACCGCGCATCGTCCTTCCGCCCAAAAGCGGCTTCGTTCCTTACTTGCTCCTGCTCGCTCATCCGTTCTGCACCTCCCGCAGCCACCGTGCCGCATCCTTGGCATGGTACGTTATAATCAAATCCGCTCCAGCACGCTTCATGCCGAGCAGCGTCTCAAGCACAATTTTACGCTCATCAACCCAGCCATTCGCAGCAGCCGCCTTAACCATCGCGTATTCTCCGCTGACATTGTAAGCAACAAGCGGAAGATCGAAATTCTCCTTCAAGGCACGCACAACGTCCAAATAAGCGAGTGCAGGCTTAACCATCAGCATGTCTGCACCTTCGGCCACATCAGACTCCGCTTCGCGCAGCGCTTCCCGGAAGTTCGCCGGGTCCATCTGATACGATTTGCGGTCTCCATATTGAGGAGCGGAATTCGCCGCCTCACGGAAAGGACCATAGTAGGCAGACGCATATTTGACCGAATAGGACAGAATCGGTATTTCACTGTAACCCGCTTTATCCAGCCCGGCGCGGATGCCCGTGACAAAACCGTCCATCATGTTGGAAGGAGCGATCACATCAGCGCCCGCCTGGGCCTGGGATACCGCAGTACGAACAAGCAGCTCAAGCGATGGATCATTGTCCACCTCAGCTTCACCTGTGTGCTCGTTCTTTTTTACAACTCCGCAATGACCATGATCCGTGAATTGGCAAAGACAGGTATCAGCCATAACGATCAGCTCCGGCGCCCATTCCTTAATCCGGCGCGTCGCTTGCTGCACGATTCCGTTGCTGTCATATGCCGACGTTCCAACCTCGTCCTTATGTTCCGGAATGCCGAACAACATGATAGACGGAATACCGTGAGCTACGATGTCGCGGATCTCCGCCTCTAGACGGTCCAAAGTATAACGGTATACACCCGGCATAGAGGAGATTTCCTCCACCTTGTTCTCGCCATGAGTAACATAGACCGGATAGATGAAGTCGCTTGCTGTCAGAATCGTTTCTCGCACCATGGAGCGCAGCACGGATGTGCGGCGCAGACGGCGGTGACGTACGAGAGGATAAGTCATAGGTACAGCCTCCTTATCAAAATATCAGGCTAAGCGCCGATGGGCGCTTGCAGGAACGGAGTAGTGTTCGATTCTCTATTGCATCTCAAATAGCCTAATGAAAACGACGGCGGCAAGTGGCCGCCGCCGTTCATGCGGACTAAATCGTTAATGGCCGGTCGGTCTGCTGTTCAGCCGCCGAAGTGCCATCCGCTCCGCCAGCGCGGCGGCAAGCGATTCCATCGTCGCCTCCTGTGAGAGCACGGTCGGCTCCAGGCCGGCCTCGCGGGCAGTCTGTGCGGTAATGGGGCCGATGCAGGCAATCTCGCAGCCGACAAGCAATTGCAGAGGATTATGCTCGCCTGCGCGCCGCAGCATCTCCAGCAGATTGGTCACCGTCGACGAGCTCGTAAAAGTAATAGCATGGACGCGCCCTTCGCGAATGCATTCCAGCGCATACTCGTCCTGCTGCTCGGGGAGCAGCGTCTCATACACCGTCAAAGTGTCGGCTTCCATACCGCGTTGCTCAAAATCCTGCAGGAGCGTATCACGCGCCAGCGCGCCTCGTACAAACAACGCGCGCTGTCCCGGCAAGAGAAGCGGCGCCAGATGCTCCAGCATGCCCTCCGCCTGGAATGAGCCGGGCAGCGTCTCGGCCTGAAGGCCTCGCGCCTGCAGCGCATCTCTCGTTTTGGGTCCAACTGCTGCGATCCGGGCCCGATGGAAACGACGAATATCATAACCCGCTTCCGACAACTGGCGGAAGAAATACTCGACTCCGTTCACGCTTGTGAAAAACATCCAGTCATAAGACGGAGCGGCATCCATTACGGCAGCCAGAGAGGCGTCAGATAAAGCTCTCGTTTCGATCACCGGATACTCGCAGGGCTCGCCGCCCATCTCTTCAATCAGATCCGAAAGCGTACTGGCTTGATCACGCGAGCGAGTAACTAACACTCTGCATCCAAAAAGCGGCTTGCTTTCGTACCATTGCAGCATTTCGCGCTGCTTGACGACTTCGCCGACGATGATAACAGCCGGGGGCATGAAGCCAGCCGCCTCCACCTTCTCTGCGATGTCGCCGAGTGTCCCGGTCAACGTCTGCTGCTCCGGTCTCGTCCCCCAGCGTACTAGCGCCACAGGCGTCTCCGGGGGGCGGCCATGCTTGATGAGCTGACCGCTTATATAACCAATTTTGGCGACGCCCATCAAGAACAGCAGCGTTCCAGTCGCGTTGGTCACTTTGTCCCAATCGATAACCTGATCAAGCTTGTCAGGGCTCTCATGTCCCGTTATGACGGAAAAAGAAGAGGCATGGTCGCGATGAGTCACCGGCATGCCTGCATACGCCGGAACAGCGATCGCCGAAGTAATACCCGGTACGATCTCAAACGGAATATCGTGTTCGGCAAGCAAACCCGCTTCCTCGCCTACACGACCGAAAATAGTGGGATCTCCACCTTTGAGGCGGGTGACCGTTTTACCTTGCAGAGCAAGGTCCACGAGCAACTGATTGATCTCTTCTTGCTTCATGGTGTGGCGGTCCGGCAGTTTGCCCACATAGATTTTCTCTGCACCTGGCTTCAGCTTGCGCAGCAATCTCGGGCTTGCCAGCCGGTCATAAACGATTACATCGCTGCGGGAGAGCAGCTCCATGCCGCGTACAGTAATGAGCTTAGGGTCTCCCGGCCCCGCGCCCACTAAATAAACAATCCCCTTCGACATGTTAGCCTCCGATATCCGCCAAAATGCGGTCTGCTCCTTGGTCGCGCAGCGCTTGCGCCACTTCCAGGCCCAACTGCTGCGGATCCCGTCCGCTGCGGATCTCCTTGAGAATGGTACTACCATCCGGCGATCCTACCATGCCCGTCAGCATGATTGTCAGGCCGTTGTCATCTCGGTCGGTAATGACCGCATGAGCGCCGATCGGAATCTGGCAGCCTCCGTTGAGCGCTGCGAGAAACGTCCGCTCGGCCGCAACTGTTTGCTCCGTATCCGAATCGTTGAGCAACGCAAGCAGCGCACGAACTTCAGCATCCGCTTCGCGACATTCGATACCGAGTGCTCCCTGCCCAACAGCAGGAATACAAATATCGACACCAACCGGAGCGCTGATCCGCTCCTCCCAGCCCATCCGCTTCAGGCCTGCAGTTGCCAAAACGATCGCATCCAGACCTTCCGTCTCCAGCTTGCGGATGCGAGAATCGATATTGCCGCGAATCGAGCGGATTTCCAAATCTGGACGGTAAGCCTTGAGCTGGCTCGCCCGCCGCAGACTGCTCGTCCCAACCGAAGCCCCTCTCGGCAAGTCTTCGATTCCGCCGCCGCTGCGAGTAATAAGGCAGTCCCGTGGATCCTCGCGTTTTGGCACCGCACCGTTCAACAGACCATCCGGTAGCTCGGAAGGCATGTCTTTCATGCTGTGCACAGCCAAATCGATCTCCCCGTCTAGCAATGCCTGCTCGATTTCCTTGACGAACAGTCCCTTGCCTCCAACCTTGGACAAGCTGACATCGAGAATCCGATCTCCCTTGGTCACTATTTTGCGAATCTCGAATGTATGGCTGAGACCATGCAGCTCGCATAGCTGCTTAAGCGCATCGATGACATGACCGGTCTGGGTAAGTGCAAGTGCGCTTTGGCGTGTGCCGACAACGATCACGCGCCCGCCCGTCGAATTATGCCCCATGTTGTCGCTCCCTCCTAGTTATGAGAACTTTTATTCATCCAAGCCTTCCTTAGCCGGTTTAAAATAATCCCTCATCAGCGTTCCATCCTGCTCTGCTTGACGCTGCCGATCAGCGGCAGCCCAGTGGGCCAGTCGCCGTGCCTCGAGGCGAAGCAGCTCCCGACGCTCGGCCGCCGGCCGTTCCTCAGCGGCGAGCGAGTGGCGCAGCTCGCCCAACAGGGCAGTCGCTTCCGCGTACCGCGAACTGCCGTAAAGCTGCGCCAGTTCCTCGCGCAGTACGGCTGCGAGCGCCGGTGCTTGGCCTCCTGTGTTGACCGACAGAAGCAGATTGCCTTGTCGAACTGTAGCCGAGGTCGCAAAAGCACTGAGCTCTGCGTTCGACGCATCGTTGAACAGCGCGCCTGCTTCCTCTGCCTCAAGCCCAATTTGCCGATTAATAGCAATATCTCCTGTAGCGGCAATGATCAGGAATTGTCCTCCAGCGTCTCCGGACTGATACTCTCTCTGGATCAGCTCAAGCCGCCCCTCATTAGCCAACTGCAATAGCTGCGGTGTGAAAGATAGACTGATCGCGGTCAATTGATCCGCTCCTCCGTCCAGCAAGCCTAGCGCCTTACGCTCGGCAATCGGCCCTCCACCCGCAATCAAACAACGCCTGCCCTTTAAGCGAAGCACCACGGGATAACCATTCATCAAGGCGACCTCCTAGCACAAGCTTCAGGACCAGCGATGAAAATTCGAAGCCGGATTAATCAACGTATTCAAAACGAGAAGCGCGAAGCAGATCAGATTCCAACGCGCTGCCTCCATGCCCGGCTTATGCTGCACAACTCTTTTGAACAGATAAAATGCGTACATGATCAATGCTCCGAAAGAAGTGATTACTTTCCAGTCCAGCAGATAATTTAAACGATCTTCCACAATGACCGAGGAAACAGCAACGGATAAGGACAGGGCTAGCAGCGGCACACCAATCAACACAAGCCGATAGGAAAAGCGGTCAAGCTGATCTAGACTCGGCAGCCTGGCCATAGAGCGGCTCCATTTGCGAGACTTAAGCCTGCTGTGGAGAAACAGGTACATGCCGGAAAATACGGCCGCGATCGCCAACACCGCGAAGGAACAAAGCACAAGGCTGATATGTAAAATAAGCAGCTCTTGGGCCAGCTTCCACGGCTCGAGCGGAATTTCAGAGCTCGGATTGCTGAATAAATTGAGCGCCAGAACGCTGAAACCGATCAGATTGACGAGAAAAACGATAAATTCGATCCGGAAAAAGCGGCTTATAACTAGAGATGCGGTAAGTAATAGCCAGGACACGCCTAGCCAATATTCAAATCGCGAAAACAGCGACATGTCCATATGCTTCCAGATCCGACTCAGTACAAAGCCTGTCTGTAGCATCCATACGAACACAAGCAGCCCTGCACCCATCCGCTTCGCTCTCCGGTTCGCATCCACGAAGTCAGAGAAGTAAAACAGAAGGCCCAGGGCGTATATATACAAAATCATATCATATAACCAATATGTGGTATCCATGGCGCCCTCCTGTCCGCTAAAGATGCAGGGCTGGACCTCGATGCGGTCAACAATACTTAAGGAGTTGCGACCGCGAGAGTAGACTTGGCTAGAGGTTGTACGCTGCCTGATTTGGCAGATAGAGTATCCCCTTTGGCTGCGCCTTTTGGTTCCGAGGGCTGCTCCTGCAGGTCAAACAGCTTAGCGAATAATTCCATTGCCTCGTCCGCTTTTTTCTCGCCTGCAAGCTCTTTGATGCCGTGGATCGGATCTTGAACCATTTGATTTAACATGCTCTTGGTCAGCTTTTGAATAACCTTGAGCTCTCGCTCATCCAAGCCAGGCAGTTTTTTGGACAGACTGTCCATCGTCTGACGATGAATATCATCCGCCTTCTCCTGGAGGGAACGAATAAGCGGTACGACACCAAGCGTGCGGTACCACTGGTGGAACTCGTCCAGTGTGGAAGCAATCATGGTTTCTATCTTTTCCGCCTCTTGGCGGCGATGCTCCAGATTCATTTCCACAATTCCCTCCAGGTCGTCAATATCATAAAGGAACACATTGTCCACCGAAGCAATTGCCGGATCCAGATCGCGCGGAACTGCGATATCGATCATGAACATCGGCCGTGAACGGCGGCGCTGCATAGCAGCAGCGACCTGATCGCGACGCAGTACATAACGGGAAGCCCCCGTAGAGCTGATAATAATATCGGCTTCGTGCAGCCTACGCTCCGCCTCTTCCATCGAGCATGGAATGCCGTTGAACTTATCGGCAAGCTCCGAAGCTCGCTCGAAGGTACGATTGACGACAAGCACACGGTCAGCACCGTTTGCATACAAATGCTTGGCAGTAAGTTCGCTCATCTTACCCGCTCCGATAATCATTACCGTCTTGCGATTGAATTGGCCGAAAATACGCTTGCCAAGCTCAACTGCCGCATAACTTACCGACACGGCGGACTCGCCGATCGACGTTTCGGAGTGAGCTGTTTTGGCGAGCGTAACCGCCTGTTTGAACAACATGTTGAAAATCGTACCGGTGGCCCGCTTCTGCTGGGAAAGCAGCCATGCGCTACGAACCTGTCCCAGAATCTGCGTCTCACCGATAACCATAGAGTCGAGACCGCTCGTAACGCGGAATAGATGCTCGATGGCCCGATCGTCTTCGTACATATATAAATGATTTGTAAATTCCTGCCGCGGCAAACGGAACCACTGCTCCATGAACGTACGGATATGGTGGGCGCAGAGTTGATGCCGGTCAACGACCGCATAAATTTCCGTTCGGTTGCAGGTCGCGACGATGACACATTCAAGAATGCTTGGGGTCGCCTTGAGCGCTTCTACTGCGCGCGGCAGTTCCTCGTCCGAGATCGCGAAGTTTTCGCGCACCTCAACTGGAGATGTCCGATAATTGAGACCGACCACAACAATATGCATGTGACATCACCGCCCCTCCACAAGAAAATTCCAAACAAAAAAAGCGTACAAAAGGTTCGTTCACTAGTATAGCATAGTTCGACAAGACCGATTTAAGCGATTTATGACGGATTGTTGAAGGCATTTTCCGGTGCTGGACAGCCTTCATGTATGGTCTATGAAATAGTGTTGACTGCGTTTTGGCTTTCTATTCCACAGTTGGAATATGTCACAGGCTAAAAAAAATAACCATGGAGCGCTCCATGGTTATTTGTAAAGAGTCCCGGTTATTAAACCAGTTCAGTTGCTTTCATTTCCGGTTCTACTACCTGAAGCTCTCCCATGCCGCGGATAAGCTTCTTGGCGTGAGTCGTTTTAGGTTTGAGAACAGCGAGCATATAATCAATCGCCAGCTGCGGATCCACCGTCTCGCCGCAAGTGTAACAATCAAGCGCGGCAAAGCCTCTTTCTGGATACGTGTGAATCGAGAGATGACTCTCTGACAAGAGCACCAGTACCGTTGCGCCTTGTGGCTCGAATTGCTGGGCTTGAACTGAGAGTACAGATGCGCCGCATGCTTCTGCCGCCTCTACCATGTGGGCTTGCAGAAACTCTGCATTGTTAATGAGTTCGAAATCTACTCCCCAAGCATCAACCGCAACATGTCTTCCGAAAGTTGAGTATTCCATCTTCCGGTTCCCCCTTCCTAGGAATAAAATGATTAGAAATTTCATCCGCTAGGACCTACGTCATTCACTTCCCGAGGGATAACTCTCTCTCGCAACATATCCATGTCCTGAGTGAATCCTGGTTCCTATATTGGGTTTTTTTCAACGAAATTAAAAATAACATCTATACCACTTAATTGCAACCTTTTTTTCGGTAAATCGGGCGGCGCCTCGGCCCCGTTGATCAGCATTTTTCACAAATCCCAGTTGCAGCGAGCGCCACACCCCTAATTATGAAAGAAACCGCCTCCGAAGAGGCGGTTCAATGATTAAATCAATTAAGTCTAATTAAGTTTAAAGCGGGCTTAAGCTTCCAAGGCGAACAGTCGGTTGGATAACTCCGCTAGCTGTTGATCAACTTCCTGTTTAGCTTGCTCCGTAGAAGCAACCAGCCGTTGATCCAACAGTCGATTGACGGCTCTCTTCAACCACTCAATCTCGCCTTCCACCGATTTCATATGGAAGGTCCGCTCCAGCTCGCCTAGCGTGTCCTTAAACTGGAACACAAGGCGGTCTCCCTTGGCAGTCTGCTCAACGATGCGCTGCACGGCACCGGCCTGATAATGATAAATCATCGTATAATGGCTGTAGATTCTGTTGACAACCGCATCGCCCTTGAATGCCGAAACAACTTTGCGCATGACGTTGGTCAGTGCTGGCCCAGTAATTCGGCAGGACCATTGGCATATGAAGCGGTCATCCTCTTGTTGGAATACAAAGCGGACTTTTTCCCTCCCTGCGCTGTCTTCGAGAACCGCCTCTTGGCTGCCGTTATCAAGCACCATGACGCTAAAGCGCACTTGCTGCTCCTTGATAAAACGGTAAAAACGGGTCATCTCTTCACGGGTCAATTGCAGTTTGGCGTTTACATACTCTGTGGCTATCCGCTGAGCCATAAAAATCTCCTCAATTCTTTGTTTTGAAAACTTGCCTGCTTCCATTATACGTGATTCAGATCATTGTTTCCTGCCTGCCGACCCTTATAATCCGCCGTATTTCAGAATTTTCCGCTGCCAGCCGCGATTGGAAGGAGATAGGATGCAGTTTCCTTACGATTCCGGCCTCACTTGCGGCTCTTCTTTAGCTATTTCAGCAGATTCGGCAAGTATATTCCAAAGCTCTTCTCTTCCCATACCCGTTTCGGAGGAGAATAAAACGAACAGGTCGCGCGGATCAGCTCCGAGTGTCGTCCTGACAGCCTTTTTGTGCTTGTCCCATTTGCTTCTTGGAATCTTGTCCGCTTTGGTACATACGATGCATAGTGGAATATCATAATGCTTGAGCCACTGATACATCAAAATATCATCCTTAGACGGATCATGCCGGATATCGATAATAAGCAGCACCAGCTTCAGTTCATCCCGGTTCTGCAAGTAGCGCTCGATCATTTTGCCCCAAGCTTCGCGCTCGGTTTTGGATACTTTGGCGTAGCCGTAACCAGGAAAGTCGACAAAATAGAGCGCTTCATTGACGCGGTAATAGTTGAGCTGCTGGGTTTTACCGGGCTGAGAGCTTGTCCGAGCCAGATTTTTACGCAAAATAAGCTTGTTAATCAAAGAGGACTTGCCTACATTGGAACGCCCTGCCAGAGCAATCTCTGGCAAGGCGTCGCTAGGATATTGATGCGGCTCAACCGCACTGATGATAAATTCAGCATTCATAATTTTCATAAAATTGGTGTCCCTGCTTTCTCTTCGGTCGCTTCGGCGCCACTGGCCTCGGCTGGTGTTTCTTTCGGCAACAGCGCATGGCTGAGCACCTCATCCATATGAGCGACAGGCACAAACTCCATGTCAACCCGCACGCTTTCCGGAATGTCCCGCAGATCCCGCTCGTTGTCAGCAGGGAGCAAAATTTTGCGGATGCCGGCGCGATGCGCGGCCAGTGACTTCTCCTTGAGGCCGCCGATTGGCAATACTCTACCGCGCAGCGTAATCTCTCCGGTCATTGCCACTGTTTTGCTCACCTTGCGGCCAGTCAGCGCCGAGATGAGCGCAGTGGCCATCGTGATGCCAGCAGAAGGGCCATCCTTCGGGATTGCCCCTTCAGGTATATGGATGTGAATATCGTTTTTCTCATGGAACTGGGGATCAAGACCAAGCTCCGCTGCGCGGGAACGGGTATAGCTGAACGCCGCCTGTGCAGATTCCTTCATAACATCACCAAGCTTGCCGGTAAGCGTCAGCTTGCCGGTGCCAGGAAGCACGGTTACCTCGATAACGAGCGTATCTCCGCCAACCTCGGTCCACGCGAGACCGGTCACTGCGCCGATCTGATCTTCTGCTTCAGCTAGGCCGTAACGGAACTTGGCCGGGCCGAGCCATTCCCTTAGCAGCGGCAAATCTACCGTGAGCAATTCACTGTCCGGATTGGACACAAGTCGCTTGGCCGCCTTTCGGCAAATCGAAGCAACCTGTTGCTCGAGGTTCCGAACACCAGACTCGCGGGTATACTCCCGGATAAGTGCGAGCAGTGCTTCTGGTTGCAGCTCCAGTTGATCTTCCCGCAGGCCATGCTCGCGCTTCTGCTTAGGCAGCAAGTAGCGACGGGAGATCTGCTCCTTCTCCAGCTCCGTATACCCGGGGATGTACAGCACTTCCATCCGATCGAGCAGCGGACGCGGAATATTGTGCAGCGCATTAGCCGTCGTAACGAACATAACGGAGCTGAGGTCAAACGGAGTCTCAATGAAATGGTCGCTGAAGCTATTGTTCTGCTCTGGATCCAGCACCTCCAAAAGCGCCGATGCAGGATCACCGCGGAAGTCTGAAGCCATCTTATCGATCTCATCAAGCAGGAAAACGGGGTTCATAGAACCGGCTGTTTTCATGCCTTGAATGATCCGCCCAGGCATCGCGCCTACATAGGTGCGCCGATGGCCGCGGATTTCTGCTTCGTCACGAACGCCGCCGAGCGAGATGCGGACGAATTCACGGCCAAGCGATTTGCCGATAGAGCGAGCCAGCGATGTTTTACCAACGCCTGGCGGTCCGACGAGGCATAGAATCGGCCCCTTCAGCTTCTGGACGAGTTGCTGGACGGCCAAATATTCAAGCACCCGCTCTTTCGGTTTTTCCAGGCCGTAATGATCCTCTTCAAGAACCTCTTCGGCTTTGGCCAGATCCAGATGGTCTTCTGTCTTTTTACCCCATGGAAGCGATAACAACCAATCGATATAATTGCGGATGACGCCGCCCTCGGCTGAGGACGCCGGCATCTTTTCCAAACGGTCAATCTCCTTGAGGACCTTCTCGTTCACCTTCTCGGGCAACTGCGCGCTTTCAAGCTGGGAGCGAAGCTCCTCAACTTCTCCGGCGCGGCCTTCACGGTCGCCAAGCTCCTTCTGAATTGCTTTCATCTGTTCGCGCAGATAGTATTCTTTCTGCGTTTTCTCCATCTGCTTCTTGACGCGCTGACTGATCTTGCGCTCAAGCTCCAGCACTTCGCGCTCGTTGCCGAGCAGATCAAGCAGCTTTTCCAGTCTGGCGCGTACATCCACCGTCTCCAGAATTTCCTGTTTGTCCTTGATCTTGAGCGATAGATGACTGGTGATGACATCGGCGAGCCGACCCGGCTCATCGATGTCGGAAACTGCAGCATGCGTCTCTGGCGTAACCTTTTTGGAAAGCGTGATGTAATGCTCAAACTGATTGAGTACCGTGCGCATCAGCGCATCGATCTCAGGATCGGTCGATTCTTCTTCCGGCAGCTCACGAACGGATACCTCGTAGAAGTCCTCTTGCGGTAGATAGTCCTGAATCTCCGCCCGAGTTACTCCCTCAACTAGTACGCGAATCGTGCCGTTGGGCAGCTTGAGCATCTGCCGCACCTTGGCAATCGTACCGATACGATAGATATCTTCCTCGTTCGGCTCCTCAATGTTGACTTCGGATTGGGAGCATAACAAAATCATATGATCATCGAGCATTGCCCGATCAAGCGCCTTGACGGATTTTTCCCTTCCCACGTCGAGATGAAGCACCATGCTGGGGTAAACCAGAAGTCCCCGCAGAGGGAGCAGCGGCAATCGACGGCCTCTTCCTTTGGCAGGTCCCATGCCAATACCTCCCACCTTAAGATAGTCTTCCTATTGTATCATTCTCGGGAATCCGCCTGCAAATAAGGTACTTGCGGAGTTAGGAACAGATCCGCGATTGGCGATAGCTCCTGCGCCTCGTCCGGCCGACTTTCTCCTGGGAAAAGATCGCTGAAAATCTCCTCGACCCGATCGACGGCAATAACTTTCAGCCCGTTCAGATCGGCAAAAATAGCCTGCCAATTGTCTTTTGGAATGTACACGGTAAGTGCGCCAGCCTGAAAAGCTGCCTCTACCTTTGCAAGTACGCCCCCAACCGGCTTGACATTGCCGTGGATGCCAACCTCGCCTGTCATAGCAATGGTATGCTCAACAGGTATGCCGCGGATAGCCGAGGTAATTGCTGTCGCCATTGCCACTCCAGCGGACGGCCCATCAATCGGTGTGCCCCCAGGGAAATTAATGTGAAGATCGTAGTCATGCGGACGTAAGCCAGTGCGGCGGAGCATGGTGATAACATTTTCGACCGAACCCTTGGCCATGCTCTTACGACGCAGCGTGCGCTGACCACCTCCGAGCTCCTCTTCATCCACAACACCGGTGATGGTAAAGTTTCCTTTGCCAGCTGCGGTTGGAATAGCGCTCACTTCAATCTCCAGCAACGTACCCATATTCGGGCCATATACGGCGAGGCCGTTGACGAAACCGACCTGCGGCGCAGCTGGAACCTTGCGGTCTGGGCGCGGTGGAATCTGGCTACTGTTAACAACCCACTCAATGTCGGCGGCACTGATCGTTTCGCGTTTCTCGGACAAGGCAAGACCGGCAGCGAGCTGGATAATGTTTACAGCCTCGCGTCCATTTGTAGCATAGCGCTTCACAACGCCGACCGCCTCTGGGCAAGGAGCGAAACCGATCTTTTTAACGGCATTGTCGGCAATTTCCGAAATTTCCTCAGGCAGCAACGGTCGGAAATAAATTTCCATACAACGCGACCGCAGAGCAGGCGGAAGCTCCTGTGGTGAACGCGTCGTCGCCCCAACTAACCGGAAGTCTGCCGGAAGCCCGTTTTGGAAAATGTCATGAATATACATCGGAATGTTGGGGTCCTCGGAGTGATAGTAGGCACTCTCGAGAAATACTTTGCGATCCTCCAGCACTTTTAACAATTTATTCATTTGGATGGGGTGTAATTCCCCGATCTCGTCAATAAACAGCATGCCGCCATGCGCTTTGGTCACCGCTCCGGGCTTAGGCTGGGGAATTCCTGCTACACCCATCGCCCCCGCGCCTTGATAAATCGGATCATGAACCGAGCCGATCAGCGGATCGGCAATGCCCCGCTCGTCGAAGCGGGCTGTCGTCGCGTCAATTTCAGTGAATTTGGCTTCGGCCAGAAATGGCGAAGTCGGATTTTTCTTCGCTTCCTCAAGCACAACACGGGCTGCAGCCGTTTTGCCGACACCCGGTGGTCCATAAACGATAACATGTTGCGGATTGGCGCTGCATAGAGCGGCCTTCATCGCACGTAGTCCATCACGCTGGCCGACGATGTCCTGCATCGACTGCGGGCGAGTTTTCTCCGCAAGCGGCTTAGTCAGGGAGATGGAACGGAGCTTACGCAGCTTGTCCATTTCCTTGCGGGATTCCTTGTCTACAGCCGACTTGTTCGTGCGCTGGCTGCGCAGCATATTCCAAAAGTAAACCCCGATTACGACCGCGAAAAATACCTGCACCAACATCAAAAATAAACTTAATGTCATGCTCAACCGCTCCTCTCAAGCTTGCCGGAATAAAAGACCCATACCGGATAGTATTGCCTGCACCGGCAGGTGTTAGTCGTTGCGGCAATAAATTGAATAATTTGAGGAGCAATTGCTAAAAAGCCGTCCAACCCAAATGGGCCGAACGGCTTGTTCATAAGAATTAGGCAGGCAAATGCTCTTTGCGGCCAGGAATTTCTCCCGTCGCTTCAAACACCCGGACGATCTCGTCGATCTCTTTTTTGAGCTCGGACAGCAGCTCAGCCTCCGGAACTTTGCGGATCATCTCCCCATAACGGAAGAGCATACCCTCTCCGCGCGCACCTGCGATACCGATATCAGCCTCGCGAGCTTCACCAGGTCCATTAACTGCGCAGCCAAGCACCGATACTTTGATCGGTACCTTGATTTTGGAAATGTACTCCTCTACCTCATTGGCAATGGAGAACAGATCGATATCAAGTCTGCCGCAAGTCGGGCAAGAAATGAGCGTCGCCGCGTTCGTAATAAGACCGAACGTTTTGAGCAGTTCGCGGGCAACTTTAACTTCCTCAACTGGATCGGCGCTGAGCGAGATACGCACCGTGTTGCCGATGCCCATCGCGAGTAGCGCTCCAATGCCAGCGGAGCTTTTGATTGTACCGGAGTGCAGCGTACCGGCCTCAGTGATACCGAGATGGAGCGGGTACTTGATTTTCTCGGCAGCCATACTGTAAGCGGCGATTGCCATCGGCACATCGGATGCCTTCAGAGACACGATGATGTCGTGGAAATCGAGCTCTTCGAGAATACCAATATGGAACAAAGCACTTTCCACCATCGCCTCTGGCGTCGGATAACCGTACTTCTCCAGCAAATGATTCTCTAGAGAACCCGCGTTAACGCCGATTCGAATTGGGATGCCTTTTTCCTTACAAGCCTTAACGACGGCTTCCACTTTCTCGCGACGACCGATATTGCCAGGATTAATACGGACCTTGTCTACCCCATTTTCAATGGAGAGCAGGGCAAGGCGGTAGTCAAAGTGAATATCAGCAACTAGCGGAATATTGATCCGGCTTTTGATGGCCTTGATCGCCTCAGCTGCCTCTTTGTTGTTAACCGTTACACGTACAACCTGGCAACCGGCTTCCTCAAGACGAAGAATCTCGGCGACAGTCGCTTCCACATCCGCCGTTTTTGTTGTACACATACTCTGGATGATTACTTCATTGCTGCCGCCGATGGTCAAATCACCAACACGGACGGGGACAGTGTCCTTACGAGAATACATAGACTTCATCTCTCCCTATGAAATGTCAAAGTCCACCCCATCCCAGCTGCCTAGCAGCCAGGGAGGGTGGAACGATGACGGGTTGGACGGTGCAGCCGTCATCCTATGCCTTTACAGCGTTCAGATCAGGCGCTCTCTTCTTTTTTCTTGCCTTTTTTGGCCGTGAGCTCCGGAATAACCCGATCCTGCACAACCTTCTCAGTAATGACGCAAGTGCTAAGCTCTTCGCGAGACGGCGCTTCGTACATAATCTCCAGCATGATGCCTTCGATGATCGCACGTAAGCCACGAGCTCCTGTATTACGCTTGATCGCTTCCTTGGCGATGGCATCAAGCGCGCTAGCTTCAAACTCAAGCTTCACATTATCCATCTCAAGTAGCTTCTGGTATTGCTTCACCAATGCGTTCTTCGGCTCGGACAGAATACGTACCAAAGCTGGCTCATCCAATGGCTCCAAAGTGGAGATGACCGGCAGACGGCCGACAAATTCTGGAATAAGACCGAACTTCAGCAGATCCTCTGGCAACACCAGGGAAAGATACTCGCCGGCTTTCATATCTTTTGTGCCGTCGCCTCCAGTGCTGAAGCCGATGACTTTTTTGCCAATACGACGCTTGATGATCTGCTCCAGGCCGTCAAAGGCACCGCCGCAGATGAACAGGATGTTCGTCGTATCGATCTGAATGAACTCTTGATGCGGATGCTTGCGTCCACCTTGAGGAGGAACAGATGCAACCGTACCTTCGAGAATTTTGAGCAACGCTTGCTGTACACCTTCACCGGACACATCACGAGTGATGGATGGGTTTTCGGATTTGCGAGCGACCTTATCAATCTCATCAATGTAGATGATACCGCGTTCGGCCTTCTCCACATCGTAATCCGCAGCTTGGATCAGCTTAAGCAAGATGTTCTCAACATCCTCGCCCACGTAGCCGGCTTCCGTAAGGGAAGTTGCATCAGCAATCGCAAACGGAACATTAAGAATTTTAGCCATCGTCTGCGCAAGCAATGTTTTACCGGAGCCCGTAGGACCAACCAGCATAATATTACTCTTCTGCAGCTCGACATCTTCAAGCTTGTTCTGCGAGTTAACCCGCTTGTAGTGGTTGTAAACCGCTACAGACAGAGACTTCTTAGCAGCTTCTTGGCCGATAACATAGGAATCCAGAATGGCGCGAATATCTTTTGGCTTCGGAATGTCCTTGAGGTCAAGCTCTTCCTCATGGCCGAGCTCCTCTTCGACGATCTCCGTGCAAAGCTCGATACATTCATCGCATATATAGACGCCAGGACCCGCAACTAGCTTGCGGACCTGATCCTGAGACTTACCGCAAAAAGAGCACTTCAACTGGCCCTTCTCTTCGTTGAATTTAAACACTCAATCACCCCTTAAAGGAAGATGTTACAAGATACCCGCTTCCGGAACGGCAATGACCTTGTCGATCAGACCGTAGGCAAGAGCCTCGTCGGCGCTGAGGAAGTTGTCGCGATCGGTATCGCGCTCAATCTTCTCATACGGTTGACCCGTACGGTCGACGTAAATCTGGTTAAGCTTCTGCTTCGTTTTGATAATCCAGTCCGCGTGGATCTTAATATCCGAAGCCTGACCGCGCACGCCGCCAAGCGGCTGATGGATCATAACCTCACTGTTAGGAAGCGAGAAACGCTTGCCCTTGGTTCCTGCTGTAAGCAGCAGGGAACCCATGCTTGCCGCCATGCCAACGCAGATCGTTGATACATCCGGCTTGATAAACTGCATTGTATCATAGATACCCATGCCCGCGGTTACCGAACCGCCGGGAGAGTTGATATACAGATGAATATCTTTCTCCGGATCGTCGGCCGCGAGGAAGAGCAGCTGGGCAATGATGGAATTCGCAACATCATCATCGATTGCGCTGCCCAGGAAAACGATCCTGTCTTTGAGAAGACGGGAATAGATATCGTAAGAACGCTCACCGCGATTTGTCTGTTCGACTACAATCGGTACCAAATTCATGCGACCAACCTACTTTCCACTTTGGAGTTCAGATACATCTTCATTTTAACACGTTTGGAGTACCCATGTCATTTTTGCCGATTCTAGGCTGGCGCTGCTGTGATTCCATTCTTATGTACGGGGAAGCATCCCCATTCCTGCGGACGGCAGGAGGTGTAACTTATGTGAGATATACTGGTAAAAATAAGACACGTGCAGAACACGTGCCTTACGGAATGCATGGAAAGTCGAATTAAGCGACTTCCGTTGCAGTTTTGCTGTTGTCAAGAAGGAACTTGATCGTTTTGCGAAGCTTCAGATCTTCCTTCATGTTGTCTAGGTTGCCATTGCGCTCGAAGATCTCGCGCAGTTCAGCTGCCGGACGGCTGTACATTTTGGAGAGGTTCTCGAGTTCCTCGTTCACTTCTTCTTCGGAAACTTCGATGGACTCTTGCTTAGCGATAGCGTCAAGAACAAGATTGTTCAGAACGCGCTTCTCGCCGTCAGCACGCATTTGATCGCGCAAAGCCGCTTCGTCTTGGCCGGAGAACTGGAAGTACAGCTCCATGTTCAGACCTTGTTGTTTGATGCGGTTTTCGAAGTCGCGCAGCAGGAAGTCTACTTCGCTGTTGATCATTGCTTCCGGAATTTCTACTTCTGCGGCAGCAGCAATCTTGTCAACGAGAGCCGTCTCGCGAGCTTGCTCGGCTTCTTTCTCTTTGCGCTCTTTCAGCTTAGCGGAAAGATCTTGTTTGTACTCGTCAAGCGTGTCGAACTCGCTGACGTCTTTTGCGAACTCATCGTCAAGAGCTGGCAGGTTTTTGCGTTTGATCTCATGCAGTTTCACTTTGAACACGGCTGGCTTGCCAGCAAGGTTCTCGGCATGGTAGTCCTCAGGGAAGGAAACTTCAACATCCTTGAAGTCACCGGTAGCAAGACCTACAACCTGCTCCTCGAAGCCAGGAATGAAGGAGTTCGAACCCAGTTCAAGGGAGTAACGCTCCGCTTGGCCGCCTTCGAAAGCCTCTCCGTCCACGAAGCCTTCGAAGTCGATTACAACCGTATCGCCATTCTCAGCTGCGCCTTCTTCAACGACAACGAGTTCTGCATGACGCTGTTGCAGGCGCTCCAGCTCAGCCGCCAGCTCCTCTTCGGAAACTTCGCTGCTTGCTGCAGGAATTTCGATGCCTTTGTAGTCGCCGAGTGTTACTTCAGGCTTAACCGTAACTTTTGCCTTGAACTTGAACGATTGGCCTTTGCCGAATTGCTCCACGTCGATCTCTGGACGGTCAACTGGCTCGATGCCGGATTCCTTCAGAGCATCGGAGTAAGCTACAGGCAGAAGGATGTCGATCGCATCTTGGTACAGACTTTCCACGCCAAAGCGGGATTCAAAGATGGAGCGAGGTACTTTACCTTTACGGAAACCAGGAACATTAACTTTTCCTACCACTTTTTTGAAAGCTTGATCAAGTGCGTCCTTTACTTGCTCGGACCCAACTTCAACGTCGATAGACACGACGTTCTTTTCTATTTTCTCCCATGTAGCTGTCATTTATGCTTTCCCCTCCAAAAATAGGCGCCAGGCGCTGATTATCCACGTTTAATAAACCATTCCATTATAATAAACTGGGCGCATGATTACAAGACAAGTCAATTATCGCCGTAACCTTCCTGCAAATCCGTAATTTGCCGCATGGACCGGCTTGCCTGCTCATAGCGGAAGCGAAGTTCATCGGTGATGCCATATGTATGCCTGATCTCATCTTCATCTGCCGTCCCGTATACCGCAAGCAGGAGCGTTTGATGCAGAGCTGCCGCGTAACTATCGACAACAGCCTCCTCCTCACTGAGCATGCGCGTATAGGCGGAGCTGCCGTATAGATATTGGAGACATTCCTTCCATAACTCGCGCGCAAAATGAGGCAGCGTCGGATCCATCGTCTCCGTCACGCTCTCAACTCGGCCAAGAATCCGACGTACCGGCTCCGGATAGTCATCCAGGTCCAGCGGCGTCCGCTCGATTTCTAGCTCAGCCGACTCTCCAAGCCGATCCAGCCGAAGCGTGCCGGAATCGCCCCGACGACGCAAACATTGCAAAGCCTTGAATTGCACGACCGGATGCAGCGGCTCCTGCCCCAACCATTCCCGAATCGTCACGTCCACCTCCGGACTGCGCAGATGGGCGGCCCGTTCCAATGCTAACAACTGTTGATCCAACATTGGATGATTCTTCATGATGTAGAGCACCTGTTGCACATAAGATTCAT
This sequence comes from Paenibacillaceae bacterium GAS479, assembly GCA_900105225.1. Classification (NCBI taxonomy): domain Bacteria; kingdom Bacillati; phylum Bacillota; class Bacilli; order Caryophanales; family Paenibacillaceae; species Paenibacillaceae bacterium GAS479. Next base: position 4,030,679 of record LT629764.1, on the reverse strand, counting down.
CTTGCTCCGACGGATTCAGGGCTGTTTGACGAAGGTCCTCCTCACTTGGATCATCAGGTTCACCCGCGTCTTGCCCGTCGCTGTCGGGAAAAGCCATCTCAAGCCAGGAGAGCAGATTGCCCCATTCTTCATAATGCCGCTGATCCTCTCCACGGCATTGAAGGAGGAATTGGAGCACACGTTTAGCCTCGCTGTATTGTTCCGCTTCCAGCAGACGGGTCAACTGTTCCTGGTAATGATCCAGCGTATTTGGAAACAAGTAAATGTTGTCTTTTTCCCCGCGGGAAGAATCATTGGATGTCGTAATGCTACCACCGCCTCATCATCTGTAACGCCCTTCATTCACCAAAGTTTGGCTACATTATAACACGCGCCCGTTAAAAGGAAAAATTACAGTGCTTGTGGCAGATCCCCTACCTGATTCAAATAATGTGGACATGCCGTGTAGAAAAAGACTTGATTAATACATGATCTTCCTGTAATATCAGGAAGTATCGTTTTTTGATCTTGTCGGCTTTGAGCCACTGCTTGTTTTTGTCCCGGTAGCTCAGTCGGATAGAGCATGCGCCTTCTAAGCGCACGGTCGGGGGTTCGAATCCCTTCCGGGACGCCATAGCGTTCAATTAAGTTCAATTTAATAGATCAAGCAAAAGCCCGTAACCCTTGAACATCAAGGAGTTTCGGGCTTTTTTGGTTCTTTATTTACTTGGCAAGTTTGTGCCTTTTATAGGTCAGTTTTAGATTTGTTTTAGATTTGTTTTGCACAAATTTTACACTATGTAGAATCGTGGATGATTTCAGCCATACCATACACACTATAAACCATCCGAACCAGTAACCCAGCCCGCTTGGGCATAGGAGGTTTTACGTATAATGTGGCTTCCCTACGCTTTGCTCTCCGCTGTATTTGCAGCGCTTGTCTCGATTTTCGGCAAAATCGGGCTTAAGGATCTGGACGCGAATTCCGCTACGGCGCTTCGCGCCATCATTATGGCGGCCTTCCTCGTTGTGGTTGTCATCGTCCAAGGAAAATTCGGACAGATGGGAGAAATTTTCGCCCAGCGCAAGGCACTAACCTTTATCGCCATGAGCGGCGCCGCTGGTGCGCTCTCCTGGCTGTTTTATTTTCTGGCGCTGAAGGTTGGCACTGTATCCCAGGTCGGTCCGATCGACAAGCTAAGCGTCGTGTTTGCGATTGTGCTCGCTATGCTGTTTCTTGGTGAAAAGATTACATTGTGGAACGGTATCGGCGTTGTCATGATCGCTGTAGGCGCGATTCTGACTTCGCTCAAATAGATGCAAAAACAAGGCTCCAATCTACTACCGCAATGGCTGCGGCAGCAGAATGGAGCCTCTTTGATGTACATGAGAGTAACTTAGGCACGGGAGCGGGCCATCAGATACAGGAAATAAGGAGCTCCGATGACTGCGACGACGATTCCAGTTGGAACCTCGGAGCTCATCGGCAGGACGCGGGAAATCGTATCGGCGACGAGCATCAGCAATGCTCCGCACAGCGCTGAAGTCGGCAGCAGCGCCTCATGCCGCGGGCCGACGAGTCGGCGAGCGATATGAGGCCCGATCAGGCCGACGAAGCCAATACCGCCGCTCACCGCGACGCAGGCGCCAGCCAGGCCGGCGGCTACCAGCAACAGGCGGCTGCGATCACCGCCGACTCTAGCTCCAAGGCCGCTGGCGAGCTGATCGCCAAGAGCGAGCACATTAAGAGAGCGAGCCTTCATCATCATGTAGGCGCCTAAAACTATAAGCCAAGGTAACAGGGCAAGCACGAACGTCCAGGTGGAACCCCAGATGCTACCCGCCATCCAGGTGGCGGCGAATTGATATTTTTCCGGACTGATCCGGAGCATCAGTACGATGGTCACGGAGCTGATTGCGGCAGCGATTGCGATCCCGGTCAGAATCAGCCCGGACGGCAAGATTCCCTCTCCCTTTTTGTAGGCTAGTCCAAAAATAATAAGCGCCGTCAAGCAAGCCCCGACAAGGGCTAGTATCGGCAGAGCAAAGATGGGAGCCGCTTCCGCCGTTGGATAAAACCCGATGAACAGCAAAACGACGAGTCCCGAACCGGCATTAATGCCGAGAATGCCGGGATCAGATAAGCCATTGCGCGAAATTCCTTGCAGGACGCAGCCTGACAGAGCCAGACCGGCGCCCACCAGCAGGGCAATACAAATGCGCGGTAATCGGAATTCGAATAGAATGAGCTTTTCCTTGTCCGTACCGCCACCGAACAAAGTGTTCAGAACCGTTCCCGCTGACATGCGGAAGGACCCGGCATTCATACTGATCAGGAAAACAATCGCAATAAGAATGAGCAGCATAGCCAACATAAACAGCGCCTTACTTCTGCGGCGGCGTGCCGATTGATGCAGCATTTCAGAATCCATTACAGCTCCCTCCTTTCGCGACGCGCCAAATAGAGGAAGAAAGGAACGCCGATCAGCGCAATCAAAGCCCCGATCGGAGATTCAAAAGGCGGAGCGATCATACGGGAGGCGATATCGCCCAGCACGATCAGAAGCGCGCCGAGCACAGCGGAAGCCGGAATGATGTAGCGATAATCCACTCCGACCAAATAGCGCGCTACATGAGGAATTAGCAAGCCAACAAAAGCAACTGCGCCCACAGCGGATACAGCTGTGCCTGCCAGTACAAGCACCAGAATAAGAGCGAGTACACGGGTTCTCCCGATGTTCAAACCGAGGCCCGATGCGACTTCCTCCCCGAGGCTTAACATCGTAATCGAGCGTGACATCATCATCGCTCCGATCAGCGCTGCGGCAGTCCAAGGAAGAATGGCATCGAGCTGCACCCATTTGGTGCCAGCCAAACCACCCGCATACCAGAAGGCCAGTTCCTGCCCGATGCGGTAATAAATCGCAATTCCTTCACTAAGCGCCGTAAACAAGGCCGAAACGGCTGCTCCAGCCAGCACAAGACGTACCGGCGTCAAGCCGCCGCGCGACAGCGATCCGATGCCATAGACGATCCCTGCGGCTACTCCTGCCCCAACGAAACACCATACAATGATCAACATAAACGGCATGCCAGGAGCAAAAGCAAAACAGAGCGCCAAAGCCAAGGCAGCACCTGAATTGAGCCCTAACAGGCCGGAATCGGCCAGTGGATTACGCGTCATCCCTTGCATCAGCGCTCCGGCGACAGCGAAGCAAGCTCCGGTTAAAGCTCCGGCCAGTGCTCTGGGCATTCGCAGCTCATGAACGATCAGATGTTCTTGCAGCTCGGGATTGTAATCAAACACGGCATCCCAAACTGTAGCGAGCGAAACATTCGCCGCGCCGACCGCAATAGAGAGCGCCAGAGAGAAGGCTAATGCGATCAGCCCTCCCAAAATGACGAAAACGGCAACGGCCGGTCTCGCTTTGACGGGCGGTGTGTTGCCCTGATTAGAGCCGCCTGCCTGGAAGGCAGATGGTGATTTAGTCGGCATGAAAAATCCAATCCCCGTTTCTAGATGAAAAAGATTATCATTATCAAGAAGTAATTATAAGCGATGATGGATCATATGGATACCCCATGTAGTAAGTTTGTCCGCTCAAATGTATGTCGAGACGTTTGGAATTGCACGGTTACTGGTTAAAATATTCAATTCGCAAACTTACGCCAGGCTACCTTGGGGCAGCCTGGCGCCAATTGGACCGTACCTGTCCACCTAGTCGGAAACAGACTGTTCCCGCTCTAACAAATACAGGGCCGTAAAGGTATCGGTTACTATCGTTTTGGGATAGCCACCCCGAACTGCGGCATAAACTGCATCGGCTTTATTGATGCCGCCTGCGACCAGAATCGCATGTTTCTTGCTTTTTAGCTCTTCCAGCTCAATACCAATCGTGCGTGCATCCAATTCCTTAAGACAGATCGCCCCGTCGATATCGATGAAGCGCGAGCAGATGTCTCCCTTACCGAGGCGGTGAATAACATCAAGCTCCGTTTGGCTAAGATAGTTGGCTCTGACAAGCACGGAATCCACAGTAGGCACGCCTACCGTAAATACAGCAATATTCGCCTTCCGTCCAATTTCGAGGATTTTGGATATATGACGGTCAGCCTCGATCGCTTGCTTAACGAGCGGCTGGTCAACTATTGCCGGCAACGGCAGCAGATGTGGTGTCGTATTGAATGCGCCTCCAAGAAGATGCATGATTTCGGAAGCATAGGTATTCGTCTCCGAATAGCTAAGTCCGCCGTTCAATTGTACGACATTGACGCCACGCACATTTTTGACCGGCAGTCGCTGTGCGATCTCGTACAGCGTTGTTCCCCATGTAACGGCAATTGTATCGCCGTCCCGAACGATCTCATATAGGTATTGGGCTGCCGCTTCTCCAATATACTTTTTAACAATGTTGTCCTCATGGGACGGGGTGCTCACGACAATTGCTTTCTCTAAGCCAAAGCGCCGCTCCAGATGCCGACAGATCATGTCGTTGTTCTCCAGCGGATCATGAATCGTAATCTGCACGATGCCGTCCGCCTTAGCCTGCTGAAGGAATCTCGATACCGTAGGCCGTGAAACTCCCAGCTTCTTGGCGATGTCCTGCTGGCTGAAGTCCATCTGATAGTAAAGTCTCGCCGCTTCCACAATCTTCTCCAGCTTTTCTGACATATCCCCACTCCGTATCCGATCCGTAACTGGATTAATGGGTAAATTATAAAATCCTTTAGTAGTGAAAAGCAATGAAAATTCCAGATCATGTCTGACAAGCTATCCGCTGCGGCGTTTTCAGTCCATAGTTGAGGGGTAATGGAGTTGCAAATAACCGATTAGAAACGGAGGGGTTCCGATGCCGCCAAAACCGTCCTTCACGACGAAAACGATCGATTTCGGCAAAAATATGTTTTCCCGGTTTCAAGATGATGAGGTTCCCGCTCTGGGCGCTCAGTTAACCTATTATTTACTGCTATCGTTTTTCCCGTTTCTCATTTTCCTGGTCAGCTTGCTCGGATATTTGAATCTCAACGGGGATGAGCTCATCAATGAATTCATTCTGATGCTGCCTGAAGATGGAGGCAACACAGTTCGGACTATTCTCAGCGAGGTATCCGTTGGAAGCAGCGGAACGCTCCTGTCGATCGGGATGATTGGCACCATATGGGCAGCCTCCAACGGAATTAATGCGGTCATCAAAGGCATCAACAAAGCCTATGACGAGGAAGAGAACCGCCCTTTCTGGAAAGTGCGCGGCATCTCTCTATTAGCTACAATCGTACTGGCTATCGTAATTATCCTTGTCGTTGTGCTGCTTATTTTTGGTCGTGTCATCGGTGAATATATGTTTCAAAAGCTCGATTATCCCGCTGGCTTCGAACCGATCTGGACCGTTGTCAGCTTCTTGCTGCCGCTGGCCGCGATGATTCTGGTATTCACACTACTCTACTGGATCACGCCGAATCGCAAGCTGAACTTTCGGGATGTGCTGCCGGGAGCATGTTTTGCCACGATTGGTTGGATCGTCACCTCTATTCTGTTTTCGTTTTATGTCAGTCAGTTCGGCAATTATACGAAAACTTACGGCAGTCTTGGAGGCGTCATCGTATTGCTGGTCTGGCTCTATCTCAGCTCCATCATCATCGTGCTGGGCGGTGAGATCAATGCGGCGCTTCGTTTCGATCAAGAGGGGATTAAAAAAAGACCGCCCGTCAAGTCATTCGGGTTCAAATTTTTCCGCAAACCCGACAACCGAGGCCCAGGTGGTGATAAACATATTCCCTTGTAGAAAATCGGTGTCCCGCTTCGCGCCTTAAAAATATAAAGAGCCTGCCAGGATTCCCATCCCGGCGGGCTCTTTATATCCAGCTTATGCGTCTAGCCACAACTCTCGTTCAGCTGAGCAATCGCTTCAAATCTTCACGGACTTGGCCGCTTTCCAGCACTTGCTGCTTGAACGTCTCGCGGCGGCCCCAGTCCGTTTTTAGGGCTTCATTTTCAAACCATTGCATCGTAATATCCTCATAAGCTGTGTGCATGCTGTTGTCGAACCAGTCTGTCAGCAGATCGGCATCGCTGCGCACAATGGATACGAGATCGTAGTCCCCATCCTCCGAATGTTGAAAATAAGCCAGCACCTGCTCGCACTGAGGGTCATCCGTCTGCACCTGCACCTCGCCGCTCGGGCTGCCTTCCTTATCCACCACGCGACTGACATGAGCCTCAATGACATTCATTACTGGAGCCCTCCAATGTTGAGATTCATGGTAGCGATATGCCGCTTTGTTTCCTCTGTGCCGAGCCGATTGACCAACGTGTAAATTTGCTTGAGAATGCCTTCATATCCCTGATTGATTTCCTCTAGGCTTGCTGAGCCGAATGGGCTTCTATGAAAATGAACCATCGATGCTTCATCCATACTGGAAAGCTCCGCAAACAACGCTTTGAGTCCGTCCTTTTCTTCCTCGGTCGCATAGATGGCAAGCTCATAAGGGGCCGCCTCGGAATCCTCCAACACCTGGCCAGCGCCAACCGCCACATAATAGGTCTTGCGCTGACCTTCCTGATCGTTATGGCTCATCGCTCGCCAACGCTCCTTCCTCGTTCCGCATCCGCGTTAATCCGTCATTTCCCCCGTAGTTTCTCCCTGCGGACAGACATGTTATGCCCCGATTCCGCATATTCATGGTCATATGTCGCTTTGCGTCGCAAGCTTACGAACAAGAGAGGACTGAACCCCCCATGTGCGGATTCACCGGATGGATCGATTGGACTCGCGACCTGACCTTGCACAGCGAGGACTTGGAAAAAATGACCACAACTTTAGCGCTCCGGGGACCCGATGCTTCAGGAACATGGATTTCGGGCCCATGTGCCCTTGGCCATCGGCGACTGTCAGTTATGGACCCGGAAAACGGCGCTCAGCCGATGATTCGGAGTCAGGACCAAAATAAATTCGTCATCGTTTATAACGGAGAGTTGTACAATGCCCCAGAGCTGAAGCGGGAGCTGGAGAGCAGAGGCCGCAGCTTCACGACAACCTGCGACACCGAGGTGCTGCTGACCGCCTATATGGAGTGGGGACCGGCTGCCGTAGAAAAATTCAACGGCATTTTTGCTTTTGCCATCTGGGACGACAAGGAGCAGAAGCTTTTCCTTGCGCGTGACCGCGTTGGCGTCAAGCCGCTGTTCGTCAGCCAGGCTGGCGGACAGTTTATTTTTGGCTCGGAGCCGAAGGCGCTGCTGGCCCACCCGGCGGTTAAGAGCGACGTCGGCGCTGAAGGCATCGCCGAGCTGTTCATCGTTGGCCCAGCCCGCACGCCGGGCGTTGGCGTCTATAAGGATTTGACCGAGCTGCTGCCGGGCAAATGCATGACTGTTGACCGCAGCGGCACGCGCGTGCATACGTACTGGGAGCTGACCAGCTGGGAGCATGAGCATAACGTCGAGGAGACGGCACAGCGTATTGGCGAGCTGCTGCGGGATACGGTGGAGCGCCAGTTGGCGTCCGATGTGCCTGTTGGCACGCTTTTATCCGGTGGGCTAGATTCCAGCGCGCTGACGACGCTTGCGGTGGACTTTTACAACCGGGCTGGCGCCGGATCAATAGATACATTCTCGGTCGATTATGTCGACAACGACAAACATTTCAAGTCGCATGCCTTCCAGCCCAATGCCGACGAGCCCTGGATTCAAAAAATGGTGGAGTATCTCGGCACTTTGCAGCATAACGTCAAATTCGATACACCTGAGCTAGTCGCCGCTCTGGACGACGCCTTGAGCGCACGCGATCTGCCTGGCATGGCCGACGTTGACGCCTCGCTGCTGCTGTTCTGCCGTGAAATTAAGAAGCATGTTACCGTCGCCATCTCCGGCGAGGCGGCGGATGAGGTGTTCGGCGGTTATCCGTGGTTCCATCGCGAGGAGTCGTTGAACGCCGAAACGTTCCCGTGGGCGCTCGCTTCCCCGATGCGGGCTGAGCTGCTATCACCAGAAATGCGCGAATGGACGAAACCGCTCGATTATATCGGCGACCGCTACAGCGAAGCAGTGACAGCTGTTCCTCATCTTAGCGGCGAGAACGAGCTGCAGCGCAAAATGCGCGTAATGTCGTACCTCAACATTACGCGTTTTATGCCGACACTGCTCGATCGCAAGGACCGCATGAGCATGGGGGCGGGGCTGGAGGTTCGGGTTCCCTTTTGCGATCATCGGTTAATCGAGTATGTATTCAATGTCCCTTGGGAGATCAAATCATCCGGTGATCGTGAGAAAGGCATTCTGCGCCAGGCGTTACGCGGCGTACTGCCGAATGATGTGCTTTACCGCAAAAAAAGTCCCTATCCGAAGACGCATAATCCAAACTATTTGAACGCGGTTCGTTCGAAGCTGCTCGAGATACTGGACGATTCCAGCTCCCCAATTTTGCCGCTGATCAATGCCGCCAAGGTGCGCGAAATTGCCCAATCCGATGCGGCGAGCTCCAATATCCCCTGGTTCGGCCAGCTGATGAGCGGCCCGCAGTTGTTCGCTTACCTGTACCAGGTGAATCGCTGGCTGATTCAGTACAAGGTTTCTGTGAACTAGCCGTTCCCCTCATTTCCATTCCACGATTAAGGGGAATCGCCCCTCTGCACAGCATCCTTGCTAATGTTCAAAAAAAGCCTCCACATCCCGCTTTGTTGCCGGGATGTGGAGGCTTTTTACGCACTTGCTAATTATCGGCGCATAATTGCAAGTAACCAAAGCACAGTTGGCGACAAGTCAGCGCATCTGCCAAACGTTATTTGGCTCGAATCGGCCTTATGTAGCTAGCGTATGATGCGGGCAGCGTCGACTCCCCTGACTGCTGCTACAGTTGAAGGCCAGACGCCTCCAGCTTAACAAGCAGCTCACGAAGCGCCTCGCCGCGGTGGCTGACCTGCTGTTTCTCCTCGACGCTAAGCTCAGCGGCGGTTCGTCCATGCTCCGGCACCCAGAGCAGCGGGTCGTAGCCGAAGCCTTTTGTGCCGCGCGGCCGATCCAGTATGAAGCCCTCCATCGTGCCTTCGCTCTCCATAAAATCATCCTGCTCCGGCACATACAGCGCCAGTGCGCAGCGGAAGCGGCCGGGACTGAGCAACCTCTCTCCTTCCGGCGGCGGCGCAGCGGCACCGGTGGAATCCGCACCGACAGCAGCCAGTTCCTGCAACAGCTTAGCGTTGTTGGCGGCATCCGTGGCGTCCGGCCCGGAGTAGCGGGCTGAGTAGATGCCCGGGTCTCCGCCTAGCGCATCCACGCAAAGGCCGGAGTCATCAGCCAGCACGGGTGCGCTGAGCAGCCTGCCAATCACGCCGGCCTTGATCCGGGCGTTGGCGGCGAAGCTGTCGCCATCTTCAACAATGTCCGGCATGCCGGAGAAATCCTTCAGGCTGCGCACTTCCAAGCCGAGCTTGGCGAAAGCATGGCTGAATTCCTTCACCTTGCCCGCGTTACCCGTAGCGACAACGATATACCCCTTGCTCATGCCAATCCCGTCCCGATACGGGCTCCCGCAGCGCCGAGCGTTTCTTTTTGAATGCCGATCAAATCGCGGATGCCTTTTTCTCCAAGCTCCAGAAGCGCGTTAAGTTCCTCACGGGAAAAAGGCTCGTCCTCGCCAGTGCCCTGCAGCTCGACAAACTTGCCGCTGCCAGTCATGACCAGATTCATATCGACCTTGGCGCGGGAATCCTCCTCGTAATGCAAATCCAGACGCGGCTCCCCGTCGATGACTCCTACGCTCGTGGAGGCTAGAAAATCCGTCAGAGGATAAACGGGGAAATTGACCGTTTTGGCCAGCTTGTCAATAGCCAAAGCAAGCGCGACGTAGCTGCCGGTGATGGCGGTTGTACGCGTGCCGCCATCCGCCTGCAGCACGTCGCAATCCAGCGTCAGCGTACGCTCGCCGAGCGCCTGCAGATTGACGACTGAACGCAGCGCACGTCCGATCAGCCGCTGAATTTCCATCGTGCGGCCATTCACCTTGCCGCGCTGTGATTCGCGCTGGTTACGTGTATGCGTGGCGCGAGGAAGCATGGAATACTCGGCGGTTACCCAGCCCTTTCCCTGCCCTTTCATAAAGGGCGGTACCCGCTCTTCTAAAGAAGCGGTGCACAGCACCCGTGTATCGCCGGCCTCAATCAACACGGAGCCCTCTGCGTATTTATTCACATTTATCGCCATCTGCACCTGTCTAAGCTGCCCTGGTTCCCGTCCATCGGATCTCATCTTGATTGTACTCCTCCTTAAAGGCTTGACTGCAATAGCCCCCATTGTAGCAGACCCGAACAGGAAAATCATCCCGGCCGGACTGACAGGAACACGGAGGGGTATCGGCCTTTTCGAGAAATTGATCCCCTTGAAGCGAAGGATCGAAGGATTTCGGGCAACTTGTTAAAAGCTTGAGAAATCAAGAAAGATCCATGCGCAAGCGGCATGGATCTTGTGAGTTTATCCTATTCGAAAAAGCGCTTTGCGAGTCAATTGGATCAGGACTTAAATGCGTTCAGCTGTTCCGGACGGCTAACCGGCTCCGTGTAGGACATATTCAGGTCATCTTTGAAGTCGGATGCACCGTTCAGCTTGATCTGCACCTGGCCAATTCCGGCGTTCTCTGTGAGCGACAACACAACGGCGTTCATCATTTCGGACGGAGCGACATCACCTTTTTTGTACTCTTCATCCAACAAGTCCAGTGTTAGAGTACCTTTGTTCTGGGTGACTTTCGCGCTCACATTAGGCAGCCACACCGGAATGAGACTGCTCTCCTCCAGCGGGCCTGCTGCCAACTGATCCAGCGCTGCGGTCAGCTTGTCGGTTGTGCGTGGCACGAGGCGTGTTACTGGTACGAAGTACGAATCTCCGGCTTCCGTCTTGCTGGAGAAATACAATGTTACCGGAGTGGACAGAGTATAATCGACGCCGTCCTCCGCTTCCAGATTAATACCGATAGAGCGGGAAAGTGCGCGATCCAGCGGGAATTGACCTATTGGCATTTCCGGCAACTTTTCGCCTTCTTCCCATAGTTCTACGCTCTGAATGCCTTCCATTCCTGTCAACGTATAGGTAATAGCCTCGAGAATGCGGCGCTCATCCTGCTCATTGTAATCGGCAAATTGCTTAGAAAATTCAACCGAAGCCAGCTTTGTTTTAGCATCAACTGCGACGTTCAGAATCTGGGTTCCTTTAGGCAACACAGCGGAGAAGCCTGCCGGCAACAGCTTGGAATAAGCTCCGCCGTCTACGAGCAGCTCAAGTGCCTGTGCTTGAGGCGTAAGCTTGCTGTCCAGCTTGGCCTGGATCGTAACGGGAGCCAAATAACCGCTTGCGTCTTTGAGGTATACCGTTAGCCCAGTCCCTGTTCCTTGTGCGGATACTTCGGCGGAGCCGGTTCCTGCTGCTGCGTTCTCTCCGTCTATTCCAGTAACAACAGAGCCATTTACTCCTTGAGGCGGGTCGATTTCTTTACTTTCAGATGGAGAGAACCAACCGCAACCGGCAACTACGACCGGCAATGTAAGGGCCCCCGTCAAAGCTGCCCTGCGAATCCATTTGTAGCGCTGCTTTTTCATTTCCTATATCCTCCCTTGGTTACCGGCCGCTTTTGCGCTGCCTGGTGGTACTAGCCCTTTTGTAGTACTATGTGTATGGGTTGTACCAGACTTTTAGACCAGCTTGTTCCAAAAACACAAAAACCTACCCAAGGGGGATAACCGCATGTCCAATCCCGGAGAATATGCCCTCAACAGCAAAGCTGTCGCCCAAGCTACCGCAGAGTGGCTGGCCAAGCGAGGTGTGACCAAGAGTGAGATTGCAGAGCTGACCTTATTCTTGCAAAAGGATTACTATCCCGATCTTTCGCTCCGAGAATGTGAAGAGAACGTAGATGCGGTGCTCTCTAAGCGCGAGGTGCAAAATGCGGTTCTGACCGGCATCCAGCTCGATTTGCTGGCCGAGGAAGGCAAGCTGATGGCTCCGCTGCAAGAGATGATCCACAACGATGAAGGCCTTTACGGCTGTGACGAAATTCTTGCTCTATCCATCGTTAATGTATATGGAAGCATTGGACTGACGAACTTCGGTTACGTCGACAAGCTGAAGCCAGGTATTCTCGTGCGTCTGAACGACAAACATGACGGGGAAATTCATACGTTCCTCGATGACATCGTCGGCGCAATTGCCGCTGCTGCAGCGAGCCGTATCGCCCATCGCAAACAGGCTCAGCGCGAAGAAGCCCGCGGAGAGCGCGGAGAGGATGTTCCGCTCCCTTAAGGTTGTTATAGAATAAAAAAGACTGTTTCTGCAAACCGCCACTGGCGGCAAACAGAAACAGTCTTTTTATCGTTTCCCCTTCAATTTCGTGTTCAAAAAGGTCGCCATTGGGCACCGAGAAGGTTGTATGAACGGGAAGAAGGAGGTTGGCAAACCTACATGAGCACCGGACTTCGAAGGTGAATACAAGATTCGATGTCGAGTTCGCTTCCTGGTTTACTTCGTGATCAATGGTGGCCTTTTTGAACTACCTCTTCAAAATGAAGCCAGCTCCTCCATCTCGATGACCAGCTCTTCGCCTTCAGCCATAATGACGGTCATGCCGCTTTTTGTACCGGATTCATGTTCCTCTCCAGCCTCCCAAAAAGCTGCCTGTCCAGCACGAATTGCAATCCGCTGGCGGTCCGGTCCGCTGACCCAGCCCTCTCCGTCGATTAACAGAAACAGCTGGCTGACCGTAGCCGGATGACGGCCGACGACTCCCCCCGCTTCCAAGTGTAAACTGCTAATTTGGATGCGGCCATCATGCCGAGTAATACCGGAGAACATAACGCCCTTGCTCTCAAAAGCATCTACAGGACGTTCCTGTCCCGGCAATTCATAGATCTTCATCGGCTCTCATCCCCCTCCCGCACCTGCTGCGGACTACGACTATTCGCCATCTCTAACCGGATTCCCTGCCGCCGAAGTGCAGGTGAATCGGCATCACAGTCTCGAACTCTTGCCACCGAAGCAGCGGCTACTCGCCACCTCTCACCGGATCTCCTGCCGTCACAGCCCGGAAGCGTACAAAACCTCCTTCATCTCTCTGTTCGGCCTCTCCTTCATATTCGAGATAGGCTAGATGGGCCAACGTTTCAGACATGGCGAACCGCAAATTGTGGATGTTGCGACGCAAATGCGAGCCGAATTCAAGCTCGCATAACTCGAATGCGCTCGCCGCATCGCGCTGCTGCAGCAACCCTCGTAGATGCTCCAGCCGGCGCTCATGATGCGCGGTAATCTCCCGCGCCCGCCCGGCCAAATCCGTGAATGGCTCGCGATGGCCAGGATACACTCTTTCCGTCACATAGCTGGATAGCTCCCGTAGACTAGTTAAATAGGATTGCAACGGATTCGCGTCTTCCTCCGGACCCGGCACAAGGCTGATGTTCGGAGTAATGCGCAGTAACACCTGGTCGCCCACAACTATCGAACGGCTGCTCTCGCTATAGAAGCATAACGCCCCGCCAGCATGGCCAGGTGCATCAATCAAGCTCCAGCTCTCGCCTCCTAGCTCCATACAACTGCCCGCCGTCAAATAGGACACCTCCGGCTGCGGCTCAACTCGCTCCCGGAACGATTGCAGATGGGGCTCCAGCTGTGCCAGCAGCTCCGCCGGCATGCCATGTCGCCCGAACCATTCGGCAAGCTCCAATGGAAAACGGCTGCCAGCTCCCCACATACGCTTGGCATATCGATGCGCCTTCTCCGTCATCCATACGGAACAAGCATACTGCTGCTGGAACCATCCGGCCAGCCCATAATGGTCTGGATGCTGATGCGTCAATAACACGCGGCGAAGCGCTCCCTGCCGGATGCCCAGCTTATCCAGCTCCGCAAGCCACAGAGCGCGGGACTCCTCCGTATTCAAACCGGGATCGATAACAGTCCAGTCGCCTTCCGGCTCCGGCACAAGATAACTATTGACGAAACGTAAGGAATACGGCAACGGAACGCATACCCGCAGCCAACCGCCCGGGAGCAGTTCGCTCACCACAGCCGCCTCTCCTGGCGATCCACCCGGAAGCCACTCGGTCATGGCCGCCTCCCAGTCAAAATCAGTCGCTTCGAGGACGCCCGATCATAAGGCTCCCGACCATAACCTCCGCATACAAAACCTAGCTCCAACCCCGCTTCTTTAAGCGCAGCACGGAACCAGTCCTCATCCAGCAGAGAGACACTTTCGGTATATTCCCGTCTATCCCCGCCATCCAAATTCGAAAGTCGGATCCTTTTGACGACTCTGCCCTGCTCGATCTTTCTTTTCTCTATGATTTCTGTACCGCTATCCTCATCGATTCTCTGCGATTCCGGTACGAGCGTCGCTTTTACCTGCTCCGGATTCAAGAAATCAATCAGGAACCGTCCTCCCGGCTTGAGAATACGCCTCATTTCGCGCAGCACCTGAACATGCTCTTCGTCCTTTTCAAAATAGCCAAAGGAAGTGAACAGATTCACCACAGCGTCAAACTCCTCGTCTCCAAAAGGAATCCGGCGCATATCGCCGTGTACCCACGTTACCGATTCGCTGTCCTCCTGATTACGAGCCTCCTCTAGCAGAGCTTCGGACAGATCCATGCCAACGACGCTGTACCCGAGCTTACTGAGCGCCAAGGAATGACGGCCCATGCCGCAGCCAATATCAGCAATCCGCGCCCCCGGCCTAAGATCCAGACCAGCTGCCATAAGGGCAACCTCCCGCTTCGCCTGATCCCAGTCACGATGTCGGTACACGATCAAATAATCTTCACCAAAACTGCGTTCATACCATTCTGACAAACTTTCCACTCCTTCGTCCGGGCTATAGGCCCGCCTATCTCTTTGTCCTGCTATTGTACTGCATGACCCACTATTCCGGCAAAATCAGGAACATACTTTATTGACAGAGGCGGCATACTACTCCTGAACTGGAAGGAGGAGGAAAACGATGCTTCAGGCTATTCACGAGCGTTTCGCCAATTCATCGGATATCAAAACCCATCGAATGACCAACAGCAAATTTTCTGCCGAGATAGCCTACATCGCGACGCTCGTAGACGAAAGTAAAGTCGGCGAGCTCGTGCTCATCCCCTTTGCCAAGGAAGAGGTTCCATTCAACGATTTGCTCGGTTCCAATCCGAACTTCTCGAAACTCGATGACACTGCCAGATGGACGGATATGATGCTGCGCGGCTTCGTGCTGATCAAGCTTGAAACAACCATTTACACCATGGATGCCGCGCGTGTCATCCGCAATGCAACTCCTCTGACCAGCGTGGAGAGCACGATTGAGGGACCACAGATCGCGCTCAGCGAGGATCTGATGGATTCCATCAATATCATCCGCAGTCGCTACGCAAGTCCGGACTTAGAGGGTGAAGAGTTTACAGTCGGCTCCTTATCCAAAACCAGAGTTGTACTTCTCTATGATCACACCCGCGTAGATCCCGCAGTGCTGGACATTACGCGCCTCAAGCTTCGCAGCATTCAAACCGATGTGCTAAGCGCATCGGGTGAGCTCTCCAAGTTCATGAACGACAACCGCAAGCGGCTGTTCCCGGTTGAGATGATAACAGAACGGGTTGATCGGCTAACTAAAGGACTGTCCAAAGGAAAAATTATCGTCATGATGCAGGGCAGCATGTTTGCTATTCTGCTCCCGATTACTTTTACCGAGCTGATGACAGCAACCGAAGACCGATATGAGTCGTTTTGGACCTCTGCACTGCTTTTGTCGCTTCGCTTTATCGCGTTGCTGATGACGACGACGCTGCCTGCCCTGTACATTGCGGTCATCTCCTACAACCCGGAGCTGTTTCGCGTGCAGCTGGCCTTTTCCATCGCCGGCAGCCGGGCGTCCGTGCCTTATCCATCCTTCATTGAAGTGTTCATCATGCTGTTCATGATCGAAATGCTCGTGGAGGCCAGCGTCCGCCTGCCCAAATATATCGGCTCTACCGCAACTACCGTCGGCGGTCTCATTCTCGGCCAGGCCGCTCAGCAGGCGGGACTTGTCAGCAGCATTATGATTATCGTCACTTCCGTAATGGCCATTTCCAACTTTGTTATTCCCGTCTATTCCTTGTCGCTTTCCGTCCGCTTTCTTAAATACCCGCTTATCGTAATCGCAATCTTTTTTGGCCTTCCCGGTGTAGCCTGCGGTGTGTTTGCTCTGCTTACCTATCTGTGCAGCCAGCGCAGCTTCGGCAAACCGTACTTTAGACTGATCCTACCTACGGACTGGAAGGATACTGATGTCGGCGAGGTGAAGTCGAAATGAACCGTTACTTCTACTACAGCTTTGTCATGGTCGCTATGCTCAATCTGATGCTATTCGTACCGTCCGTGCTATTGAGCCATCGAACGACAGGCGCCGTTTCCTCGATGCTGGTCGCGATCGTAGTCGGCACCTTGACCGCATATGCAGCCACTAGCGCTCTTGCGCGCTATCCGGGTAGAGGAGTGCCAGAAATTCTACGGCTTCGTCTGCCAGAATGGATCGTTAAAACGATACTCGCGATTTACGCGTTTATGTTCTTTTTTGCTTCCAGCTTCGCGCTGATCGCCTTTACGATTCTTCTAAACCGAGTGTTGACGCCGGATCTGCCTGTCTGGAACCTGATTTTAATTCTCGGCGTTTTATGCATCTACGGCTCAACACGCTCTTCGATGACGCTGCTGTTCATGATGGAAATTACGATCTTGCTGTTAACGCCGCTTGTCCTGTTCGTCCTATTCAAAGGCTTCCGCAGTCCTGATGTCGCCTGGAATGCGATCTACGCCGTTGCTCGCTATGTAAATGTCCCTCCGACCCTCTCGAGTATTGCAGCGGGGACGTTTATTTTTACCGGGTACACCAATATGGCGATTTTTAACCGGCTCAATCCCCCCAATTTCCGGCTGAAAGGAAGATGGCTCATTCCGCTTTTTGGCAGCGGCATCCTGCTGACAACCTTTTTTCTGCCAATTGGATACCATGGGACAATGGCGGTGGATCGCTATACATATGTTTGGGCTCAAACTGCAGACTCAATGACGATGAGCTTTGGCTTCATCGAGCGGGTACTGTTTCTTTTCCTGTTCGTTTTCCTAGGTCTGACGCTGCTCTATACGAGCGTGGGCTGGCATCAATCGATTGAATTTTTGAGAAGCATGAGCAAAAGCTACAAGTTCGAGGTCGACTTCAGCAAAACACCTAAAGCCAACTGGTGGATCAGCTGCGTCTTTTTCTGCATTTGCGTAGGGGCTATGTTTATTCTGAATGAACAAACGAATCAGATTATCGCTGAGCGCTGGCTCATCTTTCGCATGTTCGTTGAACTGGCTACCGCCATATTCTTGCTCGTGTTAACCCGGAAGAGACCTGCCGCCGTTGCGATGGGAGACTCGATTGGGAACGCGCAGGGAGTTGCGAAAGGCGATGCGAAGAACGACGCAAACGTACAGGGCAATTCAAAGGACGACTCGCAAAGCGACAACAAGGACGACTCGCAAGGCGACTCCAAGGACAACTCGCAAAGCGACAACAAGGGCGACTCCAAGGGCGACTCAAAAGAGCGCGCGAAGGGGGACTCATAAGCATGAACATTTTCAAAACTGGAGTGCGCTTCCTCTGTCTCATGCTGGCGTTTGCGATGCTCGTTCCAGCTGCAGGCTGCGGCTTCATCGATATTGACAAGCGATTTTTTGTAGTCGCCATCGCTATTGACAAGTCCGGCAACGAAAAGAAGCCTTACCGTGTCACGATTCGGCTATCCATTCCCAGCTCAAAAACCGAACCCGGTATGGAAAAATCTCAGATTGAGACTATCGACGCCAAGGAAATCTCAGAGGGCTTGCGGATTCTCAAGTCCCATGTGGACAAAGAGATCGACCTCGGCCATTGCAAAGTGTTCGTGCTTGGCGACGAACTGGCGCGTGATGATATAACGGCGGCAACGGAATGGATGATTCGCCGCAGGGATATCCAATCCTCCGCTTTTGTGGCGGTGGGGTATCCGGACGGCATGTCTATTTTGAAAAAGATGCCGCTATCTGAGCGCTACTCCGGCAATACGCTGTTTCTGACGTTCGGAAGCGACGGAACCAAGTCCTCCTTCATTCGCCCTGAGAAGCTATTCGATCTGTTTCGGCGCATCAATGAACATGGCATGGACCCTTATCTGCCGCTCATCCGTGTGTCGAAAAACGGTTATGAGGTCGACCAATTGAACCTGTTGGATAAAAAGCGAATTCGTCTGTTATTGAGCGCGGACGAAACTCAGTTGTTCAACCAAATTGATAAAGAGACTATTAACTCCACGTTCAAAACTACCTACAAGGATAATTCCGTCATGCTCGCGGTGACCGATCTGCGTGTTCAATATAAAATTCAACGTTTGCCGGACGGACGGGGGAAGCTCTCCATGCACATTCATATAGGCGGTACGATCGAGGAAGGACCAAACGATATTCTTAGCCAACATTCCGAAGAGGTCGAGCGGAAGCTAGCGCAGGATGTTGAAAAAAACACCGTTAAGCTGCTCAAGCGAATCCAACGGGCTGGCGTCGACCCGCTTCATTTTGGACTTCGGTATCGAGCCACTCATAAGAGCAGCACCGCTTTTGAGGAATGGCAGGAATTGTACCCGACGATGCAATTCGATGTCCACTCAACCGTACACATACAGAGCGCAGGACGAATCCATTAAAAGAAGCCTATCCCCCTCATGGGCGGACAGGCTTTAATTTTTCTCCCTTTGCCAGCTCCCGAATCGAGCCAGCGCCGCTGGCGAACATCGCTGTTCGCAGCTCAAACTCGATCCGCTCCATCTGGTTGCCGATTGCCTCTGCGGCATCCGGCCCTGAGGCCGCTTGCGGCAGCAGCACGCGCCCGTAACCGGCCAGATCCGCGCCGAGAGCGATCGCCTTGGCGGCATCCACCCCGCTGCTCAACCCGCCAGAGGCGATGAGCGTCGCATGGGGCAGCTGCAGCCGAATCGCCTGTACGCTTTCTGCGGTAGGAATACCCCAATCGGCGAATGCCTCTGCCGCTGAAGCATGCAGCGGACTGCGAGCGCGGAATTTCTCAACTTGGCTCCAGGAGGTGCCTCCAGCTCCGGCGCAGTCAATGAAGGCTGCTCCAGCATCCGCCAGCTTGGCCGCTGTCGAGGCTGATATTCCCCAGCCAACCTCTTTGACGCCGACCGGCACGCCGCTCTTGCGGCATACTTCCTCAATAAGGCGAAGCAGATGACGGAAGTTGATGTCTCCTTCGGGCTGGAACACCTCCTGCAGCGCATTGAGATGCAGCACAAGTGCATCTGCCTCGGCCAGCTCCACGAGCCTGCGGCAAGCTTCTGCGTTCAGGCCATAATTGAGCTGCACAGCACCTACATTGGCGATGATCGGTACATCAGGCGCTTCTCGCCGAATCTGGAACGAGGCTGCCAGCTCCGGCTTTTCCCACACCGCGCGCATGGAGCCAAGTCCGATGGCCCAGCCCCTTTTTTGGGCCGCCTCGGCTAGACCGCGATTGATGCGTCCCGCCTCATCCGTGCCTCCAGTCATGGAGCTTACTAACAGAGGCGCCTTCAGTCTTCTGCCGAGCCAGCTTGCTGACAGATCTACTTCCTTCCAATTCAGCTCAGGAAGTGCCTCATGCTCGAAGCGGTACCGTTCAAAACCACTGCCGCCGATTGAGCTTCCGACCTGCTCTTCGAGACAGATGCGGATATGCTCGGCTTTGCGTGTCTCTGTATCCGCATTGCTTGCTGCCTGACGATTGCTGTTCAGAGTCATCATAATCTCCCTTCAAGATCCGTTCGTGTATGTTTACTCCCTTCATCATACCCGCTGTGATGATGGCCGGGCAAATCAGCTCGATGGAACAGATAAAATGATTGGTATAATCATTTTATTGTTCATGACAATCATTTTTGTTGTCATTTCTCCAATAAAAGCGTAAGCTAGAGTTATAAAATATTGCGTGACTTCGGGAGGATACTTAGATGGATATTCGTGTATTTGAAGATAATCTGGAATTGGATACGGCAGCGGCCCGTCTCATTGCGGACCTCGTCACAACAAAGCCGAATGCTGTACTCGGCCTCGCTACAGGCTCAACTCCGATCGGCATCTACCGCAGCCTGGTCGAGCTCTCCAACAAAGAAAGCATCAGTTACAAGGAAGTTTCGAGTTATAATCTCGATGAATACGTCGGATTGACGCCGGACAATGATCAGAGCTACGCTTATTACATGAACGAGCATCTGTTCTCCAAAATCGATATTCCACTGAACCAGACGCATCTGCCAGACGGCATGGCCTCCCATCTTGATGCCTTCTGCAACAAGTATGACCGTATGCTTGAAGGTGCTCGCGTAGATCTGCAGCTGCTCGGACTGGGGCATAACGGCCATATCGGCTTCAATGAGCCAGCTTCCGAGCTGAGCGCCGGTACACATGTCGTGACACTCGACGAGGCGACTCGCGAAGCTAATGCACGCTTCTTCGCCTCAATCGATGAGGTGCCGACCCAGGCCGTTACGATGGGAGTCGGTTCCATTCTCAAGGCGGAGCGGATTCTGCTTGTCGTCCGCGGCGCTGATAAAGCTTCCATCGTACGGCGGGCGCTTACCGGCCCGGTTACGACCGACTGTCCGGCTTCCTTGCTGCAGTTGCATGCCCGCGTCACGGTTCTGCTGGATAGGGAAGCAGCTAGCTTGCTCGCTAAAGGAGGTAATGAAGGATGCAACAATTTCGCATCAGCAATGTAAATATCGCAGTAGACGGCGAAGCTGTTTCCGGCTCCGTCACGGTAAGGAATGGACTCATCACCTCGGTCCAGGCAGGCGTTGCCGAGGTATCGGCTTCAGACGAGCCGGTCATTGACGGTCGCGGCGGCTGGCTGCTGCCAGGTTTCATCGACGTTCATGTTCATGGCGGCTTCGGCGCCGACTTTATGGATGCGAATGGCGAAGCCTATGACACGATTACAAAATATCACTCCCAGCATGGCACTACGACGATGCTCGCCACGACGATGACTGAACCGTCGGAGCGGATTCGCAAGGCGCTGGAAGCAGCTAATGATTATCGCAACGGGCCAATGCCTTACGCCCGTCTGGGCGGCGTTCACCTGGAAGGGCCATTCATAAGCCCAGACTGGATGGGTGCGCAGAATCCGGAATTCCGCATTGATCCAGATCTTGATTTGCTCAAGGGATGGCATGCCGCCTACCCTGATCTGATCAAGCAGCTTACGCTCGCACCAGAGCGTGAAGGCGCGCTGGAGATGATCGCTTGGCTTGCCGAGCATGGAATCGTAGCGGCTGCAGGGCATACGGATGCACGTTATGACGTTATGGAAGCTGCAGCCGATGCAGGACTGAACAGCGCGGTGCACACGTTCAACGCTTGTCGCGGCTTGCATCACCGCGAGCCTGGCACCGTCGGAGCTGTGCTGACGGATGATCGCATCCATGCAGAGCTGATCGCCGACGGTCATCATGTGCATGATGCCGTGATGAAACTAATCGGACGCGCGAAGCCAGCCGGCAAGCTGTCTCTCATCACGGATGCCATGTCGGCCGCTGGCCTGCAGGACGGCCAGTATGAGCTCGGCGGCCAAGCCGTCACGATGAAGGACGGCGTATGCCGCCTTACCACTGGCGGTAACCTGGCCGGAAGTACGCTGACGATGGAAGCGGCGCTGAAGCGCTTCATCCAAGCTTCCGGCTGGACGGTGCCGCAGGCCAGCTTGCTGACAAGCGCCAATCCAGCAGCGCTGATCGGGCTTGCCGAGCAGACTGGCAGCATCCATGCAGGCAAATGGGCCGATCTCGTCCTGTTGACAAACGAGTTGGAAGTACAGCAAACATGGGTTCGCGGACAAAGTGTTTTCCAATTAGGAGAGGCTTAATCGCAACTTTACTCATTCACAATGCAAAACGGCGAACGCTGTCCGGTTAAATACCGGATAGCGTTCGCCGTTTATTCTTGAATGCATCCCTCTCTGTTCAGCCCTGTTCATCCGTCTCATCATACTCCCCATCACCGGCCAAATAAACCGTTACGCCGCTGCGCCTCGCATACTCTGATAGGGAAGCCCCAAGCGGTCGATCGGTTATGACAGCATTGAGATCCTTGAGTTGCGTGATGGAGAACAGCGAAGTGCGTCCGACCTTGCTCTGATCGAATACAGCATATGTAATCTGGGAGCGGCTAATAAGCGCCTTGGCGATCTGTGCTTCCTGTTCGGAGTAAGTCGTAATGCCGCCGTTCTCGGATATTCCATCGACGCCAATGAACATCTTGCCGATGTTCAGATGGGATACCATGCCTTCACCGAGCGGTCCACATAGCTCGAAGCTATTGTGACGCATCATGCCGCCAGTCACGACAACTTGAATATCGCTGCCGGCAAGCTCCATCGCGATGTTGACCGCATTGGTTACGACCGTGATGCCACGCCGCATCTTAATCAGCTTGGCAATCAAAAAATTAGTCGAACCGCCGGAGAGACCGACGACATCACCTTCTACGATATGGCGTGCCGCTTCTGCGGCGATATTCTCTTTTTCCAGCAGGGAGATGCCCTGGCGCTCGGCAAAAGAGCTGTCACGCACCGGATTCATCCCGTCATACAGCGCTCCGCCGATCGTCCGAACGAGCGGGCCGGTGCGCTCAAGCAGCTCAAGATCACGTCTGGCCGTCGCTTCGGAGCAGCCGAATCTCTCCACAATCTCAGCGATTGTTACACGTCCTTGCTGCTTAAGCACATTCAGAATGCCCTCGCGCCGACGCTCGCCTTTATTCGGTAGTTCAGTCATCACATCAACGCTCCACCCATACTGAGTTGTCCAGCCGCTGCCGGGCCGCTTTCCAGTCCGGAAGCGACTCCCAATCACCGCGGCCCTGCACAGCCAAAGATCCGCATATGCTGCCTAGACGCACAGCGTCCTCTGGCGTCATTTCCTTCAGAATTCCAGCCAGGAAACCGGAACAGAAGCCATCACCCGCGCCTACAGTGTCCACGACCTTTTCAGCCGGATAAAAGGGAATGAAGACGCTTGAGCCGCCTTGGAGCAGCAGGGAACCATCCCCTTTGCTTTTGATGACGGTTGTTGCATCCAGAGCACCGACACGATCCAGAATGTATCCTTCGTCTTCTGTATCGTACAGCAGCTTCAGTTCATCCCATCCCGGGAGGAAGTAATCCGCTAGCTCCGCAGCCGGCAGCAACGCTTCACGCGCCTCCTCGATGCTCCACAGCTTGAGCCTCAGATTGGGATCAAAGCTGATTTTCACGCCTGCTTCCTTGGCGATTCTCATCGCATGAAGGACAGACTCACGGGCGCTGTTCGATAAAGCCATGGTGATGCCTGTAACATGCAATATCCGAGCGCCTTGCAAGTAAGCGGTATCTAAATGGCCCGGCGTCATCCTGCTTGCAGCCGATCCTCTGCGATGGTAATGGACGGCCAGCCGACCGGCAACCTCTTCGCGGAACATGAGGCCGGTAGGGGCATCCCCGCTGAGTGAAGCCCCTGACACATCTACGCCTTCGCCGCGCAGCGCCTTCAGAATACGGCGCCCGAACGGATCGTCGCCGAGCGCACCGCACCAGCCAACCGAACAGCCGAGCCGAGCCAGACCAATCGCTAGATTGCTCTCTGCTCCGCCGAATGCAGACTGAAGCGAGTCCGCATGCTCAAGCGTTCGGTTCTCATGAGGCATGAACAAAGCCATACTTTCTCCGAATGTAACGAGATCAGGTGATGCAGCAGTCATAGGTAAAGCTTCCCCTCTCCCAAACTGAAACATGGATTTAATGCAGCAAGCAAACGTATGCCGCCCTTTTGGGACGGCATACGTTTGCTTGCAATAAGGTTGCAGCGACAATGCGAGAATGTATCCAATTCGGATAAGCTAGCCTTGTCTAAATTCTCCCGCTTGTCTAAGGACAGGCCGGAAGGTCAGTTCCATTTACTTGTAGAATGGATTAACCATCAAGTACATGATGATTACGTACAGAGCGAGCAAAATAAAGCTGAACATGCGTACTTTGGCGATGCTAGCTGCAGCGCTTTGGCCAGCCTGGATCTGGCTGACGATACCTTTGAGCGGTTTGGTTTGAATGCCGCCGAGAGCAGCAATAGCCAGGAACAACAAGATCGAGATCACCATCCACACAACGGTGTATTCTCCCGCTGCCGTGATAAGGTATCCTCCGGTAATAAACTGCACAATCAGGAAATACTGAGCGACTCGATTACCCGTAATGAGGCCTTCAGCAAGACCTTGCTGTCCGACACCCGCCAGACGGGATGCACGGCCGACCAAGAAAGGAAGGATCAGGTAAAATCCAAGACCTCCCGCGCCTAGCACATGCAAAAATACCATTACATCAGTCATTGTTCATCCTCCTAAACTTCTCTACTTTAAGTATACTAAATCAGTCCTGCCTTTACAAAAGAAACCGCTTCCGATCTACCTTTTACGACCGATTACTCTGATTTCGGGGCAAGTCTGCCAAAAACGTCCGTTAATAGGTCGTTTGGAATCAAGCTTCGGGAGCCTTTCTGCACCGTGCGCAGATCCCAGAGCCTAGTGGGGTGAAATGTGTTGACAGTCAATGTCACCCGCTCTTCAACCCATGTTTTCGCAGCACACCGTGAATGGCGAAATAATCGACGTCCGGCGGCAAAGCATCTTTGAGCGGACGCAGCTTGTCTCCTCCAAGGCGTTCCACCACCTCCAAAATAAGCGGCTCCTGCTCCTCCGGAATAATGCGGCTCCAGTCCAGCTCCATGCCCTCATCAGCGCAGCGCATCAGATGATTCTCTGCCGTAACGCGGCTGATACCGCGTTCGGCAGCTATATCCGCCACTTCAGCGCCCCCCTGGAACATCTCGTACGTGGCTAGATGGCTACCACTCTCACCACGGCCGGAAGCGCCGCTATCCGAGAGAGACGCTGACCTTGTCGATGTAGCCGAGGCCGATGAGCTAAAGAGATCCGGCTCACGAGAAGCTGCCCCTTCCTCACCGGCCATAATAGCCAGCAGCGCGTCGCCATACTTGTCCGCTTTGGCCGCTCCAATGCCTTTGACGCGGAGCAGCTCATCCCGCGTTGCTGGAGCGGCCGCAGCCAGCTCTCGCAGCGTCGCGTCGAAAAACAGCATGAAAGGCGGCACGCCCTCCCGGGCTGCCGTTTCTTTACGCCACTGGCGCAGCGCCTCGAACAATGGTGAAGCTTCCGCCCCAGCATTTGAGGCGGCACGCCGCACCGAGGTCGACTTGCGCCGCACGACCGTTTTGCTGCCTTCCAACACCGGCAGCGCCTCAGCCGTAAGTGACACGGTCGGATATTGACCCTCGCTCATCCGCATATAACCTTCGGCTACAAGCCAGTACAACCAATCGGAAATTTCCCGTTCCGGCCACTCTCTCATCAGGCCGTAGGTCGACAGCCGGTCGAGGCCAAATTGAATAATCTTTTTGTCACGAGAGCCCTTGAGCACTTTGGCAGCCATTATGACACCGAAACGGCCCTTCATGCGGCCGACGCAGCTAAGCGCCTTCTGCGCTTCGCTGGTCATATCAAGCCGCTCGCTCTTATCGAGGCAATTGCCGCATTTGCCGCAGGGCTGCACACCCTTTTCGCCGAAATAATCAACGATGAACTGCTGCAAACAACGCTCCGTACGCGCAAAATTCATCATCGAATATAGCTTGGACAGCTGGACAGACTTCCTGCCCTCATCTCCGACTCCCTGTTCAATCAGAAAACGCTGGATCTGCACATCCTGCGGCTCGAACAGCAGCACACATTCCGATTCCTCGCCGTCGCGCCCCGCACGTCCCGCTTCCTGATAGTAGGATTCCACGTCGCCCGGCATTTGCCAGTGCAGCACAAAGCGCACATTCGGCTTGTCAATACCCATGCCAAATGCGTTCGTTGCTACCATCACACGCGTCTCGTCAAAACGAAACTTCTCCTGCGCGTCGCCCCGTTCTGCGTCTCCAAGTCCGCCATGATACTTGCCTGCCGGGATGCCCTGGCGCAGCAGTTCTTCATGGACCGCCTCCGTCTCCTTGCGCGTTGCGGCATAGATAATGCCGGACTGATCCGGCCGCTCCTGCAAGAAGCGAGTTAAAAACCGCTTTTTTTCCACGCCGGTTACGACCGACAGCGATAGATTCTCCCTGGCAAAACCACTGATGAACACGCTAGGATCACGCAGACCTAACATGCCGGATATATCCTCGGCTACCTCTGGCGTGGCCGTTGCCGTGAACGCCGCCACCAGCGGGCGATCCTCCATGCGGCCGATCCAGTTCGCCAACTGGCGATAGCTTGGCCGGAAATCATGGCCCCATTGCGATACGCAATGCGCTTCATCGATGGCGATCATCGGGATGCGCATTCGCTCCGACAGCTCCCCAAACATCGAGCCATCAAGTCGCTCGGGCGCGACATACAGCAGCTTATATTCTCCATTCAGCGCCGCGCGCAACACTTCCCGATATTCCGCAGCTCCGAGTGAACTGTTCAGAAAGGCAGCCGGTACGCCAACCCTTCGCAGAGCATCGACCTGGTCTTTCATCAATGAAATAAGCGGTGAAACGACGATGGTCGTACCCGTCAGCAGCATCGCCGGAATCTGATAACAAACGGACTTACCGCCGCCTGTCGGCAAAATGGCCAGCGTATCGCTGCCGCCCGTTATCGCCTCAATAATACCCTCCTGCCCTTGGCGAAAAGAGTCGTATCCGTAGACGCGCTTCAGCAAATCGCGCGCTTCCTGCAGCATAGGTTCAGCTTCCTCTCCTGGATAACCGGACGAGAGCCGCCCGGCGTTCATTCCTTTATTGTGACATGATCCGGGTAGAGTGTCCACCGATCCGACAGCTGCTCGCTGACAGCTGCAGACGCACCGGATGTGCCGCTGGCGGCCGTCTTTAGCCTCGTCAGCTCCCTATACAGCTCCAGCAGCTCTGCCTCGCGAGCCTGGATTTCCAGCTCAACCTCGGCAAGCCGCGCGAGAAGACCAGGGTCAGCTGGTACTGACTCATCCGATCCGGAACAAGTAAGTCCCGCTCCAAATGTTGCTTCTACCCAGCAGTCCGCCGCATTGCGTCCTTCACCCCGATAAAGCTCCACGTATACGTCAAAGATCGCGAGCACCGTACGCCGGCTATCCCAGCCAAGAATCTCGATGCTGTCCGTCGCCATCGTAACAGCCCGGCTAAGCTGAAAGTCATTCAGCTTGCCGCGGATTATTTCCACCCTTGCCACCTCAGCCGCAAAGGCTGGGAATGCCGAGCGGAAAAGCTCCGCAGCTGCCAAATATTCTTCATGTGTAATCCAGGACTCCTCTTCCATCCCGAGCTTCCCCCTTTGCCAATGGTCGATGATCGTTTTTGAAACCGTTTATCGAGTATACTGGTTCCATAGTGAGGTTTTCAAGGAAGGTGAGATTAAAATGAGTTCTGGTCCCGGATATCTGAAGAGTATCGAGCTGCTGCGAGGAGGTATATCTAACCTTAGCGAGTACCCGTTTCACCTGCCTGCGGTCCGCTCGTTGGAGCGGCTCAGCCTTCATCCCAAGGTGACTTACATTGTCGGTGAAAATGGTACCGGCAAATCGACGCTTATGGAGGCGATCGCCGTCGCCTGGGGCTTCAACCCTGAGGGCGGCACGATCAATTTTAATTTTGCCACCGCTGAGTCGCATTCCGAGCTGCATCGCCATTTGCGTCTAGCGCGGGGTATACATAAGGCTCGGGATGGCTTCTTCTTCCGAGCTGAAAGTTATTACAATCTCGCCAGCGAGATTGATCGAATGGACAATGATGAAGACCGTCGCGATCCCCCGCTCATCTCGTCCTACGGGGGCAAATCGCTGCATGAACAGTCACATGGCGAATCATTTTTTGCCACCTTTCAGCACCGTTTTGGCGGCCGCGGATTGTATATTCTCGACGAGCCTGAAGCCGCGCTGTCCCCTCTTCGCCAGCTGTCGATGCTGTCGCGGATACATGAGCTCGTCCAGAAACATTCACAGTTCATCATCGCGACTCATTCGCCCATTCTGATGGCCTACCCGGATTCCATCATCTACGAGCTGAACCAAGACGGTATACGAGAGGTAGAGCTGGAGGAAACCTCCCATTTCACGCTGATGAAACAGTTCGTCAACCATAAAAAGGCGATGCTGGAGGAGCTGTTTGCGGAGTGAGGACGGGCACTGCCCGCCCTCCACAACCGCCTCTTTAAGGCCTATTTTTGCTGCCGATTCGTTATTGGACCGAACAATGCCCCGCAATAACTCACTTAATTCAAGTGTTTAGCACAATTAAAAAGAGTACATTCCCATCCAAGTTCAGAGTGCATTAAACTTGTGATGGCAGTATTTTGAAAGTGCTGAGCAATATTCAGTTCGGGTATGAAATGTTTTACTGTCAATCCGATTAAAGCACCGTGACTTACAACCAACACTTTTTTCCCAAAAGACTTCCCCACTATTTCTGATACAAAGGAAGTACCTCTGTTTATTATGGAGTCCTTGTCTTCAATGCCTAGAGGTAGGCTCTCCCACTGTTCACCCCACTTTATTATGCGTTCCTCTTGTGTAGTCCCTTCGGTCTCGCCTTTGTGCATTTCTCTTAGTCGTTGATCTACTTGAACTGACATACCTAAGGAACTGGCTATAATACTTGCAGTTTCACTAGCACGAGACAAGTCACTAGAAATTATTAGATCCCAAGTTTCATTTTTCAACCGCTCTGCCAATAATTTTGCTTGATGCTTCCCTTCATCGTTCAGTGGGATATTAGATTGCCCTTGTGCTCTTTTCTCCCTATTCCAGTTGGTCATTCCATGCCTAATGAAAGCAATTTCCGTCATTATATATTTCTCCCGCCGCATAATATTTGTCCATAGTCTCGTATTGATGTGGGCATGCACATTTTGTATGATTTTTCACCCAACATGCATTCGAGCCGAGCTGATTTTTTAGATTTTGTACGATAAATCATTCAAAATGGCTGGGCATAGGCGACGAAAGCTGGGCTTTGTATGTTTTATCATACAAAGTGTTGAAAAGAGGCGGTTATAAACCGAATTTTATACGATAAATCGCACAAAAAAAAGTTGCGTTGCCCACAAAAGCCGAGTTCAAACCCTATTCAATTCAAATCGAGAGGAGAAAACCGCCCCGATGATCCTGCACAGCTCAGGATTATTCGGACGTTTTTCAAATGTTAATTCATCCAAATATGTAACTAACCGGTTTTTAAATCGTCTATTGGGTGTATGCCTCATATTAAATTACTGAATCAGTCAACGAAATACAGAAATGAGGGAGATGAAGAAAAATATATGGCTCTCATAAGTGAAGAGCCGCATTCACCAATTAGGCAGATGAGTTCTAAAAAGTTCATAGACATCCGTATTGATCATATTGGTGATATTTCCGATACAATGGGCACGATTGCAGCATTAGTAACTACAGAGAATTCATCCGAGAGTTATTATATGTTTGTATTTCACAAAATCAATGGGCAATGGAAAATTTACGATATAGATTAACAAAAAAAAGCTGCTCCTCTGTCGGAAAGACAGGGAAGCAGCCTTTTAATCCTTACGCCTCAGCGCCTGCTACAACTTTAATGACATTGCGCACGGAGTCAGCGGACTTGTCCAGAGCCGCTTTTTCTTCAGCCGTCAGCTCCAGCTCGAATACTTTCTCAATGCCGTCGCCGCCCAGAATTGCAGGTACGCCGAGGAATAGGCCGTCATAACCATACTCGCCTTCGAGAAGCGCGATAACAGGAATGATCCGTTTTTTGTCCTTAAGAATCGCCTCAGCCATCTGCACGAGGGAAGCTGCTGGAGCGTAGTACGCGCTGCCATTGCCGAGCAGGTTAACGATCTCGCCGCCGCCAACGCGGGTGCGTTGTACAATCGCTTCGATGCGCTCAGCTGGAATCAGCTTCTCGATTGGAATACCGCCAACATTGGAGTAACGCACGAGCGGTACCATGTCGTCGCCATGGCCGCCGAGCACGAAGCCACGTACGTCTTCAACGGATACGTTCAGCTCTTGCGCGATGAACGTGCAGTAGCGAGCTGTGTCGAGTACGCCGGATTGGCCGATAACGCGGTTTTTAGGGAAACCAAGCGTTTCGAAAGCAGCATAAGTCATCGCATCAACCGGGTTGGACAAAATGATGACATAAGCGTTCGGGCTCGTCACTTTGATGTTTTCGCAAACGGAACGCACGATGCCAGCGTTTGTGCTCACGAGATCGTCGCGGCTCATGCCAGGCTTGCGAGCAATACCGGCCGTAATGATGACAACGTCGGAATCCTTCGTGTCGGCATAGTCGGATGTTCCGGTAATTTTGGAATCAAAACCTTGAACCGGGGAAGCCTCCAGCATATCGAGAGCTTTGCCCTTCGTCGGATTCTCAAGCTGTGGAATGTCGACAAGTACAACGTCGCCAAGTTCCTTTTGAGCCAGCATAAGAGCCGTCGTTGCACCTGTGAAGCCTGCACCTACAACCGTGATTTTATTGCGTCTAATCGCCATGATCAAAAACCTCCGCTTAAGTTGGTATGGTCTATCGCGTGATTATGGATGTCATCTATACTGCCAGTTACCGGTCATCCCGGCTGGGCAGAATGAAGGGCCCGCCGAAGCGGGCCCCGGTATGTCCTACATGTTGGCGATAACTTGATCCGCGAACTCGGAGCATTTCACTTCTTTGGCGCCATCCATCAGACGGGCAAAGTCGTAAGTAACTGTTTTGTTGTTGATCGAAGTTTCCATGCCTTTGTAGATGAGGTCAGCCGCTTCTTGCCAGCCCAGATGCTCAAGCATCATAACGCCGGACAGAATAACGGAACCTGGGTTTACAACGTCCTTGTCAGCATACTTAGGAGCTGTGCCGTGCGTAGCTTCGAAGATAGCATGTCCAGTCAAGTAGTTGATGTTAGCGCCTGGAGCGATACCGATGCCGCCAACTTGAGCAGCCAGAGCGTCAGACAGGTAGTCGCCGTTCAGGTTCAGCGTCGCGATAACGTCGAAGTCGGTCGGACGAGTCAGAACTTGTTGCAGAGCAATGTCGGCAATAGCGTCCTTGATCAGGATTTTGCCAGCTGCGAGAGCTTCTTCTTGAGCTTTGTTGGCTGCATCAACGCCTTGCTCTTCTTTGATGCGGTCATATTGATCCCAAGTGAACACTTTGTCGCCGAACTCGGCTTCAGCCACTTCGTAACCCCAGTTTTTGAAGGCTCCTTCGGTGAACTTCATGATGTTGCCTTTGTGAACGAGCGTTACGGACTTGCGGCCATGCTCGATTGCGTACTCGATAGCTGCGCGCACAAGGCGTTTGGAGCCTTCTGCGGATACTGGCTTGATGCCGATGCCGGATGTTTCCGGGAAGCGGATTTTGTTCACGCCCATCTCATTTTGCAGGAAGGACAGAACTTTTTTCACAGCTTCGGATCCTTCTTGGTACTCGATGCCAGCATAGATGTCTTCCGTGTTCTCGCGGAAAATAACCATGTTGACCAGCTCAGGGCGCTTCACTGGGGAAGGCACGCCATCGAAGTAACGCACAGGACGCAGGCAGACGTACAGGTCAAGCTCTTGACGCAGAGCCACGTTCAGGGAACGGATACCGCCGCCAATTGGCGTCGTCAGAGGTCCTTTGATCGCAACGATGTATTCGCGAATCGCAGTCAGCGTGTCGGCAGGTAGCCACTCGCCGTATTGGTTGAAAGCTTTTTCACCTGCAAATACTTCGTACCAAGCAATTTTCTTCTCGCCTTTGTAAGCTTTTTCTACAGCGGAGTCAAGAACGCGCTTGGAAGCGCGCCAGATGTCGCGGCCAGTGCCGTCGCCTTCGATGAAAGGAAGGATCGGGTTGTTAGGAACTTGCAGCTTGCCGTCTTGAATCGTAATTTGCTCGCCTTCGGTTGGAAGAGCGTATTTTTCGAATTGTGCCATTAGGGTAATTCCTCCTCTTAAAATAATGGTGCTTGTCCTAATTATAAGGACGCATGAGTTGAGATTCCGAAACTGGGACATATGCGCGCACAGCTGAACCCCCCGACACAGCGGCCAGGGGGACCTCGGGATTAACGCTGTTCGATTGGAATGAACTTGGCGTTCACTGGTCCCGTGTATTCTGCGCGTGGACGAATCAGACGATTATTATCGTACTGCTCCAGGATATGCGCTGTCCAGCCCGACAGGCGGCTGATGGCAAAAATCGGCGTAAACAAGTCGCGTTTGATACCGAGAGTTGTGTACACGGATGCGGAGTAGAAGTCTACGTTAGGCTTCAGACCCTTTTGGCCGGTTACGATCTCTTCGATCTGCACGCTCATGTTGTACAGGTCCATATTGCCCTTCAGCTTGCCGAGCTCTTCGGACATTTTTTGAAGATGTTTGGCGCGCGGGTCGCCGTTTTTATAAACGCGATGGCCGAAGCCCATGATTTTCTCTTTGTTGTTAAGCTTCTCGTTGATGACCGACTCAACGCGATCCGGAGTTCCGATCTCCTCCAGCATTACCATTACCGCTTCGTTTGCTCCGCCGTGCAGCGGACCTTTAAGAGCGCCGATCGCAGACACAACGCCGGAATACATATCCGAGAGTGTTGCAACCGTAACACGGCCGGCAAAGGTGGAAGCGTTAAGTTCATGGTCGGCATGCAGCACCAGCGCTTGATCAAGCGCCTTCACAGCTACCTCATCCGGAGTCTCACCGGACAGCATGTAGAGGAAGTTCGCTGCTACGGAGAGGCCTGCCTTAGGAGCGACTGGCTCCTGACCCTCGCGGATGCGCGAAAATGCGGCAATGATCGTAGGCAGCTGTGCCTGCAGACGGATTGCTTTATCCACATTGGCTTCGCGGGACATATCTTGAGCTGCCGGATCGTATAGGGCCAGAGCGGATACCGCTGTGCGGAGCGCCGCCATAGAGTTCGCATCTTTTGGATACAGCTTGATCGCTTCGATAACTTCGGAAGGAACAGGAGCAAATTCATCCAATTTGGATTTCAGTTGCTCTAGCTCGGATGCCGTAGGCAGCTTGCCATACCAGAGAAGATAGGCAACTTCTTCAAACGTCGCATTAACGGCCAAATCGTCAATGTCGATGCCGCGATAAGTCAGGACTCCGTCGATGATGGAGCTGATGGATGAGGTCGTGGCGACAATGCCTTCGAGACCTTTGGTAGCTGTCATTGAACTCTCTCCTTTGTCTTCAGCCTTAGCAGAATCCGAGGCCGGTAATGGGACAAGCGAACATGGAACTGCAGATGACGGGCCGCCTCTCTGACCTTGACAGCGCATTCAGAGTACATAAAGATGAATTCTGAACGAATTTTGAAGGGCGTAGATCAGCTCAAAACCGCAGTGGTCTTTACTATCATAGAGTATTTTCCTACTGAATCCAACAGATTACCGCATAAAAATGCTTTATCGCCATCATAGAATTTAGTTGTCGCCCATTTCGTACCATCGCTGAGACTGTCCATTTTGGACGTTGGGATGTCGTAATGGTACACTATTGGTTATAGATTTAGCTGTCTTGCGGCGGCGGATAGGAGGAACTCCAATGAATGAACAACGAATCGGCATCATCGATATAGGCTCCAACTCCATCCGTCTCGTCGTGTACGAGCAAACGGCATCGGGAGCTCATCGCGTCATTGACGGCAGCAAGCGACCGGCTCGGCTGAGCCAAAGGATCACCGCAGACGGCCGTATCGATGAAGACACGGTGCGGGAGTTAGCCGAAACACTTGGCCATTTCCGCCTATTATGCACCCATCACCGGACGCGCATCGTGCGCGCGGTAGCTACGGCAGCCATGCGCAACGCCGTCAATGGACAGGAAGTGCTCGAGGCGCTGACCGCCGAAACCGGGCTCGAAATCGAGCTCCTGCCTGGTGAACAAGAGGCTGGATTCGGCTTCCTCGGTATGGTTAATACGATGGATGTCCGGGACGGCTTCCTTATCGATATCGGCGGAGGCAGCACCGAAATATCCCTTTTCAAAGAGCGCACGCTCGTAGAGAGCGTTTCATTCCCATTTGGCTGCGTAAGCCTTGCTCGCAACTATGCGGACAACGGAATGCTGAGCGATGAAGGTTTGCAAAAGCTAGAGCGGATGGCCCTCCAGACCGCAGAGCGCGAGGACTGGCTTCGCTGGTCGCCCGGCCTGCCGCTGATCGGCGTAGGTGGCACCATTCGCTCGCTGGCCAAGATTCATCAGGCCGTACGAAAATATCCTTTCCCTCAAACGCATAACTATGCGATGCCAACGGGAGATGCCGATCGCCTCTTTAACACGCTACGGGACATGCCGCTAGACAAGCGTCGCAAATTTCCTGGCCTGTCCAAGGATCGCGTTGATCTGATCGTGCCGGGTCTGGCTGTACTTCGGGTATTCCAGCGTTTGACCGGTGCTGCGGAGTACCGTGTTTGCGCCTCCGGTCTGCGTGACGGGTTGTTTTTCTCTGTACAATCGCCGGATCGGCCTCGGCTCGACAATGTGCTAGACTACAGTGTTCGCAACACTTACGCCCTTTACCCGGAGGCCCCCCTTCCCCATCTAAATCAAGTCAACCGCCTCGCACTGCAACTGTTAGAGCAGTTGCAGCGGGCTGCGCCGGACTATGGCCTGAGGGGACTGGGAGGGAGAGCCGCGACGCTGCTGGACGCCGCGTCCTTGCTGTACCGCATCGGCGCTTCCATCGACTATGCCGCTTACTCGATGCATACTTTTTATTTATTGACCAATTGCAGTCTGAACGGCATGTCCCATCGCGAAAATGTTCTGACTGCCGCCATCGCCGCCTTCCGCAGCCGCAGCCGTTGCAAAGCCCAGCTTGAGCCTTATGCAGCTCTGCTTGAGCCCGGCGACATCGAGGCTGCCGCATTGCTGGGCAGCTTGCTGCAGCTGGCCGTTGCGCTCGATCGCAGCGAGACGCAGCCGATCAGCCGGCTGGAGTCGGAGCTATCAACGGCCTCCAGCCAGTTGAAGCTCACTGCCGTCCACCCTGCTGGCTCGCTCGCGCTGGAGTCCCAGGAAGTCGAGGAAGCAGGCAAAGAGTTCCTGAAGCTGTGGAGGCTTCATCCGGTTTTGTCGGTTCGCTGAATTTGCTGCGCTGGCCCAAGCATAAAACGGTGGAACTCGCTGCACGAACCATCTCGTTGCAGTGTTCCAGCTTGTACAGTCTACATCAACCTATTTGTACAGAAAGAGCCGCTGAAGCCGTCCCTCACGGGCGCGGCCTCAGCGGCTTTTGTATTCCTGCATTTACGCAGTGCTTTTCGCTAATCAAACCCTTATCTTCGCACCTTTTTCGTCTTCTTCTTTTTTCCAAATGCGATTTCGTTCTGCTTCGAACTGGCTGCGTAGCAGCTGCTCGTCTTCCGCCGGGAGAACGCGCTCATACCCGCCAGTCGATTTCAGCTCGCGCGCCTTTACATTGTCGCTCAGTTGCAGACGAATGATCGAAATGAGACTTTCACGCAGAGTCGGGTCGAATACAGGGCACATCAGCTCGATCCGCCGAGTCAGATTTCGCGTCATCCAGTCTGCGCTGGAAAGATAGACTTGCTCCTCCCCAGCATTGCGCACATAAAGCAACCGGGAATGCTCCAGAAAACGGTCAACGATGCTAATGACCCGGATGTTTTCGCTAAGACCTGGAACACCCGGGCGCAGGCAGCAAACGCCGCGCACGATCAAATCGATGCGCACCCCGGAACGGGAAGCTTCGTACAATTTATCGATCATCTCCTGATTGGAGAGAGAGTTCATTTTAGCCGCAATATAACCGCCACGCCCAGCCTGCGCATGCTCCCGCTCGCGATCGATCAAACGAAAAAGCTTCTCCATCAGATCGCTTGGGGCAACACCGAACGCCTGCCACTCATAAGGCGAGGAATAACCCGTCACCTCGTTAAAAAGGGCGGAAGCATCCGCTCCGATGACCGGATGCGAAGTGAATAGCCCGATATCGGTATAGGCCTTGGCCGTGCTATCGTTATAATTGCCCGTCCCAACATGGACGTAGCGACGCAGCTGATCTTCCTCCCGTCGAACGACGAGCAGAATCTTGGCATGAGTTTTGAGGCCAACTAGGCCATAAACGACATGACACCCCGCCTTCTCCAACTGGCGAGCCCAGGCGATGTTGCGCTCCTCGTCAAAGCGGGCTTTCAGCTCTACGACGACCGTTACCTGTTTGCCGGACTCGGCCGCTGCGGCCAGCGCCTGCACAATCTCGCTCTTGCCGCTTACCCGGTAGAGCGTCATTTTGACCGCAAGCACTTGCGGGTCCTCCGCTGCCTGCTGAACGAACTCCGTCAACGGCTCAAACGATTCATAAGGATGATGCAGCAACACATCCCGTTCCCGGATCGTATCGAATATAAGCTCATGCTCCTCCAGCTCGCGCGGATATTCCGGCTCCAGCTTCGAATAGCGCAGATCTTCCCGCCCCTTCAATACGCCCGTAAAACGCATTAAAAAGCTCAGATCAAGAGGTCCGCTAATCGGAACGACATGATCACCGATTTCCAGCTCTTCTCGCAGCAGATCAAGCGCATATGGATGGAAGCCTTCCTCGAGCTCAAGCCTGACCGGCATGCCCCAGCGACGGCGGCGAAGCTCCTTTTCAATCTCCTCGAGAAGATCCTCGGCACCTTCCTCGTTGAGCGTCAAATCTGCATTGCGAGTTAAACGGAAAGGGTCGACAGCGGTCAGTTCATATCCACTAAACAGATTTTGAATAAAGGTTTGAATGATATCCTCAAGCAGTACGAACTCCTGCTTTTTGCTATTTCCGTGGGCAGGTATAGGAACACAGCGTGGAAGAATGGACGGCACCTGCACAATTGCAAAATAAGGCTCCGCATCCTCATCTGCATCCGGCTCCTGAAGCAGCACCGCAAGGTACAGCTCCTTTGTGCGCAGCAGTGGGAACGGTCGGCTCTGGTCAACCGCCATCGGCGTAAGCACCGGAAAGACAATTTTACGGAAATAATCTTCCATCGCGCCCTGCTGGCTGGCGTTCAGATCCTCCATATCGCGGATATGTATGTTTTCTTTAGCCAGACCCCGCATGACTTCGCGATAGGTACGGTACTGCTCCGTGACCATCTGACCTGTCCGTTTGAGCAGCCGTTTCCATAGTCCTTGGGGCGTGTAACCGGTAAAATCCATCTTGGTATAACCTGCTTTGAGCTGGTCCTGAATTCCCGCCATGCGTACGCTCATGAACTCATCCAAGTTGCTGGATACGATGGCTAGGAACTTGGCCCGCTCCAGCAGCGGCGTAGAGGGGTCCTGCGCTTCCTCCAGCACCCGGCGATTGAATTCGATCCAGCTCAAATCTCGATTCACATAGGGGGACAAAACTTTACTCATTGGTGAGGAGCCTCCTTGTCATTGTCCCAATTATGCCTTACGACTATTTCTTCTATATTAAGATGCTGTAAATATAGAGTAAATTACTTGAATTTTTTCAGCGGCGTCCAATCATGAAAAACTGGCCTCCACCGTTTCCCCCGAAGCCGCCTCCGCCACGACGAAACAACTTCTCCATCCAACGATATAAACGCATGCGATAAAAACGGCGTGTCAACGGCAGCAACAAGGTCAGTCCGACCAGGTCTCCGAGAACACCCGGAAAAATCAAAAGCAAACTGCCAACAAAAATGCAAAGCCCATTCAGCAACGCATGCCCTGGAGGTTCTCCACCTTGCATTTTCAGCCGAATCTCATCCCAAACACGACGACCGCGAGTGCGGATTAAGACGCCGCCAACTACAGCGGTGCCGGCCAGCAGCAGAAAAACGCCGCCTATTCCGATCCAACTGCCAAGCCACGACATTGCGAATACCTCCAGCAAAAGATAAGCTGCTGCTCCAGCTAAAACCTTCTGCAACGGTCCCCACCGACGTTTCATCGTTTGTCCCCCTTTGCCGGCATAGCGCCGTATTGTTGAATAAGTCCGTATAGTTCTGGCAGTCGCCGGTCCAGTCGCATCGGCCTAAAGCTTCGATCTACCCAGACATGCCTAGTCCCGCCACTTGCGAGCATCTCCCCAGGCAAACCCTCTCCATTCCCTGCCGCCTTTGTCTCCGTGTTAAGTTCTGATAACAGCTCCTCCGAGTTAGCCTGAAGTCGACGGATCTGATAACGAAAAGCTAATCTCATCGGTGTATAGCTTTCCACACGGGTGCAAATTGCAACCGCATCATCGTAGCGAGCCGGCAGCTTAAAGCTGCTGTCCAAATCCGTCAGAGGAAGCATGAGTCCTTCCTCTTCAATCCGGCCATAAGAATAACCAGCGGAGCGAATCAGTTCTGTGCGGCCGATCTCGAACCAGGTCATATAATTTGCATGGTATACGACGCCCATTGCATCGGTTTCCTGATAACGCACACGGAGCGGATGAACATGCCAAGCCACTTTGTCCATAAGCGAGGAAGCCCCCTTTCTATTACCCTTATTATCGACGCATTCCCATTCGGATGCAAAAAAAGGCCGCGCATGGCGGCATCCAATCGTTCCCCCCAAGGGGAAGAAGTGGACGACGCAATTAACGCGGCCTTAATCATGAACTTAAAGAACTTTGGATTGTCCCGTGTAAATGACACCCATCTCGCCATAAACGGTAACTTCCATACCGTCACGCAGAAGCTCAAGTGCATCCGAAATGCCGATAACGGCTGGGATACCGAGGTTGAGGCCAACAACAGCCGCATGGCTAGTAATGCCGCCTGTAACGGTAATAATCGCGGAAGCCTTCTGAATGGCAGGCATATATTCCTTGTCGGTGGAAACCGTCACAAGAATGGAACCTTCCTTCGTTTTGGCGATTGCTTCCTCAGGCGTGCGGGCAACAACAACTTTGCCCGTTGCTGTTTGGCTGCCGATGCCTTGACCTTTGGCAACAAGCTCACCGATATGATGAACTTTGATCAGGTTTGTCGTGCCTGCGCGGCCAACTGGTACGCCTGCAGTGATGACAATCGTATCGCCGAGGCCAACCAAGCCCGTGCTCAGCGCGCCATCAACGGCAAAGTTGAACATTTCGTCGGTTGTGTCCGCTGGAACACCTTTAGTCGGGATAACGCCCCAAGTAAGGTTCAGGCGACGCATGATGCGCTCATCTGTTGTAACCGCAATAATTGGAGCTTTCGGACGGTATTTGGATACCATGCGAGCTGTAAAACCACTTTCCGTGGAAGTTACGATCGCTTTGGCTTTAAGATCCAATGCCGAGTTAGCGACAGCTTGGCTGATCGCTTCGGTAACCGTCGTCTGTTGTGCGCTAGCTTGCTTTGTCAGAATCTCGCGGTAGTCCAGGGCGGACTCAGCGCGCTCAGCGATGCGGGACATCGTCAGAACGGATTCCATCGGGTATTTTCCTGCTGCCGTCTCGCCGGACAGCATGATTGCATCTGTACCGTCGAAAATAGCGTTAGCTACGTCGCTTGCTTCAGCGCGCGTAGGACGCGGGTTGCGTTGCATGGAATCCAGCATTTGGGTCGCCGTAATAACCGGCTTGCCTGCCAGGTTCGCCTTTTGAATCATGTTTTTCTGAACGAGCGGCACTTCTTCCGCTGGAATCTCAACGCCCAGGTCGCCACGAGCTACCATCAGTCCGTCGGAAACTTCCAGAATCGCATCGAGGTTGTCCACACCTTGCTGGTTCTCGATCTTGGAAATAATCTGGATATGACCAGCGTTATGCTGCTCCAGAAGCTCGCGGATTTCCAGTACGTCGGACGCTTTGCGCACGAAAGAAGCAGCGATGAAATCAACGCCTTGCTCGATACCGAACACGATATCATTCGCGTCCTTCTCGGTGATACCTGGAAGGGAAATGTCTACGCCTGGTACGTTAACGCCTTTTTTGCTCTTGATCGGGCCGCTGTTAACGATTTTGCAGTTGATTTCTGTTCCTTGGATGTCAACAACCGTAAGGCCGATCAGGCCGTCATCGATCAGAACCGTGGAGCCGACTTTGAGGTCTGCAGGGAGGTTTTTGTACGTTACCGGAATGCGATGACGGTCGCCAAGAATCTCTTCTGTAGTCAAAGTGATGTAGTCGTCCTGTTGGAGCTCGATTGGCTCTTCTTTCAACTTGCCAAGACGGATTTCAGGACCTTTGGTATCGAGCAGGATGGCAACGGTTTTGCCGAGTTCACCACAGGCTTGACGGATATTTTTAATCCGGTTGCCGTGCTCCTCGAAATCACCGTGCGAAAAGTTCAGACGGGCAACATTCATGCCAGCCAGAATCAGTTTTTTTGTATTTTCCAGCGACTCGCTGGATGGACCGATCGTACAAACAATTTTTGTTTTGCGCATGGGTATATAATTCCTCCATCAATTAGCTTGCTTAAACACTATCAATCATTCTACCACATTTTACGGCAACATAGACATGACTTTACGCACTTTACAAGACATTTGTTCATTGCTCGGCGTGACTTTGGAAGCAAAACTTTGCGACTTTTGACATGCCGAAGGGCTCCTCAGCTCATACTGTTGAGCCGGACTTATCCCATCACTTAGACTGATTCCGGTGAGAAAAAATGGTCAGCGGAACTGTACCTCCGTCAAAAACATCCTGGGCACAGGAAAAAGCGGCCGATTGCCGGCCGCTCTTTGCGAACCAACCTATGGGAGACCCTGAATCAATGCACCCGAGCAGATTCAGCGGCTGGTGAAGGCGCAGCCTCTGTTACAGTTCCAGTGATTGGATCAGTCGAGCTTGCGCTTGTGCTGGCATCACCAGGCGAAGCTGCTTCTGCTTGTGTAACTTCCTCAGCAGGCTGCCGCTCGGAATCCTGTGAACCGCCCGCATCTGGAGCAAAGGTGAACCGTCCGATTTTGCGGAACTTCATGTATCGGTCCTCGATCAGTTCCTCCGATGTCATGGAGCCAAGCTCCTGCAGATGGCGCCACAGCGCTTCCTTGATGTAATCAGCCTGCTCAGCGTAATCCCGATGTGCGCCGCCTTGCGGCTCGGGGATGATCTCCTCGATGATGCCGAATCCGAGCAAATCCTTGGCAGTGATTTTCATCGCTTCGGCTGCTAGATCTGCCTTGGAAGCGTCTTTCCATAGAATGGAAGCAGCTCCATTCGGCGAAATAACAGAGTAGATCGCATTCTCAAGCATGAGCACCCGATTGCCTACGCCGAGCGCCAAAGCGCCGCCGCTGCCGCCCTCACCGATAACGACGCAGAGCACAGGTACGCCGAGCAACGCCATCTCACGCAGATTACGGGCAATCGCCTCCGATTGACCGCGCTCCTCGGCTGTATTGCCGGGATAAGCGCCCTTCGTATCAATGAAGGTAATGATCGGACGATGGAATTTATGTGCCTGCTGCATGAGACGCAACGCCTTGCGGAAGCCCTCCGGATGAGGACTACCGAAAAAGCGTGCGATATTGTCCTTTGTATCTTTGCCGCGCTGATGTCCGATAACGGTTACCGGTACACCATTCAGCTTGGCCAATCCACCAACGATCGCCAGATCATCGGCGAACAGCCGATCGCCGTGCAGCTCCAGGAAATCCGTGAAGATCGCCCCGATAAAATCTAGCGATGTAGGCCGCTGATGATGGCGAGCCAGATGCATTTTTTCAGCGGCTCCAAGCTCGCTGTACAGCTCTTCTTCTAGCTGACGGCAGCGGGCTTCAAGTCGGGCGATCTCGTCGCTGAAGTCGATGCCCTTTCCTTGGCTAAGTCCCTTCAGCTCTTCAATCTTGCGTCTGAGGTCTCCTAGCGGCTTCTCAAAAGGCAGTTCACCCGCCATATACCGTATCCTCCTTCACAGCATGCATATCCAGTACACGCGTCAGCGTGGACTTCATGTCCTTGCGGTGGACGACGCGGTCAAGCTGGCCATGCTGTAGATTGAACTCAGCTGTCTGGAAGTTGTCCGGCAGCTTCTGACGAATCGTCTGCTCGATAACAATTCGACCGGCAAAGCCGATGAGCGCTCCAGGCTCGGCCAAATTGTAGTCGCCAAGAGATGCGAAGCTGGCCGTGACTCCCCCGGTTGTCGGATCAGTCATAATCGAGATATACAGCCCGCCCTCGCTCTGGAATTTAGCCAGAGCTGCGCTCGTCTTAGCCATTTGCATCAAGCTCAAGATGCTCTCCTGCATGCGCGCGCCGCCAGAGGTAGAGAAGATCAGCAGAGGCAGCTTGCGAAGGCTCGCCTGCTCGATTGCCCGCGTAATCTTTTCGCCTACGACTGAACCCATGCTGCCTGAGAAAAAGTCGAAGCTCATGACAGCGACTACAACAGGGAAACCTCCAATGGCTCCCTCACCGGTGATGACTGCATCCTTCAGCCCGGAATTTTTCTTCTGAGCTTCCAGTTTGGAGGCGTAACCAGGAAACCCCATAGGGTCCTCAGAAATCATGTCCGTGTCGAATTCAGACAAACGTCCGTCATCAAGCGTCATTCCGATGCGCTCCCAGGCGGTCAGACGGAAATGATGCCCGCAAGACGGACATACTTTGAGATTCTTGTCCAATTCTTTGGAGAACTGAATCGTGGCACACTTAGGGCATTTGTTCATTAGGCCTTCGGGAATATCCCGCTTCGGCCGGTCCTGCTTATCGCTGCGCTCCCTCTCGGAAGGAACGGTGGCGTATTTACGTTTGTGAAATAAGTCCTTAAACACGAGTGACACCTCTCAAGACGCTAAGTATAGTCGGGCCGGCAATCAGGAATGGAGAATGGAGCTCAGCACTTCCTGTACTTCCTCCAGCTCTCCGGACGGTACTAGGATCTCGTACTGCTGCTTGGACATGTTGATGGGCTTGGTCTGGACGAGAAATCCTTCTTCCGTAAGCCTACTCTTGATACTCTCCGCGATTTTTGCCGTTGGCGCGATGTAGATGACCGTCCACATGAAAGGTACCTCCTGATAATCCCGGAAACAGGTCACATGATCTCACAATCATAGCATAGGACAAGTTTTTCTAGCAAGAAAGGCCCAGCGTACGAGACGTTTGGAGTGTGTGCGAGACGCTTGATGCAGTTCGAGAGACGGCTGATACTGCGTGAGAGACGGCTGATGGTGACGAGAGATTAGTGCTTCGTGAGAGTTGATTGCGATGTTTGAAACGTTTGATGCAGCTTTAGAGTTGGTTGGTGCTGCACAAAAGTCGGTCGAAGCTATACGAGATGTTTGAACTCATCCATAAATCCGCTGGTTCATACTCGAAAGAGCTGCAGGAACAACGATTCGCTCCTGCAGCGCCGGAATCCTGCTTTGTCTAGATTTTGGTGCCGTCCTCGCTGTAATAGATCGCTTTCGGATCCTGGTGCGCGATCCTCGCCGAGGCTGCGGCAGCCAGACCAGCCACCAGATCGTCCAGAAATACATGAACTGCACCCGTCGACTTATCATTCAGACGGCTGATAATACCCGGCTTCACTTTATCCAGGTAACCAAAGCTCGTCAAGCCAATCATGCCATACACATTAGTAATGCCCATTGCCAGCGTTTCATCAACACCGTAGAGCGATTCGTCCTTCTCCATAATCTGCTGCAGGGGAGCTGGCAACAGCTTTTTTTCCGCCAGTTCATCCAGTGCAATTCCCGTATACAAGACGTACTGCACCTCGCGCTTGCCAAGCACGGTACGTACGCTTTCCAGACATTCCTCCATCGTCAAATGAGGGTTATAGGGAAGCTGCAGGGCATGTACGATTTCCGCTACATCTGCTACTGTCACTCCGCGCCTTTCCAACCAGCGCTCCAATTCGGAATTCATCCGCTTTCCCTCCTGCTCAGCCTAATGCCGGAAGGTTTGCCCATAGGCGCCTCCCTATCATTCACCGGACGTTGACCGTCGGCAGAGACAGCAGTAGAGGGCTGCAACCGCGCCCCCTTATCCTCCGCCATCCGCCGCTTGGGGCGCCCGTCGCCCAGCAACATGCTGCTGTGTTTCCTACTCTATGCACCTGTCCCGCAAAATGTTCCGGGAAAATGAAGAGGAAAGTGCGATGATTGGGAATGGCATGAGAACAGACTAGCGGGGCTGGTAGCGGAGCCGTTAGCGGGGCTGGTAGCGGAGCCGTTAGCGGGGCTGGTAGCGGGGCTTTCAAGTAGTTTTGGCTACTTGATTTGATTGGTTTGAGCGGCAGCAGGGCCTTCAAGTAGCTTTGGCTACTTGATTCGATTGGCGCAGCTGGTAGTGAGGCTTTCAAGGAGCTTTGGCTACTTGATTTGGTTGGCGGAGCCGGTAGCGAAGCTTTCAAGTAGCTTTGGCTACTTGATTCGATTGGCGCAGCTGGTAGCGGAGCTTTCAAGTAGCTTTGGCTACTTGATTTGATTGGCGCAGCCGGTAGCGGAGCTTTCAAGTAGCTTTGGCTACTTGATTTGATTGGCGGAGCTGGTAGC
Source organism: Paenibacillaceae bacterium GAS479 (assembly GCA_900105225.1). Lineage (NCBI taxonomy): Bacteria > Bacillati > Bacillota > Bacilli > Caryophanales > Paenibacillaceae > Paenibacillaceae bacterium GAS479. The sequence continues at coordinate 3,986,208 of LT629764.1, read as the reverse complement.
GGGGCTTTCAAGTAGTTTTGGCTACTTGATTCGGCTGGCGGAGCCGGTATCGGGGCTTTCAAGTAGCTTTGGCTACTTGATTTGATTGGCAGAGCTGGTAGCGGGGCTTTCAAGTAGTTTTGGCTACTTGATTTGATTGGCGCAGCCGGTAGCGGGGCTTTCAAGTAGCTTTGGCTACTTGATTTGATTGGCGGAGCCGGTAGCGGAGCTTTCAAGTAGCTTTGGCTACTTGATTTGATTGGCGGAGCCGGTAGCGGAGCTTTCAAGTAGCTTTGGCTACTTGATTTGATTGGCGCAGCCGGTAGCGGGGCCTTCAAGTAGCTTTGGCTACTTGATTGGCTTATTTGACGGACAGCGGGGGTTTCAAGTTTGGCTATTAGCTAGCTTGGCAAAAAATATGGACCTGCCCTCTGCACATAGCAGATAACAGGTCCGTAATAGGTGATAGGGAGGCCGTCTTATTTGACGACGGCCGCTCCTTTGCCGAGCAGCAGTTCAATGCGCTCGATCAGCTCCGGGGAAGGCTTGACCCGGTAGCGCTCGCTTAGCTCGAGCGAGCGCCCAGCGCGCTCGTAGAAGAGCACGGTGCCGAGCGGCCCTGCATGCTCGGCTAGGAGCGCCTTCAGGCGCTCCAGCGTGGCGGGAGTTTCACGATCCGCCACGATTTTGATGTACACCCGCTGAGCGGAACGCGCTGCGGGTGGGGTGCGCAGCGAAGCGGCGCCAGCGGGCGGCGAGGCTGCGCCGCCCGCGCGCCCCGGCGCGGAAGCGGCCGGGCGCGGGCGCGGCTCCGCAGGAGCGCCCGCTGGCTGCGCCCCGCCGGGGCGCCCGGCAGGCGGCTTCGCCCCGCCTGCCCCGCGCGGCTGCGCCGCGCCCGAGGCTGCGCCACCGGGCGCGGGCGCAGCTCCGCCGGCGCGCGCGCTGCGGGCGCGCGCCTGGCGGCGAAGCCGCTCGACCCCGGAGCGAAGCTCGGGGTCGTCCAGGGGGACGAGGTCATCCACGATGAGCTTGATGTCCTCGTCCCCCTGTTGCACAACGGCCTGTAGTACCACCAGGCCGCCTACCGAGATCCCGTCCGCGAGCTTCGCCCACGCGGACGGGAAAATCACTGCCTCAGCGCGCATAATGCGATCCTCTACCTCGGCAAAAGCCATTTGCTGACCTTTGCGCGTCCGCAGCTGCTTGATCGCAATGATGCGTACCGCCGTCACACAGCGCGTCTCATCCGGTGCATCCGCCAGCTCAACTAGCCGGTCGAGACCGAACTCTGCCAGCTGCTCCTCCGCTCCGTCAAGCGGATGACCGGACAGGTACAGCCCCAGCAGATCCCGCTCCAGCTCTAGCAGTTGGGCTTGGGCGTAAGGCTGTACCTGCGGCATTTCGACATCCCAGTTCTGCACCTCTTCGAAGCCGAAAAGCTCAATCTGCAGCTCCGCGCGCTCTTTACGCCATTTCTGAGCGGCTTCGACCGACTCGTCAAGCGCCGCCAACTGCTGCGCCCGATGACCTGGCAGCGATTCCAGCGCTCCTGCGCCGATGAGGCATTCCAGCACACGTTTGTTGACGACGCGCAAATCAACCCGCCGACACAGATCAATTAAGCTGGCAAACGGTCGGCTTTTACGCTCCCGCAAAATCGAATCGATTGCCTGCGTGCCCACATTCTTGATGGAGGCAAGACCGAAACGGACAGCCTCCCCATCCGGGCTGAAAGTGATAGAGCTGAAGTTGACATCCGGAGGCAGCACGCCGATTCCCATGCGCTTGCATTCGTCGATATACTCGCCCGTTTTGCGCTGATTGCTGGTGACGGAAGCCAACATCGAAGCCATGAAAGATACGGGATAATGCCGTTTGAGCCAGGCTGTCTGAAAGGCCAGTACACCGTAAGCGGCCGCATGAGCGCGCGGGAAGCCGTAGTCCGCGAAGCGCAAAATCATATCGTAGACGCGCTTGGCATCCTCTTCGGAATAGCCCTGCCCAAGACTGCCCCGCACAAAGGCGGCTTGTTGCTCATCCAATATTTCGCGTTTTTTCTTGGAAACAGCACGCCGTAGCAAATCCGCCTCACCGAGGCTGAAACCAGCCATCTCAGATGCGATTTGCATAATCTGCTCCTGGTAAACGATGATACCGTACGTATCCTTCAAAATCGGCTCAAGCGAAGGATGCGGATAATCAATCCGCTCCAAACCATGTTTGCCAGCGATGAAGCGCGGGATGAATTCCATCGGGCCTGGACGATACAGCGCCAAAACCGAGATGATATCCTCAAACGAGCTTGGTTTCAGCTCCCGCAGCACGCGGCGCATGCCCGCCGACTCCAACTGGAAAATGCCCGTCGTGTCGCCGCGGCCAAGCATCTCATAGGTGGCGGGATCGTCATCCGGGATGAGGCGAAAATCAATTGCCTCGCCCCCCTCTTCTTTGACCCAGTCCAATGTCCGTTCCAGGATAGAAAGAGTACGCAGGCCGAGAAAATCCATCTTGAGCAAGCCGACAGCCTCGACATTCTCCATGGAATATTGCGTCAGCGCAGCGGCCTCCGAGCCCGCCTGCAACGGTACATAATCCGTCAGCGGCCGACCGGAAATGACAACGCCAGCCGCATGAGTCGAAGCGTGGCGCGGCATGCCTTCCACCTTAAGTGCAGTGGCAATCAGCTCCCTCGTACCATCACGCTCCGCATACTCCCGCAGCTGCGGCACAGAAGCGAGCGCCGATTGGAGCGTCGTACCAGGCTGCCCTGGAATAAGCTTGGCCACACGATCAACGTCGCCGATCGGCACGTCCAATGCGCGCCCGACATCACGAATAGCGGCCTTCGCAGCCAACGTGCCGAATGTGATGATTTGCGCTACATGGTCCGATCCGTACTTGCGGCTCACATAAGCAATCACCTCGTCGCGCCGCTCGTCATTGAAGTCGATATCGATATCCGGCATGCTGATACGCTCTGGGTTCAAAAAACGCTCGAACAGCAGCTTATGCTTCAGCGGATCAACATCGGTTATGCGAAGACAGTAAGCGACGAGGCTGCCGGCTGAAGAGCCGCGGCCTGGTCCCGTGCGAATGCCTTGCTCATGAGCGTAACGGATAAAGTCCCAGACGATAAGAAAATAGTCGCTGAAACCCATCCGCTCAATAACGCCAAGCTCGTACCGCAGCCTCCGCTCCGCTTCCTCCAGATGCGGCAAACCGCTCTCCGTTCCTTCGTACCGCAGCCCACTCTCCGCTTCCTCCAGACGCGGCACGCCGCTCTCCGCTCCCTCGTACCGCAGCCCACTCTCCGCCTTTTCCAACAGCGGCACGCCGCTCTCTGCCTCTTCGCGCAGTCCGCTCTCCACCAGGCTCGGCACACTAGTCTCCGCTCCTGTATGCAACCCACTCTCCGCCAAACTCGGCAAGCTACTCTCCGCTCCATCAAGCAGCCCGCTCCCCACTCCTTCCAGGAGCGCCGAATCAGCCCGCCCTGCGCTCTCCACCAGGCTCGGTACACTAGTCTCCGCTCCTGTATGCAACCCGCTCTCCGCCAAACTCGGCAAGCTACTCTCCGCTCCATCAAGCAGCCCGCTCCCCACTCCTTCCAGGAGCGCCGAATCAGCCCGCCCTGCGTTCTCCACCAGGCTCGGCACACTAGCCTCCGCTCCTTGATGGCGCGCACCCGCTCCGTCATACCGTTGCAGCATCCCCTCCAGGCATAGCTGCTCCAAATAAGCGCCCGAGCTCAGCCCTTCAGGCAGCGGCCGATACTCCGGCAGGGCATGCTCGCCAAGCCGCAATTCCACATTGCAGCTCTCGGCGATGCGCACCGTATTGGCCAGCGCTTCGGGCAGATGGGGAAACAGCCGCGCCATCTCGTCCACACTTTTCAAATACATGCCGTCCCCATGCATATGCATCCGGTCAGGGTCGCTCACGCTTTTGCCAGTGCCGATGCAGATGAGCACATCCTGCACAGCCGCATCCTCCTGCCGCAAGTAGTGGACATCATTTGTAGCGGCCAGCGGAATACCGGTTTCTTCCGATAGGTTGATCATTCCGGCAGTCACTTTTTTTTGCTCCGCCATCCCATGATCCTGAATTTCCAGGTAAAAGTTCTCCCCGAACGTCTCCCGGTACTTCAGCGCTGCAAGCTTCGCCTCCTCCGGGCGGTCGTAAAGCAGATGCTGGGCGACCTCACCCGCTAAGCAGGCGCTCAGGCAGATAAGCCCGCCCGCATGCTCCCGCAGCGCGTCATGATCAATGCGGGGTTTATAATGAAAACCTTCCAGATGAGCAATGGTGCTCAGCTTCATGAGGTTTCGGTAACCGGTCTCGTTTTGGGCCAGCAAAATCAGATGGTAAATCGGGTTGTCCTTGCGCGTACCCTTATCCAGCCTGGACCCTCCCGACAGATACATCTCGCAGCCGATGATCGGCTTGATGCCCTGCTTCAGACACGCCTTGTAAAAGGGTACCGCCCCATACATCACACCATGGTCGGTCAGCGCCAACGAGCGCATGCCGAGCTCTGCCGCTCTTGCCGTCAGGTCGCGGATCCGCGCGGCCCCGTCCAGCAAGCTATATTCACTGTGCACATGCAAATGCACGAATCGTTCGCTCGCGCTCATCGCGTTCCTCCTTTCGCACCCGCCAGGCGGGGCACATCTGTTCGGTCTTTCTATCTATCTTATCATAAAAGACCGGTACAGGCCCATACAATGAACAAGGGGTAGCTTTTCCCAAATTCCTTCTAGAAAGGTGAGGCGGATGCAGCGCATGAACTTGATCCTGAGCAAAGCATTGATCGACTGCTTCATCGCTTTCGGCGTTGTCGTCGGAGGCGCATTGCTAGCCGGCATCGGATCGGTGCTGGCACTCTCCCCTCCATCCTCGATGATGGTCGATACGGCTTCCCGCCTGAAAATATGGGCTCTTGTCGCCGCCGTCGGCGGAACGATCGATCCAATGCGTGTCATCGAAAGCAATATGATCGAGGGCCATCTGTCCCCTGTCGTTCAACAGGTGTTGTTCATTCTGTGCGCCTTCGTCGGCGCCCATGCCGGCACGGAGCTCATCCGTATGATTTGCCGGGGATCGGGGTGAGCCTGCGTCCATGCGAGTCCCTCCCTTTGCCCGCTTTGCCCGTTTGACTCAGGCCGCCGGCCTGATCATCTGTGGCATGATCATCGGAGCCGCCCTCTATCACTCCCTGTTTCAGGCGCAGTTCGATCGCGTCATCAACCTGAAAGGCGAGCTCGAGGACCAGCTTAACGAGCGTGACAATGAGCTGGAAAAATTAAGTAAGTTCAAACAACAGCACTCCGTCATCAAAACGATACAAATCCGCTTCGAAAATGGCCCTGGCACGGCCGGACTGGATGAACCGACGAAATCCCGGCTAAAGGCGCAGCTGCATGATGATCTGCTCGTGCTGGAAGGCCACAGCATTTATGAGATTGATAGGGAGTCTCGCCTCGCACGTGAGCTATTGGCTGAAAAGGTGTACCGCGATAAGGATAAACGATTCGCGTTAAACATCAAAACCGTTCTTGTCGCCGAAAACCGTCTACAGGTATGGGTCAACATCCGTTTGCTTGGGCCTGAGGTAAGCGGCAACACTCCTCCTTAAAGACTATCCCCCTATTCGCAGCATACCGCCCTATTATGGTACAATAGCGAAAAATACTGGACGGGCAGCTGCCCGCCAAAGGAGACTGCTCAGCTCCCATGAACGATCCCGTCGCCTGGCTGCAATGGATCATCATTGCAGGTATCATCATCAGCTCCATCATGTCCGTTGTGAACAGCTTCCGCTCTCGCCGCTCCAAAGACGCCAATCAAAGAGCGCTTTACGCCGCCAAAATGAACATCTGTATGGGCATAATGCTTATCTTGATCGCCCTCATTCAGATGTTCATGTATACGGGCTCGACAATTCGCGTCATTGTGGGAGCGGTGTTCATGCTGCTCGGTCTGTTCAACATCTTTGCCGGGCTCCGCAACCACAGTGTCATCCGTACCGTCATCGAGCGGAACGCAACAGGCAAACAGCGCTAGATCGCCTCTCGGAGGGGCGCGCCTTGGACGGCTCAGGCCGCTTGATGCGCGCCTTTTTCGCTTTTCGCAGACTATTTCCTGACAAGCCAATCATTTCTACCTCATTTTTTGGCCCCATAGCTAGAAAGAGTCATGCCGATCTACGCCAAGCCCTCTATACTAATTTAGTTGAGCTAATCACCCGAGAAATGAGGAGTTATGGAAAGATGAGCATAGATTTGGAAACGACAACTCCTGGTACCAGTAAACAGAAAAACCGCGGCTTGCTGCCCGCCTTGTATCAGAATGTTTGGAGATGGCATTTTTATGCCGGCATTATCTTTGCACCTTTTTTGATTATTCTTGCTCTGAGCGGATCGGTCTATCTATTCAAACCGCAAATTGAAGCGCAGCTCTATAAGGATATGTTGACCGTACGAGAGGTTGGAACGACTCGTCTGGCTCCTGATCAGCTCGCTGCAGCTGTCCGCACGGAAAATCCCGGCTTGTCCATCCTGTCTTTTTCCATTCCGAGTGATGCCAAGTCAACCGTTAAGATGAGTGTTGTGAAAAACGAAGTTCCTACTACGCTCTATGCCGATCCTTATACGGGGCGTACTACCGGTACGTTGGACACGGACAAAACGTTCACGGAGCTGTTCAAAAAGCTGCACAGCCAGTTGCTGCTCAGCGGTACGCTGCCCAACCGGATCGTAGAGCTAGCCGCTAGCTGGGGCGTTGTCCTGATCGTGACCGGCCTTTACCTGTGGTGGCCAAGAGGCAAATTTAGCATCTGGGGGACCATTCTTCCCCGCCTCGGCAAACGCGGCAGTCGCCAGTTTTGGAGAGACATGCATGCTGTACCAGCCTTTTGGCTGTCGTTGCTCATTTTGACGCTCATTTTGACCGGACTGCCTTGGTCGGGCGTTATGGGAAAAGGAATCGACAATATCGCCAATTCGACGAATACGAATTATCCGGCAAATGCGTTCGGCGCGGGTTCGCTGGAATCTGTCACCCTCTCCAAAGATGTGGCAGAGGATTTGCCGTGGGCAACCGAGAACATCCCCGTCCCTGCATCCGCAGTAGGGGGCTATGTGCGGCTGTCGCTGAATGAAGTTGCCGCAATAGCAGACCGCCAGGGTGTGATCAAACCTTATACAATCTCGATGCCGGAGGGTAAAGCTGGTGTTTTCACCGTCGCTTCTGCCGATGATAGACCTACTAACAATGCAACTCTGCATATTGACCAGTACAGTGGGGCTGTGTTGACCGATGTGCGCTTTGCGGATTACGGCATTATGGGTAAAGTGATTATGCTCGGCATCGCTTTCCACGAGGGTAAATTATTCGGTCTAGCCAACCAGATTCTCGGGCTGATTGCCTGCCTAGGCCTGATTCTTATTTCTGCCGGTTCTTACGTAATGTGGCGCAAACGCGCTCCAGCCGGTAAGCTCGGTGCACCGAACAAACCAAGGGACAGGAAAGTTACAATCGGCCTGCTCATTATCATGGGCGCTCTCGGTATCATTATGCCGCTGGTCGGCCTATCAATTCTGATTGTGCTTGCCATTGATCTGCTTGTCATCCGCCGTGTTCCTGCGCTGAAGCGCTGGTTTTCCGCCTAGGAGGTACTCATGATGAAGAAAAAAATGACACTGGTCGGAATAGCTCTACTGGCGTCCGCCTCCCTGTTGCTTGGGGGCTGCCAGGCCAACACGTCGGGCCAAGATGACAAGGGCATGATTCCGCATTTGACCGTAGACCTGCAAATTCCGGATAAGCTACAACCCGGCGAAGCGAGCCGCTTCACAATCCTCGTAGAGGAAAATGGCAAGCCTTACGACGAATTTTACAAAACTAGCTTTCAATTTTGGCCGGAGGATGGCTCCTCCCCAGCAGTTAACGCCGAAGCTAAGTTGACAGCTCCCGGAACTTACACCGTCACGCAGCCGGCAGGCACCGAAGGCGTGTACCGGGTGAAGTTCAGCGGTGTCTCCACGGAGTATGAGATCATGCCGTCCAAGCGCTTCGCCATAGGCGCGAATGCGATTGAACATTTGGCCGAGCTTGAGAAGCAAAGTGACGCCGCACCTGCAGCTCCAGCCGCGCCGCATCACTAAGGGCGGCTTGGGTGTGCTTAGGCAGGTAGCTGCTGCGGACAGGCCCACCGCGGATGGGTTTTGGCATATTCAACCCCGCTACGGCGGCAAATCAAGTAACTTTGTTACTTGGCTCTGCTGCTGTAGCGGAGTTTTGCTCGTTCAAGTAGCTTTGGCTACTTGCTTCTGCCGCTGCGACGGGGGGCGGCTCTTTCAAGTAACTTTTGTTACTTGGTTCCTCCGTCACGCCGAGGGTTCGGACCATTCAAGTAGCTTTTGCTACTTGGTTCTTATAAGTCTACGAATGAAAAGAAGGTGTTCCCCAGTCCTTTAAAAGGACTGGGGAACACCTTCTTTTATGCCCACACGACTTATTCCAAACTCTTAGGCGAATTGCCGGCTCCCTCAAGCGGAGCTCCCCCGCGCAAAGCTCCTTCAGCCCGCGTCCAGAGCGGCCTGGATTTCTTCCACGCTGGTAAACTCACCTTGAATAATTTGAGAAATGCGGCCGTCCGGAGAAATGATGAACGAGGCTGGCAAAGCTCGTACCCGGAAAGCCTCAGCCGCCTGCCCGGTCACGTCAGACACAATTGGCATAGAAATACCGGTCTCGCCGGTAAACTCGTTGATCGTCCCGCGGCTCTCCCCAACATTGATGGCAAGGATCTCCTGCTCGTTACCGGCGCCGGATGCGGCACCAGCCTCGTCTTTATGATCACCTTTAGATGTAAGATGTGCAGCTTTATCGATCAGTGGCAGCTCTCTTTTGCAGGGGACGCACCAGCTTGCCCAAAAATGAACAAGTACTGTCCGGCCTTTAAAATCCGACAACTGGACGCGCTCACCAGAGCCCGGTACAGCAATCGCGATCTCTGGTGCAGGAGATCCTTCAGCAACACGGCCTGGTTTTTCTCTGTCTGAATTCTGCTTGACGAGCAACATCCCAGAAAGTCCTGCCGCAACTAGCAGCAACACGGAAACAACAGACAGCAGACGGCGCTTGCTCCATATAGGTCGACGACTCATCGCGTTCCCTCTCCCGCTAATCCAACATTCTGCTTTATCGTCATCCTTTTATCAGATCGACGACTCATCGCGCTCCCTCTCCCGCTAATCCAGCATTCTGCTTTATCGCCGTCCTTCTATCAGATCGACGACTCACCACGCGCTCTCTTCCCGCCAATCCAGTATTCCTCTCTATCGCCGTCCCCTTAGCACTTCGACGGCTCATCAAGCTTCTACCTGCCCGCGGCTTCCAGGCTGCATACGACTTTCTGTGAAAGCCGCATGCAACCCTCCAGGTCCGTACTGCTCCAACAGCGAAGCCACCGTTCCTTGTCTTACCGCTGCTCCTTCTTGCATGAATAAGACATAATCGGCGGAAGCCTCGGCCACTGGCAACTGATGCGTAGAGTAAATCACAGAATGCCCTTCACGGCGAAGCTTGTTCACAAGCTCCACAAAGGAGTCCATCCAGTACGGATCTAGACCGTTGGTCGGCTCGTCGAGGACGAGCAGAGGCGGCTTGGCCAGCATCGCTTGAGCGAATAAAAGGCGCTGCCTCATTCCTTTGGAAAAAGCGGTCACGTTTTTGTTCCGCACCTCCGCAAGGCCGACTTCCTCAAGCGCCTCCTCCGTCCGACTACGAGGTAGTCCGCGCAGCGAAGCCCAGAAATGCAGCGTTTCCCAAGCAGTCAGCCCTTTGGCAAAGGCGTAGTCATCCGGCATATACCCAAGCTTATCGGCGTAGGCATTGCGATTCTCTTTCCAGCTCAATCCATCTACTTGAATGACCCCGGAAGTTGGCTGCAAAATTCCCATTACCATGCGCAGCAGCGTACTTTTGCCCGCACCGTTGCCGCCGCACAGCGCGAGGACGCTCCCTTGCTGCATCGTGAGAGAGATGTCCCGCACGATGTGCTGCCCTTTAATGCTTTTATCCACGCCTTCAACGAGCAGAACTGGCTTATGCACGGTATCTCCCCCTCTCCCACGCCCATACGGCGATTCCTCCAGCCACACCAATCCACAGCAGGCAAAGGCCTGCAAACAACAGCGATCCAGTCGATTTTTGCATGACCGTTACCCACTGGTAATACTCCGGTCCCAATATGGTGCCGCCGCCAAGCTTAACGACGACGAACAGTCGTACGAGCTCCGCTGGATTGAGGAACGTCAGCGCGACTAGCGCTGGTTTGATCATCAAATAAGGCAGGAAGCCAAGCACCGCGATTAACAGCGCCGGCCAACCAATTACAGTGAAAAACCAGAAGGCGACCGCGTAAGTCAGCGCCTGCCAACGGTTCGCCGCAAAAGTGCCGATCAGCAGCGCTACGGCAAGATAGAGCAGCACTAACAGCAGTGAGAACACGAGGAACAAACCAAGCGTTTTGAGATCAAAGCCGCTTCCGAGTACCGCCCCCACGACTCCGCTAACCCCATAAGCGAAGCTAACTATAGCTGCCAGCACAACGGTCAGGCCGGCGTATTTGCCGGCGATGAAGGAGAGCGTCCGCAGCGAATAGGTGGAGATGAGCTGCCAGCTTCCCTCTTCTTTTTCCGCCGTCAAAGAGAAGGATCCGATGAGCAATGTCATAAGCGGCAACAGATACAGAATCAAATTCAGCATGGAGCCTGTTGTACTCGTATATCCCGATCCTGAGCGCTGGGCACCGATCATCAAAAGCAGCAGCGTGAATACGGTGAACAGCGCGAGAAAAGAGTAGGACCACGGATTGCGGAAGCCGAGCTTGATCTCTCTGCGCGCAATGTGGAGTATATTCATCGTTTAGTGGGAACCGGAATTAGTGGATGTATTTCCGCTCATGTCCATGCCGGAGCCTTCATTGGCTCCCATGTCCATTTCCGCTCCTTCATTCGTTCCCATGTCCATACCTTCTTCATGATCGGAACCGCCCATATTCATTTGTTCTTTGTTTTGCGCCCAATTATGGGAACCCAGCTCCTGGGCCGTCATCAGTTTGCCCTTGCCCTGCTCGCCTACGAAAGACTCCGCAGCCTTTTTATCCTTGAAGCTGTACACTCCGTAAGCCATTGGCGACTTGAAATCCGCATCGTAAACATAATACGCATCGTTGTAGGCAACCCACGCCTTGTCGTTGTAATCACGGACGTACTCTGCGCTTATAGCAGCATCGGCATTTTTGCTCTTCCAATCGTTCATGCAGCCGATATCATCGAATTTAAAGGTTTTACCTTCTTTAGTTGTCAACTGTACCGCATAAGCGTCATCCCGGACCGCCATATTACAGATCGCACATTTATCGACCGATTCATCAACCGCTATCGGCTCATGGCCCGCTTTACCGCAGCCGGCTGCTATTAACATGATGGTCAAAGCGACCATCAGCATCGCTGTCATTCTTTTTTTCATTTTCTTCTAACCCCCGTATAAATGATTATTGATGCTCCTGCCAAAAGCGCCATTCCCGCTGCAGCGGTTGCCGCCATCGGCGCTTCAGTAGGCTGAGACTTGCTGCCAAGCTCCAGAGGAGGCTCCATGAGCGGAGCGCTGTCGCGCGACCAGTTCTGCTGCCCGGAAGCGAGCAGACTCTCGAGGAACTTCATACCCGGCGACTGGAAAAAGATCTGATAGGCTGAGTTATCCTTGGTCAACCGCTGAAAAAACGGATTCATCAAGTAGGCCAGATCGCTGCTTCCGTCGCCGTTGGGATCGAGTCCTTGGAAAGCATCCCAGTAATTGCCCTGCAGCTCATTGTCACGACTACCATCCGCCTGAGTCTCAATGACATTGGATACGAATCGATTGTTCTTGAGTCGGTTGTCCTTGGAATCCAGCAGCTGGATGCCGACAAAGTTATACGAGATGTCGTTGTTGATCCATTCATTGCCCTCGGATCGTTCGATATACATCCCGACACGGTTGCCATTCATCACATTATCCTCTACCCTCGTGCCCTCCACCTGATAAAACAGCATACCCTGCGAATTAACACTGCCGCTCTGACGGCTGAATGCATTGCCGGTCAGTTCGGACCCTTTGACCATCATCGCCATGATTCCGGTCACATTGTAGGAACCGCTGTTATCGGTGACGACGCTGCGCTTGGTGTACATCAAGTGGATGCCATATCGGGAGTAGTCGATCCCATTGCCGCGGACCGTGTTGTTATTGCTGCCTTCCAAATAAATCCCATCAAACATGCTGCTCACACGGTTGTTCTCGATAAGGTTGCCGTTCGACCGATACAGGTCGATGCCGTTACGGCTGTCTGAAGCGCGCGCTGCACGGCCGAGCAGATCGGCAGGAGGCTCGACGACCGAGCCCCGGATAGTGGAGCCTTCCGAGCTCTGGAGCTGGATGCCGAGAGAACGTGATATGACTTTCAGCCCGTCCAGAACAACATTATCCGCAGCCACTAGGACGGCCGGAGCCTTGCCTCGTGTGTCCTTCTCTGCGGTCAGACCGATCAGCGATGCGCCTTTCGCTTTAATTGTAGCAACCGGTGCATCGCTGCCGTTTCCGGTCAGCGTGACGTCCTGCGCTTCGACCCTCAGTGGCTTGGAGATGACGATCGACTGTGCATAACTGCCGGCCGGCAATTGGATTGTAGTGCCGCTCGGCGCAGCGTCGATAAGCTTTTGAAGGGAGCCTGCTGCAGCCGATGCCGCAGTTCCCTTGCTCGCCGCCGCTTCCGATGAAGACGCAGACGCAGGTTTGGCTACCGACGAAGTCTCAGAGACCGCGTTGGCCTGCCCTTCCATGCTCGTAGCTGCCGCTGACACTTTATCAGCAGCCTTGCCCGAGGCTGTCCCATCCAGCATCGTAGTTATTACGATTGCAAAAGCTAACAGAATAATCTCACGCCGGCGCTTCCAGGCCGGGGTAAGGGTAGGATAGTACCTCTTTTTGACCTTAATGCTCTGTCCCTCCCTTCTTCATTCGCCCCCAATTGACCAGCCTCTGGCCGGGACAAGCTTTGTATGATGAGGTATCGCCTGTGACCATTCTTCCTTATTCTCTCCCAATGAAATGGAAGGAACATGACTCTTAAGAGCTACGGCATGTGTCCATTCACCGAAAAATACCGCAGCAATTAGCCGTCCATTAGCTGCATAGAGAGAATTGCCTTAGCCGCGACTCCAGCGGAGTCGGACAGCTGAATTTCTAGCTTAGCGGTTTTGCGACTCAGCTCCAGCACGGTTGGTTCAAGCGTGAGCTCCGCGTCAATCGGGACCGGACGTATAAAATAGGTCGTCATACTCTCGATCATATGGTCGCTGCGGCCGCTTTCGCGTACCATGCGGCGCGCTGCTTGAAGCATCAGTGTCGACAACACGCCTTCCGAAACCGTTCCCGGCGTACCGGACATTTGTGCAGCGGCGACACCCTTATAGCAGAAGCCGCCAGCTTCACCTTCGGCAGGCTTGAAGCCAGCGACGATCAGATCATCGAACGTCTCGCCTGATTCTCCCTGTCGGCCGGTAATGCGCATGGCCTCAAGCACTTCTTGGCGAGTGATGACGCCAAGCAGCCGGCGATGCCGGTCAACGACTGGCAGCAGGTCGATGCCTTCCGCCGCCATCGTATGGGCGGCGGAGGTGACCGTTATGTTCGGCGCCGCCGTGATGGGATGGCGCGTCATCAGCCGTTCAACCGGGTTATCCGGCTCGGAACCCGCAGCGTCCTTGGCCGTCATCATGCCGCTCACCCGGCCGCGGTCATCAAGCACGGGAAAGCGGAAGCTTCCCGTAAGTCCGGCCAACCGGTGAAAATCCGCCGCCGTATCACCGTGCTTCAGCACGTCGGCAGGGCGGCCGAAGCTCATAATGTCTTCGATTAGAACTATTTTTTGCTTGATGAGTCGGTCGTACATCGCACGATTAATCATCGATGCGACTGTAAACGTATCGTGACGGGACACGATAATCGGCAGCCCTCTCGTGTCCGCTAACCGCTTGACTGCCGGGCTCGTATCAAAGCCGCCTGTGATGAGCACTCCGGCTCCTTGCTCCAATGCTAAACGATGCGCCTCCTCGCGGTTGCCGACGATGAGCAGGCTGTCTTCATTAATGTAGCGAAGCATGGCATCAAGCTCCATCGCTCCGATGACGAACTTGTGCAGCGTCCGCTGAAGGCCCCCGGCTCCGCCGAGCAGCTGTCCTTCCACGATGTCGGCGACATCGCCGAAAGTAAGTCCTTCTAGAGATACACGCCGGGATTTATGGACCCGTACGGTGCCAATTCTTTTTTTGGTGGCGACGATTCCGAGCTCCTCGGCTTCCTTAATCGCCTTGTATGCTGTGCCCTCGCTAACTTCCTTGTCACGGGCGATGCCGCGTACGGAAATGCGCGTGCCGGGCTCCAGCGCCTCGATATGCCGAATCAGCTGTTCATGCTTGGTCATCGTCTCAAACGATGCCGGTGGGTTAGAATCATGTGGCATAGCTGTCGGGATTCTCCGCCTTTCCTGCGCCCTGCGCTTCATTACATAATTATATCCAATCCGCGCCACAATGTCTTTTCGATCCGGCATGGCTGCGCACAACCACATGCACGGAATGGTGACGGAATACAGAACATTCTCTCACCTTTATGGAAAACATATCCATACCAGGCTATGCTGAGAGGAGCAGCATTCGTCCCTACATTTGAGAGGAGACCTGGTTATGTCAAGAAACAGCTGGTTTCGATTTCCACCAAAAATCGCTCTTCTACTGCTAGCTTCAGCCATTATCCTGTTCGATCTCATTCTTATCCAGAGCTCCCTGTACGAATCGAATCGCTCCGCATTGTCTTTAGCAATCGCCCTCGACTTCATGCTTGTACTGCCATTCCTGCTCATTCTGCTGAGCAAGCGGCCCCTTCGCCGCTCCATAACGATGGCTATTCCGATAATCCTGCTGGGCTATATTACCGTTTACTTGATGTTACCCCCCTCTGACCGTACTGCAATCGCCCCGATTGGTAAAATCATAATTCCGCTAGAGCTGGCTCTGCTCACCCTGCAAGCCTTTCGCTTCGGACGGATTCTGCTCCGTGCTAGACATGTTGGACGTGACGGAAAATCCGGCAACCCACTCGACTCCATCCGGCAGGACATTCAATTCGCCTTTGGCATAAATTTTGTCTCCGCTATGCTGACGCATGAGCTCAGTGTGTTTTACTCTCTTTTTTTCTCCTGGACCAAAACCTCTCCAGCTCCGCTAGCCCCAACTGCTTTCAGCACCGATCGCCGTTCCGGGAGGCTAGTGCTTGTACTAATTTTCAGTAAGCTGCTTCTGCTCGAGGGGGTAGCCTTGCATTTTCTTCTACATCAATTCTCGCCAGCACTCGCTTGGATTACATCGCTTAGCAATCTCTATCTCATCCTGTTGATGGTAGCGGACTATCGAGCCATGCGGCTCTACCCAATCCAGGTTGCACAGCAGGAGCTGCGAATTCAGTACGGCTTGCAACTGGTCGGTCGTATCAAGCGGGATGAGCTGCTCTCCGTCTCCCGTGTCAACAACCTTGAGCTGAGCCCCGAGGAGAAGCGCTCAGCCTTTGTTCCTAGCGGAACGGACTCTAATGTCATGCTGATCCTCGCACAAAAGATTCCTATTACCGGAATGTTTGGACGCATTCTGCATCTAGATCGGATCTGCCTGCATGTCGATGAGCCAGATGCTTTTATTACAGCTTGCCGCAGCGAGCTGCAACTCACCAGCGTAACTCGCTGATTCATTCAGGCAACTGCTGAATGTTTACATTATACGGCGATAGAAACCCGTTTCTTTTTTTCATAAAACCAAGTAAAGTTAGAGTCAAATCTCATAATCGAACGTTTTTACTTGAGAGTTGACTCTAAAGGAGCTTTACCATGCACCCGGTTGGCAGTTCCATTCTATATTTTCTTGAAGTTTATTTTCTTCTCTCTTTACCTCAGATGGTAATCTTTTTCGTCTTTAGCCTATTATTTATCGGCATCAGACCTGATGCCTATTGGAAACGAATTGTACTGTTATCGGCAACATCGATGTTCTACTCGGATTTGTTCTTCTTACAAGTCCCTATGGCGGTGCATGTGACGAACTCATTATTGTCCATGGGACTTCTAATATGGCTGTTCTTCCCGATGTTCCGCCTGCGGACCCGGCTCGTGCTGCAGCTGTTTATGATTCTGTTCGTAACGTTATCAGATTTAGCAACGCTGATGTTTGCAACCTCATTATTCGAGTTCAAGGAAATTTATGAAGGTCCATACTGGGTCAAAATGATGGCCGGTTGGCCATCATTCCTGCTGTTCGCGGCGGGAGCATGGTTCATGCGCCACAAGCGCTGGTATCCCGGAGCTCGGCTGAAGGAACTGCTGACCCGGGCATCCGCTGCTCCTCTATTTTATTTTTGCATGATTGTATTCATCCAGATGTTATTGCTCGGCGTCCTGTTCTACTCGCAGTATGTGAATCCGTCCCAAGAGAGAGGCGGCCTGCCCGCTCTCTTGTTTCTTCTATCGTTGCTCTCGACCGCACCGGTGCTGCTGATGGCGCTGAACTTGATTTCCAAGGCCAAAAAACGCGAGGGCTCGATCTACTCCGAGGAGATGCTCGCTGGGGAAATGGTCGATATGCTGTCTACGATCCGCGGACAACGACATGACTTCGTGAACCAAGTTCAGACGATGCATTTGATGCTCAAAATGAACAAGAGAGAAGATCTGCTCTCCTACATGCAGGAGGTTATGGACGAAATCAACGGCGTCAACGCAACCGTTGCCCGCCTTGCAGAGCTTCCATTTCCGGCTGTTGCCGCGCTATTAAGCGTCAAGCAAGGTGTTGCGCAAGTAGCGGGAATTCGGCTGAGCTACGAGCTTGGGACACTGGCCGACGCCAGCGAGCTGCCTCCGCTCAAAGGTGTAGACGTTGTCAGAATCATCGGCAATCTGCTCGACAATGCAATGGATGAAGCTCGATTTATGCCGGCACAGGAACGCGAGGTTCGACTGGAAATCTCGTTACAGGGGGACGGGCTGCTCATTCGCGTCCTGAACCGCTGCCGAGTACAGTTGAAGGGCGAAGAGTTGCGACGCATGTTCCGGCCTGGCTTCAGCACAAAAGAAGACGGCCACAGCGGACTAGGCCTGGCCGTCGTACAGGAAAGAGCACATTACTATCGGGGTCATGTCTCTGCCGCTATGGAAGACGGCCTGTTGGCAGTGTCCGTACTGCTGCCATGTACGCCGGTAACTTACAACGTCCAGCATGCTGGACGTTACGAGCATGCAGACCATGAGTCTGCTGCCGGACGCGAGTAATGTATATGAGCAGCGATGTACATATAGCATATATACCAGCAGTGGACATACCAGTAGCACACATACCAGCAATCTACGTGCTGCAATCTACAAGCAGCCGCCCGAAGATTCTACATAATAAAAAGGACCATCCAATCGAAAGCCTTGTGGCTACCGATTGGATGGTCCTTTTTAGATGCGGAAGCTAGATTGGTACCTAACCAGATATCGGCATCTTGGCATGTTCGCCAAGCTTCCGCTCAGCGGGAGCGCCTCTTCTGCTGCTGCTCCAACCGCTTGCCGGCCTGAAAAGCTTGCTGCCTGCGAATGGCGGATATCCGCTTGCGCTCTCGCTCCCTGTCGCTGATCAGCACGCGCAAATTCGCTGCGATGACCAGCAACGCTAGTGCCGACCATAATACACCGAACACAGTGGCTGCCGTCCAAGCGCTATCGAGCTCCAACCTCGGCAGCGCGTACGCCAGCATGCCAAGCGCGGCAAGCATATAGATGCCGTGCTTCCACTTTCCCAATCTCATTCCCGAATTCCTCCCCTTAGCCGGTTGGCTTGTCTTTACCATCCTATGCAAGGAGGGGGACAAACATGCCGGGGGTGGAGTTTTAGGAAAGCAAGAGCGCTGACAACGAGTTGCCGATAATGCGATTCACGTCCTCAATCACGACCGACAGCCGCTTCTCGGCTTCAAAATAACGCTGCACAAGCGGGTTCATGCTAAGCACTTCGTACAGCCGATTGAGGCCTTCGAGTTCTTCGGCAGATGGCTCCTCACCGGACATCATGCGCTGCTGCAGATCTACCTGCTGCTTCTGAAAATCGAACAGCATCCGGCGGGCATCAGGGTCGGCGTCAGCGGCAGCTCTTGCCGCGCGAACATCCTTCGCCTCATGACTTTCCTCCAGAGCTTTGGCCAATTCGTAAGCTTTGTCATATACGTTCATGGCTTCATCTCCCTTGTTCTACTTTGCCCATCATAACACCCGCCCAGCCCGCCAGGCAAAAAAACGGCATGGATTCCAGTCCATCTTCATTTAGGCAGAGGTACAAAGCGTCCCGTCCTTCTTACGTTGCGCCCAGAACCATAGGGTAGATGTCCTCATATGATGAACTAATTCGTTCCACGTTCCTTACCTGCCATGCTTTACCCTTCGCTCTGGAAGGAGATTTTCCGATGCTCAAATCCAAAATCGCCGTCCAGGTGTCCCAAGGAAGCCACGGAGCCGACGATTCAATCATGTTAGGCGACGCTTATGCCAAGTTTCACAAAATACCACTTGGCTCCAATCTTACCTTGAGGTTCGGCTCATACCGCTGCACGGTCCAGATCGTATCCGGCGGCAAGAGCACCAAGATGCGCATCAGCCCGGCATTGGCCCGGAATATGGGCATCTCAGGAGACGCGACGCTGTGCATCCAGTACCGTCAAAGCACTCAGACGCTGTCGCTCGGACCGCTGATCGGAGTACTGGTCAGCCGCGACTATCCGCAGCAGCTGGACCGCCCATTTGGTTCCATTACGTTGTTCTGCCAAGAGCTGGTCGACGCATGCGCCGCCCAAGGGGCTTATGTGTACTTTTTCACTCCTGATGCGGCAGGACCCGGTCCAAGGCTGGAAGGCTGGGTTAACGACACCCAAGGCTGGCATAAAACCAGTATGCCGATGCCAGATGTCGTGAACAACCGGCTCACTGCACGCAAGCTGGAGAACCAGTCTTCGGTGCAGCAATTGTTTAAGGAAGCCAAGTCACGTTACGGCACGCAAGTGTTCAACGAAAAATTTCTTGATAAACACGAAGTATTCGATGCTCTGTCCAAGGACACCTCGCTGACCAAGTACCTTCCGGAATCGCGGCTGCTCCGAAGTTTCACCGACCTAAAAGTCATCGCCGCACGGCATGCTACCGTTTTCCTCAAGCCGGTACGCGGCAGTTTGGGAAAAGGAATTATTAAAATGAGCCGTTTGGAAGATGAGACCGTCCTTGCTACCTACACGGCATCCGATGGCATCCAGAACAAAAACTATCCAAGCCTGGCTAAGTTTTATAGCTCGCTCAGCGGCAAGATGAAAGTGGTCCGCTATCAACTTCAGCAGGGATTGACGCTGATTGACATAGGCAAGCGGCCGGTCGACTTCCGGGCGCTCGTGCAGCGGAACAAAACCGGCGACTGGGTGATCACCTCAATCGTAGCGCGTACCGCAGGCAGCAACCACTTTGTATCTAATCTCGCACGAGGCGGTACGCTCAGCAGAGTGTTGGATGCAGTAGGCCGAAGCAACCTGCCCCCCGGGTTAAAAGCCGGTGCGAACAGCAAGCTGGAGAGGGCAGCTTTGGACATTGCCAAGGGGATCGAGGAGCGGATACCTGCCCATTTTGGCGAGCTGGGCATCGACCTGGCAATGGATACTGGAGGTAGAGTATGGCTGCTGGAAGTAAACTCCAAGCCATCAAAGAACGACAACACACCGCTGAATGAGAACAAGATCCGACCATCCGTACGAAATATGATTCAATATTCCAGGTACCTGGCCGGTTTTTAGTAGGATCAACACCACTAATAAAGGAGGCGGCGGCATGAAGGGGTCGGCTGGCGGAATCGGAGTAATGATCGGAGGCGCACCGAAACTAGATTCGTCAAGCGGTCGCCTGAGACTGCCCGAGGATGGGTTCCTCTCTGCGCTGGCACAGCGTGCGGAGGAGCTGCGCCTGTCGCTTTATGTGTTCAGGCTGGAAGGCTTCCGCCCGAAATCCAGCAGTCTGACCGGTTATGTGAGAGAAGGCGGTGAGTGGCTAGAGCGAGTTGTACCGCTTCCCTCCGTCATCTATGACCGCTGCGGGCCGCTCGCCGCCGCAGGACGTCGAGGTCACGCCGAACTGCTTCACCGCCTCAATACGCTTCGCCCCCATGTGCTGCTGAATGGCTGGATGCCAGGAAAGAGCTCCCAGTACGAGGCTCTGCGATGCAGCAGTCCAGAGCTGGCTGAACTGGCGCCTCCCACGCTGCTGCTGAACGATGTGGACACCGTAAAGGAAGCGATGAGCCGCTGGGGCTCCGTTTTTCTCAAGCCGGACGGAGGTATGAAGGGGCGCGGCGTCATTGCCGCCGCTCCACAGGACAGCGGCTGGCTTGTGCGCGGACGAAGCAACGATGGCCGCCCGCTGCGCAGTGAGCAGCCAGATCTGAATGCTGCAGCAGAGCTTATCACCCGGCTCGTTGGGGGCAAACGTTACATTATCCAGCCACAGTTGCCGCTTTGTGATCGCCAGGGACGCCCTTTCGACATCCGGGCTCTCGTGCAGAAAGACGGCCGCGGCCGTTGGCGACTCACCGGCACGGCAATGCGCCGCGGCAGACCAGGTGGAATCGCCTCCAACCTGTATGGCGGAGGCGAGGCGCTGCCAGCACGGGACGGCCTCGCCCTGCTGCTCGGCCACGAAGCTGCCGAGCAATGCGCCGGGAAGATCGACCGTCTGGCACTGTCGGCCGCGGATGCCGCGGAGAGCGCCTTCGGACGTTTTGCAGAGCTGGGTCTTGACTTCGGCGTCACCCCGGACGGCCGTCTTTGGCTGCTGGAAATGAACTCTAGGCCCGGTCGAGAAGCGTTCGCCGCCTTTCCCGGAGGCATCGCCCGAACGGCAGTAGAGCGTCCGCTTCTGTACGCGCGCCTGCTTAGCGAGGGCCAGGGCCTAACATCCGCAGCGCCGGAAGCTTCCTTTAGATGAGCTTAAATGGCACGCCCATTCCTATAGATATAGATCGATCAACCAAGCGACAGAACGTTCAGGAGGTTCCTCATGAGTCTTACTTTGTGCAACGTGCATTTCTCGGATAAGAGCGATCGCATCGTATATTTATCCGGGTCGCTGTACCGATCACTGAAGCTGTCGGAGAAAAAGAAGCTGCAAATCAAGCTCGGTCGTGAGACGATCACAGCGCCGGTAAAGGCGGTCAACCGCGAAGGCAACCATGTCTTTTTGAGCTCCGCACTGCGTGATAAAATCCGCATCCCGAAGTCAGGCAATGTGTTCATGCTTCACTCCACTGAAGATGAAGTACAGCTTGGACCTCTGGTCGGCATTCTTAGCGACGGCTACGTCAGCTCCTCACTGCCCTTCGGTACCCGGACCAGCTTCATCAAGGAGCTGATCCAACTCGGGGATAACAAGGCCTACTTTTTTGGCTTCACCCCTCGCGACATCAACTGGTTGGATGAGACGGTGAACGGCTATTTTCTGAACTCCGATGGTGCCTGGTACCGGAAAACGGTGCCGCTTCCCGACGTTGTCTACAATCGGCTGCCGAGCCGTAAAGCGGAGACCGGGTCCCAGATCAGCTCGCTGCGTGAGCGCTTCGTGCGCAAAGGCATTCCTTTCTTCAATTGGAGCTTTTTCAATAAAGCCGACGTCTACAAGCTGCTCGACAAGGATGTGGAAGCACTCCGCCACCTCCCGGAATCCATTTCCGGTCCGAGCGACGAAAAGATTCGCGAATTGCTAGAGAAACACCACTTCGTCTACTTCAAGCCAAGCGGTGGCAGTCTCGGTGCAGGAATCTATCGCTTGACCTACCACCCGAAAAAAGGTTATTTCGCCCGCTATCGCAACGGTGGCAAAAACGTGCTGCTGCGCTTCGGAAACTTCGAAGAACTGATGCGCATCCTGCATGCTAGGCATGGCAGCTCCTTCGAGAGTTATGTCGTACAGCAGGGCATCCGGCTCGTCGAGATAGATTCATGCCCGCTGGATTTCCGGTTCCATATGCACAAGAACGGCCAGAACGAATGGGTGACAGCAGGAATCGGAGCGAAAAAAGCCGGTAAGGGCAGCGTCACGACGCATATCAAAAATGGCGGCTCGCTTATGACTCCAGGCAGCGCGCTCTCGCGCACATTTGGCAACCAAGCCGACGAGGTGCTGGAGAAGGCCAAACGAGTCGCAGTGAAAATGTCGGAGGCGATTGAGCGCAATTACCCGCATCGACTCGGTGAGCTGGGCTTGGACCTTGGCATCGATAAAGATGGCGAAGTGTGGATGTTCGAAGCCAACGCCAAGCCGGGACGTTCGATCTTCAAACATCCTGCCTTGAAAATGGAGGGACGCGCGTCGCTTGAGTACATCCTGGAACATTGCTTGTACCTGAGCCACTTCCGGGGGAGGGATAGCTAATGGATCATGAGCAACCCTCCGGTTACGCGGATTTATCCGGCAAGCGGCCTATTATGGCCATCCTGACGATGGCTGCACCCAAGCATGGCTTCCGTGGGAACCGAGCCAATTTTGAGGACTTGATCCGTACCGGCAGGGAAAAAGGGTTTGTCGTGTACGTATTGACAGCGCGTAGCCTGAAGCTGACCCAACCTCTGCTTTACGGCTTCTCTCTGAATGAAGAGACCGATGAATGGGAAAGGGGTCTCTTCCCTTTCCCGGATCTCGTCTATAACCGGATTCCTCTGCGGGAGGATGAACTGCAGCCGAATGTTCAGCGCAAGCTGAGCCAGCTACTCGAGAGCCCGCGCGTCAAAGGTGTGTTTAACCCCTCATTTTTCAATAAGTGGGAACTGTTCGAGTGGCTCAAAAACTCGCAGATAACAAGGAGCTACATTCCAACTACGCGCAAAATGGCTACGAGCTCCGGACTAATCCGCATGATGAGCAAACATCCCTACCTGTACCTGAAGCCGGTTAGCGGCAAGGCTGGCAAGGGCATCATGACGATCCGGATCATGGAGGGAACAACTCTCCCGTACCGACTGCGCATTCAGCAAAAGAAAAAAAGCTGCACCTATAATTGCTCGACGGTAAGCAAGCTGTGGTCGCGTATCCTTAAAGAGAGCAGCGGCGAAGAGTATATTGCTCAGCAAGGCATCGATCTGGCCTCTTATGAGGAAAGGCAGTTCGACTTACGCGCGCTAGTGCAGAAAAACACGGTTGGGAAATGGTCAGTCACCGGTATCGGCGCCCGTGTTGCGGGTACTAAAAGCATTACGACCCATGTACCGCGCGGCGGCAGCATCGAAGATCCAGAAAAGCTGCTGGTCCACACATTCGGGGCAGAGAAGGCCCGCGAACTGCTTGGCAAGTCACGCCTCGCCTGTATGCAACTGGCCAAGCAGATTGAGTCGGCAAGCGGTCGCATCTATGGCGAAATGTCAATGGATCTCGGAGTCGACGAAAATGGCAATCTTTGGTTTTTCGAAGCTAACGCCAAGCCGATGAAGTTTGATGAGCCTCATATCCGCAAGAAATCGCTGGAGCGCATCTTCCATTACGGTTCCTTTTTGATGCGAACAGCAAAGCCGGTAACGGCTGGAGGCGAATAAAATGAAAATAGTGCTCCTGACACCAAAGCAATGGACTCGCAGCCGGGAGCAGCTGATCCGGATGATGATCGCTTGGGGAGGCGGCCGCCTGTCGGCAACCGGTCTCGCCGCGTTGCAAGCGATGCGGCCTTCGGAGCTTGAGGCCAGCGAAAGCGCACCAGAGGCCGCGGTCGCCGTCCTCTTGCAGGATGGGCGCCCGGCAGGCGCCGCTTTCGCCCGCAAGGCAGGCCGCGAGGCCTGTCTTGTCGCCGTCTCGCCACCGGCGCGCGGACGCGGCGCGGGCAGCGGGCTGCTGCTCAAGCTACAGCTGCTCTGGGGCTCGCTCGCCTGTCGTGTCGCCGCAGACAATACTGCCAGCTTGAACATGTGCTTCCGCGCCGGCATGACTGCAATTGGCCTCGTTGATGGACCTACCGGCAAGCCAACGTTGCTTTTCCAAAGTAGCAACAGCGCTTCGCCGGTCGGACAGGAAGCGGAACAAGCGCCAACTCCCCAAACTGCGGTAAGGACCAGGTCCACGGCAGATGCCACGTCCCTTGGCTGCGAGTCCCCGCTTGCAGCTGCAACAGGCCGATCCCCTAATCCGAAAAGGATGGTGAAGGCTCCCCCTACGGCGCTCCTGCGGGGACCTGAAGTTGAACGAAGGCCAACCGTACCAAGGAGTGATGACAATGACACAGCCCATACTCGGCATTTTAACGTTATACCTCGATGACAAAGGAACGCTGGAGGAGCGGTCGGTCTATCAGCAAATGATAACAGCCGGTAAAAAAATGGGGCTTGAAGCCTTTGTCTTTACCCCTGCAGATGTCGATTTTGAGAAGAACCGAATCCATGCGCAATTTTACAATACGACCAGCAAATCCTGGACGCACAAATGGACGTCCTTTCCGCATATGATCTACGATCGCTGCCGCATCCAACACAGCCATCGATTCGAGCAGCTGAGAAAATTCCGATCCCGATACGGGCATCTGACATTTCTGAATAAACCACTGCGTAATAAATGGACCGTTTACAAAACGCTCTCATCCCAAAAACGATTCCAGAACAAGCAGCCGTTTACTATGCTATATACAGGCCACAAGGATTTGAACGAAATGCTGAGCCGCTACCCGCTCGTGTTCCTAAAGCCGATCAACGGTACTGGAGGCCGGGGCATTCTGCGCATCGAGCGGCAGAAGGACGACAGCTATCTCATCCAGGGACGCGACCAAATGCGGAGAATCATTCAGCCACAGCAAGTAGGCGCAGCCGCTCTGAAAAAAAAGCTCTCCTCATGGAACCTTGAGAGAGGTAAATATATCGTGCAGCAAGGCATTATGATTAAGCTATCGAACGGACGTGTGCATGATTACCGATTGCTCGTTCAAAAAAACAGCCGCGGCGAATGGGAGGCAACCGGGTGCGCCGGCAGAATCGGCGCTCCCAAAAGCATCACCTCCAACCTCCACGGCGGAGGCAAAGCGATGGGGATGGATGAGCTGCTGAGCTCATGGGTCGGCGATGAGGCCCGTGCTAAAGCCGTGCGCCGCGAAGCGGAGCAGTTCGGCGTTGAGGTCGCCGCCTACCTGGAGCAACAATACGATCGGCTGTGCGAGCTGGCGCTCGACCTCGCGATCGACCGAAAGGGTGGCATTTGGCTGCTTGAGGTTAACCCGAAGCCAGCCCGCGAGGTGTTCCGCGAAAGCGGAGATGAAGCTACTTACGAGCGAGCAATCGTGAAGCCGCTGGAGTACGCGATGTATGTATACTCGCGCCGTAAGCGCAAAAAGAGCAAATCTTCGGGCGGAAAATCCCAAGGACAGAAGTCGGAGTCGAGCTCCTCTGGAGCCAGCTCAATGGTGGCAGGTTCGACGGAGAGCTCTTCGGGGGCTAGTTCGTCCGGAGCGGGTTCGAAGAGTATGAATTCGAAAGATGCGATTGCGTTTGCCGCGGGTTCAACTGAAGTGGGTTCGTTGGCGGTAGATATGAAGCGAGAGGTCTCACCGAGGGCGGGTTCTACAGGACCGGTGTCGAAGAGAACGAGCTCCAAGAAAGCCGGTTCGAAGAGATCCGGTTCATCGGGGGCGAGCTCAAAGAGAACAGGCCCGAAAAAAGTGAGTTCGCCGAGGGCGGCTTCGACGACAGCGAGTTTGAATGAAACGGGCTCGACGAGAACGGGGTCAACGGAAGCTGGTTTGACAGAAAATAGTACGCCCGACACCTAACTGTCGGGCGACTTGGTTTGCAGTGACCAGACCTCATGTGTTCGGACTCAATTCTCCGTCGATAAGCCATATCGCCGTGGATAAGCCATTTATCCGCCCTAGACTGTCTGTCCTACTGAATTCAGCACATCCTCGAGGAAACAAAGCCTGACCTGCCGCAGCCAAGTCTCTGCTCCTAAAGCTGCTTCTGAAAGTATAGTGCACTATAGCTGACAGACAGCAAAAAGCCAAGACGACTTTTCGTCCTGGCTTTTTGTTGTCTTGCTAGCACTTCGGGACGAGCTCAAAAAAAGCTATACCTTCGGAAGTAACTGGAGCAGCTCCGCGAAGTGGTGAATTCGCACATCGGAGCCATCCAGCTCGGCCGACGCGCCGAAGTCCGCGTAAGCGCAGCCGACGACAGCGAGGCCGTTTCGCTTTCCGGCATCAACATCGGAAGAGCGGTCCCCGACCATCCAAGCCGAAGAAACGGCATGCTCGTCCAACAGCAGCCGAACCAACTCGGCTTTAGTTGCCGTGTTGCGACCACCGGCGGTGTACAGGCCGTCAAATAACGCCGCCAACCCTTTATGCTGCACGATGGCCTCGACATATGGCTGCAATCCATTGCTTGCCACAAACAGTCTCACTCCTTGTTCCCGGAGAGACTTCAGCGTTTCCGGCACACCCCCATACAGTTGACCTTCACCGGTGGCCAGCCCTTCCAGCTCAAAGTGCAACAGCAGTTCGTTAGCCCGGCTGCGTGCCTCCTCCGTAGCAGTCGGCATAAGCTTCAGCCAAATGTCCTCAAGCAACATGCCTAGACAACCGAGCAGAGCTTCGACGGGCGGCTCAGGCTCTACGTATAGCCCTTCCTCTCTCAGCGCAGCGAATATTCGGCCATGGACCTGGAGCAACAATGTCTCCGTCTGTAAGAGCGTGCCATCCATATCAAAAATGACCGCATCAGGTCGGAATAGAATTTTTCTCTCGTTTTCCTGTTCTGCCATGTTCGACCTTCCCTCCGCCTCATTATCTCCCAACACTATATATCAGGCCATAAAGTACGGCAAGAAAGCACCACGGCCTTTCTGGCTTTTTCCGCCTCCTAGGCTTCTTTGGCTTCTTTGGCTTCTTTGGCTTCTTTGGCTTCTTTGGCTTCTTTGGCTTCTTCCGCTTACTATGCTTCCTATTATTCTCCGACTTCTCTCGGACGGGATACGTATGCAACTGGAAGCCAAACATCAGACCGGAGCGCCAATGCTAACGGTTCTGAGAAGCCTTATTTACGGCAAACGGACTCGTTTTTTGAGCTAACGGATCTGAGAGAGCTTATTGGGCCGCTTTCTTCAAAAAAATCGATATTATTGGAGAATAACGCGTCTCAGTTCCGCTAGAATCTCAATTGCATCCATTCTGACTAAATAGCGCTTCTGAGTTCCGTTAGGGCATCCTTGTTCGCTCGTGCGCTTGAAATCCTGTTAGCGGTAGATCAACTGGCCCCCATCTTCATCTTACCTTGTATGATACGTTAAGTAACAATACGGATTATGATCCTGGACCAATCGTTCGATATTGGGCTTCTAGAATGGATTGGGAGGCTGCTAAAGCCTATATGAAACGAACACGTTAAATAAGGAGGTTATAAAGTGAAGGATGTAACAAACTGTGGATGTGAGACTATACTTCAAAGAGGTTGCTTCCGGATAGAAAGAGGAATCGGGCTTGTACCTGTGAAGGCACTCGAAACGGATCTATCAGACGACTCTGAGCTGCTCCAGATCCACGTTTGTCCTCGGTGTGGCAGTATGTCTGGTTTTTCCGGCACGGGCGTTACACGCCTGTTTACAGCGCCTGGAGCGATGCTTCCCCTGTACTTCCATGAAAAAATATAACGCCTGATGATTGCACCATCAGGCGTCTGCCAGGAACGACTCTCCAAACCATGAAGAGTAGTCACTAATACTATAACCTTCTATCTCAAAGTGCGTTAGTATCTTACGCATAGGAGATGTTGAATATAGAAAAAAGAGGGTGTCCCAAAAGTAAGAACTAATGATTCTTAGGACCATGGCTGCCATTCAGAAAAATGGTTTTAAAAAAAGCAAAGGAATTAAGCGACTTTCATTTGCTTAACTCCTTTGCTTTTGCGTCTACTGCCGCTTTCTTCAACAAATTATGGGCAAGCGAAAGCCACCCGACCTCGAGGCTTACTTTAGGCAAGCCTCGAAGCAGGAATCTTTTGAATCCTCGGTTGTTCTTGATGTCACCAAATACAGGCTCCGGTTCAATCATCCGCCTGACTGCTAACGCATAGCCTTCTTCGCTGCGAAGCTTTTCTCGTGCCTGATTTTTTAATCGTAAATACTTTAAGCTTACTTTAACTTCGCGATTCCCCTGGGATTTTGTACACTGCGATTTTAGCGGACAGCCTTCACAACTTGCACTCCGGTAATGACGGTATTCGATTTCGTATCCGCTTTCCGTTTTCTCCTTGCTCACTCTGCGAAAAGCGAGGGTTTGTCCAGCAGCACAAGTCCATGTATCTAGCTCGGCGTTATAGGTCCAGTTGTCGATTTTGCTCATATCTTTTTGCCATGCCTTGCTTTTTTCACGGTGATACGTGCTGTATTTGACGATAGCTTCGGCGTCATTTCGCTCTAAATAATCGTAATTTTCTTCGCCGCCGTAGCCTGCATCAGCAATAACGGTGCTTGGAAGCTTACCCAGCTGCGATTTTACTTTTTCAAGATGAGGGATGAGACAGCGCGTATCTGTAGGCCGCTGGTGTACACTGTATCCGAGGATGAATTGATTTTCCGTGCCAATCTGCACATTGTAGCCCGGCTTGAGCTGACCATTACGCATGTGATCTTCCTTCATTCGCATGAACGTGGCGTCTTTGTCCGTCTTACTGTAGCTGTTCCGATTTCCTAGCGTTTCTTCATGGCATTCATATTTTTGAAGGCGAGGGAGTAAATCTTTACGGGGCGCACGCACCGCCTTCTTCAGTGGCTTGTCCTTTGGTTTTTCTTGCAGTCTTTCTTCCAGTTGCTTAACGGCATTCTCCAGCTTTTCACTCGTTATCTTCGAAGTTTCTCCTAGTTCGCACAGATCCCCGCCGCCATGTGCTCGTTCTTCTTGTTTCTCCGTTTCTTCGATGGTGGCAAACAGCTTCTGAACTTTTTCTTGAAGTTTGGCTTTGTGCTTCACGACAGCTTTGCCCCAAACAAACGTATATCGATTCGCATTGGCTTCGATTTTAGTCCCATCGACAAAGTAATGTTCAAGTTGCACGTAGTTTTCCTCGGCCAGAAACTGGAGAACTGCCGTAAACACGGTCTCCAGAACGGCTTTCATTCTCTCAGAGCGAAACCGATTGATGGTGCGGAAGTCCGGACGTTGTCTGCCGGCGACCCACATGAACATGATATTTTCACGGATAGCCTTGGCGATCTGTCGGGAGGAATAGATGCGCTGCGTGTAGGCGTAGATGATGACCTTGGTGAGCATCTTCGGATGATAGCTGTCTCGTCCGCCTCCAGAGTAAGCCACGTCAAAGATGGCATCGTCAAGCCGGTTCACGGCTGCATTCACGACGCGAACGAGGTGATTTTGAGGAATGTCGTCCTCTAAGTCCATTGGCAGATACAGTTGGTCCATGGTATATTGAATGTACAAAGAAACCGTTCCTTTCGTAAATGGGTGTGTGGTAGCTCCATTTTACCAAAGAACGGTTTCTTTTTGTTTACAAAAAAATGAGAGGGTGTCCCCAGTCATTTCTATGACTTTTGGGACACCCTCTTTTCCTAATGAAGCGGTAGGTGTTTATAGCTCATGTTGGATTCACTTCTGTAAAATTGGTTGTGTGGTAACTTCCAATTTACACGATTCCAACAGGGGCTCTATTTATTTAAGGATGTTGGACTTGATATTACAATCCGCCAAACACAAAAATTTTTGTGTACTATTTATTCATGAACTATGAACACTTATCATTACACTGAATGTCCAAGTGATTAATGAGAAACAAAATGATATAGTAAATCTCTTTTTATCTTTGTCCAAGATATTATACATAAATACATAACTAATGAATGGCATAAAATAGATTGCTATATACGAGAGGAAACTTTCCACCAAAACACAACCTTTCAAAAATGTATTCACATATCTCTTGGAGTATGTTACCACATCAATGAAAATATTTCCAAATGAGGGATAAGATTGAAGCTAAAGCATGGAGTGTCCAGTATGCTGTTGTCTGCAATGTTGCTTGTTTCAAGTTCGATTTCTGTTTCTGCAGCTCCTAAAGTAAACGTAGACTCTTATCTTAAAGAACAGGGGTTCCCTCAAGACTATATCATTCAACTTACCCCGGAACAAAAGGAATTTTTTTATAAAAATAAAGCAGAATTCGTTTCCCGAATTAACCAAAAAGGCAATCTTAGTGAAACGAAAGGACAATCATTACAAGCTAATTCTTTCCCCGGCCTGATTGCCCCACTAGAAATGAACAACTGGTCCGCAACTTTATCCGTCGTTCGATACCTAAGCCCCAGCAGTGGAATCTCTAAACATGCCATTACCTACAATTGGACATGGAATCAGCGAGCTAATTTCAACTTAACAGATAAATTTGGGATTGCTTGGACAGATGATTGGGACATTGTGAATGGGAGCGCCAGGAGTAATTACGCTCCAAGTGGAGTAGACTCCAATGGCTCATACTGTTCTACTAGTTCGACCAAAACCGGATCTGACACGTATGCTGCTGGTGCTGGTGTTGGTTGGAGCTTTGATATTAAACATGATTTTACAGCAATAGGTGGAAATTATTGTGAGACAAGCAAACATGCTGGCTGGGGAATGGTTGAAGTAGTTAAAGCTCATAATGGATCCGGAAAATCCGATTCATGCTCAGCATCTGCTACTTATTTTCACAAGCAAGGTGCTATCAATGGTTCCCTTGGCTTTGACGGTACCACACCCGTTGTAAGTCTTAGTCCTTCCTTTAATTATGATAAAGCTGTTGACACTCCACATCAATGGTATTGGAAACATGAGGATTATATTTAAGTTTAATTTGGGGCTGTCTCAAAAGTAGTTTGGCTCACTAGATAAACGGCTCGCCTAATCAATGAGACTTTCAAAAAAACGAAATGACGGTGCGAAGGAGCTATCCTTGCACCGTCATTTTTGGCTTTTGATCCATGGCCGCCTTCTTCAATAAATTGTGGGCGAGCGAAAGCCATCCGACCTCTAGGCTTACCTTCGGCAGGCCTCGAAGCAGAAAACGCCGGAATCCCCGGTTGTTTTTAATTTGCCCAAATACACTCTCCGGCTCAATCATCCTTCGAACCGATAGTGTATATCCTTCCTCACTTCTAAGTTTTTCACGAGCTTGCTGTTTGTAGCGCAAATACTTCATACTCACGCTGATTTCACGATTTCCTTGAGCTTTCGTACAACTTGGCTTCAGTGGACACCCTTCGCAGCTCTCGCTTCGGTAGTGGCGCTTCCGTATCTCGTAGCCACTTTCTGTTTTGTCTTTGCTTTCATAACGAAATAGCAGCTTCCGGCCTGCTGTACACGTCCACGTATCTTCCCCTTCGTCGTACTGCCAGTTTTGTCCAGCTTGCTAATGTCTTGCTGCCACTTCTTTGATTTTTCTTTGTGGTAGGTGCTGTATTTCACCAATGCTTCTCGTTGTTCGCTCTCCAAGTAAGCGTAGTTTTCTTCTCCGCCGTATCCGGCATCCGCTATGATGGTTCTGGGCAACCTTCCAAGCGCTGCCTTAACCTTCTCTAAGCGGGGCTTTAGGCAACGCGTGTCGGTTGGGCGTTGATGTAAACTGTATCCGATAATGAATTGGTTCTCTGTTCCGATTTGCACATTGTAACCTGGCTTCAGTTGGCCATTACGCATATGATCTTCTTTCATTCGCATGAATGTCGCGTCATGATCGGTCTTACTGAAGCTGTTTCGATCTCCGAGCATTTCTTGTTGGATCTCGTATTTCTGCAAACGCGGCAGAAGGTCTTTACGAAGGGCACGTACCGCTTTTTTAAGCGGTTTGTCCTTCGGCCGAGATTGTAGTTTTGTTTCCAATTGTTGAACGGCTGATTCCAGCTTCTCGCTGGTTAGCGCGGACGCTTCGCCGAGTTCAACAAGGTCTTGTCCAACCTGTTCTTGGTCTTCTTGGTTCTCCGCCGCCTCGATCGTGGCGAACAATGTTTGTACTTTTTCCTGTAGTCTCGCCTTGTGCTTCACGACGGCCTTGCCCCAGACGAATGTGTACCGATTCGCGTTCGCTTCGATCTTGGTGCCATCGACGAAGTAATGCTCGAGCTTGACATACTTTTCCTCGGTAAGAAATTGAAGCACACCTGTGAAGATGGTCTCCAAAACGTCTTTCATTCGCTCGGAACGAAAGCGATTAATGGTGCGGAAGTCTGGACGTTGTCTACCAGCAATCCACATAAACATGACGTTTTCCCGGACCGCTTTGGCGATCTGGCGAGAGGAGTAAATCCGCTGTGTGTAAGCGTAAATGATAACTTTGGTGAGCATTTTAGGGTGGTAGCTGTCTCGACCTCCGCCTGGGTAAGCCTCCTTAAAGGTTTTGTCGTCCAGGCGATTGACCGTCTCGTTGACAACACGAACGAGGTGATGAGGAGGAATGTCGTCCTCCAAGTCCATTGGCAGATGAAGTTGGTCCATGGTATATTGGATGTACAAAGAAACCGTTCCTTTCGTAAATGGTGGGTCGTACTTCCATTTTACCAAGAAACGGTTTCTTTTTGTTTTACAATTTAGAGAAGGGGCGTCCTTAGTCATCTAGCGATGACTTTTGGGACAGCCCCTTTTCCTAATGAAGCGGTAGAACCGAAGTGTTAAATCTGCCAGATTCTGATGGTTATCAGTTGTTTCGTCGATATATTTATTTAATAAGGCACTGACGTAATAAAATATTAATAACTGAAGAAAGGGATCTATCCCCTCGAAGGTATCGATCCCTTTCTTCCCAATATACGCCTGATGCTTGGGACTCAGCTACGGAAACATCCTGGTTCAGAGCCGGAGAGAATTTCACGGATAAAGATGTGATTTCTCGGCAACCGATTGAGATCGTTAGTAAAAAGCCCGAAACAAAAATGTTCAATGCAGGAAAGTACGGTCCTGAGAATTAATTGTGGATGTTAAAGTTCAGAAGACAATGTCCGTGAAATAAACATTATTGTGAGGAATTGAACTCAACCCATTGATCAAGATAAGTTCTGTAAAATATAGGTTGACCCTGGATCAACATATAAGGAATATATTGAAAAGCATGAGAAGGACTCTTTATTTTTTTTGTGGCATCGTCCTTTTTAATTGTGTCCATGAGGGCCGAGACTGGAATTCGCAAATATGAAGCTGCCTCATCAACATTCATAATCTTCTGGAGCTGTAACTCGGCTGAACCCGGTGGCGAGTTGGATAAGGCTATCTTCTCAGTACTGGGATTGTAAAGTAGAACCCCTGCAATAAAAGAAACACCTAGTACTAGAGCGGCCACAAGTTTTACTGGACCATCCTTCAAGCCGATCCCTCCTTCGCTCAAATTGATTTCGTTTTTCACCTTACCATTTCCTTCAAAAAAGTTCCACTTTTCTGGATATAAAAAGAAGGTATTTCCTTTTATAAGGAGAAATGGTTATTTGTATCATAATATGCTTTATGGAGGGTTAAAATGAAAAAAATGGTTACATTTGCTTTGGCAACATCCGTTATTTTTGCCTCTCTCGCTCCAACGGTAGCAGCGGAGCCTCCAACCACTATTGAGGTCTCAGCTGAGGCTCCTGCTAGTTTAGGGGAGGTTTCGAGCTACAAGAAGTTCGACAGTGGGATCAATCTTAACGCTCGTATAACGGCTATTGACAGAGAAAAGCTGGCTCAGAACAAGTACACGGCAAATGCCGGCGATCGTCGAGTTTATATTAAAAGTGATTATGTTGCAGGGTCAGTGAAGATAGCGGCATACAATGTAGGCCCAATGACTGACCAACAGCACCTCGTTTCAATAGCAAAAGGAAAGGAAGCATATGTTGAAAAGAATACGACTGTATCAGGTTCTTTGAAATTATCTGGTTCGTACAATCAAAATGTTTTGGGTTTGGTTAAAGCTTCTCTAAACCTTGAGGCAAGTGGAACGGTTAGCAAGACGTGGACGACATCACAAAAGTACTTCGGACCAAAAGAAGATTCGATCTACAACTCTCGAAGTATTTATGGCGCTATTGACTACGATCTATACAACATCACTGTGGTGCAATACGATACGTATGACGAGTATCTAGGTAATCAATTCCAACAAAGAATCACCACGGTCGGTAAATACCACTATGTAAACAATACAAAAAAACCATTTCCGACAGAATATAGCATCGAAAGCTTTAAAAAGTAGCACCTATCAGAAAAAGCGCAGCTCATTAATAAGGGCTGCGCTTTTTTTATTCAGAAAAAAAAGATTTCCAAAACGATAAACACCACACCATATTTTAACTGACCTCTGCTGCAGATCTGGAAGCAGTTACTTATTCAACGGCTGCCGGACGGTCGCGATCGATTCGACTGCAGCTTCTTTGGTCAACAGTTTGTGTTACCGCCGCTTGCTTCTGGAACATTCGAAATGAAAGAAGACGGTCAATAATGGCCGTCTTCTTTCACATTCGTAGGTAATAGGTGGTACTGATCCAAGCGCAGGAGAAGCTGATCCTAGAGCTGTCAGAAGTCAGAAGAATTGCATCTACTCCCATCTTCAAATTAATCTATTATTTGCTAGTTATCACGGGCATATAACATATGTTATATGTTATCTTCGAATTCTTGAGCCCAGCGATCAGCTTCATGTTCTTCAATAAAGCTCTGAATAAAATCTTGTCTTTTTATTGGATCTTCTTCCTTTCGGAGAAAACCAACTTTACGGATTCGTTCTTCTTCTGGAAGTCTGTTCCAAGCATTGATAGCTTCAAACCTTAATTGTTTTTTGATACGAAGTTCAGTTTGTTTTCTAGTAATAAAATCTACTCTCTCTTTTACGGGGTCAATAGGTTCTGGTAATACGTTTTGAATCGTCGCTGCAATCTCCAAAACTAAATAGTTGTGTATCTCAGCGAAGAGCTTCCTATTGTCCTCTGTAAAGCGATACCTTAATTCTTCGATCAACTGATTTCATTATTAAGACTTACATCATAACTCTCTGGGAATGGTCTAAGTTGTAATTGGGGTTCACTAGGTAATTGTTCAAAAATAGCTTTTACTCCCCAATCGTTATCTCTCTTTGTAGCGATATAGTACCCTATAAGATAATCTTGATAGTCATAAACACGTTCTTTTCCACCGGTTGAACGATTGACATAATGAATCCTGCCCTCTTCAAGCTGGTTAAACCAATTGTTGATAGATTGATGGTGTCTGCCAAGGTGTTTAGAGAAATCACTTAGCTGACACGGGGAAAATCCTCTTCGCTTAAAGTCATTTGGTATATCCTCCATCCATATTCAGTCCCAATATGTTCGCTCTACTTTATATGTTCACACAAATCGATGCATAAAGCGCAAAAACAGATTTTTCACATGGTTATAGCATATGTAATGGTTATACATACTATTGTTGAGGATAATTTCAGTCGCTACGCACGGATTGCTCGGATTGGGGGTGGTCGTTTAATACTTTCTGTACGGTACTTTGCAGCTAATTAAAGCCAGCACAGCCCCGGTAGTCCCAAGATGAGTATAGTAACAATATAGTAAAGCTTCACCGTTCTCAAGCAGCTCCTAGCACGCGGTGGGGTGACATGTGTTGGCAGCAAATCACCCGCCCAGCATGGGCACCATATGCAATGAATGCACT
The DNA here is from genome assembly GCA_900105225.1 of Paenibacillaceae bacterium GAS479. Classification (NCBI taxonomy): domain Bacteria; kingdom Bacillati; phylum Bacillota; class Bacilli; order Caryophanales; family Paenibacillaceae; species Paenibacillaceae bacterium GAS479. Next base: position 3,950,404 of record LT629764.1, on the reverse strand, counting down.
ATCATGATATGACAAAAAAGCCGGGAAACCCGGCTTGGTATGTTAAGCGGCATACTGTTCTACACTGATCCAGTATGATCCGCAGAAACCTAATAGACCTTTTTCTGCCCCATATCTGCCTTGACGATCTCCACCGATTCCTTGAAACGCATCGCATGAACGATCTCCCGTTCGCGCAGAAACTTCAGGCTGTCCTGCAAATCCACATCGTCTGTGTAGTCGATGAGCCACTGGTAGGTCGCCCGCGCTTTTTCCTCTGCCGCAATGTCCTCATACAGGTTTGCTAGCGGATCACCTTTTGCCGCAATGTAGGCAGCTGTCCATGGTACCCCTCTGGCGTTGCTGTAGAAAAGATCTCCCCCATGATTGACAAAATCCTCTCCAAGGCCTGCCGCCCTCAACTGCTCTGGTGTTGCGTCCTTGGTCAGTTTGTAGATCATCGTTGCAATCATCTCGAGATGCGCAAATTCCTCAGTGCCGATATCGTTCAGGACGCCGATTACTTTGTCCGGGATCGTATACCTCTGGTTCAGGTAACGGAGCGCTGCCGCCAGCTCTCCATCCGCTCCCCCGTACTGCTCCGTCAGAAATTTCGCCATCATCGGATCACATTTGCTTACTCTTACCGGATATTGCAACTTCTTCTCGTACAGCCACATACCGCATCCCCCCTTTGGAATCGCATCGTCGGATAAAAGTTGCATCCCTACTACTCCGGCTTGACCGCTTCGCACACACCTAAAATTGACCCGCCACTTATCCACTCATCAAGCGGCGAGCCTGTCGCTTCCGGCGGCTCTAGGTGCCGCAATGCCGACGATGCCGCAACCAGGCCAGCCGCACAAAGGCGAGAGCAAGCTCCGCTGCAGCCGGCTTTGCGGACTCCCTCCTCGCTGCTACCTTCGAGGACTCCGTCCCTGCTCCCGTTGGTCCTTTCCCCTTTGCCAACTTGAATTACTCCATTACTGCTACTACCTTTGCGGGCTCCCTCCCCGCTGTCACCTTCGCAGATTTCCTCCCTGCTGCCGACACCCGGCGCTTTATCCCCTAGCCCTTTGCACATCCGTTATACCTGCCAAGGCCATGGCGTTTCGTTCCACTGCCATGGATAACGTGAATAACTGTTGCCGAAGTTGACCAGCGGTCCGTATTGCATCTCGAACTGCTGTGCCACACCTTTTCTTTTCTGAGCGAGTTGGTTGAACTGCTGAATCGCCTGCAGATCCCCTGGATGTGTATTTAAGTACAGATTCAGCTCTACGAGAGCAAAATCCAGTATCTGAAGCTCTTTCAACTCGGCATAGTACGCATCCCGGTCAAATGCCTGCTGCTCCTGCTGTTGTTGCTGCTCCTGCTGCTCCTGCTGTTGTTGCTGCTCCTGCTGCTGTTGATTCTGTTGCAGTTGTTGCTGTTGATCCTGTTGCTGTTGCTCTTGCTCGTCGCTCATTGCCCCCTCAACTCCTTCCGCATCCCGGTTCATAAGGGCTGTACAAGGCTGGCCAAAGTGTTCCGAGACGAAGCGCCTCCTCCAGCGGATACTGCGGCAGGCCTGTTGGCTGATAAAGAATGTACTGATTCGGCGGAATAACGTATTTCTTCACGCCGATTGGCGGGCAGGGATCATGTGGCCCTCGAAAAGGGTACCATTCCCGGTATCCCGCTCCAGGAACGCCAGGCGGCGGGATCTCTTCCTGCACTGCCGCCTGCACACCATAACCAGCGCCTGCGAGGGCTCCCGCCCCCGTTCCATAGGTAGCCGCTGCTGCAAGTTCCGTCTCGTTGCGATAAGCGGGCGGATAACCTCCTCCCCCATTGCCCCGGCCAGCTACGGATGGATCATAAACTCCGTATGCACCGCCATAAGTGGGCTGCGCATACTGGCCCGCGTACTGGCCCCCTCCAAACTGCTGTCCGCCGTAGCCGCCTGGTGCTCCAGCATACGGCTGCCCTCCCGGCGTTCCGTAAGCTGGTCTTGCTGACTGATTGTTCATGCCGTTGCCCCCTCGCCTGTTCCAGCTGCCGCCCCTCTAGATGGCTGCGTCCGAACACATGCTTTGCTGCTCCGTTAAGACTATGAACAACTGCTTATCCAACTTGCCTTTTTTCTTTGCTGGTTAAACTGAGCTATGGAATTAGGGACATTCCGCACACATACTCCTTGACGCAAAAAACTGGCGCGATAATAGGCCGATGCATTTTGGGCATTTCATTTTTGCCGTTGGATAGGAGCCATTTACTATGTACCGTTCACTATCTACAGTTCACTATCAGCCATTCGTTATGCGCAACTCGCTAAGTGTCACTTGCTATCAGCCATTCGTTACACGCCACTTACTATCAACATTTCGTTATGAGCCGCTCACTATTTGCCGTCCGCATCATCAGCGGATGCCAACATCAAAAGCAGGTCATAACTAGCCGTAACGCCCCCCGGGACGCTAAACTTAGTCTCATATTCCTTGTACATACTGGCAAAAAGACGCCGCATACTGAGGCCGCTTGCTGCAGCGGCTCCCGATGTACTGGCTCCCATAGCTTTTATCGAATATAAAAAGCCCCTAACAGAAGCATACGTTTCCACATGGAGTGTACGCTCCGATTGAACGCCGGAGAACCCTGCTTCCTTGAGCAAACTAATCCATTGGTCCCCCGATTTAAACGAAAGCCCATGCCGTTGCGGCTCCATCCCTCTAGCTCGATAAACTTCCTCGAAGGCTTGATGCAGCTCATAAAAAGTAGCGGGTCCGAATGTTGTGAATACGAGCAAGCCCCCGGGACGAAGCATTCTCCGAAAGTGGCTAAACGTTTGCTCAGGACGGCTCAACCATTGAAAACAGGCGTTGGAAACGATGATATCGTACATGGCGGATGGTGCATCAGCCCCCCATATTTCGGCATCAGCATGAAGAAAGCTTACTCGATCACCGGAGAAAACCCGTTTTCGAGCAAGCTTTATCATTTCAGGGGCGATGTCTAGAGCAGTAATTTTGGCATCATGCCACTCCTTAGCTAACATTTCTGTCAGAGCTCCTGTACCGCAGCCGATTTCAAGAATGTTGACTTTACTATCCCTCTCCTTCAAGCATTGAAGAGAATCTGCAAGCTGGATCGACATCATCCGCTGAACATGAGCATGAGCGTCATATGTAGCTGCATTGCGGTTAAATTGGCGCCCAACTGGGCCCATTTTGCCCCTCATTCCACCATCTCCTCCATTCATCCGCTATAAAATTCTCCCTGCCTAAAAACGGGATATGACCGCAGGCAGGTATCGAATATAACCTTGCATCCGGCAATTGTTCCTGTAGCTCCAATGCGGCGCCGTAAGGACAAATCTTATCTTCAGCGCCATGCACAATCAGAACGGGACAACGAATATTCGGCAGTTTCGTCAAATACTCTTCACTTCGCAAAATCTGAAGGCCCGCAATTAAAGCGGAGGTTGTCCAACTGCCCACCGAGGGAAGCTTTTTACACAGATCAGCCTTCCATTTTGCGTCCGTGAAAATAAGCTTGCGGAACTTTGTTTCAACAGCTTGCCGATCTTGATTGATTCCTGTGATCATCTTTTTAACATAAACATCAGCCCAGCCTCGGTCAGCCTCTTCTTTGGAACGGGTAAAGCGTGCTGTCGCGGCAAACAATACAAGACCATCCGCATATCCTTTGGCCGCTAGTCTCAGAGCTAACAGCCCTCCGAGCGACCAGCCCGCGATCAGGAGCGGAACACAACCCTCTCTAGCGACGCACAGAGCATTTTCAGCAGCCGTTTCCGTCAAAAGCAGCATTTCCTCTACCGAACCAGCCTGACTTAAATCCACAGAAACATGATGGTATTCCGGCAGAAGTATACAGAGCTGCTCGAAAACCATCTCTGTCATACTCCATCCGCTCAGCCACAAAATAATGCCCCTATGATCCTTCTCCAATTTCTTGTTCCAGGCCATACTCATGGGCTCAAAACCCCTAATTTATGCCCGATTAGGCGGATTTTTGAGACTGCGTCGGTCAAGTCTTTATCCGTATGAGCCGCTGATAAGGAAAAGCGGATTCGAGCCGTATTAACGGGCACAGTCGGTGGACGGATAGCAGTTGCTGTTATACCTTCCGCTTCGAGTGCTGCGCTGAACCGAAGAGCGGCATCGTTATCTCCTACTATAAGTGGAATAATAGGAGAGTCTCCGGCAGGGATGTTAAATCCCGAGGACATAAGCGAGGATCGAAACAACTTACTTGCCTCGTAAAGTTTTTTCCGGCGCCAATGTTCAGCTTGTACAAGAGTTAGCGCCTTTGAAGTACCAGCTACAACAGAAGGCGGCAATGCAGTCGAAAATATAAGCGGTCTCGCTTTATTTATGAGCCATCGAATCAACATGCGGCTGCCGCAAACATAAGCTCCGTACATGCCAAACGATTTGCTGAACGTTCCCATATGAATATCGACCTCATCCTGAAGCCCGAGCCCATGACATAGTCCCTCGCCATGCAACCCATAAACGCCTCCGCTATGCGCCTCGTCAACCATCAGCATAGCTTCGTACTCATTTTTGAGCGCAACGAGCTCATGCAGAGGCGCTTGGTCGCCATCCATGGAAAAAACGGTATCTGTCACGATAAGCTTCCTCCGTTTATCCCGGTGTTTATGGAGCAAAACACGTAAATGATCCATGTCATTATGGCGATATCGAACATGCTCCGCGCGGCTCAGCACGATGCCATCGGTAATGCTTGCATGATTCAATCGATCGCTGAAAACAACATCTTCTCTGCCCACCAGGGCTGTAATAACCCCGACATTAGCCATATAGCCATTTGCAAAAACAAGCGCAGCTTGGCAGCCCTGCCATTCAATCAATGCTTGTTCAAGAAGATCATAGGCGGGCCGATTGCCGGTTACTAGCCGCGAAGCCCCGGAGCCAGTTCCTTCCGTAAGCAATGTCTGACGCATCGTTTCAATTATGGCAGGATGCCGAGCCAGACCAAGATAATCATTGGAGGACAGGTTGAGCATCGACCGCCCTCCGCGCACTATATAACCGGGAGACTGGGCCACCGGACCACTCTTGTGTATGTAACGCTCCAACGAGTCGGTGGCCAATAATTGAAGTTCTTTTTCAATCCACTGCATCGTCGTTCTCGTCCTTAAACAGCGCCTCTCGGATAGGCGTTAATGAAAGTGTTCTTCGTGCAGTTTGATTTAGCATTTCTGCAGTCGCTTCGGCGTGCACACGGGGAAAACGGCCGAGCACCCCAATGCCGCCGTATTGCTCGATCAACTGGGCATTTGCAGCAACGCTGGGATCGTCATTCAATTCCGATTCCGCAGATTCACCATCATTTAATACGACACCAACAATCGGGATTCCGCGCTGCCGGAGATACGAAACGGTTAACAGGGTATGATTAACCGTTCCAAGGCCAGAGCGGGCTACAATTAGAGCGGGCATGCTAAGCTCCGCGATCAAGTCAGCCACGAGGGCATTTTCAGTCAAAGGCACAGCGACGCCGCCAGCGCCTTCAACAATTAACGCCTCGTACCGTGCAGCGAGCGGCAAACCAGCCGCGATCACATCTTCTAACTTCAGTGTTGCGCCAGCCTGTCTGGCGGCAAGCATCGGCGCAAGCGGAGCCTCATATGTAAATGGAGCTACTGCCTCGAGCGACTCATTGATTCCGGTGCTTTTCAGCAGCCGTTCCGCATCTGTCGTACCACTGCCAATAAGGGCTCCCGACTGGACGGGCTTCCACACGCCCAAATTCATCCCTTCGGCGCGCAGCATAGCCGTTATCGCCGCAGTGACAACCGTCTTCCCGACACCGGTGTCCGTCCCGGTTACGAACAAGCCGCGGATCTTCCTAACATTCACTCGGCTCATCCAACTGCACCCTCTTTTTCCGTGGCATAAAGGATCGATTCCGTCAAAATATCCGTCATCTCATCCAGCTCAGCTGTATTGCTGGCAAGCGGAGGAATAAAAACGATCACATTCCCAAGCGGTCTCGTCAACATTCCCAGTTCCCTTGCTCGCAAGCTCGTGCGAACTCCTACCCGCTCCGCCCAGTCGTACGGCACTCGTGAAGCTTTATCCCGCACAAGCTCGATGCCGATCATCAGTCCCTGTTGCCTGATTTCGCCGACATGGGGACGATCTATAAGTGCTGCTAATTTCTGCTCGACGAAGGAAGCCTTCGTCTTGACGCCTTCAACCATGTCGCGCTCTTCCATCAGCTTCAAACTAGCCAGCGCAACGGCACAGCCTAGCGGATTTCCTGTGAAGGAATGACCGTGGAAAAAGGTTTTCTGCTCCTCGTAATCGGCATAAAACGCATTATAAATCTCGTCGGTCGCAAGCGTCGCTGCCACAGGTAAATAACCGCCGGTCAGCCCTTTTCCCATGACCATCAAGTCAGGTGAAACTCCTTCGAGATCACAAGCGAACATAGCCCCCGTTCGGCCAAAACCAGTCGCCACCTCGTCTGCGATAAGCAGGACTCCATACTCCCCACAAAGCTCGGCCATCTGGCGCAAGCAATCCCTCGGCATGACGATGATGCCCCCAGCACCTTGCACGATCGGCTCCACAATAAGAGCAGCAATCTCATCGGCCCGCGTCTCAAGCAAATGACGCAGAGCAGTCAGCGTAGCGTCCATCGCCGCCTTCTCATCCCCACCATAACGATAAGGGTATGGGTACGGTATGGTGAGCGAAGGAAATAACATGGGGCGAAACACCTCATGATACAAGGGGATTGCTCCAACGCTTACCGCACCTATCGTATCTCCGTGATACGCTTGATCCATCGTGATGAACGTTGTTTTATTTCGAAAACCTTTGTTATGCCAATACTGAAATGCCATCTTGATCGCAATCTCGACACCAGTCGCACCGGAATCAGAGTAAAATACTTTATTCAATCCTGGCGGAGTTATTTCTACCAGCTTCTCTGCAAGCTCAATTGCCGGTACATTCGCCATCCCTAGAAGGGTGGAATGGGCGACATTCCTTAACTGCTCCGTAATTGCTCGATTCAACTCCGGAACATTATGTCCATGTACGTTGAGCCATACGGATGAAAAGCCATCATAATAAGCCCGTCCTTGCACATCGTAAAGCATGACGCCTTCACCGCGTTCGATAATGAGAGGGGAGGAGCTATTATACTCTTTCATTTGAGTAAAAGGATGCCATAAATAAGCCTTATTCAGTGCAGAAAGCCTTTCGTATTCGCTTGTCATATGACCATCTCCCCTGAATATATGTTAACCAACATAAAATATATAATGGTTAACAAATGAATGGGGTTATTCTATCAAACTAGCATTCCGGTGTAAAGAAAAGGTCAAAAAACAGCATCTACGGACAGATGAGGATAACAGCTTGAGGGGCGTCTCGGAGTCGAAAATCGACGAATTTAAAGTGAGAAGAAGGAATTTATGAGCATAACTCGAATCTCTTGAACAACTCAGCTGAGATCTTAGCAAGTCCCCCATCCGATGGGGCTGATAAGGGATGGGGTTCATGGTATACGCTTCCTACATGGGAAAAGCTGTTTTTGAAAAATCTTTGCTCACTCTCACTGGGATTATTAGAGGTATAACAGCTGATGTAGAAATCCGATCTGAGGAAATAGAAGAATTACAAAATTGGTGTTTACTGCAAAATCAACATCGAAACAAACATCCATTCAAAGAAATTATTCCGCTAATCGTGGCATCTTTGGAAAATGGTATACTCTCTATTGAAGAGCTAGAAGACATGCGCTGGGCATGTGATTCGTATATAAATAAGTCGCCATATTATGGCGTAGTTGAACATGATATTCAGGAGCTTCATGGTTTTCTTCATGGCATTTTAAGTGACAATAAAATAAATAAAGAAGAAATTACAGAGCTAAAAAATTGGTTAAATCAAAACTCGCATCTCGAAACCGTTTATCCCTATGATGAAGCATACTCACTTGTATTCAAAGTTTTAGAGGATGGTAAGATTGACGAAACAGAGGAAAAGATATTAAAAGCATTTTTTTCCGATTTTATCGAAACCCAAGCATCATATAACATCAATTTTGATGAAATGAAGAACCTAAAGCAAGAAATGAATATCCAAGGAATTTGTGCTTTGGGGCCTGAAATTACGATAGTCGGCGGAAACTTTTGCTTTACAGGAGAATCTAGCAGGTTAAAACGGTCTGAATTCGAAGAGCTAATTCAAAATAACGGAGCTTATTTCCACAAAAACGTCATTAAAGACACCCACTATTTAATCGTTGGAGATAGTGGAAATCCTTGCTGGGCATTTTCATGTTATGGTCGAAAAATAGAAAAAGCAATAGCACTTAGAAAAAAGGGACATCGAATTCTTATCGTTCACGAAGTGGATTTTTGGGATGCATTCGCATGATCTGTTAGTTGAGAATAAATAAAAGGACCTGATTATTTTTTAATTAGGTCCTTTTATTTATTATTATTTAGATTAATTACGGTAAAATAATTGCCGGCAGCTTCACACATTTTGTTGTCAGAGCTTACAAAAGTAATGTCTAATCCTTGATAAGTTAATGCAGACTGAAGTTGAATTGCATCCAAAGTTCTCAATCCATGATTTCTAACCAGATCGACAGCATTTTTATATATTTCTGAATCCAGTAGGATAAAAATCAATGTGTTATCGTCGACTTTTTGAACTATTTCCGAGGCAATTAATCGGAGGGAATCAATAGCCATTTGATTCATTTGTTGACCATTGCTTGGATACATCTTCTTTTTCATTGCAGAAGTAAACTCTAAATGCATAAGTTCACAAACTATTATAGTGTTGTCGTTATTAAAGAAAAGTTCTTTGGCTTGAAGATGTCCTTGCTCAAACTCATTATATGCCCGAACAACCGCACAAGAGTCAAAAAAGAAATAGCACATAATTATCAATCCCTTCTATCCGACAAAATCTCTTCAGAAAGAGAGGGATTCATTGAAGATATGAAATCAATTATTTCTTCTCGCTTAGCAACACGCGGCTCCTCGGATAAAGACTTCAATTGCTTGTAAGTAGCTGATTGCTTACCTTTTTGTGCAGCAAGCTTCAACTTTGCTTCCAGCAGTTCTCTTTTCTTTTCCATTCTGAGCACTTCCTTTTTAATTTCCCCTAAAACTGCCTTCCCTGATTGGATATGATTGGGCTCATCGATCAATTTTATACTATCTTGATGTAAAATATTCAAAAAATCTGTCTGTGCTCTTAATTGATCCTCATCAGTTTGAATAAGGGATAGTCTATAATTCATTAGCATTGTGACACCAAAATTCGCCTGGCTCTCAATAATTCTTTTTTGGAATGTCTTATTGGCTATTGTCATGTTCATATCCCCTGAACCTATTTAATAAAAAACTTGTCCAAGTAAACTTTCATTTCTTGCGGGAAATTTTTAACTACATCATCGATACTGCACTGAATATTATCAATCTCTCCAAAGCCCTTATTAAATTGAACTTGTATAGTTAAAAATTCGTCATGAGGAGCTTTATCATGGATCCAAATATCGAAAGTTTCCATTTTATATTCTACAGTAAAGCCTAGTACGTCAGGAACTACATTTGTTAAGTTTCCATTATCTATCGGGAGTTTGATTTTTTTTCTGAATATTTCATCGTCAACACCATAAAAGTCAAATTTATAAGAAATATGCAACTGGCGACGTCGCCCCAGTGTATATCGATTTAGAATAGATAATAAATTTTCTATGAAAACACTTTGCTCATTCCAATTAGAAGTATCCATAAAAAAAACGAACTTATTCATAAAATAAATCATTCTTCTTTTAAATTCTTTATTATTCATTAGCAACAAGTCTTTAATATCGCTCGTTAGTTCAGGCAAATAAATTTTGAAATCGGAAATCACTTCTTCAATCGGCCTTATACTTTCTGTATCTTCACTTGTAATTTCTATTTTTAAATTTTCTATTGAAACATCATTCTCCATACAACCACCTTCTCGATGTAAATTTTGTGAATTAGACAGTCGTTCTTTATTCTCAATTATATATAAACTTCGATAGAATAAACAGAATCTCCTGCTGAATAAGCAATTGCGGCTGCTCCTCAACTACCATCAAACTCAATCCATCACAAGCCGAAACACGCGAGCGGCATCCGCGCCGGTAGCAATCATATAGTCCTCTGAACTGCTGTCTAGTCCAATCCACACCGCCAGAGTTCGGTTGCCGGTATATCCGGCGAACCAGGCATCGCGCGCTGCTTCGGCCGGAGCGCCCGGCAGCTGTGTTGTGCCGGTTTTGCCTGCTGCCTGCAGCCCCCCGACTCCTGCCTGCCGCCCTGTACCTTCCCGAACGACCTGCAGCAACATGTCATTCATTCGAGCCGCGGTGGTCTGGGACATCGCTTTGGTTTCCTTGCTCTTCGCCTCATAAAGCAGCTTGCCGCTCCGATCCCGGATCGAGGTGATCAGATGCCCTTCCCGGTAAAAGCCTCCGGCAGCAAATGCACGGAATGCTTGTGCAGCCTCAAGCGGCGTAATTCCGCGTGTCCAACCGCCTAGAGCAAGCGCCAGATGGCGGTCATCCCTTTCCGTTTGAATCCCGACCCGCTCCATAAAAGCCAGCGAAGCTTTCATGCCAATCTGGTCCAGCAGCCATACCGCCGGAGCGTTAGTTGACTTCTGCAACGCCTCTCTCATCATCATTCGGCCGCTGTATCGTCCACTGAGGTTCTTCGGTTTATACCCGCTATAATTAGCCGCCTGATCTTCAAGCAGGCTGTCCGGCGAATACTTCCCGGATTCCAGAGCAGGCCCATACACAGCAAGAGGCTTGATCATCGAGCCGGGCTGTCGCCTGGCGAGTGCACGGTTCAGCCCTGTCGCACCGCTTCCGCGTCCTCCGGCAAGCGCGCGAATCTCTGCGCTTTCATTGTCCAGCAGCACCGCTGCAGCCTGAACCGGCTTGCCGGATGCGCTGCGCGGGAATGCCTTTTCATCGGCAAAAACTTTGTCCAACTGCGCCTGTGCAGCCGGGTCCCAACCGGTCGATATGGTAAGTCCTTCCTTCATCAGCTCGTCGCGAGACAGCTTGGTCAGCCGGCTCGCCTCCTTCATCAGCGTATCCAGCAGAGCTGACGACAGTCTCACTTCCTTCGAAGAATTGGAGGCAGGCGGAGAATAACGAACTTTGGCTGCCTCTTGCAGCTCCTGCGCTGAAATCAGTCCCTGGCTCCTCATCAACTTCAGTACAACTAACCGTCTTTCGGAGCTTTGCGCAGGCTGATCAAGCGGATTGTACAACGCGGGACCTTTCGGAATTCCAGCTAAAGTCGCTATTTGCCACAGCTTAAGCTGTTCAAGGCTTTTCACGCCGAAATAAAATTTGGCCGCAGCCTTGATCCCATATAGCTGTTTGCCCATGTAGACCTCGTTCAAATATCCGGCCAACAGCTCTTCCTTCGAATGCTTGCGCTCTAGAGCAAGCGCTGCTGACAGCTCCAATCCTTTGCGTACCCAGGTTCTGTCGTTGGATAAATACAGCGTACGGGCCAGTTGCTGCGTAATGGTGCTGCCGCCCTGCCTGACTCGGCCTGCCGCAGCATTCGTACCGGCTGCTCTCACAATCGCTTTCACATCTACCCCAGCATGCTCGTAAAAACGTTTGTCCTCAACTGCCACGAATGCAGCTTTCAGAAGCGGCGTCAGCTCATCTGCCGTTGCTGCTTCCCGAGTCCCCTGTCCCGGCTGTTGGAGCAAGCCAGCCCGCTTGCCATAACGGTCGATCACAACGGTTTCAAACGATGAGAGGCGATCCGGCTCCGGGCCGTCGCGGGTCAGCCATTCTCCTGTTGCATATAGGCAAAATGCCAGCAGCAGGGCTGCCAAGGTGCATATAACCGTCGCATCATACAGCCAGAAAAATATATTTTTCAACCGGAAACGGCCCCGCCGACCGGCGGTGACATAAGCAGCGCCCCCATCAGGAACCGTTGCCAAAGCTCCTGCTGCCCTTCGCGGCTCAGCTGAAACACGCGTTTTCCCGCTCATTTCCTTCCTTCTCTCTGGTGCGTCTGCTCCCGCATCAGCTCAAGAGTCCGCTGTAGTGCTCTCATCAGCTCCTCGTTTACGGGCTGATCGACCGCTTTTCCTGCTGGCTCATGGACTGAATACTGCCCTTCCTTTTGTTCGGAGTCCAACTCAGGCTCGACTTCGTTAGCCCTCATTTGTTCCTCTATTTTGGCAGACCGCCACCAGAACAACAGACTTGAAAGACCTAATACAACGAGCAGTCCAGCCGGACGGATACCTACAGATTGAATGAGAGCTCTTGCCAACACTCCGGTGATGGAGCCTGACGCTGGCTTGGAGGAGAGCGCAGTGACAGACTCCATAAAAATAATTCCGCCCACTCCGCCCAGCAACATTGAGGAGGCCATGACATATAAAAACTTGCGTCTCATAATGCTAAATGGCATTGCTCCGCCTCCTTTTTTTCATATTAACAAGCAGTTCTTAACGTTAACCGGCTACAATTCTTAGCCTTTTCTTAAGCAGCCTGCGTTCTCCGGCCTGGATTTGCAGTGCTAATGGGGATTCTTCTGCAAAAAAAAGGACTTAAAACCAATATGGCGAAGTTGTCGCTAATCCGTCCGCACAGAGACAAAAATGGAAGGTAGGGGTGTCATGTTTCAATCTGAAGTTACCGAACGCTTCATTCTGTTCAGTCCGTCCCATCTGCTCAGCCTTGGATTAATTACCGCCGCTGTCGTGCTGCTTTATCTATTCCGTAGACCACTGGCGCGGAGCAAGCCCGCAGCCGGCAGACTTGTACTCGCAGCGCTGCTTGCCGTCTGTGAGATTCTGCTAAATATCTGGTATTTCCGCAACGGAATTTTCCAAGCATCCTCCACACTTCCTTTTGAGCTATGCAGCATCTCGCTCTACCTCTCTATCCCCATGCTGTTGCTGCGTAGCCGTTTCCTGTTCCACATCGTCTATTTCACAGCCATCGGGGGTGCGCTCCAAGCACTGGCTACACCTGCCCTCGGTTATGCTTTTCCTCATTTCCGCTTTCTTGAATTTTTTGCCGCTCACGGGCTGCTGATCTTATCCGCTCTTTACATGGTCTGGGTCGAAGGCTTCCGCCCGACACTTCGTTCTGTGTTTACTGCCTGGATTGCACTCAATGTCATTGCGGCCATCGTCTTTGCGGTCAACCGCTTAAGCGGCGCCAATTACATGTTCCTGGCACGCAAGCCGCCTACCGCTTCTATGCTGGACTTCCTCGGACCTTATCCGTGGTATATCCTCTCTTTGGAAGCTGCAGCGCTGCTTATTTTCTTGGCGCTCTATCTTCCATTCGCGATCGCGCGCGCTCGTACCGGGCAGGATCGGCGACATATGCAGATTTGAGTTCAGAACCCGACAGCCCCTCGTTCTCTCATGGTTAAAAAGACATCTGAGCTGCTAACAATATGACATAAGGTGTCATAATGATCGTCTACAATCAGTGATAGAACTAAGGAGGGGAAGCCGAACATGAAACCTTTAACGGGGAAAGTAGCTTTGGTGGCAGGTGCAACACGCGGCGCTGGCAGAGGAATTGCTGTTGAATTAGGAGCGGCTGGAGCGACGGTTTATGTGACCGGACGCACAACACGAGCACAGCGCTCCGAATACAATCGTCCTGAAACGATTGAAGAAACCGCCGAACTTGTAAATGATGCAGGTGGTCAAGGAATTGCGGTTCAGGTGGATCATCTCGACCCGGATCAGGTTAAAGCTTTAATCGCCCGCATCGAGAAGGAACAGGGACGACTGGATATTCTGGTCAACGATGTTTGGGGCGGTGAAGATTTGAAGCAGTTTGTGCCCGTGTGGGAGCACTCCCTTGAACAAGGATTTCGTATGCTTCGGCTTGCAATTGACACACATATCATCACCAGTCATTTTGCACTTCCTTTGTTAATTCAAAACCCAAATGGACTAGTTGTCGAGATAACCGACGGAACGGCAGACTACAATGATCAAAACTACCGCTTATCTATGTTCTACGATCTGGCCAAATCGTCCGTCATTCGGATGGCTCAGTCTTTAGCCCATGAGCTAAAACCTTACAATTGCACGGCAATAGCAGTGACTCCAGGCTGGATGCGCTCTGAAATCATGCTCCAGCACTTTGGCGTCAAGGAAGAAAACTGGCGTGACGCCACTTTGGAAGAACCTCATTTCGCGATTTCGGAATCGCCTCGTTTTATAGGGCGCGCCGTTGCTGCGTTAGCCGGAGATCCGGAGGTTTCCAGGTGGAACGGTCAATCTGTATCAAGCGGCGAGCTTGCCAAAGATTATAGTTTTTATGATCTTGACGGATCACAGCCAGATTGCTGGAGGTATCTCGTAGAAGTGATGGATGCGGGCAAGCCAGCTAGCTGTTCCGAGTACCGTTAAAGAGGTAGTTCAATAAGGCTACCATTGATCACGAAGTAAACCAGGAGGCGAACTCGAAATCGAATCTTGTATTCACCTTCGAAGTCCGGTGCTCATCTAGGTTTGCCAACCTCCTTCTTCTGGTTCATACAACCTTCTCGGTGCCCATTGGCGACCTTTTTGAACACGCACTTAAAAGAATCCATGATCGAAATTCCCAATTTATCGGCATAAACAAAAAAACGCTCCCCACGCCGCTTTTAAGCAGCATGGGGAGCGTTTTTGCTATGGATGAATCTGACGGACACTACAACCGAATTTTTAACTGGAACAAACCAGCCTTACGCGCAGCCATATAGATGATGACAACGAGCGGCCCGAGGAACACGCCGATGACACCGACGAGCTTGAAGCCGACATAAAGGCTGATCAATGCCGATATAGCGCCGATGCCGACCGAATCTCCCAAAATCTTGGGCTCGATGATGCGCCGGACGACCGTGATGATGATAAACAGCAGCACAAGTCCAATGGCTGTGCCGGGATGGCCAGTGAGCAGCATGTATGCCGCCCAAGGGACGAGTACCGAGCCTGTACCGAGAATCGGCAAAATATCAACGATAACAACGAGCAAAGCAATCGCCATCGCGTAATCGACTCTCATGCTTACCAAGCCTATCAGCGTAATGACATAAGTTACGAGGCTAAGCAGCAGCTGTGAGCGCAGGAAGCCAAATACGGAATTTTTCAGATTGTCGAGCACCGCGCCTACTTGAGGTCGGGACTCCTCATGGAAGAGCGAGAGGAACGAAGCTCTCATCGTGTTCAAGCTGAAGCTGAACATATAAACCGCCACAATGAACACAATCGAGAAAATGAACATGCCCGGCAAGCCCGAGGCGAAGTTCACGATCGTGCGTGACAACGCCGTTACCATTCCTGTCAGCGAGCTGACCAGCCCGTTCAGCGCTTTCTCCAGTTGGACGGCCGAATCCGGCGGAATATGTGTATAAAGCTCTTTGGCATTGTCGATCAGGCCAAGTAAAAAAACATTGGCATCCGACGCCATCGCCGGCGCACGGTTCCAGAAAGCGATCAGCTCAGCAGTCAGCTTGAAGCCGATGCCCGTAGCAAGCGCAAGCAGCAGCAGCGTAAATAAGGTGCAACTGATAATTACGGCTACGATCCGGTTTACTCTTGCCCTTTTCATCAGTAGCTGGTTCACAGGCTCAAGAAAGATGGCGACGATCAGCGCAAGCAGGAACGGAGCCCCCACCGTAAAGCTCAAGTACAACAGCATCAATCCGACAGCTACAAAAACAAGTGATTTGACCGACATTTAAATTTCTCCCCCGGGGCTGCAGTCCCCGCAGATCCCCCTATAGGCTCCACCGGTAACTTCCCCCGGTATGCCTCTATTCGGCTCTCTCTATAGCTCGCGGCACGAATCTCCCGCTTCCGACTCGTCCCGACCTGCAGTTGCTTCGGGATTCCGGTAAAAGCCCACGCACGGCATCCGCAGGCGCTGGCACTCCGCTGCTTTAATATCTATTCGCGAAGATCCATTTTCTTGCCTAACCGCGGATATCCGTTCCATTTTACCCTCACACAGTGGAATAAACAGACCTTATTAAATGTTGAGCACCGGTCCCATTCTGGTGTTCAGGCTTAAAGCACAGCCCGCTGCTTCAGGAAATCGACATCCTCGTAGTACATTTGCTTGACGAGTAAGTTCGGGCCGCAGCAGGCAGCAGCCGGACAATGGCAGTTCACACTGCGACTGAGAGGATGGTCAAGCCAGCGGGAAAATATATCATCCAGACGCTCTTCTTCAATATTGCCGAAGGCAGGGATGTCGCTGAAGTCGGTCACAAAAACCTCGCCGGTGAACAGATTCACATTGAGCCGATTGCGTCCATCGGGATCGTTGCGAACCGTTACGCGCGGTTCCCTTTTCAGCCTGGCTAACAGCTCTCTGTCTTCCACATCCGAACTGCAGGAGTAGAAAGGAAGCGTTCCGAACAGCATCCACATCTCCGGGTCGCGATTATCAAGCAGCTCCGCCACCGCTATGCGCATCTCGTCTTTGCTGATCGCAGGAAGATTGCCAGCCCAGGCGCTTGGATACATCGGATGAACCTCATGTCTCGCGCAGCCCATTTCCTTGATCAGGCGATGAATTTCAGGCATTCTGCGATGGGTGCGGAAGTTGATCATAGACTCCGCCGACACGAGTACGCCAGCTTCGCTGAGACGACGAGCATTGTCGATCATGCGCTCGTACATCCGAACAGCGGCCGTGCGCGGCACGGAGTGACCGGAGCGAGCAAAGCCCACCTCATGGAAATCATCTGCAGAAGTGTAGTTGAACGAAATATGCATCACGTCCAAATAGGGTGCGATAAGCTCGTACCGGCTGTAATCCAACGTAACATTGGAATTGAGCTGGGAGCGAATGCCCCTGCTGCGGGCGTATTGAAGAATGGGAACGATGTATTCGCGGACGGTGCGCTCCGAGTAGGAGGGCTCTCCGCCGGTAATGCTGATCGTCTGAAGCTGTTCAACTTCATCCAGTCGAGAAAGTAGGAGCGACAGCGGCAGCTTATCTCCTTCGCGCATTGTCAGTGTATCTCCTACGGCGCAATGCTCGCAGCGCATATTGCAAAGATTGGTTACCGTGAACTCCACACTCGTCAAAGCATGGCGGCCAAAGCGCTTCAGGCTCTCCAGCGGTTCCCAAGGATCATTGTCAGGCGAGAGAGGCGGCAACGGCTGGTGTAGCGTCAATTCGGGATTCATTCTATACAGCACCTTATCGTTTGATGATGAAACACATAATTTTATTGTACTGCCCCTTCAACGGGTAATCAAACGATTCTCTTGAATAATAGTAGCGTTGAGAGAGATTCATTATCCTTATGGAATTAAAAAAGAGCCTCGCGGCTCCTTGATTCCTTGCATATCACTCGTCTTTAAGTTAATGCAATAACTCCCCGTTCTTCCACATGATCTCCATTGACGCTGGCAATCATACTGGTCAACTGCAGCGACATGTCAATCTCATAGGGAGCCCTCAGCCGTATCCCACCATCATCCTGCAGCACCCTCACGACCGGGCGATGCGGACAATCGGCCCGGACATCAACCACGACGCCAACCTCTCCAGTCTGCAGACGAACGGTCATCCCAACAGGATAGATGGCTACTTTATCCCGAAATAGCTGTACCATCGACTGTTCATACTGCGTGCCGGTTCCGGCATATAGCGCTTCGACCGCCTGATGCGGCAGCATTGGCTCCCGGTAGATTCGGTTGGTCGTCATCGCATCGTAGGAGTCGACCATTCCAATCCATTTGGAAAATTCATGAATTTCCTTGCCCTTTTGACCGAAGGGATAACCGCTTCCGTCCAAACGTTCATGATGCTGCAATGCGCACAGAGCGGCTAGTGCAGGTATTCCTGCCTCCCGCCGTAAAATATCGTATCCGTACTGGGTATGGCGCTTCATTTCTTCATATTCATGCGGTGTCAGTAATCCCGGCTTCTTAAGTAGTTCAACTGGAATGCATGTTTTCCCAATGTCATGCAGCAGGGCGCCCATGCCCAACGTGGTCAGCTCATTCCGAGAGTAGCCGTAGTTGATGCCAAGCATAGTTGTATACACGCAAACATTAAGCGAGTGCTGATAAAGATAATTGTCCACACTTGCCATATTCATCAGCATGACGACGGATTCCTTATGAGCGGACAGATCGTCGATAACCCGATTCATCACGTCGCGGAGCTGGGAGCCTACGAAGGGGTAAGCGGCGCCGCGTCTACGAACAGGACTGTCCAACATTTGGCTGAAGCTGCTACGGATCTCCGTCATGGCCACTCTCATCGTATCCTCGCTGATCAGCTCACGCACCTCAATATCCCTGGTCGCCTCATCCTGAATATAAAGGAAATTAATATGGCACTCATGCAGCCTGACAATGATTCTTGCCGTCAATTCCATATTTTCTCCGAGAAGTACGAGGCCCTCCCCAGAAAGGACTTTCCTGGCCAGCCTCATCCCGGGCCGACACATGCTTAGGGGCATGAGTATCATCAACGGGTCGCTCCCCTGCTAACGAATTGTATCTTATCCTTTATCGTCATTTCGAAGGAGAAAAATTAGTTTCGAGGGCAGGTTTCGCCACATTATCTCTTTATTCGACAGGCGTTTCCGTCATCCCATAACGGGGGATGAAACAACTCTCCAGCGCATGCGGCTTATTCAGTTCGACAGCCAGCACCTGGCGGATGAATTCTGGCAAGAAGTATTGGATGTCGGTCCCCCCTTTGAGCGGCAAGTACCCCGCCCCGAAGGTAAACATGTCCAGCGTACCGACCGAGTAATCGAGCCCATCATCCAGCTCCGCTCCCCGATACTCAATGGCTAGAATTTTCCGGCCTGGCTCACGCTGGGGATCCCATTTGATGCGCAAACCGTCCACCGCGAGAGTGCCCAGTATCGTACCGCGAAAGCCGAAGCCACGTAGTTCCTTGCCAATGAATTCCGGGAGCAGCGACTGCTCTAGCGCTTCGCGGATGAGACTCCCCCGAAGCTTCATCCGGCATGGATTAATTGGTGAAGGGCAGAGCGAGTGGAGCAATCCTTCACTGATCTCTCCCACCGGCAAGCTGCCGAGCAGTTGACCGGCATTGACGATGCCGATGTCCGCGCCTGTCCACTCCTTCACGCCTGCGGCGAGCAGATTCGCAAGCGGCGATTCCCGTTCCTCATCAAGCGGTAATGCCCGGCTCAGCTTGGCCACGGGGCGAGACAGTTCCCGCCGAGCCGTCTCTCCATGCTCGCGAAGCAACGATTCCGCTCCTTCCCCCATCGGCCAGGAAGCGAGCGGAAGCAGTGAGCCTCTTTTGAGCAGCATACCCGTCGCTTCCTCAATCGCCAGTTCAACTAGACCCAGCCGCTCACCGAACTTGCCAGCTCCACAGAGCAATGTATCACCGACAAGCTCGGGCTCCTCCAAGAGATGATGGGTATGGCCCCCCAGAATAATATCGATACCAGGGATTTCCTCAGCTAGTCGGCGGTCTGTCGGCAAACCGAGATGGGATAGGAGAATGACCGCATCTGCAGCATCGCGCAGCAGAGCTACCTGTTCTCTCACCGCATCCGTCGGATCATTTACCGTCCAGCCCAGCAGCTCATAAAAAGCCGGATAAGAAGCCGTTGCCCCGATCAAAGCGATGCGGAGCCCATTTTTGACAATTACTGTGCTTGGAAGCAGCCATTCTGGGAGCTCGCCTGTTTCCGCATCCAACATATTGCAGCAAAGCACCGGGAACCTCGCTTCGTGTCCGTACAACCGGGCAAGCTCGTCCTTTGTGAAAGTGAGACCTTCATTGTTGCCAGGTATGGCCGCTTCGCAGCCCGCCTCGCTCAATAAAGCCATGTTAACACTGCCTCCCGTGCCCTCCGTCTCCTGGCGCATCCGATCCAGATGGTCACCAATATCGACGTACAATACACGACTCTCGCCGTACAGACGTCGTTTATCCGCTACACAGGAAGAAATCCGGGCTGCTTCCTCCAGTCGGCTATGTACATCATTGCTGTGAAGCAGCACAAGCTGAGGCTTCCAGCCCTTTGTGTCCATTTGTTCCATATGCTCCATTTGCTCCATTTGCTCCCTCCAGACCATGAATCGGCGCAAGCAATCGACTGGTTCACCAATCGCCTGCGACTTATATCTTCTGTAAGCTGAAAATAGAATTTTCACTGTAAGGCTCGCTGCGCGACTCTTCGCCTTTATCCGCCGATTTGCGACATACGCCGGGAAGTCGGGGTGTGGCTTAGAGCATTGTCATGTAGCTTTGCCGCCATATCATGATTCTCAGGCTTAATGTCGGCGGCGCGCCGGAACAGTTCTTGCAGTTCCTTCCGGTTGCCCAGTGCTGGCTTAACGTTCAGCTCGTCTACCCAGTATAGACAAGGCTGCAGATTGCCATCGGCGGTCAGTCGGAGTCGGTTGCAGCTCGCACAAAAGCGGTCGCTAACAGGATGAATCAACCCAAAGGAGCCGGTTGCTCCCTCGAAAGCCCAATTTTCCGAAGGCCCATTGCCCGCCATGGAGCTTAGCGGCGCCATCGGCAATCCCAATTCCTTAGCTGCATCCATGACGCTGCTCAGCGGTAAATAAGAGCGGCGCCATTGCTCGTCGGCATGGCCGATCGGCATGTATTCAATAAAGCGTATATGCAAAGGATGATCAATCGACAAACGCAGAAAGCTTTTGACCTCATCCTCATTGATTCCCTTCAGCAGTACACAATTCAGCTTGATCGGGCCAAGTCCCGCCTCGCCAGCCGCCTGAATGCCGGCCATCACCTGCTCGAGCCCACCCCTGCGAGCTATCATGCGAAAACGCGAAGCATCAAGCGTATCCAGACTGATGTTGACCCGATCTAGACCGGCCTCGCGGAGCGCTCGAGCCTGCCTCGCTAGCAGAATCCCGTTTGTTGTGAGAGAGATTTCCTCTATGCCCGATGTCGCCTTCAATCGGCGTATAAGACCGTCCAGACCAGGACGCACTAGCGGCTCGCCGCCTGTAATCCTCAGCCGTTTGAAGCCAAGCTCCGCTGCAGCTTCAACAACTTCGACGATCTGGTCATAGCTGAGTAGCTCCGAGGAGTCCGCAAATTCCATGCCCTCCTCTGGCATGCAATAGAGACAGCGCAAATTGCAGCGATCCGTCACCGAGATGCGAAGATAATCATGAACTCTGCCAAAACGGTCGCTCAACATAGCAGCCCCTCCTCCTAGTTCAACCTATATAAAACGGATTTCCCTATCGTTATCTCTCTCGTATTCCCTGCGTATACTCTCCTACTAGAGCGGATTTCCCTACCGTTATCTCTCTCGTATTCCCTGCGTATACTTCCACCGTCTCATGGACGGTGAAGCTGTATACTTGCCTCTAAAGTTTATCATTTTTGAAACACTTATGATATGCTGGAACCAAATACCCGAGCGGGACAAGTGAGGTTATCTGCCATGCATTACATCTGGAGCATCGCACTGTTCGCCGGCCTGCCGGAGCGCCTCGGAACGTCTCAGGTCGAGCTTCGTCTGGAGCGCTCCGAAATGAGCGTTGGCGAGCTAAAAACCGCCCTGATCGAGGCTTATCCCGAGCATTCTGGACTGCTTGCAGTGTGCTTCGCAGCACGCAATGAATCCTACGCGGCGGATACGGAATCCGTCAGCTGCCACGATACGCTTGCTCTACTCCCACCCGTATCAGGTGGTGACGGCATGGGCAATTCAGAGACAAGCTCGCTCCCGGCCTACCGAATTTCCGCCGAGCCTATCGATGCCGCGGCAGTCGCATCGCTCATCGAGCATAGCAATCATGGGGCTGCGCTAGTTTTTATCGGAACAACACGCGAGTGGACAGGCGGACAGCGCACAGTTCATCTTGAATACGAGGCTTATGAACCAATGGCGCTGCGCACCCTGGAGCAAATTGGCCAGGAATTGAACCAGCGCTGGCCCGGTACGCACAGCGCTATCCATCACCGAATCGGCGTTGTCAAAGTCGGCGAAGCGAGCGTTGTTATCGCCGTATCGAGCCCACATCGCGATGCCTCCTACGAGGCGAGTCGCTATGCCATCGAGCGTTTGAAGCAGATTGTACCCATTTGGAAAAAAGAAATCTGGGAGGACGGTTCGGAGTGGAAAGGCCATCAGCTCGGCCCTTGGAATCCTCTAGCCGAGCTAGCTGAACCAGTAGCGAAGCTCTCTGTAGCGGCGGCGAACACAGACCCCCCTGAAGGGAAGATAGGTTCGTGAATGAGCAGGAGCAGATTCATCCTCAAGAGCACGGAGCTCCCGGCAGCAAGCAAGGCCGGACAGATGAGAACAATCGGCCCAACAATCGGTATATTCGTCAAGTTCGCTTCGCTCCAATCGGCTTGGACGGCCAGGAACGGCTAGGCTCTAGCAAAGTAGCTATCGTTGGAGTTGGAGCTCTCGGCTGTGTGATAGCCTCGCATCTCGCACGCAGTGGAGTTGGCGAGATTCGGCTGATCGACCGGGACATCGTTGAATGGAGCAACTTGCAGCGCCAGCTACTGTACGACGAAGAAGATGCTCGTTGCGGACTGCCCAAAGCAGAAGCCGCCGCGAACAAGCTGCGTCGGATCAATAGCAGCATCAACATCCGAGCATATGCAGCGGACCTACATGGGGGCAATGCCTCCAGTTTACTGGATGGCGCAGACATTCTTCTGGACGGCACCGATAACTTTCATACCCGTTACCTGCTTAATGACTACGCGGTCCGTCAGCAGATTCCGTGGATTTACGGCGGCGCTGTCGGAGCCGGGGGGATGACGATGACCGTCATCCCCGGCGAGACTCCTTGCTACCGCTGCCTGTTTCCCGAGCCGCCCGCGGCTGGTTTGACGGATACTTGCGAGACTGCAGGCGTGCTGTCTCCTTTAGTAGATGTTGTCGGCTCCCTACAGGCGATGGAGGCGATCAAATGGCTGACCGGCAACCGCAGCCAATTACGAGCTGGCCTGCTACAGCTGGATCTTTGGCGAAATTCATGGATGCCACTCGGGCTTGCAAGAACCAAACAGCCGGATTGCCCTTGCTGCGGGGTCGGGGAATTCCCTTTTCTCGATGAGTCAATGGATGAGACCGTCTTGTTATGTGGAAGATCAACCGTGCAGATAAGGCCTGCTCGGGCCCAAACGCTTGACCTGCAGGTACTGGCATCCCGCCTAGCCGGATCGGGCCAATTGCATCTTACCCCTTACTCACTGCGGTATGCTCGGGATGAGGAGATTAGCGCCGTTTTTTTCCCAGATGCTAGAGCCCTCATTCAAGGTACAGACGATGCTATTAAAGCTAAAGCCATTTATGCCGATATAATAGGTTAATAGAACTATTCTTAAGTCTGTTATTGCCATATTTGTATAATGCAGATACATTAGAGATAGTCCTTTAGACGTAAAAGAATAACCTTGCAGAGGTGCAACATGAGGGTTCATATTTCCATGCTCAAAGATGGCGATCAGTTAGCAAGCGACGCCTTCAACAACTATGGGTTGAACGTGATGGCCAAGGGAACCCGCCTTACTTCTTACGAAATTTCCAAGCTGACCCAACACAATATCGACTATGTTGATGTTGAGATGGAACAGTCAGAAGCAAAGTCGACCGTGGCCGAACATCGTACGATTGAATCCGGCCTTTCGCCAAAGTGGCTGCCTGCTATGCAACCTCTCTATCAGAATGCGATCGAAGGATGCGGGAATTTGTTCCGTAAAGCATTTGAAGAAGGCAAGGTCATGGAAGAAGATGTGGATAAGACCTTTGGACCCTTGTTGACCAGCTTCCAAATGGAGCGAGACGTTGTATCCATGCTGCTTCTGCTGAACACAACGGATGATTATACCTATCAGCATTCCGTCCAAGTAGGTATGTTATCTTACTATCTGGCAGCCTGGATGGGACACAACGAAGAGGAAGCAACCCGCATTGGGAAAGCCGGCTTTCTCCACGATATCGGCAAATGCCGTATACCGAATGAAATTCTGAACAAGCCAGAAAAGCTTACAGATGAAGAATATCGCGAGGTCAAACGCCACACGCTGTACGGAGAAGAAATTATTCTAAGTACTTATGATGATCCCTTCCTGTCTACAGCCGCACTTCAGCATCATGAGCGGATGAATGGAACTGGCTATCCCCACGGAATCAACGGCGAAGAGATTTCTCCTATTGCCAAAATTGTCGCCGTGGCCGATGTTTATAGTGCTATGATCTCGACCCGCGCCTACCAGGAGAAACGCGATCTGCAGTACGTGTTGCGCGATCTGTATCGGATGAGCTTCCACGAGCTTGACCCACAGACGACTCACACGTTTATCCGTCATATGATTCCTAATTTTATTGGCAAACAGGTAGAGCTCGACTCCGGGCAAACGGGTACGATCATCATGACTCATCCTACTGAATTTTTCCGTCCTCTGATTCAAATTGGTGAAGAATTTATCGATTTGTCCCTGAATCGCGACTTGGAGATTACACTGATTTATATGTAGGGCTGAACGTACAAAAGGGCTGTTCCCTGGTCATTGACTATGACCCAGGAACAGCCCTTGCGATTAACCTTAACTTCCCCCGCCTCCGCAACTGCTGCCGCCCCCACCACAGCTACTGCTGCCGCTGGAGCAACTGCTGCTTGAACAACTGCTGTTATTGCTTGAATTGCCGCCATCACTGGAACAGCTATTAGTACCGGAGGAGTCTCCATTACCGCCATCCCCAGCACAGCCGGAAGCGACAAAGCCGCCTGCTTGCGAGCTATCAATATTCGGATCACGTGGTAGCTGCTTTTCCATTTCCATAGCGTACGTATCTTGATTATAAATGGAGTACATAACCATAAGTCCAGCAAAATAGACGCCAAATGCGGGATCCGTCATATCGAATCGCTTGCCATTCAGAGCATCTGCGCGATAGTTATCTTCGCTCTGGAAACCAGCTTCATCCGGTTGGTGACGCAGCCTGCCCAGCAGGTAATTCACAAGCTGCTCATCCGCGTCTTCGCGGAAATAGCTTCGACGCAGCTGCTCTTCTGACAGCGACTGCAGCTCATTCAAACGGGCAGAATCAATTGCATTGCGGAAAAACGGCCCCCAAGCGACTTGTGTAAAGCCGTGGAACCGGAACAGTTGAGAGTAAATCAGATCAAACCAGGCACGACCGCCTGGATCCGGCGTTGACTCGGCTGCTGGCGCATGATGAAGCGTACCGCCCAGGAGCTCCTTCCCGAAGCGCTCGTACTCCCGAGTGTACATAATCATTTCATGCCATACTCCATCAACCTCATCACTAAACATCGGTACACTCTTTAGCACCGAACAAAGAACGAAATACCGCTTCAACTCGAACATCAACAGCTCAAAATAATCCTCCGAAACATTCGGATGCTCCGTCAGATATCGCTGCTTGATCTGTTGAGTATAGTCGCCGGGTATTGCCCGCTCCAGAGAAGCCACCGTATTTGCCAGCGGCACTTCCTGTAATGCACCAAGATCGGTCCAACCGCTGATCTCCTCCTTGGCCTTGACGAGAGCAATAGCACGCTGGACTCTATTGGGATTTTTGCCCGTTCGAATGCTGGCTCGCTGAGTCCCTCTCCTTGAACTTTCAGCAATAAGGAACATAATCACGAAAAAGATGCCCGCAATCCCTAACCCGAGAATTATCGTTGTCATTGATTTTCCTCCCCTCATTGGGTGTCCTTATTTTACCATAATTTCAAAGGGAAGGTCATTTCTAATTCCGTAACTAATATGTTCGGAGGAGACAGAAAGCAGTCCCTCAGCAGAGGTTTTCTACGGGAATCCCAGCACAAGCTCTCAATTCATTAGCCATCCGATGGTAGAGGTTTGCATCGCGGCCCGCTTGTCGTGCCCGCAACCAAGCCGGAGAGAGCCAATTATAAATCACTTCCTGCGCGTTGCTTTTGGCAAGGCCCGCCCCAGCCGTTGTTGCCCGACGGAGATTAGCGGCCAGCCTAGCATAGTGTTCAGCAGTTGCGGCATCGCCCGATGTCTTCCTTTCGTGCCAAGCCGGCTGGACATAGGAGCGGATGAGATGGTCACATGTTGCAAGCGGCAGCGTTGCAGACTTGGACACCGGACATTCCATAACAAGATTATTCATCTTTGCTGCAACGTCCCGGATCAAGTCTCCGAAAGTCCTCCCTCCCAATGCAAGCGATTGCTCACAATCGCTCTTGCGCGAAGAATCCAATTGCTTATGACTAACGATATGGGTGGAGGGAAGTTTGCCCCATTTATTACAGCAATGGGCCATATACCAGGCAAAACGGTCATAAGCAGCAGCAAAATCGATATTACCACCGTAACAAAGCTCCACACCGATTGCAGCATCATTGGCATCGAATCCGAACTGCTCATTATCTAAAGTTGTGTTGCGGACGACATGATAAGCTTTTTCTGCCGGTTCGGCCCCTGTGCCCGTTGGAATAATTTCTATTATATTGCGGTCGTCGATAAAAACATGAGCCGATGCGATGCGGTCCTCCTGACGGTCAAAATAGCGGAAATGAGCGTCCGCAGATGCTCCTGGATTGCCCGTATCATGAGCAACAAAAAAAGCCGGGCTCCCGACGGAAAGTCGGGTGCCAGGCCTGGTATTGCTGCGAATGCGAATGTATCGGCGCTCTATGGGATAATTCTCTTTATTCATCCCCGCCCTCCTTTTTCAAAGCTTGAGTAGTTTGCTTGAATAACTGGTTCCCATATACAGCCACCGCTCCGCACAAAATACCTTGAATGACGCTGTCGACGCTCCAGCCGAGTGAAAAACAGACGAATAGAATCCCCGCCGCTGTTACGGCATATACAAGCATCCAATCCGCGACCCTCGGAGTGCGCTTCAGGCCGAAACCGATGATCCAACACACGGCGACTACGCCCGCCAGCTCCGGCTTGATAAGCCCTTGAATGAAAGATCCATCCATAACTATCCCCCCTTATTCCATAAATTTAACAATAAGGCCCAGCAGCACAGCTGCCAGGCCAATGAGCGTGAATGAAGTTGTAATGAGCCAGCGCTGGCCCTGCTTGATGCCGTCGATGCTGGCTCTTATTTCATCTATCCGATGATGCGCGGCGCGAGCACGCTGGGCGGCTTCTCTTGCGGTTTCGTCCGACTTTTCCAGCCTTTCAATCAAACGTGTGATACCAGTGGCCACATCGCCGAGTGCCCGGGTGTTGACTTCCTGCAGCGTCTCGAGCTTAACCACTTGGGATGCGATCGCCTGGAGCTGTACCTCGGGTCTGCTCATGTCATTCTCCTTTCGAGCTGGTGTGCCGCTATTGCTCATTCCTGGCTCCTGTAATCTGCCCCGCTTGATCTAGCGTAAGCTTGCCGAGCTCGGCAAAACGCAGCACCTGCGCTGCCGTATAACAGCCAAGATCGTAGTAACGCTTAATCGTAAAGTACCAGTCCATTTTTTAAATGACACCTCTTTCCGCGAGCGCTAATAGAAGTTCTGCATGATCCTGCTCCGATTTTTGTAACCGCCCTTCCGTCTCGGCCTGACTGAGCAGCAGCGCGGCGTTGTCCGTCTCCAACTGCCTAATGCGCACCTGCTCCGGCGTCGGCTCTGGCAGAGTTGACTGCAGCGCAGCGATATCCTCCGGCGCTAATCCCTCCACCCAATATGGTGGTACTGCGGGCGCTGCTGGCTCTGATCCTCGCTCACCCTCCGGTATTGCTAACCAAGTAGCTTTAGCGACCACATAAGCCGATATGGATGCTTGATGGGCATCATAAGCCTCTCGGTCAAAACGCGGGCGATAAAAGCCAGGCGTGACGGGCAGCGCAACTCGATAGCCTGTAATCGGCGCTGCCTCGTTATCATATGGGTCATCCGGTGCGGTCAATGGCAAATAGCCCGTTTCGTTGTCGTCCACAAGGGCGACATCAACGTACAGGCCGTTCAAGTCTGTGATTATGGCTTCTTTCATTTGGACCTCCTTATTGTTCGGCGCGGAATACAATTCCGTCCAGGTTTAAAACTTTGCTACCTGCTGTGTCTATGATTAAACGGCCATCAGTAAATAGATTAAGGACGGCAGGGCGATATTCGGTTCCATTATTCGCCGTTGTGCTGATTACCAACGTGCGCCCCGGCCGAAATCCAGCAGGCAGCCTGAGAATTGTAGTACCAAAGGTTGCAGTTCCGTCCTGGATTAACCCTCTCATATAGACAAGTCCATCCGACGACTTTAGATACTGTGCTGATAAATCCGTGTACGGTACCCATCCATTTAAAAGGGTTGCGTTAATCCACTGCGGCTGCTTAGACTGCGCCGTACCGTTTTCCAGAACAGCTACGCGCCCTGCGAGTTGCGTTGCCGCCTTGGTCAGAACATCCGTCACAGAGCGCTGATTAGTCGGATACTCAGCGCTAATCTGTGTTGGAGGGATGCCGATCAGGTAGGTATCCAAAGCAAGATAGGTGACTTCGTAGACAGCGGATGGGTCATAGTTAGCTGCCAGTGTGTTATAACGCTCCTGACCGAAGGCAGCCGAGGATTCAAGTTTCCAAGTCCGGTCTTCTTTGCCATTACGATACAGACCGATCATCTCAGCTGATCGATAAGTCAGTTTGGAAGAGGACTCATCAGGAGGGCCAGCATACGTGGAGTTGATGACCACATTATACTGAGCTCCAACAAGATATGGTCTTGCCCGCTCTCGTACAACAGCCCCATAGCCAATCTCAAGTCTATTGGCTCCTTCGCCAAGCATGATAGCCCCCTCAGAGCGGACAGGCTCGTCGGTAGGTGTGGCGAGTTGACATTGGAGGTGATAAGGCTTATATCCGCCTCCGGCCATGGTAATCGGCATTGAGGCTATGCCTCCGCTTGTATCCCCGATCTGCGCCCGCCAACGCTTCGCGCCTGAACCGTTATAAGGCGAGACGAAACCTCCGACATTGTCATACCCCATCTTCCACCCATAAAAATACGCCTTGATCTCATCCAATGTCGGCGTGTAGCTGTCTCCCCAGCCGGAATCGGCAACAGGAATTGATAGGTACAGTTTATTGTCTGTACCTTGCGTCATGAAGCTTTGATCTGCACCACTGTAAGGGAAGATGTGCGTGATAATCTTGCCATCATACTTTACAACCCGCTCGCTATCAATAACTTGATTGCTTACTGGCAGGCGTACTTGTTTTGATCCGAGCTTGGTATCCGAAAACTCCCATCCCAAATCCCCCGTCAAATCCATCGACTTAAACTGCCGCTTCACCCTCGCCTGCCCTGTCTGATCCGTATATAGCTCATCATACGTGATCCCGTCTAAGCTGGATTCCAGCTGACAGTCCGGATAAAACACATACTGATCATCAGCAGCTAGAGCGGCTATCTTGCGCATATAAACGCCGTTGACGTTTTTAATATCATCGATATAGCAATATTTTATTGAAATCTGTCCGGGAGTCATTCTATCCAGTTCGGAGTATTCAGCTGAAGTAATCTCATAGATACGAGCACTGTCTGCATACAACACTTGACCGCTTGTACCACCGCTGACGGAAAGCTGGATACCGCAGTCAGCATCTACCGTCGGGTTGAATTTTGCCCAAACAGCCGTAAATTCGCTAGAAATAATGGTATTAGAACGGGAGCTGCCGGTTCCGATTGTCAAATTAACGTTAGCAGGAGATAGCGAGCTGTTCTTAATATCCATGATTCCGATGTAATACTTACCTACTTTTACCTTTGGTAGCAATCCTGTATCTCCTCGGAGATAAAAAGTTTTAGGCGAGCCGGATCCCAGCGTCAGCTTCAAGCCGGTTGATCCCGTAGTGGAATTCACTGCATCTGATGCAACAGTAATATTGCTGCCAGGCCAGTTACTTATTGTGTCCATATTACCGACCCTACCCAATAAGTTGGCAAGAGTCCGTCCTTTAATGCTCTTAATCCGCAACGGTGTGTCCCTTGGAACAGTAACGGTTTGCTGGCCTGCTGTGAGTGCTAGAACAACAGGTGCAACCTTCTCCAGTTCATTCGAAAAAGGCTGAACCGCAGCCGTCACCGTATCGAGCCGCGCCACATCATCCGCCGCCGCCGGCGCTGCGACCTTCGCGCGACCGCTCGCATCGCGCTGCATCAGCGCACCCGCAGTCGCCGCACTAGTCGCGCCATGCGCTCCCGAGGTTACCGCAACATGCTCCGATGCGGCATTCAGCTCGCTGCCAAGCTGATTCATATCAGCTTCGGTAACCACATCGTTGAATTTCCAATTTGTTTTTGCCATGCTAATGTTATACCTCCTGTAGCGTAATGGACTGCACCATCAGCGTATCGGATAGAACAGGAATATCGACCGCATTGCTGCTCAACACCGCTCCGCTGCTGTCTTGAAGCTCAATCTTGCTCACCGTCCTGACACGGCCTGCCGGAATATAGTAACGCAGCTCAACAACGCCGCCGTTCGCCTGCTTCACCGTGAAATCCGTCAGTAATAACGCGCCGCTATTAAGAGAGACTCTAGCAATTCGGTTGTTGATATAGGTGGCCACATCATTCATGAAAAGAGCCGGAATCATTTCACAATCACCTCTTCTCCTTCAGTGGTAAAGGCAATCGCCCCCAGCTTCCAGCTTCCAAGCCGAGTCTCCCTCGCAAGCGGATGATAACGAACACTCTCACGTAACAGCAGCGTGTCGGCAACCGCGGTCTGCTGCTCATAAACGAGATTGGCAGGTTTGACAGCTTGGATCGTCCGCTCCACTTCGCGGAACAGCGAAGCATCCTGAATCGCTGCCGACACGGTCAGCACGTAATCATCCAGGTCCACCTCGGCCAGTGCTCTTCCAGGACCCGCCAGATAGTCTAGCCGATCCTGCAAATAACGCAGCGTAAAAGGAGGCTTCGTTGAGTAACGATTAACGATCCGCATCCTGCGGAATGCCAGCGTCTCGACCACTTCATCCGCCAAAATGCCCAGCACTCGCTCACGCCGGCGAAGAGCCTCTTGCCCCGCTGTCATGACAAATTGATCTTCCAGCAGGCGCAATACCGCCGACTCCGCCGCCGTTATCTCGGCGTCCTCCGCTGCCAAAAGCTCCTTAAACTCCCTACTCTCCCCATAAAATTCCGGCAGTCGGCTCAGCAGCGGTTCAGCCATGGAGCGTCACCGTCCCTGCTTTTGGCACCTCATCAGCTTGTAACTCAACATTCACAGGCGAGCCATTAAGAGTTGTTCCCGTAATGTCTGCAATGCCTGGAATGCTCAAAATACGAGTTTCCAGCTGGGAAATCCGTACGACAAGCCGATCCTCCCCGGACCAGGAGCGCCTAAGCGACAAGAAATAAGCTTCTATCGCCGTCCGCACGTCCCTTTCCAACTGAGCGGTAGTCGTCCCTGCCTGCAAAGTGAGCTGCGTCACGATATTCATCGCGATCGGAAGTGCCGGAGCAATCGTAACCTTATGGCCAATCGGGGCCATGCCAATTCCCTGCCCGGTTTTCCCGGGATCGATTATCGTCTGAACCTCTTCCACGAGACCAGTGTTCGGCGGCTCATAATCACTGCCGATAATCGTGGCCTTTACCGTGCCGCCGCCATTCCATGCAGGGTAAATCTTAACGCCGCCTATCCCCGGCAAACCGCCGATTTTGGCGCGATAATCCGCAAGATTCCCTCCGAAGGGCTGCTCATTCACCGCTTGTACGAATCGGGCTCTGAGCTCGCTGTCCGTCTCCTCCTCTTCGCCCGGCACAATAACATCCGTTAGCTCGGCACGAGCCAAGCCCGGAATATAATCCAACGGCAGCAACATGCCTGAGTACACATTGCCGACTGAGCCGACTGTCTCCGCCTCCAGCCGAAACACACCAGCGGCTTCACGCTCGCGCACTGCATAGGCAATTCCTGATGCAGCGAAGCGTGATCCAAGCAATACCTCCATCGGGGCCTCCGCCGAGTCATAAAATTTCCCTATACGAGTCGATGTTGACGCCGGTCTGCGCCTCACTCCATGTTCAGCGGCCCTTCGCGTCAGAAACTCGCCGGTAGCTGTGTCCGCAAAGGAAAGTCCATACTGGATGTCCAGCTCCTGATAGAACCCTGCCATTTCAGCTGCGGCAGGCGCAAGAGCATCAAAGATGATGCTGCCCTCCCGCTTGTCCACCTCATCCGGTACCCGGTCCAGCATTCGTTCCAATATCGCTAAATACGTCTGATGTTCATACATCCACGCTCACCTCGCTCTGAAAAGACCCAAACACCGAAAAGACCGAAAACGAAAGCGTAAGCTCGTCGCCGGTCTGATTCATTTCCATATCCTCTATCGCCAAAATCCGTTCATCGATTAGCAGCGCTTCTTCGACGGCGCCGGCGGCATCAGAGCTCAGCAGCTCATGACCGATGCGTCCGGAATAAATATCATGCTCCCAGCGTTCCGTCTGCAGCTGCTTGAATACGAACTGCTGCACCGCCTCCATACCGTCTACCATGCCGCCCGTCCGTCCATCCAAATTCAGCCGGTACGTCCGGCTCGGCTGATCAACTTGCTGTGCCGCGACAAAAGCGGCCGCTCCTTCCGGCAAGCTCATGTTTCCAGCCTCCCGATTACCACGTAGGGACTACCACCTTCCGAGCGCAGCAAAATCAGCTTGTCACCAACGGTCAGCCCCCTCCGCAGAAAGATCCGTTTGCCTTCAAGCTCTAGCTCTTGTGAAGTCAAATGCTCCGGGACCGTGAGAAATTCCTCCGTGATCGTGAAGCGCTGCTCGATCGTTACCTCAAGCGGCTCTGCCGAGCTGACTGTGCCGTACATCGCCTTGGTGAGCTGCTGCGCCTCGAAGGAGTGTTTTACGATCTGTTTGACCGCATCATTAATGCTCATTTTCCATCCCTCCCTCATTCCTCGATCAGACCGTCAAACACGCGCAGTTCAAGCTGCATCGTGTGTTCCTGTCCCTTGTAATTATGAGTGCATTCCTCTACCAAAAAATTGCGATTCAGTCCAAGCTGCTCGATCGTCACTTGCACAACTGAGCCGCCCCGAATACCGGGATGTCCAAGCGCCTCAAGGCTGAACTTCCGCTGCTCGCGGTTTTTCAGCTGCATGATACGATGCGATATCTCCTTGATCTGCTCCTCATTCAGCTTCTCGTCCACTTTTTGATAGAACTGCAGCTGGCCCCAGCGGGCAATTGATGCGCTATCCTGCTCAATATATACATCCCGCCGCCCCGTCTCCTTGTTATCACGGACGAGCTTGACGCGGTTATACGTCTCACTGTCGATGCTGCGGCTCAAAGAGAAGCCATATAGCAAGCTGTTGTCACCAACAATGATTTCAGCCTTCATGTCCATGACATCCCGTAGTACCAATTGGCCAGCTTCATCATAAAAGATATACAATCGACCTTTTGCCATCATCGTGTCATCCAGCGCTTTAAAAATCATATCAAGCCGCTTCTGTCCATCCTGACTGAACTTCGGAATCACATGAACGGTGTCAGCAATTGGGCCTAACGGGCTCTTTGTCGCCATTGCTTGGTCTTTAATAACCTGCGTAGCAGTCACATTCGCTTTCACATACGTGTCCGTTTCGAGCAGATAACGCAGTTGATCCTGAGCCTTGACACTTATGACCCGATCCTGATTCTCATCCAGGGTGAAAATAAACCCGTAAAACAACCGCCTGTCTCCATGCCAAACACGCACGACATTGCCGCAGGCGAGCGGTAACTGCTCGTCCAGCTCCAAGCTGCGGTTCCGCACAATGGAAAACTCCAACGTACCGGCTTTTCCGGCTCGTGATGTCCTCCAGCTCAGATCCGACACCATTCCTGTCACATCCCATAATCGGCCGTTCCGATTATCCACCTCAATTTTCAGCATCGCCTCACTCCTTTGGCGGCGGTACTTTGAGCAACTGCCCGATCTTCAGCTTTTTCAAATCAGCATCAGACAATCCGTTCAACTTTTGAATCTCGCGCCAGCGGCTGCTATCACCGTCATACAGCTTCATGCTGATGCGTAGAAGTGTATCGCCTTTTACAACGGTATACGTCTTCGCCGGTACACGGAGATCGGCTCGCTTGGACGGCTCCGCAACCATTTTACTCGAGCCTTCTCCTGCGGTCCGAATCTTAATTGGAGAATAAAAGATGTATTCTTTCAGCTTGATGCTGTAGTAAACATCTCCCGGTGATCCCGCCTCTTCCCAGCGATCGAACGAAACGATCGACATCGGCAACCGGATCGCTCCGCGTCGACCTATTTCGCCGCTTCCCCCATAGACAAAGCGCAGCGGGTAACCGGACTTCATCCAACGGTTGATGTCGTCAACATACTCTGCTGGTGTTTTAACTTCCGACCCACGGACCCTCCTAGGAACCGTCTCACGGGCCCTCTCACGAACCGCTTCAGGGACCGCCTCACGGATAAATGGCTGAGGATTCGCCGGAAAAAAACTCTCAAATTCAATTTCTGCTAGTTCAGGTTTCTCAATGGTCGAGATTCTTCCCGAACCGATCATGGAAAAGCCTTTTCCAGCACCACTGCGGCGGATCGAGAGCTTGCCAGGCAGCACTGGCAACGACCAGCCTTCCGCCCCGCTATTAAACTCCAGCCTGATCATGAAGGGAGGCAGCAGCACTACTGGTTTATGTTTCTTCCTTTCATAAACAATCGCCATGACTTACCTCCTGCGTTTCTCCGCAATCCGTCACATCCGTATAGAGATTTGCAACGTTAACTCTATTCCTGAACTTGGCAGTAATCAGAATCCATACACTCCTTGTGCGGAGGACTCGATTTCTTGTTTCATAGTGCCCGTAATTTTTCGTACGACATCGTCCACATCCACCTGACTGCTTACAGGCCCCGTCGTAACCTGTACCGTAGGCGTAAGCGTCACGAAATTCTGAATGGCTTTCATCTCTGCGAGATCACGCATTACTTTAAGATCCTCGCTTCCAATATCGACCTCTTCACCGATGCTGCCGACTTCACCGACTTTATCGATATTACCGATATTACCGATATTACCGCCCGGAGAAGTTCCGCCCATCCCATTCATCATGTTTTTGGTTTTTTCCTCCATGCCACCGCCCTTGCCGTTAAAATCATCTTCACCCTTGAATTTATCCTTGAGGGATTCATCCTTGCCTTTCAATGTTTCCGTGAAGTCCTTCGTTAGAGCATTGCCATCCTTATACCCCTCGCCAAAGGCTGCAGCTGCATTCTTTGACCCCAATCTCGGTATTTTGATCGTATCCTTGCTTGATGTAGGAGGCTCAATTCCGTCCATCATTCCTTTGAGTGAATCACTGAGCACATTGAGATTATCGGTATCAAGCTCTTGAATGGCTTTTATATCAATATTGAACACCTTACTGATTCCGCTCATGAGCTTGTTTACGCCGCCAATAATGCCATTTACTGCCTGAAGTATGACCTTCATGAACCCGCCAGCGAAGGTTTCTGCTGCTAGGAGCATTTGATAGAGATTGTCTCCGAAGAGCATCGCAAGATCGTAAAATAGCTTCTGTATCGCATAAACCGGATCGACGAACAAATTGATAAGGAACTCAGCAAAGGTCGCGAAGAGGTTCCAAACTACTGCGATCATGTTATAAATTGACGCCCCTAAATAATAAAACGCGCCGACGATAAAACCGATAATTTGCCCTGCCGAAGTGCCTGTCTGTAGCAGCCAATACACGAGCAGCCCAATGGCAGCAATAACAAGCAGAATCGGCCAGTTGGCCATTAGCCAAGCTGCAGCAATCATGACAATCGGCGCAATCATGCTCCACAGCAGGAACGCCATCAGTGGTAACAGCATCGTAACAAGAACGGTCAACACATTTGTTATAACATCACCGTTAGAGGAGAAGAGGTCCATTAGGAACAAAACAGCATCCGCTGCCGCAGAAATAAGCTTGGCAACCAGCATCAGTCCGGCAGAAAGCATGTTGAAAAAGGGTTCGAACTTTCCAGAATCAAAAGCCGCCATAAGCTTGTCCATGACCGGAATAAGCGTCTCCATGGCGGGCATGCCAGCCTGGCCAAATTGGAATTGAGCCCGCTGCTGCAAACCTTCCATTTTTCCTGCGGGTGTTTGGGTCAGCTTGCCAAAGTCAGCCTCGCTCATCCCTTGTCCGGAGAGCAAGCTATCCATCGATCGCAAAAATGAATCCATGTCACCGGAGGCAACTGCAGCCGACGCACCGCTGTCCTGAAGCTGCTTGTCGGTTAATCCCATTCCTGCCAACAAAGCAGAGGCGTCTCCACCCATAAATTCCTTGAGTGATGCGGCCGAATCAGCCAGGCTTCCAGAAGGATTCAGCTTCTGCATCCGCATTGCCAAACCATTCAGCGCCGTAAGCTGTGCCGGGTCCGTCGTGACACGAACTAACTCCATAGCCGACTGTTGAGCCTCCTGCGGAGCATAATTGCTCGCTAACGCTTGCTTGCTCACTGCATCGAATATCGCTTGGCCGCCTGTGTCACTTCCAGCCGCAACCGCAAAACGATCGACCGTTTCCTGCTGATTCATGGCTTGACCAACAGAGCTTTTGAATATCGGAGCGATAGCGTTATAGGCTGAGGTCACACCACTTAGTAGCGTTTGAACGCCTGCTAGCCCTTTCGCACCTGCTGATGCACCAGCTGTGGTAACCCCGCCAGCTGCAGCCGCCCCGCCAGCGACTGCGAGTCCTCCCACGGCTGTAGCGCCGAGTGCCGCACCGGCTGCACCTCCGCCGGCAAGCGAGGCCAGCGTTCCTTTCAACCCGCCGCCTGCACTAATTGCCGTAACCAGCTTATAAACGCCACCAATCCCACTCACAAGGGGACCAATTGTGCCAAAAATATTAATCAGCTTCGATGCGGTACTGGATTTCTGATTTGCCGGAGTAGCTGAAGTAGCCTCGACACCAATCTCAAAGGGCTTTTCACTTAAACTTTTTCCAATTTGTTTGCGAAGCTTGCTTGTATCGCGGTTAACCGAAGAAGTATTCAGTTTAATATTCATTTCCGCGTCTTTCATTTGCTTCAGCTTCGTCTGCAGATCATTTAGTTTTTTCATTGCCGAATCGCTTTGAACCGTCAGTTTCAGCGGAGTCGAGAGCTTTTGTTTCAAGTTGTCGCTAAGCTCATTCGTCCGCTCCAGTGTTTTGTTCACCTTCTCGAGTCCTGATGTAAATCGGTCATAGAGTACAATCGTCGCTTGTAAAGTTGCTATAATTAAAACCTCCTTCCCCTTTTCTTCAAGCTAGCAAGCGTAGACTTTGTCCCGAACTAGTCCGAGTGGAACAAAACGCGATCCGCGCTTGCCTGAATGCTAGGGTGCTTACCAAGTTCCGATCGTCACTTCACAGAACGCCAATCGCTTATCAGATTGCGATCAGCGTTTCCCAGAGCGCGAGCCGCTTTGCAGCTTTGCCCGTTTTTCCGAGTCCAATCGAACCCGGATCATGCCGATCAGCGCCGCTTTTTTCCTGACGTTCAGCTCAGCAAAATCCCATGGCAAAATGCCATATTCATTGAGGGCGAAGTAAGCGTAGTTCCACTCCCCTTCTCCCTCCTCTAGTCGTTTTTTACTTCATCCGATAGCTCACTGACATCCCGATCGAAGCCATTGATCTCTTGCACCTTGGCCGCCAGATTGGCAAACTCGCCCGCGAGCAGCATTTTGCGAACGACCGATGCAGAGCCCCTTACGCCATAGGACTGTTGCAGTTCGGCGTCATTCAGATCAGGGTAAACGATACATGCTGCCACCATACGGCCCAAGTAAGCGTTGTAATCAAGCTCGGGCATCCCTTGGCTACCCTTGCCCTTCGTTCGTTTCATTGATGCAGCGCGAAGTTCCTCGTTCAGTTCCTCCGAAATGGCACGCAGCTTCCAGGCTGCTGGATGACCCGATTCATCGAGAAAGCGATCCGATACAAGTACTTCCTGCGGCTCCGATTGCACAGCATTTTGGGCAAAAAACAGTTTCATAGACATCGTAAATTCCTCCTAAGTTTGGATAAAAAGGCGGACCGTCAGCTATATCAGCTCCGTCCGCCCATTAATTATAAAAGCTTCATATTCAGCTAAAATTGCACTTAAATCTCCGCTACCTACACTTCTCGAACCCTCTGCAGCAACACTCGTTTAACGAGGAGTCGGTTCGTTAAATGCTGTGCCGATATTGACATTGTGGAAGGTGAATGGAATTTCCTCTTCAAGAGCGTCGGACTCTACGTCCAGCGCAGCCATTACGACTTCGTCCAAATTGACGCCGAACAGCGTCACGACCTGTTTGCCGATAGTGGAAGCCGGATCTTCATTGGTCACCTGAATGTCAAAGTACGTATCCACGCCAGTTCTGATGTAGTCTTGCATCATCTCGCGGAATTTGGAAGTGACATAGTAGATCGTCAGCGTGCCTGTTCCTTCCCAGCCGGTCGCTTTTTTCTGGGTATTGCGAGTACCAAGCGTTTTGATATCCGCCTTGTTCTTCTTGGCCGTAGCGCGAAGGTTTTTCACATAGAACATCTCGATGTTCTGGTTATCAATCGTGGCATATGCCGTGCCGGAATGTCCGGAAAGAGTATCTCCTGCGTTCAGAAAGCTCATCTTATTTCACCTGTACTTTCATATAGATTTTTTCAATCGCATCAACCGGCTGTACCGACGCCGCAACGATGACCGTATCGGGCTCGCCGCCTTGGGAAACTTCCAAGTCTTTGGCAGCATCAAAGCCCTGGATAGCTCCAATTGCCTCATACTGCTCCATCAGCTTGACGCAGTCCTTGCGGAACAGCGCCCTGCCGTTCTCGTTGTTGCCGATTTTGCCGATATAGAGGCTTTCGAACGTACTTTTGAAGTCATTCGCAAGACCATCCAATACGCGAAGCACCGGATTTTTACCAAAAAGCTTACCCTTCACTGGAGTCGGCTGATGATAGGAGTTCACATCCTGTTCCACAACGACTGACCCGGCACGGGCCGTAAACAGAAACTCCCCTCCTTGAAGCGCCGCTACAGTCGCAGAATGGGTCAGACGTGGATTCGCATCTACAGCGCCTTCATACGCCGAGTAGGTGAGCGACTGCCCCGCTCCAGCCGCTGCCGTAGCTCCGGCAACCCATACGGACGCTTGCGCTGGGGTCAGAACCGTACCGTCCTCCAGCCGGACCCCATTTTTGACACTGATAACCCCTTCATCATTGATCGCAGCGTAATTTTCCATGACCACCTGGATTTTACGACCTTCTTCAACACGCAGACGACGAGCAAAAGCGGCAAACAGCCCCTTCATAACTGTATCCGTGCCGGTATAAGCCAAAGTATGGAACTCTTGCAGCTCAGCCGCTTGCAAGAAGTCTGAGTAATTCTGGTTCGTCGCCGCATCATCTGTTCCCCCGACAAGCGGAGCTCCCGCCGATGCGGTCAACGCTCCAGTGCCGCTCCAATTAATCCAGTCGCTATCCTCCAACTGTTCGGCAGTCGTTACGATTTGCTTCTCTCGCTCCGAGCCATTCAAATAGGTGATTACTTCGAATGCACCCGATTCATCTACGCTAGGAGCGATAGCCATACTGATGGCGTTGCCCCGCACTCCCGGATATTTAGCTGTTGCAGTAAGGACGCCGACCGTCACTTTAGCCTGCACACCTGTATTGAGGCGGTATAGCAGCAGTCGTCTCGCCCGCTTCAAAGCCTCACGGACCAGCACCAGCTCAGCATCTGCCTGAGAAAACCCGAGTTTATCCAGCGTATCTTCTCCCGCCTCGATCACCATCATCGTATGCGGCTCGCCCCATGACATCGGCAACGCCAGCGCCATCGTGCCCCGTCCTCCGGGAGCGACTGCCGCGCCTTCCGTAGCAAAATTGATGTACACACCTGGTCTTACCTTGTTCATAGCGGTGTAATTGCCTCCTGCCATATTAAACGGCCTCCTTGTTTAAATAAGTCCCAATGAGTGAATCAACTTCCGATTTGTTATAAAAGTGGTTATCCTCAAGCAAAGCACTGAGCAGGTCACGACGCAGCTGATATAACCCGCTTTCCAGCAGTTGAGCCTTTGAGAAATTTAGCTGTGATAGCAGATTTTCCGGTTTTCCATTAATGGCCTCATCATTTTGTTTCATCGATCCCAACCTCCTCGTTTAGTTTCTGCATTAGCGGCGGCTCCGCTTGCGTTTCTAAGCCTTCATAAGCCGTATTCCATTTGAAAATTAACACCCCATCAACCAGTTCATGGCTCATGCCGCTACCTTTCAACCATCCGCCCGCTGGAAGGGCAAAGGAAGCCAGCACGAGGTAAAGCCTCTGCAACAGAGCTGCAGAACTTCCGCTTGCAGCAGGAACACAACGCAGAAGAAGTGCCGCTCGCTGTCTATACCTCCGGCCAAGCATGCTCTGTCGATAACCCGACAACTCCGTAAGCTCCATATAAGGTGTGCCCGGAGTCGCTCCAGCGTCAGATCCAGCTGTTAGAACGAGGTACTCGGGGAATTCCTGCCTCAGCATCACGGCTACTACCGCTTTTAAGTCCATGCCTTATCCTCCCTTGCTTCTTCCGAGCAGCATAGCGCTCAAGCTCTGCTCCAAGCGGTTTGGCCAATCCCGCTCTAGCTCGGCAAGCGCCAACGCCAGCATGAATCGCCCCTTCTGTTGTTCTTTGTCAGAGCCATATTCAAGTTTGGCGACCTCCGGCGAAGGATGCCTAATTTCTACCGAAATTGTTTGGCCTGTCCTTTGAATACCGCTGATCTGCCAGCCCTCTCTAAGCTCCTTTTTCTCTTCCGGAATTCGGGAGGAAACCCGGAAAATCGCGGTCTCAGCTTCCTTACGCAGCATCTTCTCCAGCTCTGCAGGCATCGCACGTTCCAGCTCCAACAGGCGCTTTTGCAGCTGCCGGGGGTCTTCCAGCTTCCATAGAGCATTTCCGCTCATAGAAATTCTCCTTCGTAGCCATTCTTTCATCGCTGTCCCAAAGACAGGATCAAGCAAGCCGTTTAAGCCCGGCGGCGCCCGTGAAATTCCAGCCAAAGTGTTGCCGACAATCGTCATCATTGTCTAGAGTCTCCCCTTCCAGACCATAGGCTGCCAAGCTTCCACGGCGCATCAGGAAAAACAAAAGCCGCCCGTCGCCGGGCGGCTCATGTCTGTATTTCATCGTTCCTGATACTAGCATCTTAACACGGCCAAAACGCCTCCAAAGACTCAACTAAGTCTCATTTCCGTCTCGACATCGTCTCACGCGTTATGTTAAATTCCATATTGAGGAAATTAAATTAGGAGGAAGGACTTGAAGAAATCTAGTTTTTTCGCTCTGTCACTGCTGATTGCGGCTGCGTATAGTTATACTGCCTTGAAAATGGTTATGTTGTCGGAATCTTTTACCGTTCCAGACGGTGCAGATCAAGCAAGCGGCCTTGCCTTGGTCGCTGTATTCGTTTTGATCCTGGTCATCATCGTCCAATCCCTCATTCACTTGCAATTTTACTTTGTGTCCGTCATGAATGAACCGCAGCAGGGCGTGTTTTGGCAAACGCTGCTTCTGCAGAAGGACTGCCTGCTGTCCAATGTGATAAGACTGTTTGGCTACGCCGCGATCCTCTATTTCATGTGGGTCAGCTTTCAAACCCCCTATCCTTTTTGGACCTATATCGTGTCGTTTTTCACTTATACGCTGTATTTGTTATGGCTTTTGCAGCTTATAAAAGAAAGAGCCGCCAATAAACGGCACCCGCTCAAAATGTAAAATAAAGCAAAAGAGAAGAGGCCTGGTCATCATCGACCAAGCCTCTTCTCTTGATTTATCCGCAGTCTCCACCCTACTCTCTTTGCCACTCCAATATCCTGAAAAACATCCTTGCCGCGGCCGGCTTCCAACGAAAAAAGGTAGGGCGTGAGATGCAAAGCGACATTGCGGATGCCTCTGCCGTTCTCCTCTCAAAGTAATAGAGCCGAACCAAGCGGCCATAACCTTCCTTTTGTTCCTCCAGCAAGCCCATAGCCTCTTCGAGTTGCTCCTGCTCGGCTTGCAGCTCCTGAAGCTTGGCCATTCTCTCCAGCACGGAGTCGTAATCCCCCATTTTGCCGGCCCTGGCTTCAATGACTTTCTCAAGCTTGCCTCTCAACTCTCCCAGCAGCCGATCATCCTCCAGATCATATCCCTTACGCGGGATAGCAGCCAATTGGCTTTTCGTCCCAACAGGATGTTTTGCTATATAGGCGTGAGCAATCGTCTCCAGTTTTTGCTCATGTTTATTCAAGTACATATAGGAAGGCATCGTCCGTAGACGCCGGTGAAGATCCTGAAGCTGGTCCTCCTGATTGAGTCGGCTAACGGTCAGTCCCGCACCAACGGAGTAATTGCCGAGAACCTTGATCTGCAGCTTGAGCTCGCGGTATCTTCGGGCCGCGTCATGTACCAGACTCTCCACCTGTTTATTGTTCAGCTCGTCGATAAGCTCATCCAACGGTTTGCGCGGGGCGGAGCCGATGCCTCCGATTAAAACTTCGCTTGTTAACATCATTTCCTTCCTCCTTTGATTAAATAGTCAGCTTTACTCAAATTAAATTTGAGTTTTGATTACAAATAAACAAGTACAAATGTTCCCGTTATCAGCTTGCGCTTTGCGTTCTTCTCTTTTATAATAGGTATTAAAATAAAAAATAATTTGAGTCCGGCTTCCTACCCTGCCAATTATCCAGCCTTTCACTTGAACAATCTGGCAATCGAGGAGTCCGATAGCAATAAATCATCTGAGATCTACTATATCACTCAAATTATATTTGAGCAATAGTTTGTCTTAACTCATGGGGAAATAAGGGGGAGAATGCAACGATGTCGCTCGGCAAAAGGATTCGAGAATACCGGATCAAACGAGGTTTGACCCAAATGCAGCTAGCTGCAAAGCTTCAAATGACGGAAGCCAATATATCCAGTTACGAGCGGGACAAAAGCGCCCCTCCAAGCGACAAGCTCAGCCAACTGGCCGAGATTTTGGATGTCACCTCGGATTATTTGCTGAACGGCATCATTAAGCCCGGCCCGCCCAAAAGTCTGCAGGATATTGGACATGAGCTGACGGAGGAGCAGATTTTAACGATGGCGGCACATCGCCTTGGACATGAAGGGCCGTTATCCGGACATGAGCTGGATCAAATCAAACTGGCGCTGCGCATCGCATTAGCCAAAAAATAATCTAGGGGAGAGGTTATGTCCAAATACGAGAGCTTGCTACGGGAAACGCCTGTACTGCTAAGCGAGCAAGCTGATCTTCCCGACCAAATTAAGGGACTATACATCGAAACAAAAGCGATTCAAGCGATTCTTCTGAGCCGGAGTTTGCGGACTTCATCGGAGAAGGCCTGCATCCTAGCGGAGGAGCTTGGCCATTACTACACTTCAGCCGGGGATATTACCGATCAGTCCACTCTGGTGAACCGCAAACAAGAAAAGCGCGCCCGCAATTGGGGATTTGAAAAGCTCATTCCTTTGTCCGAGCTGGTGAGGGCTTATATCGGCGGCTGCCGCAATGCCTTTGAGATCGCCGATTTTTTGGAGGTTACCGAAGAGTTTTTGAAGGAATCTATCGTCCACTACCAGGAAAAATACGGTCAGATGGTCGTCCTTGACCGGTTTACGCTCTACTTTGATCCCCTAGGAGTCGCGGAATTATTCGCTTCCTCAAAGCGCTAATTTAAAATAATAGAGGAGCCTGCCATTCGGCAGGCTCCTCTATTATTTTATCGTTTTGACCTACATCAAATACACGAAAAGTAAGCCTTCACAGGTTAACGGCCTGCGAGATAATCTCTAATCAGCACTTGAAAGATACCATCTTTTAAACAGACTAAAGCCTACGAGCAAAACTACTTCCTCCGCATAGAATATTCATATAAATCTTCTTAAGTGGGAGCAAACAGAATGGATCAAAAGAATGTAGAAATTTTTAATGGTTCAAACCTCGGTATCGTTCTGGTTTTATTTATTTTACTTGTTATCGTTACGCAAGTCTTTGGCAACTCTGTTGGCAACGAGCCGGATGACATCTCAATAGCGGGGAGCGTTTCCTTTAACGTCTACAACGAAATATCATCATTGAGCATGGAGTCCATTTCATTGACAGGAGATTTTGAGTCGCCTCCCCCTCTCCCGCATATCATCCCTCCGGGTGGCTACTATAATTTCCAAGTTAAAACTGCTGCATTTAAAAAAACAACGGGTACCGCTGTTTACAGAGTCAACATTCCTACCGGTAGTTATACAACCGTTACCATTAAGATGAATCTATATGGAGGGCCCTATAGTTCCACAGACGTTTCTATCAGCTCTGACTATCTAAGATCGTCCTCTCGCAATAACAATATCACAGTATTCCGATCGTTATAAAAAAAGAAGGCGAACTTTAAAAGTTCGCCTTCTCTACATAAAGGATTTAACCGATAGAGCCTTCCATCTCGAACTTGATGAGACGGTTCATCTCAACCGCATACTCCATCGGCAGCTCTTTTGTGAACGGCTCGATGAAGCCCATAACGATCATTTGTGTTGCTTCCGCTTCGCTGAGACCGCGGCTCATCAGGTAGAACAACTGATCCTCGGAAACCTTGGATACAGTGGCCTCATGTTCAAGCGTGATGTTGTCGTTCAAGATCTCGTTGTACGGGATCGTGTCAGACGTCGACAGGTTGTCGAGAATGAGCGTATCACATTTGATGTTCGCCTTGGCGCCCTCGGCGTTGCGGCCGAACGAGCAAAGACCGCGGTACGTTACTTTGCCGCCATGCTTGGAGATCGACTTGGAGACGATCGTTGACGTCGTGTCTGGCGCCAGGTGGATCATCTTCGCGCCGGCATCCTGATGCTGGCCTTTGCCGGCT
The DNA here is from genome assembly GCA_900105225.1 of Paenibacillaceae bacterium GAS479. Classification (NCBI taxonomy): domain Bacteria; kingdom Bacillati; phylum Bacillota; class Bacilli; order Caryophanales; family Paenibacillaceae; species Paenibacillaceae bacterium GAS479. The sequence continues at coordinate 3,905,499 of LT629764.1, read as the reverse complement.
ACGGCGATGGACAATACCATGCCTTTCGCACCGCGACCACGCAGGATGACTGCTGGATACTTCATGGTGAGCTTGGAGCCGATGTTACCGTCGACCCACTCCATCGTTGCATTCTCATCAGCAACCGCACGTTTGGTTACGAGGTTGTAGATGTTTGGCGCCCAGTTCTGAATCGTCGTGTAACGAACGCGAGCGTTCTTTTTGACGATGATTTCTACAACTGCGCTATGCAAGGAGTTCGTGCTGTATACCGGAGCCGTGCAGCCCTCAACATAGTGCACGAAGCTATCTTCATCAGCGATGATGAGCGTGCGCTCAAATTGGCCCATATTCTCGGAATTGATCCGGAAGTACGCCTGCAGAGGAATCTCACACTTTACGCCCTTCGGCACGTAGATGAAGCTGCCGCCAGACCAGACAGCGCTGTTAAGCGCCGAGAATTTGTTGTCTGCAATAGGAATAACAGTAGCAAAGTGTTCGCGTAGAATTTCTGGATGCTCGCGCAGCGCCGTATCGGTATCCATGAAGAGAACACCTTGCTTCTCCAGATCTTCCTGCATGCTGTGATAAACAACCTCGGACTCGTACTGTGCGGATACACCAGCAAGAAACTTTTGCTCCGCCTCTGGAATACCGAGTTTGTCGAAAGTTTCCTTAATCTCTTGAGGAACTTCCTCCCACGTCTTGCCTTGTCTTTCGGATGGCTTAACATAGTACTGAATGTCGTTGAAATCCAGGTCGTCCATATCTCCGCCCCAACGAGGCATCGGCATTTTGTTGAATTGGTCCAACGCTTTGAGACGGAATTTCAACATCCACTCCGGCTCGCCTTTCATTTCGGAAATCGTACGAACGACCTCTTCCGTTAGACCCTTGCCTGATTGGAAAATCGACTTGTGCTCGTCGCGGAATCCATATTTATATTCTTCCATCTCCGGCATTGATTTTGCCATGATTGGTCACACTCCTTGTTATGCAGCTTGTGGCCTTAGCCCTCTTGCTTGCTCTGCGACTCTACGCCCTTGCGAAGAGCATTCCAAGCCAGCGTTGCGCACTTGATGCGAGCAGGGAATTTGTTCACGCCCGACAGTGCTTCGATATCCTCCAGCTCCTCAAACTCAACTGGCTCCCCCTTCATCAATGCGGAGAACTTCTCCGCCATTGCGTAGGCTTCTTCCAGTGTACGTCCTTTAACCGCTTCGGTCATCATTGACGCCGAGCTCATGCTGATGGAACAACCTTCACCAGAGAACTTAGCCTCGGCTACCTTGTCGCCATCCAGTTGGAGCTGAAGTGAAATACGATCCCCGCAGGTCGGGTTGTTGAGATTAATCGTGACCGATTCCTCATCCATCGTACCACGATTGCGGGGGTTCTTGTAGTGATCCATAATGACCCGACGATACAGATCATCCAATTGCATGCCCGAAGAACTCCTTTGTCCGGAGCAGCGAGGCCGCCAGCCGGTCTACATCCTGCTCGGTATTGTACAGATAAAAGCTTGCCCGTGCAGTAGCTGTTACATCCAACCAGCGCATCAGCGGCTGACAGCAGTGATGACCAGCACGGACAGCGATGCCTTCTGAATCAAGCACGGTGGCGACATCATGTGGATGCACGTCATCCAGATTAAATGTAATCAGCCCAACGCGCCCTTCACGCGGTCCATAGATCGTAAGCCCGTCGATCTCGGACAACTTGCTATATGCATAGGCAGCCATTTCTTTCTCGTGACGGTCGATGTTATCTAGCCCAATCTCCTCTAGAAAATCAATCGCCGCCGCCAGTCCAACGGCGCCTGCGATGATCGGCGTGCCAGCTTCAAAGCGCCAAGGAATGTCCTTCCAGGTCGATTCGTATAGATCGACAAAGTCGATCATCTCGCCGCCGAACTCGATTGGTTCCATCGCCTCCAGCAGCGACTTACGCCCGTAAAGGGCGCCGATACCGGTAGGTCCACACATTTTGTGACCCGATAGCGCATAGAAATCGCAATTGAGCGCCTGCACATCAATCCGCATATGCGGTGTGCTCTGGGCTCCATCAACGACCATGACAGCTCCATTACGATGGGCGATATCGGTGATTTCCTTGATCGGATTGATCACGCCAAGCACGTTGGAAACGTACATCACGGATACAATCTTAGTCCGGTTCGTCACCGTCTTCTCCACGTCCGCCAGGCTGATCGTGCCGTCTGGTTGTAACGGGATATACTTCAGCACCGCGCCGGAGCGCTTTGCCGCCTGCTGCCATGGAATCAGATTGCTGTGATGCTCCATCGGCGTAAGCACAATCTCATCGCCTTCCTTCAAAACGGAAGGAGCGTAACTCGCAGCAACGAGATTGAGCGCCGTTGTAGTACCACGGGTGAAAATAATCTGCTCCGCAGTAGGGGAATTAATAAAACGTGCGACTCGCTCGCGCGCGCCTTCGTAAGCTTCCGTTGCGCGCGAGCCAAGCGTATGCACGCCGCGATGCACATTGGAGTTGTCATATTCATAATAGCGTTTGACCGCTTCTATGACGGAGCGCGGCTTCTGGGAAGTCGCCGCGCTGTCGAGGTAAACGAGCGGATGCCCGTTCACCTCTTGCTGGAGAATCGGGAACTGCTTCCTGATTTCCTCTATGTTCATACCTCTAGCTTCCTTTCGAGCAGTTGTTGAAGCTGCTCGCGGACGGTATCAATCGGAATTTCTGTAACAACTGGAGCGAGGAAGCCGTAGATAATCAGCCGCTCCGCTTCATGTTTGGAAATACCGCGGCTCATCAGATAGTAGACCTGCTCCGGATTAACCTGACCTACGCTTGCCGCATGGCCTGCCGTAACATCATCCTCATCGATCAGCAGAATTGGATTGGCATCTCCGCGGGCTTTAGGGCTGAGCATAAGAACTTTCTCCGTCTGCACGCCGTTCGCCTTGGTTGCGCCTTTCTCAATCTTCGTGACGCCGTTGATGATTGCCGTTGATTCTTCCTTCATGACGGCGCGGGTCACCATGTTGCTATCGGAGTTCAGACCAAAATGCTTCGCTCCGGTAGTCAGGCTCATACGCTGCTTGCCAGCGCCAATGCTTACGACTGCGGCATCCGACGAGGAGCCATTGCCCTTCAGTACGGACAGCGTGTCGGAAAGCACATTGCCGTCATTCAGATCGCCGATCACCCACTGGATGCGGGCATCGTTCTCCAGCACTGCACGGCGGATTGTCATGTCGATGACGTTGCCGCCCAACTGGTGAATGGATGCAACATCGACCTTTGCACCAGCTTCTGCGAATACTTCGATCATGGAATGATGAACGGCGTCAGCGCCGCCGCCAATCGTCAGCGCGTTGTCGACATAAGTCACGCGGCTGTGGCGTTCGGCCACGATCAGAATATGAGGAGCGAACGCTACGTTCGCATCATCGTTGTAGAACAGCGCCTGCAATGGCACTTCGATCTCCACGTCCTTAGGCACGTAAAGGAACACGCCTCCGTTCCAGAGGGCGGCATGCAGTGCCGTCAGCTTGTTCTCATCCTTCTGGATGGCCTTGAACAAGTACTTTTGTACCAGCTCCGGATGCTCGGCAGCTGCCGTCTCCAGATCGGTGAAAATAACGCCTTTTGCGCTAAGCTCTTCCGGCAGACGATGCAAAACGATGCCCGAACCGCGCTGCACAAGCAGTGCGCCTGTGCCGGATACGAGAGATGCGGCCGCTTCCGGCAGCTCACTCTCGGAAGAAAAAGCTTGAGGTTTGCTATATTGACCAAATGCGGTCAGATTCCAACGGTCGATCCGTGTTTTCTCCGGTTTCGGCCACTCCAAGGAGGCTGCCAGCTCTGCCGCTTCGCCGCGCAGGGAGGTGAGCCAAGCCGGCTCACCCTTGCTGCGGGACAGTTCCTCCGCGAATTCCCGTTCGACGGAGTTGCCAAGTTGTGTGCTCATCTTATTCCCTCCCGTCTATTAGGCCTGGCCGACTGTTTCGTCTACGATACCGAGCTCAGCCTTGACCCAGTCATAACCTTCTGCCTCAAGGCGCTCCGCCAGCTCCGGTCCGCCGGACTTGACGATGCGGCCTTGCATCATTACGTGTACGAAATCTGGTTTTACATAGTTGAGCAGGCGCTGATAGTGAGTGATGATAAGGAATGCACGGTCGTCGGCACGCATAGCGTTGACGCCTTGGGCAACAACTTTGAGCGCATCAATGTCGAGACCGGAGTCGATTTCGTCAAGAATAACGACCTTCGGATCCAACAGCATCATCTGCAGAATCTCGTTACGTTTCTTTTCGCCGCCGGAGAAGCCTTCGTTCAGGTAGCGGTGAGCGAACTCAGGGTTCATCTCAAGCTCCTTCATCTTGCCTTCCATTTGACGGATGAACTTGATCAGGCTGATCTCATTGCCTTCCTCACGACGTGCGTTAATCGCACTGCGCAGGAAGTCGGAGTTCGTAACACCTGAGATTTCGCTCGGGTACTGCATTGCCAGGAAAAGACCAGCCAGAGCGCGCTCATCGACGCCCATCTCCAGTACATCTTCGCCGTTCAGCTCAGCGGTGCCAGCAGTCACTTCATACTTTGGATGACCCATCAGTGCGGAGGCCAGCGTACTTTTACCTGTACCGTTCGGGCCCATGATCGCGTGGATCTCTCCGCCCTTCATGCTGAGGCTAAGCCCCTTAAGAATTTCCTTGCCTTCGATCTCTGCCTTGAGTCCTTCAATCGTGAATTGCGTTGCCATATTGAAAATTGCTCCCTTCGACATATAAGTACTTGCCGCATGATGCGGGCAAGCGGTATTCGATATCCTCAATCCTTTCCATCCGAACGGGAATGGAAACGGAAATTGATTCTCAATGATTCTCAATAATAATTTTAGTATAAAACTCGTTACAAATCAATGTTCGCCGTCTGTTCTCAACAAGCATCTGATCTCAGAGCAGCGCCGCTCGAATTCTTCGTCGTCAAGTACCGGGTTAGCCCCGTCCGCCTCAAGGGGAGGACCAGCAGCAATCCACGACTTACAGCCGGTAAAAGATGGCTCCATCGGAAGCTGAAGCGGCTGTGGAAGTCGGTACACGCGAAGCAGCAGCACATGCAACGGATCGCGGCGTTTCCATTTTAACCTCTCCATCGCGAAGTCGTCGGTCCAAATATGCAACTCACGGATACGATCCAACACCTCCTGATCGGTGATGAGGATGTCCTCCGCAACATGCGCCCGGCTGGAAATAACGATATGTGAGGCCTCCGGTCCCTCCCACTCACCGAGCACCTCGTCCAGCAACTCCTTGTCGCCCTCCTTCAACAACTCTCGCCGCTGATGCTCGTAAGCGGGCATTAAATAGAAGTCTTTGCTTGCGAGCTGAAACTTGCGCGTCTCCTCTGAGATGCCGCCCTTGCGCAGCACAACGATCTGGCGGCCCTGCTCCAGGGCTCGCACTGTGACCGCCCATTCCTTGAGCGCTGCCGGCGAAGTTGTAATTGTACCGTCATTCGACATAGCTTCAGACTGCTCCTTCGTGCTCAATGGCCTCTCACGCTCCTTGTCCCTGCACATATCGTACTATTATATCAAATCAACCTATTTCAAGTCGAAAAAAAAAGGGCTATAATCCATATCATAATGACCAGGAAAGGCGGTTTTAATTATGCCAGGCTACCATCCTTATAACGAGGCCGAAGCCATTCAGCTCGCCCGTTCATTCGAGAACGTATTTGCCCCGGGGGCCGATCTGCACTGCCGTGAAATCGGCGATGGCAATCTTAATCTCGTGTTTCATATTACCGAGCCAGCCACAGGCAAAGGCCTCATCATCAAACAAGCCCTTCCATATGTCAAAGTTTTCGGAGAATCCTGGCCGCTTTCTATCGATCGCGCCCGCATCGAGGGGGAGGCGCTCAAAATCCAGCATGCTCTGGCTCCCGATTTGGTGCCTCAAGTGTTCTTAACCGATCACGAGCAGGCTATCACGGTTATGGAGGATTTAAGCAGTCATGTTATTATGCGTAAAGGACTGATGGAGCGGACCTTGTACCCTCGCTTTGCTGGCGATATTTCTACCTTCCTGGCTCAAACGCTGTTTTTCACTTCCGATCTTGGCATGAGCCAACAGGAGAAAAAGCTGCGCCAGCAATCTTTTGTCAATGTCGAGCTTTGCCAGATTACGGAGGATCTCATCTTTGATGAGCCGTACCGCGAGCATGAGCGCAATAACTACGAGGATTCCATCGCCGATGAAGCCGCTGCTCTGCGCAGCGACGACGAGTTGCTCACCGAGATCGCCCTGCTGCGTGAAAAATTCCTGACTCGCGGCGAGGCATTGCTGCACGGCGATCTTCATACCGGAAGCATCTTCGCTTTGCCGGAATCGACTAAAGTAATTGATCCCGAGTTTGCTTTTTACGGCCCAATGGGCTTCGATATCGGAGCGGTCATCGCCAACCTGCTGCTGAACTTCGCCGGCCAGGAGCATTGGAGCCAGGACGAGGCTTCCCGCCGCGAGTACCGCGAGTTCCTTCTGGAAGCCGTGCGCGGCACATGGACGCAGTTCAGCGCCAAGTTCCGTACTTTGTGGGACGAGCAGTGTCAGGACCCGGTATTTTCCAAAGCACCTGGCTACCAGGACATGTACATGGACCGCCTCCTGCAGGATACCGCCGGCTTCGCCGGTGCCAAAATGGTTCGGCGCATCGTCGGCTTTGCCCATGTCGCCGATCTCGACGCCATCCCGGATGACGCTGCGCGTGAGCGGGCTAAACGTCTTGGTCTTTTAATCGGCAAAGAACTGATCCGCCAGAACCGGACTATTCGCTCCATCGAGCAGATTATCGATATCGCCTTTACCGCAGCTGCCCGCTAAGAAGCGGAAAACTGATAGAGTAGCTGTTGCTTCTGTTGCTTCTGTTAATCTCAGCCGTTCCCGGCTTTTCCGCAATCCCTTTGTCCCAATGAAAGACTGGAGGTATTACTATCATGACCAATAGCACCTACCCCGGCCTGATCTCCTTGATCTGGGCCGGCAACCAACTGCAGTTGCTCGACCAACGGCTGCTGCCGGAGGAGACCGTCTACTTGCCACTTACCGACGCTGAAGGCGTATGGGATGCAATCCGTCATATGAAAGTTCGCGGAGCACCTGCAATCGGCATCGCTGCCGCTTACGGCCTCGTACTTGGTAGCGGCCTTCCAGGCCAAAGCGAACCGGACGACAGCTTGGCAGCCTGGCTCGGCCGCGTTCAGGAGTCCGGCGATTATTTGGCGACCAGCCGCCCAACGGCAGTTAACCTGTTCTGGGCACTGGACCGTATGAAAGCTCGCGCCTCCGCCCTTGCCGAAGCTCTAACGCCGCTTGATGAAGCAAAACAAGCGCTGCTTGACGAAGCGATTCTTATCCAGAGTGAGGATGAAGAAACAAATCGCCAAATCGGCGAGCATGCACTGGAGCTGTTCCGCGATGGCATGGGCGTGCTAACGCACTGCAACGCCGGAGGCCTCGCGACCGCCAAGTATGGCACGGCGCTTGCGCCATTTTATCTCGCCAAAGAGCGGGGCATGAATATACGCGTATTTGCCGATGAAACGCGCCCAGTGCTTCAGGGAGCTCGCCTAACGGCGTTTGAGCTACAGCAGGCTGGTGTTGACGTGACGCTTATTTGCGACAATATGGCCGGCATGGTGATGAACAAAGGCTGGGTAGACGCAGTCATTGTCGGTACTGACCGCGTCGCCGCGAACGGCGATGTCGCCAACAAAATCGGCACCTACAGCGTCGCAGTGCTGGCCAAGGCGCATGGCATTCCTTTTTATGTCGCGTGCCCGATTTCAACTATTGATATGAATACCCCGACTGGTGATGAAATTCCAATCGAGGAGCGCCACGCCGAGGAAGTGACAGAGGGCTTCGGCAAACGCACCGCTCCTCAGGGCGTCAAAGTGTTCAATCCGGCCTTCGATGTGACTCCGGCAGAGTATGTAACGGCCATCATTACGGAAAAAGGCGTCATCCGCCCACCTTACGGCGACAGCCTGAAAAAGCTGTTTGAGGAACTCAAACAGGGCTGAAACACAGGAACGAAACCAGGGCTGAGAGGCATCTCTTGAAGTAGGACTGAAACCATGGCTAGAAGCCAAAACTAGATGGAATGCTACGCTCAATAATGCCGCTCATTTTCGTTAGTTTTTTTTAGAGTCATCAGCGCAGCAAAAAAGGCGCCTGCTTTGCGGATCATCCGCATTGACAGGCGCCTTTTTGTTTGACCTAAAATCTTTATAGAGCAGCGAGCCTACGCACTGCGTCCAGCCCTTTCATTCCCACCGACAACCCCGCCGCTTGAGCCGCATCGGTCACTGACTCCAGCGGCGCGTCGAGCAGCTCCTGAAGCGTCCGCACACCAACTGCCCGGGCAGCCAGCACACCGCGTTCCTTGAGCTTAGGGTTACTATCGAACAACGCGACATCTAAAGCTCCACACATTATATAGCCTTTTTCCGTCGATATCGCGAGAAGCGTCGTCTTGGGCAGCTTAACCTCTACCCCTAGCGCTGTAAGTCCATCTCCCAGCGGGATCGGAATCAATTGCATCATCGTCCGCCTACCTCCTTCCAACCGCACTCCCACATCTTATGCGTGCCGGGAGCCAGTTGGTGTAGGCTCTGTGCTATTTGGCAGGAGTGAGTTGTTGGCTGTATTCGCTAATAAGAACCAAGTAACCAAATCTACTTGAATGCACTGAAACCCGTCGCGGCGGCAATACCAAGTAACAAAAGTTACTTGCTTCAGCCAACAACCGCTGCCGCGACGCAACCAAGTAACAAAAGTTACTTGCTTCAGCCAACAACCGTCGCCGCGACGCAATCAAGTAACAAAAGTTACTTGCATGAGCCAACACCAACTTCAGCGGCACAATCATGTAATTCGGCAGGAGTGGGTTGGCGGTTCGTATCCGCTAATTCGGCCTTAGTTAGATTTAGATCCGTTAGATCTGTTAGCCTGAAACAGCTTGAACAACCCCGTAGATAGCCAAAATAATAGCTTTTTAAATAGATCTGACAAACTGACGCGTCTCCGTTGTACCAAAACCTCCGCCGACCTACCAAACATCAAAAAATAGGACTATGTAATCAACAATTCCGATGATATAGTTAGTTTATTATTATATTAACGTTCGGGGGAACTATAACATACTATGAAAGACAAAGGTCTTCGTACCTATTCCTTCCAGACTGACCTTGTCATCGAGGCGCATAACCACGACGAGGCAGAAGTGCTGCTCAAGCAGCTGCTGGACACTGCTGGACTCAGCCGATACCGCTTAGGCAAAGGTTCACTCATCGGTTTCTCCATTTCAGAGGAACCTGCCGTTACACCTAACATTGGAGTTGCCGCAGCAGCGGAGGTTGTTCCTCAGTTTATCCCTACTGCTGTTCCTGAAGTTATATCTAATTCTGCTGAGCTTATCCCTACTACTGAAGCTACCGCCACTTCTCCCGATCAAGGCCTGAAAAATCTCGCTCTCGATATGATTCGATGCTGCCTTGAGGATGGAAGGCTCGTACGGCTCAGCATCAATCGCGGAAAAGGCGTACAACTGAGCGTCCCGTGCCGCATTATCAACTTGGATGAGGAGACAGGACTTTTGACCGTCTACCATGTAGACGAGAAGCAAGTGTACACGTTCAGCATCGGGGAAATTGATGATTTCGTGTTGTAGTAACCTCATACTTTGCACCAAAAGTCTCTAATCGTAATACTAAGACCGAGAACAAAAAAGAACCTGTATGGGATAGGCAGTTCAGCCTATCCCATACAGGTTCTTTTTGCGCTATTGGCAATTAGCTCAACTGTTGTCGCGAGCCTTCCAAGCGCTGTAAGCAAAAATCGCCCACCCGGCAATGAAACAAACACCGCCAATGGGGGTGATAGCACCTAGCCATTTTACTCCGCTCAGACTAAGTACATAGAGGCTACCGGAGAAAACAAAAATACCGACGTTGATCAGGCGTCCTCCGACTCGCAGCCCCTTCCGGTCGCCGAGTCGACTAGCGGCAAGGGCAATGATCATTAACGCGATCGCATGGTACATCTGATAACGTACACCAGTCTCAAATACAGCTAACATGTCGGAATCCAAACGGTCTTTCAAGCCGTGAGCACCAAACGCTCCGAGAGCAACGGCTATGAGCGCGTGTACCGCGCCATAAGAGATATAACGGGGAAACATATCGGCAGGGCTCCCTCTTCTATCGTTCCTATTAGGAACGGACTGCCGATATTATAACATGGCACGCAAACATGAGGCGTTACAATGCCGTGTCAAACCCCCGACTTAACAACCTCAACATCCGCTACCACACCACTGGAACGCCGAACAATGAGCTGATGCGGAACTGTCATCCGGACAGGCAATGTGTATTCCTGATTCAAGTAGCTGAACAGAAGCTTGACCGCATAACTTCCCATCTCCATTTTAGGAACATGAATCGTAGATAGCGGTGGTGAGGTGTATTCAGAAATTTCAATATTATCGACCCCGAAAAAGGCGATATCCTCTGGAATCCGAAGCCCACGTTCTGAAGCGGCTCGCATGGCTGCAATAGCCATCGTATCACTGGCCGCAAAAATCGCGGTTGGTGCAGACTTATTCTGCTCAAAAGCCTGTTTCGTCAGCTCGTAGCTTAGAGAAACATCCCATTTTACATCGAGCACCCAGCTGTCATCAATCTCCAGTCCAGCTTCCCGCATCGCTTTTTCATAGCCCAAATAACGCTTTTCTAAACGGTAATAATCGTTATATTCCGAACCTCCAAGGTACCCGATCCGCTTATGGCCAGAACGAATCAAGTACTCTACTGCTGACTGTGCAGCCCCCATCCGGTCATAACATACAACGGGCACACTGAGATCCGGCAAGTCTACACCGACAACGGCTCTCACATTTTCTATGATCCAGTTATAAGCATTAGGCTCAATTCGTTCTACAACGATGATTCCATCCACATGCTGCTCTTTTACAAGTTGCTGCAGCTGCTGTAAGTCCGTCGGCTTTTCTACGCTGAAAATGAATTCAAGGCGAAGTCCCGCCTCTTCCATTGAACGCTCGATTCCGCCTAAAATAACCATGAAATAAGGGTTATTGTATTTATTCTGAGGCGCAGCAACGACGCAGCCGATCCGGAAAGTAGATGGCTTCACTTCGCTTCTAGCACCTTTGTAGTCGAGTTTTTCTGCTGCTTCCCGTATTCTCCTGCGAGTTTCCTCACTGACGGAACGAGAAAGATCGTTCTTCATCACCCTCGAAACCGTAGAGATTGAAACGCCAACCAGTTCAGCAATATCCTTTAGTTTGGCCATTTTGCTTTCCTCTCTTCATCAATCCAAGGTCCCTTAAATCTTTTGGGGCAAACTTTGCGTTGCAATTCATTCTATAATCACTACCATACCTTGTCAACTTCCCATTTTCCATGTATTGGAACACCACTTTTCACCCGTTGTGGTGCAGCCATCCCCTAATATGATGAAAGAAGGAAGCACTTGCAGCTTCCTTCTTTAAGCGTAAAAGTTTATTTCATTTTTGATGCCAGATCCTTCAATGCAGCATCCAAATTTCCTTCGCCAGCAAGCGGCAGCTTCAGCGATTGCTCACCGTAAGTCCACACAAGATCGGTTTTCTTAACCGTGAATGGAGAAATAATGCCGAATTTCTGTGCGTCCAGGAAGATCTTGTTCGCCTCACCTGCCGTTGCGATATACGCATCTGCAGCCGCTTTGTTAGCTGGGATCGAATAACCTTGATTAGCTAGCTCCGTTTGCCCTTCAGGACCTGCCAACCAAGCCAACAGCTTGTAAGCGGCTTCTTCGTTTTTAGTGGAGGAGCTTACTGCCATACCAGCCGGTTGAACGACCGTTTTTGTTTCTTTAAACTTCGGCAGGTACGTAGTGCCGTATTCGGTTTTAGCTTCTTTGAAGTTGTTGATGTTCCAGTTGCCGCCCGGGTTCATCGCTACTTTACCCGTACTGATCGCCAGGCCGACTTGACCGCCGAGGCCTTCGATTTGAGCTGGCGTCGTGTTGATCTTTTTGTTCTTCGTGATGTCGATGAAGTAGTCCATAACTTCCTTCGCTTCCGGAGTGTCCAGTGCAAGCGAACCGTCATCGTTGACCAGCTTGGCGTTGTTGGACCATAGCTCAGGCTCAAGGAACCAGTCTATCGTCGAGCCTGGAGAAATTGACATGCCCCATTGAACGATGTTTTTGGCGTCGAACCCAGCTTCACCCGGGTTTTTACCGTTTTTGTCCAACGTCATCTTGGTTGCAATTTCTTCAATTTCGGCCCAGGTAGGCTCAAGGGAAGGCTCTTTTGCACCTTTAGGATTCGTTTTTGGATCGCTGAAAAGCTTCTTGTTGTAATACCATACAATGACGTTGGCATCGATTGGCAGCGACACTTGCTTGTCCTTGTACTTATGAAGACCGAGCAAGCTTGGATCGAAGTTATTCATATCAAAACCGGCGTCTTTAAGCGGTCCGTCGAGCTCTTTGAAAATCCCGAGCTCAGCATACTTTTCAATGAAAGCGAAGCTGGTTTTGAATACATCAGGCAGCGTTCCGCCAGCCGCATTTGCCGTCAATCCATCCCAGTAGCTGCCCCAGTCTTTGCCTTCCATTTTGACGGTTATGCCTTTATTGGCCGCCATAAATTTGTCGAGCAGTTCCTGCGTACGTTGCAGCTCTTCCGCTGTTCCCCATTGGGAATAAGTAATCGTTACCGGCTCTGCCTCCTTTGCAGGAGTTGCCGCTGTGTTTTCCGTTCCCGCATTAGTAGCAGGAGCCGAGTTGTTGCTGGAGTTCGAATTATTGTTCGATCCGCATCCTGCAGCAACAAGAGCGATCGACATGGTTAGAGCGAGCAGACTGATTTTTCCATTTGTTTTCATGCATAGGTCCCCTTTAGTTTCATTTGAAAACAAAACAGTACTTTTTTGCCCATCTTTCTACCCTTTCGAACCGGTCAGCACCACCCCCTCAACGATATACCGTTGCGCGAACAGGAACAGTAGGGCGATGGGAATAATGCTGATAAATGCACCCGCCGACAACGAAGGCAGGTCTTGGCTGGTTTGTCCGATGAGCAGCTGCAGACCGACACTGAGCGTAAACTTCGCGTTGTCCTTCAGATAAAGGAACGGACCGAGGAAGTCCAGCCAGGAATTGACGAAAGCGAAAATTACTGTCGTTACGACAATCGGTTTGGACAGCGGCATGATTACTTTTGAGTAAACAACCCAGCGTCCACCTCCATCGAGATAGGTTGCTTCGTCCAGCTCATGGGGAATCGTCATGAAAAATTGGCGGAATAGGAAGATGTAGTACGCTCCTCCGAGCCAAGCAGGTACAATGAGCGGCAACCACGTATCGATCCAGTCCAGCTTGGTGAACAGTACATAAGAAGGAATCATCATAATAGAAGGAGGGATCATCAGCGTAGCGAGCACGATAGGAAAGAGATATTTCCTATGTCTCGTCTGGAAACGGGAGAAGCCGTACGCTACGATCGAACTGGAGACGACCGCACCAATTACGATCAGAATTGAGATGGTAAAGGAATTCCCGATCCATGTCCACATTAAAGGCTGGACAGAGAACAGTCTTTCGAACGATTCAACCGTAATCGGATTTGGGATGATCGATGGCGGGAACTCATACGTCTCGGCCTTTGTTTTTAACATCGTAGAGAGCATCCAGATCAGCGGTCCGACAAACAAGGCAAGAGCAACCGTTAATATCAAATACTTCCCCAGCGTCTTAAGTCCATTGCTTTGTGGTCTGTGCATGCGGGGTGTCCTCCTATTTCTCGCTCTCATAGTACACGAAGCGATTGGAAAGCTTCATGAGCACAAAAGTAATTAGCGAGATCAGTGCGAATAAGAAGATGGACTGCGTCATCGCCATATTGAACCTCAAATCGGTGAACGCCGACTTATAAATGTTGTAGACAAACGTGTAAGCAGCGTAGTTCGGGCCTCCCCTTGACAGGAGCAGCGCTTCGGTAAACAGCTGGAAGTTATACATCGTTTGGATGATGACGACGAAGAGAATCGACGGACTGATCATCGGCAGCGTGATGTGGAAGAAATTCCGAACGCGCCCTGCTCCATCGATGTGAGCGGCTTCATAAAGATGTTTAGGAACATTTTTAAGAGCGGCAAGAAAGATCAGCACCCCGCTGCCGGAGATCCAGACCTGTAGGATGATAATAACAGGCTTGATCGTGTGTTCGCCTCCAAGCCAGTCCGTCTTGGCAAGGCCAAACGTGGAGAGAATCGCATTGAGAATGCCGAATTCCGAGTTGAAAACAAGCTTCCAAATAATAACGGTTGCAACGATCGGGACAAGCGTAGGCAAGTAATAAAACGCTCTAAAAACCGCAATTCCCTTAACGTTGAGGTTGAGCAGCATAGCTAACAGCAACATGCCGGTAGTTACGACCGGAACTCCGATCACAACAAAGTAGAACGTATTGAACAAGCTTTTCCCAAAGATCGGATTGTTGAACATATCAACAAAGTTATCTAATCCGACGAAATTGTAATCAACCGAGCCCGGTAGACGAGCATCTGTGAATGCATAGAAAACCGACGTTCCGAACGGAATGAGGAAGAAAAAAATAAAACCGATTAACCAAGGTGCGATGTACAAGAAGAATAAAGGAGTGTCAAATTTTCTCAAGCTGCCTTTCATGCTTCCACCCCTCGCTTGTTAATTCATTCAGGTAAACATAGCGCTCCTCAACAATAGATTTTTCAGCTGCAAGCGCTACCAATAGCGCATCTCGGCCTACCTGTGCAGAAGCAGAAGGCTGCTTACCCTCACGAATACATTGAAGGAACTCAACTCGCTGAGTTTGCCCGCCCGTGTGGCCGCCCAAGATCGAGTCCGAAATCACATCGATGTCTAGATGCTCCGTAGTAGAATTTGAACCACCTACGATATCAATCGTTTTATCATTGCGAACGACCATCTGCGCGCCATTGTCACCGATCAGGCCAATTTCCAGCCCTTCTCCCATCAAGTTCTTTGGCTTGAGGTACATGCATAGGCCAAGATTCGCCTTGCTGCCATTTTCATACTCGATCGTTACCCAAGCGTGGTCGACGATGGACACATCATTAATTTCCTTCGTTGGATAATGCGTATAAGAGTTTGTAATCTGATTAGGCTCACCTTGCTTAATAACATGCTGACCACCAGTAGCGAACACCCGCTTAGGACGGGAGCCAATCATCCAGTTGAAAATATCGAAGTGATGACAGTCCTTCTCGACAAGCGCTCCGCCGGAGCGATTTTTGTCATAGAACCAGTCCGTTGGAGGGAATGGTTCGCGGAATTCCTTGCACCACATCAGCTTGACCTCTCCCAGCTTGCCGAGGGAAAGTTCCCTTTCCATTCTGCGGTACACGTTGGAGTATCGATATACAAGTCCAATCTGCAGGAAGCGACCACTCTTCTCAGCTGCAGCAATAATGGCATCGCAATCTTCAAGGGTATGGGCTACAGGCTTTTCCAAAAAGACATGTTTGCCAGCTTCTAGAAACGCAACCGCCAGCTCCCGGTGAAGATAGTTCGGTACCGCGATCACAACCGCGTCGATGTCATCCGCATGAATCAGCTCCCTGTAATCGCTACAAATTTCAGGCTGCGAATTTTTCAACTCAACTAGTGTTCTCTGCACATTCGCCTCATTGCCATCGCAAATATACTTCACTTCACATTCCGGCAACAGATCAAAGCCGATGCAATGATGAGATCCCATGTCGCCGACACCGATGAAAGCCATTCTAAGCTTGTTCATGTTGTACACTCTCCAATTGGTCATAATTGCGCCAATCCCTTTTACCGCAGGAAGCAAAGATCAGCCCTTATCTAACCTGATTATAGCCCAAACTTTTAAAAACCGTCAACATTTTTTGGCTAATATAATTAATATTTTGCGCCAATTATTTGCTTAACGTTAAAATGTAGTTATTTACTAAGGATAACGGGCATTCCGTCTTCAAATCCGTGGTCATTCAGGCAATTTGTTAACGGTTCCAATATCTGAGGTTTCGATTTATTTGCGCCAAATAATTCCTTCATAGTCGATGCATAAAAAAGGGAGGGAACTGAGCTCGGCTCAGTCTCCTCCCTTTTTGCTGATGTAGCTCAAACCCGTTGCACAATATCAAATAGAAAACTAGCGATTAAGCAAATGTAGAATTCGCGCCAGCATAACGGCTGCTTCGGCCCGAACGGCTCCTTCCTTCGGCCGCAGAGAGCCTTCAGCGTCGCCCGCTACAAGGGACAGCTCTGTCGCGGCGCGTACACTCTCCGCTGCCCATCCCGAAATATCGGAGTTGTCGGCAAAAGCCTTGCCATTCCCGCTGACGCCTAGCTGCAGACCAAGCTGTTTGGCTGCCCTTACCGCCAGAACAACCATTTCCTCTCGGCTAATGTAGCGGTTTGGCTCAAAAGAGCCTTCGCTTCCTTGAACTAGTCCCGCCTCCTGCGCGGAGGCGACTTCGGCGCTGAACCATGCCGTAGTCGGCACATCTCGGAAAGGCTTCGATTGATCCTTGGCCGATGGAAGCTGCAACATCCGGACAAGCATCGCGGTAAACTCCGCTCTCGTCACCAGAGTGCGGGTTAGGAAGCGATCCCGTTCGTCACCTTTAACAATTTCTTTGGCGGCAAGCTCAGCCACGGAATCGCTTGCCCAATGATTTGGCGTTAAATCCTTAAAGGATTTGCTGTAATGCATCCATACATACTCTCCAGGCCCGCTGATCGTTGCAGCCGGCTTGCCTACAATGAGACGCGCCGGATGCAGCTTCAGCGACGCACCGTCAACTTGATACAAATTGATAAGCGAAGCATCGCTGACATTCCCCGGCAGTGTAACCGATATTGGCGCCGAGAAAGCCGTCAGTTCGTTCGTTTTGGCGTTTTCCTTCACCGCCAACTTCATACTGAAGCCTGAGGCTGCGGGTTTCACATTTGCTTTTTGTCTCAAGCTGTACGCCGAAGCTAACGATTGACTTTTCGTGCCGGCAAGCGTCTCAATGCCGATAGACAGACTTGCCGAACTGCCCGTAGTTTTTCCTTTTGCCTGCTTCACAACATCGCCGGGAATTTCAAACGTTGTATCGCCGGACTTCACAATTATCGCTGGGTTGTCCTTCATCGCTTCCGCTGAAAGAGACAGCTGGAGGCTCGTTTTGCCCGCTTCAAGTGTCAGCATAATTTTTCCGCCTGTTAACACAGGTGAATTTACAAGTTGTACTTTGTCATCAGAGCCCGGAGTCGGACCTGGTGTTGAGACCGGACTTGACGTTGGTGCCGGTGTTGCGGTCCAACTTGGAGTTGATGTCGGCGTTGATGTCGGTGTTGCAGTTGGTGTTGATGTTGCTGTCGGCGTTGGAGTGGAACTTGAATCGGTTCCCGTTACTACCACGCTTCCAATTTTATAACGCCCGTCGCTCTGCTCGTCTCCAATCGCCAGTTTGACACCTGGTTGGCTGGTCGATGGGTCGATGATCGCCGCCTCAAGCTGATACGTACCGGACTTAAGGGTCGCCGGAAGCTTAAGCGCAGCACTCACATTGTGGCGGCCCGGAAGCAGATTGATCAGATCCGTTGCCGTGTCCTGAAGTTTGTATACCACTTCGCCCTCCGTGTTTCGCAGGCTGTACTCAATATTCCAGTCCCGGTAAAACGGCGCTACTCCTTTGTTGTTCCAGATGCTCTCCACCGTTATTTCGGAACCGGCGTTTGCCGCTGAACTGCTTTTCACCGCTTCAACGACAAAACGGTAGCCCATCAAGCGCTGCATCGTATCAATATTCGATTGAATCTCAGTGCCGTATGGTGTACTCGCTGGGGAAGATGGACCAAGCCATGAAGTGTGGCTATCCCTCATCTGACGCAACGATTCCATAACCGTATCGTCCGTAAGGAAGCTTTCCGCATCACCGTTTGCGAACTCGCCTCCGGAATAGTTCGTTTTCCAGTAATCCGGCATTATAGATGCAGCTAGAATAGCATCGGCTTGAGACGGATCATCAACGAACTCTTTGATCCCGCTCCACCCTTTTTTGCTCCAGCCAATGAACTCGTCCGTACTGGATTTGATGCCGAATACATCATTGAACAAGCCCATATTTTGTTCTTTTGCAACCGGGAACGGCTTGCGCATTCCTAGAGGGGTATTTTTGAAAGCGTCCAAATAATGCTGGACATATTGATTTGACACGCTGAGCTTAGGGAAAACTCCCGTACCGGCCGGCCACGTATGCCATTCTCCCCAGTGGCCCAAGCTGCCCAACTGAAGATGCGCAATGATAGAATCGTTATCGTAACGCGCTGCCACAGCATCAATCATCCGCTTATGCTCTTTGATGAGAATTGGACTGTCATAGTTCGGGCTGAAGCCTGCACGAACATCGCGGGAGAAGCCCTTATAATGAGTGCCCGGATCTCCAGCCGCATCCAATTCCTCGTAGAGCCAATCGGGAATATCCATATGCGGCTCGCCTGTCGGCGTGTCTAATACAAGACGCAGATTGATTCTTTTTCCAAGTGATTTCCAATAATCGAACTGGTACTTCTTTTCAATACCTTCCCAATCAAACACGCCTTTTTCGGGCTCAAGCTCTCTCCAGGTAACCCCGACATAAACAAGGCTATGTTCCTGAGGATAAGGCGTTCCGTCCGGATGGCTGTTGCTTTTTGCCCAACCCGCCCATCCTATAAACGGATTGTTCAACACCTCAAAGCTTTCACGCGGATAAAAAATATCGGACTGATGCGTCGTGCTTGTCTGACCTACCGTCAGCATTGGGGCATCGGAAACAGGAACCTGCATAACGCCCCGCTGCAACCAGCCGATTTTCACCGGTGCTGGGCCCTTTAGTCCAATTTGATCCAAATAAATGGTGGTTTCAACCCAATCGTCACCAGCATTCAAACGTACTTGGCCGCGGTTCGACCATGTACTCTGCACTGCGTCATAAGCATAAAGAATGCCTTTTTCAATCTTGTAATCATAGGCTGAATCTTTCCAATCAACCGAGTCGGCGTTAGACACGTTCGAGCTGCCGCTGTTGATATAGTAAACATTGCGAAGATCCATCTTTTCTCCCTTGACGCGAATGTACAGCTTCCGCTCGTCCTGCGCGACTTGCAACGTATATGGCACCTGTCCTGCCTTTGCTCCGACCTCAACGTCGCTCCACTCCCCGCCGTTTCCATCAACGACAATTTTCGGATTAACGTTCACGATTTGAACCGTCGCAGGATCGCCGGTTTTCGCCGGTGCGCCGTACACATTGCTCACTACGCCGACATGCATGCTTTTCTCGGTTGTAATGCCGATTGCGCTTAGTGGCAGAGCGAACTCGATGACTTTATTGGCGCCCGTTCCGGATCTCTTATATTCGTAAGTGGTAGGGGTAATTTTCCAGTCGCGATTTTCATCTGCCTTGAACAGATTGCCGCTTTGGACCAAGTACTCCGCCGCCAGCTTGCCTGCCCAAGCAGAAGATGATCTTCCTGTATTTGGATTTTTATCCGTGTCTATAGAGAAGTGTTCCCATAGATTTGGGAATTCCGCTGCATCAATTTGTCCCGTGATAAGCCCATATAATTTACCACCGGAAACATGGGTTTTGACATCCATCGCACCCGCTTCCGGTGCTGAAGCGAGCAAAGGAATCCCGGCCCAATCGCCAGCATTGCCGTCAATTACAAGCCGCGGCTGCTCAACTAGCGACAGCGTAAGCGGCTCCGCATTGGTCGCCGGGATAGAAGTCCCGGTAGCCAAGTATCCGACCCGGATACTTTTGGCGCTTCCCGCATTAAGACTGCTTACGGGCAGACTCCACTCAATCGTTTTGTTTTTTCCTGAACCTCCACGCATGTATTTGATTCCGCTTGCTTCAGCCGAGGTTGCCCCCCATGCTTTGCTACTGCTATTCCAAGCATATAAGATCCCATTTTGGACAAAAAAATCGGACCCGAGCTTATTTTTCCACGCCCAGGATTGATAACCGCTCACCGGATCATTATCCACATCAAGATACAGATGATCGTAGATCGCCGGGATTTCTCCTGTGTCAACTTCACCTTGAATAAGGATATTAAGCTTGCCGTCTCCCAGTGAGTATTTCAATGATGTCTCTCCGTCCGGGCTCAACTGCAGTACGGGAATATCTGTCCATTCCGTACTATAGGCATCTATCGTGACGACAGGAGGGGCAAGCGGCGCAGGCTCATGAACGGTTTTGGTAAGCTTCACCGGCATCGTTGCTTGTCCTAGTTCCGGTAATGCATATCCATCCGTTTCAAAAGCAAGCTTCATGAGCTCAGGTGCTGTTCCGCCCAGCAGAGAAAGATTGATTTCGTATTCAACTCCGGTGGGAGATACCGCTATTTGAGCCTTTCCTTGCTGTACCCAGTCCTCATTCTCGAACCGATACACCGTATCATTCACGATTTTGTAATCTGCGCCAACACCACCGTTCCAGTAAATCAGCTTGCTGCCCGTAGCCTCATCTGCATCGGTATTCAAATACAGCGTTTTTTCTTTATCCAGCCCCGTTCCGTTAACGAGCACGTACAGCTTGTCCTCTTTCAGGACAGCTTTAATATCCTGAAGCCGATTGGCGCGCACAGAGCTGACTACTTCGGAAGACGTCCAATCCTCAAAGCTGCCAGCCTTAAAGCCTGGCTGATCCGCATAAACCTGGGCAGTTCCTCCCCAAGTGCCAAATGGCATTGCAACTGCTGCAGCCAACAGCAACGCCGTTAATTGTTTCCCCTTCATTCCTGTTCCCCCCAAGAGAGTATTAAGCCGGCACTTGACCGACTTTATGCCGAACCGACATACAGCCCTTTAATAAAGCGCTTACAATTCCTTCAAAAAAACTGATCCTGGTATCTCTAAACTAAATGATTGAATCGTTTTGAGTCTTCGTCGTGGAGTTTGAGTACAAATTGAATGGTGCCTAATGGGAAGGAATGTGAAACAAGTGATGGTTAATGCGAATGAAAAATATGGATGGGCATACTGCAGTACTGCGAATCATGGAGCTTAAGCATGAACCGGGCTGTCGTAAAAGAGCATCACCTCGCCTATTTGATTGCCCTAACAAAATTTGGCCCAAATTTTAATAACTCTTGCAGGTTTTAACGCTTATTATGTATGTTAATTTGCGCCAATTCTTGTAATCGAATCGTAAAGTTTTTCTCATCTTTTGTCAATCACTTATTGGTTATTCTTTAAAGGGCGGTTTGAAATCGCCGCCCACGCCCTCCATACTAGCCCCCAATTCCCCGAATTTCCGTTTAATTCTGCCCTCAATAATTTTGGCTTTATTGGGGCAAATTTCCCGAACTGTCGCTTTCCCCTTGCTTCGGGTCTGATTCACTGCCCTTTGAATATAATTGGAGAACAGGTCCAACTGGCTCTGAAAAACGAACGAAGCGGGGTGAGCGGCTATGACGGAACCGTTGTTCATCGTATCGCGCGAGGACTGGTCCCTGCACCGCAAAGGCTATCAGGACCAGACCCGGCATCAGCAGAAAGTTCGCGATGCCATCAAGCACAATCTGAAAGATATCGTCACCGATGAGAGCATCATCCTGTCCAATGGCAAGGATACCGTGAAAATACCGGTAAAAAGCATCGACGAGTCTCGCTTCGTTTACAACTACAATAAAAAACAGCATGTCGGACAAGGAGACGGCGACTCTCAGGTGGGAGATGTGCTAGGTGTAGATCCGAGCTCAGCCAAAGGTCCCGGCAAAGGAAAAAACGCAGGCGACCAGGCTGGCGAGGACTACGTCGAGACCGAGGTCACGATGGATGAGCTGGAGGATCTGCTATTCGAGGAAATGGAACTGCCAAGGCTGGAGCAGAAGCAAAAGGAGAATGTGCAAGCGGCCGATATCGATTTTAACGATATCCGCAAAAAAGGCATCATGAGCAACATCGACAAAAAACGGACGTTGCTGGAAAACCTGCGGCGTAATGCTGGCATTGGCCGTCCAGGCATTGGTGGCATCACACCGGAGGATCTTCGCTACAAAACGTGGCAAGAGGTCATGAAGCCTCATTCCAACGCGGTAGTGCTGGCGCTCATGGACACGAGCGGCTCGATGGGCTCTTTTGAAAAATATTGCGCACGCAGCTTCTTTTTCTGGATGACAAAATTCCTGCGGCGAAAGTATGAACATGTAGAAATCGTATTTGTCGCTCACCATACGGAAGCGAAGGAAGTGACAGAAGAGGAGTTTTTCACACGCGGCGAAAGTGGCGGCACGATCTGCTCCTCCGCATACCAAAAGGCACTTGATATTATCGATAGCCGCTATCCGACCTCAAGCTGGAACATCTATCCCTTTCACTTCTCCGACGGTGACAATTTGACCTCAGACAATGAGAAATGCGTCAAACTGATTGACGAGCTGATGAAGCGCTCTAATCTGTTTGGCTACGGTGAAGTGAATCAGTACAACCGGAGTAGCACACTCATGTCCGCCTACAAACACATCCAAAACAAAAAATTTCTCTACTCCGTCATTCGTGACAAAGGCGAAGTTTACGACGCTCTCAAACACTTCTTCGCCAAACCGACCGCCTGAGCTGAGCCGCGCCAATCCGCTATGTCTTGACTGCTGAACGCAGCCTCTATCCATAAAGCAAATAAGAGCTGCGCTCTCCCCGTGACTGGTACGCAAGTCGGCGGAGCAGCGCAGCTCTTTGATGGATCGGCTGCAGGGCGTCAGAGCATGAGGCCACGAGGAGGTGACATTAATCAATGACTGACATCTTGCAGGATGCCGCTTCAAGCGCGGCCATGTTGCAGCAGGAACTGTTAGAAGGGCAGAGCAGTGACGGAGCTTGGAGGCTCTGCGCCGAAAGTGGAGTAATGAGCGATGCGTTTTTGCTTATACTGCTCCAATCGCTCGGCCGCCAAGAGGGGGATCGCGAGCTGATCCGACGGGTAGCGGCACGAATCGCCGCCGCCCAGCATGAGGATGGCGGGTGGCGGCTATACGCCGACCAGCAGAAGGGGCATTTAGAATCCAGCGTGGAGGCTTACTATGCCCTGCTCGCCAGCGGAAGCCATGATTACGGCGATCCCGCTATGGTCAAAGCAAGACGTTATATCCTCTCCATGGGTGGACTCGGCGAAGTGCGAGCAATGATGACTCAGGTGCTGCTCGCCATGACCGGCCAGCTGCCATGGCCGCGAGCCTTGCGCATTCCGGTCGAGTCTTTGCTTGCTCCTTCCTGGTTGCCACTCAGCCTTTTCGACCTGTCCGGCCATGCACGCGCTCATCTCGTACCTGTGCTTATGCTAAGCTCCGGAAGCTTCACGCTCGGCAAAGGGCGGCTACCGAAGCTGGAAGAGCTGATCGCCGGTGAAGAAAGGAGCTTCCGGCTGCCGCCGCTAATGCCGGAACCGCTAGCCGGTATTGTCAATGCGCTTGCCACAGGCCACTCCCCGCTCTATCCAGCCACTTTAAAGCGGGCGGAACGCTACATGCTCGACCGCATCGAGCCGAATGGCACGCTGCTTACTTATTCAACCGCAACGATCCTCATGATTGCCGCGCTGCTTTCCGTCGGCTATCCGCCTGAGCATGGGACGATTACTCGAGCGCTGGACGGCATCCGCTCCCTTGTGTGGCATTACCCGCAATCAGAGCGTTCCCATCTGCAAATCGCGGATTCTACAGTATGGGATACGGCGATGATCGGCAACTCGCTCTACGAGAGCGGGTTGCCCACAGCACATCCCGCCTTGCAAAATGCGGCCCGTTATTTAGCAACTCGCCAACAGACGGTCGAGGGAGACTGGAAGCGACGCAATCCCGATGTTAAACCTGGCGGCTGGGGGTTCAGCAATATCAACACGCGTTATCCCGACATCGACGACAGCACCGCCGCCCTGATGCTATTGAAACGCGTGGCTGGCAATGCTCTCTATTGGAGTCCGGAGGCACAGGAACGAGGCAGCAACTGGGTGTGGTCGATGCAGAACCGAAGCGGCGGCTGGCCAGCTTTCGAGCGGGAATCTGGAAGCCCGCTCATCGGCCTCATCCAGTTTGAACAGTCTGCGCAGATCCTTACCGATCCACCAACGGTTGATCTCACCGCTCGTACGCTTCAGTGGGCTAGCCAATCCGGGGCGCCGCTTCCCGGCTGGCTGGCAGCGGCGCTGAATGAGGAAGATGGCTCCCATCCCGAGATGAACGCCATCTCCAAAGCAGCCGACTGGCTATTGGCGCGGCAGACGCAAACCGGAAGCTGGCTCGGGCGCTGGGGCATCTGCTATGTGCATGGCACAGGAGCGGCTATGACCGGGCTGCTTGCAGTTAAGGCGCAGCGGAGCGCCGCACCGCTGTACAGAGGCATGAACTGGCTGTTATCCGTACAAAACAGGGACGGAGGCTGGGGCGAATCCTGCTCAAGCGATGTGGCTGGTGAATATCGCGCACTCGGTGCCAGTACACCTTCGCAGACCGCTTGGGCGCTGGAGGGGCTGCTCGCTCATCCCCATGCTCCACAGAGTGAGATTGAGCGCGGCATCTCCTGTCTATGTTCACTGCTGAAAGCGAATGACTGGCGAAGCCGCTATCCTGCGGGCGGCGCCTTTCCCGGCCATGTTTATCTGGATTATCACAGCAGCCGCTACATCTGGCCGCTGCGCGTACTTTCGCAATACCAGAAGCGTTACGGCGGCAAGGACAACTAAAATTGAATCATGGGATAATTTGGTCCTACAAATGGAATTCCTTCCGTGATATTCTCAATCAGGATAAAATTCACGGTAAGGGAAGTTATTTGCTCATGGGATGGTTTTTAGAAGCAATAAAAAATTATGCAGGATTTGCAGGCAGATCAAGACGTATGGAATACTGGATGTTTATTCTTTTTAGCTCGATATTTGCATTTATCATCTCGGTATTGGAAGCACTTATCGGCATCCCGTCCCTGCTATCGTTGCTCTTCGCCTTGTTCTTATTAGTACCCTCTTTATCTGTTGGAGTCCGCAGACTACATGATACGGGAAGAACTGGCTGGTGGAGCCTGATCGGATTCGTCCCTCTGATTGGCATTATTGTTTTAACTGTATTTATGTGTCTGGATGGCGAAGAGCAGGATAATGAATACGGCCGGAATCCTAAAACGAGTTAACGAATTACGTTAACTTAGTCATCAACAGAAGCGGCAGTCCAGGTCTTTACTTATAGACCTGAACTGCCGCTTTTTTTTAGGAACACAAAAAAACGCCCCGCAGCATTGTACATGCCTCGGGACATCCTCATCATTCGCCACAAGCTTCTATATGCTCGCGACACCGTTTCCGCTACGGTAAATCCAATCTAACTGCTGCGTCTTAAGCCAGCTGCAAGCTTGCAAGCTCGCCGCTACTCATGCTGCAGGTCAGCACGGCGTTCTCCATTTGCATCAATTCCCCTGCCAGCATGGCACGTTTGCGCTCGAATTGCTGCAGATGCAGCACACCCATCTCATCCTCCGGGTAGCGATCCACATATTCGCGCATTTCCTGCAGCGTCTGATCAAGCTCTTCAATCTGATCCATGTATGGGGAAAGTCCTTCACCTGCGGGAAGAACATGCTCTTCTTCATTCCAAATCGTAACTAAGTTAAAGTCCATGATGACTACTTACCTCTTTTCTAATTTCGCTCGGTTCATTCGGCTGGGCTCCAGCGGAGCCGGGTAACGATTACTGCGTCCGCTATCTTTATTACCACCGATGCGCCGAGCGAAACAGGGGGACTTACTTTTCTTATTCCTATATAAGAAAGCTTTACTTAAACTTCTTCCAATCCATCTTGCTGTTCTCCAGCAAATACTCCATGTTGCTCTCGTTCCGCTTCTGCTCCGCCTTACGCTCATCCTCGATCCGCTTGCGCTCCGCTTCACGGGCGCGTTCCTGCTCAGCTCTAAGATCACCAGCCTGATTTTTTAGGCGATCTACCAACTCGGCTGGCAGCAGATCTTTGAGCGTGGCAGGCTTGGACGCTGCCTCCGCGCGCGGCTCTGGTGCTCTTCCGCGATTTTTTTTGGCCATGACTGTTGTTACCTCCCTCAATTGCTCTATCAAGCAAAATGGACTTGTGCGCGAATTATACCACAGATCCCGCTTGCTTCAACGACAATCGCAGAGTAACACCGGACGGATCGGTAACTTCGAGATCGCCCTCGACCTGCCGAACCTCCACACCGCCTTCCCGCAGCCTTTCGGCTGTGATCCCTCTCGCTTCGTCACTCGGGAATAAAATCGTGCCATAGCGCAGCCCCACGGAGTTCTCTTTAGGATGGCGTGCACCTTGCCCGGCCCAGATGTTCAGCCCGATATGATGATGGTAGCCACCTGCCGAGATGAATAACGCTCCCATTTGCTGCGAAGCGTCTAACGCCATGTCAAAGCCCATCAGCCCGCCATAGAAGTTGTAAGAGGTCTGCAGATCCGCCACATGAAAATGGATATGCCCAATGATCGTCCCTGCCGGGAGCCCCCGCCATTCATGGCCTTCAGCTAGCTCCAGCAGACCTCTGACGTCAACTGGATCTGACCCCATCTTTACATTGCCTCCAAGGTCATATTTCCACTCGGAGCGCGGGCGGTCACGGTAAATCTCGATGCCGTTGCCATCTGGATCCGTAATATAAAGAGCCTCGCTTACCCCGTGATCGCCCTGGCCGATATGAAGCCCTGCCTCCGACATCCTACGTAGCACGAGGCCAAGCGAGCGCCGATCCGGCATCAGCACAGCAAAATGATAAAGTCCTGCGGCCGAGCGCCGATCAACGGAAGCTGCATCCGGCCTTTCCTCCAACTCGACAAGCGGCTCCGCATCAGCAGCACCCAGTATTGCTTCGCCATCTGTGCGGCTAAGTACTTGAAAACCGAGAATATCCCGGTAATAGCGGATAGATCGCTCCAGCTCCGTTACTTTTAATCTAACTTTGCCGATGCTCACACCGGGATCTATCGATATATGCTGCTTTTCCATTTCCATCATCCTCCTGTATAAGCGGCTATCTTCATTGTCTACTATCGGTTAAATTCAGCCGACTATTAATTACCTAGAGTTAGTTTAATACAAAAAGTAAGTAATAGCAAGACATAGCCTAGAGAATGCTTTAATGTTTCAAATGGTACGGCACGGTCGCAATAATAATATCCTTGCGGTTAAACAGGAAGGTACGGAGCAGCAGACCCGTCTGATTGTGCAAAATATGCTGCCACCAATGCTTGGTCACGAACTGTGGAATAAGAATGGTGATGTGGTCCGTATCTGCCGTTTTCCATTCGACGGTGTCAATGAACTTGAGCAGCGGCCTGGTGATGCTGCGGTAGCTTGAGCGCAGCACGATCAAGCGCACGCCGGGATTCCATTCCTCCCATTTGGCTTCCATCCGCTCAATCGACTCATCATCAAATCCAACATAAACAGCGACAACATTGTCGGTCAGAGATTTGGCGTAGCCGATCGAATTGTTCACAACGCGAGTAATTCCAGCGACCGGGACAACGACCGTACTGCCCTTGATGACCGGTTTATCGGTTGCCAGATCAATTCGCAGCTCGTCAGCAACCTTAACGTAGTGGCGATTGATACGTAGGAACAGCAGCATGACAACCGGCAGGAAGATGAATACAAGCCATACCTGAGAAAACTTGGTAAAAATGAAAATCAGCGTAATGCTGAGCGTAGTAAGCATGCCCACAGTATTAATCGCAAACTTGCCGCCCCAGCCTTTAGGCTTCAGTCGTATCCAACGAATCATCATCCCGAGCTGAGAGAGCGTGAACGGGATGAACACGCCAACTGCATACATCGGAATCAGATTTTCGGTATGACCACCAAAGATCACAACAAGCACAATTGAAAATATCGCGAGGAAAATAATACCATTCGAAAAGCCAAGCCGATCTCCACGAACCATAAAAGCATGCGGCATATATTTGTCCTTAGCAAGCATAAATGCCAGCAGCGGAAAAGCTGAGTAAGCTGTATTGGCTGCCAGGAACAGAATAAGTGCCGTTACGCCTTGGATGAAATAATACATGAAGCCCCTGCCGAATGTTGATGCGGCGATCTGCGATACGACCGTTTCCTCAAGACGTGGCGTAATTCCGTACCAATAAGCCAGCAAGCTGATGCCAAGGAACATGCTGCCGAGTATGACGCCCATCATAACTAGCGTCGCAGCCGCATTTTTGTCAGCAGGCTTTTTGAAGTTCGGAATTGCGTTGGATACCGCCTCGACGCCAGTAAGCGCCGAACAGCCGGAACTGAACGCCTTCAGCAACAGGAACAAACTCACATTGCTTACCGTAGTTCCTATCTCAGGAATATTGGGGTGAGCGCCTCCCGTGAAGTAGCGGATCGTACCGGATATAATCAAGATAAATATCGAGATAACAAACAGATAGATCGGGATTGCCAGCACCGAGGCCGACTCCGTGACACCGCGCAAATTCATCAACGTCAGAAACAGAATGACAAGAGTTGCGATCAAAATACGGTTGTCATGCAACGACGGAAATGCGGATGTAATAGCATCCGTTCCTGCCGAGGCACTGACCGCTACGGTCAGAATATAATCGATCAGCAGCGATCCGCCAGCAAGCAGCCCAGTCGTCGTGCCGAGATTGTTTTTAGCTACGATGTAAGCTCCTCCGCCCATTGGATAGGCGAATATCGTCTGGCGATAGGAGAGGATCAGGATGAGCAGCAGCCCCAGCACCGCGATTGAGATGGGAATGCTGTACCACACCGCCGCGAAGCCAACGACCATCAGCGCAATCAGAATTTGCTCCGTGCCATAAGCGACAGAGGACAGCGCATCAGAAGATAGGATGGCGAGCGCCTTTAACCTGCCCAGCTTTTCCCCTTCCAGCTCCTTGCTCTTCATCGGTCGTCCGATGAGCAGGCGTTTCATGCGGTTTGCGATCATGTTTGCTCTTCCCCTTTTTCAAGCATTATTCCCCAGATGGGCAGGAACCATGTTGTATCTTACACCCGCCATCACATGCTGTAAATAACTTTTGTACCTAAACATTTCATATTAAACATTTAACCTCTGACAGGATTCGACACTACACATTCAATACGGTCTGTTTTGACATGGTCGCCCGAGCGCTTGGGAATAAGGGAAGGGGCAGTTACCTATTCCAACTCCCAGGTTGCCTTCGCCGAGATCGGCAGCTTTTCTCTGTAAGCTAATCAAACAGCTGGGGCCTGGCCAAAAAATTGATGCCGGAGACAAAAAAATCGACTCTTAAGCGAGGACTAATCGCCATCAAGCTATATTTCGCATCTCCGCAAAATAAAAGCTTCTGTAATGATTTGTAATGGCATTGACATGTCCTTTTCAGATTGTTTTAAGAAAAGAGCTTTATACTAGACACATGACCCCCCTTTGAATATAGAAACACCTTGGACCCCCGGCATTAAGCCGGCGGGTCACTTTTTTTATTCCCATGAAAAAAAGCGATTGCCCCCCGGTTGTACACCAGGAAACAATCGCTAATTCTTAATGAGACGTTACTTAGTAACAGTCCCCAGCTTGTACGAACCAATAGAGAATCTGCCCTCGTTGGCAAAGTCTATTCCCGCACGGCTCGTTTCTGGATTAATAATCGCTACAGAAACATCGTATTTTCCAGCAGCAAGTGCCGATACCGGAATGGAATCCGTGATCGTATAGGTTCCTGTTTTCCAAGTTCTAAGGTCGACGTTGGTTCTCTTTTTCGCAACGACAGTATCGCCTTTGCGAAGCTGAATTTCAAGCGGCCAGTTAAACGGGAAATGCTGTACACCTTTATTTTCTACGGTAAGCTTAACTTCGAATGAGCTGCCCGTAATTGCAGAAGGATGTGTGACTTCCTTCAATACAAAGTGATATCCCATTCTTTTCTTAAGCTTATCGATATTGGCTTGCAGCTCATTCCCGACCGCTAATGAAGCAGGTGAATTTGGCCCCAACCAACTTACCTTACTCATCTCGGTTTCACGCATCGTCTCATCAAAGCCCGCGCCTGAAGTCAGAGAAGCCCTCATACCAAAATCCCCACTATAGAATTCACCGGCCGAAATACGGCTTTCCCAGAAGTTAGGGTTTCCAGGCTGCTTCTGCCCAAGATCATCCCAGTAGCCATTTTGTGTTCCTGTATACCAGCCCCAATCAGCATCGAAGCTAGGCTTGTCTCCAAATACATCGTTGAACATCCCAAGCTTCATACCTTTATTATTATCGGTGGCCAGAGCTACGCTGCGGCGGATCAACACCTGTATTTTATCCTCTTTGCCCGCAAAGGCATCGATATAGTGCTGAACATATTGATTCGACACATTAAGCGGAGGGAAAACCCCTGTGAAATTTACATTCTCCGAGCTTTCCGTAGTTTTGGTGTACGGCCATGTGTGAAACTCGCCCCAATGACCCAAAGAGCCGATTTGCACGAACGCTACAGGACGAGCATTCGTATTGTAACGATTTGCGATTGCTTCAACGACTCTCTTATGGCCAGCAATCACGGAAGGCGCGCTGTAATTAGGCGAGAAGCCCATATTGTTCCCAGCACCCATACGGCCGGTTGGATCATTGTATACCGTTCCTGGATTTTCGCCTGCAGCAACCATTTCGTCATAAAGCCAATCTGGAATATCACGATGTGCTTCACCAGTTGGGCTGTCCAAAATAAGTCTGAATACTACTTTGACACCTTTACTTTTCCAGTTAGCAAAATTATTTTTAGCTTCAATCGCAGCAAAATCCATTTTACCTTTTGTTGGCTCAAGCTCTTTCCAGGTCACACCTGCATAAACGAGCTTGACTGGCTGTGGGTAGGATGTTGTCTTAGCAGAAGGCGCCCAGCCTTTAAAAGGATTGTTCAAAGGTTTGTCCAGCTCAACTGGATTAGAAGTAACTGTCTTAGCTGCTCCAGGCGCCTTTGCTCCAGCAGCCAGAACATATTCTGGTAACGTCCCGTCCGCCGCAGGCAGTCTATTCGTTGCGGAGTTGTTGTCGATGTAACCTACTTTGATTTTGTTTCCTTCTCCAATTTTCAAAGTGGCCAAAGGAATGACCGTTTCAACAACGGAGGCGCTCCGGAAAAATTGCTCGGGAGTAAGCTTAGCAATTTCATTCCAGTTCCACGAAGTTCCATCGCCGGCGTAGCTGTATAGAGTGTTGTTTTCGATCATCCATTCAACACCATTAGTTCCCCAACCCGAAGTCAAGTAACCTGTTGCTGAATTATTGTCTGTATCCAACCAGAAGTGTCCAGTTGCCGTGCTTAGCCCTGCACCTTCAACGAGCAGGTACAGGTTTTTGTCATCACTCGTTACTTTTAAGCTCTGAGCTGTACCTGTATTGGTTCTAAGCGCATTAACTCCACTCCAATCGCTTATATTTCCATCTACCTTAATCGTAGCCGCATCAGCTTTCGGTAGCGATCCGATGGGCGGAAACATCGAAATCACCATAGCGACTATTACGAAAAGCACGACGAACAACTTGTTAGTTCGAACTGATTTACTCAATGTAGACCTCCTCAAATTATGATGCGTTTCCATTACCCCTTAATTCATTAAAAAGCAATTCATTTTTAGGCTCGTAGGTAACTTCCCCCTTTCAATGAAATTTATGATTTAATATCATTTTTTGAGTTCAACAAAACGGGCAATCGCTTCCGGTAAATTACCGAAAACGATTGCCCGTTATTTGTTCCTACAATAAAGAAATTATTTCGTCACGCTGCCCAGTTTGAAAGCACCATCCGTAAGTCTGTCATTATTAGCAAAATCGACTCCCGGCGTATTGGTTTCTGGATTGATAATAGCAATAGCCAGGTCATAAGTTCCAGCTGCAAGTGAAGATACCGGAATGGAATCGGTAATTGTATAATTTCCCGTTTTCCAAGTTCTTAGATCAGCGGTGGTTACTTTTTTGGCAACGACAGTGTTTCCGCTGCGAAGCTGAATTTCAACCGGCCAATTGAATGGGAAATGCTGAACTCCTTTATTTTCAACTTTAACGGTGACGTTAAATGTGCTGCCCGTTATTGTAGTAGGGCGTGTAACTTCCCTCAGGACAAAGTGATAACCCATTCTCTTTTTCAAAGTATCCATATTCGCTTGAAGAGCATTGCCCACAGCCAAGGAGGCCGGTGAATTAGGGCCAAGCCAGCTTACCTTACTCAGCTCAGTTTGACGCATTGTCTCTGTAAATCCTGCACCTGAGGTTAAGGCAGAATTCATGCCGGATGAACCGCTGTAAAATTCGCCTCCAGAGATGCGAGTTTCCCAGAAGTTTGCGTGCGCAGGCTGAGCTTGTCCGATATCATCCGTGTATCCATTCTGCGTTCCTGTATACCATCCCCAAGATGCATCAAAGCTATCTTTATGTCCGAACACATCGTTGAACATACCCATGACCATACCTTTGTTATTGGTCTTGGCAAGAGCAACACTACGGCGGATCAGAACTTGCATCTTATCTTCTTTGCCAGCAAAAGCATCGATATAGTGCTGAATGTACTGGTTCGAAATTGCGTTTGGAGGAAAAACTCCCGTATAATTCGTTTGGCCGCTTGGTCCGACATAAGGCCAGGTATGGAATTCGCCCCAATGCCCGATCGAGCCAATCTGTATGAAGGCAACAGGACGATCATTCGTATTATACCGAGCTGCAATCGCATCGATGGCCATCTTATGTCGTTGTATCAAGTTAGAAGAGCTGTAGTTCGGGGAGAATCCCATATTGTTTCCAGATCCCATACCGCCGGTTGTATCATTATAAGCCGTTCCAGGTGATTCCCCTGCAGCAACCATTTCATTGTATAACCAATCGGGAATATCACGGTGCGCCATGCCTGTAGGGCTGTCCAAAATAAATCGGAATACGACCTTAACCCCCCGGCTCTTCCAGTAAGCAAAATTATTCGTTTGTTCAATTGCCGCAAAATTATAGGTGCCCTTCGTCGACTCGAGCTCTTTCCAGGTCACGCCCGCATAAACAAGCTTGATTTGCTGCGGGTAACTAGTAGATTTCGCTGAAGGCGCCCAGCCTTTGAATGGATTATTCAAAGTGCTGTTCAGCTCTACAGGATAAGTAGTTGTCGTTGTCCCTCCGCTGCCGCCGCCGCCTGTGAGGACATAAGCTGGGAGCGTCTGGCTGGCCGCGGGCAGCCTATTCGTTGCTGAATTGTTGTCGATATAACCAAGTCCGATTGTATTTCCTGCACTAATTTGCAAGGTGGACAATGGAATAGCTACTTCAATAATAGAAGCGCTGCGGAAAAATTGCGAGGTGGAGAGTGAGAGTACCGGAGTTGCGGGCCAGCTCCAATTGCTTCCTGTGCCGGTGTAGTTGTATAAACCACTGTTTTCGAGGAGCCATTCAATTCCTGTTGCTCCCCAACCCGAAGCTTGGTAACCGGTAGATGTATTATTATCTCGATTGATCCAGAAGCTTCCAGTAACTGTGCTCAAGCCTGAGCCTTGAACGAGCAAATACAAGTTCGTTCCATCATTCGTTGCTTTCAAAGTTTGAGCCGTTCCGGAATTGGTAGCGAGCGTACTGATAGCGCTCCAATCGCTGACACTACCGTCTACCGTAATGGTTGCTGCCTCTGCCTGAGGGAGGGCTCCAACAGGAGGAAATAAGGCAAGTATCAAAGCAAACATCAAAATTGTTTGGGCCAAAACCTTGTATCCTTTAACCGGTTTCTTCATCGTAAACCTCCTCATTTTTAAGTAATCGCTTACATTTTACTCATTCAAAATGTAATTCACTTTGCCAATTGTAGTGAATTCCCCCTTTCAACAGGTAAATGAGTGCTTTTGCTTCAAAAACGGAAAATTGGCATCTAATAATCGCGTTAATTTGCGCCAATCTCCACAGGCATATTATAATTCATTGCGCCAATTTTTTCTATATTTCTCTTCTCTGCTAAATAAAAATAATTTGTAATGGGAATGACATGCCCTTTTCAGCCTCTATTAAGAAAGCGACAGTATACTTCTAAACAACCCCCCTTTGAATATAGAAACACCTTGGACCCCCGGCTTTTGCCGGAGGGTCATTTTTTTTGGACAGAGGTAAAAAACCGATTCGCATTGGAATCGGTTTTGTTTAACTATTTAATTTTCCATCTTGGAAATGCTATTGTTCCAAACTGAACAGCATGTTCATTGGTAACTGCAAATCTTTAAAAGCGATGGATTGGATCGTTTCCTGCTCCGTATATAAATGACGCACCTGGTAACTGCCATCCTGCAAAGCATAGACATGAACCGTTCGATTCCCGGGATCGACGATCCAGTACTCCTGCACCCCATGCTTTTGATATAAATTGAACTTCTCATTAAAGTCCTTCAATGCCGTGGAAGGCGAAAGCACTTCGATGATAACGGTTGGTGCACCGTGACAGCCGTTTTTGGATATTTGGTCCTTAGAACAAACAACAGAGAGATCAGGTTGTGTTACGTGATCGGGTGATTGGTAATCTTCGCTTTCACTGAAAAACACATCAAACGGAGCCATAAACACATAGCAACTCCGATTTTGGAAGAACGTCCGTAGGCTGAAATGAAGCTCTCCAACAATAAATTGATGCAATGAGGTCGGAGCTGGCGACATATTATAAGCTTTGCCGTTGATTAACTCCCACGTTCCTTCCCAGGTCAGCCAATCTTGATAGGTGTGGATTTTCTTCTCATCCGGATTTGACACGATGTTCGACCTCCTCCAGATTTTACGTATCATATTAGTAAAAAACGGCATCATCAGAAACCGATTGAAGTGGTTCAATATTGGAGATTGCGTTTCATCGCGCCGTGCTTGAATGACGTGATGACATATCGCTCACCATTATCCAGTACTTTATAGGACACGACATATCGATCGACGATGCAATAGAAAGTATTCCGGTACTCACGCGAAGGCAAGATCATTCCCATGCTGACGACCTTCTCTTCCACTCGCTTGATCAGCTTGATCTTGTATTCCATCGTTTCCTGTTGAGTGTAATGATCGCTCTTGATTTGATGGAATCGACGACGAGCCGCCTCGGTTCATTGAACAATCAAATTACAGCTCACCACGCTTTATCGCTTCAATCATTTCTTCTGTTGAATATACTCTGCCGTGCTTGATGTCTTCTTCGGATTCCTCAATCATTTGTCTAATTTCCGGGTCGGTATCAAACTCATCGACCGGATTATAAATTTCGTATTCCATGCCAGCTATTTGAATAAATTCTCTACGATTTTTATGATACGACTTAATAACCGAACCGTCGGGAGCTTTCAGACTAAATTGCATAATCTCACCCTCCTTAGGCTTTAATAACATGACTCCGACAGCACATTACTTGTCTTTGAATTGTACCATAATGGGGCTAAACAATGACAATCTCGGAGATCTAGAGACTGGAGTATGATTTTACTCTTCCCCGCTCATAGTCCCGTCCAACCGCGTTGGCGAGTTTTAATGGGGACATAAATACGTGGGCGTTGAGCTGGATCTGAAAAATGTGGAGCGCACGCTTCCCCATGTCGTAAACTAATTGAAATCATGCCGCTCATAATGTTGAACCCACTCTTCTTCCTCTTTCTCCATGTCTTGAAGCCATTCCGAATGAATCCAAAGTGGAACCTGCAAAAGCTCCTCAAGTGCCGTTATGGCTTCTTCGCAATCATCCATATGTAAAATCTCATTAAGCTTGGATAGATAGTGATGACCCAAATGCCGCGAAAGAACGCTGGTGTCGGCTTCTTTTTTATCTAATTCATAAGTGCCGTTGCTCCACATATGCCCGGTGAGGAGCGATCCGTTCCTATAGAGATTAATCTCAGCCACATCATCGTCAAAATACGATACCGTTAAAACAGGCTCATTAATGAACTCGGAAAGCCTTTCTCCAATCAGTTCGACAGTCCCCCATTCAAAGCTGTCGTTTAAAATGCTTATCCATCCAGGTTTGAGCTCAACGATATAATAAACGTTCCGAAGGCGTTCCGCTTCAGCCAGTATGGCCTCGAATCCGGTAAGCCCCTTGGTAGAGCCGCCTGTACTTCCTGAACGCTCGGCGTTCACTTCCTTAAGCGCTGTTAACACCGCTTGTTTATCGCTTGTTATCACATGCATATTTCCAAATTTAGTCCCCATCAAAGAACCCCCATGATGTAATTTCACATTAATGCCTCTATATTTTTACCTGATCAATTTTGGAGTTTTGCGAATGTACGGAACCGTTCGTAATTAACCCAAGCTTGATCTCCTTTGATCTCAGCTGCTCTAACAGCTCCAGTGCTCCGTCCATCACGACCGTATGTTTAAAAAACTCCGCAAACCAGTAATCTACAAGAGTATCGGCTGTCACTGGATTTTTCATCGTAAATTGCGTCAAAAGTTCTTCATACAACTCGCGTTTTTTACGATATCCGTCCCGATCTGCCTGAATGATATACTCCACAACCTGAACTCTATTTCTTGAGCCCACTACCAAAACAAATTCATCGACAAACCGCTCCGCATAATTTTGAAACGCCTTTTTGCGATTGACAAGAGTATTATCCAAATCAAAAAGCACGGCTTGAATAGGCATAACCTGCACACCTCTCCCTTTTTCATCTTGATTAAACAAAGGTATCCAGACCAGCCATGTTTAGAATCATCCTCAAATCTCCCTCTTCCAGAATATCAAACGAAGCCGCGGGACTTTCATTAAAATGCTCATCCCGTGCATCGGCCATTGCGCCTTCTGGAACGATATATTGGGTCAAAATGCATGTGCCGCCTGGCTTAAGCACTCGGAAATATTCCTTTAAAGCCTCCGCTCGCAGCTCTGTAACTTTCAAGGCTCAGGAATCGGCGTTATTTTAATTCTATTTATATTGCTCGTTATTGTCATCTGTGTCTTCAACGTCATACATGCTATCCATTCAGACAACCTGTTTGCCTTTCAAAGAAGTTACCTCTCATAGTCCCGTCCAGCAGCGCATACATTGGGTATGAACCTTAACTTTTGCACGGAGGGATTGAGCATATGACCCAGGACGAGATCCGCCAGTTGGAGCGGGCGATCGATGAAATTACGGAGATTGCCGTCGGCTTTGGCCTGGACTTCTACCCGATGCGCTACGAGATCTGCCCCGCAGACATCATTTATACGTTCGGCGCCTATGGCATGCCGACTCGCTTTTCTCATTGGAGCTTTGGAAAATCATTTAATAAAATGAAACTGCAGTACGACCTCGGCCTCAGCAAAATCTACGAACTGGTCATCAACTCCAACCCCTGCTACGCTTTCCTGCTCGACGGCAACTCGCTTATCCAGAACAAACTCATCGTTGCCCATGTGCTCGCCCACTGCGACTTTTTCAAGAACAACGCTCGCTTCCGTAATACAAATCGCGACATGGTCGAGAGCATGTCCGCTACCGCTGAACGCGTAAGCCAGTACGAAATGTTATATGGCACCGAGACTGTCGAGTCTTTCATCGATTCTGTGCTGGCCATCCAGGAACATATTGATCCCGGACTGGTCAAACCGCGCCAACTGGACAAATCGCGCCGCCACGAGTTCCTTCAAAAGGAAGCCGAGAGCGCCGAGGAGCCGCGTGTAGGGGATTACGACGACCTGTGGTCGCTTGAGAAAAATGGATTACAAGATCAGGATGTGCAACCCGATCCCCTACGCTTTCCGCTCCGCCCGGAAAAAGATCTTGTCTGGTTCATTGAAGAAAATAGCTCCACTATGCAAGACTGGCAGCGTGACATCATGACCATGCTGCGCGAGGAGATGCTTTACTTCTGGCCGCAGATCGAGACGAAAATCATGAACGAAGGCTGGGCTTCCTACTGGCATCAGCGCATCCTCCGCGAAATGGACCTGACAAGCGAGGAGACGATTGAATTCGCCAAGCTCAACTCCTCCGTTGTCGTTCCGGGGCGTGGCAGCCTAAACCCGTATTACCTTGGACTGAAAATTTTTGAAAATATCGAAAAGCGTTGGGATGAGCCAAACGAAGAGGATCAGCGCCGCTTTGGCCATAAGCCAGGGCGTGGCCGCGAGAAAATCTTCGAGGTGCGCGAGCTCGATTCCGACACCTCGTTCCTGCGCAATTACTTGACCAAGCCGTTAGTCGAAGACTTGGACTTGTACATTTTCGAGAAGAAGGGCCCGGAGTGGAAAATTACCGACAAAACGTGGAAGAACATCCGCGAGCAGCTCGTCTATTCTCGTGTAAACGGCGGCTTCCCGGTACTGGAAGTGCTGAATGGAGACTTCAATCGCGTCGGCGAGTTATACCTTGGACATCAGTACGAGGGCGTTGAGCTGGATCTCAAATATGTGGAGCGCACCCTCCCCCATGTCGTGAACCTCTGGGGCAAGCCGGTGCATCTGGAAACTGTCGTTGAGGACAAAAAAATCGTCTTCAGCTGTGATGGCAAAAAGACGAGCCGGAAATTTATTTGAGGCTGCAGCAAGGCTCGAGGCAGGCTTCATGCTTCTAAGTACCATAAAAAAACAATGCTCCCGCGTGGCTTGAGAGCCAAACGGGAGCATTTTGATGTAAACCTATTGGATCGTTTTGTTGTTATTTTCAATCCATTGGCTTAAGTAAGGCATGTCTCCCGTATCTTGCGGGCTGCCTTGAAGCCATGAGATGAATTCCAGCTCATTCCCGTCCGGATCATAAAAATAAACCGCTGCTGCCGGCATCCAAGGGTGGACAATCGGTTCAACTGGTTCCTTGCCGAATTTTTCGAGAGGCTCTATTCCTCTTTCTTTTAACCACTCAATCGAAGTTAACAATTGGTTTAAATCCGTTCCGAAAGCAAAATGGCGTTTCATTACTTCTTGTCCACTCGGAACTTCCCATACTCCTAATAGCTGTTTATTTTCCCCGATATAGAAAAACGCGACTCTCCGCGATTCAATCAAATTGCATAATTCTAACCCCAGGGTTTTGTAGAATTCAATTGATGTTTCAAGATTTTTCACCTGGATGTGTGTTTCATACAAATTGTTGATCATTCATTTGTTCTCCTCTAACTTGAAAATAAATCGCTGGATAAAACATCCGAAGGGTTTACAAGCTTCTTAAACTTGCTATCGATAAAGGAACTGAACCATACCGCTTGGTACGCCATCAGGCCAGCCCCATGGGCCCCTTCCAACTCCTGTGACCCGCCATCTCCAATAAAGATCGCTTCACTCGATTCGACCTTCAGCCGATGACAAGCAAGCTCGTAAATTCTCGGATCTGGCTTAGCAAACCCCACCTCGTACGAAAAAATAACTTCATCAAAATAAGGAGCAAGCTCACTATGACGCCATTCGCTTATTTCTTCCTCCGTACAATTACTCACTAAACCCAACTTAAGTTTATTGTTTTTTAAAGAGGTTAACAAATGGATCACTTCAGGTCCAATATTTCTAAACGGAATCATCTTCTCTTCCATTCTTTTTTGGTACAAATGTTGGATTGATTGATCGTTACATTTAAGCTCTCGTTTAGTTATTATATCTTTTATTACGGAGGGGTAGTCAGGGAACCGTCCCGTCATCCGATCCTTGCTGCGGCTCCGCCATTCCTTGTGGAATTCTTCATCCGAAAGTCCGAGCAAAGCTTGGTAATCGTAATCCCTTTTGGACAATCGTTTTCCATCCGAGAATTCAGTTATCAAAGTTTCAAATAAATCGAATAGAACCGCTTTTATCATTAGGGCCATCCCCTAGTCGTGTATACTGATCTTGGAATAATCAAAAAAATGGTTGAATATCCCTACTGCCGACCGCTCCAATAACCCACTTTAGAGCTTTTTTCATTGTCCCTCTTATCTATTAGTCTTCTCATCAATGTATATTTCCAAGGCTACAATTCCTCGACGCAACACTTTAATAAAAAGATATAGAGCGTATAAACCACACACGATGAATGAACCATAAACAAGGAACAACAACAACGGTAAAACTGCGGCTAAAAATCCTGCATAACCATCCAAATGAAACACCCCCTATTATCGATCTATATTGGTATTTTAACCCATATGAGTATAATCTTAAAGGCCGAGTGCAAGCTCCTGAATATCTACCCCATATTGTTTTTTAGTTTCTTTAATTGTTTCATTCGTTTTGCTATTCCAAATAGAACTATATTCAAACGTTCCTTCCTCGAAGAATAAAGGAAGCCTTCTCTTAAACCAATCTTGCATAGGCAAATCCATCGCTTCTTTTATGTTGACCCAAAGTAACTCCCCTTCAGGAGGATGATCAAGCAAGCTGCCTTCAAATGAAGTCGCTAAGTAATTAAAGACCATATATCTCAATTCATCAGCGGGATCACAGAACTCATCCAACCCTTTAAAAACGATGTCTTTTACAACTAACCCGGTCTCTTCTCTGACCTCTCTTATTGCGCCATCAACGATACTTTCCGGAAAATCAACTTTCCCACCAGGAGCAATGAAAACTTCCTTTCTAATACAGTTACAAAAAAGAAGTATTTCCTGTCCAGGAAATAATTCTTTTTCACTATAAAAGAAAATAAACTAATACTTCACCAATGACCAATACAAGGAGTGTAACAATATATTCTTTGGAACCCTCTCTATATTTCCAATCTATAAATGAATGGAAACCTTTGCTGATTAAAACAAACAACATCCAGAACGACTTTAAATCATAGTTTTCATAGGTATCACTAAAAATAATATAAATGCTAGCAAGCAAAATCAATGTAATTCCCCAGAAATTAACTTTCTTCCCACGTCTCGAAAGCTCTTCTTTTTCAATTCGAAAAACCCATTTTCTTAAAATCCAATGAGATAAAGAGAGGATAGAAACTATCATTAAGATCGTCGGTGCAATTAAAGGTTCCATTAAAGTCTCCTTTGATAATCAATTTTAATTGGAGGCATCACATGTCCCCTTGAGATAATTAAGAATATCGTTAGGATGCTCAAATTTATTCTTTGCATCTATCTTTTCATGGTTTTTACATCCCCACAAAGCTAAACCAAAATCTATTCCTGCATGCCTGGCGCACTCAAAATCATAAATTGTATCTCCTATGTAAATAGAAGTCGTTGGATTGGCATTTGAAATTTCTAAAAACTTTAATAATGGTTCTGGATTAGGTTTATGCTTTTTCGTATCACTAGCACAAACGGTGTGGGTAAGAAATTCAGAAACTAAGTTATCCTCCCCAGTCACCTGTTATCCACCATACAGCCAAACCACAGAAGAACAACAAATAGAATAGTAGGAACCAAAGGATTCCTTTACCCATTCTTCTTTTATTAATTTTAATCACTCCTGTATAAGATATTTTTTTTCAATTTAGTTATCATAAAAAACCATATGTGGTTTATCTTCTTTGTAGTACGAGAGCCTATCTTGCAAAGTACCGGTATGGAACTCAAATTTATGCCCATCGGGGTCAGTAAAATAAACGGACTTATTATCTCTTGCATCTCGTTGACGACCCGGTAAAATATTCACACCGAGATCTTCAAGCTTCTTTATCAGAGCATCAAAGTCTTCATCTTTCACCGTGAAAGCAGTATGTGTGTATGAATATTGGATTTCATTTCGAGGAATGTCGCTCTCTTCATTTAATGCAAGCCACAATCCGTTTAGATCAAAATACGCTAAATTTCTGCCCTTTACTAATAACTTTGCGTTAAATATAGCCTTGTAAAACTCAATAGATTTATC
Source organism: Paenibacillaceae bacterium GAS479 (assembly GCA_900105225.1). Classification (NCBI taxonomy): domain Bacteria; kingdom Bacillati; phylum Bacillota; class Bacilli; order Caryophanales; family Paenibacillaceae; species Paenibacillaceae bacterium GAS479. The sequence continues at coordinate 3,863,689 of LT629764.1, read as the reverse complement.
AAGATCAGTAACTGAAAAAAGCAAATGATTAATGCTTCCAACTTTCAATTGCAATCCCCCTTTTGAGACAGACGTTTATAGTTAGTTTATTTTTTGCTGTTTATGAAATTTTCAAGTTCTTCCCGAGTTTTTGAATGTAATATAACTCCGTCAGAGTTCATCATTTTTTCAACTAAATTAGAATCTTTTACTCTACGCCCCCAGTCTCTTGAAAATGATCTCCAATCACATACCATTTCTATTAAATACTTCTTTGGCATCGGTAATGCTTCTTTTGTATTTTTGTTCACTATCCAATATTCCCAGTGATGTTTATTATGATTTTGATGGTCTAACCAAGCTCTCTTCCATCGCAGCTCAGTATTCTCATCTTTCTTAGTTGAATAAAACTTATGTGCATACGGAAAAAATTCATGGGGGGAAAACTTAGATAGATCGTGGATGATCCCTTGAAGATATAATCCTTCTTTCCAACACTCAATTAGTACATTAAGTTTATGATTCAATATATAAAGTAGGTATCGCCAATACACTAGGAGTATAGTAACCATATCCTTTCGACTTATGGTTTTAATTAATTCCCTCTACGCATACTTTAAAGAATCGCTTTTTCTTTTAAACGTATTCTTACCTGATTCAATTCTTTATTTGTTTTTATCTCTTGCCATATGCTATACATGTCATAATAAATTTCCCCATAATTTAATCCTTGAGGCAATGAATCACTTAAGCGAATTTTAGCAATTTCATAATCATGAAGCTCTCCTAATTCTTCAACTTCCGCAAAATAAACCATGCCATAGCTGCCATTCAATTGATAAATCCCAACCTCAATTAATTTAAAAGTGACTGCTCCGGTCTCTTCAAATAGCTCTCTACTAGTTGCTTGAATTAATCCTTCCCCGAATTCCACCTTGCCACCTGGAAGATCCCAAACATTACGGCTCTTATTTCTAATCAAAATCAACTGATGTTTATATTGTCAAACCAGGCGTAATCCACTTTCCATCATCCCCTCTGGTTTTCGCGAAATTCATGCTCCAAAATACTCATTGTTATTGAATCATGGTACTCATGATTATAAAAAAGCACTTCTCTTTGTATTCCTTCTCTTATAAATCCAAGCTTTTCATATGTTTTTAAAGCTCTTGAATTAAAGGAAAAAACATTAAGTTCAATTCGATGAAGATTTAAAGTGCCAAAACCATAATCGAGTATTAGTGTTAGTGCTTCCGTTCCGTATCCCTTGTTACAATCTGCTTCATTAAAAGTTGCAATTCGTATGTTTGCATTCCGGTTCACATAATCAATATCCTGAAGTGCAATTTCACCAATAATTCGATCTTCTTCTTTAAGAACGATTAATAAGTTTATTTGTTCCTCCGAATCAGCCGTAATTCGCTCCATATATTTATCTATCATATTTTTCGAAAATATCTTTTGTGTACCGGTTAATCTTCTCACTTCATCATTAAATAGATTGGGATAATAGACTTCAGCATCATCATTTGTAAATGGTCGTAGGTAAAGCCTACTGCCTTCCAGTATTCTCTTAGACTGAGTCATGTGTTTTCATCTCCATTTTCCAAACTTAAATAATGTTCTTTTCAAATTCTTGTTTCAATAGTCCCATAATGTCAATATGCTTCTCCTTAGACCAAGTAAATATAAATGGACTATTATCCTGATGTTCTTCTATTTCTAAAACAATTTTTAAATCATCATGAGTTGTTTTCCTGAAAAGAATGTCTTGAGGTTTTATCAATAGCTCAGCGGACAATCTAATCACCTCGATCTACAGAGTTTCCAAATCCTTACTGGTATTATAAACCATATCTTGAGCTAATGTGCTCTAAAAAAGTAAGCCGTAGCCCCTATGGTTAGGAACTACGGCATCTTTTTCAATTATTTTATCACGTATTTGTCGTTCTTTAAGATCTCTTCTATAATTTCATGTATTTGTTCTTCCTTATATGAATTTGTATAGAGCTTATGGTTAGGAGCTAATTCTGCATCATCCTCAAACTCCTCTAACAAGATCAGACTTCGCTCTCCCATTTGTACTGCCTCTGGTCTTAATTTATCTCTGAACATGATCGTCTCTTCGTCAACCAAAAGTACTACATAAACCATTTTTACATCCCGATTGCTTAATTCTTTAGATAACCAATTTACTTCCTTAGGAAAGGCTACATAGTCAATTACTACATCATAATTATAGTCCAGCAAGTTCTTGGTTAGGCTTGAAATATTTCTCCATGTTAAATCTGAAGTATCCTTATCCAGCCAAGGTTTTCCTCTTCCATTCACCGGAATATGGCTTACGCTATCTCCTGAAATATAGGCACTTTTCTTTAAAGTTTGAACAAGTCTTTTGGATGTTGTCGATTTACCTACACCAGCGGGTCCTGAAATTATGTATATGGTATTTTTCATTTTTACCTCCACGGTTAGGTTATAGAGGCTTTTGTGATGCTTTTAATCTGTATCCGAAGTTCTTGTAACGTTAGTTTCCTCCGTCGAATCGATTGATAACTTTTTATAAATACTGTTGACCAAAAAGAATAATCTTAAGAATAAGCCAATGAATATGCCTATGCCGATTATGAACCCAACTGTACCTAATGCTATTAAAATATAGGAAATTACGATTCCTATTAATATATACAAGAAAAGTTTCATAGCAGTCACCTCTAAGCTTATATTCATAGTCGTCTGTTTATTTTTTCTGATACTAAATCAAAGATTAATGGTTTTCCTTTTTCTTTTGGACCCCATCCATCTTTAAGAGCTTGAATGATAATATTCTTTACATCACCCGGTTTAATTACCTTCAGATCTAAGTTATTGATATGAGGGAAGTTAGCCCAGAAATCATTAATATCCGAGTTAATGTATACTTCTATTCTTCTACCAACTCCCATCTCAAGTTCAACTACTAACACAACGTACCCACTATTAGGAGAAATTGTCCACTTATACGTTTCATTTGCTACCATGATTGTTCTCGAATTTTTTTTACTCATTGCCATGGATTGAACAACTCCACTTCAAAGACAGTTATAGTTATTTAATTCAAATAACGTCTCAGTGCTCACGAGTAGATGATTGTACTAGCTCTTCCATCATCACTTTCAAATATCAACAATAATATATTTTTGAATCTTCTCTTTTTTCCAATCTACGTTGGCTAGCCATAAAATGATTTCAATTCCGTAAATCCCTTCAGGAATTAAATCGAGATTACAATCCTGCTCTAACTCTCTACATACTTTCGAATATGTATCGAAAGTAATTAAAATATTATGCTCGTCTTCTTGAACAGTTCCCTCAAAATTTATGTAGTCAATTTGCCCAACCTCAGGAAGTAACGGTGCTCCACCATAAGAATATTCCTTCGCGATTCTAATCCCTACCCAGTTGTTATCATCATCTAATTGGAAATAACATTTTACGGATGATTTTGTGCCCGTAAAATAGATATACTTTTCTTGATTTTTCAGATAGATATAGACAAGCTGATTGTCTTCAATCGTAATATTCAATGGTATCCGCCTCTCCAATCAAAAACGGAACCGGCTGAATTAGCCGCCCCGGAGCTTGTCTTCTGTCCAAAAGAGCAGTCCATTCGCAACGTAACTCCTCTGTTAAATACTGGCCCCCCTTCTTAATTACATCTCAACTGTTCTGTATCCAATACCTTTTAACTACATTTCCATCGTCTTCTATGTAATCTGAATCCGGCTTACCGCCGTTTTTAACAATGGTCTTTTCAGATCCTACATTCTCAGCATCACAAACAACTAAAACATTTTCTATCCCAAGTGTCTTAGCTTCAATAAGGGCTAGTCTCAATAAGATTATCGCGTATCCTTTTAACCTTTCAGACGGGCGAATAGCGTATCCAATATGCCCACCCGCATTAAGCAAGTGTTCTGTCAGTCGATGCCTTATATTAACTACACCTAACACTCTATGATGATTGTTAATCAGCCAAAAGGTTGAGTCCGGAACCCGGCCATCTACTGCTCCAACTCCCCTATCATTATCAAACAATGATTGCAGCATCGCTTCAAAATCACGCGGGTCTTTTTTAATAACCCAGGGAACCATATCCTCGCCAGATTCTTTCCAATCTTGATAGAAAGATAAATACTCATTTTTCAATTCTAAAAGAGGGCTTACTAATTTTATTTCATTCATGTTTTTTATTATGTTCATTTTCAAACTCAAGATTTCTCTCTTTGACTTCATCTACATATTTTTTGATGATTCCAGAAAAATAACTTTCGTATAATAATATAATGATTCCAGAGATAATCATTATTATTGAAATTATAGTTGCCATATATCCATCTGTTTCTTGCAACGCTTTTCCAAACCTCCGAGGAGGCGTTGACCAACCACCTACATTGGACAAATACGGAACTGTAGAAATATGAATTCCCACGTAAAGTATTACTCCGCTTAACAGGATGAATCCACCTGCAATCACTTTCTTCAAATGATCACTGCCTTTCAATATTACTATTATGTATTTTCCATTCATCTATTTTATTTTTGATATTTTCTTTATCATCTATATTTTTAAAATCCAAATATATTAGCTTGGTTAGCCATCGTTCGTTCTTCACAGTGATGTCTAATCTCTTTTTATGAACGATTACACTTTCGATATCTTTATAGTAAAGTGTAAAATCATCAACATTTAATTGAGTATCAGTAAAGCTTAGATCTCTATTCTTTAGTTCCTTTACTGTATAAATGATCCATGGGACATACAACAATATAGCGAGTAAATAATAATAGTAATTACTTTGTGTCCAAATAATTATAGATAGCATCATAACAACGCCAAATATTATGTTACTCAAACTTGGCTTTGTAATTTTAACTAAGACAGTTTTTCTCTCTTCCATGTTTATCTCCTTTTCTATAGTTAAAGTCTGATTAACTTCATGTAATAAAATCCCTGCCATTTATATAGAGGGGATGGTTTTTATTTATCATGGAGAACATACCTCTTCTGAGTAGTAGTCATCGCTAGACAACTCTCACTTTACCAGACGAAGCAGTGTTTTACTATAATTTACTAATCCAAAGTTTAGGATATAGAACCCTCGCCGAATTAATTGTTAGTTCGTAGACTTAGGTTCGTGGCCGTGTCTGAGTAGATCATTTTTTAATGTTATACTTATTAAGTTCTTCCTGTGTTAGCGATTCCAAAACTCGAGAAACATGTATATCTTCTAGTACGCTTTCAATAGTAATCCAATGCGCTTCAGCCAATACCTGTTCATCAACATCTAATTCCGGATCATATCCAAGTATTAATTCGTGCTGTTCCACAATCTCGGCTAAAAAACAATATTCTATCCCTGCACTATATTCTCTATCAAACAAAGTTCTTATTATTCGAATGTCAAGATTTACTTCCTCTTTTGCTTCCCGACGAGCTGCTTCTTCATTACTTTCACCTTGCTCAACTCCCCCGCCAGGTAAGGTCCAATATTGTCTATCCATATCAACTACGCGAACCATCACAATCTTTCCATCGTGAATAATGGCAGAAAATGCTCTATCTCTATTCTTAATTACTTTTCACCTGGATCAGCGGCGTCAACCAGCATTGTTCCATCATGCTTTTCTTCCTTAGGCTGCTCTCCCCAAACATCTTTAAATAATTATCAATTATCGGCTTATCTGGAGGACTGATTTTATATTCATGACATATATACGCTGCTACAACATTATAAACTTCATCTCCATGAGGATATTGATAATAAAGCTCTTTACCAGAGAAGACATTAAACAAAGTAATATTTCCAGCATGTAAGCCTGTTTCTTCAAACAATTCTCTTCTTGCTACTTCTTCCATAGATTCTCCTGGTTCAAGAGATCCTCCTAGCAACCCCCAAAGCCCATTATCTTCTCTTAGTTGTAAAAGTATTTCATTTTGTTTATTCACTACGATCATGCAAGCCCCTGCCATAATCAGTGGCCTAGATCCTACAATTTGTCTTAAATCAAGTATGTACCCCATTCTTCTCCCTCCCATCGAGTAACTTTCAGATCAGTTTTTCATTCAAATGTACATTGTTCTTCAGTATACTTTTTACTCTAGCGATTGTTTCTTTTCCTTTAGGCAAATCAGTTATTCTATTAAGTAAAATCCATCTCAAACATGCTTTTGCCTCAAATAATTCTATTTCTTCTTTAGTATATTCACTTAAAAATGCTGAACGATAGACATCACCGTATCTTTCACTAACATATATTCTGATTAATACAATTGACCAAGCAATATCATATCTTGGATCGCCCAATTGCCCATTCGTCCAATCAATGATTGTATACCTTCTTTCAATCTCTAAAATATTACCTAGATTATAGTCACCGTGAATTAGTTTATCTTGCTTCATATGACTAATATCCACAAGTCGTTTAATTAATAAATGAATGTCTTCATGTTCTTCGATTTCTGGGTAAAAATAATTTATAAAATCATTCTTCTTTAAAAATGTATCCTCAAAACAATTCAATGGAAATTCATGAAAGCTAGATAGAATCTTAGCAAGACTAGTTAGTTTAGACTGGTTTATTTTTTTCACTGCTACTCCATTAAAACTCATTAACAACACTGAATTAGCATCTTTATCTAAACCCCATCCATAAGGTTGTGATACGGGTAGGCCTTTATCATATAGTGTCTTCAATAACTTAAATTGTTGTTCAACATTTGGTTTTGAAGACCTGTTCCACACTTTCAATACAAAACAGCTTTCCTCTAAACAAACTTTTGTCACCTCTGCCTCAAGCCCTGAATCTAAAGGGACTAAGATTAACTTATTCCTATTCTCTAAAAGTGAATCAACGGCCTTGCTTTTAACTTTCCAATCGATTTCACTAATTGAATTCATGGTTTTCCGTCCTTTCGTGGGATGATTTCACAGAGATAATTAATGAGTCAGACTCTTATTCCAATAAATGCCTAATTAGATTCATCTCAGTAATCTCCCATTTATTTAATGTCTTTTCAAACGTATGTACACTTGTATTATCAATTGGATAGAAAGGAGATTTGTTGGTCCAGTCTTGACCGTTTAAAAGATAATACAAGACATTAATAACACCTCCATGTGTGACTAACAATACATTCGAATGAATTTCTTGGTTTTCAAGCTTTATACATAAGTTATCAAATGCTTGAGTAATTCTATTATAAAAATGCAATGGGGTTTCGCCTCCTGGAAAAGGAATATCCATCTGAAGAGTGTTAAAGTAAATCCCTGGATACTTTTCTTCTGCTGCTTTATTAGGCATTCCAGCTAATAATCCATTATTCATTTCTCTCCATTCTGCTGAGTATATGGTCTCTATTTGGAGAGTCTGTTCAATTTCTCTTGTCGTTTCAACAGCACGTTCAAGGTTGCTACTCAAAATTTGCTTAATTCCATATAGCTCAGAATGATTATACAAATACTTCGCGAGTTCCCTCGATTGACGAACGCCTTGTTCAATTAACCCTCTGTTACTCCATCCTCCTCTAAATCCATCTTCATCCATGCCATGCCTTACTAAAAAAATCTTCATTGTAGTCCCTCCATCTAACTTATGAACGGTTGCTTTAATCGCCCATCCTAAATAGCTATTTTTTATATAATTCTCGATAAAGTTCATTTAAGCATCTGCCTAGTTTACCTCCAAGATCAAGAAAATGATCTGGAGACAAATCAATCCAGCGATACTTATAGATCCAACCATTATCCTCATCATTACTTTGGACTACGATAGTAAAGGCTTCTTCACACTCATCAACACTAAGTTGATAAAAATGCCTGGTTATTATTGTGTCTTTTTCTTCCAAGGGGTAACTGATTTGTCCTAAGTAAGAATTTAATATGATATCCTCCAATCTTGCCTCTTCATATATCTCACGAACTAAACATTCCTCTAACGTCTCTCCTGCTTCTAAAGTCCCGCCTGGAACTTGTAACCCGAAACTTTCTACCCCTTCCTCTAGAAAAGTGAGCAATTGATATTTATTCTCTTTTACTCTGATAATATATGCGGTAACCTTGTTTAACTCTTTCATAACTATCTTCTCACCTCACTCCTACCCCACTTTCACCTTAAACGCATAAGACGCAGAATCCCCTGATGCCCAGCTGACACTAAGCAAATAATAATAGACGCCCGGTTTATCCGGCATTTGAAATGTCAGACCTTTATTTGAAGATTTCTCTAGTTTCTGTTCTCTAAACGAGGTCAGCCCGATCTCTTTGGGGTCTTTTCCAGGAAAGCTCGCGGCCAGCTCCTCGCCCCTCTGTACGATGTCAGGCTCGTTATTTTTAAGCATGGAATCCGGTGCCGCATAATCCGCACAAGTATTTCCCCAGCAATAACTACTTTGGAAAACCTTGATGCTTCCACCACTTTCCGAGCTGATCTGGGGTATAGGCGGTTCGCTATCTCCTCCAAGCACACTCACCGAACATGCAGAGAAAAGCACTACAGCGAGAATAAAAGCTACGGTTAATCCAAGGCAACGTTTAAGCTGCTGAGGCCTGTTTGCATTCGGATCTGCTGCCTTTTTTCCGCTCCCCATGCTAGATCCCCTCCAGTTCCAAAATTTTCCCTTCTACTATACGTAATCTTGTTCTTTTAAGTTGCTCGCCCTCTTTCTCATTAACTCCAAAAAAGTTAGTTGCACATTTTTTGTTATCAGGTTATACTGTGACTATTCCAAACACACTTCAACTTTTGAGGAGAGATTATTCATATGTCTAACATTCTTTTTGTCAAAGCAAACGACCGTCCAGCAGAGCAGGCTATCAGCGTACAAATGTACAACACCTTCCTGGACGCATATAAAAGTGCCAATCCTACAGACACTGTAACAGAGCTTGATCTTTACACGGAAATCCTTCCTTTCTACGGCAACACGGCTATCACTGGCATGTACAAAGCCGCTCAAGGATACGAACTGACCGCTGAAGAGCAAACAGCAGTTGAGCTCGTTAACAAATACGTGAACCAGTTCCTCGAAGCAGACAAAGTTGTCTTTGCTTTCCCGCTCTGGAACTTCGCAGCTCCAGCTCCACTGGTCAACTATGTGAGCTACCTGGCGCAAGCCGGCAAAACGTTCCGTTACACAGCTGAAGGTCCACAAGGCCTCGTAACTGGCAAAAAAGCAATCCTGCTTAACGCTCGTGGCGGCGTTTACTCCGAAGGTCCAATGTCCGAAATCGAAGCTGCAATTCGCCCAATCAAAGGCGCGCTCGGCCTGTTCGGAATCCAAGCTCAAGAGCTTATTATTGAAGGCCACAACCAATTCCAAGACCGCACGCAAGAAATCCTTCGCGACGGTCTGGACAAAGTTAAAGCAGTAGCAGCAGCATTCTAAGTTATCTCCCATACGTTATCGAGCACAGCCCTTCGGTCCTAGCGACCGAAAGGCTTTTTTCGTTGACACTAAATTGGAAACTTTACACATTGACGATTGTTGGTTATATGATAGAATCAATAAACAAATAAAACACAGCAGTTTACTGGTGATTGAGTATTGATGCTAATGATTTGGTATTGACGCTCGTTATCGGGTATTAAGGAGTGGTTGAACTTGTTACAAATGGTACTAACGGGATTGCTTTGCGGTGCTCTGCTTGGATTTGTTATGCAGCGCGGGCGTTTCTGTCTGACAGGCGGCTTTCGGGATATGTATATCGCTAAAGACAACCGAATGTTCTACGCCTTGCTTATCGCGATCACTATTCAAAGTGTCGGGGTGTTTGCGCTTATACAAGCAGGAGTCCTTCAATATGATGCTGGACAATTCTCGTGGGTCGCAACTATTGTTGGTTCATTTGTGTTTGGAATCGGTATTATTTTAGCAGGCGGCTGTGCGACAGGTACTTGGTATCGTGCCGGAGAAGGACTAATTGGCAGCTGGATTGCTCTGTTTGGTTATATGGGAATGGCTGCGATTATGAAATCCGGCCCACTTGCACCGTTGAATGACGGTTTCAAATCGGTAGCAACGTCTACGAACTCTATCCCTCAAACGTTTGGAATTTCGGTATGGCCGCTCATCGTCGTGCTTGTCGCGGTTACGGCATTCCTGGTCATTAAACATTTGCGTAAGCCTAAAGTGTTTATTCCTACTATGAAGCCTAAGCGCACAGGTCTGAACCATCTGTTGTTTGAAAAGCGCTGGCATCCTTTCTTTACAGCCATCCTTATCGGTCTGATCGCCTTGCTTGCTTGGCCGCTTAGCGCCGATACCGGAAGGAATTTCGGACTTGGCGTAACTACGCCTTCGGCCAATATTCTGCAATATCTCGTTACGGGCGATAATGGCGTTATTAACTGGGGCGTGTTCCTCGTTCTAGGTATTTTCGTCGGTTCGTTTATTGCCGCGAAAGGAAGCAAGGAGTTCCGCTTCCGCGCTCCTGACGCAAAAACAGCCGTAACAAGCTTCGGCGGCGGGCTGCTGATGGGTTTTGGTGCCAGCCTGGCCGGCGGATGCTCGATCGGCAACGGCCTTGTCATGACGGCTATGATGACTTGGCAAGGATGGATTTCGATCCTCTTTATGATTCTCGGCACTTGGACTGCGTCCTATTTTGTATTTATACGCCCAAGGAAAAAAGCGCGCTCACAAGCCGCCAACCCAGTTACAGCTTAGGAGGAAATTAATATGCAACAGAAACTACATGTTGTTGGAATGGTATGCCCGTTCCCGCTTATCGAAGCTAAAGAAGCTATTCAATCGTTGAATAGCGGTGACGAACTCGTCATTGACTTCGATTGCACGCAAGCGACAGAAAGCATTCCACGTTGGGCTGCTGAAGAGGGACATACCATCACCAATTATGAGCAGCTAGATGATGCTTCTTGGACCATTACTGTACAAAAGAAATAATCAACTGAAATAAAAGCGATCCTTATCCGACATTTTGGTAAGGGATCGCTTTTTTCACATAAGTCATGAGTGAGGCAGGCATAATAAAATGTGCAGCCATAGCGCTCTGAAAGGACTCCACATGTATCAGTTATCCGCGACATTAGCTCAAGAGATTGTCGATCGTATGATGAAGGACATTCCTTATAACATCAACATTATGAATGAACGCGGGATTATTATCGGTAGCGGCAATGCAACACGCATTGGTACGGTACATAAGGGCGCCGTTAAGGCACTGGCTAGCGGTCAAATGGTTGAAGTGTGGGAGGATAAACAGAACGAAAAAAAGGGCACCAATGAGCCGATTGTAATCGGCCATGATCGGATCGGCGTTATTGGCATTTCCGGTAACCCGGAGGAAGTGCGTCCTTTTTGCAATATTGTACGAACGACTGTGGTGCTGCTCATTGAACAGGGACTGGCACTGCAGACGATGCAGAATGAGGCCAATCGCAAAAGAGCTTTTCTTGAAGTTCTGCTCCATCATCAGGGTCCATACACACAAAAATTGAAAAAGGAAGCTCTAGCCCACGGGCTCGATCTGTTGCTTCCCACGACAGTGGTATACGCCCGAGATCTCGATGTTTCCAATCTTCTTCAATCCAATGTACTCCTTTTGCATCCTGCCTTTATGATTGATGACGATTGTTGCTTGATTCTGGTTCAAGACGTTAAAGAAGTCAAAGCTGTGCTTAAACAGCTGCTTCAAACCCATTCGAATGTTAAGGTCAGTGTATCCCGTCATGAAGTTTATATAGCGGATGGTTACGATCAGGCGAGGGGCGCTATGAGTGTATACCGCTCCCTTAAGCTGCCTGAGAGGATTACTCTATATGAAGAAACTGAATTTCTCGTGGAGCTGAGCCAGTCGGAGTTGTCGGGCTCTGAGCAGCTGATTACGAAGCTGGAGGATAAAGAATCGGCCGATTTGCTGGACACATTAAGGACATTCATTTATCACAATGGAAGCGTGTCTGCTACGTCTTCTGAGCTAAATATTCACCGCAATAGCCTGCAGTATCGGCTCAAACGAATTCATGATTTAACCGGGAAAGATCCCCGTAATATGCTCCAGTTATTCCAATTGACGTATGGAATTTTAATACGATATAAATAAAAAGAAAAAGCACAAACGGCTTTTTACTCACCGTCAGTGCTTTTCTCGCTGTTATCATCTTAGTTTTATCAGTCTACCGATATTCTCGGCTGCTCTCTCAACGTTTTTCGGCCCTTCTGTTAACAGCTTTTCAAGTTCCGAAGCGCCCGGTACAATGCCGAATATCGCGTCAATTCCCTCCCCATACAGAACCTCTACGCCTTCACCGATATAACCTGCCAGAGCAATGACTTTTTTGCCTTCTCCTTTAGCGGCTTTTGCTACGCCATGGGGCGTTTTACCGAATTTGGTCTGAGCGTCCATCCCGCCTTCGCCGGTCAGAACGTAATCGGCGGAAGCTAGCTTTTCGCGAAACCCCGTATAGTTAATGATAATATCAATACCCCGTTGAAGCTTAGCCTGCGTGAAAATAAGCAGTCCTGCACCAAGGCCCCCGGCTGCGCCAGCGCCTGGAACATCGCGGACATCTTTGTTCAGCTTTTCGTTGACGACAGCTGCGTAATGGGCCAAGCTGGCGTCCAGCTTAAGCACCATCTCTGGTGATGCACCTTTTTGCGGGCCGAATATATGGGATGCTCCCGTTGGTCCGCATAGCGGATTCGTAACGTCGCAAGCAACGATGATTTCAACTTCGGCCAACCGAGCATCCAGTGCGCTAATATCCACCGTTGCCAGCTCTCCAAGACTGCCGCCTCCCCTTGGGATCGTGTTGCCGCCCGCATCCAGGAACTTGGCGCCAAGCGCTTCTGCCATTCCAGTCCCGCCATCATTTGTAGCGCTTCCGCCAATTCCGATGATGATCTTTTTGATGCCTTGATTGAGGCATTCCTTGATGAGCTCCCCTGTGCCGAACGTAGTCGTGATCAGAGGATTCCGGGTTTCCTTCGTGACGAGCTGAATGCCGCTTGCCGATGCCATCTCGATTGCAGCGGTTTTACCGTCGCCCATAATGCCGTATTTAGCGATAACCGACTGGCCTAGCGGTCCCGTCACTTCCTTTTCCACAAGTTTACCGCCTGTTGCATCAACTAGAGACTGAACCGTGCCTTCACCGCCGTCTGCCATAGGGACATGAATGTAGCTCGCTTCGGGGAACGCTTTGCGAAGACCCGCTTCCATCGCCACACAAACTTCTTTTGCCGTCATGCTTTCTTTGAAGGAATCGGGTGCAAGTAAAAAGGTTGGCTGTGTCATTAAATCACCTCATAGAATGGTCTGTTAGAGTAAAAATCCGTAAAGCAGCGTCGAAACGACTGTCATTGTTCCACCAACGATGGCTTCATAAGGAACGAGCCCCATCCGTTGTTTGATCGTCATATACATACTGCCTGCCGAAACATGGAAGTAGTTGCCTTGCGGCAAGGAGTCGATTACGGTAGCTCCGGTGTGTACCATCGCTGCTGCTGCGAGCGGTGCTGTGCCCATGTCCAAAATGGCTTCGCCAAACGATCCCGTCGCAAGAATAACTCCCGTGGAAGTCGACGCTGTTGCGGCGGCCATCAGAATGCCCGCGATTGGGGCAAGGAAGGTGCCGGAAATGCCGGCCGAATCAATGATACTTACAACTTGTGTAGACAGATCCGAATTAGAGATCAGGCCTGCAATTCCCCCTGCGCCAAGCAGGATGAGCACGGTCGCAGTCATTTTATTGAGACCAGATGCGGAGTAATCCAGGATTTTGCTGGCTTTGCCCATTGCTAACATCCCGATGATACCTGCGATTGGCAGAATGAACATAGCGTCTACTTTGAAGCTTTCCAAGAAGCCTATGCCGAGGATAGCTCCAATCGGGTTGAGCATAAGCAGTACAACTGCAACAAGTGGTGCAACAATCGCTGTTTTAAGCGGAGGATACTTGGATGCATCTTCCGTCTCCTGATTCATCGCTTCTTCGTCGGTTACCATGATGCCTTTCTTTTTGAGCAAAGTAGCTACGAGAACGGTTACAGCAAGTCCGAACACCGCCGGAATAAAGCCCGCCATCATCACCTGGCTCAGTTCAAGATTGAATCCGTTTGCTGCTGCAATTGTATTGGGATTCGGAGAAATAATATTACCGGCTTTGCCTCCGCCTGAAAGCGCAAGCAAAAGTGCGATCTTGGATATACCCATTTTATTGCCGACAGACAGGGCAATCGGGGCCACAATGAGAACGGCTACAGGAATAAATACTCCGACTGCTGTAATGATCATAGTTGCGAGCGCAAGCGCCAGAATGGCTTTGCCTCCGCCGAATTTCTTGACGATGGCTTTTGCTATCGTTTCGGCCGCCCCTGATTCCATCATCACTCCCGCCAATACCCCGGCTGCGAGCACGCGCAATACAGTACCCATGACACTTTGAGTGCCGCTGATTAATACTTTAATCGTTTCATCCAGGTTGGCCCCGCCGATTAATGCCCCGACAATTGCTCCTAGAAATAACGCATACACCGGATTCAGCTTTCTCAAAATAAGGATGATCGCAAGGGCAAGTCCAGCAAGCGCCCCGATCCAACTGATCGTTAATCCGTCCATGATGTCTGACCTCCTTGGCTAAACTGTATCTCGAAATGTTGAATACGCTTTCAGTATAGATAGATTCCGAGGAAAGAGATATTGAAGATCGGACGATTTTTATTGTGCAAATGCACAAAAAAGCTTCTCTCAACCGGGTTGAATCCGGGAAGAGAAGCCTTTTGTTGAGTTCGATTACAGTCCGAGCTTGCCCATCAGATTGAATACGGCTTGTGCGCTCTCTGCACGGTTCGCGGATGCTTCAGGAGCAAACTTGCCGCTCTCATGCCCCCTCATCAGGCCGAGGGACAGAGCCTCCTGTACTTCTTTAGCAGCCCAAGCAGACACTACTTTCATGTCCTTCAGTATCGGAGCAGCGGCAGAATCAGGGGTTCCCTTCTGCGCTCCGTAGGCACGAACGAGCATAAGCGCCATCTCTTCGCGGGTGATCGTAGCATTCGGCAGGAAGGTTTCCTTGCCTTTACCCTTCACGATTCCGTGATGGGAAGCTGCCGATACGGCAGAGGCGTACCAGGAAGTTTCCGGCACATCCTTGAAGCTGCTCGCAGTATCTGGAGCTTCAAGTTTCAATGCACGCACGAGCATTGCAGTGAATTCCGCCCGGGTCACTGGTTGTGCCGGGGTGAACAACGATGCGCTCGTACCATTAACGACCTGCTTCGCCGCGAGCCCCTTGATTGCAGACTCGGCCCAATGGCCCCTCAGATCAGTGAACGATTTGTCCATCTCTAACACGGCATACTTGCTGAAATGGCTCACTTTGGCGGACATTCGACCGTCCGCCAGCTTGCCGCCGACATATTGAAGCGCCTGCTCCGATATGAAATAGATTCCAGCGAGCTTGCCGTTCAGCGTGCTGTCAGCTTGGAAGGTCAGCTCGACCGGTGTTGCAAAACGGTCCAGCTTATATTCTTTGCCGCTTGCAGACAGCGCCGTCAACTTGAACTCCATCATTTTGCTGCCCAGCTTCAGCTTTGCGTTCTGCTTAGTTCCCGTCTCGGACAGAAGCGTTGCTGCAGCCTGTGGAGCAACTTCCATTAGCTTGAAGGAAATCGACGCTAAGCTAGTTTCTCCTGTTGGCACTAGCTGCTGCAGAGCTTTAAGCAAAGCAGATGGCAATTGCACCGTCACACCTTCCCGAGTCAGCTCAAGTGGCTTGCTGCCCAGGGTTTCGGAAGCATTCAGTGGTAAGCGCACTTCGGTATCTGCAGCGCCAAGCGTGACCAGCGCTTTGTCTTGACCGTCACGCAGCATGTCCTCGGTAATTGTTTTAGTAACAGCTGGCCCTGTACCTGTGTTGCCATCGGTGTTTCCATCAGTATTACCACCGGTGTTGCCGCCGGTGTTTCCACCGTTGTTACCTCCAGGTTCGCCGCCATTGTTGCCTCCAGGCTCGCCAGGCTCTACAGGTTCACCAGGCTCACCGCCGTTGTTGCCCCCGTCAGTCTTAACTTCGGCTAGAACAACGGTAGCACCATCGGCCATTGCTGGCAGGATGAAGGTCACTTTTCCGCTGCTCGATACGGTAAATGTTTTACCGCTGTACAGATCCTTAACGCTACTGCCTGCTGCGAACGGAACGGCCAGTGTGACTTCTTGCGGGGCCGTCTTGACGCCAATCGCTGTGACAAGCTGCTCCTTCTCAAACTTGTTGATGAAAGCCATATAACCTTTCTCATTCGACGCCTCAATGGAGATGCGCTGGCCCTTGGAATAAACCTTGGAATGCTCAGCGCGAATTCCCATCAGCTTCTGGTAATGGGAGAGCAGCTTCTGCTCCTCGTCCAGCTTATCCCAAGGCATTGGGCTGCGATTTTCGCTGAACTCGCCTTTTTTCATATCTCCAGCATTTTTGCCGGAGCGGCCAAGCTCCTCACCATAGTAGATGACCGGCTGGCCTTTAGCTGTAATTTGCAGCGCCGCTGCAGCCATCAGCTTCGCCTTGTCGCCTTCAACAAAGTTGGACAGGAAACCGTCCTCGTCATGACTGCTGAGGAATTGACCCATCATCCGCGTGTTGTCTAGCTTCGTTGCACGTTCGGAGAGGTAAACATCTACCGCCTCCACATCGCCGTCTACGAACTGTTTTGCCCGGTCGTTGAAGCTGAAATCGAGCAAACTGTCCATTTGACCGCTCTGCAGCGTACCGGAATCACTGTCTGCTGTAGCGCCATAATATTCGCCGAGCAGCTTGAAGTTTGGATCCAGTCCAGTCAGCTCGTTTTTGAATTTTTTCCACGTTGTTTCTTCAACATGTTTGACCGTGTCTACACGGAAGTAGTCGATCGTATCACCGCGACTCGTCTTAGCCCGTTCCAACCAGCCGGTCTGCCAGTCGATGATCCTCTCACGAACCTGCGGATTCTCGGTCATAAAGTCCGGAAGGCTCGCCAGCTCGCCCTTGATGGCATCCGTATCCGCGGAAAGTCCATCCGTACGCAGCATACCCGCGAAGCGCGCTTTATCCTCTTCTGTAACACCCGGATTGTTGTCCCCTGGCTTCAGGCCGTAACCCGTATGATTGAGCACAACGTCGACCATGATCTTGATGCCGCGATCATGCGCCTTGTCGATAAGCTCCTTGAACTTTTCGATATCGCCCAGATGCTCATCGAGCTTTGTGAAGTCTTTGGCCCAATAACCATGGTAGCCGTACTGCTTGCCGTCATAATCAGTGCCTTTGTTGAAGTCGATATTATCAACAATCGGGGTAATCCAGAGCGTATTCACGCCCAAATCCTCGATGTAATCGAGCTTGTCGATCAACCCTTGGAAATCGCCGCCTTGGTACGCCTCCAGATGCGATTTATCCACATTTTCATTGTTGGAAGCATCACCATCCATGAAGCGATCCGTCAGCACAAAGTACATACGCGATTCGTCAAAATCGAAGTCCAGCTTGCCGCCGGCGGTGCTTCTCGTTTTCACCTCGACCTTGGCTTCACCTAAATGTTTGTTGCCGAATTCGTCGACTAACGTCACCGGAATCGACTTGGTTCCAGCCGTTACCGTGTCCTTGACCGCAACCGTTTGTTCGAACAGTTCGGTGTCTAGCTTCACTTTGGCCGGTCCGCCAAGCGCCGTTAAATCCAGATAGGCTTCCCTATAGGCGATCCTCTCCGAAGATTTAACGTTCAGCTTCAGCACCGCATTCTCGCCAGCCGCAACGGCTGCCGGGCTCACGGATGTTTCGATTGTCACTTCAGGGATACTAAAGGATACCGTTGACTTGCCGTTCACCGTATTTTTCGGGTCGGTAACCTCTTTGGTGACTCCGCCTTGAGTCACAGCAAAAGAATATTGGTACGTACCTGGAGCAACTCCAGTCATTGTATAGCGGAACAGCTCCTGTTCCGGCACATAAGTCATCTTCTCCCCCTTGCCGTTAATTTGGAGAAGTACATCCGAAATCAGGTCCAGCTTGCCTTCGCGGAACAGTTGATCATCCCGATAATAGAAGGTAATCGTTCCATTCTCCAGCACAGGTCCTGTAATGCTTGGCTTAATATCCAGCTCGCGCACCATGCTTGTCACATTAACCTTCGTAAATGTTTCGCCCGGCTGCAGCTGGATCGTCCGATCATCCGGAATGTCCTGCTTAGCGGTGCTCCAATCCGTTCCTTTGCGCAGAACGAAGCCAACGCTAGTCGCTTTCGGAGCAACTTCGATAAGCACGGAAGCAACCCCGTTTTCCACCTTTTCAAAGTTGATCTGATCGTTTTTCACGCCTGTATTCCATACCCACATATTCCAATCCGTATAATCCTTGTCCGGACGGATGTAATTGAGCTGTACATAACGCTTTTCTGTAACAGGCTCATCCTTTGAATCCGCTTTGATAATAACAGCCGTCAACGGCTCGATCGACAGCGATCCCGCCGCCAGCGTAAACCCGCTCGGTGCTGAGACGCCAGCCGCTGCCGCCTCGTCATTGTCCGCTACAACTAGTCCGCCCGTCAGATCCTCGGACAGCGTCAGCGATCTTGCCCTGGAATCGGCATTGATGAACACATAATAAGCGCCGGTTCCGTCCGTTGCCGTGCTTTTATAAGCGATGACCAGGTCTTTCGCGTTCACTTCTGGAATGTCCAGCAGCGTTACGTTCTTGTTCACAAGCTCCTGATCTCCCAAACGGAATGCATCGCTCGACTGGCGAAGCTCGATAATGCCTTTCGTATAATCCCGGGTCAAGACGTTTTCCGGGAATTCCTCAGCATTGGTCGCCCGCTGCCAGTCGAATTTGTTGATGGCATCCGAGGAGTCATAAGAGTTATGAATGAAATAACCGAATGGTTCGTTGGCTTCATTTTTGAGCTCATGATAGTCATCTTTCTTCTCCGGAGCACCTTCTGCCATCCACTGCTTCGTACGTCCGTATTCTTGCCCTGCATGCAGGAAAGCAGTGCCTTGAGACGTAAGCGTCATCATGTTGCCGAGGCGAAGCCGCTTGTGAATCTCCTCGTTGTTGGCCTCAACGGCGGGATCCTTCTTGGTAGCCTGTGCAATGATATCAAACAGCGTCAAGTTGTCATGAGCCTCGGTGTACTGCACCACATCGCCGGGATCATCTTCTCTGATGTTGCTTGGTTGCGCTTTGATGTTATTGAAAATAGTCTTAATATCGCGACCCCCGCCCGTTATGAATCTCGGTTCGCCCTCATTGCCGTACCCCGACTTCAGCTCGTTGCGGAATTCGTCAGAGAAAACGCCAACGCTATTCGTCTTGTCCATCCAATCCTGGGTAGCTCCCATTCCTGTTAAGGCAGGATCGGATTTATCACCAGCAAATGTAGCCCAGCCCTCGCCGATAAACAGAGCATCCGGATTGATCGCCACAGCAGCATCATAGGCGTTTTGTACCGCGCCATAGGTGGCATCGCCCATCATATCAAAGCGCATACCATCGATTTTGTATTCCTTGAACCAGTATTCCACCGAATCGACCATTAGCTTTTCAGCCATCTTGCGGTTAGTCGCCAGATTGTTGCCGAAGCCGCCAAGGAAAGCACCGTTTGCATCCTGGAAGGCAAAATAGTTCGGCACAATATCGTTAAGGAAATCAACTTTAGACATATGCGTGTATACAACGTCGAGAATGACACCCATACCCGCATCATGAATTGCGTCGATCATCGCCTTCAGTTCCTTGATCCGCAGCTCGGGATCCCTAGGATTTTCGGAGTAGGCGCCATCTGGCGAGAAGTAGCTATGAGGATCATAACCCCAGTTGTACTCATTCTCGGTATTCGAGTACTCCTGTTCAAGATTTTTCATTGCCGATTCGTCCCCGTAATACCAGGCCATAACCGGCAACAGCTGCACATGCGTCACACCAAGCGACTTGATGTAGTCGACCTTCTCTTTGAAGGCATCGTATGAACCCCATCCGGCGTTGTTCAGATCGTCCTTGATCGACGGATCAGAGGTGAAGTCGCGCACATGGATTTCCCAGATGACTGCATCTTCTCTTTTTTCATAACCTTTAATATCCGCATATCCGAAGTCGGCCGGATCGGTGCCGGTTAGATCAACGATAGCTGCCTTGCCCACCGTATCTCCATCCGCAGCAGCTTCGCCCTTCGTGTTCACTCTGAATTGGGCCATCGACTTGGCATACGGGTCAAGCACTCGCTTTGTCACGCCATTATTCGTCACTTCATATTGATAAAAATAGTTCTTGAAATCGTTTATGCCAAGGTCGCCCGGCTTCAGCTCAACCGACCAAACGCCGCGATCACCTTTGCTCAAGTTGATCTGACCGAGATGCTTTGTAGCGTCCGCTCCGTCGTATACGTTCACCGCAACGGAAGATGCTGTTGGCGTCCACAGCTTGAGCACAGCTCCGCCTCCGGCATAAGTGGCACCAAGATCGTCGCCCTCGTAGGCGTACAACTCGTCCATCATCATCCAGCCTACAGCGGCGTTGACCGTTTTTCCCCCATAGGTCAGCTTAAGCGGAGCCTGCTCCGAGGTGAATGCTGCCGTTACTTTTACTGCTGTCGGCCCGGTAATCTCCACATTGCTAATAGTAACGGCCGCGCCGGATTTATCCTTAATTTCAAGCTCGCTTTTCAGCTTGTCCCCTTCCAGGCCAGCCGTTTTGCTGAAATTAAGATGCAGCCTGCCTTCTGGAAGCACCTGAGCGGAAAGCAGTGCCGGAGGAGCATCAACCGCTGGGAGTTCTCCAAAAGGAGAAACATAAACGGTGTTATCCCCCTGTTTGATAAAGAGATGTTTGTACTGTTCCAACGAGACAAAGCGCTTATCGCCCCCATCCTTGCCGGCATCGCCCCTGTCAGGATCCGTAACTAAAAAGCCGATTTTCTTCCCTGCTGAAGCTAGCTTGATGTCCATATAAGCGCCGTAACCATCGGTTTGATCAGCTGTGAACTTAACTATGTCGGCAGGCCATGAACTTGAAGGCGTTTTCACATCATCCCAAAGCCATAACCCATACGGAGCATAATTTTGATCATCCCGCTGGTAATGAATCCGCACCGTATCGGCTGGAAGCTCGACAGGTTGGAAGTTTTGAACTGCGTCAGAACCTTGCTTGAGCCATACCTCATTCATTTTTGGCGATGCGAGGGCAAACTTCTTGTCGCCGCCATCCTTTTCACCATTTGCAGGCTTCAGGGCAATGAGGCCGATATTTTGGGCCCCCTCCTTTAGAGGAATGTCCACGTATACCCCATAGCTGTCCGTCTGTCCTTCCGGGAACGGCGTTGCTCCTGACGACCAGTTTGTAGAAGGTACAGCTACATCGTCAAAAGTCCAAAGCCCCCACTCTTTATAATTGCCGTCGGTGCGATTGTAGTGTACACGCAGATGGTTTTCCGGAATTGGTGAAGCTGCTGCGTATACCTGTGTTACAACGCTCTCATCGGCTGGAGCCGATGCTGTCCCCGTGTTTGCCTGTGCCGGAGCAACCGTAAATATCGAAACGAGGAGAGAAAAAATCACAATGATTGACCATGTTCGCTTGCCCTTTGCTGATAAACTCATGTCCAAAAGAGAACCCCCTCCGAAATAAATGACGATTATGACTAACTTCCCAATAAGGGCAAACGTTTGCGCATTTGGAGAAAAATAAGTCGCAGTGAGGCGGTCTCCCGATGAGATCAGGTTTAGCCTCCGCATGCAACGATAAGGCGCTAACAAGAAAACGTTTGCATCCCCATTTTAGTTACGCTTTCATTTATCGTCAAGCATAATTTTCCATTGGACAGCTCCTGCATTGCAGAGGGAAACGGCCTGGCATCTCAACGAGAGTCAGACCGCGCCGCTCCTTTACTCCAATCTGATTCCATGTTTCAACTGCCGTGCTTTTCGATAATAATAACCTGCAATAGCAATATCGAAGATGCCTAGCCCCATCGGATTGAAAAAAATCGTCTCGCCTGGAAACTCCGCTAACGCATCTCGGCATACTAAATCCGCCAGCGTGCGCGTCCCGGACTGAGTCAGTCCTTGCTGCAAATGCAGCTGCTCAACATCGGTATTTTCGCGGCAAACTTCCCGCCAGTCGTCTACGAAAACAGCCTTCACATCCGCCATGCTCTCCGGCTCGTAATCTCGCAGCGATACGTTTAAAAGTAGACTGCCACCCGGAGGTTTCTCGTCGATGTAGCGACTCTTGGCCACGGTAGAAGTTGCGATTACATTGGACTGCCGATACAACTCCCGCCAATTGGAGAGAATCTCCGTCTTGTCGCGCAACGGTTCAGGTACAGTCGCAATGTCTACTCCTTGAAGATCATACAACATGACGCGCGAAAGCCGATTGCCAAGCAAGGCGGCAGCCATATCTAAATGAAGGCGACCAATCGGCCCCCAACCGATAATGCCAAGCCGAATCTCTTCATCCGACCGTGAAGCCGCGTAAGCGCGGAGCATCAGACCGCTCACCGCAGCTGCGCGCAAGCCATTCAATAAATTGCATCTCAGGACGGCAAGCGGCTGGCCCGTGGAGGAGTCATTCAGCACAATCATATTGTGTGCACGAGGCAGTCCAAGACCGATATTGTCTGGGAAACCGGCGATCCACTTGATGCCAGCAAGCTCCGTCCCTCCGCCCAAATAAGCCGGTGTAGCAATGATTCGGTTAGGCGTTCCCGGGAAACGCAAATACGATTTGAGCGGACTGGCGCTCTCGCCCTGGTCTCTCGTCCGAATCGCGTCTTCTGTGAGATCAATTAGCTTGATCCAGTCTACACCTAGCTCCCGAATGTGTTCATCATGCAAGTAGATCATAGCTGCGCTCCTCTTTCCCACTCATGGGGATAAACATCCAGTTCACGCCTCACCCACTCATCGTTATAAATCGTATCCAAATACCGTTCGCCGCGATCCGCCAAAATAGCCGCACATACCGCACCGTCAGGAATGCTGCCGCTCAGTCGGCGGATTGCCGCCACGACACCTCCGGAAGAAGCTCCCGCCAGGATTGCTTCAAAGTGGACCAGCTCCCGGCAGCCCCATACGCATTCGGCATCCGACACCTGGATGACTTCATTTGCGAGGTCAATCTCATGCAGTCCCGGCAAAATTGCAGCACCGAGCCCCGGGAACTTGCGAGGTCCACTCTTGCCGCCGAATAAAATACTTCCCTGTGAATCTACGGCTACCACTTGTGTCGGCCATTGTTGGCCCCGGATATAGTCCGCACAGCCGCGAATCGTTCCGCAGGAACTGACTCCGCAGAACAGATAATCCACGGGGCCGAGCTGCTCCGCGATCTCTTTCATCGTCATCTGCTGGTGTGCTCGTGCATTATCGAGGTTGCCGTACTGATTCGTCCAGTAGGCATGCGGGATTTCCTGCAGCAGCTCCCTCACCCTGCTGATCCGCGCAGGCAGAAACTCGCCCGTAGCCGCATCAGGCTGGGAGACAAGATCAATTTCCCCTCCGTAAGAGCGAATGATCGCCTTATGAGTCTCCGTAGTCCGGGGGTCGACGACGCAAATAAAACGCAACTCCAAATAGCGGCATAGCTGAGCTAAACTGATCGCCAGATTGCCCGAGCTCGACTCGATGACAGTGCTCTGGTCTGTAATGTCGCCGCGCCGAATCGCCTCGCGCAGCATATGCAGAGCTGATCGATCCTTGGCGCTGCCGCCCGGATTCATCCCTTCCAGCTTGGCAAACACCTGGAACCGACTCCCGGGGAACAGCCGCTCCAGACGAATCAGAGGTGTATGACCGATGGCTGCTGCAATTCCTTCATTCAGGTTCAAGCGTTTTACCCCCGTTATGGTAGTAGATTTTTTTCTGCTTGATCGGGCCGCCTTGTGCATCTTCATCAAAGCGCTCACGTGTTACCTCTATGCCGCTCAAAATACCGCTGCGAATCATCCCTCCGATGTCGGGATTACGCTTCTCGATCTCTTGCCGGATGGAATCCAGCATCGCTGTATCCGCCGAGTTGCTGTCGACGCGCACGCTCAGCGCGTTGCCCGTTACATGGACTCGGATGCGAGCATCCGGCAAATGACGGCTGACCGCATTTTCGATGTCGTAGATGCTGATTTTTTCACCGTGCTTAAGATCCGGTCCAATCCGCTTGACGATGCTGCAGAAGCTTTGCCGCAATTGACCGTCCACGGTAATACTCTCCAATCCGCGTACTACGTCATAAGTGACATACCGAAGAGCAGGGAAGCTGTCGCGGATCAAAGAAGTCAGCACGAGCACCTGCTCCCCTGGGGGTAGCGGTTCCAGCCCCTCTCCGAGCGATTCGGCTGGCACACCTTCAGCGAACAAACCGTCTGCGAGCAAAAACCGCCCATGCTCCGGTGAGTAATGGGCAATCGTACCAATCTCAATTGAGCCGTATGTGTCTGCGATATGCTCAGCAGGAATTCCTAAGCGCTCAGCAGCGCGCAGGCGCCAGCCGGGCGATGCCATCTCTCCGACGAGCACAACATGACGGATGCCTAGCGCGGAGGGATCATCGGCGGCCGCAAGAATCCGGTCAAGGATGGAAGGCATCGTATACAGCACTTCGGACTGCAATTGCTCCAAGCGCTCAATATGCTCGCGGATCGGCAGCTGATAGGGCAGCGTCTCGACGCTCATGCCAAGGCTGCGAAACACTTCAGCCGCCGTCGCCTCAGCATGCCCGGTGCCCATATCCGATACCGCCGACCGATAACCGAACGGCTTCAAAATAGCCCGGAATACGTCCAGCTTGATGTTTAAATAGTGCTCCTCATCCTGATCCGAGTAGTAGATCGTTTTGCGTCTGCCCGAACTTGTGCCCGAGGTGCGATAGCTGCGCATGCCGCTGCGCTCCGCAAGCGGATTGTCGGCTGTATAATAGAACGCTTCGAGAATCGAAGCGGTCATGAGCGGCAGCCGCTCCCAGTCCGAGTCGGAATCCATCAGCTGCTCCAGCCAGGGAAACCGCGCCTTCATCAGGCTGGAAAGTTCTTTCCAATCTGCAGGAGGCATGATCCACTCCCCTTTCCCCATGCAGGCGTTATTTTTCATGGTATACCCTATGCTTTTTTGCAGGCTCTTGTGCTGGTTATGCTCACTCCTTTGATAGTTTAACTGCAACGGGCTATCGTCCATGCTGCGTCGACCTCGAGTACATAGGATATCAAAACTAGTTAGATCTGGAGGAGAGTTGTACGATGTCTAACGACGATGACTCGAGCCGTGCCAAGCTAACCGTATCGAGCAAAATGAACAAAACGGATATTCTCCTTCGCAGTCAAAAGCTGAAGAAGCATATTCCGGCTACCCGTTGGCTGAGCCTGAGCAAGCTGACATCTATGCTCGATCAGTACCGAATGGTCTATGTAAAACCTGATAAGGGCAGCAAGGGCATCGGTGTTATAAGAGTAGAGAAAACCAAATATGGCTTTCAATATCAAAGAGACACCCGCGTTTATCGCTTCGAAACGCTCGCTTCTCTGCACCGTTCGCTCCAAAAGCTTACTGACGAAAAGATGTATCTGGTCCAGCGAGGCATTCACCTCCTCAAACATGAGGGGCGCGTATATGACTTTCGCATCATGGTTCAGCGCAATCCATCGGGGGAGTGGGAATGCACCGGCACGGTAGCGCGGGTCGCTCATCCGAAAAAAATCGTATCGAACGGCAGCCAAGGAGGGACGATTTATGCTCCTATGGATCTGCTACGTCCCGTATGCGGGAAGGTTCGGGCCGTGCAGCTGCTGAAGCAGATGGATGGGCTGGCGCTGCTTACAGCCAAAAAGCTTAGTGAAGATTATCCCCGCTTGAACGAGCTTGGGCTGGACATCGCCATCGACCAAAAACTGAAACCTTGGATTTTAGAGGTTAATACCCTTCCTGATCCATGTCCGTTCACAAAGCTCGATGACAAGGAGATCATCGACCGCATTGTAGAGTACGCCAAAGGGTACGGACGCCGCTACAAGCTGAACTGCATGAAAGCTAAAAAAGCGCCCTGATGAAGGACTCGACACGAGGACTTGACACGGAGGACTCGATACGAAGGACTCGAAACTGAGGGACTCGACAATCTGGCTCCGCCCTGAGGGTAGTTTGCTAGCTGGAACTGCGATGCAGGTAGTGCGAAGCAAGCTGCGATGCAGGGCTGTTCAAAAAAACGTCTC
This sequence comes from Paenibacillaceae bacterium GAS479, assembly GCA_900105225.1. Taxonomy (NCBI): domain Bacteria; kingdom Bacillati; phylum Bacillota; class Bacilli; order Caryophanales; family Paenibacillaceae; species Paenibacillaceae bacterium GAS479. The sequence goes on along the minus strand of LT629764.1, from coordinate 3,837,483 downwards.
GAAACCGCATAGCGGATTGGGGACGTTCTTTTTGTTGTGCAATGGCTTTGTGCAATGGCTTGTTGTGCGTGAACTTGAATGCCGTTGACCGGGTTAGGCTGGTCAATTATGTATAGCGGATTGGCAAACGATCATGCTAATCTGATTAAAGAAGAAGGAGGGGACGACCATGGAGAGTAACTATCTGATCCGCAAGCTCGATACCTCTAGTCGCGATGCCGCTTGGAATTTGGCGGATAACGCGAATATTGCTGAGATATCCCATTTTCTCTGGATGGACAATGGGTACAGACCTCGCACCGAGGCTGCTCTTACCTATACCGAGCATGACCTGCAACTCGTATTTCGAGTTTTCGAGGAAAATCCGCTCTTGCGGTTCCAATCCCCCAATGACCCGGTGTACAAGGACAGCTGCGTTGAGTTCTTCTTTCAACCTTCGCCCGACAAAGACCCGCGCTACCTCAATCTCGAAATAAATGCAGCCGGAACAAGGCTGCTAGGCATAGGCGCTGATCGAGATGAACGAACTTTGCTCCCCCCCGATAGCCATCCACCTCTGCTCATCGAGACGGCCACAGGGCTGCATGATGAAGCATCAGGCCAAACGTATTGGAGCGTGCGTGCCACGCTGCCGTTGCAGTGGCTTTCTGATTTATTTCCGGACTTCCGTCCGGCGCCCGGAGCACGCATGCGGGGAAACTTCTACAAATGCGGAGACGAAACCGCGCTTCCCCATTATGGATGCTGGTCCGAAATTAAGTCTGCCCAACCGAACTTCCACCTATCGGAATGGTTCGGCACGCTCCAATTCGGTTGAGGCTGAGCACCTCCCCAAGCGTAAAGGAACTGAGAAGCCTTATTCCAGCATGATCGAAGAATTTCGAAGCGTAACGGAACTGAGAGACGCTATTGAGGGAATTTAGCAGTGAAATCTTCATTTCGGATCCAAATAACGCTCCTCAGTTCCGTTAGCTAATGCAAACCCTGTGTTTGAGAGGGAATAAGTTCTCTGAGTTTCGTTAGTATATAAATGGACTGGCTCAAAGGTCATTTTCATGACCTAGAGCCAGTCCATTTTTTGTATCGCGGTGGTAGGGCCCAACATTTTCTAAAATTAATGCCCCATAGAGGAGAATCTATGTTAAGATAAGTAAATAACGAACAAATGTTCTTATTTTAGTTGTTAATCATCCCTTATTCTTCCTATTTTTAGAAAAATACGATTTTAAGGAGGAGTTCCCAAAACGCGAGAGTTCCTTGTACGAAAATCGTACGAAATCGAACCTGCGAAAGCCAGTTTTACTGCGCACTTCAAAAGTAAACTGATGGTTCAAGAGCTACCGAATCGGTTACCTCCACAAGGAGGAATGATTTTCGAAAGCTCTGTATATTGAGGGTCGAAGCGACCTAGCCCATTCGAAAAAGGGGAATGAATTTAGGATGAAAAAAGTACTCTACGTACCGTTAGATGATCGTCCCGTTAACTTGGATGATGTGATTAAGCAAGGGCAATCGGCAGGCCTCAAATTGATTGTCCCTAGCTTGAGCGACATTCGGAACCGCATTGATTCGGTTGCCACCGAATCGGTTGAAGCCGACAAACTTAATCTTATTGGCACTTCTTCACCTGCTTTCGGCAACACGGCAGCTATTCGTAAATTCATCTTAAAACATGCCGCTTCGGTTGAAGGCTTCATTATTTCCAGCGATATGCTGGCCTATGGCGGGCTTATCGGAAGCAGGCGCTTACGGACAAGCGGCGGAGGGGATTTTCCTAGCTTTGACTCTACTACGACTGATTTGCTTGACGTAATCCGCCAGATTAAAGGGCGCTATCCAAATAAGCCGATCTATGTGTTCGATACTATCATGCGACTGGCAACTAGCGCGTTTGTTGAAGGGCTTAATTTTGATGCCTACAACGAATCTCGTGAACTTATGGGGAAAGCACGGAAAACATTCACTGCTTTTAACGATATATTGAATGGATATAATGTTTCCGACAGCGGCACTTCGTATGGAGACACCGTACAATTTAATAAAACCCAGTATTACAATGCTCGGCAACATAAATTCAAAACAAATTACTACATCTTGGACCAGCTTACTCGGCTCGGTTGCATCGATTTCCTAGCTGTTGGTGTAGACGATGCCAAAACGCAAGGTGTGCAAATAAACGAAATCCGCTTTGTGGAAAATTATATCAATAATTCGCTTGGCGGCAGCGGAGGCCAAAATCCGAATCGCGCCATCATCCTGCCTGATGCGGACGGCTTGGGACACTCCCTTGTCGCTCGCATGGCTAACCAATTGTATCGATGCGGAGATAAGCCGAAATACGCCGTTCAATATTATGGTCCTCACGGCTCCACAATCATTAATGCCTATGAATATATGAATGTGCATGATAACATTTTACGGCATGTGGACATGATCGGCGGCCAGTTCGTGACAGGTTCACCCGATATTGAAATTATAGCTATCACAGCAGCTGATCAGGCTTCCAATGCGGTAAGCCGCATCAATACCAACGGAGCGGAACGAAGAGCGACCGTCGTAATTGACTTTGTTGGAGGCGGTACGGCTGATCCCACAGTTACAGATGCACTACTTGCAAGCCCGTTTACCGGGTGCATTTTAGGATACAGCGCCTGGAATACAGCGGGGAACAAAATCGGGATATCGCTTGGTATGGGACAGGCAAGGTATGCCTTCCTCGTTACAGAAACGCGTACAGCCTCCCTTAACGATGCTGTTAATGCGCATGGCTCACTTCTCTTTAAACGTTTCCTGAAAGACTACAATTATAAAAAAATCGCCATTGCCGAAATAAGGGCATATTCGAGAGCGAATATGAAGTATGCCAACTTGCCGTCAACGATAGCCGATCAAAATATGCTTCTTTTCAACTCACCAGAAGACTACCAACATATGATTGGTATGCTACGGGATGGAATGCAGGTCCAAACGGCTGAACTTCGTGCCAAAAATGCCTTTCTGGGCGAAAATACAACTGCTGCTCATAATGTAAAACAAATTTGCGGCTCTACATGGAAATTGGAAGATTACCGCAATGCCTCCCTCGACTATGAGAATCCAAACTTTATTTGGGGGCGTGCATTTGAAATAACGTTAAGCCCTACTGTTGTTCTACATTGATTTCCCCCTATCACAACGAGGGGTCCCGGAAGCCCCAAAACAGAAAAGAAATTTAAACGCATCAGCAACAACGGGAGGACAATAAGCCTAACTCATTATCCTCCCGTTGTTATTTTACAATATGAAAACAGGGCTGTCCCAAGTCACATGCGTGACTGGGAACAGCCCTATTATGGATATAATCCTTCGCTTACTTGATCCCGGATATATTGTAATTCTCAATAATTTGCCGCTGGAAAAGGATGAAAATAATGAGGATCGGCACGACCATAAAGGAAGCTCCGGCCATTTGCAGAGCAAAGTTGGTGCCGTTCTGTCCCTTCAATAGCTGAAGGCCGACAGAGAGTGTATACAGCTTCTCGTCATTGGCGATGATGAGCGGCCATAGGAAGCTGTTCCAGCCTGCGATAAACGTCAGAATCGCCTGTACCGCCAAAATCGGCTTAGACATTGGCAGCGCCACCTGAGCAAATAGCCGATACTCGCTAGCGCCATCCAGGCGGGTCGCTTCCATGATTTCTTCAGGCAGCGTGCTCATGAATTGCCGGAATAAAAAGATGCCAAAAGCACTGATGAAACCGGGCAGTACGATTCCGATCATCGTATTGGTGAGGCTCATACTGTTCAGAATCAGGTATACCGGAATCATCGTAACCTGGCCGGGAATCATCATCGTCGCCAGGACGAAGAAGAACATGCCATCGCGGCCCTTGAAGTTATAGCGTGCGAAGCCAAAACCAGCCATCGCATTAAGCAGCAAGCCGATGAATGAAAATAACGTAATCAAAAGAGTATTACCAAGGTAGGTGCCAAAATCCATTTCCGTGAATAACATCTTGAAGCTGTCGAGCGTGAAGCTCTCCGGCAAGAAGGTTGGCGGAATCTGCTTGACCTCGGCTTCAGTTTTGAAGGAGGAAAGAATCATCCATACGAATGGCAGAACCATTGCCACGCCTATGACACCAAGTATGATGCCAGAAGTCCATTGGAACGCCTTGCCGCTTGAGGATGTCTTTTTTATTTTGGCCGCTGGGGCGGATACGACAGGTTGCTGCTGCATATACAATCCCTCCTATTCCTCGGCTTGCTTCCGCTGAAGCTTCAGCTGGAGCAGCGTAATGATGATAATGAGGAAAAACAGCACGAACGAGCCTGCCGCAGCGAAGCCGAAGCTGCTGAACTGGAAGCCATTCTGATAGATGAACAGCGAAGCCGACAGCGTACCGTCCAGCGGTCCTCCTTGAGTCATAACGAACGGTTCCTCAAAAAATTGCAGCCAGCCGATCATCGTCGTAATGGTGACAAAAAAGATGGCGAATCGCATCATCGGTACGGTAATATAGCGCATTTGCTGCCAGCTTGTCGCCCCGTCCAACTGAGCGGCTTCGTAATAGGATTTGCTGATTCCTTGCAGCGCGGCAATGAATATGATCATATTCAGTCCGATACTGCGCCAGAGCGCCAGCAGGATGAGCGACAGCTTGGCAACCGTCGGTTCCGTCAGCCATGGCACGCTGCCAAGGCCAAGCGAGTTAAGCAAATAGTTGAACAGCCCGATTCCGGGATTGTACAAGTACATCCAGACGACAGCGACCGCAACGACGTTGGTTACAGAAGGCATATAGTAGACAACACGGAACATTTTAAAAATGCGGGATTGGCCCATATTGATCAGCAGAGCCACGCCAAGCGAACATGCAACGACCAACGGCACCCCGATTATGACATAAAAGAGCGTATTCAAAATCGCCTTCAGGAACACTGGATCGGTGAGCACATCGATGTAGTTTTTAATGCCGACGAACTCAATATTGGAATAGTTCGCGAGTCCGGCCAAATCCATGTCAGTCAAGCTGATGCCTGCGGCTACGAGAATAGGTAACAGGGAAAATACAGCGAGCAGCAGCAGAGTTGGACCGATGAATACCCAAGGAGCCGCTTTAGAGGAGCCTTTCATCTTTCCACTTCCTTTCCAGACTTATCGGTCTTATCGGTCTTATCGGTGTTATCGGTCCAGCCAACGCTGCGCCATCGAGTTGAATTCCTGGAGCAACTTGTCATGATCCTCGTCCGTACGGAATATTCGCTCAAACGTCTTCAGATAATTTTGCGAGATTCGATCCCATGGACCGACGATTGGCATCGGTTCAGCCTGTTTCAATTGTTCGCCTACTACTTTCATATTGGGGTCGTCGCTAAGTTTCGGGTCTTCCCATGCCTTCTTGCTTGCAGGCAGCTCCCCGGTGGCGTCCATCCACATCAACTGGTTTTCCGTTCGGCTGAGGAATGCGATGAATTTCAGCGCCTCATCCTTCTTCTTGGAAAATTCGAAAACGCTCAGGTTCGAGCCGCCAAGCGAGCTGATGTTGTTCTCTTTTGCCGGAAGCACCGCTGTCGCCCATTTTCCTTCGACATCCGGAACCTGATCCCTCACCTGCTTAATGACCCACGGCCCGCTAATAAACATCGGCACGATGCCTTTTCCGCCAAAGGTTTGCGTCGTATCTAGGCCAAGGTCTACCGGAGAATAACCCTTCTGGATAAAACCGTCCAAATAATCAACTGCTTCCCGGAACGGAGCTTGCTCGAACTGAGCCTGACCGTCCTGAATCAAACCGGAGCCGTTCTGCCGTGCAAACATGAAGCTGAAAGTTGGCTCCTTGACATCTACATTGAATCCGTACATCCCGGACCCACGCTCGGTCAGCTTGCGTGCAGCGTCCTCCAGCTCATCCCATGTTTTAGGAGCGCTCTCGTAACCGACGGACTTCAACAGATCTGTTCGATAAAATAGGACACGTGTTTCCGCTAGCCAAGGCACACCGATCGCTTTTCCTTCATATCTATTGGAGTTGACTGTCCCCTCGAAAAAGTTCTCTGGAGCAAGCTCAGGATACTTGCCAAGCTCATCGGTCAAATCAGCCAGCGCTCCCGCGTTGCCGAATTCAGCCATCCATGTGCTTCCCATCTGCAATACATCTGGTCCCTTCTTGGAAGCAACAGCTGTAACCAGCTTGTCATGCGCACTGCCCCAAGGGATTGTCTGGACCTTTACTACAATATCCGGGTTCTCTTTGCTGAAGGCGGTTGCCATCTCTTCCATTGGCTTGCTGCTGTCGCCCATCGCCCATACATTCAGCGTTGTTTTGCCCCCGCTTTCCTCTTCACCGGATGAGCAGCCGGCCAGCAGGCTCCCTGCCATGAGGACACCGATCAAGATAGCGCTGCCTGATTTGATCCGCATTCGTGTTGCCTCCCCGTCTAAATCGACTAATAGAAACGTTTCTATTATGCTTAAAAAAAGAAATGAAATCGCATTCAATTTCCATTATACACACTTATCAGGGTATAATGGAGAAGAATTTTATCTTAATACGTAAAATTCATTATTTCTCTTACTCCATATATAATCGTTTTACTCCAAATCGAAACGTTTATATTAAATAAGAGATTCCTGGTAGCTTCTGTATTTCAAGGCTTCTTATTATCCCTTGCTCTTTGCACTACCCGTTTTTAGTGGAATAAGAATCAGTGTTGAAGCTTTATCTTCTAATCGCGACTTTTCCAGAGCGAATCTATTCTTTTAATGGCATAGAAGGAGGAATCTAATATGACAAATTATGAGCATTGGAAGCTGGATAACGGAAAAATGTCATTTACATTTCTGCCAACTGGTGATCTTATGGAGGCGATGGCCGACGGAATTCAGTTGAATCAGTTAGCCGCACACCCAATCGATGGTTCGCTTAGCGGACTTTATTTGCGGGTTCGCAGCAAGGATGGATGGGCAGTCCATCCGCTGCTCGGCTCCCGTTCGGGCAGCCTCGTTTGCCGCGAGGACTCACGTTTCACCTGGCGCGGAGAAGCACAAGGGGTTCGCTACGAGGTCAGCTTTTTGCTGTCCTCCAGTTATGTTTGGTTTTGGGATATTAAGCTCGAAGCGAATGATCCAGAACTGGAGGCCGATCTGGTTTACGGTCAAGATATAGGGCTTGCTGTTATGGGCACTGTCCGCAGCAACGAAGCTTACAACTCACAATATATCGATCACAGCGTCTATGAGTCGGAGGAGCGCGGGTGGGCGGTTTGTTCGCGTCAGAACGGGCCGCAAAATGGTCGTTTTCCTTATTTGCAGTTGGGCTCACTGACCGGCGCGGCTAGTTATTCAACCGATGGATTTTCCTTCTTCGGCCTTACCTTTAAAGACTCACATACCCCCGAAGCGCTGCTGGCCGATCAATTGCCGTCCGAAATCCGTCAGTATGAGTTCGCTTATACCGCGCTGCAATCCAAGCCGCTGAAACCTGCCGCGACCGCTCGGGTCATATTCTATGGGCTATTCCAAGAGGATCACCGGGATGCTGTAACCGAGGAAGCATTCAAGGAAGATATACGCCTGGCATGGCAAGATGTGGACCAACTGCCACCTGCGGCAGGTCCTTGGCTGCCGCTGCCCCGCAGGTCGGACGATATTGGTGAGCCGATTCATTCGGAGGCGCTAACTTCTGCCGAGCTTATTGAACGATACCCCCAGCGTTTGGAGGAGGAACGGCTGAATGAGGGGCGACCGAGTGGCGACCGACTGGATGACAGGCAACTGGATGGCGACCGACTGGATGATGAGCGACTGGATGATGAGCGACTGGATGGCGACCGACTGGATGGCGAGCTTCTCTCCTTTTTCACCCCGGAGTATGCTCATGTCGTGACAAAGGCTAAGGAACTACTGATGGAAAGGCCGCATGGCCACATTCTGATGAGTGGCGCTCCGGACCGGGCGGGCGCAGAGCTGCTCAGCTCAACCGCCTATATGTGTGGCGTATTCCATTCTCAGCTTGTCGTTGGCAATACTTCTTTTAACAAGCTAATCGGCCATACCCGCAATGCTCTGAATGCGCAGCATGCTTCCGGGCTGCGGCTATATGCTGAAAGCGAAGGCGTTTACCGGCTGCTCGCGTTGCCTAGCTTGTTCGAGATGGGCTTCAACTATGCCCGCTGGGTCTATCGGCTGAAGGACGATACGATCGTCGTTACGAGTTACACAAGCGCTGATCAACCTCAGGCTGTGCTGCAAGTAACATCTGAGGACGGCCGGCCGCGTCGATATTTGCTTACCGCTCAGCTCGTCATGGGAGAGCGCGAGGGTGAACGCCCCTACCACATGAAACGAGTAGGCAAAGGTATGTTAGAGGTTACACCGGGGGAAGGCTCTCCGATTGCCGGAGTGTACCCACATCTAACCTATCGGCTGCAGTTGGACGGAACGTCCGCGCTGGTGCTTGACGAGCGGCGGCTCATGCCGGAGCTGCAAGCGGCGGACACCCCGCTGCTCGTACTTGAAACCGAGCCTTCAGCAGACTGGAAACTTGTCATCGACGGCCGGTTGGGCGGGTTTGAGGAGCAGAGCGAGCTTTCGGAGCAGAGCAAGCTTTTGGGGCAGCGCGAGCTTTCCGAGCAGGACAAGCTTTCCGAGCAGGACAAGCTTTCCGAGCAAGACAAGCTTTCCGAGCAGGACAAGCTTTCCGAGCAGGACAAGCTTTCCGAGCAGAGCGAGCTTTTAGCACACTCCGCCCCGTCTACCAATTCATTTCCCTCGCTCGAAACAGCCGCAAGGGAATATCGGACGGGCATGAAGGAGCTGATGAACGGCTTTCGCCTGGAGCTTCCCGAGGGCAATGCCGCCGTATCTCGCCTGGACATACTGGCTTGGTGGTACACACATAATATGCGGGTTCATTTTGCGTCGCCGCATGGCCTGGAGCAGTACGGTGGTGCTGCTTGGGGCACAAGGGATGTTTGTCAGGGGCCAGCAGAATACTTTCTGGCCGTCCGGCAGGACGAAGCGGTACGCGACATAATCCGCTTGGTGTACTCCCATCAATACGAGCAAAGCGGGGGCTGGCCGCAGTGGTTCATGTTCGACCGCTATTCCCGTATCCAGCAAGAGGATTGCCATGGCGACATCATTGTCTGGCCGCTCAAACTGCTCGGTGATTATATCGCAGCTACCGGTGATTTTGATATTCTCGGGCTTGAGCTACCGTATACGGATTCCGACTCTTTCGAGCTGACGGAGCTTCAGGAGCCGCTGATCCTTCATGTAAGACGGCAGATGGACTACATGATCTCCCGTTTCCTGCACGGAACTCATCTCTCGGCTTACGGCGATGGGGATTGGGATGATACACTGCAGCCGGCAAGCCCGGAGCTGAGAGCCAACATGTCCAGCAGTTGGACGGTCGCGCTGACTTACCAGACGTTGGAACAGCTAGGAAGCTTGTTGGTTAATGCAAACGAGAGTCTCGCTGGAACCCCGGAACTGCGTTTGCTTGGCAAGCAACTGAAAGAGCTCGCAGATGGGATTCGTGTCGACTTCCACCGCTTTATGAATCCGGATGATATCATTCCAGGCTTCCTGTATCTAGAAGATCCAAGCAAGCCTGCAAAATGGCTCCACCCTTCCGATACCCGCACCGGAATCAAGTATCGCCTACTGCCAATGACACGTTCCATGATCGCGGGTTTACTATCGCGGGACCAAGCCGAGCAACACTACGAGCTCATCAAACGTGAGCTTAGTTTCCCGGACGGTGTACGCTTGATGAATCGTCCCGCTCCTTACGAGGGTGGAGTGAGCAAACGCTTCAAGAGAGCTGAGCAGGCTGCCAACTTCGGACGAGAAATTGGATTGCAGTATGTGCATGCACATATCCGCTTCATCGAAGCGATGACCAAGCTCGGCAAAAATGACGAAGCCTGGCATGGGCTTCAAGTCATCAATCCGATCGGCATCAAAGCGGCTGTGCCAAATGCCGAGCTGCGGCAGAGCAATGCTTATTTCAGCAGCTCCGACGGTAATTTTTCCACCCGTTACGAAGCTGCAGAACGATTCGATGAACTGCGCACCGGAAAAGCCACCGTCAAAGGCGGCTGGCGGATTTATTCCAGCGGCCCCGGAATTTACATGAATCAGCTCATTTCCAACGTCCTCGGCATTCGTGTCCGAGCTGAAACTCTCGAGCTTGATCCGGTGCTGCCAGAGGAGCTTGACGGCCTTTCGCTGCAGTTCCGCATCGCAGGTCATCCGGTAAGGATTACCTATCTGCATGGCGGAGGTCCGATCGTCCGTGTTAAGGTTAATGGACGGGAAGCTCCTTTCACCCCTCTGCAAGGGCCTTACCGGAGCACTGGCGCCAGCCTGTCGCTACATGATTTGGACAAGCTCTGGCTGCCGGAGGAACAGCAGAATGAGATTGTGCTGGAGGGATAATGATGGTCAGCATCAAAGATATTGCCAAACAAGCAGGAGTGTCCATTTCTACCGTATCCTATGCGCTCAATGATAGCCCCAAGGTTACACTTGAGACCAAAAACCGTATTCTGGCTGTTGCCAAAGAGCTGAACTACGTACCCAATGCAGCTGCGCGGCAGCTCAAAAAGCAGGAGTCACTCATTATTGGAGCTTTCCTAACCGACTTTAGCGGAGCATTTTATGGTGATCTTCTTCAGGGTATGAAAGAAGTTGTCAATCGCAAAGGATACGATCTGATCGTATGTAGCGGCAAACAATCCCACCGCCTGCTGCCGGAGCGTATGATTGACGGTGCCATCATTCTAGATTCCGCCTTTTCCGACGAGGAGCTGCTGGAATATGCCGATCGCGGCCACCGGCTCGTCGTCCTGGATCGTGAACTGCGTCATGAAAGCATTAATCAAGTGCTGCTGGATAATAAGGCCGGCGCCAATCTTGCAATGGATTATCTGATTGAAAATGGCCACCGCAAGCTTTACATCGTCTGCGGCCCGCCTGATTCCTATGACTCTAGGCAGCGTTTGACAGCTGTCAGGCAAACCCTCGACCGCCATCCCGAGGTGGAGGCCGTCTTTCTGGAAGGAGATTTCAATAAAGTCTCCGGAGAAGCGGCAGCTAAAAAGATTCTGAGCGAGCTTTCCGGCGAGCCGCCGGGAGTGTTTTGCCTGAATGATGAAATGGCTATTGGCCTCTTTCAAACTGTTCAAGATCATGGCAAGGGGATCGGAGAGGATCTATCATTGATCGGCTTCGACAATATCGATCTGACACGCTATTTGAGCCCAAGATTAGCTACAATCGAGTATTCCAAGCATCGCTGGGGTGCTATGGCGTCTCAACAGCTGTTGCAAATGATCAGTGGTGAGCAGGTCGAGCATGAGCGAATCTATGTATCGTTGGTGGAAGGTGAAAGCGTGAGGCCGCGGGGAGCGAAGTCTTAATTGGTGCGCTTGGAGCGGATGAAGGCGTTGGAGCTAGCTGATGAAAGCGGATGGGTCGATAGAGACGGATAGTTCGAAATGGACTAGTGGGGCCGTGTGTATGGATGAGCCTATATGCGCTTGTGGAGTCGTGTGTATGGAGAGCCTAATGGCTGGTGGAGTCCGATAAGGAAGAGAAAATGGCACCTATAGTCGTAGATCTTGGCCGAGTAGAATCGCTCTCAAAAGTACTGGAATTTTAGCTTCCAAGCATCTTCAATATCGGCTTTGACGAATTTACTTTTCCTTCGTGTTTGAAGGCACTCACTGAAAAAGAACCTGTTTCCCGGTTTTATCCGGGAGACAGGTTCTTTTTTGGTTTTTCCAGCTCAGCCATTAGCGATGCTGACAGGCGACGGTGAACCGGCGGGTCGGCATTCAGCGGGCTGCAGCCGAGTCGGCTTTCTGCAGACTGGCATTCAGCGGGCTGCAGCCGACGGGTCGGCGTTCTGCAGACTGGCATTCTGCAGGCTACAACTGGCGGGTCGGTATTCTGCCAAGCTGACACTGGGCGGGCTGTAGCCGACGGGTCGCAGCCAGTAGGCAGCGACGGGCTGAATGCCGGAATGTCGATAGGTTAGCAAGCGACATGCTGACATTCGAGGGGCTCGCATTCGGTGGACAGGCTAACGGATCTCAGAAGCGTTATTTGCGGCAAACGGGCTCATTTTCTGAGCTAACGGATCTGAGCGAGCTTATTTGGTCCTCTTCACCTAAAGGAGTCGATTTCAATGGAGAATAACGTTTCTCAGATCCGTTGGAGTTTTAATTGCATCATTTCCGACCAAATAGCGCTTCTGAGATCCGTTAGGGCATCCTCATTCCCTACTGTGCTCAAAATTTAGTTAGTTGTGAGGCTCGATTCGGTCACTGCGAAGATTGCACGGAATGCATGGATTACTCGGCTTTAGAGGTTGGAGGGATCGTCGTTTAAGCCATCTTTGTTCCATTTGCCACTTTTTGAGCATTTAACGACACTATACTCCGTAAGAGGCTTTACACCCTCAGCTCGATACCCCTAACGCCTGACGATTCGCTAGCGAGCGCCACCCTTCCAAAAAGCAGAGGATGCCATGTCCGTAATCGAACATAACATCCTCTGCTGATTTAGAACGGTAAAGCGGTTCGCTCTGCCTGATCCTAATTAACGATTCAGCAGGCTTCCCACATAGCGTAAAAGCTCATTTGCACTCGCGACTGTATAACCATGCTCATCAACGAGCCGCTTCGTTACTTCGTTCATCCGCTTCAGCTGGCTTTCGTCCGGCGTCTTGATGGACGTCGTGATTTTCACGATGTCCTTGAGATCGGCGAACAGCTTTTTCTCCACTGCCTCGCGCAGCCGTTCATGACTCGTGTAGTCAAACTTGCGGCTTTTGCGCGAATAGGAGGAGATACGGATAAGAATTTCCTCGCGGAAAGCCTTCTTCGCATTTTCCGAAACACCGATCTGCTCCTCGATGGAGCGCATAAGCCGCTCGTCTGGTTCAAGCGCCTCTCCGGTGAGCGGGTCCTTGATTTTCGACCAGTTGCAGTACGCCTCAATGTTATCGAGATAGTTCTCGAACAGCGTGCGTGCCGACTCCTCAAAGGAGTAAACAAACGCTTTTTGCACCTCGTTTTTGGCCAACTGATCGTACTCTTTGCGAGCCACCGAGATAAAGTTTAAGTAGCGCTCACGCTCATCCTTCGTAATCGATGGATGCTGGTCGAGCCCTTCCTTGAGCGCCCGCAGTACATCAAGCGCGTTGATATGATCCATCTCACCCTTGATGAGCGCGCTGGAAATCCGATTGATGACATACCGAGGATCGATGCCCGACATGCCCTCCTCCAGGAATTCGTTCTGCATTTCCTTAAGGTCTGCATCCTTGTAACCCTCGACCTCTTCTCCGTCGTACATCCGCATTTTTTTGACGAGATCCATGCCTTGCTTTTTGGACTCTTTGAGGCGGGTGAGTATCGAGAAAATAGCTGCAGTCCGCAGCGCATGCGGCGCAATATGCACATGGCGCAAATCGCTCTGGGCGATTAGCTTGGAGTAGATTTTCTCTTCATCCGATACTCTTAAGTTGTATGGAATCGGCATAACGATCATCCGCGACTGTAGCGCTTCATTTTTCTTATTGGATATAAACGACTTGTACTCGGATTCGTTCGTGTGAGCTATTATGAGTTCATCAGCTGAAATTAGGGCAAATCTTCCAGCCTTGAACTGCCCTTCCTGCGTCAGCGAGAGCAGGTTCCAGAGGAACTTCTCGTCGCATTTGAGCATTTCCTGGAACTCCATCAGACCGCGATTCGCTTTGTTCAGCTCGCCGTCAAAGCGGTAAGCACGCGGATCGGATTCTGAGCCGTATTCCGTAATTGTCGAGAAATCGATGCTGCCGGTCAGGTCGGCGATGTCCTGTGACTTTGGATCGGAAGGGCTGAATGTGCCGATGCCGATGCGGTTGTCCTCGGAGAGGAACACTCGCTCGACCATTACATTTTCAATATCGTCCGCGAATTCGGTCTTCAAACGCATCTGGCAGGACGGGCAAAGATTGCCCTCGATCCGAACGTCAAGAGTTTTCTCCAGCTCCGGACGCAGCTCATGTGGAATGAGATGAAGTGGATCCTCATGCATCGGGCAGCCCTTGATGGCGTAAACCGCCCCCTGCTCCGTGCGCGAGAACTTTTCCAAACCCTTTTTGAGCATCGTGACGATCGTAGACTTGCCTCCGCTGACAGGTCCCATGAGCAGCAGAATCCTTTTTCGCACATCCAGCCTGCGGGCCGCCGAGTGAAAATACTCCTCCATCAGCTTCTCCACCGCACGATCGAGGCCAAAAATCTCTTGCTCGAAAAACTTATAGGTTTTCTGCCCGTTCTTCTCTTCAATGCCGTTCGATTTGATCATTTCATACACCCGCGAATGCGCCGTCATCGCCGGTGCCGGATCATTCCGCAGCAATTCGATGTAGTCCTTGAATGTTCCCGACCAGGCGAGCCTCTCGCCCTCCGACTTGTACTCCGCAATCCGCTTGAAAATATCCATGCTGCGCCTCCTCCCATTGCTTCCGCTTGAACCCTTGTTTGTCCCTATCGCCCAGGCTGTATCTCTACTTCCCACTCCCGAATAGCAACGTATTCGAAGTATTAAAGCCTATGCGAAGGGTGCCGATAACTTGACCGGAATTTTTGATGCTGGACAGGAATTGCCAGCTTAGCGCGCATCTCCTATAATGAACGGAATGAGAACGTCTGTGCTCTAGAGGACAGGCGTGCGGGGGGATTGCCGATATGGCGGTACGCGAGGAAGCGGAACTTTACGGGCCGGTGAAGGCCTATTTGGAAGCCAGAGGGTATGAGGTAAAGGGTGAGGTGATGCACTGTGATCTGGTTGCCATGCGCCCGGACGGCAGCGATCTCTTCATCGTTGAAATGAAAAAGACGTTCACGCTAGCGCTGCTGCTACAGGGCGTGGAGCGGCTGCGGGTGGCGGACCGGGTCATGCTCGTTGTCGAACGCAATCGCTCCAAAAAAGGAGCCGTCAACCAGCGCTTCGGCGAGCTGGCGGAGCTATGCCGTATGCTTGGCCTCGGGCTGATGACGGTAACGTTTTATAAAACGAAGGGGCCAGCGCTTGAGCTGCTGTGTGAACCAGGCGACGCACCGCTGCGCGGACGGCGGCCGTCGCGAGAGCGTCGCCTGCTGCAAGAGTTCCGCGAGCGCAGCGGCGATTACAATATCGGCGGCAGCGGGCGTGTGCAGGGCAATACGCTTATGACCGCGTACCGCGAAAAGGCGCTCCGCTGCGCTTGGGCGCTGCAAGCGCATGGCCAGCTTTCGCCAGCTCGTGTGCGGGAGCTGACCGGCTTTGGGGGCGCGGGCGGGATGCTCCGCGCGAACTATTATGGCTGGTTCGCCAAGGTGCAGCGCGGCGTATACAGCCTGCTGCCCGCGGGCGAAGCCGCGCTGGCGGAGAATGCCGCCGTCGTAGACGGCTGGCTGCGCCAGCAGGGCGCGCCGCGCGATTAGCGCGGCTGGGCGCGGGCGCAGCGCGGGCAGCGCAGGGAGCGCTGCTGGGCGCGGGCGCAGCGCGGGCAGCGCAGGGAGCGCTGCTGCGCGACTAGCGGGCTGGGCTGCGCCAGCAAGGTGTGCTGCACGGGTGCGCAGCGCGGGCAGCGCGGGGAGCGCTACCGCGCGGGCTGTGGCGGCCGCAGTGAGCGTGAGCGCTGCTCCGCTGGGCTGCGCCAGCAAGGTGCACAGCGCGGGCAGCTGCGGCCAGGAGCTCCGGAAGCCCCAGTAGGCTGGGCTTCCGTGCACTGGCGCTTGCTGGCTGCGCCAGCTCCGCGCAGCGCGGCTAGCCGCGGCGTGCTCGCCCCGCCGCAGCCTAGCGCTACCGCGCGCGCCTAGCTGCGCGCGGTGAACTCGCGCAGCGCCGCCGCCAGCCCGCGCAGCGCCTGCGCCAGCTCCGCGCCGCTGGCAGCGCCTGCGGCGAGCTGCGCCGCTTCGCGGCGGCGCCCGTTGCCGCTGCCCGCAATAGCGGCAGCGGCAACCCCAATGCGCAGCCCGCGTTGCCGGGCCGCGCGCTGCAGAGCGCGCGCGGCCAGCCCCTCGGGCAGCAGCAACTCCACCGCTGCGCAGCGCGAATCGCGCCGCCAGCACAGCCCATCAGGCATGGAGGCGGCCAAAGCCTCCTCCAGCTCCCGCAGCGCCGCTTCGCAGGCTTCAGCCGCAGCGGCACGGCGCTGCTGCAGCCCTCCCTGGAGAAGCAGCTCCTCCAGGACGCGCAGTTGCCAGCCGCTAGCGGCTCCCATCGCCTGCTGCTCCTCCTGTAAACGGCGCAGCAGCTCCGTCGGGCCGCTCACCCATGCGGCCGCAAGCTCTGGCGCACCGCTTGCCAGCGAGCCGATCCGCGCATATTGGCCGCGGCCATCCCGGCGCAAGCCATTTGCCGCGTTAGCCGCGCTTTTCGTTCCAGCGGCTCCGACGCTTGGCTGCGCGCCATATGACCAGGCGCTGTCCGCCTGCAGCAGTACGTTCCATTCTGCCAATCCCTTCTCCACCACAGCTCCGAAAGCTACTATGCGCCCCTTAGCATCAAATTCTGCCTTTTCATTTCCACCATTGCCTACCTTCTCATTTTCATCAAATTCTGCCTTTTCATTTCCACCAATGCCTGCCTTCTCATATCCATTAAATTCTGTATTCTCATATTCATCAAACTCTGTCATCTGATTCCCTTCCCCGGCCTGTTGCCATGCTGTGACTTCATGCAGCCCTGTTGCAACCGCACGGCCTCCGCTTCGCTCCAGCGCCCGCTGCAGCAGGGTTAGCGCAGCAGCAGAGCTGCCCGTAATGAAGATCCCTTCACCCGGCAGGGCAGTTTCCTCTGCACCCAGCCCGCTGCGCAAAAGCGCAGCCAGCCGACGGCCGGCATCCTGCTCCCGGTCATAGGACGGCTTCAACGCTCGGCGGGCCGCTATCACAATCTCCTCATCAGCAAACAAGCGCAGCTCGGAGCCAATACGATCAAATTCAATTTCCTTCTTATCCAAGCACTGCTCCCCCTCGCCGTTACGTAAAAACGTCCCAGAAGCATATATGCTTCCGGGACGTCCGTTAGAACGAGATTATTTTTTAATCATGCTGTTCCATTTCGACTCAATGCTCTTCAGCAAGCCTTCCTTATCAACCTTGCCGGCAACATAAGCCTGCATTTCAGCGCCAACTTCTTGTGGCAGACCTTCCGGCATTTGGCTGAAGTACCAGCCCGAAGTTTTGCCTTCTTGGCTGTATTTCATAATGTCATTTGCAATTGCGCCAAGTACCTTATCGTCCTTCACTTCGATCGATTTCATCGCCGGGATGAATTTGAACTCCTCCACGATGTAACGTTTGCCTGTTTCGGAAGTTGCCAGCCAGTTCAAGAAGTCTTTGGCCGCTTCTTTATTTTTTGAGTTTTTGTTAATAACCCAGTTGTTCGGCACGCCAACAAAAATGTTGCCGCTTTTTTCGCTGTCATCAATCGGCATTGGCAGCACACCGATATTCATATTTTGCGTAATACCGTCAATTTGCACCTGCGTCCAGTTGCCCTGCTGCATCATCGCCGTTTTACCGCTGGCAAACAGAGTGACCTGCGTGTTGTAGTCGGTCGTCAACGGGTTTTTATTGCTGTTTTTCAAAGTAAGATCAAGCAGATTGAACCACTTTTCTACAACCGGATTGCCAACCAGACCACCTTTGCCTTCGTTCAGGGTTTTGATGAATGCGGCCGGATCGTCCTGATTCGCCAAAGCTACGTTAAAGTTGTGATTGCCGAGCACCCACCACTCCTGATAACCACTGGAGAAAGGCGTAATGCCTGCAGCCTGCAATTTTTTGGTGGCAGCTTCCAGCTCAGTGAGCGTTTTCGGCAGCTCGGTAATGCCGGCCTTCTGGAACAGATCCTTATTATAAATGAAGCCGTATCCCTCAATACCTACAGGCATACCGTACATTTTCCCATCGCGGGTGATAGGCTCTTTGGCAGCATCCAGCACATCGCTTACCCAAGGCTGATCCGATAAATCCTCTACCTTGTCCATCCAGGTTGTCAGCTCGGCGTTGCCCATATTGTTGAAAATATCAGGCTCTTGACCGGAAGCAAACTTAGCTTTGAGACCTGCGCTATAATCCGCTCCACCGCCCATCGTCTCGATGTTGAGCGTAACATTCGGATTTTCCTTCTCGTAATCGGCCTTCAAGCGGGTCATAGCGTCTGCGATTTCAACTTTAAATTGAAAAACGTTCAGCGTTACCTTCTCTTCGCTGCCTCCGGTACTCGTATTGGTCGATGTATTTGCCGCGCTGTTAGTAGTGCCCGAATCAGTGCTGCTATTGCCGCCGGAATTGGAAGTGCTGCAGCCTGCGGCCACAAGGCTGAACGCAAGACCTGCCGACAGTACCGTGACTAAGGATTTT
Organism: Paenibacillaceae bacterium GAS479; assembly: GCA_900105225.1. NCBI lineage: Bacteria > Bacillati > Bacillota > Bacilli > Caryophanales > Paenibacillaceae > Paenibacillaceae bacterium GAS479. The sequence continues at coordinate 3,819,078 of LT629764.1, read as the reverse complement.
TTCATTTGTTTATCCTCCCTTGTGATTAACCCACCATCATGTATGCGCTTTAATAATGATTTTCCTGAATGCCTTCCCTTTGTATTCGGGAACAACTTCAGTATAAATCTGCCGTGAAAACGCTACCACCGAGGATGTTGAACAAAAAGGTTGAAAATATTGATATTTATCATAGGATCAATATTTTACTCTTCCTACCTCTAGTCTTTTACCTCATCCAATACCACTAGAAACTCTCTATCATAAAAATTGAATGTAGTCGTTACCATTAGCACATGCGCCGTGACCGTCCCTATCGTTCTTCCATACCATGTAATAACTTTAATAGTTAGAAGACACGGAGAGGAGGAGATTTCCAAATGAACTACGGCATCATTCTGATTCTGTTCATTTTGCTCGTAATTACAACTCAAGTTTTTTGGAACTGTTCGAGCGATCCGGAAAGCCCGATCACGTCTGCTGGAACCGCAGTTCCATTTTACATTCATAACCATTCAGGCTATACCCTGACCCGATCTAATTTTTATGGTCCAGTTTCCTCTTCTCCTTACTCAATCCCGCCAGGAACTACGGGAGAAATTAAAGTTACCTCTACTACACTCCCCGGATCTGTAAAGGCTTCAATGAATTATTATTCGTTAAGCGGCAACAATTTTGTGCACCTGTCATTCGGTATGGATGTTATAAATATTCTCATTGGAATTGGAGGTAAGTTGGAGAACATTTCTACAATGGGAGCCATCACGGCTAGGATAGGAGAATCGGTGCTAGACTTATTAGTTTATCCTGCCTAACACAAAATAAATCAGCCCCAGCGTCTATAAATGACGTCTGGGGCTGATCTTTTGAACGTAGTTTTATTTCTTAGCCATGTTTGTCCATTTGTCTTGGATGCTCTTGATCAGTTGATCTTTGTTCGTTTTTCCAGCTACATAAGCCTGCATGTCAGCTCCGACTTCTTGTGGAAGACCTTCTGGCATTTGGTTGAAGTACCAGCCCGAAGTTTTGCCGTCTTTGCTGTATTGCAGGATGTCGTTCGCAATCGGTCCGAGTACCTTTGGATCTTTCACTTCAACGGATTTAAGCGCTGGGATGAACTTGAACTCGTTAACTCCGTAGTTTTTACCGGTTTCAGAAGTAGCAAGCCAGTTCAGGAAGTCCTTAGCTGCTTCTTTGTTTTTGGAGTTTTTGTTCACAACCCAGTAGTTTGGTACGCCAACAAAGATATTGCCGCTCTTCTCGCTGTCATCTACAGGCATCGGCAGAATACCGATGTTTAGATTAGGTGTAATGCCATCAATCTGCACTTGCGTCCAGTTGCCTTGTTGCATCATTGCCGTTTTGCCACTTGCGAACAGCGTCACTTGCGTGTTGTAGTCCGTAGTCAGCGGGTTTTTGTTGCTGTTCGCGATCATCATATCGAACAGATTGAACCAGTTTCCGATGACCGGATTACCAACAAGACCACCTTTGCCCTCATTCATTCCCTTAATGAAGCTTGCTGGATCATTTTGATTCGCCAGTGCTACGTTGAAGGTATGGTTGCCGAGAACCCAGAATTCCTGGTAGCCGTTGGAGAATGGCGTAATCTTGGCCGCTTTAAGCTTCTCTACTGCAGCCTTAAGCTCGGTGAGCGTTTTAGGCGGAGTTTCGATGCCAGCTTGCTTGAACAGGTCTTTGTTGTAAATAAGGCCGTAGCCTTCAATACCCATTGGAAGACCGAAGTTTTTGCCATCGCGCGTAATGCCTTCTTTGGCTGTGTCGATGACGTCGGATTGCCAAGGCTCATTGCTGAGATCCTCCAGCTTGTCTACCCATGTCGTCAGGTCGGCGTTACCGCCGTTGTTGAAAATATCAGGCTCTTGGTTGGAAGCAAACTTAGCTTTCAGTCCTGCGCCGTAATCCGCTCCGCCGCCCATCGTTTCGATGTTCAGGATGACGTTTGGATTTTCTTTTTCGTAATCAGCTTTCAGACGGTTCAACGCATCGGCGATCTCAACCTTGAACTGGAAAATGTTCAACGTGATTTTCTCACCGTTGTTAGCTCCAGCATTATTGCCAGCGGGCTCATTGCCGCCTCCGTTGTTCGATGTGCTGCAGCCGGCCAGCATAGCAATTGCCAGTCCCGCAGAAACAGCGCTAATTAAGCTTTTTTTCACAGGAAATTACCCCTTTCGTTCTCTTACTCCCCTTAGTATGCCAATAAGCAGCAACCTAATGCGAAAATCATTGTCTCGCATAAGTACAGTATACTCCGTATGCGCAAACGTTCGCACAGACGATATTGCTGCAAAAGGGGGAGGATATTGATCTCGCTTTCGCAAGATCACCATCCTCCCCCTACTCTTCTACCATTATCCTTTAACAGAGCCTGCCGTGATGCCTTCAATAATATGACGTTGAAGCGTCAGGAAGAAGGCAAGAATCGGTAACACGCCCATAACCAGACCAGCAAGCGCCAAATCCCATTGTTTCGTATACTGTCCGAAGAAGGCGTAAGTCGACATTGGAATTGTCCGTTGTCCCTCGCCAAGCATCATATTCGGCAACAGGAAGTCATTCCAAACCCAGAGGCTGTTCAGGATGATAATCGTAACCGTCATCGGCTTAAGCAGCGGGAACACGATCCGCCAGAAGACGCCGTAAGGCGAGCAGCCGTCCACCGTAGCGGCTTCCTCAATCTCAAGCGGGATCGATTTGACAAAACCATGATACAAGAAAATTGTCATGGATGAACCAAAGCCCAAGTAAGCGAACCATAAACCAGGGATGCTGCCAGTCAGATTAAGCCAAGATGCAACCTTAATCAGCGGAATCATTATCGACTGGAACGGAATAACCATTGCCATAACAAACAACATGAACAGAATATTGTTATACTTGCTAGAATGGCGTACCATCCGGTAGGCACCCATGGAACAAATAATCGCCAGACCGACGATCGTTGACACCGTAATGACCAGAGAGTTCATGAACGACGCTGGGAAGCTCATGATGTCCCAGGCACGTGTAAAGTTGGCAACCGTCCAAGGGTTAGGCAACGCTGCGGAGTCAAGCAAGATGTCTCCGTATTTTTTGAAGGAGTTGCTGACCAGGAAATAGAACGGTACAAGGAACAGCAGCGCAAGCAGAACTCCGATAATCTCCAATAAAAGTGTGGAACCTTTATATGGTTTTGTTTCCATTATGCCTGCACCTCCTTGCGTTTCGTTGCCCATACTTGCAGCGATGTAATCAACGCTACGACAATGAAGAAGATCAGCGCTTTGGCAGTACCGAGACCCATATTATTGTTTTGGAATGCTTCATTATAAATATTCAAGGCGACGGACTGCGTAGAGTTATAAGGTCCGCCCTTCGTCAATGACAAGATGATGTCGAACGACTTGAACGACCAGCTCAGCGCCAGGAACAGCGCAATCGTAACCGCCGGCATGATAAGCGGTACTGTAATATGACGAAGCCTCTGCATCGCTGTTGCACCATCAATGGAAGCTGCCTCGATCAAATCGCGCGGCACATTAATGAGAGCCGAGATGTAGATAACCATCAGATAACCGGCCGTGCTCCACACCGTAACGATAACAACGCCCCAGAAAGCCGTCTTTTCATCGCCAAGCCAAGGCAGGTTGAACAAGCTCCAGCCCGTTTTTTCGCCAACGGCAGCAAAACCTTTAACAAAAATGAACTGCCAGATAAACCCAAGCAACAGACCGCCGATAACGTTTGGCATAAAAAAGATTGTCCGCAGCAAGTTTTTGGATTTCACAGGCTGCGTCAGCAGCAGCGCCAAAATAAAGCCCACCAAATTGGACAGAATTACGGCTGCAATTGTAAATTTGGTCGTAAATTTAAACGAGTTAATGAAGGTTTGATCGTTGAAAATTTTGACAAAGTTGTCTAGACCGACAAAGGTTGCATTATCAGATACGCCATTCCACTCCGTAAAGGAGTAGTACATGCCCATAAAAAAGGGAAGCGCAATAATAATCGCGAACGCGAGCGTAACTGGGCCCGTGAATACGAGCTGCTGGACCCATGATTTGGACCATCCGCTGCTTTTCATCCCGAATCTCCCCTTTCAATAAAATCGTAGTCAGTTTTTCCTGTAGTAATAAGAAATATCCCGACTTCATGTTCATTTTCCTACATTATACGTTCCCTATTCTCCCCCTCCCACTGAGTATGATGACGGGAAAGGTGTAAAATATTGATGCCACTCGTCCATAACGTTATAATCTTAAAAGGGTCTTCGCAGTAAAAAGGCTGGGCTTCATTACGTTCAAAGGAGATATAAGAAGTGAAATTTTATTGGATTCGGCGTAGCATTCGAACGAAGCTGGCCGTGTTTCTCCTTATGGCTATAGGCATTCCGATGCTGCTATCCATTATTATAACCAATACGCGCACAGCAGCTTTTGTCGAAGAGGATAATATCCGGCAGAACTCCAGCTTGCTGTATCAGGGTAAGACTAATCTGGAGAACTATTTCCAGTCGTTCTTCCAGACCTCGCTTGCGCCTTATTCGGATACAACTTTGTATCGCACCCTTGAAATGGGCCGCAGCGACTACCTCACAGATAACCAAATTTTTGTCAGCCTTCAGATTATGGCCACCTCCGTCAAGGAAATTTATCAGGTTTATTTGCATTCTCCTGGCGCCGAGCGTGGTTACTTATATTCCAGAGGTCAGTACAAGCGAATGGATCAAATTGTGAGTACCCCAGGTACGACATTGCCAGAAGGGGTTGGCTATAGTATCCGACCGCTGCATATGAGCAGCAACTTTAATATCACTGTCGCCCCTCCCTTTCTTGCTAGACCAGTCATTACGGTCATCCGGCCCATCCTGCGGATTCCGAGCGACCAGCAGATTGGCACGCTTGCCATCGACATTACCCCGGAGGTAATCAATACGATTTGCAGCCAGCTCTATCAGCAGGATCAAGGCGAAGAGGTTTATTTGCTGGCGCCGGACGGGACGATTATTTATGGTCCGGATCCAGATCGGCGTGGACTCAAGCTGGACGCTAAGTGGGCACAGGAACTGCTTGCGGAATCAGCAAAGATGACTGTTCAGAGCGGCGACGGAAGTTATTCTGGAGCAACGAGGCTGCAGCATTCCCCGGATCAAGGGGTTTTTGTTTATGAACAAATATCAGCTGGTGATGGGATGTGGACGCTGGTCAAACGAATTCCAGATTCCGTGCTCATGAGGGCTACTAATGGAGTCACCCAGGTGAATACAGGCATTTTGCTCAGCTCCATGCTGCTTATTACGCTAGCCACTTTATTCATCTCTTTCTGGATTACCCGGCCGATCAAGCAGCTAACCGGTTATGTTAGTCAAATTCAATCCGGTCAGTTGGATACCGATATTCATTTGAATCAAACAGATGAAATTGGGCAGTTGGCGCGTCGGTTCCGAATGATGATGGAGACGATCAACAATTTAGTGCTTCGGGAATACAAGCTGGAGCTCGCCAACAAAACGAATCAGCTGAAGGCGCTGCAGGCGCAGGTCCATCCTCATTTCTTGTACAATGCTTTGCAATCGATCGGCACAACCGCGCTGAAGCGAGGCGTTCCCGATTTGTACAAGCTAATTATGCAGCTAGGAAAAATGATGCGCTATTCAATGAATACAGCCGAAGAATTTGTCGTTATTTCCCAGGAAATTGATCATACACGCTCCTATTTGGAGCTGCAGCGCCATCGCTTTGACGACAAGCTGACTTATGAGATTTCGCTTGAGCCAGGATCAGGCAGCATTCTGATACCGCGCATGGTAATCCAGCCCATTGTGGAAAATGTATTCAAGCACGCCTTTGATCCTGCAGGTGGCGAGGTTCATGTGACGATTCGCTGCTACCAGGCAGACAGCTGGATCCATATTGAGATTGCTGACAATGGCCCGGGATTGCAGCCCGACAAGCTGGAAGCTTTACAAAAAGGCTTGGTGCAAGCCGATGAAGGAAGCCTCCATATAGGAGATCATATTGGACTGGCTAACGTTTCAGCTCGCCTTAAGCTTCATTGCGGGAACACCTCAAGTATTAAGCTTGAATCTGGGCTTGAGCCGCTTGGCGGACTGTCCGTTACCCTACTCATTCCTACACCAGATAAACATGAGACACCTGAGACAGGAGAGACCGAACTATGAATGTGCTGATTGTTGATGACGAGAGCCATGCCCGCGAAGCGGTCAAGTTGCTTGTAGACTGGGAGGATCTCGGCTTCACAAAAATTATAGAAGCGGATAATGGTGAGTCGGCCAAACTGCTTGTTGATGAATTTGTTCCTGTTTTAATTTTGACAGATATTCATATGCCTATAACAAATGGAATTCGTTTCATGGAATGGGTCAGCACACATCATCCGCAGAGCAAAATTATCGCCATCAGCGGGTACAATGACTTTGATTATGTGCGCAAAACGATGAAGTTCGGTGGAAGAGACTATATTCTGAAGCCGATTGATCCCGATCAACTGAACGAAGCCGTACAGCGCGCCCTTGAGGAATGGAGACTTGAAACCCAGGAGAAGCAGCGCCAAGTCGAGAGCGGAATTGCCTTGAACCAGTACAAACCGGTGTATTGGAGCCATCTATTCGGTAAGCTGGCGGCTGGTGCTCAGGAAGCAGAGGCTGCCGCTGCCCAGCTTCGCGCCGAGTTTTCTGGTTTTCCCACCCATTCATTCATGCAAGCCGTGTCGTTCAGCCTATTCCCGGTTCCTGACAAGCTGCTCCGTCGGTTCCGTGGAGACCGTGAGCTGCTGGAATTTGCCATGATCAATGTACTCAACGACTTGCTGCGCGGGGAATGGAATTGCGGTTATGCCTTCCGTATTGCGGATGCATCGGATGAGATCGTTGCCCTGATCTGGAGCGGTCATGAGCGGCTTAAGGATCGCGTCCTTCAGCTCATTGAAGCTGTTTCATTAACACTAAAGGCCGAGCTGCACGCTGGAGTCGGCAAGCTGGTCCCGGATGCGGAAAAAGCCTGGGAATCCGTGAAGGAAGCTAGGGTTTCGCTCCTTCAGCGGAATTTGCTGCAACCGCAGGAACGCATCCATTATGCCGAGCGGCAACCGACAAACGGCGCCACGCATTTGTCTGTGATCGAGGATGCGCTGCGTGTGTCGATTCAGGTCCGTAACTCGGCAGAAGCTGCAGCAGCCTTAAAGGAATGGTTCGAGAAACTGCGGAGCATCGGATTCGTCTCTCCTGCTTCGATACAACTGTGGGACCGCCAATTGGAGCTTATGCGCACTCGCATCACTCAAGAGTTTAACCCGGATCCCGAAGCCAATCCACTTCCAATCGGTGGGTCTCTGCCGCTTGTTTTCAGTGATGAGGGCAAGCTCATGCTTGATGAAACCGAAAAAGAATGGCGGCATCAACTGCTCGACTGGCTGGAAACTATCCTTCGTCGTATTCGTCAGGAGCGCAGCATAATTTCGGAAATGACCTCGTATATCGGCTCTCACCTTGAGGAAGACTTAACGTTGCAGACGCTTGCTTCCCGTTTTTTCCTTAGTCGGGAGCATGTCAGCCGACGCTTCAAACAGGAAACCGGGCAGACGCTCAGCGAGTATGTCGAGATTTTGCGCATGGACAAAGCCCGCAAGCTGCTCTCCTCCTCGGGCCTTCGTGTTACCGAGATTGCAGCCCAGGTTGGATATATGGACGAAAAGTACTTCAGCAAGGTGTTCAAAAAACATACCGGCAGCTCGCCAGGACAGTTCCGTCAGCAGGGCTGACACAGGTTGTTCACAAATTGAATCGTTTTCTTTTTTTATCCATTTGGGTATAATTAAATCAATTCGTCCGGAGGTGCTACATATGTCCGTACAGTTCATCGTCGTCACGCTTGTGTCGCTGCTGTTCTTGACCGCAATGCTTACAGCGGCCTACAACGACGACAAGACCAAAGGTCTGTAAGACGCTATCGGATTTACGCAAGTACGAGTAAAGTAATACGGCTCCATCGTCCCTAGTACGGTGTCCGTATGCGAAGGATTCTAGAGAATAGAACAAAGGCCATGCTTTCCGATCGCTCGGGAGGCATGGCCTTTTCGTTGTTACTTCTAAGTTACTTCTAAAGTTTGGACAAGCTCTCTGACATTAAACTCTTGTTGAACTTTATCCAGAATTATTACGTCCGTTCATGCAGCTATTAACGACGAAGCTGCGACATTCCCGTCATGCATTCTGCACAGAGATGGCGTTCCTTGAAGTCCCGCACCTCTTCCATCGATCCGCAAAAAACGCAGCGCGGGCGGTAACGCTCCAAAATAATATGATCGCCCTGTACGAGGATCTCAACCGGATCCCCTTCATTCATCTGATAACGCTTGCGCAACGATTTAGGAAGTACGATGCGCCCAAGCTGATCAACCTTCCGTACGACTCCAGCCGGTTTCATGGTTGTATTTCTCTCCTTATGTCTGAAAATCTAGTCACAACCAACCCTCGGCGGACATAATTGTCACAGGGCTAATGGATGTTTATTCTAGTGATGTTCGCTTTCCGCATGAGGATTCCTTCCCCATTCGGGATTTTCTTAGAATAGTCCAAGTTTACATTAATAACATAGGGCAATTTCCTAGATTGAAAAGAAAGGTTATTCCAAACCGGAAAAACCGTTTTGCCTCAGCGCTTCAAACAGAATTACCGCAGCCGAATTGGATAAATTCATGGAACGGACATCACCGGTCATTGGCAAACGTATAGCCGCAGAGGGATTGGCTTCTATTAGCTCAGGCGGCAGCCCCTTCGTTTCTTTACCGAACACTAGCAGATCTCCATCGCGATAAGCGACCGAGTCGTAACGGTTATGAGCTTTGGTGCTTGCGAAGAAAAATCGTCCCTCCGGGAAACTATCCCTGACTTCCTGGAAGGAGTCATAATAATGAACTTTAACGGCATGCCAGTAATCTAGCCCGGCACGCTTTAAGGTTCGGTCATCTGTGTTAAATCCGAGCGGCCTCACCAGATGCAAATGGGCTCCTGTAGCCGCACAAGTACGAGCAATATTGCCCGTGTTCGCGGGTATTTCGGGCTCGACCAGCACAATATGAAACGCCATAAATTATTTCCTGCCTTTCTGCATTACTTTACATTCCTTTTACGCAAAATTAATTCCGTTCGTATGGTAGCGCGATATACTTTCATCAAGACGCGGGAAAAGGAGACCGAACAGCATGACGAAAAAAAAAGTTCTCATCGTTGACGACGAGCCTTCAATCTCAATGCTTCTCGAATTCAACCTGAACCTTGCCGGTTACGAGGTCCGCTCCGTGCATGACGGCATGGCCGTTTTTGATATGCTTAAGCCATTCCGCCCGGACTTGATCGTGCTTGATTTGATGCTGCCCAAAATGGACGGAATTGAGGTTTGTCGTGAGCTGCGCCGCAGAGGCAATGTCGTTCCAATCGTAATGCTCACCGCCATGCAGGATGTGACAGACCGCATCGCTGGCTTGGACAATGGCGCCGATGACTATATGACCAAGCCCTTCAGCCCGCAAGAGCTGATCTCCCGAATCTCGGCTATTTTCCGGCGGATACAAGACTATCCCGGTGTAATTGATGAAGCCCGTTATGACTTCGGTCCTTTGCAGGTCGATCTTGGCACTCGGGAGGTTCATCAGCATGGAGAGCTTGTCGAACTTACCCCGAAGGAGTTCGAGCTGCTCGTGTTCCTTTGCCGCCACCGTGGAAAAGTGCTGAGCCGCCAGCAGTTACTGCAAGGAGTATGGGATTATCATTTCCTCGGAGACACCCGCATTGTCGATGTGCATATCAGCCATCTTCGGGATAAAATCGAGCGCAGCGCCCGTTCCCCCGAATACATTATGACGGTCCGCAACGTCGGATACAAGCTCACAGGTCCCAATCCCAAGGATCAGACCGCATTAGCCTAACAGCAGCCCATTGCAGCAGCAACGCCCTTGCCGGGATTAAAGTCCGGCAAGGGCGTTGCTGCTTGTTAATGGCCTTGTCTAGCAAAAGTTAAAAGCTTAAGCCAATGAAGCTCCCAATCAACCGTGCGTACGTTGGAATTCCTTCATAAAGTCGGCCAGAGCTTGGCAGCTTTCAAGCGGCACAGCGTTGTAGGTGGAAGCACGCAGTCCGCCAACATCACGATGGCCTTTCAGGCCGACAAAACCATGCTCCTCCGTCCCCTTGATGAAGAGCTTCTCAAGTTCCTCGGATTGGAGGCGGAACGTAATGTTCATCAGCGAGCGGCTCTCAGCCTGGGCAACACCGCGATAGAACCCACCGCTTTCATCGATAGCGCCGTAGATCAAGCCCGTTTTCGTGCGGTTAAGCTGCTCAACTGCGGCTAGACCACCTTTGCCTTTGATCCAATTCAGCACAAGTCCTACCATATATACAGCGAAAGATGGCGGTGTATTATAGAGAGACTTGGACTTGGCATGGGTATCATAGCGCAGCATTGTCGGAACGCCTGCCGGACTCGAACTGATCAGCTCATTGCGGGCAATGACAATCGTCGCGCCCGAAGGTCCAAGATTCTTTTGCGCGCCGGCATAGATCATCCCGAACTGACTTACGTTGAGTGGACGAGACATGATGTCGCTGGACATGTCGGCAATAAGCGGCACATTGCCGGTATCCGGGAAAGCTGCCAACTGTGTTCCCTCGATCGTTTCGTTGGAAGTGAGATGCAAGTACGCCGTATCTTCTGACAAATCAAGTGCAGACAAGTTCGGCATAGCCGTGAAACGGGATTCCTCCGCCGATGCCACAATGCGAGTTTCCCCAATCAGCTTTGCTTCCTTGATTGCTTTTTTGGCCCAGCTGCCGCTGTTCACATAAGCTGCGGTTTTACCGGCAGACAGCAGATTCATTGGCACCATGGCGAACTGGGTGCTCGCGCCGCCTTGCAGCAGCATGATGCTGTAATCATCCGGTACTTGAAGCAGCTCGCGCGCCAGTTGCTCGGCTTCGTCATTCACGCCCTCGAACAGCTTGCTGCGATGGGACATCTCCATAATGGACATGCCTGCACCCTTGTAGTCGACAAACTCCTTCTCGGCCTGCTGCAGCACTTCCAGCGGCAACGCTGCCGGTCCGGCATTGAAATTGTACGCTCTCTTCGTCACGATCTAGCACCCCAGTCTCTGTCGCTTGAACGATACGCTCCAGTAAAGTTAAAAGTATCTTACCAAGTTTGCTCCATTCCATCAAGTGACAATTACACGAATACTTATCTTAGGTTAAATAAAAATTATTCGGATTTAGATGATTTATTGAGCTGTTCGACACCAAATTCAATCCATTCAACCCTCTTAGGGCAGACGATATAAAACAAGGCTCCCTAAATGGGAGCCTTGTGGTAAAAAGAGATGAGTGCAGGTATGGATTAGCAGTCGAAGTAGAGACCGTACTCGTGTGGATGCACACGGATAGCAACGGCTTTAGCTTCTGTGCGCTTGAATGCAACGTAGTTGTCGATGAAGTCTTGGCTGAATACGCCGCTTTCGGTAAGGAATGCGGAGTCAGCTTCCAGAGCATCGAGAGCTTCGTCAAGCGTTCCAGGAACGCTGCGGATTTCTTGTTTCTCTGCATCGGACAGCTCGTAGATGTTTTTGTCGTACGGGCCGTAACCGAGAGCTGTAGGATCGATTTTGCGTTGGATGCCATCAAGGCCAGCCAGCAGCATTGCTGCGAACGACAGGTAAGGGTTAGCCGTGGAGTCCGGAGTACGGAACTCGATGCGGCAGCCTTTTGGCGTAACCGCTGCAACTGGAATCCGAACGGCTGCGGAACGGTTGCCTTTGGAGAACACCAGGTTAACTGGAGCTTCATAGCCTGGAACCAGACGTTTGAACGAGTTCGTGCTCGGGTTCGTCAGTGCGATCAGCGCTGGAGCGTGATGCAGAATTCCGCCGATGTAATGCAGAGCCATTTGGCTCAGGTTAGCATAGCCGCCTTTTTCGAAGAACAGCGGGCTGTCGCCGTTAAAGATGGATTGATGAACGTGCATACCGCTGCCATTGTCACCGAAAAGTGGTTTTGGCATGAACGTAGCTACTTTGCCGTACTGGCGAGCTGTGTTATGCACAATATATTTGTAAAGCATCAAGTTGTCAGCTGTTTTGGTCAGTGTGTCAAAACGGAAGTTGATCTCCGCTTGTCCAGCAGTCGCCACTTCGTGGTGATGACGCTCGATGCGCAGGCCTGCTTCTTGCATCAGGCGGCACATTTCACTGCGGATATCTTGTTGGGAATCAACTGGAGCAACCGGAACATAACCGCCTTTAACGCCGATTTTGAAACCGAGGTTGCCGCCCTCTTCCTTGCGGCCAGTGTTCCAAGCTGCTTCTTCGGAATCAACCGAGAAGAAGGAGGTATTCATGGAGCTTTCATAACGCACGTCGTCAAAGATGAAGAACTCGGACTCAGGTGCGAAGAATGCTGTCGTGCCAACGCCGGAGGTTTGGAGGTATTCTTCCGCCTTCTGGGCGATGCTGCGCGGATCGCGATCATAGCGTTCGCCGTCCGGCGTGTGAATGTTGCACATGATGTTCAAAGTCGGGTGGTCGGTGAAAGGATCTACGAATACCGACTCCGTATCGGGCATCATGACCATGTCGGATTCTTCGATGCCGCGGAAACCATGGATCGAGGAGCCGTCAAAAGCGACACCGTTTACGAACGTGTCACCATCCACTTCCGTCGCAGGAAGGGTGATGTGATGAGCACGACCGGCAAGATCCACAAAACGGAAATCGACAAACTGGATGTTATTTTCTTTGATTTTGTCCAATACACCTTGAACTGACATCTGAAATTTCCTCCATTTCCGAACGTTAGCATTGATTGAGACCATAATTGTTCAACTTTAACCCTGAACCTTGAAGTAATTATAAAACTCCGACATGACACCGTCAATAGCTATGTCAGGTATTTTTGAAACAAGTGTAAGCATTACTCACAACATTTATATAATATTCATCTTTGAATGCCGCTTCAAACGCAAACATCCGTAAATCCTTGATAAAAAAAGGATTTACGGATGTTTTACGAACGTTTGTATGAGTAAGTTTATACTGTCGGTATACGTAAGCTTACATAATTATACGAAAGCGTTTACTTTCTCTCTCCTGAATCGATGCTTTTTAACGTTTCCAGACGGCAAAAGCCTCCGCCTGCTCTTTTTTCGTGTCAAATTTCTTACCGACGATCGGAGCCAGCTTCTCCAAATCCTTGAGCAGGTTGGCGAACTGATCCGGGAACAGCGATTGAACGCCATCACCTGTCATGGAATTGTCCGGATCGGTATGCATTTCGATAATCAAACCATTCGCTCCTGCCGCCACGGATGCTTTGGTCATTGGCTCAACGAGCTCGCGTCTTCCCGTACCGTGACTTGGATCGGAGATGACTGGCAAATGGCTAAGTCCTTGCAGCACTGGAATTGCCGACAGATCGAGCGTATTGCGAGTGTACGTCTCGAAAGTACGGATTCCGCGCTCGCAGAGCATTACATTCGGATTACCGCCAGCAAGAATGTATTCGGCTGCATTGAGGAATTCGTCATATGTGCTGCTAAAGCCGCGCTTGAGCAAAACAGGAGTCTGGATTGTACCGAGCTTGCGCAGGAGATCGAAGTTTTGCATATTGCGCGTTCCTACCTGCAAAATATCCGCATGCTCTGCGCAAATATCCACATACTCAGGCGTCATAACCTCTGTGATCGTCAGCAGGCCATGCTTTTCTCCCGCTTCGCGCATGATCTCAAGTCCCTCTACGCCAACGCCTTGGAAGCTGTACGGCCCTGTGCGAGGTTTAAACGCGCCGCCTCGCAGCACCTGTCCGCCAGCCGCCTTGACTAGGCGAGCAATTTCATCGATCTGTTCCGCAGACTCAACAGCGCATGGCCCGCCCATGACGACCAGATTGCTGCCGCCGATCTGCACGCCTTTGATGTCGATAATCGTATCTTCAGGGTGAAAATCTCGGCTAGCCAGCTTGTAGGACTTAGAAATCTTAATGACGTTCTCGACACCCTTAAGTTGACGAAGATGCTCGGCGAGCGTAGGCTCTGCCTTGCCGATAATTCCGATAACGGTACGATCCGTACCTCTTGATACATGAGCGGTTACTCCCGCGCGTTCGATATGAGAGACGATTTCGGCGATCCGCTCGTCGGTAACTGTAGGCTGAGTAATGACTATCATTAATTGCACTCTCCTTTGGGCTAATGGAAGCTTTCTTTGATGTTGTTAATGAAACCATGTTATGAATGTGGCGATGCTTATGATATGACAGCGTAAATGAATGAGACAGTATTGAAAAAAGTGCTTTCGTGCTTGTTCGCTTTTAAGCTTCTATGCTTTTGTGCTTTTATTCAATAAAGTAAATATACCCGATGATACAATCATCCGTCAAGTTCTTTCATCAGAGAAGCTACTGAAGGAATCCCTCTTAATATGTGAAGGATTTCGGAAAAGGGTGGAGCAGGACGCCCTGGAGGTAATAAAAAAGCGGCGTCCTTGCCCGCAAATGCAATGTGTCTCTCAAGACCATTCGAAACGGAGTGAAGGAGTATCAGGCGAAAGTCGGCCACGGCACGATCCCTACAATTATTGATTGGATTGACGATACCACGCGTGTTGCTGAGCTAAAGGCCAAGTATGAGCAAGCCCTCAATATCCTAGGTAAAAAGGAGCTTTGAGCGTCGTCGCCGTTTTTGACGCACTCAAGTAGCTTGGACTACTTGCTTTGCTCGCCGGAGCCGCTTTTGACGCATTCAAGTAACTTGGACTACTTGCTTTGCTCGCCGGAGCCGCTTTTGACGCACTCAAGTAGCTTGGACTACTTGCTTTGCTCGCCGGAGCCGCTTTTGACGCGTTCAAGTAACTTGGACTACTTGCTTTGCTCGCCTGAGCCGCTTTTGACGCGTTCAAGTAACTTGGACTACTTGCTTTGCTCGCCGGAGCCGTTTTTAGCGCGGTTCGACCCCCTAATTCTGGAGAGTTCTGGGCGGCGGAAAAGGTATAGCTTCATCTTACTCAGTTCCGTTGGATACCATTATCTTTTTTACCATTTCAATCAAGAGTAACCTCATAAAGAACAGCATTACCACCTCGTCCGAAGGAACCGTTTATGGATTTAGTTTGTTCGGTAGAACCTGTGGTATATTCGCTGGCGTTGATGACTTTTCCATTCTTCTTGATCCATGCTGTCAGATCGCTGTTGCTTCCAGTTCCGAGAACTAGGAAATACTTCACCGCGCCGGAGCGAACAAGCTTCTCTAGCTTCGCCTCATCATAAACCGGATCTGAATTTTGGAAGCCATGCAAAATGACAACCTTCTCCTTCTCATCAACGATGTAAGGCGCAGCTGTATTGTAATTCGGAACTGCCAGCAGATTTTCAGTCGACTGATTTTTCCGCAAATAATCAAGCATCCCTTGATCTACGCCAGCATTTCCGCGATCTTGACCTGGCCCCATGCCTCCATCACCTGGTAACATCCCCATTTCTCCTGGCAGTCTGTCAGCCCTTCCTTCCAACTGATCGCCGCCCACTCCGCCTTGCTGACCAGGGCGTTCCATGCCCATGCCGCTTTGTTGGCTACCGCCCACGCCTTGCAGAGCGATTCGTCCCATGCCGCCGCCAAAGCTGCTAGCTGGTCCTGCAGCCGGAATCATCGCATTCTGACCATACAAGATCGGCGTTGCCGACCAGTATGCAGGCCCGATCAGCATCACTGCCATACCAATCAGACCGACCGCTTTGACAACGCTACGCTCCCGGCCATTCTGCACACCAAGAACAAGCGCTGCCAGTAAACCGAGCCCTGCCACTGCGATCGACCAGCCGATGCCAATCGTGCTTTCAAAAGAATGCAAAATGAACCACTGGAACAACGCGGTAACCGCGATAGAACCAGGCAGCAACCAGGCTTGCCAGCCTGCGCTTTCCCTGTACTTGGCCCACATATAGCTTGCCCCAGCCCCTGCCAATGCTGCGATTGGAGGTGCAAGCATGATCAGATAATATTGGTGAAAAAATCCAGCTATGCTGAAGAAACCGCCAACCGGCACGAGCCAGGCCAGCCAGAAAATCGTCTCTTTATGTTTCGCAGTCATGCTGCGCCACCTAAAAGACAACAGCAGCGCCAGCGCTGACAGCAAGGCGAAAGGCAGCAGCCAGCTTGCCTGTCCAGACAGCTCCTGCTGAAAAAGACGGAGCGGCCCAATTGTACCCGTGCTGAACATACCGCCTCCGCCGCCTCCTGCTGGCGCAGTTCCCCAGCCCCCGCTGCGAGTACCCCACTCGGAACTTCCATCCAGCGGCGAAGTGCCACTACCAGTCTGCGGTTGGCCTGGAACGCTTCCACTCGGGAGTTCACCCCCATTGCCCAACGATCCTCCTCCTGCACCTGCACCCGCATGAGCTCTGTCTCTAGTTCCCTGCATGGAGCCATCAGGCGTGAATCCGTTCGGGAAGTCTCCGCCTGGGAATTCGCCATTTCCTCCACCTCCTCCCCTATCACCGCTCAACCGGGAAACGCCATTATATCCGAATGCAAGCTCCATGACGGAGTTCGTCTCGCTGCTGCCGATATAAGGCCTTTTGTCGGCAGGGATGGAATCAACGATAACCGCCCAGGAAACGGAAATGAGGAGCATAAGCGCGGTACTGCCAGCCAATACGGCATACTTCTTCTTTGCCTTCAATTGGACCCCGAGTACATACAGCAGATAAAAGGCCGGAAGCACCATATAAGCCTGGAGCATCTTCATATTGAATCCCATCCCGATAAGAGCAAAGGCGATAACAAGGCTGCTGATCTTATTTTCGCGGATGCCTCGTAGTAGGAGCCAGGCGGCAAGCAGCAGCACGAACACCAACATCGCATCGATGTTGTTCGTGCGGGCCACCGCTACGCCAACTGGCGTAAGCGCCATAGCGAAAGCGGCGAACCTCGCGGCCAAGCTGCCGAACGTCGGCTTCACACAAAGATAGATAAGCGGCACAACAGCGATGCCTGCCAGCGCTTGCGGCAGGATGACGCTCCATCCATGCAAGCCGAACACGTAGGCAAAAGCAGTCTGAACCCAGAACACCAGCGGCGGTTTATCGATTGTTACCGATCCTGCCGAGTCTAGCGAGCCATAAAAGAAGTTTTCCCAGCTCTGGAGCATGCTGCCGACCGCAGTTGTATAGTAGGTGTTCGAGTAAGTCTCATCCCAGATGCCATACAGATTCAAAAAAGCGGCCATTATAACAGCCGCCGTCAGCCATAAGTCCATTCTCAACGGCTGTCTGCTTGGAATGCTCGTTTGCGTTCCTTCTATTAAGTTCATAAAGGCAACACTCCTCATCCATCAAGTTCTGTGCCTATCCTACCCTTCCTAAATGAACCCAAAATGAACGTTCTAACAAAACTCATTATCTATCCTGTATGTATTCCCGCCAACTCTAGCACAACAAAAAAAGGCCTCCTAATGGAGACCTTAATCAACGTCATTCCCTTAAGGGCAATCAGTTTCCTGCCATATCGCCCACTGGAGATCCAACCACGTGACGCTTCAAGCGGCGGCGCTCCTTGCGCTTCGCCGTCAAGTAGAGAAGGATCGCGCGAACAGCAATGAACAGAAGCGCGCCTATCCATAAACCGTCCACCATGCCGCCGACAATCAGCTTGAGGTTGAGCAGTAGCATATGGTTGATTTTTTCGCCAACGAGTGGGAGATGAAGGTTCATATGCGCCGGAAGCACCCAGCCCCCGACAAGCGAGTGAAGGTAGGCAAGCGGCAAATAGATGATTTTGCCAATGACGAAGCCAACGAGAGCTCCAGCCAGACTGCCCCGCAGCAAATAGATCAGTGGAAAGATCAGAAAAAAAGCCAGGCCGTACGTAGGGAGCGTAAACATCTCGCAAAAGAAACCAATAGAGAAACCCATTGCTACAAACGTCGGTCCACCGGGCGCACGCAGCAATTGCAGCAGCTTGTAGCGCATCCAGCGCTTTGCCCCTCCCGGCCAGGAGCGCGGCCGTGTTCGATTCGTAGTGCCTGCCATTGATTCCGCCTTCTTTACGCGCCTGACTTAATTTTGACTCTTGGTAGCAATTTAGCCATATCCACCGTACGCTTCAGCTCCCAAGAAGACGGATCGCTCTCGTCGTACTGTTCCAGGAACTGAATCACCTCGCGAGTGAGAGGCGTAGGCGTCGAAGCGCCTGAGGTTACGGATACACGCTGCTTGCCCTTCAGCCAATCCAGCTGCAGTTCAGACAGATCTGAGATCCGGTAAGCCGGTACGCCTGAAATTTCCTCCGAAACCTGTGCCAAGCGATTGGAGTTGTTGCTGCGAGGATCACCGACAACGATTGTCAGCTCAGCCTGGCCAGCTTGCTCCGCCACCGCTTCTTGACGTACCTGGGTCGCCAAGCAGATCTCATTGTGAATCTCAGCATGCGGATATTTCTCCAGCAAACGGCTGATCAGAATACGAATATCCCATTGTGACATCGTCGTCTGGTTCGTAATCAAAATACGTTCACCAGTCACATTCAACTGCTCGATGTCTGACTCGCGCTCAATAAGATGAACTTCATCCGGCGCAACGCCAACCGCGCCTTCCGGCTCCGGATGACCCTTCTTGCCGATGTAAATGATCTGATAACCCTCGGCTGTTTTCTCGCGGATCAGATCATGCGTTTTGGTCACATCGGGACATGTCGCGTCCACGACAGTCAATCCTTTTTCCTTGGCACGCTGCCGCACCTCAGGGGAAACACCATGCGCCGTAAAAATAATCGTACCGGACTCCACTTGCTCCAGAATTTCCAACCGATTCTCTCCGTCTAGCGTAATGATGCCTTCTTCTTCAAACGCATCGGTAACATGGGAGTTATGGACGATCATGCCCAGTATATATATAGGGCGGGGCAAATCGAGATTGCGAGCAGTCTGCAACGCCAGAACCATCGCATCAACAACCCCGTAGCAATAACCCCGCGGCGATATTTTCACTACTTCCATCGTATTACCTGCCTTCCCGGCCGCCACTTGGTGAGATCGACGCTCGCAGCCGTATTCACCTCAGTATACTCTAATTCTCCTGTACGGAAAAGGCGACTGGCAGCCAGACGGTAAATGTCGTTCCTGCTCCCGGACTCGTATGAACTTCGGCCGAGCTGTTATGCTCGTCGAGAATCCATTTGGCGATCGACAGGCCAAGGCCAGTGCCGCTCGTTATGCCCCTGGACTCATCCGCCCGGTAAAAGCGTTCAAAAATATGCGGTATTTGCTCCTCATTCATGCCAAGTCCCGTATCCTGAATTTTGATGCCGACCTGGTTGTTTTTCACAACTGCCGTCAGCCGGACACTTCCATCCGGCGTATACTTGAAGGCATTTTCGATGAAAATGAACATCAGCTGCCGCAAATAATCCGCATTCCCCATCACGCCTACACCTTCCAAAGCGGAAAGGTCGCCAGGCAGCCAGGCAGAAGTGCGCGGTAGCAGCGCCGCACGCCGCACAACCTCCTCAAGCAGCGGTAGCATCTCCACCGGCTTCTTCTCCATGACGAATCCGGCATCGGCTCGAGCCAGCGCCAGCAAATCATTGACGAGCCGGGACATTCGTCTCGCTTCGTCGCCAATGTCCTTCATCGCTTCGCGCGACATCTCCTGGCGCAACGCTTCCTGTTCCGAAATCTGCACCGAGCTGCCGGCTCCCTCATCCAGCGCGGGAACCCATATTTTTTCCAACAGATCAATATTGCCGCGAATCGTAGTGAGAGGTGTGCGCAGTTCATGCGAAGCATCCGAGACGAATCGCCGCTGCGCGTCGTAGGCCTCGTCCAGTTCATTGTAAGCTAGTTCCATGCGCCCCAGCATGCCGTTCAGCGTATTCGTCAGACGACCCAGTTCGTCGTTCGGACCATTCCAGGCGATTCTCATGCTGAGATCGGAGCCTTTATCGATTTGCTCAGCGGCTTGGATAACAACTTCAATTGGACGCAGTGATTGGCGCGCCATAATGAGCCCCACCGTAAATGCGAGCAGCAACCCCATAATGGAGGAAATCACAAGTATCGTCCTTAGCTGCTGAAGCAAACTCTCCTGGGTACTAACCAAAGAGCCGACTTGCAGCAGCCCTACAACCTCTTCCCCTCCGCTCGTCATAATTGGAATCTGATAAACGTAAAAAGGATAACCTCCAACGAACACTTTTTGGAAACTTGCTTTTTTGATGTTAGAAGGATCCTCTTTGTATGGGAAAGCAAGATTGTTATCCCGTAAATTGGCTGATTTCTGCACATCACCGTTGCGATAATTGTAAATCTGAATAAAGTATCCGTCCTGAAGTAACGAGGATCTATCCACTGACAGCTCACCAGGATTAAAGATGCTCCGATTACTAATTTGTTCGCCAAGATTCCGTCCCTGGAATTGCAGTTTGTTCTCCAGGTCATTGTACGTATATTGGTTAAAAAATATATAGACCGCGCCGCTGAGCATAACCAGCACAAAAGCCAAAATGCCGCTATACCACAGCGTAAGCTTTAAGCGAATGGACACTTTAGCTCACTCCTCCGCGGAGCACATACCCCGTACCGCGAACCGTCTGGATGAGCCGGCTGTTCTGGCCGCTATCCTCCGTCTTCTGCCGCAGCATCGCGATATAAACCTCCAGTACATTGGACTCTCCGCTATAATCATAACCCCAGATCTTGTCCATGATGGAATCTCTCGTTAGCACCCGCTTCGGGTTGTACATGAAAAATTGCAACAAGTCGAATTCCTTGGCCGTCAATTCGATACGCCGCCCTCCGCGAATCGCCTCCCGCGAATCCAGATCGAGAATGAGATCCTCGAATACGAGCCGGTTCGAATCTTCTTCCAGCTTGTCCGGCTTGCGCCGCAACAAAGCCCGTACGCGAGCAAGCAGTTCCTCCAGTGCAAAAGGTTTAACCAAATAATCGTCCGCACCAAGATCCAAACCCTTTACCCGGTCGTTGATATCATCCTTGGCCGTAAGCATCAGGATCGGCACGGAGCTGCCGCTCTCGCGCACACGCCGGCACACTTCCCAGCCGTCCACCTGAGGCATCATCACGTCCAGAATTAGCAGCTGCGGTTCCAGTCCAAGCAGCACCTTAAGCCCTTCTAGTCCATTGTTAGCCGTTGTTACTTCATATCCCTCAAAAGCCAAGCTGCGGCGCAGCATGGAAATAATTTTCTCATCATCATCTACAACTACGATATGCGATCTCATCGCAACCCCTCCTGCCCCTAGATCATTATTCTGTCTCTTCTATCGTAACTCATCCCATCCGCGCGCAAAAGCGCAGGCTCGGTATTCCGCCTGCGCTTGCGAAGCCGCGGGAAGCGGGGCTTCTATTGCTTCCGATTTATTGAATGTCGAATTTGCTGCCATCGCCGACTTCTACCGTCACCTTGATTTTGTCTCCTTTGCGGATGACATCCAGCACAACTTTGTCGCCGATTTTTTTACTCCGAATTTCTGCGATCAGCTCTTCCTTCGTGGCATACTCCTTGCCATCTAGGCCAGTAATAACATCATACTGTGTCAGGCCGGCTTTGTAGGCAGGAGAGTTGAAAGTTGTATCGCGCACGATCGCTCCCTCTGTGTTTGGCAAACCAAGATTTTGCTGCATCTCTTCGGTGATATCCGACAATGTCGCGCCGATGAACGGGGTTGGCACCGTTACATTCTGGTTGCTCTTCAACTGCTCGAGAACTTCCTTAATTGTAGAAGTTGCAATGGCAAAGCCAATTCCTTCAGAGTCGGCGCTAATCGCCGTATTAATACCGATGACCTCGCCTTTTGTGTTCAGCAAAGGACCGCCAGAGTTGCCGGGATTAATAGATGCATCTGTCTGCAAAAGATTCTTGTACGTGCGCGGAGCTCCGGTTTCGTCACCGACTTGAATCTGGCGATCGCGTGCACTCAGTACGCCAGCCGTAACGGTGTGATCGAAGCCATTCGGATTGCCGATTGCGACGAGCCATTCACCAATCTCTACCGAATCGGAATCTCCAAGCGGCAATGTAGGGAACTCTTTGCCGTCCACCTGTTCAACCTTCAGCACGGCCAGATCAAGATCCTTGCTTGAGCCGAGTACTTTAGCCGTCAGGTCCTTGCTGTATCCCTGCACCTTGATCTTAATTTCTTCTGCTCCGTTGATAACATGCTGGTTCGTCAGAATATAACCATCTTTTTCGAAGAAGAAGCCAGAACCAATGCCGGTTTCCTGCAATTGTCCGCCTCCGTTACCTTGACCGCCTTGACCGCCTTCACCGCCTTGGCCTCCCTGACCGCCTTGGCCACCGAACTGATCACCGAAGAACTGACGGAAAAATGGATCTTCATTCAAGCCGCCGCCACCGGAGTTCGCGCTTGTGTAGGTCGTGATGAGCACAACCGCCGGGGAAGCCTGCTTGGAGATTTCCGGAATATTCATCGGGCGCGTTAAGTCTTGTGCAGACGGGGCTTTGCTCGCCGCCGGTACGTTATTGTTTGATCCCGATAGAACCTGTACGGGAGTATCGCCAGTAAACCAATTGTCTGTATCGGCCTTCCACATCAAGCCGCCTACAGCAATGACGCCAGCCAGGAACGAGACAGCCGCTGTGCGCAGCCCGCTTCCACGTTTCTTTTTGCCACCGGTGCCGCCGCCGTTACCTTGCCACTCTCCTTTGCCAGCAGAAGCTGCGGGGACGAACGGACGAAGCTGGCGAGGCGGCGTGACCATAACATCTCTCTGCTGTACTGAGTCTGACGGGCGCTCATAACTACGCTCTTCGGCGGGACGTCCCTCGCGCAGATCGCGTCCGCTTTCTCCCGGCTGACCTTGCTTGAACGGCCCATAAGAGTAATAGTAGGAAGAATTTTCCTGACCTTGATACCCTCTCACGTCCTGCTCTTGGTGAGCTGCTTCCTCGTCGCTTAAGTATGAGCTTTCTTTTTGCCGATCCTGATCGTTTCCTTCTTCTTTACCGCTCCAAAATTCGTTGTAGCGTCCTTTGCGATCGTCCATGTATATTTCCTCCTCGAGAGTGAAGTCTATGAATTAAAGTTAATAGCGCCTAACTGGTATGTACCTATCTTGCACAATCTACCTTAAAAGAAACTGAAATATCGTTTAAGACAAAATAAAAAACCTTTGATCACCATTTCATAGGGATCAAAGGCCTTACTGCGGTCGATGGCCGCTGCATGATTAGTGATTCGTAATTAACTGTTCCTCGGCGCGACGAAGCTGTTCCTCCGCGAAGCCGATCCACTTGTCGTCGACTGCCGCGTCCGGATCTACTGGAGCCTGGAACTGATCGAACAAAGCTCCGATTGTCCGCATCTTCGCCTCCGGGTCGTTACCCTCGCGATAAAGATGGCGCAGAACATACGGAGTCGTCAGCTTAATCGAGGCGTCATTGTCCTCCGTCTGATCGTCGACATTGCCTCGCAGCACTTCGAAGCCCATGCGCAGCCATACCTTATTTTTCTCATCCATGTTCAGGTCGAAGGACCCGTTGCCATAATCCCAGTTGCCGCCCAGTACGAAGCCTTGCTTTTCCAGAACGCGTTTGATCTGCACAAAATCATGCTCTGTCCCCTCCAGCGGGGATTGAATCGCAATCATGGACACCTCTCCTTGTCTGCATTAATAGGCTCAGCATTCCCTGACGGAACCCGGCTTATGTGCAAATAAGAGGAGGACTGGAATCGCGTTCGCGCCGAAGTGCCATCGCTTTTGCCAGTCTCCCAGTCCTGTGCAGAGACTTTTGGCGCTGATGACAAATCAATTCTCTTCAGCCCTTCACCCAGCCTTTGCGGTGCGCAAGCACAGCCAGCTGGGTCCGATCCTCCATCTCGCATTTCATAAGCAGGTTGCTTACATGGGTTTTAACCGTTTTGATACTAATATGAAGCTCTTCCGCAATTTCTTTATTTGCTCGGCCCTCTGCGATGAGCAGCAATACTTCCTTCTCGCGCTCCGTCAGCCCCTCATCTACTCCTTGAGCAGAGCGTTGGCGCAATCCGCGAGTCAGCGCCTGGGAGACGTCAGTTGTCATGACCGGCATGCCGCGAAGCGCGCCCGTAAGTGAATAGACCAGTTCCTCAGAGCTGACCGTCTTAAGTACATAACTTATAGCGCCCGCCTCCATGGCCGCGACTACCTTTTCATCTTCTAAAAAGCTTGTCAGCAGCACAATTCGGATCGAAGGAAACAGCTCCATTACCCGACGAGTTGTCTCAACGCCATCGATGCCGGTCATGATCAAATCCATAAGCATCAGATCGGGCAGTCCGCCATCTAGTCCTTTCTCCAGTAAACGAAGAGCTTCCTCGCCGCTGCCCGCCTCCGCTATGACCTGGAACTTCGGCTCCAGCATTAAGTATGTTTTGAGTCCCATGCGCACCATGTCATGGTCATCCACGATCATTACGCGATAAACATCCGTCCCTGTCATGAATCCGAACGCTCCTCTATCCCATAATTGGGAAGCGACACCCGGATGCGGGTGCCTCCTCCCGGCTTGCTCAAAATTGCCGCTTCTCCGCCGAGCTGCATCGCCCTCTCTTGCATCGTCGACAATCCATACGAACCTGGCCGCACCTGATCGGCGCGGAAACCAAGTCCATCATCTTGCAGCAGCAGCATCAGGCCTGAGCGAGATTCGGAGAGCGTTAGTGTTACGCTGGTTGCCTGTGCATGTTTGACCACATTGGCCATGGCCTCCTGCACGATCAGAAACAGCTGATGCTCCTTCGCCTCGGATATCGATCCCTTCACTCTCCAGTCCAGCTCTCCTTGCAGCCCGTTCTGACGGCAATAATCAGGGAACCAGCGCCCTAGCGCATCCTCAAGCGATCTGCCCTCCAGCTCCAAGGGGCGCAACTGAGCAATAAGACCGCGCATTTGCTTTTGAGCGAGAGAACTCATCGTAATGAGCTGCTCCATCACTTCCCCTGCTCGCTCCGGGCTGATCTGCAGAAGCTTCGGCAGGGAGGAAGCTGACATGTGGAAGGCAAAAAGCTGTTGGCTGACCGTATCATGCAAGTCCCTTGCCAATCTTTTGCGCTCCTCAAGCACTGCTTCTTCATTAGACGCGGCTTGCTGTAGTACATTCATCTCATTTTGACGCTGCATCACCTGCAGCCGGCGGTCCAGCTTGCTCGCCAGCTCATTGAACTCCGCATAAACCGCAGCAAGCGCATACCCCTCCTGCTCCGGCAGTCGTACGGATAAGTCGCCCTGCGACGCCTGTTTGAGTGCCAGGTGCAAGGCATCAATACGTGACTGCTGCCTGCGGCCGACACTGTATCCAAACACTACGCTTGTTAACAAAAAAACCAACGTGCCTACCATCCACAACTGAATCATGGATGCTCCCGGCATGAGCTTATGTTTGATTCCGTATAAAATGCTCCAAGGCACAACTGAGCTGATGATGAAAAACATCACCAGCTCCAGTCGGCCGCTTCGCAGAAGCTTCACCATCATATCCGCTGCATCACCCTACCTTTGTTACGCGTACATCTCCGATAAATGTGCTGCATACCAGCTTTATTTTTCGCTCACTGTCACGGTAGCCCGGGCTCGTAGTGTCCATATGGCGGAACATGCCGCCCTCCTTACGCTCAAGTACTTTGGAATCCCCGATAAAAGCGCTTGATACGACCTGAACTCCAATGTCGAGGTCAGCAGGCAGGAACACTTTCACATCTCCGATGAAGGAGCTAATTGTAATGCGGGTTTCGCCATGGCTAATATTAGCCCGGGTAAGATCCACAACCGTATCACCGATAAAATGAGAAATGTTGAGCGGCACCAGATCCCAGTAATCATGTCCGAGATGGATATCGCCAATGAAGTTGGAACGATTCTGCACATTCGCATCGGTGTTCCACCATTCCGTTCTTCCCCGACCACCCTCATCACGATGGCTTTTCGAAGCATCCTTAAGCTCTTTCTTCATCTCCTTCATACCGTGTTTAAGATCTCGCTTCATATGCTTGAGCTCTTCTTTCCAATCCCCTGTGCCTGATGGAGAAGCAGACTCGTAAGGCTCTCTGTTGTGTTGTTGAAACGAAGGATCTATGTGGTCCCTATCTACCGATTCGTAATCCAGACCCTTAGTTCCTGCTTCTCCCTTCTTAAGTGGATCAGGATGTAGGGGCGGAGCATGCGGCACATCCGGATCAGAGTTGTAGGAAGTCCACTCTTCATGATTATGTCGGTGGCGATGGCGTTCACCGCGAGCGAAGATCATACGAAGTCCGAACAGAATGATGACTATCGGCAGCAAATACCGGATGACGTCTCCAAAGGATAGATCCGTATAACCTGTATTGCGGGCCAGCATCACGACGGCGAACACCGTGACTATGCCACCAGGAATAAGGCCTCCGTTCAGCAGCATGGACAATCCTACAAAAAGCGGCGCCAGCGGCCAGTACTGTCGGACAAAACCCCCGATATCGAGAGGTTCGAATCCGAATATGCCTGCCATATGGAAGAGGAATAGCGCTCCTGCCCCCACCACCGCCAGCCCGAAAAGCACCTGGTTCAGTCTGCCTTGATTCATCTATGCTCACTCCTTGAACTCTCCTTGTGACTTGATTATAGCGCATGCGCCATGCCTGCTCTAGGGGCTGACGGTTGATCCTGTTCTCCGCCTGCAGACCGAGTGCGTGTCTCTTTATAAGTTGAGCTTAAAAATGTAATATCGATAAATATGACATATATATTACATAAAAAAGAGTACATTAAGCCTGGGCTGCCGTTTAAATTGGAAAGGAATAGGACCCTATTCCACAATCCCCTTGTTTAATTACGTAAAGAGTCAAATTCGCAAGAGTCTGTTGCTCTTCGAAATCAAAAATCTCTATCCAACATCGCTTCTATATGTTATGTTTGTTTACATGTGAAATCAAAAGTTTGATACATGAAAGGAGTTCGGCCAAAAATGAAGCTTCCCCATCTGGACGAGATCGATCAGGGGATCGTGCAGCTACTTCTCGAAAACGGAAGGATGCCTTACGCCAGAATCGGAGAGACACTGAGCCTGTCGCGAGTAGCTATCCAGAAGCGAGTGGAATCTCTGCTGGAGTGCGGCGTGCTTGAGCATTTTACAGTTCGCGTCAATGTCGCCAAGCTTGGTCGAACCATCTCCGCCTTTTTCGAGATCCAGGTCGAGCCCCGTTTTGTTGATGCAGTAGGCCAACAGCTGTCCCAGGAAGAGCAGGTAACGAATATTTATCAAATGACCGGATCAAGCACTCTTCATGTACATACGCTCTTGCGCGATGAAGAGGAACTCGAGATGTTTCTGTACGATAAGCTCTATGTACTGCAAGGCGTGGTCAACGTCCAGACCCAGCTTATGATCAAGAAATATAAATCCGCTAGCGGCCTGGACGTTTAGCAGGCAATTGTAGATAGCTGCGATATGACCTATAGTCAAAACCATTCGCCTGATCGAAGAGCATCATGACATCGATTGCAAATTTGACGGTTTTGGCGCCATGAAGCTGAAGTCAGAGTTCGTCAAAAAGATCTAGCTCTTTCAACAATAGCAAAAAAAAGAAACCTGATGGTTCTCAGGTTTCTCGTGAAGCTGAAGCCCCTCTCTTGGAGCTTCAGCTTTTTGCTTCCTCTAAAAATAAACCTTTGCCAGCTTTCATCGCTTGATTCAGCCGGTTCAGCGTTTTTTGATCGAGCTTGCCGTTGCCGACCTTCAGAACCTGCACAGTTACCTGCTTTTTGCCCCATTGACTATAAACCTGCTTTGTCGTGTCAAAATACAAATCGATGCGATGGCCTTTAATTTTGGATCCTGTATCGGCCACCACACTATAACCGTAACCCGGGACGTACAGAATCGTTCCGATGGGCAGCACTTTGGTATCAGCGGCAATCGTTGATACCTGACCGCGTCTGACTTTTACACCTGAGCGGGTAATACCGTACAGCCGATGGCCCGGCTTTTTGCCTGTGGACTCAATGCCAGCTGTATATCCTGTTGCGAGCACTGAAATGGACTTGAGCGGCTTCGTTGCCGGCTTGCTCTCCGGAGCAGATTTGCCATTCATCGTCGGTTCTTCATTCGCTGATCTCTTTTCGGGAATAGAAGGCTTGTCCTTCACAGCTTTCCTCACTCGTGAGACTTGCTTCAGCTTATCTGTTCCCAGGTCTTCACTATCGCTCCTAAGGCTAATGCTGGATGGACTAGGTGGACCGAATGAATTGGGTACTGATTGCAGCGGTGAAAACATGAGTGCGATAGGCCGCGCTACAGATGCTGTCTGCCCAACCCGCTGAAGCTCTGTCGAGAGCAGAACGGAATTATGCGGCGGTGCAGTTGATGTCCGTCTCACTTGCCGAAGCTCTGTCGAAAACAGAGCGGAATGGAGCTGCGATGCAGCAGCAGTACCAAGCCCCTTTGCTACTCCCTGGCCCCTTCCTGCCTGTTCATCCCCGGCAGCTTGCTTTGAAGCCTGGCCACTTTCAGTCTCGGCTCCAACCGTTAGCCGTCCTGCTTCTAGGCATAGAGCAACTACGACAACAAGAGCAAGGCCATAAATGAATTTCCGATATGTGATGAATGTTTCACTCTGAGGCAACGTCCCTTTGCGACGACCAAGCCAATATTTCATATCCGATATTCGTTTTCGTATGTTCAATAAGCCTTTCGGCATGAGTGCGATCTCCCCTTTTAACGGAGGTTACCCGTTGCCGGACAAACTTATTCAGTTTTTTGCATTATAAATGAATTCTCATTCGAGGCGTTTTTCCATAAAATAAGAACAAAAAAAAAGCGCCCTCTTCAGCGGGAGGGCGCTTCATGCCTAAGTAACAGGTATTAAATGGACTTGCTGCGGATCTCTTCTGCCAGCTGTTCAGCCAGCTCGGATACTGGACGAGCTCCGATATCACCCTCGCCGCGTTTGCGGACGGATACGGTTCCGGCTCCCGCCTCGTTTTCGCCAACAATGAGCATATATGGGATTTTCTCGAGCTGCGCCTCGCGGATTTTGTAGCCGAGTTTCTCGTTACGCAGATCGCTCTCAGCACGAACGCCTGCGGCGAGCAACTGCTCTTCTACCTTACGGGCATAGTCCTCATATACTTGAGAAACTGGAATAACGCGAGCTTGCTGCGGACTCAGCCACAGTGGCAGTGCACCAGCAAAGTTCTCCAGCAGGAACGCCGTCATGCGTTCCATCGTGCTGATAATGCCGCGGTGAATGACGACCGGACGATGCTTCTTACCGTCTTCGCCGACATATTCAAGCTCGAAACGCTCAGGCAGCAGGAAGTCCAGCTGAGCCGTCGAAAGCGTCTCTTCTTTGCCAAGCGCCGTTTTGATCTGCACGTCCAGCTTAGGGCCATAGAAGGCCGCTTCGCCTTCCGCCTCGAAGAATGGCAATTCCAGCTCCTCGACCACTTCGCGCAGCATACGCTGGCTCATCTCCCACATCTCGTCGTTCTGGAAGTACTTCTCCGTATCTTGTGGATCACGGTAGGACAAGCGGAAGCGATACTCCTTGATTCCAAAGTCCTCGTATACTTTGCGGATCAAGTTGACTACGCGGGCGAATTCTTCTTTGATCTGATCCGGACGGCAGAAAATATGGGCATCATTCAGCGTCATCGCTCTTACGCGATGCAAGCCAGTCAGCGCGCCGGACATCTCGTAGCGATGCATCGTGCCAAGTTCGGCGACACGGATCGGGAGATCACGGTAGCTGCGCATATCGCTTTTGAACACCATCATATGATGAGGGCAGTTCATCGGACGAAGGACAAGCTCTTCATTGTCCATTGTCATCTTAGGGAACATATCCTCGCTGTAATGCTCCCAGTGGCCACTCGTTTTGTAAAGCTCCACATTGGCCAGTACAGGAGTATACACATGCTGGTAACCAAGCTGCTCTTCCAGATCTACGATATAACGCTCCAGCGTGCGGCGTACACGTGCGCCGTTAGGCAGCCAGATCGGCAATCCTTGCCCAACTTCTTTGGAGAAGGTGAACATTTTGAGCTCCCGGCCAAGCTTACGGTGGTCACGCTTTTTCGCTTCCTCTAGAAAATGAAGATGCTCGTCAAGCTGAGCTTTTTTAGGGAAAGCCGTGCCGTAAATACGTTGCAGCATCTTGTTTTTGGAATCTCCGCGCCAGTAAGCACCAGCTACGCTGAGCAGCTTGAAAGCTTTGATGCGGCCTGTGGATGGCAGATGCGGACCGCGGCACAGATCGAAAAATTCGCCTTGATCATAAATCGTGATAACGGACGACTCCGGCAGATCGCGGATCAGTTCCAGCTTGAGTGGATCTTCCAGCTCGCTGAAAATGTTGATCGCTTCTTCACGGCTCACTTCACGGCGGCGAATCGGCAAATCTTGTTTGACAATGCGCTCCATTTCCTTCTCGATCTTTTCCAGATCCTCCGGTGTAAGCGACTGCTCCATGTCGATATCATAGTAAAAGCCGTCTTCGATTACCGGGCCGATGCCGAGCTTGACTGTTTTGTCGCCATAAATGCGCTTGATCGCTTGCGCCATAAGATGGGCCGTGCTGTGACGATAAACCTCAAGACCGTCCGCAGAGTCAAGCGTAACGATTTCTACAATTGCACCTTCCGTAAGCGGCGTGTAAAGGTCAACGACCTTACCGTCCAGCTTGCCAGCTACCGCATTTTTGCGAAGACCGGAGCTGATCGAAGCGGCTACATCCTCTATCGTTGCGCCTGCTTCATAAGAACGGGCTGCTCCGTCCGGGAGCTTAATTTCTACTGCCATAATCCTATCGCCTCCATGAGTATGATCACGTGGACGCAAAAAAGCACTGCGTCCCGCAAAGGGACGAGTGCTGTCGATTCAGACCCGTGGTTCCACCCTCATTCAACGCCCTTGGCCGAGTGGGCCAAAAAGGGACGTTCTCCTGATGTCCGCTAACGAGGACGACTCGTCAGAATATACTTGCGGCCCGATCAGAACCGTGTTCCATCCTGCAGCTTCAAAGGGGTACAGCTATCCGCGCACGCATCAGGAACTTACAGCCAAGGTTCCTGTCTCTGAGAAGGGCTGTCGAATAACGCATGTCTTTGTCAACGCTTTGTGATGCCATTATATAAAAGAAATAGCTAACGGGTCAAGACTCACCGCTGCCTCCTAAAACTTCCCTTCGTGGCATTTGGCAGTCACCGCAGCCGCCACATATATCGATCCGACTGTCAAAAATGGCCTGAATGGTACGAATAACCTGATGCTCAGGCTCGGATGTGTGGATACAGATCAAAGCCGGAGCTGCTGTAATCAAGTTGCTCAGTATCATGTCTTCCATATTAAGCTCAGCATCAACGAGCTCTGCAAGAGCATGATCCTCACCCTTCATATCCAGCGGCTCGAATTGCTCATCCAGCAATTGGATTGACCGATCCGCACCATGCAGCACATGGACAAGGCCACGTCGATTGGGCTGAGCCGCCACAAAATATTTGAGCAAGGAGATAAACTCCTGATATTGCTTATCCATTACATATTCTTCAACAGCATACTCAGCAGCTTCCCTCAGCTCCTGCCAGTAGCTATGAAGTCGGAAGGTAAGAAAACCTTGCAAATGGAGGTGAGTGTTCTCTGCCATATAGTCGAGCAACTCAGCGGCGACTTTGATGCTTCTGCGGTTGCCGCCCTGTTCCTTCGGGAATGATTCATCCTCGGTCAAGCCCCATTGTTCTCCAGACAGCACCATGCGGCAGCAACGCTCTATTGCCGCTTCTTCTTCGCGGGAATAGCGGAACTGCTTGCGAATGATCTGGCGAATGATGTCTGGCTCATGCTTTTCTACAATATAATCGGCAAGAATACACGCCGCACCTGTGTACAACTGCTCCCCATGCTCCGCCAAACGGAATTGGGGCAAATGCGCCGTACAAGTCAAACTTTCCTCATCCGAGGACATCGTCCAGCTCCACAACGGCATTCGTTCCAGGCCATTCTTTTGGCCCGCATCAAAAGCGCCGATTTCATTGAGCCGGCTGCACAGCGCTGCTCCGCTGTTCTCCTCTTCGTTTATGAGATCCACGACAAGCAACTCCATCGCCTTCAGCTCCCTTCATTCCTTTAGTATATGGCTGAAGCTTCCGGGATATGCGGCAACGCCAGACGGCTGCTTGCTGTAGTTCAGATAAGGAAAATCGTGGTTAAGCATGAAATATCTATCCATAGGAGGATTGGATTGAAGGTTTATTCATGGTATATTATTTTACGTGTGTACTAAGCTTTCTAGCTGGAGTGAACTTAACCTTGGATGATCAATTGCTCGATTTCACCCGAGCCCGTTGGAACCGGATGCTAATGAAAGGCTTCTGGAGCTTGCTGGTTTTGATGGTTATGTTGGAATGCCTCTACTTAATTTTTATCACTCCTCTTGCTCCCGAGGAATTTTTCAGGCACTACATGCTTATACCTGCAGCACTTCACTTGAGTGTACTCGTGTTGTCGGAGTTATGCCTGCGCTTCCTGGAAGAGAGAATGCGAGACTATGCCCTCTTGGCTGCCTCGTCTGTAATTACATTTATAATTGTAGATATTAATGTTGAGATCGGATATATAATTCCAGCCTTGTTCTTACCAGTGCTTGTTTCGATTTTTTATTTTTCGGCTCGCAAGCTGATTGCGGCATCACTTATGTCGCTCGTGACGCTGTACAGTCTGTATTTCTTCAATACAAGCATGGACATTTCAGTTGTCGGCATCGTTGCGCTGACCGCTATGCTAGGGGCCTTCTGCCTCATTGCTAGAGGTGTCATCTCACGAGGCAAGGAGATGCGGCAATATTACATCCATGCAGCCAAGTCTAATCAAGAGCTACTCGTCAAAAATATTTTAATGGACAAGCTGGCTAAGACGGATGCCTTGACCGAGCTTTACAACCATATTACGTTTCATGAATACTTGGACAAACTCATTGAGCATCATGACACGACCCATATGCCGCTTCAGTTGGCATTGATCGACATCGACAATTTCAAATCGGTCAACGACCATTTCGGCCATCGTGCCGGTGATTCTGTTTTAAGACAAGTTGCCGATCTCGTCCGCTCACAGGCAGGCATGAATGATTTTGTCGCGCGGTATGGCGGTGAGGAGTTGGCCGTCATTTTCACGGATAAAAGCGCTGATAAGTCATTGCAAATTCTTGAGACGATCCGTCAAAATATTGAATTGGCCGTTTACAAAGAGCTTGGCTCTCGCCAGATCACGGTCAGCATCGGCTTCGCCGATTATGATCGCGAAGGCAAAGAAAAGTTTTTTATCCGTACGGATCAGGCGCTTTACAACGCGAAGTCCCAGGGCAAAAACCGGATCGTACTGGCCGGAGATGCTTCGGCAGCCGGAGAGCAGTCTCGCTTCGCTTGGCAATAGGCTCAGCAATGCGCAATAATGCTAAAAAAGCATGCTCCTCATGATGAGGAGCATGCTTTTCTTTGATATAGGCAGAGCTCGTAATACTAGGAGGAGTCATAATCATTTCTCCTGCTAATTCTTAGGAGGATATCTCTTTGAAGAAATCAATAAAACGCTTATCCATATTAATTCCCACCAACCGGATTAATATAGATAAGCGTTTTAGTTGCTTGAGCGAATAACAGCGTGTAAATCCGCCTAGTTCTGCATCACAAAATCGCGTTCCGCATGCTCGCCTTCATTGAACACACGAAGGATACTGTACTTCGTATTACGCTGAGCAGGAATTTTGCCTACATCACGGATGTATTGCAAAATCAGCTCGATATTGACTTTATGCGTCGTACCGGCGGCAGAGACAACGGATGGACGAATTGAGATTCTTAATAAAAAGCCTTAGTCTGCAAGGCTTTTTAGACAAATTGGACTTAAGTCCGTGAGGTGAATACTTCAATGTGTAGCAACTACAAGCTTATCTAACATTTAGTATACCCGATACCTTGTTCTTCTGCCAAATTTATAGAGCGATAAGACAAAAAAAGCCCATGCTTTATCAGCACAGGCTCATGATCATGTTACTTCCAATAATGAACCGTCTTCGTTTTCCCATTCCACTCAAGCTTCGTATTCGTCAACTGAGCAATCTCACCAGACCATCCATATGTAATGCCACTCCGATTAACTGTAGACTTAATTACAGCTCCATTTACCTTTGTTAAACCTTCCTTACCGTCCCAGGTTACAATTCCACCTAAAGCTTCTCCAATGGCTCTAATCGGCATATATGAACGTCCATCAATGAGGACACCTTTGCCAATCACTTTATCATCGACAGCTACAGCTACATTAATAACGGTATCTTGCTGCTTAGCTTGAGTCGATAAAGCCTCATATGCTGCCTTTACATCCTTAACCATATCTGACCACGTTTTCCCCCACTGCTTCAGGAAGCTAATTGGATCAGAGTGATTTGTACCACCTAGATTCTTGCTCACCCACGCATGAGAAACGAGTGTGACACCATCTGTAACGCCTAATTTACGTTCATATAGCTTCAAAGCAGCAAGCCAGCATGTACGCTTATATAACTCATTGAAGTCAGCCTGACTATGGGCAGAACACATCTCAATATTGATGAATCGATTATTCCCGTTTCCACATCCCCATGACTTATACTCCCACTTGACACATTGAGTCATGGAATCTCCATCTACAAAAGCGTGAACGAATGCTTTACGATTCCTCCACTCACGCTTGAAGTAGGTGATTTCTCTCTCATCGCTGTCTCCAGGTGCTTGCGTATCATGGATACAAACGCCCTCCCAAGCACCAATTCCCTTTCTATATCCTTCACGTGGCAGATCAGGAATTAAGTCTACACGGATGTCATAACTCATCGCTGTTCACCTTTTTCCTTGAGTACAGCAATAAGGCTTTTTAATTGACTGGGCATGGGTAACTTCATTCGTCCGTAGTTTTCCGTAATACTAATAGCTTCGTTAGCCATGAAAAAGTAAATAGCGCCTGTCATAAGGCTTAGATTCCCATCTAATCCCAGGAATTTATCTGCATGATAAAGGACAAGTATTGCCAGCCACATTCCTGTTTTCTTGAGCAATCCCTTATACCCAATACGTGAACTTAAACCTGTGCCTTCAATTACTGAGGCGATCATTCCCGTCACATAGTCTGCAATAGTAAGGATGAATAGGAATGTAAATGCTTCATTCCATCCACCGAATAGGAAGGATAGAGCTGTTCCTAGCGCTCCGATGGTTGATTTAATAAATAGTTCCATATGTAAATATCTCCTCATAAAATAAATAAAGCTCCGTCAATTAAGACGAAGCTACAACTCCAACAATCTCATCAGCCTGTACTTGAGTAATCTTCTTCAACACCACAAATCGATTAACTTGTGCCTCTGTATAACAGCCAAGGTCATAGTATCTCTTAATTGTCGCAAACCAATCCATTTAGACACCTCCTTTCTCAGCAAGTTGAAGGAGGAGGGATGCGTAGTCTTGTTCAACTTTTACCATTCGTTCTTCTGTTTCTGCTTGTTGAAGAAGGAGATTTGCGTTGTCCTGTTCAGCTTGTTGTTGTTTTGATTGTGTTTCTGCTAAATCGAGAAGGAGTAGAGCATTATCTGTTTCTAATTTTTGAATGCTCTCCTGTTCAGGTGTGAGTGCAATTGGAACATTCTTTAACTCATCAATCTCTTCTTGACTCAATCCTTCAATCCAAAAATCTCCAACAACTTTTACTATTGGAATAGGATTCTCGTTTTCATCAAGAACTAGTTCTCCGTTTTCATCAACTTGGTATTCAAGAGGTTTTTTATATTCATCCCAAGCCAAGAAGTTAAACTTGGGATGATACAAGCCTTGAGGAACAGGAACGGAAACTCTGTAACCTGTAATGGTTTCTTGATCATCAATTACTTCAAATAACGGCAAATAGCCCGTTTCATTGTCGTCTACAATCTCGACATCGATAAACAGGCCGTACAAGTCTGTGATTATGGCTTCTTTCATGTTTGGGTTTCAGCCTCCTTTAATTTCCAACAAAGAAATAGACGCAGCTTAGATCAAGCCAGTTGTTGTCAACTTGATTTAAAATGATCCGCCCATCAACCAACACGTCAAGTCTCGGTAGTGGGGAACTGACGGTGTTAATAACGGGAGTGCTAGGAACAAAAAGAACCGCAGATTCTGGCCTGTAGCCTTTGGGGAGTGTTAGGAGCGTCACTCCTTGTGCCACACTTCCGCTTTTAAGCAATCCTCTCATATGCACGAATCCAAGTGCATCTTTCATGTAAGATGCTACTGGATACCCAACCCCATAATTCACCCAACCATTGAGTAGTGTTGTAGCCGTAATCCATTGCGGTTGCTTGGCCTGTGCCGTACCGTTTTCCAGCACTGATACCCTTCCGACCAGTTGTGTTGCTTCTTTGACCAGCTCGTCCGTAACAGATCGCTGGTTAGTCGGATACTCGGCGCTGATCTGCGTTGGCGGTATGCCGATCAGGTAGGCATCCAGAGCGAGATAGGTGACTTCGTAGACAGCTGATGTAATAGGAGAATTCGCAGGAATAGTTGCCCTTACAAGCCCATATGGAGTCCCATGGGATTGTCTAGCCCATGATTTGTCGATAATACTGTCTCTGTAAATGTTCAAAATGTCCTTTGTCCTGTACGCCAAAGAAGTGCTCCAGTACGTGTCATTAACTTCATATCCAAAGCCAGCAGAGTAAGCGATTCTAGCTCGCTCCCTTACCACAGCCCCATACCCAACCTCAAGCGTGTTGGCTCCCTCGGCAAGCATAATCGCGCCCTCAGAGCGTACAGGCTCGTCGGTTTGAGTGGCTAGTTGGTATTGGAGGCGATAAGGCGAAAATGAGCCGTAAGTATTAGCAGGAACTGTTGTTACGAATGATGCGTCAGAAGCATCCCGAATAATTGGACGCCACGCTTTAGTGCCTGAACCGGTATAGGGCGTGGAGAAGGATGAGCTATATGCCCCCATTTGCCAACCACGAAAATACGCCTTAATCTCATCCACTGTCGGCGTGTAGCTGTCGCCCCAGCCTGAGTCAGCAGAGGCGATTGATATAAACAGAAAAGCATCAGCGGTTAGAGTTTGTTGATCGCCGCCTGTAAAGCCCGCTCCCGTTGCACGATAGGTTAGAATCTTGCCGTCATACTTGCTCAAAATGGCCGAGTCCATTTTACCAGTAACGGGTACTTGGACACCTTTGTAGCCAGTACCAGATACTACACTGCCCCCGAAAGACCAAGCCAGATCCCCCGTCAAATCCATCGTCTTAAACCGTCTCGTCGCTCGCGCCTGTCCCGTGTTATCCGTGTACAACTCGTCGCATACGGTACTGTCTAGGTTAGATGCTAGTTGGCAGTCAGGGTAGTAGACATATTGTTCGGCTTGTGGCGCAAACGGAACAATGGTCGATCCTTCGGTTAATATAACGTCTTTAAATGTTATACTCGGCCCCGTTGCTGTTCGATTGTATAAGCCGATATAATACTCGTCCGCCGCACCAGTTGTAAACGTAGTTCCTGATGACCTCCCATTGGCAAAACCTGAAAGAGTATAAGCATCATAAACATAATATGTGTCCGTGACTCCACTAAGCATGTATGTCGTATTTGGGAGTAGTTTAACTTTCACCGACATCATCCCTGATGCTGAACCATTATTAACAGCATAAACCTCATAGTCACCTTTTACTTGAGTGGAAGCAAACTTGTACGCGCCATCGTAGATACGTCCGTTTGTCCATTTGGAAAGTGGAGGAAATAGGTTTTGCGTTGCGTTACGTACATAAACACCGTTGACGTTTTTAATGTCGTCTACGTACGGATACTTGGCTACGATCTGCTCCGTGGTCATAGATACCACGGAATCATATTCGGCCTGAGAGATTTCGAAGAGGCGAACAGCATCGAATCCCACAAATCCAGCCAAGTTGTTGACGTTGGCGTAAATTCCGATATGCGATTCAGTACCGTCTGCTACAAAGGCTACGTAACTTGTTCCTCTACCTGTGGAGATGATATTGCCGTACCAGTTTGTAGTGCGCCGAACCGCCAATCGCCCTGTAATTCCCGTACCATCGGTGCGTACATCGAGGAGCGCAATATAACGTTTGCCTGCTTCGAGCGTAATTGGTCTGCCTCGGTAATAGGTCGCACCAGCATTGGCGGCACTCCAAGTGAGCCTGATTCCGTTTACGCCCACAGAAGCATCTGACGTTGACAGGGCGATAGTGCTGATATTGGCCGCACCAGTTGCAAACGAAAACGGTGTGAGTGATTCGCAGTTCCCATCCCTGCCAAGCAAATTAGCCAACGTCCGCCCTTTGATACCTTTAACGCTCAGCGGTGTATCTCGCGTAACCGTAACGGCTTGAAGTCCTGGTTTTAGAGATAGAGAAGTCGGAGGGGTGTTGGAGAGATCTGATTTGATGGTTGAAATATCTGTTTTAGCAGAACCAACTTGCGTGTCAATCTTATCCCAGTTCCCATTTAATGCTGTATCTACATTAAACGTCTGATTCCCGTCTGTGCTCGGATTGTATTTATATAAGCCTAATTTAGGCGTGTTTGATGGCATAACATATCTCCTTTACACTCCAATAAAAGGAGCGAATTGATTGAGTTTTGTATTGCTTAATTGATTAATAGTCATAACATTGTTTATCTCCCGAATGGTCAGATAGAGATATGCGAATTCAATTAACAGATGCGCTGGTATGATATCTCTTAATGTCTTCTTCACATCTTCAATGTTCGGGGGAACACCTACTACACTGGTAAATCTGATAATCACGGCTCCGTTTTCAAAACCGACTTCAACTTGACCGTTCGTATAGGCATCAGCAACCAATTTAATCTGAGCTGCACCAATTGTTCCCGAACCTCTAAGCTTCGATTTAACTACGGCTCGTTGTTCGTCGATTGGCTGAGCTTGAATGGGAATTCCTAATTCTCGTTGAATGAGCGTTAATCCCCATGTAGCCTTATCGATATCCACTTGATTACCTGTGTCATGGATATCAACTCGAACTGAATCAAGCGATTGACCAACGGAGCCAAGTAATTCGTTAATAAGAGGATCTTTCCTCATCACTTTATGTAAATTGCGAATCAGTACATCTTTAAGCAACGGTAACGCCTCCCAATACAGCTACTTGCTTTAATCCTATGCTGATATTAGCCGTACCATTGTTCACCTTCAGGTTGGAGTAGTCAGCAACCCCATTACTATTCAGGATTGCTTCACCTATCTTGGCATAGCTAACATAATCAGAGTTAAAGGCGATGCTCTTGAGGTAAGATGTAATTGAACTAGCAATGCTGGATTGCACTTGAGCATTCGTATAGCCAGCCGATTTAATCACAGTGAGGGAAATATTAATGGTCAATCCCGAAGCACTAACAACATAACACTTTGTTCCAATTGGAGCCTGTCCGTTACCAAGCCCAGTGCTCCCTGGATCAATATAAGCTTGGATTTCATTGACAAGAGATGTGCTTGCTGGCTGTTTATCCTGGTTGATAATTACGACTTCTACTGTATTGGCTCCTCGCTCAACCGGAAACACTCTGGCATCTCCAACACCGGAAATATCCTTTGCCCATTGAAGGTAATGATGGACATTTCCTGACGTTGCTGGAGTACTAAGTGCAATGTAGTACCGTTCCCTTAAGCTTTCATCGCTTTCAGCTTCATAGCCATCGATTGTCGGTTCATTATTCGTAATGGATGTAATCCCTGGAAGCGTAACGGGCATCATTGTGATTTGATTAGCTGGCACATTGCCAACAGCACCAACAACTGTACAAACAACTTTAATTGTTCCTGTCCCGGCAATCATCTTAGCCTCATTAGCCTTAAATTGAACACCGCTTTTCGTCTCGAACAAATCACCAATATTCACCTGACCGTTACCTGTAATCGTAAGAACTCCCTGAGAGTAGGTTGCTTTATTACGAACTATCCCTTTCCTCTGCTCAATGAATGCCGCTAACATGTCGCCAGCTAATGTTTCTACATTCAGTTGAGCCTTTACAGCTTCAAGCTCATCTCTTAAATCCTTAATTACAATGGCAACTGACTTAAATATATCTGAAACCAAATAACCTTCTGATTTGTCATAGGTATCTCCTATAGAATCCAACAACTGTTGCCATGTCAATTGTGTTTGCTCATCCACTTATCCTCACCTCGCTTTCATTCATAGCAATATTCCCTTGTGCCGTAACAACACTAAAACTCACGATTACCCTATTGTCTGTTCGCTCCATTGCAAAATTGTCTATGGATAGGATTTCAGGATGGAGTAGAATCTTATCTTCAATCTGCTGCTTATAATCGCTACTTACAGTCCCAATAGGAATACGGTTGCCAATATAATGCTTTGTTCGCAGGCCAAAATCTGAGCCTTTATAGACTGCATATTCGTCAATCTCTGTTGTCAGTAGCATCATAATCCATTGTTTAATCGCTTCTTCATAACTGGCTTCGACAGGCTTTCCATCTTTCAACACATGCTTTCCCGTCTGGAAGTCGAATAAAAAAACCTTGCCCATCCGCTTAGTTTCAGCAGGCAAAGTTTCTGTATCCGTTATAATATTTATTTCTGGAAACACTTATCCACCTACTTTGTCCATAACATAATAAGCCTGCCCATTTGCCGAAGGAAAGAGAATTAACTCATCTCCAACAACAAGATTCAAGCTATAAATTCGATTGGATACAATTATATCCTCATCATCAAGAATGATTTCATCACCCAATGAGAGCCGAAGGTTAGGAAGAAGCCCTATCACCTTTCCCGTTGTCGGTTCAAGTGGAGCCTTGTTTTCTCGCTCCTTGAACATCTTCGCCATGTTAATTGACCATTCTTCCATCATACGCCTCCTAACTGAACGGAAACTTTATGGATGCCTTTACTAACAGTATGATTCGCACTCTTAATAAGGAACCGACCGATAACCCCCGTAACCGGCTCATTAATATCAATGGAACGTCCAGCCTTTATATCGTCATGACCAAGTAAAGTCAGACTGATATCCTCGGTGATTTGATTTAATTGCTGAAGCGTGTTCTTTGCTATATTCCTTGCTTGAGCTGCATTCTTCTTCTCTACGGTTATAACCTCGGTTAACTGACCATATCGCTTTATCCCTGATGGATCACTAATCTCCGCATATACCTTTGTCGATTTATCCTCACCGCTAACCACAACAACCTTGTTTTTCATCTCCTCAATCGAAGAGGATTTATTCGGATTGCTAATAGCTGCTGCCACTGGAAACAGAGGCGTATTGTCACAAAGCCTAATTCGGGGATTAATAAGGAGATCCGCACGTTTACGGATGGTTAATGTAGTATCAACCATCTCCATGTAATACTTGCTTCCAGTCTCTTGAGTCGCCTTCTCTAACATTTCAGTTATGATGTCGCTAATCGTTTCCTCTTTATATATGGCCGTGATGAGAGTCGGGATATTAACGATATTGTGCTTGATCCCAACTTTGTCACAGAGTTTACCGATAGCGGAAGAAACAGAGGACTTCTTGAACTGAATGATGGCCTTATTTTTATTGAGATACCAAGCATAATCGAAACATGCATAGGATTTGCTTGTTCGTCCTGATACGTCTTCCTTTATCACAACATAGTGATGAAGCACCTTTCCCTTACTAACGAGAGCAATCTGATCTCCAAGCTTGATAATATCGTACTTGCTAAAGTGGCTTGAATCATTCACCGCATAAGTGAAGGTTAGCTCTTCACCAAGTGTATCAATGCTACTTGACCATGATAAATTGCCGCACAATCCGGTTATATTGCTCTTCTTCCCTTGTTGAATCAAATAAAGTTCGTGTGCCATTACTTCATCACCGGAAAGATGAACTCGCGAAGAGCAAGCGTATACTTGATATCTCCCGCTTTGTCGAAACCATAGGTAAAGTTATCAATAAGGCAAGCCATATTAAGTATCTCCTGCTTCTTTTCCGTCACAATAATACGGATTGGAGTGCGCTTATTTGCCCATTTATTTATGACATTGACGCACTCTAATCCATTCTTCTGTACTTTGGCAAAGGAATACTTTCTCATCGGGAAAAAGGAATCAATCGTTACTGCTTTCAATTCCCTGTGACCTGGTAGAAGAAGCTTACTTACACCGTTTACACTGCCAATCAATTCAAATTCCTCATTAGCCCTTACATTAGCAGGGATGACAAAATCTTTTGGTGGAATGGGTAGTGTTAAGGATTCAGCAAAGTTATTGAAGCTTAGTGTAATATCCATTCTGTCATCCCCTTTACATATTCGAATGTGCTAACTTGATTTGCTTTACTAAGAGATTGCCGACTCGATTCATCAAATCTTCCTCGCCGTAGACGTTTCCGTTAATAGTAAGGTTGACTGTAACGCCGTTATTTTGATTGCTAATCATCTTTTCAGACTTATCAGCTGGAATAACCTGCGATCCGTTTGGCAGATTAACTACTTCTCCACCTCGCTCATTTATTCGAGCAAGGCCACCTGGAGCATAGCTAGTACCAAGGGCGAATTCAGGGATTTTGGGAATGTCGAGTCCGAATGTTTTCCCTCCGAGTCCACCTGGAACCCAATCAGGAATATCAATCGATATGCCATTAAT
Source organism: Paenibacillaceae bacterium GAS479 (assembly GCA_900105225.1). NCBI lineage: Bacteria > Bacillati > Bacillota > Bacilli > Caryophanales > Paenibacillaceae > Paenibacillaceae bacterium GAS479. The sequence continues at coordinate 3,776,374 of LT629764.1, read as the reverse complement.
TTTATCGATCAACCCATTTATAATACCGATGACAGTATTAATAGGAGTACGGATAAAGCCAACGATGGATGTGAATACGCCTTTAATCTTATCAGCGACTCCATTAAAGGTATTAATTGTACCTTCCTTGAGGTTAGTCCACACTTTACCGAGCCAAGCCCATAGTTCAGATGCTTTGAGCTTCACAGTGTCCCAGTTGCGGTACAAGAGTACGCCAGCTCCAATAACAAGTCCAATGATGGTAGCAATCCAGCCAAATGGGGAAGCTTTAGTCACAATGTTCAATGCGATCTGTGCCAATGTAAGCCCCTTTGTTGCTGTAGTCCATGCTTGATAGGTCTTACTTACTAAACCTACAACCTGTTGAGCTGCTATAGCTGCCGTTAATCCTGTAACAGCAGGAACAAGCCATTCAGCGTTGTCCTTTGCCCATGCTAGGGATTGCTTGAAGCCATCAATCACTTTTGCTCCTGCAACAAATGCTTGATCAATTGCTGTTTTAATCTGAGGTGTTTTCGATTTAAACCAATTGGCAAATTCATTAAGTTTGGGCAATATCTTATCACCGATTGGTATAAGGATAGATGTCTCTAGCAATCGGCTTAGACCTTTCCATGCTTGGCTTGGAGATTGGAACGATATCTGATTGACTTCTTCCATTGTGTCTTTGGTTGAAACGAATTGTTTACGAGCATTACCCATCGCACTAATTACTTTCATTTCCATATCTTCAAATTGTGTGCCGAATAAACTTACGCCTATAGCATTTTGCTTAACCGGGTCTTTAACATTCGAGATTGCCTGCACCACTTGGTCAAATGACTTCTTTGCTTCAGGGCCACCTTTAGCAAATACTTGAGTCATCTTAGCAGCATCCATACCTAATGCCTTAAAACCTTCTGCTGAAGTCTTAGAGCCATCTTTACTTCTGATATTAAACTCTTTTACAGAATCTGCCACTTTATCAAGTGAGAAGGCCCCATTTTCCATACCAGCATTGAATACATCGAACATTTGCTCGCCGCTAAATCCAAGCGATTTGAAGTAAACGGCGTATTCGTTTGCTGTATCCAATAACTCTCCAGATTTATCAAGTCCCTTCTGGGAGCCTTGAGCCATAAGATTATAGGATTGTTCGCTACTAATCCCGAAATTCTTCATCATCGTGTCGGCTGTTCGAAGCGATTCAGGGATGTCACTCCCGAATACGTCTCTATAAATTACCGCAGCAGCAGTTGTATCACGGAGCGCATCACCTGATTGCTTGGTAAATTGCTTTGTTACCACCATTGCATCTGTTAAATCAGACCATCCGGTGCCTAAATTTTGGTTGTATAGGTCAGTAATTTGCTTCTTCATTTTCGCCGCTTCCTCGGCTGAAGCACCTGTTGTAGCCTGTATTGTACTCATCGTTGACTTATACTCGCCAATAAAGTCCATTGATTGCCGAACACCTTCAAAAGCAGCACTAATACCTGTAACAGCGATAACTAATCCGCCAGCACTCTTAGCAACACCTGTAAAGCTGGTTAGGGCATTATCTTTAAATGATGAGATATTGTTATCCAATACCTTCATCTGCCTGGATTGCTGTTTTGTCATATCGGCAGCCGATTTCATTCTGCTGGTGAATTGATCCTTTAAGTTGAGAATTGTATTGATATACTTTGCCATACGTCACCCCCAGTCCGCATAGAAAAAGGAGGGCTATTTGCCCCCCATCATGGCCTTATATCGCTGTGTTTCTTCCTCGTAATGCTGCTCCATCCATATGTAATGTGCAGACTTCTCGGTCTCACTCATATTAACTAATCGATCAGGATCGTGACCACGTATGACATAAAAGCCAATCATCCGAAACTCCTGATCCTGCTTGATTAGTTTTTTAGTTCAGATTCGACTTCTTCGGGTTTGTTAACTCCAGCAAGCACCATAATCTTATTCGTTAATTCATTCACTTCGGCAATTGTTAATAGTTCATCAACAATCAGAACGTTATCACTAATGTCATATGCCTCTAGCAACTCAGCGGATTGTAATTCCTTAATCGAGTTATAAATCAGGAAACAGTTTGCATACATAACACTTTCCAGTGATGTTCGATCCATCATATCAATCGCTTTATAAATGACACTTTTAGACGGAACCGTAATCGTAACGGTGCCGCCAAGTCCATCAATGTACACATCTTCAGACTTAAATTTAACCGCTTGTTTATCTGCTTTCTTGGCAATTAGGTCAGCAAGAGTTAGCTTTGTATCACGTTGTTTACTCATTTATATTCCTCCAATAATAAAGGGGACATAACGTCCCCTAATTAGTTTGTTATAGAGTTTCGATGATCTCATAGTCGCTAAAACTAAATGGAATCTCTTCCTCAGCGATTGATTTGGCTTCATAACTACCGCCAAACTCAGAGATTGTAACGCCTTTAATAACGATACGTTCAGCACGGCCTGATGCTGGATTAGACACTTTAGTTACAATTTTAATATCAGGCATGACACCTGATTTAAATGCGTTACCGATAAGATTTAATCCTCTGCTCTTGCCCTTTTTGAAAGTCAAGCTACCCTCACCTGTAAATCCGAGATATCTTTTGTATGTCCGCTTATCGCCAAGGAAGGTTACGTCTTCAAACTCACCTGTCATCTTGTACTCAAGCTTACTAATGTCCAGCAGAGCCTCGTTGTTGAGCCAAACTGTAACGTCATTACCCGTTACGACTTGTTTCCCTTTATCCATTTGTCGTTATCTCCTTTACTGTAGTTCAATATTGAATTGTAGATCTTCCATCGCATCGAGTAACTTGATTGATGCAGCGAGGAACACTTTACTACCTAGTGTTTTAACCCTTGCTGTATCATCATCCCAATCGGCTGCTTCTGTCTTGCCAATTGCCTGCCATGCAAGACGCTGAGCATTTACATCGACGTAAGCTTTATTGTCGTACTCTTCGTCTAGGACATCTTCAAGCTCAAGCTGTTCAAAATAGACGTTAATCGCAGTATTTAACAAAACCTGGTTATCATAGCTGTTCTTCCATTTGCCGATAAAGTCTTTCCACAATCCCGTTACATCGTTACGAATCGTATCCATTGTTTCAGTGATGATGATTTTCTTCTGCTCTTCGCTCACAGTCGGAGAGAGAGTGACTAGGCTGTTAACTCCACGAGCAACACGAATGGTATCATTATCGTTAAAGAGGACAAATTTACCTGCTTCAACCGCTGCATTTACATCAGCCGGTTCAGTCACACCGATTAGATCAGGGAAGTTGTAATATGTACTGGAGCGAGTAAGCGGTAGACCAGCGAGGACACCAAGGAGACGGGCGATATACTTTTCTCCGGTTACTTTCGTTCCTCCAACATATGTAACATGCGTATTGGTAAAGTTAACTACTCGCTCGCTGTCTGGACTCGTTGCATTAAAAACGACTCCTTTAATCGACTTTTTCTTTGCCTCTGGCGATTTAAGGTATGTAACAAGTGCTGTTTGGTCTGCAACAGCACCTTCAGCCAAACCAATCCAGTTATATTTTCTGCTTCCAATGGCCGCAATCGCATCGGGTACAACAGATGATGATGTAGGATTGATTGGCACAACAATAACTCTAGCTGCACCGCCATCGAATATTTGCTGAATATACTTTGCATTTGTTGCCGTAAATTTGGCCGTTTCAATCGCTAGAGCTGATTGATATTCCTTGACAGCATAAGTATTGTCAGTAGCGTCTTTGACAATGAGGGCAACAATCCCCTTGGCTGAACGTTGGACTGCTGTTACTGCCAACTTCTTAAACTGGATATCTAGATCTGGTAATCCGATTGCCATTCTTAACAATCTCCTTTGTTATATGTAATATTAATTTCTTCCATTGTTTCGCCAGCCTCTTCAGATACATCGATATTGATATACTCCAACTCAAAACTAACCTGTAGAACACCATCAACCTTGACGCTGGACACTTCAAACAGGCTCAATTTCATGCCTTCTTCGATTTCCAAATGATTTGAAAATGCCATCTCTAATGAATCTTGGGTGTCTAGCAATTCAATTTGGTTATCATAGGGATCGCTCGGGAAAAAGTAGATGGTTATCTGTAAGCTTCTCTGGATTGCTTTAGGATTTAGAGGGGATACAGTGGAGTTTTCAAGTTGCACAAAGAGACTTGGACGACTAAATCCTTTTCTGATATCCGTGCTCTGGATGGTCACATCGGGTACTTCACTTCTTCTCCCATGTTGCCTCCTCATGATGTAAAAGCAAAATTATAAATTAAGACAAATAATCTATGCCCTTTTATTTTCCATTCAAATTGCCAATCGCTTTCTTAAGAAATTTCTCCCTCGCTGTCTCAACAGGAAAGACGACATTTATACTAGTAAGACGCAACTCACGTTTATCTTCATCATATGAATCAATAAAATCAAGATTGATCCAATGAATTGGGTTAATCTTAATGAAGTGTTTAAGTTTAAAATGCATATCTTGCTTAAGACCAACATTATAAAACCCCAATCTTGTTGATGCTACCAAGTTATCATTATCGTCAAGAAGTAAATAATAAATTTCATTCAAATTAAACTCCGCTACCTCTCCCTTATCATTTATTACAAGTTCAATCATTTGATTTTGCATTGATTGATACATATCCTCTATTTCTTTATAACTCGGCTCTCCAATTTCAAGTTGAGTTAAATACTCACCCAGTAGTGACTTTGTTATTTTCCTCTGAGCTTCATCCGAATCTTCTTTAGTTCCAGAGAAACTCAATGTTATCCACATTTTGTCTTTCTTATTGTATTTGCTAATAAAAGGAAAACCTTCTGCATTTAGACCATACTTATACTCTTCACCATTATCGAGATCAATTGCTGTATCTTCATTAACAACCTTAAATGTTCTGCTCCAAATTTTTAAAAACCTGCTCGCATCCATACCTGCTGCCTCCTCATGATGTTAAAAGTAAAAAATATAAAATCGAATGAAAAACATAACACTTTCCAACATTGTCATATCCTTCATCTCAGATTATGATACTATAGGAGTATTGGCCTAGATGATAGCGGTAAATGGTGGGAGGATTTTACGGATATATGAACCAACTAGAGACCATCACATTAAACTCAACTCATCATCATCTCTTGCTTGAGTTAGATACAAATAAACTACAACCTTACACGGCCTCACAGTTGCATGCAGCCTCGCATAAACGTGTATGGTGGCTCTGTAGTTATGGGCATAGTATTTTTGAGCCTGTTCGCACTAGAGTAGCTAACGATGGATGTGGTAAATGCAAGAGAAATAAATACTTACGAGAGATAGGAACGGTAAGAGCAGCAAGGGCTACTACCCTCCCATTAAGTGAAGCTTATAACAAATTGATTCATGTTCCTGATCTGAAGATAAAGGACGTTCTGCGACTCGACGCTTCAATTGAAGGAATGACCATAGAGGATTTATTGCTGAAAGAAAAAAGTGAAGCTCGAATTTACAATTGCTTGTTGCGATTTGGAATCAGAACTGTTGGAGAGTTGATTGAGTTGACCTTCTATGATGTCTCCAGAGTGAGGAATCTCGGTGCGCAATCACAAAGTAAATTATATGAACTGCTGGAGAGTTTGAAGTGAATCAATGGATTAAGAGGAGGGATATTTATGAGGCCTGGTCTCACATATCGACTAATCTTAATGGCTGCTTCAATAATGCTTATTCCATTGGTTGAAGAAACATGGCAGAGTTCGCTGCTATACGTTATAGCTGCTTATAGTGGAATAAGCACGGTTGTGTATATTATGGTCAAGGAAAAGAAAAATAGTATATAGAAAAAAAGCAGCCTATCGCTATGGATGGGCTGCTTTTTTTAAAATAATTAGTTAGTGAGTTGTGGCAATTCAATGTTAATTTCTTCTTTTACTATAGGTGTAATTGTTTTTCCTTCTTGTTTGACAGATGTGATGATCATCTTAAGAGTTTTGGTCTTTTGGAGCGTTACTTCGCGATTTGCTCTAATTTGAAATGCATCAATTAATCCATCTCTTTTTGCAACATAATCACCACTGAATACTTTACCAGAATCAACAACAAAGCTAACATCAAACACGTGCCAAGGAATTTGATCTCCCCTGTGACTCCACTTTTTATACCATAATCCATAATGAATTTCTTGACTCTCGGGATAATAGTAAAGATCAGTTATTGATATATTTAATTTTTTAAATTTATGCTTAGGAACCTTGATTGGAATTGGTTTCTCATTGTATTGGTCACCAGTTATGATTAGAGGTCGAGCGTAACCATTTTTCAATTTAATCATATCCCAATCAGCATAAATATAAATAAAACAGAGAATGATGACCATGCTTGCAAAAATACCAATACGTTTTCTGTTCTTCATAAGGACTCCTTAGAAATTTAATAGCCCAATTGTCCTAGACCATGCGACCAATATCCTTTGGAAGCAAGATTGCTATTATAAATATTCACTCCGTTACTACCGACTGTTACATTTGACATTAGAAGAGCGGAAGAGTGAGAACTGTGTCCCCAAACTGGGTCTCTATATCCAGTTGCAGAATCATATTGCCAAGTAAGGGTTAAAAGTCCCTTTCCCCAATACTGGACAACTTCAACTTGTTTATTACCATGCCTAGTAGGATCTTCGACTGTCGCTTCTTTTCCACCTTGAAATTCATACTCATTCTCTCTTACAATTTCAGCGGCTTTGTTAATTGTATCATATATTGTTTTAACTACACCAAACCAACCTAACCATCCAAGCGCAGTAGCTCTTGCAATATCAAACGCTACCATAATAAGTGAGATACTTGTATCCGCATTGAACACCTGAGATTTTATTTTTACTTGGTTATATGCATTAAGAGTTTCAAAAACTCTAACATAACTGTTACCTGAATAACCTAAGTCTTTTAGATTTTTAGAAACAAAGCTAGTTCCATAAACCTGCTTAGCAGTATATCTTTTCTGAAAATAAGAATCTGAAGGGCTTGGATAAACTACAACAGGTTTTGCTGCTACCGCACGTGTCGACCTCGAGAGAGGTGCGTTTTCATTTCCCGATTCAATTGCACCGTTTTCAAATGAAACAGTCGGAATATCATTTACAAAATCAATGGTCGTATCTGGTAAAGCTTCAATTTCAGCAAACTTCTCTTCTTCTAGAAGTTTATCGATTTTCTTAAGTTCTTGTTCAGTTCTTTCTTTATTTATATCTTCTTTCTTATCGTAATAGTCACCTTTAATATTGTTAAAATTCTCTTCTGCAATTCCTGTGGTAGTATCAGATACTGTCTTACGTACTGCACCATCTTCATAGTAGGTAACAATAGTTCTAATATTACCTATTTCATGATCAATCATTATAGATTTAATTCCATCTTCCATAAACAAAACTTGATTTATTTTGCTGTTTTCGGGAGCAAAGTTTTTAAACAGAGCGTTATCATATATCTTCGAAAATTCATCTTCAGACACTGGGGAATTACTCAAAACTACTTTAAATAACTCATCTAACTGTTGTTTCTCATTATTAATCTTGATTTTATTTAGTGCATCTTCTTCTTTTTCTAGGTTACTTTCTGTAACAACTGAAAGTGGTGCAGAAGCTAGAGTCAATTGGCTACCCAAAATAGAAATTATAATGAGTCCTGATACTAAGGTTTTCGCAAACAATTTAATAGTCCCCTAAATTTATCTTTATTCTGCTCCGGCCAGATCCAGTAATTTAATACTAATTTAATGTAAATTTAATATCTACAGGTAATTAACACCACATCATTCAACTAACGGGAATTGGCTCTAACTCAATTTAAGTCCTCAGCATTCTTTCGCTATTCCATCTCTTGCTTTCCAATTTCACCAGTTGGAATTAATGAGAATTGAGAATAGTTAATAAACTGATTTAGATCCTGCTTGCCCCTTAGATGTATTTACTCTCACTCGTCTCCAGGAAGCCTGTATGAGCCTCCTAGAGCGTCCTAACTACACATAACAAAGAGGCCCATCGGATTAAATGTTCCAAATGAGCCTGCTTTGTTATAGGTAGTTAAGTTAAACTCTAAATTTACTTGCAGGTGAAAACTTTTTATGGGCTTCAGCAATATCTATTGCATTCATTTGAACATATGTCCTTACGATATCCATTCTGGAGTGTCCTAGTAGTTTCTGTAGCGTAAAGACGTCCCCCCCATTTTGAACATAGAATTTAGCAAAGGTGTGTCTCAGTGCATGAGCTGTGGCCTTGATATTTGTTAAACTAGCGTTCTTCCTTAATGTCGCGAATTGACGGACTACACCTTTACCTGTCATTGGTTGACCATACGCCGTCATAAAAAGATGAGTGGAACCAAAATTGATCCTATTCTCATAGAGTAGTTTTTGGACAAGATTGAGTACCTTACGAGACACTGGTACAATTCTTGATTTCCCATTTTTACTGATTTCTTCACTGACTTTAACTACCCCAATATCAAAATCAAAACTGTTAGAGTCAAGGGTTATCATTTCGCCTTGTCGCAATCCAGAATCGATTATTAAAAGGATGAATACATAGTCTCTAAATCCCGTATATGTGCTTTGTTTACATGCCTTAAGCAAGGAACGAACTTGACTCTCGGTTAGCCCTTGAACAGTATCAATTGGTTCTTTAATCAGTTTAACAGGATAAGCTTCGTTTCGTTCCCACATGCTATTTTCAATAATCACGTTATAAAAATGCTTAATGTTTTTGATACGTCCATTGATTGTTTTTGGCGCAAGCCCCTTCCTTCTCCCACCTCTTACGTGAGTCTGATAGACCACATATTGTTCTTGCATATAGACTGACCATTCGCGAATAGTGGTTGTCGTAATATCCTCCATCAACTCGGAACAGCCAGTTGCTTTCAAGAAATCTACAAAATATTTTTTATCCTGCAACAAGTCTTTTTTTCGACGCTCAGAAATCCCCTCAGCTCTTTTAATATCAATAAATTTTGAATACAAATCATGGATGGTCACCTTTGAGTAATTCTTAACTTGCTGGTCATCACCTTCAGACGATAATTGGGCTCTTTTCCGCCCCCGTATATCTCTTCCCGATGACAAAGAACGCTTATCCATACCAATCCCTCCAACTGGATTAATCATAGATAAGCGTTGTAGTTACTACAGCAAAATAGCACAAAATATGCCTCATTTAGTGTAGCATATACATGCTATTCAAAGCATTGATGTATAAACCTCATTCATTCAATTCGTCCTTAAATCCGCCTAGTTCTGCATCACAAAATCGCGTTCCGCATGCTCGCCTTCATTGAACACACGAAGGATACTGTACTTCGTATTACGCTGAGCAGGAATTTTGCCTACATCACGGATGTATTGCAAAATCAGCTCGATATTGACTTTATGCGTCGTACCGGCGGCAGAGACAACGTTCTCCTCCAGCATCGTGCTGCCGAAGTCATTAACACCGTAGGACAGCGACTGCTTGCCAATATCCGGTCCCATCGTTACCCAGCTGGCCTGCATGTTCGGGATGTTGTCCAGCATGATGCGATTGATGGCGACCATCTTCAGATATTCCTCCGGCTTGGATTTCTCCCGCTTGAGGTTCGTATTGTCGGGCTGGAACGGCCAAGTAATGAACGCCAGGAAACCTGGCGAAGGATAACCTAGCTCCTTGCACTCATCTTGTGCTTCACGAACGCGAAGCATATGCAGCGCCCGCTCCTCCATCGATTCACCAAAGCCGTACACCATCGTTGCGGTTGTGTTCATGCCGTTGCGCCATGCCGCTTTCATCGTATCCATCCAGTCGGTCCAGGAGCCCTTCAACCGGCTGATTTTGCGGCGTGTCCGGTCGTCGAGAATTTCTCCGCCGCCGCCAGGCAGCGAGTCCAGGCCAGCTTCATGCAGCTGACGCAGCGTTTCGTCCAGAGTCAGGCCGGACAATACCTTCATCTTCTGAATCTCTGCCGGAGAGAAGCTGTGCATCGTAATTCCTGGGAAACGATCCTTGATCTTGCGCAGAAGATCCAGGTAGTATTCGAAAGGCAGATCGGGGTTAACACCGCCCTGCATCAGAATCTCGTCACCGCCTACATCGACCGTCTCCTGGATCTTCTGCAGGATCGTATCATCCGATAGCACATACCCTTCCTTGGAGCCCGGCGGGCGATAAAAGGCACAGAACCGGCAGTAAACATCACATACATTCGTGTAATTGATGTTGCGGCCGATATTGAATGTTACGATCGGCTCGGGATGCTGACGCCTCATCAGCTCATCGGCAACCCGCCCCATTTTCTCAATTTCATCCGACTCCAAAAGCACGATGCAGTCCTCAAGGCTAATTCGCTCTCCTCGCAGTGCCTTTTCCAGCACGTGGTCCACTTGTTGCATCCTGCCAGCCTCCCTTCTATAGCGAGGCGACGCGCCGTTCTATGCACCTTGCGCCGCCGCTTCCTGAGTAGTACGTTCATTATTTCACAGCCTATCGTACCATGAACGGACTCCCATCGTCACGTTGCAATCCCATGTCCATAATGAAGCCCGGACGAGTGCGCCCCCGCAAGAACAGCGTAGATCGCCCATTGCGCTCTCTTATTCGGATTTCCTTTTTTAATGCTGTCAGATTCCGCCAAAAGGGAAGCCCGGAAAGCAAAATGCCATCCGGGCTTCAATGATAAAAGTCACAGGCTGCTGGAAGCTCAGAAGTCCTCTCGCAACGCTTGATCCAAATCCTCCAGCAGATCATCGATATGCTCCAGGCCGACCGAATAACGCAACAGACCGTCGCCGATGCCACGCTCCGCACGAACCTCCGCCGGCATCGCCGCATGCGACATCATCGCCGGATAAGAGAGAATGCTCTCGACGGCGCCGAGACTGACCGCTACGAGCGGAATCTGTACGCGGCTGAGCACTTCTTTGGCACGCTCGGCGCTGCCGACATCAAAGGAAACAACGGCGCCATAACCGAGCGACTGGCGCTCATGAATTTCCCGGCCGGGATGCTCAGGCAGACCGGGGTAATATACGCGCGCCACATCGCTGCGAGCTGCCAGCCATTCCGCCAGTCGGCGGGCGCTGCGCTCGCTCTGTTCCATGCGCGCCTGGAGTGTTTTCATGCCGCGCATGAGCAGCCAGCATTCCTGCGGCGCGAGCACGGAGCCGAGTCCATTTTGCAAGGTATAAAGTCGTTTGCCGAGTTCTTCATCATTCGTTACAGCAAGTCCTGCAAGCACATCACTGTGGCCGCCAAGGAACTTGGTCGCGCTATGCAGAATGATGTCAACACCGAACTCAAAAGGACGCTGATGGTATGGCGTCATGAACGTATTATCGAGCATCGTTAGCAGCCCATTGTCCTTGGCCCAGGCGGTAACGGCTGCGATGTCCGTAATTTTGAGCGTCGGATTGGATGGTGTCTCCATGAATACCGCCGCCGTATTGGGCTTGATCGCGGCCTTGACCGCATCTATATCGGTCATGTCTACAAACGTCGTCTCGATGTTCATTCGAGTTAGAATTGTCGTCAGCAGCCGGTAAGTGCCACCGTATACATCTTCCGTTACGATGACATGATCGCCAGCCGACAGCAGCAGGAATGTGCTGGAGATGGCCGCCATGCCAGACGCAAAAGCGAAGCCGCGAGTGCCGCCTTCCAGCAGCGCGATTGCGCTCTCAACAGCAGCCCGAGTCGGGTTGCCGGAACGGCTGTAATCAAACTGCGGCGGGCTGAATATATCATGGTGATGGAACGTCGAGGCTTGCACAATTGGCACGCTGGACGCTCCTGTATGAGGATCGATCTCGGAGCCAAAATGCAGCAGCTTTGTCGCGAAGCGGCGCTCTGAAGCGCCTTTTCCATCTTTGCCTATTCCGCTCATACGCGCACCTCGCCTGCAATCTCGGCACGGGCAGCTTCCAGCGCCTGACCCAGATCGGCAATCAAATCATCGGTATGCTCGATGCCTACCGAGAAACGCAGCAGGCGATCGTCAACGCCGATGGCATTGCGAATCTCCGCCGGAATATCGGCATGCGTCTGCACCGCCGGATACGTCATCAACGACTCGACGCCGCCGAGACTTTCGGCGAAGGCAATCAATTGGATATGGCGCAAAATCGGCTCGACATAACGGGCGTCTTTGACCTTGAAGGAGAAAATGCCCGTATTGCCGGAGGATTGCCGGTTCTGAATCTCATGGCCGGGATGATCCTTCAGCGCCGGATAGTAAACTTCGGCGATGGCCGGATGGCCGAGCAAATATTCCGCAAGGCAAGTGGCGTTATGCTGATGGCGCTCCATGCGCAGCGCCAGCGTTTTCATGCCGCGCATAAGCAGCCAGGAATCCTGAGGCCCAAGCACCGCTCCGATGGAGTTGTGCAAGATCGCCATTTCGGCGGACAGCTCCTTACCCTTCGTCACGATCAATCCGGCCAGTACATCGTTATGCCCACCCAAATATTTGGTCGCGCTATGAATGACGATATCCGCTCCCTGCTCAATCGGCCGCTGGAAAAACGGGGTAAGCAGCGTATTATCCACAATCGTCAGCAGATTTTTGGACTTAGCCCACGTACAAACAGCTTCTACATCCGTAATCATCATCAGCGGATTGGTCGGCGTCTCGATGATTACAGCTTTTGTCCCCCGCTGAACCAACTTGTCCATCGCTGCAAGATCATTCGTATCTACATAAGAGGCGGTGATGCCAAAACGGGACATGATACGCTCCAGCAGACGGTATGTACCGCCATAAAGATCAAGCGAAACGATCAGATGATCGCCCTGACTGAATAGGGCGAAGATCGTCTGCAGAGCGGCCATGCCGGAGCTGCAGGCAAAGGCGGCATCGCCGGATTCCAGCTCCGCAGCGGCCTCCTCAAGGACGGCACGGGTTGGGTTTTTCGTGCGGGAATAGTCAAAACCCGTACTTTCTCCCAGACGGGGATGGCGGAACGCCGTTGATTGGTACACGGGGAAGTTAACCGCTCCGGTTATAGGTTCTTGGATGGATCCGATTTGGGCAAGGCGGCTTTCAATCTTCATGGGCAGGCGCGCTCCTTCACGGTTGAGTAAGGTAATGTGGTTCTAAATATTTGCTCCAAGATCAAACGGCGTTTGTTGGTAAACATAATAGTTGAGCCAGTTGCTGTACAGCAGATTGGCATGAGCTCTCCATGTGGACAGCGGCTGGCGGGACGGATCATTACCCGGGTAATAGTTCGCCGGCAAAGCGATTTCCATGCCCTTAGCGATGTCGCGATCATACTCATACTTGAGCGTCTCGGGATCGTATTCGGAATGCCCCGTGACAAAAATCTGCCGACCATCCCTAGAGGCGACTAGATAAACGCCGGCATCCGGCGATTCCGAAAGAATTTCCAGATCAGAAATACCTTCGATATCCTCGCGGCGCACTTCCGTATGGCGGGACTGCGGTACGAAGAACTGCTCGTCGAAGCCGCGCAGCAGGCTGACATTTCTTTTGCTGATCGTGTGCGGATATACGCCGAAAATCTTTTGATCCAAATCGTACTTAGGCACGCCGTAATGATGATAAAGCCCTGCCTGTGAAGCCCAACAAATATGGAATGTCGAAGTGACGTGGCTGCGGCTCCAATCCATAATGTCTTTGAGCTCTTCCCAGTAATTAACCTCTTCGAACGGCATATGCTCTACCGGTGCACCGGTGATAAGCAGACCGTCAAAATACAGATGGGCGATTTCCTCAAACGTCTTGTAGAACGACTGCAGATGCTGCGATGAGGTGTTTTTGGATGTGTGCGACTTAGGATGCAGCAGTACGGCCTCTACCTGCAGCGGCGTATTACCGATTAGGCGGAGCAGCTGTGTCTCGGTCGTCTCCTTGGTAGGCATCAGGTTCAGAATCGCGATTCTGAGCGGGCGGATGTCCTGGTGGTAGGCAATGCTTTCGTCCATGACGAAAATATTCTCTTCAGCCAGCACTTCTTTTGCCGGCAGATTGTCGGGCACTTTGATGGGCATGTTCGTCACTCCTTCGGTTTTGTATTCAAAACGTGGAACGAGAACTCTCAGGGGATGCGATAAAACGCATAAAAAAAGACCCCTAGCGCAACAGAGAGGGGTCGTGTATAAAAACACATGCACCTCTCTCATCTCTCAGACATAACCAATTATGGCATATCCGCAAGAATTAGCACCGTGCGTTAATACGCCGGTTGCCGGGCTTCATCGGGCTGGTCCCTCCGCCTACTCTTGATAAGAAAGTTACGTATTCAGTTAACGTTTCGGGTGTTGCTCCCCTCTACAATAATAGATCGCCCTGCTGCCGTCAAGAACGGGTTACAGGAAATGTCGGCTTCACTTCAGAATAATCATTGTCAAATTCCTGACAAGCCTGTAGAATGAACACGTTTGTGCCTGCACTCAACTGACTCATTAACACTGCGAATTGCCAGCTCGAGAGCTAATCCATCCCTATATAAAGGAGCGTCATTTATGAAAAGAGAAATCGGAGTGTTGGAAAAACCGCCTACCGTTCTCGGCCTGCTGCTCAGTCTGCAGCATCTATTCGCCATGTTCGGCGCCACCGTGCTCGTGCCAAATCTGCTCGGCGTAGACCCTGCGATCTGCCTGTTAATGAACGGCATCGGCACTCTGCTGTACATCTTCATCACTAAGGGCAAAATTCCGGCTTACCTCGGATCAAGCTTTGCCTTCATCGTACCGGCAACGACGGTAATCACCACCCAAACAACCGGCGGTAGTTATGCGGCCGCACTCGGCGGTTTCATCGCAGCCGGTGTCATCTTCACTTTAGTCGCGATTATCATTCAATTTGCCGGCATTGGTTGGATTAATGTTATTTTCCCGCCAGCTGCCATGGGAGCAATTGTCGTAGTTATCGGCTTGGAGCTCATTCCGGTCGCAGCACGTATGGCTGGCTGGATCAGCCCCGATACATCCAAACCTTGGACGCCTGATCCCGACTTGATTCTGCTGTCCATCACTACGCTGCTCATCACGGTGCTCGGTTCGGTGCTGCTGCGCGGATTTCTCAAGATTATCCCAATTCTAATCGGCATCGTTGGCGGTTATGCCATGGCTTGGGCAATGGGATTGAGCGGCTCGACTGGCGATGCTTTGAGCAAAGCTTCTTGGCTTCAACTGCCCGTGTTCACGGCACCGGTGTTCGAATGGAGCGCCATTCTCATTATTATTCCGGCAGCATTCGTTGTTATTGCAGAGCATGTCGGCCACCTGAACGTCACCAGCAATATTGTCAAAAGGGATCTATCCAAAGACCCCGGCCTGCATCGCTCCATGCTCGGCAACGGTGTCAGCACAATTCTATCCGGCTTCACCGGAGCTACGCCGAATACGACCTACGGCGAAAATATCGGCGTACTTGCCATTACGAAGGTGTACTCCACCTATGTCATCGGCGGCGCCGCAGTCATCGCTATTGTGCTGTCCTTCATGGGCAAGTTTTCGGCGCTGGTCGCCAATATTCCGGTACCTGTCATGGGTGGAGTGTCGCTGCTGCTGTTCGGCGTCATTGCCGCCTCCGGCCTGCGCATGCTCGTTGAATCGAGAGTCGACTATAGCCGTCCAATCAATCTGTACCTGACAACGATCGTGCTGGTAACTGGCCTGAGCGGCGCTAAAATTGTCATCAGCGATTTCTCCTTGTCAGGCATGGGCCTCGCGACAGTCGCCGCCATCGTATTCAGTCTGCTGTTCAAGATTTTTGAAGTGACCGGCTTGTCCAACGAAAAAGAAGAATCCGGACACTAATAAGTCTGCGCCGCGAAGCCCATTGGGCCGCGGCGCTTCTTTTTTGCCGCAACCTGGTCGAAGTGCTTGAATATGCTGTTCATAAGCCGGGAACAATGAGCTACAACATGCGTTCCCGGAGCCAATTTTCCCGCTTGAGTGTAGCTGAACGGAAGAGTATACTAGACAAGACTTTTATCCCCGTTCGCAAAGGAGTGAAACGCCATGGAAGGCGATAGGCCGAAGCCTGCACCCAAATCTACACCCGCAAGCCATCACCAAGAAGACGACAAGCCGGATCCCGCCTTGCATGGCTGTTAATCTCTGTCTGCCGAATCGCGGGGCGCGCGCCCTCCCGCTGATTTAAGATAGGCGTTTTCTCCGCCGACCGGCGGGCCGCCCAGGCCCGGGCATCCGGCTTCTCTTTCGTCTTCTAGACCGAGAGGAGATATGGACCATGAAAATCCGGATGGTCAACAACGGCGTATTTACGCCGGTAGATCAATTGGAAGCAACTCTTTCCCCTCCACTGGAGGGATTTTATTGGATCGACGCAGATGTCGAGGATCTCGCCTATTTGCAGCCGCTGTTCGGCTTGCATGATCTGGCCGTTGAGGACTGCCTCAGCGATGAGGAGCAGCGTCCGAAGATCGAGCTTTATGAAGGGCATTATTTTATCGTAATCAACAGTATTCGGTTTGACGACGAAGAGATATTTCTCCGTGCGCTGAACATTTTCCTGGGACGCCATTATATCATTACTGTTACTAAGCAAAAGATCAACGAGCTGCGCTCGCTGAAGCCTATTTTATGGGAACAAGAGATCAGCCGGCCAGACCGCTTCCTGTATCATCTGGTCGACCTTGTTGTGGATAATTACTTTATCGTTGGCGACCGGATCGAAGCCCGTATCGAGAGCCTCGAAGAGGATATTCTGATGCATACCAAGAAATCTCATCTGAATGAGATCATCGGACTGCGCAGTGAAATTCTCTGGCTCAAAAAAGTGCTCGGACCACAGCGCGAAGTTATCGCCACGCTTAATAAGAAGGATTTGCGGCTGATCGACGATCAGCTCCAGAAGTATTTCAGCGATATTTTGGAGAACGCCGTGAAGATTACGGAGACGTTTGACACGTACCGCGATTTGATGGGCAACTTGCGCGAGGCTTATCAGTCAAGCCTTTCCAATCGAGCGAATGAGATCATGCGTGTGTTTACCGCGCTAACGACGATCTTCATGCCGCTGACCTTCATCACCGGTATCTACGGAATGAATTTCGCCCATATGCCAGGTGCAGAATTCTATTACGGCTTCTACTTCCTGCTGGGCTTCATGTTTCTACTCGGCGGGGGAATGTTATTCTTCTTCCGCAAAAAGGAATGGCTATGAACGGCCCGCGATGTTGCGAAACTGCGCCGGCAGAGCCTCCACGCATAAGCAAAGCCCCTTGCAACTGACGCGCTAAGGCGTGCCGGCCGCAAGGGGCTTTGCGATTTTATGCTGTTAAGCGTGGAGGCTTCCTCCGCCGCCACTAGTCCCCTTGCCGCTGCCCGCTTCCGGCACAACAAGCGCTGCCTGCTCGGCGCCTCGCTGGAAGTTGACGAGCTGCAACAGCGCGAAGCCGATCACAAAAAATGCCGCGACCGACAGAATCGCCGCTCGGCTGGAACCGGTCAGCGTACCGGTGATGGAAAACACGAGCGGCCCCAGTATGGAGGTAAACTTGCTGCTGAGCGCCAGGAAGCCGAACCATTCACCCGAGCGGTCGATTGGAACAAGTCTCGCGTATAGCGAGCGGGCCGACGCCTGGCTGCCGCCCTGTACGAGGCCGACGAGAAAGGCCAGCGCGAAAAAATGGACCGAACTGGTCATAAAATAACCAAGCACAACGATGCCCAGGTAAACGAGCAGTGAGCCGCTCAGCATCCGCTTTGCTCCGTAGCGAGCTACCATCCGTCCGAACAGCAGCGTAGCCGGCAGTCCTGTGAACTGCGTCAGCAGCAGCGCCAGAATTAAGTCATCCGAATTAATGCCGATACCAGCTCCGTAAATGGTGGCCATGACGATGACGGTGCTTATTCCATCATTGAAAAACCAGAATGCCGCCATATATTTCAGCAATTCAGGATAACGACGCAGACTGCGAAGCGACTGCCCAAGCCTACCGAAGGATGCGCCCGCCGCGCCAAGCACGGACATGGAGCCTCCCTTCTCCTCACTAGGGCGCGACTCCTTCCATCGGGTGAACAGAGGCAGCGCGAACAACAGCCACCAGACGCCGACTGTGGCGAACACGAGCTGAGTTGCTGCTGTTTTACTCGGGAAGCCAAGCTGCTCCCATTGCAAAATCATGAGCAGATTGATCGCTAGCAGCACGCCGCCGCCAGCATAACCATAGGCGTACCCCCGAGCGCTGACGGCATGCCGCTGCTCCTCCGGCACTCCGTCCCGCAGCAGGGCGTCATAAAATGTATTACCCGTCGAGAAGCCAACGATGCCGAGCACGAGCAAAGAGGAGGCAAACAGCCAATCTCCTTCTCCGGCAAATGCCATCAGCGAGCTTGATACCGCACCAAGGATCGTGAAGGCGACCAGGAAGCGCAGCTTGGAGCGAGACAAATCCGCAGCCGCTCCAGCTAGCGGCGACAGGACAGCAACAAGCAGCATTGCAATGCTCTGCGTGTTGGCCCAGTAGGTTTGGGCCAAATTTCCTTCGAGGCCGCTGCCGGCAACCGATTCATAATAAACCGGCATGACGGCGGCCAGCATCGTGGTGGCAAAAGCGGAGTTCGCCCAATCGTACCAAACCCAGCCGCGGACCGCTTTTTTGTCCATGGTCATTCCCCCTTTTCCTGTGCGAGGCAAGGCAAACTTCCCCATCGTGTAAGGCTTCGCCGCCATACTGTGGATTCCTTTGGCAAGCGGAATCGCTTCCATCATAAATTAAAGTAAAGATATGCTCCCTTTACCCTAGTCATTCACTTGGCTATACTAGAGGGATAGCGATAAAAAAGTGTTATCATCCGAACCTAATCTAATAGGAGCGAGGAGGTACGCCACTGAACATCAGCCAGCTGGAAACCCTGCTTATGATCTCCAAAACAATGAGCTTCCGCAAAGCCGGAGAGCTGCTTAACCTGACTCAGCCTGCCGTATCCGCCCAGATCAAAAGCCTGGAAGAGGAGTTCAAAACGGTGCTGGTTGACCGCAATCAGCCGGTCACGCTGACCGATCGCGGCCAGGTGTTTCTGGAGCATTCCACCCGCATTTTGGACATAGTCGAGGAGCTGAAGCAGAAGCTGTCCGACCTGAATCATACACCGCAAGGCCATATTGTGCTCGGCACGACGAGCTCCATCGCGATTCAGATCCTGCCTCGCGTGCTGTCCTATTTTCAGGACCAGTTCCCACTGATCAAAACAACCATTCATACCATGCCCTCCGCTCAGGTCATGACGAGTGTGGAGAACGGAAGCGTTGATCTTGGATTGACGTATCTGATGGAAAATAATCCGAATGTGCAAATGTCGACGCTGTATTACGACAACTTCGAACTTGTCGTTTCTCCAGGCCATCCGCTGGCGCATCTTAAACATGCCTCGCTGGACAAATTAAGGGAAACTCCGCTCATCATGCTGTCCCCGGATACGCTTGGGCGCCGCTTTGTCGATCGGGTATTCGCCGCGCATGGCATTACGCCGAACATCGTCATGGAGCTGTCCAGCAGCGAAGAGGTCAAACGGATGGTCGAGATCAATCTTGGAGCTGCCGTCGTTTCCAAACAATCGATTGCCAATGAGCTTAGACTTGGCACACTGCGCATGATTAAGGTGAGTGAGCTTGAGGTTAGTCATCCGGTTGGCGTCGTTTATAAGTCCGGACGTTATGTGAACTCGGCCATGCAGCAGTTTTTGAGCGATCTCAAGGGCATGCCGGAGGCTCAGTTCATCAGCAGCGAGTAGCAGCGACAGAAGTGAAATCAAGGGAGGATGCTTGTTCGTATGAAATTTGATTTGCATACCCACCATACCCGCTGCGGCCATGCGGAAGGAAACATCGAAGATTATATTGTTGCAGGCATCAGCGCCGGGCTTGATGTCATTGGCATATCCGATCATTCTCCTTACTTTGGCAGTGAGGACGACCATCCCAATCCAGGAATCTCAATGGCACGCAGCTCGCTGCCGGGTTATGTAGATGAGGTGCTGGCGCTCAAAAAAAAGTACGAGGGGCGAATTGAAGTACTGCTTGGCATGGAATCAGACTATTTCCCGGAGCATGCTGAGACTTATCGTACAGCTTACGAGTTATACCCGTTTGACTACTTGATCGGTTCCGTCCATTTTTCGGGCGGCAAAAGCATCTTCAATCGCAATCGTTGGAAGGGATTATCCGATGCGGTGCAAGCGGAGCAAAAAAGGGAATACTACGAGTTGATCCGCCAATCCGCCCTTTGCGGCATGTTCCAAATTCTCGGGCATATCGATGCGATGAAGGGGTATTATCCGGCCTTCTCCGACATCCCGGCTTCCGAAAGCATCGACCTTACGCTACAGGCTATTGCAGGCAGCCAATCCGCCATCGAAATTAACACCTCGGGCAAAACTAAAACTGTCGGCGGTTGGTACCCTTCAGAAGCGATTTTGGAGCGCGCTCTGCACTACGGCGTGAAGGTCAGCTTCGGTTCCGACTCTCATGTGCCGGCAAGAGTTGGCGATGATTGGGAAGAAGTGCGCAGCACGCTGAGGGCAATCGGCTTTAAGGAATGGTTTTTCTATCGGCAGAAACAGCCGGTTGCCGTTCCGCTCTAAGGGGCAGACGATCTGGAGCAGCTTACGTTCAAGCATGCGGAGGTATGGCTTAGAGCCAACCTGCCGCTTTTTCTTTTTTGGGCAAAAAAAGTGGACCTTCCAGTTGGAAGGTCCCAAAAATATTTATTAAAAGGGGGTCATGCAACTATCATAACCGTTCTTTGTAATAAGGACGTGACAGAAATATTTCATTTGTGTAACAAAGCGTTCCTCCATTACTCGTATTGAACTAGTCCCCCGAAAGGAGAACCTATGCTTACCGAAACAACTTGGCTGCTCATTGCAATCGGCAGCGCCCTCATCTTCGGCTTCGCCGGCTGGTGGATGAAAGTGTCGCAAATGAAGGGCGGCGACAATAACTTCCTGCTGCTTGGCCTGTACATAACCGGCACGGCCGGATTTCTCGTTCAATGTCTGCTGGACGGCGGCTGGAAAGCGTTTGGAAGCTGGCAGCTTTGGCTATTCGGGGCGGTCATCGGCGCTGGTTCGGCATGGGGCAACGCCGTGTTTATGAAAGCTCTGCAGCACGGGCCCGCAAGCCTTACCTCGCCGATTACCAACTTGAACATCGTTTTTGTCGTCGCATTATCCGTCTTTTTGTACGGGGAATCCCTCGGACCTTGGGAAGCGGCAGGCATCTCTCTGCTGCTTGCAGCAGCGATACTCATTGCTATTCACCCAGCGGAAAAGCTTGCGCTGACCAGCCGGGTATGGTTCCTCTACACTGGAGCGGCAGTGCTCCTCTTCACCTTCCGTAATGGCGGACTCAAGGTGACTGGAGAACTCGGTCTTCCCGCTTCGGCCGTTCTGTTCATTGGATATCTACTCTCGCTGTTCTGGTTCGCCGGGCAAGCTTGGCTAGGACGGAGCCAACAGCCGGCGAGACACGCTGAAGCCAAACAAACCGCAACTAATGGGGCACCCGCCAGCTTCTCACAGCGCATCGGCCTGCAGCTCGGGCTGCTCACTGGCATCTTCTCCTACGGCGGCCTGCAGCTATACGCGCTCGCTCTGGAGACGGGCAAGGCCAATCTTGCCGCTCCGATTTTCGCGACAAACAGCCTTGTCGTGGCAGCCGGCTCCATTTTGCTTTACCGGGAACGCCTGACAAGGCTGCAATGGCTGGCCTTCGCTAGCCTGATGGCCGGACTGATTATGGTCCGGCTGTAGATGTTGCCAGGTCCTTAACCCTTGGGGCGTCCGGAAAGGCTCAGCGTGCCCAATCGTTTCTTGAGCCACAGCCGGAGCCGGTAAATCGCCGGCTGTTTCATGACGGAGCCCCATCCGTCATACTTACCTCCGTTGCCTCCCAGCATGCGGTACAACTCGTCAACTCGGCCGTTGACCGTTTCCAGTCGCACATCTTCAAACCGGCTAATGACGAGCGGATAGGGATATTCCGGCTCAGGCTCGCCACTTCTGCCCTCCTCGATCCGGTAGCCCATCCCTTCCAGCTTCATCCTCATCATCTTGCGTTCA
This sequence comes from Paenibacillaceae bacterium GAS479, assembly GCA_900105225.1. Classification (NCBI taxonomy): domain Bacteria; kingdom Bacillati; phylum Bacillota; class Bacilli; order Caryophanales; family Paenibacillaceae; species Paenibacillaceae bacterium GAS479. The sequence goes on along the minus strand of LT629764.1, from coordinate 3,754,302 downwards.
TCCGAATCCCGGAACAATAGCCAGTGATACACATTGCGTGGCTGGCGAATGTCGTCACCGCGATTGAGCAGTGCATAAACCATTTGGGCGTTATGAATAAATAGCTCCTCCAGTGCGTCTGGCAGCATATATCGGTAAAAGGACCAGTCTGGGTCGGGCTTAGCATAGTAATGAAGCCGGTACTCTTGATGTTTGCCGAGCATGGCTTTTAAAGAATCCAGCGAAGTATTGTCGCCAATATAATAATAATATTCCAGCCTTTTCGGCGTGTTAATCCGTCCGATGTAGCTGGCTTCTCCTCCTGCCGTTACAGCGTCCTCAAGCCGCTGTTCGAGCTTCTCCAGCTCGGCGATCATGCCAGCCTTACTCTTCTGCTGGCTGCGAACCGAGTACAGATTGATCGTAATCGATAAAAGCTGGCCGAGCCCGGACGGAGGAGCATCTTTTTTCCAGGCGCAATTGACCAGGATCCGCATTTGTTCCTTGGATTCCGACACGCGTTCAAAAAATCCCCAATCATCCGGCATGGAGACACCTCTCTTCCTGGTCTATCGTCGTTTCGTTTTTCCATTATAGCGAAACCGTCTCGCCATCTCATCCTTTTTTGCCAAGCTTCTTAGTCAAAAGACGAATTTCAAGGCAAAAAGTTGCGCCTCTTGCGTATATACCCTTATTTAAACAAGAAAAAAAGGCTCCTCTTGGGGAGGAACCTGTACTATCTTCTGCTGAACTTATAACAAAGCGTCGATCGAATAGCTGCCTGCACCGATCATGGCAATGGCTAATGCTGCGGCGATCAGAACCAAATTATACTCGTATCCGTTGGAAGTTACCCACAAACCGTTCGTACCGTGAACCTTGAAGATCGCGACCAGCATCGGCACAATAAGAAGCACCGCCGCAACCCATACCCACAAGCCGAGTGCCAAGAGCACACCGCCAAGCAGCTCTGCAAGTCCTGCAAGAACCGCCATTAGAACTCCAGGCTTAGCGCCTATCGACTCCAACCAGCCAGCCGTACCTTTAATACCGTATCCTCCGAACCAGCCAAACAGCTTCTGCGCGCCATGGCCGATAAAAAGCAACCCGATAACAACCCTTAAGATCAATAAGCCTACGTCCATCATAACAACTAACTCCCCTTTAATATGACTGAATTCATTTGATGCGCTTATCTTATCGTATGTTACTTACATATGTCAAGTACATATTCAAAAGTAATTTAATTGTTTAGATTCACTTACAATTGATTAGTCATATGTGATACAATAATTACAACAGAAGGAGTGATACGAATGGACTACTCCACAATGTGCCCCAAGTATGAAGCAGCCATTGAGTTGCTCGGCAAGAAGTGGACGGGCTTGATTATCCGGGTACTGCTTGGCGGTCCTAAGCGTTTCAAGGAAATTAAGGAACAGATTCCGGAGATGAGTGACAAGATGCTCACCGACCGAATGAAGGAACTTGAATTGTGCGAGATTGTAACGCGCAATGTTTACCCAGAAATGCCGGTCCGCATCGAATACGAGCTGACTGAAAAAGGGCGACATATGGAACCAGTTATTGAATCGATTCAAAGCTGGGGAGAAAATTGGATGTAACCCACAATCTGCAGCTGCCCTCCGGGCAGCTTTTTTTGTCTGCACTCAATATATGCAAGGATTTAGCCTAATAGGACAACAGCCTAACCATCATCCAGGGTGGAAAAAGACTTGGCTCGGGGCTTATACTAGAAGAGACACTTATACGCGGACAGTGAGGATGAGGGGTGAAGTATGGAGAACGATAAAATCAAACAAGCCTATACAGAATTGGAACTGAATGAAAACGCCTCCAGGGAAGAAGTCGAGAAAAAATACGACTTGCTGCTTCGAAGGGCGCGCACTCGCCAGCAAGCGAGCGGCTCGGCCCAAGAAGGACAAGTCATTCTAGAGCGTATCAACGCCGCTTATCGGACCATTCAGGAGCAATACGAGGCCCAAACTACGGAAGCTTTCAATGAGCAGGCTTACGGCAAGTACAAGGGCATGGCTGGAACGGCAGAGAAGGTCGACCATTTCTTCAGCTATTATAAATTCCATCTACTCGGCGTCATCGTGCTGATCGCAGCTGTCATTTACGGCATCAATACTTATGTGGACAACAAGCGGGAACAAGCTGAGCTCGCGAAGCTCCCTCCTTCGGCGCTAGCTGTTTCGTTTTTCGGAGAGTTTTTCGGTGCAGACGGCAGCAGCCCTATAGGTGGCGGCATGGATTTGAAGCCTATCGAGGAGAAGCTCGTGAAGCGTTTCCCGGAATGGAAGCGCACCACTGTCCATATAACTTATATCCCAGGTGACCCTAAGTCAGGCCAGGATATGGCATTGCTTCAAAAGAGCCTCATCGATTTGATTTCCAATAAGGACGATGTTTATATCCTTGACCGGCCGAATTTTGAAAAGCTTGCCCGGGACAACACTTTAATCGATCTCGGCGCTCATACAGGCAAGCTTGGCATCACTGCTGAGGACAGCAGAGCCGTCCTATTCCCTACTACTGAAGATCCAACGGAGAAGATGTTCGGCGTCGATGTATCAAACAGCCCGCTCATCAAGAGTCTAGGCGTCGCAGGGCGAACTTATATCGCCGCCATCCGCAGCGACTCAAAAAAGCTGGACAACTCTCTCCAGTTGATCCAAGCCGCTGTAAGCGACACCTCCGCACCTTGATGATTCGGCCTTTTGGTAAAATCATTTAAGAGCAGCCCTTTCGTCAGGGCTGCTCTTTGTATTTGAGCGGATGGGATTCAGTTAAAAAAGCCCGCCTAAGCGCCGCTTGAGCAAGCGGCGTTCAGGTGGGCTTGATGTATTGGCTTTAGAAGCTCAGCCAATTTTTGAACAGCTGTGCTGTTGTATCGCGGTTGATTGCAGCGATGGAAGTCGTGAGCGGAATGCCTTTAGGGCAGGAACGCACACAGTTCTGCGAGTTGCCGCAGCCTTCGATGCCGCCATCCTCCATAAGCGTCTCCAGGCGCTCGGCCTTATTCATTTCGCCCGTTGGATGGGCATTGAACAGGCGAACCTGGGAAACTGCCGCGGGACCGATGAAGCTTGAACGATCATTGACGTTCGGGCATGCCTCAAGGCAAACGCCGCAAGTCATACACTTGGACAGCTCATACGCCCATTGGCGCTTCGTCTCTGCCATGCGCGGGCCAGGTCCAAGATCGTACGTTCCGTCGATCGGAATCCATGCCTTAACACGCTTGAGCGCGTTGAACATCCGCTCGCGATTGATGACGAGGTCACGCACGATCGGGAATGTGCTCATCGGAGCGACGCGCACCGGCTGCTCGAGCTTGTCGACCAGGGAACTACAAGCTTGACGCGGCTTACCATTGATAACCATGGAGCAGGCTCCGCATACTTCCTCAAGGCAATTGGACTCCCAGCACACCGGAGTTGTCGACTTGCCGTCGCTCTTCACCGGATTACGCTGGATTTCCATAAGCGCTGAGATGACGTTCATATTGGAACGGTACGGAATCTCGAACTCCTCGGTATAAGGAGCCGCTTCCGGCGAATCCTGACGGGTAATGATGAACTTGACCATTTTACCCGCTTTGGTAGGTGTCTCTGTTGCCATTGTCGTTCTCCCTCCTCGTTAGGATTTATTGCTCGAGTAGTCGCGTTTACGCGGTTTGATGAGCGAAGTATCGATTTCCTCGTAGGAAATTTCCGGGCCTTCCGGCGTAAACTTGGCAATCGTCGTTTTGAGGAATTTCTCGTCGTCGCGTTCCGGGAAGTCCGGCTTGTAGTGAGCGCCGCGGCTCTCGTCGCGGAGTAGAGCTCCCTTGGTCATCGCTTCGGCCAGTTCAAGCATATTCCACAACTGACGAGTGAAAGCTACGCCAGCATTGTTCCAGCGAGCCGTATCGTTGATGTTGATGTTGTTGAAGCGCTGTTTGAGCTCTTTGATTTTGTGGATTGTTTTTTCCAAACGGTCGTTGTAACGCACAACGGTCATGTTATTCGTCATCCACTCGCCAAGCTCTTTGGCCAGTACATAAGCGTTCTCCGTGCCATTCATCTTGAGGATAGACTCATAATTGTTCGTACGCAGTGTAACCTCGCGATCAAATATGCTAGCCGAAGCATCCTCTGCCGAAGACTTGAGACCTTTGATGTACTCAACCGCTTTTGGTCCGGTAACCATGCCGCCAAAGATGGCTGACAGCAGCGAGTTCGCGCCGAGACGGTTCGCGCCATGGTATTGGTATTCACATTCGCCGCAGGCGAACAAGCCTGGAATATTCGTCATCTGGTTGTAGTCTACCCACATGCCGCCCATGGAATAGTGAACCGCTGGGAAAATTTTCATCGGCAGCTTGCGTGGATCGTCGCCGACGAATTTCTCGTAAATCTCAATAATTCCGCCGAGCTTAACATCAAGCTCTTTTGGATCTTTGTGGGACAGATCAAGGTAAACCATATTCTCGCCATTGATGCCGAGATTTTGGTCCACGCAGACGGAGAAAATCTCGCGCGTCGCGATATCACGCGGCACGAGGTTGCCGTAGGCCGGATACTTCTCTTCGAGAAAGTACCAAGGCTTGCCGTCTTTGTAAGTCCAGATGCGTCCACCTTCACCGCGTGCCGATTCCGACATCAGACGGTTTTTGTCATCGCCCGGAATAGCCGTTGGGTGGATCTGGATCATTTCACCGTTAGCGTAGTTAACGCCCTGTTGGTACACCGCGCTCGCCGCTGTGCCCGTATTGATGACCGAGTTGGTCGTTTTGCCGAAAATGATACCAGGACCGCCAGTTGCCAGGATGACCGCATCAGCACGGAAGGAATGCACTTCCATCGTACGCAGGTCCTGACCGGTGATGCCGCGGCAGACGCCATCGTCATCCAACACAGCACCCATGAACTCAAAGTGCTCATGCTTGCTTACGAGGCCAGCGGCCTCCCAGCGGCGCACCTGCTCGTCCAAAGCGTACAGCAGCTGTTGGCCGGTTGTTGCGCCGGCAAATGCCGTGCGGTGATACTGCGTTCCACCGAAACGGCGGAAGTCCAGCAAGCCCTCTGGCGTACGGCTAAACATAACGCCCATCCGGTCCATCAGATGGATGATGCCGGGAGCTGCTTCGCACATCGCTTTAACCGGCGGTTGGTTCGCCAGGAAGTCGCCACCGTAAACGGTGTCATCAAAATGCTCCCAAGGGGAGTCTCCTTCACCCTTCGTATTTACAGCGCCATTGATGCCGCCCTGCGCGCATACGGAGTGGGAGCGCTTTACCGGAACGAGCGAGAAAAGATTAACATGTACGCCCGCCTCGGCTGCCTTAATTGTTGCCATCAAGCCGGCAAGTCCGCCGCCGACGACGATAATATTATTTTTGGCCATGAGTGTATAGGTCCTCCTTGTCTAACGTGTTAACCGATCCAGGTCCGTACTGCTGAAGCCGATTCCGCGAATTCTTCGCTTCTGAACGCCACAATGGAGAGCAGGAACAATGCCGATACGATTACGAACACTCCGATCCAGATATAGGAGGAGATGCGCTGAGCGCGCGGTCCGACCGTAATGCCCCAGCTCACGAGGAATGACCACATACCGTTGGCGAAATGGAATACAGCGGCGAGAACGCCGATTGTGTAAAGTACTACGCTAATTGGATTCGTAAAAATTTCATACATTTGATTGCCGAGCTGCTCGTGGGTCAGATTGCCAACCAGAACCTGGTAGCGGGTCTGATAAACATGCCACACGATGAAGATAAATGTGATGACACCCGAAATACGCTGCAGCGTAAAGGCCCAGTTGCGGCCATATTGGAAGCGGGAGTTATTCCAGTTCGACTGGTAAGCGACGTAAAGTCCATATACGCCATGGAAGAAGAGCGGCAAGAAAATACCGAAAATCTCCAGGAAGTAGATCAATGGCAGGCCGTTGAGCATTTTTACGCTCTTATTGAACCCCTCCAGACCTCCCTCAAACGCCGAGTAGTTGGTGATGGCGTGATTGACGAGGAATAATGCAAGCGGAATCACCCCGAGCAAGGAGTGAATCTTGCGCGTCAAATAGGAATTTCCTTTCATAAATAATGCGATCTCCTTTCCAGCCGTTTGAATGCGTAATCATCATTGAAGAAACCTCATTTATTTTACATCCCGTGTCAGACAGCGTCAACAAAACACGACAGCTTTCGACCTCGACATGACACAGATTAGCCACAGTTTCAATCCTACTCCCTTTTCACTTATAAAGATATTGTTTATTTTTTATACAATGTTATAACATAAACGCATAAGTAAAAGTTTAAAAACAGGAGGAATCCATGTGCAGGAGGATCTGCAGCTGTTCGCCGCTATTGTTGAACAATCCAGCATGAATAAGGCATCGGCACTACTCAATTTGTCGCAGCCTGCGCTCTCTCGCAAAATTGCCAAGCTGGAAAGCGAGCTTGGTGCGCCCTTGTTCCGCCGCGTAGGGCGCCGCCTTGAGCTGACGCGCATCGGCGAATTGACTTACGATTACGCCGTGCAGCTGCGTCAGATGCACCGGCAGTATTTGCTTACACTTGCTGAATTCAAGCAGTCGCATCGTTTCACTTTGACGATCGGCGCCAGCCTGACAACGCTGCAGACGACGCTGCCGGATCTCATCCAGGCGCTGACTGGCAGCCATCCGGAGATCGACATTAAGGTCGTTACCGGCAAAACGCATGAGATCGTCTCGCTTGTCCGCGAAAAGAAAATTGAGCTCGGACTTGTGGCATCGGTCATTGACGCCCCTCAGTTGCACAGTGTAAGTCTGTTTGATGACCATCTTGAGCTCGTACTGCCGCGCGGGCGTATGCTCGGAGACAAAATCGGCATCAAAGACTTAGACGGCCTTCCGATGATCCTCTTCTCGAAGGGCACCTGGTTCCGCAACTTTACCGATGAATTGTTCGATACGTACAGTCTGCATCCCGATGTGCGCATGGAGATTGACTCCTTCGAGGCCATCCTTCGGCTGCTTCATACATGCAGCGCCGCGACGCTGCTCCCTCGCTCCTACATCCGAACGCAAATGCTGGAAGACAACGATCTGCTTGTCTCACCAATTCCCGAGCTCAAAGGGATGCGTCGCACAACCTCGCTCATTCATGGCGATCCTTCCTTGCTTGAGCCGATCGTTCGCCAATGGATTACGGAGGCGGCAGCAAGTTTTGCAGCTCGCTCGCGTTCAGCGCTGAATGCCAAAGGCGGACTGCCCGGTTGATACGTTGATGTGGTTGATGCGGTTGACTGTGGTTGATGCGGTTGATGCGGTTGATGCGGTTGATGCGGTTGATGCGGTTGATGCGGTTGATGCGGTTGATGCGGTTGATGCGGTTGATGCGGTTGATGCGGTCGAGCCGGTGCAGCCTGTGTCGCTGAACTCAGTTAGCGCTCGCTGACATCTTTCTCGAAGTCCTCGATCCCATCATTAGTGCCGATGATAACCATGATGTCCTTTTCCTCCAACACTTGCTCGGCCTTAGGTGCGATGATGACACCATTCGGTTTATTAACGGCAACGATGCTGCAGCCATACCTTTTGCGCGGGTCGATATCGGCCAGCGTTTTGCCGGACAAGCATTGCGGAACAGAAAGCTCCGCCACGGAATAATCCGAGGACAGCTCGATGTAGTCCAGCAGATTGGGAGATACGAGCTGATGCGCAACGCGAATGCCCATATCCCGCTCCGGGTAGATAACCCTGTCCGCGCCAAGCTTCTCAAGCACCCTGCCGTGCAGCTCAGTCACTGCTTTGACAACGACCTTTTTGACGCCGCAATCCTTCACCAGAATCGCCGTCATGATGCTTGCCTGAATATCGCCGCCAATCGCTACGATACAGCAGTCGAAGTTGCGGATGCCAAGCGAGCGCAGCGCTTCCTCATCCGTAGAGTCGGCGCATACCGTGTGCGTCAGTAAGCTGCTCATATCGTCAACCAGCTCTTCACTGCGATCGATGCCAAGCACCTCATGCCCAAGATGTACAAGCTCCTTAGCGAGGCTGGAGCCGAAGCGGCCCAATCCGATAACGCAAAACTGACTTCCTTTTCCTTTTGTCCCCTTGCCCATTGTTTCTCTTTATTTCCCTTCTTATCCGATAATAATCTTGCCTTCTGGATGTTTGTAAACTTCTTTTCTTTGTTTCGGTCGCAGTGCAAAAGCCATCGTGAGCGGACCAAGCCGGCCAGCGAACATGACCAAGCTAAGTACTAGCTTGCTAACATCCTGCAATCCCGGTGTAATGCCTGTGCTCAAGCCAACTGTGCCGAACGCCGAAACGGTCTCGAATAAAATACGCAGGAAATCTCGATCCTCGAGTGTACATAAAACCATCGTCGACGCCAGGACAATTGCGATCGAAAGCATCGTAATGGTCAAAGCCTTCATAATTCGCTCCTTGGCCAGCCGGCTACGGAACAACACGATGTCTTCCTTGCCTCTGAGCATCGCCCACATCGCCGCAACAAGCGTCATGAACGTTGTCGTTTTGATACCGCCCCCGGTGGAACCAGGAGAGGCACCAATAAACATGAGAATAATCATGAAAAATAGACTTGCCTGTGTCATAGCGCCGATATCGATTGAGTTCGGTCCGGCAGTACGAGTCGATACCGACTGGAACAACGAGGCTAACAGCTTGCCGCCGAAATCAAGCGGCTCCATCGTTTTGGCATTGCTGAATTCGAATATGAAAATAACAATTGTACCGATTACGATCAGCCCGCCGGAAGTCAGCAGCACGACCTTCGAATGAAGCGTCAGTCGGCGTTTCCGCTTAAAATCCATCAAATCCGAAAGCACGATGAAGCCTAGTCCTCCTAGTATGATCAAGGCAACGGTAACCAAGTTCACAAGCGGATCGGCTACATAACTGGTCATACTAGTGTAATTACCCATAATGTCGAATCCAGCATTGTTGAACATCGATATCGCATGGAACACGCCGAAATATAAGGCTCGTCCCGGCGGCATATCGTACATGAAACGGATCGTGTACAATACCGCGCCGCAAGCTTCGATGACAAAAGAGTAAAGCAACACTCTTCGAATGAGACGGACAATGCCTTCCATTGAACCTTGATTCATCGCCTCCTGCAGCAGCAGCCGCTCCTTGAGCGAAATCCGCTTCCGCAGCATAATCGCAAACAAAGTCGCCATCGTCATGAAGCCGAGACCGCCGACCTGGATCAGGATCAGGATGATCGCCTGTCCAGCCGTAGAATAATGCGTACCGGTGTCAACAACGACAAGCCCGGTCACACAAGCTGCCGAGGTCGCCGTAAACAGTGCGTCGATCCAGCGCGTACCGGCGCCATCCGCCGTGGCGAAGGGCTGCATAAGCAGCAGTGAGCCGATCAAAATAATCAGCGCAAAACCGGCAATCAGGATGCGCGGCGGCGAAGGGATGAGGAGCTGCCGCAGCTGCGGCTTCCAAGCGGACATGTGTATTCGTTCTCCTTTTCAGCACGACAAAAAGCACCGGAAACACCCGGTGCTTAGCGCCTGTGAGTCCTGTCATGCAGCCTCCGAGGTTAGCTGACGGATTCGGGCGTGACGGACGCCCTATCCGGTCGGAGCATATTGCCTCCGACCAGAATTCACCCCTTGCGGCCGTTGTTGCCCATTACGGCGCGCGTTGGTTCCCCCGTTTCCAATTTATTAAGTGGAATTCGGCTGTTCTATATGGTCGGATTTGATTATATAGGATAGAGGACAGCTTACCAAATGCGCCAGCATGGCATTGAAGGCGATTTGGCCCCTTATGAAGGGCTGGCGTCATTGGAACATGCCGGTATCCCCGCCGTGCTCATTCTTTTGAACTCTGGCTCACTGGGGCGGGGAAACAACATGGATAAAAAGAAAGCAGCTGTGGTAAGGTTATAAAAGTATCTTGTGCGGAAGCATCATCGACAAGGAGGACATGTATGTTATCATCCCGTCAGGATCAGGCAACGCGTAGGTATTTCTGGTTTGGCATAATCGGCGTTGCCTTATTCATTATTTTGCAAATTCTCCCCTCTGCTTCAGGCATTTTCGGCCAAACGGAGCAGGGACAGCCTGTTAGCCGGGAGCAGGCACTGGAGTCAGCATCAACCTTTGCTCAGCAACGCTTCCATGCGCTGCCTCAAACTTCCCGAGCCGTACACCAGGCCGATCGCCAAATGACCGGTTATCTGGCCAAGGAAAAGCTGATCAAAACGTTCGATAGCGGCGCCGGCCGCAAAGTTCCAGTGGACCTGTGGCAAGTGACTCAAAACTTTGAAGATGGGCGCAGAGTCATCGTCGACATCGGCATGACGACTGGCCGCGTTGTCGGTTGGCGGCAACTGCTGGGACCCGCCGGCGGTGAGATTCAGGCCATGGAGCTGCAGGGGCCTGATCTTGACAAAGCCGTGCAGCAAGCGTCCGATTCGCTTGGTCTGGGCTTATTGAAACGCATTGACGGAGATGGGAATACAGGGAGCTCCGTCCAATATGAAGCAACGGCTATCACAATCAGCGAGGCTCGCCTGATCGTGACAGCTGCGGGCGAGAGCTCGGCAGCCGGCAGCTTGCTGACCCGCTTCCAGCCGCAGTACGAAGCGCCTGCAGCCTACAATGCGTATACGGAGGAGCAAGATCGCATCGGAGCGAGTCTGTCGCTGTTCGGCAATCTGCTGCCGTCCGGCATTCTGCTAATACTGGCGGTCATCTACGCCATCGTCATGCGCCACTACACCTCTTTCCGGCGCGGCTGGGCGCTGTCTCTCGTTTTCCTGGCTTTCTACGCCATTAACAATGTCAATATGCTGGACGGTCTGAGGGCGCTGTACGGCCAAGAGGTAAATGCCGAGTTTGTCGTAACCGCACAGTTAGTGTTCATGATGATCATGACGGTCATAATGGCTCTATCTGCATACTTCTCGCTAGTTGCCGGGGATGGTCTGTGGAGAGCTCAAGGCCGGATACTATGGACAACCGGCTCCGAGCCGGGTTACGGCTCGGAAGCTTGGAGCAGCATGAAGCTTGCGTATGTGTTCACATTCATTATACTTGGACTGCAAACGATCATCCTCGGCGGACTATCTGTGGCTACCGGAGCATGGTCAACGACCGATGTGACGCAGTCCCCTTATAATACAGCGGCCATGTGGCTGATTCCGCTACTGGCGTGGTGCGCAGCTATCCAGGAGGAGGCCGTTTACCGGCTGTTCGGTACCGGACTGCTGATGAAATGGTTGAAAAACCCATTCATTGCCTCGCTCATTCCGAACATCATTTGGGCGCTTGGCCATGTTACCTACCCGATTTATCCTTCAACAACGAGATTGATTGAGCTGACGATTATCGGCATGCTCTTCAGCTTCATTTTCCTGCGGTATGGGTTCTTCACAGCCGTGTTCACCCATGCCATCATGAACACCGTACTTATGTCTGTATCGCTGTTCTTAAGCGGTCAGCCGCTGGAGCTGCTGGCAGGAGTTGTGTACATTTTCGCGCCAGTCGCAGTTGCTTGGTTAATGCGGCGATACGGCGCGAAACGCAGCGCTGGGCCTCTGGCTCCTGTGTAGGTGAAAGTTTTAAGCGACCTGAACGGTACGCTATTGTAATGCTAAAAGGGCTGTACCTGAGTCATCTAACGATGACTTTTGGTACAGCCCCATCTTTTTATGAAAGTTCCTATCGTTTCTCTTCAACAGCTTCAACTTCTCCAATACTAGGGAAACTGGGGAGCGCATCATCCATTTTGCTGAAATAAGACTTCTCAGGTCCGATACGTGTGAACGGCTACTCTTCACGCAGCTCATCGACAATTCGCTGGGCTAGCTTGTCACCGATGCCGAGTGGACGAAAATCATCTACCGATGCCTCGCGGATTTTCTTTAGCGAGCCGAAGTGCTTGAGCAGCTGTTGGCGCCGCTTCTCGCCGATACCGGAAATGGAGTCCAGGCGTGACTCCACCATCGACTTGCCGCGCTGCTCGCGATGGAAGGTGATCGCAAAGCGATGCACCTCCTCCTGGATGCGCTGCAGCAAATAGAATTCCTGGCTGTCGCGAGGAAGTATGATCGGCTCCGGCGGATCGCCTACCATGAGCTGCGCCGTTTTATGCTTGGCATCCTTAACGAGACCGCATACCGGTACATGCAGGCCCAGCTCATTTTCGAGAATGTCGACCGCTGCGCTGATCTGCCCTTTGCCGCCGTCCACAACGATGAGATCCGGCAGAGGCAGTCCTTCCTTAAGCACCCGCTCATACCGGCGGCGGATGACCTCACGCATCGTCTCATAATCATCCGGCCCTTGCACGGTCCGCACCTTATACTTGCGATACTCTTTCTTATCCGGCTTGCCTTCCGTGAACACGACCATTGCCGAGACGGGATTTGTGCCTTGAATATTCGAGTTGTCAAAAGCCTCAATACGGCGAATATCTGTCATGCCCAGATAGGCAGCCAGACCAGAGGAAGCTTTGACGCTGCGCTCTTCATCGCGCTCGATCAGCTTGAACTTCTCGTCGAGCGTGACCTTGGCGTTGCCCTCCGCCATGGCGACAACATCGCGTTTGCGGCCGCGCTGCGGCATGAACACCTTAACCTTCAGCCAGCTCTGCAATGCGGTGCGCACGTCCTCAGCTGCGGTGCTAGGAGCCGGTTCCGGCTCGGAAGGTTCCGCCACGTCGGAGGCGTCTAAGCTGCTGACGAGCTTAAAGGTTTCGCGCAACGTTGTAGCCGGAAGGCTGGCTCCCTCTTCAGAAGAGCTGGGTGCTGCTGCGTTCGTTATGCCAGCTTCGTCTTTAGAGCTGGCCCCTGATGCCGCCGCTGGATGGCTGGCCCCCCCTTCAGAGGAGCTTACGGCTGCTGCATCCGGCATACCAGCTTCAACCGCAGGGCTGGCCGCTACTGCTTGAACTACCTGAATCGCTTCCGGCAGCGGCAGTAAAATTTCTTTGGGCAGTGCCGGATTGTCACTATAGTATTGGGTGACGAACGTCATGAAGTCGTCATAGGCCTCCCCATAATATGGGAATGAGGACGTACGCCGCTCGATGAGCTTGCCGCTGCGCATATATAAAATCTGCACACACATCCAGCCCTTGTCGGTGGCGTAGCCGAACACGTCGCGATCCAGCGCGTCGGACAGTGTGATCTTTTGTTTCTCCATCACTGCGTCGATGGCTTGAATCTGATCACGGTATTCCTTGGCGCGCTCGAACTCCATTGCTTCTGCCGCCACGCCCATTTTGCGCTGCAGCTCAGCCTTTACCTCATCCTGCCCGCCGTTCAAAAACCGAGTGATCTCCTGCACCATCGCCTCATACGTGCCTGGCTCGATCTCGAACTCGCAAGGCGCAATGCACTGGCCGAGATGATAATACAGGCAAACTTTGTCTGGCAGCGTGTTGCATTTGCGCAGCGGGTAAAGTCGATCCAGCAGCTTTTTTGTCTGCTGTGCTGCATAGGCGTTCGGGTAAGGGCCGAAGTACTTGCCCTTATCCTTAATAATTCTCCGCGTAACCTCAAGCTTGGGATGTTTCTCGTTCGTTATTTTGATATAAGGAAACGTTTTGTCATCCTTGAGCAATACGTTATAGCGCGGATGATACTGCTTGATCAAGTTGCACTCCAGGATGAGCGCTTCCACGTTGCTTCCGGTAACAATATATTCAAAGTCCCGAATTTCCGAGACGAGACGCTGCGTTTTGCCGTTATGCGTACCGTTAAAATAAGAGCGGACCCGGTTTTTGAGCACCTTGGCCTTGCCTACGTAAATGATGGTGCCTTCGCCGTTTTTCATCAGATAACAGCCCGGCTGATCGGGCAATAACGCCAGCTTGTCCTTGATGTGATCCATCGCTTGAGAAGCCTCCCCTCCGCGGCAGGCGGAGTAATTCCGCTGACTAGCCGTATCGTCTATTGTACCACAGCAAAGCAAGATCTAAGGCAAAATTCGCCTTTACATAAGTTCCGAACTCTGGGTATACTAATAAAAGTTGTCACGATAGCGGCTGATCCCGTGGAACTGTACATAAGCGCCGTGAGTGCTGGGACAGCGATATTGAAGCGAGGAGGACGCACAATGGAGAACGTCAACGTCAGAGATCCGCGCGAGCATGTTAATGAGGAACCGCGCGACGATCTGAAGGATCTCATGTTCGGATTCGGCGGCATGCTCGGATTCATGACCGTAGCTTATATTATTATGGTCATCGTCAAATATATGATCGGTGACTAACTATCGCTCTTTTTAAACAAATGCAATGAACCCCTCGGACTTCGGTCCGAGGGGTTTTTAGATATTCCAAACTATAAAGGGAGAGCAGCCGCTTTAACCGCATAGCCTTTTACCTTTAGGCTGACTGCCCGATTAAGACTGGCTGGCTGCAGGCGTTGAAGTCTGCTGTCGGCCCAGCGCCGGGTCAAACCGCTTGCGTTCCGTACGGTCTATTTGTACGATGCGTCCGTCATGCACCGTAATGAGTACGGAGCCGTACTCCAAACCGTTGACCTGATCCGCAATGCGGTCCAGCCATGCTTCGTCCAATTCCACAGGTTTAGCCATGTTTTACCCCTCCAAATCTTGATTCCGCTGAGCGGTTTTCCATTCCACAAGACTTTTGGCTCCCAGTGTGAGCAGCGCAAGCAACATGAGCAGCGATGCCGCTGCGAAGGAAGCCGAAAACTGATATTCGTTGTACAAAATCTCTACATGCAGCGGCAGCGTATTCGTCTCGCCGCGGATATGGCCGGATACAACCGAGACAGCGCCGAACTCGCCCATGGCCCGTGCATTGCAAAGCACGAGTCCATAAAGCAGCGCCCATTTGATATTAGGCAAAGTTACACTCCAGAAGATTCGGAAGCCTTTCGCTCCAAGCGTTGCGGCCGCCTCTTCCTCCTGGGTCCCCTGAGCTTGCATGAGTGGGATCAGCTCCCGGGCAACAAACGGAAACGTGACAAACATCGTCGCCAAAATAATGCCCGGCGGAGCAAATACAATCTGCAATCCACGCTCGTCAAACCACGGGCCGAGATAACCTTGTGCGCCGAAGAGCAGCAAAAACATGAAGCCGGCAATAACCGGCGATACAGAGAAAGGTAGATCAATCAGGGTGAGCAGCAGATTTTTGCCCCTGAAGGAAAACTTGGCGATCAGCCATGAAGCAGCGATGCCAAAAATCGTGTTGAGCGGCACGGCGATAACGGCCACGAGCAACGTGAGCTTGAGCGCCGACACCGCGTCGGGATCAGTCATTGCACTGATATAAACATTCCAGCCGCGCTTGAGTCCTTCCACGAATACGGTAATGAGCGGCAGCAGCACAACAGCAGCGAGAAAAATGACAGCGATGGTGATGAGCAGCCATTTGACGGCAGGCGACTCCGATGTCGGCCTTCCTCGCTCTGTAGTTGGAGCGCCATGTGCGGGACGAGAGGTTGCGATTCCACCAGCCATGTGAGTGCTCCTCCTATTCCGCCAGAGCGCGCTTGCCGGCGCGCCACTGGATGTAGTTGATGAGAAGCAGCATGGCAAAAGACATCAGCAACAGCATAACCGCTATAGCCGTCGCTTGTTCAAGCTCGAATGACTCCAGACGGGTCATAATGAGCAGTGGAGCGATCTCCGTTTTCATCGGCATATTGCCGGAAATAAACACGACCGAGCCATACTCGCCGATTCCTCGCGCAAAAGCAAGAGCAAAACCGGTCAGCAGAGCGGGAGTCAGCTCTGGTAGCACAACGCGAAGCACCGTGCGCCAGCGGCCTGCGCCGAGCATGACGGCTGCCTCCTCCATTTCTTTGTCCAGATCCTGCAGCACCGGCTGCACCGTCCGAACGATGAAGGGAAGACCGATAAATATAAGCGCGATTGTAATACCAAGCGGAGTGAACGCGACCTTAATGCCGAGCGGCTCCAGCCACTGGCCAATCCAGCCGTTCGGTGCATAGATCGCTGTCAGGGCAATGCCCGCAACTGCTGTCGGCAGCGCGAAGGGCAGATCAACGAGGCTGTCGAGAAACCGCCTGCCGGGGAAGTTGTACCGTACCAGCACCCAGGCAACAATGAGGCCGAACACGACATTGACCAGCGCAGCGGCAAGCGAGGTCAGCAAACTGATCCGATAAGAGGCCACAACCCGGGGAGCGGTCACGGTTGACCAGAACTCCCCCGGGCTGAGCTCCATCGTTTTCAGGATGACGCAGGATAGCGGGATAAGCACGATAATGCCAAGGTAGAACACCGTGATGCCCATTGTGAGGCCAAAGCCAGGCAAAACACTGCGAGTCCGGGAACCTTTCATGTGAAGTCAGCTCCTGTACAGAATGAGTGAATCGAGCAGTTCAAAGGTTTATTTAGAACCCGGCTTATAGATTTCATCAAACGTTCCGCCCTCGGCAAAGTGTTTCTTCTGTGCTTCCGCCCAGCCGCCAAAGTCTTTATCAATCTGCAGCAGCTCTAGCTCTTTGAATTTATCCTTGTACTGAGCAGCGATGTCAGGGTTTATCGGACGATAAAAATTATCAGCAGCGATCCTCTGCCCTTCCTCGGTGTACAGATACTTCAAATACTCCTCGGCTACTTCGCGAGTGCCCTTGTCATCCACAACTTTATCCACGACCGCTACCGGTGGCTCCGCCAAAATGCTCAGCGATGGGTACACGATCTCGAATTTATCTCCAAGCTCTTTCTGAGATAGGAACGCCTCGTTCTCCCAGGCTAGAAGCACGTCGCCGATGCCGCGCTCAGTGAACGTCGTTGTTGACCCACGGGCTCCGGAATCAAGCACCGGTACGTTTTGGAATAGTTGTTTCATGAACTCCTTCGTTTTGGTCTCGTCTCCGCCATCCTGCTTCTGCGCATATCCCCATGCCGCCAAGTAGTTCCAGCGTGCGCCGCCGGATGTTGCCGGGTTCGGCGTAATAACCTCGACGTCAGGCTTTACGAGATCGTTCCAATCTTTAATGCCTTTTGGATTGCCTTTACGGACGAGGAATACGATCGTAGACGTGTAAGGAGCGCTATTGGACTGGAACTTGGACTTCCAGTCCTTGTTTATGAGCCCACGCTCGGCTATCGCATCGATGTCGTAACCAAGAGCCAGCGTTACTACGTCGGCCTTCAGGCCACCGATCACAGACAGCGACTGTTTGCCGGAACCGCCATGCGACTGCTTGATCGTCACTTCCTGATCGGTTTTTTCCTTCCAGTACTTCGCAAAAGCGGCATTGAATGAAACGTACAGTTCGCGTGTCGGGTCATAGGATACGTTAAGCAGCTCGACTGGCTCTTTGGGTGCCGTGGTGGCTTCAGTGCCTGTATTGGCATTGTTGGCCGCGTTTGCCCCTGTATTTTCTGCCGGAGTATTCGTACTGCCAGATCCACCATTGTTTGAGTTGCTGTTTCCGGAGCCGCAGGCTGCCAGACCAAGAACGAGCGAAGTGGTGAGAAGCAGAACAGGCAGCTTCAGAGAGCTGGTTTTTTTCTGTGTCATTGAAATACACCCCTTGGTTTAGTTGGTCCGCTCATACCGGTGTTCCGGAAACAAGCCGTTAATTCCTAGCTGTTTAGTTGGATTATGGATCAAATCATACCAGTCTATTCCTATTGGTGTCAACGGATTTTTTCAGCGGATGTTATCAAAGTTATAAGAGCAGCTTATAGCGGGGTGCAAGGCTTCATCGTCCCTCGGAAAATAAAAAAGGAGATGCTGTCCTCCCCTGTTCGCTAAGCCAATCATCGGCTTGCGTGTGGGAAAAACATACATCTCCTGTTGGAGGTAGGCGATACAACGAAACCTTTAACCTGCTCCGCCGCCCTCTTCTTTGCGTCCGCGCTTATTGGTGCCTTTGACCAGGATGACATCAACGAACGGGCGAATCCGATCCATGATCCGGCGGCCTTTATGGTACTCCTCGCCGTCTTTGCTCGTGAAGCTGAAATGCTGCTCCAGATCATCCAACGCATGGTTAGACGTGTAAAACGTCGGCTTGCGCTCCATCCGGTAGTTGAGAATCGCGCCCATCACGTGGTCGCGTACCCAGGGACTCAAATTCTCGGCGCCGATGTCGTCGAAAATCAAAATGTCGGCTTCTTTCATGAGGTCGATTGTTTCCTTCAGGCGCGCCGGCTCGCCGAACATTGCCTTGAGATCTTCCACGAAGTCCGGCATGTACACGATGACGCCGGAATAACCGATCTTCGCGAGTTCGCCGAGCATGTAACCCATGAGGAAGGTTTTACCGGTTCCGAAGGAGCCCGTCAAATACAGTCCCTCGGTCCCCAAGCCCTGCTCCTTAGTCCGCCGGATGTATTCAAGCAGCTTCATAACAGCCTGCGAGCGGGCGCGATCCTTCATTAAAATCTCGTCTGCCGAATAGGAATCCGCCAGCGTCCGCTCACTGACATAAAAGCTACGAATCCGCGAGCGGATCTGCTCCTCATTGCGGCGGGCAATAAACTTGCGGCATGCCGTCTTCCGATCGATCAGCCGCAGCTCTCCGGCCGAGGTATCCGCCGATAGCAATGTATAATGCCCCTGAAAATCATTCGGGCATTGATCCAGTCCCGGGCAATCGGTACAGTTGCGGTGCTCTCGGACATACTGGTAGACCGAATTCGAATTCCGGCGCAGCACATCTTCATTCAGCTCCGGAAATTGCTCCTGCAGCTTGCGGACTTTAGGATCGTTCATGAGCTCACTCAGCTGCTCGGATGCCTTGGCACGGATCTTATTCCCGCCGGGCATCGACTTCAACAGATCCTTCAACGACTCCATTTGCACCCGCCTCCTTTCTCATGAGCTCTATCACAACTAACGGCCGTCCAGCTTGCGCGCTAGCTTGCGCATCTCTTCCAGCTCCTCGTCGGAAATATCCTGATCCGACGAAGCATCCTCGCCCGCCACCGGCAGCACCGGCTTACGGGGAATGCCGGCTGCTCCGCGCCGATAGCCGCCTCCGGAGCGGGCTCCGCCAGCAGCGGCAGCGGTACGACCGCCAGTTCGAGCGCCGCCCTCACTTTGCGCTTCTTTGCCGCGTTCCAACTCCTGCTGGCTGCGAACGTAGAGCACTGCTTTCTCGAACTCGTCCACTTGCTGCACGAGCATGTTGGAGGCAACCGCTTCGATGAACGTTTTGGTCACGCGGGAAGTGCCCTTCATGCCGAACACGTAGTGGACCAGCACATTAATGACCGGAGCCGGCAGCCGATAATGGATATCGATCCGCTCGAATTGCCGCTCGATCCAATCGGGCACCGCGCCCGGGAAAAAGCGCCGCAAGAAACGTGTATGCGGCTCATTGCGCATCAGCATATTGTACTGCTGGATGTCGCAGCGGCCGGTGAGCTGGGCTGGCACCGGCAAATAATGCTCCGCCTGCACGCCTTGCTCCGGCACATCCTGCTCGCTTTCCTCCTGCTGCAGTGCGGCGCTGCTCGCGCGCCGCTCGCCTTCGCGTTTGCGATCCAGCCGGTAAAGCTGGGCCGCCTTCAACTGCAGCTCGTCGGTCAATAGGCTGCCGCTGCTATCGAAGGCGTAGTCCTCGTCCAGCAGCCGGCATAAATCGGCCGCGCCGATCTCGTATTTGTAGGCGATGTAATTAAGCTGAGCCAGTGCATCCTTGTCGCCTCGCAGCCGCTCGACATAAGGTCGATTGAGCGACCCCCGCGGGAAGCGGTAAAGAATGTCTCCATACTCGATGCCAGCACTCGGTTGCTGTGCTGGCGCGGGAGTTTTGCGCACGGGCGCCGTCTCCTCCAGCGCTTGCTCCAGCTCTGCATCCACTGCGGCGCTGAGGCGGAACAGCTCGTAGAACGGCATCGTAATGTTCTCCCGCTGCAGCTCATGCTGAGCAAGCTCATCCGGCTCACGCTGAAACAGAGAATCCTGGAGCGCCACGACGCCGTACTTGCCGACCTTGTCACGCAGCAGCATGCTCAGATGCTGATTGCGGAAAAACTCCGCAGGGGATTGCGGCGCATGCAGCTCATACTCATACGCAACCTCCTCCTGCCCCGGCAAATACAGCCGGCAGGTAGTCAGAAGGCCTAACGCTTCCAGCACAGAAGTGCAGCGCACCAGTTCCGTTCGTCCCGTTTCGCTCAAGTCGAGGCCAAGACCTAGAAACAGGCGTCGCTGCGTATCAAGCGGCGAATAACCGCTGAAGCCCTCTGCTACCTGGTAATAAAGAAGCTGATAGAGAGAGGAGGCGGAGGCACCGCTCATCGGCTGATAAATCAGCGTCAGCATCCGCTGGTCAAGCGGGCTAAGCGAGAAATTGCGGTATACGCAAAATCGATGATGCTCCGTAAAATTCAGCTTACTTCCTATACGCATAAGCGTTCCTCCCCTCCCTTTTCCCGTTTAATCCGTCCTATCAGTGTACCATAGAGAAGCTTCATCCGACAGCATTCGCCAACAAAAGCAAAGCGGAACTGACTTCCAATTTACTAGCGAGGAATGGCCTTCGCCACCGCCGAAAAAAACATGCGACGCGCTCCGCAGCAGGGCTCGTCTGAGCTCTTAAGCGAAAGCACGCCGCATGTACGGACGTTGCTTTAGAACATTTTGTAACCGCCGATCCGTAAAGCGCGAATTGCATACCCGCTCACATAAGCACCGACAAGAGCGGCAACGACAGGCAGCCAGTCGATAAAGGTGAACTCGGAGAAATTGGCAGTGAAGCTCAAACCCCGATCCCAGGTGGACCATATGTAAAGCGGTACGAGCACAATAACAAACAGGTAGATGGGGAACCAGGTCGTTTTCATCAACATGTTAAGAATGAAGCCGATTCCAAACATCATCACAAAAAACAGCACCATCGCAATCGCGATTTGAAGCATGCGGCCGATCATCCCTTCGGATAGCGTTGCTTCTAAGTTTATGCCAAGCCTTTCAGCAAGTCAATTTGTGAATAGGTCGTTGGTTGAAGTACGGAAGCCGGTTGGGATACAATGGGTGTTAGTTATGCCCTTATGTCCAGAGAATACGGGTCAGCTGTTAAGAGCCGTCTTTTATTATGGAAGGAGAAGTTAATACGATGAGTGACGCTGCACAAACGCTGGAGGGCTGGTACGTCCTTCATGATTTCCGTACAATTGACTGGCAAGCCTGGAAACAAGCTGGAGCTGACAACCGGGCTGCTGCTCTCGATTCCATTGGATCCATGCTCGCTTCCTGGTCTGCTGAGGAGCAAGAGCGCAAGGGAAGCACCGCTTTTTATTCCATTGTTGGTCAAAAGGCTGACTTCGTCATTATGCATCTCCGCGAGACGTTGGAGGAGCTGAATGAGTTGGAAACGAGCTTCAACAAAAGCCCGTTGGCTGATTACACAAAAGCTGCTTACTCCTATGTTAGTATCGTGGAGCTAAGCAACTACATGAGCAAGCCCGGCGAAGATCCGCTGATGAACCCGGATATTATCGCGCGCCTCAAGCCAACGCTGCCTAAAGCCCGCCATATTTGCTTCTATCCGATGAACAAACGCCGTGACGGCGGCGACAACTGGTACATGCTGAGCATGGACGATCGTCGCACGATGATGCGCAGCCATGGCATGATCGGCCGCCAATACGCTGGCAAGGTGAAACAGATCATTAGCGGCTCAGTCGGCTTCGACAACTGGGAGTGGGGCGTGACTTTGTTCGCCGAGGACGCTCTCCAGTTCAAAAAGCTGATCTATGAAATGCGCTTCGACGAAGTAAGCGCCCGCTATGGCGACTTTGGCGACTTCTATGTCGGCAACCTGCTGGATGCTCGCAAGCTGGAGCAACTGCTGAGCGTATAAATCAAGCTGTATCAGCAAGACGGGAAGAGACTGAGCTGGGCTTAGTCTCTTCCCTTATTTTTGGTGACAGCTCCTATCGTCTCGCTTCATCATTAGCGTAACTCAGAGCGCTCTGGTTGTCCTAAAAAAATTAAGGCAGCGAGTCATTTGCGTGTGGGTACGTCCTAATTCACCGCGCAGTGGGGCACGCTGGAGGGAATTCAGGTGCTCGCTGACTACGCACTGGGGCGGCATTATTCGGAGCCGGCAGAGAGAACGAACAAGTACCTCCATCTTCTGAAGCAGGTTGTCGGCCGCAAGCCGAGCTTATTGCTAAGTGGTAGCTCGTTGGATTGGCCGAGTAGTCTGGTTGGAAGTACGGGAGTAATTTCTGAGGTAGTTTTGGAACCTAACGGTTACGATAGTTCAATAAAAGAAAACCCCGCGCAGAGTGGTCAATTGTATTCCATAAGCCAATATTTTTCTTGCGGTTTACCTTCTTCAACAACTTTCTTCCAACCCTTACTCTCATAAAAATTCATCGCCGCATAGTTTGCTGATACGCACTTCAATCTAATCGGTTTTTTCATTTTCTCTATAGACGCATGGAGCAACAGACCACCCGCGCCTTTACCGGAGAAATCGGGATGGACAAATAAATTATGGATAAAGTTATCCGGCAAATACAGAGAAGCAAATCCGAGGATTTGCTTATTTTCCTCTGCCAAAATAATATACTCACCTTCTGTATGCTTATCAAAGTCTTCTAAAGTCATTGCTTCTCTATCCGCCCAATGAAAACTTTCACGACGGGATTCCGAATAGATCTTTCTTAAAGCCGGGTAGTCGAATTCATTTGCTACTCTAATATGCACAACTTCACTCTCACTTTCTTTCACCACGAACTCATCGCCGCCAACGCGCGCAATCAGATCGGATTCGCGAACCGCTTTCTTGATACGATTAGCAAATTCTACAAGCACGAGATCGCCGACTTCATGTCCTCTACGATTCAGCAATCCCGTCAGAATGTCACACTCCGTCAACTGAATAAGCTCGCTCTCTGCAACAATAAGTAAGTAAAAGAGAGCTCTAGCCTACGGCTAGAGCTCGTCGTCATCCTCTTCGTCATCAGCATAAGGATCGTTGCTGTTAGAGGCTTCCCTTTTGCTGCTGAGATATAACTCCGTATCCCGGTCGCGCTGTCGGCCCTTTTCCTTCAGGCGCTCTATACCAGGAATGATGAGCAAATCTACTTCCTTCTGAATCGTGTAGGCCAGATCGTAGCGATTCTGTGATTCCAGGTAAGAACCAATCTCCATGAGCGCATTATAACGATCCAGCTCATCCCTCGTCAGCAAACCACGTACTTGCACGCTACAGTGCCGCATTAGAGGAACTTCCCTTTACGCAGCACGAGCGTGATACCGCCGATGATGAACAGATAGCGAAGGTCGATCAGCTTTTTGAGCCAAGCGGCTTTGCGTCCCTGGTATTTTTTGCCCATTGCGACTCCGATGCCCTCGCCTTTGCCGAGCGAAGCGACCGTACCCTTGTTGCTAAAAGCAAACGACTTCAGCGGTTGGTTGCGAATGGCTGCGACTAGATTATGGGCGCTTGCTACGCCTTGCTGCATAGCGATTTGGGCGGTAGGCGGATATGGCCGGCCCTCTTCATTGAACATGAGCGAATTGTCGCCGATAATATAAATATTCTCGTGTCCGGGAGCCCGCAAAAATTCATCCACCTTGACTCTGCCACGCATCGTCTCAAAGCCAGCTTCCTCGATGAGTCGATTGCCGCGGATGCCGCCGGTCCAAATGACGGTTTTGGAGCGGATCTCTTCACCGTCGCCGACGATGACGCCGTCTGGTGAGCATTCCTTAATTGCCGTGCCGATGCGGAAAATAACACCTTTTTTCGTCAACACGTCCATGCCGTACTGTACCAGTTCAGGATCAAAGCCCGGCAGCGCTGAAGGAGCTGCCTCGATGTTGTACAGCTTCACTAGCGAGCGGTCCACGTCGAACTCGCGGCATAACTGCGGTATGCGATCGGCCAGCTCACCGACAAACTCGATACCGGTAAAACCAGCGCCGCCAACGATGAACGTCAGGTAGTCGGTGCGATGCGGCTCGCGCTTGTAACGGGCGAACTGATACTCGATATGCTCGCGGATCAAACGCACCGAGTTGATGCTGCGGATACTCATCGCATGCTCGGCAAGACCCGGGATGCCGAATGTCTCTGGCTCGCCGCCCATACCGATGACTAAATAGTCATAAGAGAGCGTTCCGTCCTCCAGAATGACTTTTTTGTCCTGCGTGCGAATTTGCACCACGGTGGACTTCACAAAATCGATTTTGAACTCGTCGATCAGCTTGGAAATATTCACGCGGGCATTTTCCGGATTGTCCGTTCCAGCCGCAGGCATATGCAAATGAGTCGTAATATAATGATAATCATGTTTGTTAACCAGGGTAACGTCAGCTTCGTTGTAGTTGAGCTGTTTTTGAAGCTTGAGAGCGGTCAAAATACCGCCGTATCCAGCTCCTAATATGACGATCTTTGGTATATTGCTCATATGGTGTCCCTTCCAATCCATCTCTACTCTCAGACATGATAACAAAAGTTCGAACGGCACTTCAAGGTCAATTCCTACGAAATTAATTAGAAGAACATACAAAACAGCTCCCATCAGCCGCGCTTTCAAGTGCCGTGCAAGGAGCGTATAATTGGAAATGTAAAGCTAAAGATCTGGAGGTGCGACAGATGACGAAGGTCGATCTGAATGTGGAACCGGCAGATATTGCAATTATCGGTGGAGGACCTGCAGGAATGTTCGCAGCATTCTACGGAGGCATGCGTCAAGCCTCGGTGAAGCTGATTGAAAGTATGCCCCAGTTGGGCGGTCAGCTTGCAGCGTTGTACCCCGAGAAATACATCTATGACGTAGCCGGATTTCCGAAAGTAACCGCTCAGGAGCTGGTCGATTCCCTGCGGCGACAGATGGAGCATTTCCCCCAAGAAGTATGCCTGGATGAAAAGGTAACCGGGCTTATCAAGCATGATGAACGCCATTTCGAAATCCAAACCGACAAGGGCTCGCATCTCGCCCGAGCGGTCATTATTACTGCAGGTGTCGGCGCGTTCGAGCCTCGCCGCCTGGAGTTGCCGGAGGCTGCGCTGTACGAGAAGCGCAACCTGTATTATTTTGTGAGTGATCTGCTGCAGTTCAAAGGCCAAAACGTGCTGATCAGCGGCGGCGGAGACTCCGCTGTAGACTGGGCGCTCATGCTGGAGCCGATCGCCGAGAGTGTAACGCTTATCCATCGCCGGGATAAATTCCGCGCTCATGAGCATAGCGTTGAGAAGCTGAATGCCTCATCCGTAAAAGTACTCGTGCCGATGGAAATCGTTCGCATGGAGGGCGAGGTGTACATCGAGCAGGTGACGCTTGCCCATGTCAAAACAGGCGAGCAGCAGAAGCTTGATGTTGATGCCGTCATCGTAAACTTTGGCTTCGTCTCCTCACTCGGCCCGATCGCCGAATGGGGACTCGACATAGAAGGTGGCAGCATCGTTGTCGACACTCGCATGGAAACTTCGATCCCAGGCATCTTCGCGGCCGGTGACATCACAACCTATCCCGGCAAGCTCAAGCTGATCGCCGTCGGTTTTGGTGAAGCGCCAACCGCGATCAACAATGCCAAAGTATATATCGACCCGACAGCCAAGCTGTCTCCCGGTCATAGCAGCAATCTCAAGCTATAATTGTTCACAATAGATTAATCCCAAAACAGCAAGGGTATCCTACTCCTCATCTGATAACAGAGAGGAAGGATACCCTTCTTATGTTGTGTCCCGTATGCAATGGCATTCGACCTCTTGAGCTGGCCTGTTGCTACTGCCTGGAGCCGCTTGTCGATTGCGGCCCCGAGCAGGATTTAGCAGATCCGTATTCACCATACGGACCGGCGGCGTCCGTATTCACGGACACTCCTGAAGGAGAGCGGCAAGTGGAACCAGTTTGCATTCATAGGCTGTATTGTACCGTCTGTTCGCGCAGCAGCAAAGCCAGCATTCCATTAGAGCGATAAACCTCCGCTCCCGGTTCATTCCGGCTGGCCGGACTGTCTGTTCGGCCTACTTCTCAGGCGTCACTTCGGGTTCAGGCTCCTAGTCGAATCATCTCCGGGTTCAGTTGTCTGCGCTTGATCTCGCCTGCAAGCAGCTTAATAAATTCTTTGTCCAGATTGAACTGGACGGCACTGAAGTAAGTCTCGATCAGCAGTTCGTCAGACAACAGCTCCATCTTACCAGCCTCCTCTCCGATCAGGGTGAGTGTGCTTCCCAATCTTAGCATGACAGCTTTTCGAGGAACAAGCGTTCTGTTATCCACATGAACTAGTGGACAAGATGTGTACAAATTGTGGGTACAGGTGAAATTCAGAGGAAATACCTGGGGGATGATGTGGATATAGTTATACACAAGCAAAATTGAAAAACTAGTGATAAATAAGTTTTATGGATATTTCTTCCTTGATTAGCTTTCTTTCAATAGAGTTTCGTTTCAAGCTATTTGTTTCCGGGTAATCTTTTTCTTATTTTGGCCTTGTATTAACCTCAAAAATCCATATCTTCCCGCTCTTGTCCAGACCATAATCAAAACCAAGCTGCCCGATTCCGGGAAAGTGGGTTTCCAACAAAGAAACGGACAGATTGGTCAAGTTGCGCATTTCCTGCTTTTTAGCGGCCACTGAGACATGGGGCAGCGAGCGGCTGATTCCTTGAGCTGAGGTCACCTGCCTGCCGCCACGGCATAGATTGGTGACAAACAGTCCTGCGCGGGCCACGCGGCCGACCATTGCGCGAAATTCCCATTTTCCGCCTTTTTTTACAACCTTCACGCGGTAATCAATAGGACGCCCCGCTATCGTAGCAAGATGAATGCCCTTCTGGATCATATAGGGACGGCCCTTCTGCAGCGGTTTGACCGCATGATGCAAGGTACCGATCGTGGAAACTCTGCGTGTACTTGAGCTGACGGTATAGCTGTACCCGCCGTCAACTCGGCTTATTTTGATGACCCCGATGCCTCCCGTCCCGCGTACAGGCTTGATGACGACCATACTATGTTGATCCAGCATCGTTTTGAGATTTGCCTCCGAGTATAAGCGGGTCGGCGGAATATGCGGAGCAATCGAAGGATGAGACAGCAGTACAGCGGTTTTGGCCCATTTACTGGACAGCATGCGCCCAGTTCCAGCCGCTCCTTTGGGAAATGGATTCATTAGCGCCCTTTGCACATGGACCATCTCTTCGTCGATCTCCGGGATAGGGGAAATAGCCTCAGGCTGCGGAGGCGGGACCATATTAGGTGTCGCCGCTATAGCTTCAGGTGTTGCAACAGCTTCAGGCACAGCAATTGCTGCTGCCGGATCATAGATCGGAGCAGGCTCAACTGCTATGGGGACTGGAACAACGTGTGCCTCATAAGAAGGCGCCATCTCAATTGTGATTGCAGGGACAACAGCCGTTGTATCTATCCGATTATCTTCCATGTTTCTCGAAATCTCCTTTCCTCTACTACACTATTCTATGCTTCCAGACACTCGTTCTCTTGGATGACTGTCCAAGGCGCAAACGCCTGAATTATCGCCTTCAAACCGCTAGACTGCTGCTAGCCTAAGACTGAAGCCCGGTTATGCTGCCATGTTGAAGCCCCGCTATGTATCCTGCTGAAGCCCGGTTATGCTGCCATGTTGAAGCCGGCTATGCACCGTGCTGAAGCCCCAGCTTTCAGACCAGAGGTCTGATTCCTCTCCGTCTCGGGGAGGAGGACAATTGGGCTTAGCACTGGTAGAGTAAAGGAAATCGAATCGGATCTGGAAAGGTGGATTATTTATTATGAACCGTCAAGCGAAAGCCGTTGTTGGAGCGGCGCTCGTGCTGCTCGGAGCTTATCTGATGCTCCAGCAGGGAACGAGGATCGGGCCTGGCGATATATTCGGCCATTTCTGGCCAAGTCTGTTCATCATCCCGCTCGGAATTTTCTTTCACTGGATGTACTTCTCCATGCTACAACGCAGGGCTCCCGGCCTGCTCATACCCGGCGGCATCTTACTGGTAGACGGCGTCCTCTTCCAGTTCGCTATGCTGCTGGATAACTGGGAATATATTTGGCCTGGCTTCATCTTCGCCGTCGCCTTCGGCCTGTGGGAATTTTATTGGTTCGGCAATCGCAACCGCTGGTTGCTGATTCCGATCAACATTTTACTCGTACTTAGCTTGCTGTTCGGCGCTGTTTTCTCCATCAGCGCTATATCGAGCGGACTAGGCTCGCTCTTTCCTTATGCCGCCCTCGCCCTTATTCTTGGAGGCTCCTTCTTGCTGCTGTCGCGCAACCGTTCCGAGCATTAAGCGAATACGAGCTTAAGCCTGCAAGGGGCTGTCCCAAAAGTCATCTTCAGATGACTTAGGGACAGCCCCTTAGTTATTTAGGCCGCCAGTACCAGATAGGCTGATGGCGCTGAGTCGTTTTCGAATCTGTGGAGCATTGAGCTTCACTCTTGCATGAATTAATGCCTTGACGATACCGCTACTATCATCATTGTGACTCTAATAACGCTGCTCAAGTCCGTTACATAATTTGTAGCCCGTTTTTAGGGGAAATAAGCTCTCTCAGTTCCGTAAGGATGTACGTGGACCAAGCTGAGGTGCTCCAAGCTTTGCTAGTGTTGAAGCGAAGTGATAGGAACTTTCACAACAAAACAGAAGAGACTGTCCCTTTTTTACACCGCTGCATCACGCAAAATACTTCGCGAGTACATCGTCAAGGAGATCAAGCAATACACAGTCTGCATTAAAATGTATATGCCCATAATGATAAGACCGTACATCCAAACCGGCTGCATTAGCAGCGTGCCGAGAGCCAGCATGGCGAATAAGCTATGCACAATGCCGACGAGACAGGGCACCAGATAAATCACACCGACTTGGATGGCAACGATGCGACGAAGCTCACCCGCAGTGAGGCCGATCCGTTTCAGAGCACGGAATTGATTACGATCTTCCTGCAGCTCGGTAAACAGCTTGAAGTATAGCAGACTGCCGGATGCGATGAAGAACAGGCCGCTGATGAACAGGCCGATAAATACGGTAAGACCGATTGCCTGTACCATATCTTTATAGTAGGTAATCCGGTAATCTTGCACTTGTTTCAGCTGCTGCTCTGGTACCGCCCCTTTGAAACGAGTCACGGCTGCCTGTTGATCTTCCCATTGCTCCAACTCGAACCCGTAGAAGCGGAGTTCAGCCGATGACAGAGCGTCCTTTTTCCACATATCCATCTGAATGTCAGGAATGACTAGTAGCCAACTCGCCTGCGCCTCCTGACTGATGACGCTGCTAAAGGCAGTTGCAGTCAGCTTCAAGCGCAGCGTTTTACCGCCAATGACACCCTCAGCCAGGCTGCCTTCGCCGTTGTCCATGCCAGGTACATATCTGTAAGGAGGGACAAGGAAGCCTGTTCCCGTATCACTCTGATTGCCTGTTGCCTGCAACTCTCGCTTCGGCAGGCCCATCCGCGCTGCAAATCGATTATAGTCACTCAGCGACATCAACATCGCTTGCCCCGGGTTCGCTTTGTCCCAGCCAGCAGCCTTCGCCACAACCTGCTCTACGTGTAAACCTTGCACAACAGCCTTCTCGGCAATGCGTGTTTCACCTTGCGTCAAAAGTGCTTCCGCTTTCGCCGGGTCCATGACCGGGTGGCCCTCTCCTGCTTCTATATAACCGACCGTATAAGGCGTTTGCTCGAGGATCTGATCTCTCTGTACCTTCTGGAATACGTAAACGGTGCTGGCAGCGCTCATAACGATGGCACTAAGCACGGTCACGACAAACAAAATGCGCGAATTATCTTTCATACGAAATGCCAATTGGGAAACGATCAGCATATTCGTGCGACGGTAATAAAAGCTTTTGCGACGCTGCAACAGCCGAATGATCGCCACGCTAAGCTGCGTATATAGAAAATAAGTGCCAATAATAGTCAGGCCGATAATCGGCAGAGTCAGCAGAGTGAACGTCTGAATCGTGGTGATGGCGGCCATAAGATAACCAGCGGTAAGTGTTAATGCCGCAAGCGCAGACAGCAATAAAGAAAATGCTGGTGGCTTTTTCGGCTTGCGGCCTTCACTCAGCAGCTCGACAATTTCGGTTCGGCCAACCCGCATCGCGGTCAGCAGCGAGATGAAGAGGAAGAGCAGCAAAAAACCTCCTGCGGTCATCCATAACGCCTTAATCGGAATCGCAAATTGAATGGGCGCTTCGCTATTCAGCAGCACACCGAGGCTCATAATAAACAGCTTGCTGAGCAAGATGCCGAGGCCAAGGCCAATAGCTGTGGACAGCACCGCGACAGCCATGCTTTCATATACAACCATCTTGCGCAGCTGATGCCGCGTCGTTCCGAAGAGCGTCAACAGCCCGAACTCTTTTTTTCGCGTTTTAACGAAGGCTGAGCTGCAATACAACACAAAAAAGAATGAAAAAATAACGATTACATACATACAAATTTCCATCATGGTGACGACATGCTTGGCCTGTACTATTTTGCCGCCAACAACGTCGGGATGCATGACAAATGAGGCATACAGATAAAAAATAAACACAGAAAAAACGCTGCTTAGGAAAAAGGCCGCATAGGAGCGCCAGTTGCCGCGGATGTTGCTAAGCGCGAGCGAACGGAACGTCATCGAAATTCCCTCCCAGCACACTCAGCGAATCCAGAATCTGCTGGAAGAACGCCTGGCGGTTGTCACCCCGGCGGATCTCCGAGAAGAATCGCCCATCCTTAATAAAAACAATCCGTTTGCAGTAGCTTGCGCTAAAAGGATCATGTGTTACCATCAGTACCGTTGCGCCGAGCCGCTCGTTTAGATCCTTGAGGGATTCCATGACGTCCTTGGCCGACTTAGAGTCGAGATTTCCCGTCAGCTCATCGGCTAGCAGCAGCGACGGCTCATGGATGATTGCGCGAGCAATCGCCGCGCGCTGCTTCTGCCCACCTGACACCTCGTACGGCTGCTTCTCCAAAATGGCTGATAAACCAAGCAATGACGCAACAGGAGCAATTGCCGCCTCGATTTGTGCGGGAGATTTACCTTCCAGCACTAGCGGTAATGCGATGTTTTCTTTGAGACTCAGCGTATCCAGTAAATTAAAATCCTGAAATACAAAGCCAAGCTCGCGGCGGCGGAATAGAGCCAGCTTATTGTCGCTCAGCCCCACTGGATTGATGCCACGCACCCCGATACTGCCCGACGTCGGCTTGTCGATCGTCGCCAGTAAATTGAGTAACGTCGTTTTACCGCTGCCCGACGGGCCCATGATGCCTACGAACTCACCTGCATCGACGCTCAGGTCGATACCGTCCAACGCTTTATAGCTGACCTCGCCTTTGGAGTTATATATTTTCCCTAATGCTTCCACTTTTAAAACGTTCAAGCGTTATCCCTCCTGGTCTCACTTTCTGAATAAACCAAGTATACCCGGACCAGGATTCACTACCCATCGAACGACCTTACAATGTTCCTTACAGTGTTGTCACTTTCACCTTCAAGTTTGTGGATTCCGCGTCCCTCAAATGTAAGCACAACAGAAGTTCCTTCGCCTACCTGAGAGCGCAGCTCTAGACGGATACCGAGTTTACCCGCCACCTGGCGGCACAAGTAGAGCCCCATGCCGGTGGACTCTTCCGTGAGTCTGCCATTTTCTCCAGTGAAAAAGGGATCGAATACCCGCGGCAGATCCTGCTGCGGGATTCCGATACCCTGATCGACAATCTCGATGACCGCTTCTCCGTTCGCCCTACTCTCGATACGAATATCGAGCCGCTTCGAGCCTGGCCTTGGCTTGGAGTATTTGATTGCATTGCCAACAAGCTGGCTTAACATGAAATGCAGCCATTTTCCGTCGGTTTCGACCCACGCCTCGCCGGTAGTTTGAGGAAAGACGCCTGCCGCAATAAGCAGCCGCTTATGCTGGTTGACAGCTTGCCTGGCCGTCTGATGCAGCGCGATGCGTCGAGGATGCAAATCCAGCGAGAACTCCTCCAGCCGCGCCGTATGCAGCATCTGCTCCAGTCCGTGAGTCAGTCGGTCAGCTTCCTCGCGCAGACTGCCCATAACTTCCCTCAGCTCCTCGCCTTGAAGAGCTGTCCGATTTCCATTGTTCTGGGCGATCAGGTCTACGACCGACACCGGTGTTTTCATATGATGCACCCACTGATACACAAAATGTCGATGAAGCTCCCGTTCCCGGTTATAGGCCCCCAAATGAGCCAGCGAGCTTCTCCCAAGCTCCGCAAGCAACCGCGCCGTCTGCCGCTGTTCTGGCGTAACGGGACTTGGCAGTGGCTGCCAACAAGGTGCCTCCGTTCTGCGCAGCAGGGCGACCAGATAGTTCTTCTGGCGGATAAACCCAACCATGAATCCAACGGCTAGAATAAAACCTGAGAGTAGCCAGAAGTACAATAGATTGTTCCAGTCCATCCGCTGCCCAGTCCCGTTCCGCTCCAGATACCACACCAAAGAGCCCGCTGCCAGCACGAGCAGCATCACAACAAACGTTGTAAGCTGCCCCCGTGCATATAGCTGCAGCACTCGTATAGCCATATTTTTACGGATCTGCTTCTTCCCAAGTGATTGGCTCATGGATGCTCCTTCTGTGAATGGTGGAGTGTTGCTGCCCCGTCGGATGACTGTCGCAACCCACTCGCACCGAGCCTGTCCTCGTTCAGCCGATAGCCTTGACCACGATGCGTCTCCAGTACGCCTTCCAGTCCAAGCTCCTCCAGCTTGCGACGCAACCTCGTTACATTCACAGTTAGCGTATTGTCATCAACAAACGCGGTATCATCCCACAAGCTCTCTAACAGACAGTTGCGAGACAGAATAGCACCTCTCCCCTCCAGCAGCGCCTCCGCGAGCAGCCGTTCGTTGCGGCTGAGCTGCAAGGAAGCTCCTTTCCAGATCAATAGGCTGCGGCTGATGTCCAGGCGTAAACCTCCGAAGATTACCTCGAAGCCTCCTTCGGCGTTTTCCTCTTCATAGCCATTGGAATGCACAGAATCGCTCCCGCTGCTATCTATTGCCTTTCCACCTGCTGCCGTAGTACCGGCGTACTCCCCGTAAGTACGACGTAAAGCGCTTTTGATTTTAGCCAGCAAAAGATCAAGATGAATCGGCTTCGTCACATAATCATCTCCGCCGTTCTCAATCGCCATCACCTGATCCATTTCACCGGAGCGGGCTGATATAAAAATAACAGGAGCCTTGGATTGCTTGCGGAACTGACGGCACCAATAAAACCCGTCATAGTAGGGTAAATTGATGTCCATTAGCACAAGATGAGGCTGCTGTTCCGCAAAATCCAGAGCAAGCTCCTTGAACCTGGCCGCTCGCAGCGGCTGGAAACCATAACGTTCCAGTGCTCCAGCTAATAAGGAGGCAATTTTAACGTCATCCTCCACAATTGTTACGCGGTACATTTTGCTTCCCCCAATTCAAACTTCCTATGCTTTCCAGTTTACCATACCCTCTGTTTCCAAATGCAGATGGAACTTCTTGCGGAATGTGTCGTATCCTTAAGTAAGAGTTATAGGTTAGAACCAACTTCAGGAGGTTATGTCCCATGTCATTGGCCAAAGCATTGCGCATCATCAGCGGCATTTGCGAAGGACTACTCGCAATCCCGATTCTAGGCGGCCTATTCGTTATGTCGAGTGGCTACACGGCTCTGGGCTTTATGTTCATTTTCCATCTGATCACCCTGTTCGTCTCCCGCTCACAGCGCGAGCCAATCTACGGCAGTGCCACTGGTATTGCAGCCTCCTTGTTAGGCTGGATTCCGTTCCTCGGCTTTATTCTGCACGCGGCCTCAGCGGTCCTTCTGCTGTTCTCGGCCTTTCAAGGCCCAAGAGTGGATCGCAGCGGTCCTCCACCAAGATATTAAACTCGGAAGAAGCCTCCAATCCACTCGGATTGGGGGCTTTTTTAAGTGCAGCAATTTGACTTAAACGGAGGAACGGAGTAGACTAAATAGAAATGACTGACATTCATTCATGAATAATGAACGAACTTTATTGGCACAATTCCTATTATTTCCTCAACAGAAGGAGCATCCGTTATGCAAAATCAAGCGACTATAAATAACAAGCCTAAGGGCCTCAGCAAGGGCTGGCTTTTTGTCATTCTTACCTGTACAGCTGAATTAGTATGGGTCTACGGCTTCCTTACCGCCTCGTTGCCATGGCATTTCATGCTGATCGCCGCCTTAATCGTTCTAGACTTCTACTTTCTGTTCAAGGCCTGTGAGCTAATCCCGACGGGAACCGTATACGCCCTATTCGCAGCATCCGGAACAGCCGGCACCGCGCTCATGGACTTGTTTTTGTTCAATGGCTCCTTCAACTTCGCCAAAACCTTTTTCATGTCGCTGCTGCTCATCGGTGTGATCATGCTGAAGCTTGCTGACGGAAAAAGTCATACCAAATCTTAATGGAATTTCATCACAACATGGAGGTAACTTAACATGGGTTGGATTTATGTCATTGCGGCGGCATGCTTCGAGCTTGTCGGCGTCGTTGGTTTGAGCCGCTTCAGCAAGCGCAAAACCTTGTTGAACGGAGTAATGTTCGCAAGCGGCTTCGCGGCTTCGTTTATCCTTTTATATGCTTCCCTGCAATATCTGCAGCTTAGCATCGCTTACACCGTATGGGTCGGTCTCGGCACCTCGCTAGCTGTTATCGTCAATATGCTCTTCTTCGGAGAGTCCAAAAGCATCATGCGTATCGCCAGCCTAGTCCTAATTGTAGTAGGAGTGACTGGATTGAAGGCGGTATCCTAATTCTGCTCATTCAAGTCAAAAAGCCCTGGACGAGACGCCTCGTTCAGGGCTTTTCACATTACGCTCAACTAGAAACTATTCCCCTTGGACCAGCCCCGACAGGAATCGTTTTGATTACACTTAGTGACTGCGCATCGATAACGGAAACGGTGTTACTGTCATAATTAGTCACATACACAGTTCGCTTGTTAGGAGTGACCGTTACTCCATATGGAATTTTGCCTACTGGTATCGTTTTTATCACGCGTTTTCCAACCAAATCAATGACCGAGACGGATCGACTTCTCGAATTCGCTACATATGCCCGCAGCCCACTGCTTGAAATAGCAAGCCCCAGAGGAGCAAGGCCTACCGGTATTTGTGCAATAGGTTTATTGGTGCTGGCCGAATAAATCGTGATTTGGTTTGTATCAAAATTAGTTACGATAAAGCTTTTCCCGCTCGGAGTAAAAACAAGCCCCCAGATCGGACCTGACGGGAGCGTTTGGACAACCTTGTTTTGCGGGATATCAATGATAAAAATGTCTTGCGCCAATGTCGTCACATATAGCTGCTGTCCATTTGGAGCTGCTGTAATCGTTACAGGACCGTTCGCAACTTGAAACCGATCGATAACATGGAATGAACGCGCATTGATAACCGCTACCTCGCCGGAGTACTGCCCCGGAACATAAACCTTGTTTGACACGGCGGCGATCCCGAATGGCTCAGGAAGTACATCTTGAATGGTCCTAATGACTGTATTCGTTTTTCTAGAGATCACCGATACCGATCTAGAGCCTACATTTGACGTATACAGTCGTGATTTATCTGGAGAAAAATTAATGGCGTTGGGGTTCTTGTTTATGGGAATCGTTTTGATCACTTTATTCGTGACCGTATCGATAACGGAGACGCTGCTGCTATTTTGATTACTTACATAGGCCAAAGATCTTTTGCGATCCATATTTCATTTCCTCCCACAATAGAATGGATTAAGGGGTAATCGCGATTCCACGAGGGTTATTCCCCGTCGGGATGGTTCCAATAACGCTATTCGTAGTTGTGTCGATGATAGAAATGGTATTGTCGCCAAAATTGGTGACATACGCTCTACGATTAAGTGGAGTTAAGGCAATTCCAAACGGCACGAATCCGACCGGAATCGTTTTAATTACCAGATTCGTAGCTGTATCAATGACCGATACCGAGCTGCCGCGAGAGTTGGTTACATAAACGCGTTGTCCATTTTTTGACACTATAACTCCGAGGGGGGCAGTGCCGACGGGTATTCGTTTAATCAAGGCATTGTTCTCGGCATTATAAACAGATACCAGATTCGTACCGTAGTTATTCACGTAGTACCTTGTTCCATTTGGTAAAAAGCGAACGCTCCAGCTACCCGTAGCCGATATCGTTTCAATCACTTTATTCGTATTCGCGTCAATAATGGAGATACCCGTCCCGACGGAAGTAACATACACCTTGCTCTCGTCCGGGGAAACGGCAATTCCGACAAGTCCATTACCGATCGGTATTTCTTGCAAGACATTATTCGTAACCGAGTCCAACACAAATACAGAGCCTGTATATAATGTAGGAACATAAATCCGCCCTCTATTTGGAGCAAAAGCAGTAGCAAAAGGCTCTGAACCTACTCCGCGAACCGTTTGAATCAATGTATTCGTGCTTGTTGAAATGACCGAAAGCGTATTGCTGCCCCGATTCGTCGTATACACCCGTGCTCCGTCGGGAGAAATAACAGCTGAATTAGGAAGCTGGCCTACCCGGACTGTTTTTATCGTTCGATTGCTAGGAATTGCAATGACCGATAGAGAGTCGTCATTTTGGTTGCTCACATAAGCAAACAGCGATTGTGTTGCTTGTGTACCGGTTGCTGTCCCCATTTTTCCACTCCTAAATTTAAATTTCAAAAAAACAAGCTCATATAATTGCGATGCCTCTTGGACCGAGTCCTACCGGTATCGTCAGGAGCACTTTAAGCGTTCTGGCGTCAATGACGGAAACGGTATTGCTCCCATTATTGGTCACATAAACACTCCGATCATCCGGGGTAATGGCAAGATTGTAAGGCACATCGCCGACCTGAATCGTTTTGATGACGCGTTTTGCTTTCAGATCGATTACCGATACGGACCGGCTCCGTGAGTTGGCGACATAAGCCCGCCTTCCATCACGAGAGACGTTGATGTCGATAGGAGCGACTCCTACCGGAATTGAATTGATGATCTTGTTCGTGCGCACGCAATAAATCAACGTCTCATTCGTTCCAAAGCTGTTCACGACAAATTTTTTGCCATCCGGAGTGAAGTCTAACCCCCAGGTCGCTCCTGTAGGAATCGAATTTACGACCCGATTCAGACGAGTATCAATAATCCATATATTGCGTGCTTGAGTCGTCACATATAACTTTTTGCCATCCGGCGATGCAGCGATGGCCAAGGGCAGATTGGCAACTGGAAAACGCGCGATAGATCCGTTCGTCAGCGCATTAAACACCGTCACTCCGCCTGTATACAGGTCCGGCACATAGAATCTGTTTCCAACCGATACCGCCGCAAAAGGCTCCGGACTTACATTCCGAATCGTTCGGGTCACTTGATTTGTTCGGGTGGAGAGAATGGAGATCGACCGATCACCGCCATTAATCGCGTAAATTTGCCTCCCATCGGGGGATGCGTTAACCTGACCGGGATTTTTGCCCACTGGAATCGTCTTGATGACCCGATTGGAAGCCGAATTAATGACCGATACGGTGCTGTTATTTTGATTGCCCACATAAACCAGGAAGCTTCTTTTGAGCAGCCTTTTCCGTTCAGCCATTGACTCCCTCCTCCAGGCGCGGCGGTGTGATGGCGATTCCGCGCGGGTTGACTCCGGTCCTAATCGTCTCGATGACCCGGTTCGCGGCCGTGTCGATAACCGAGACCGTGTTGCTGCCAAAATTGGTCACGTATACTCTCCGATTGCCCGGCGTAATCGCGATCCCAAACGGAATGGAACCGACGGCAATCGTATCAAGCACTCGAAAGGTTGCGGCGTCCAAAACCGAGACGGATTTGCTGCGCGAGTTGGCTACATAAACGCGCCGCCCGTCACCTGACGCTACAATTCCAAGAGGAGCCAGCCCGACCGCTGTTCTTTTGAGCAGCTTATTCGAACTTGCATCATAAACGGATACCGCATTCGATCCCGCATTGTTGACATAGTATCTGGCCCCGTCCGGTGAAAAATCAATGCCCCAGCTGTCCAGATCAGGGATTGTCGCCACAACCTGATCGCTATTGGGATTAATAATCGTGATGCCCTCTCCTACGGAGGTGACATAAACCTTGCTCTGGTCCGGCGAAACGCCAACTCCGACTAGGCCGTTCCCGACCGGAATCTCGTCCAGCACTTTATTCGTACCGAGATCCAGCACAAACAAGGAGCCGTTGTAAAAAGAAGGAACGTAGTAGCGGTTTCGACTTATGGAGAAGTCAGCCGCAAAAGGCTCCGTACCGACTCCTTTAACAGTCTCAATAACCCGGTTCGTTTGAGCCGAAATAACCGTTATGCTATTGCCCGCCCCGTTGGTCGTATAAATTCTCTTCCCGTCGGGAGAGATGGCTGCCGAGTTGGGCAGTTGGCCTACCCGGATCGTCTCGATAATTCGGTTCGTCCCAATGTCCAGCACGGAAAGCGAATCATTATCTTGATTGGTTATATACGCAAATAGCCGTCGTCGCGCCAGCTTAGTCTGCCTATCCTGATGATCCTGCTTTAACAATGATCAATCCCCTCGCTCCTGCTCCGATCCTTCCTCTTATCGAGCCCAGACCGGCTCGAAGGTTCGTCATATTTTATGATGTTAATCCCTTTGTGGTGACATTTGCCCAGTCGAATGTAATTACCGGCTCCACGGGCTCACATGAATGAAAAAAAAGACAAAACCCTGGACGAGAATAGCTCGTTCATGGCTTTGTCTTGCCTGGCCAATCCACGTCATTTGTCGTTGTCGGCGCGGGACACTTCGCCCAGAAGGGCATGGTCATCGACTTGCTCAAGGAGAAAGGTTACAACGTAGAGTTTTTAGGCGAATAGTCTTATCAAATACAAAAAACCGCGAGTCAGGCTGTCCGGCAGCCGGGTTCGCGGTTTTTGTGCCAAGCACTTCGTTGTCATACCTGCATAAATTCTTCTAAATTAGCCATAAAATTTTCCAACTGCTTACGTCTTATGTATAAATTCAAATAATAATTAATTGGCACTCAAAAGAGTCGAACGGAAGATTGAACTGTGACCCGTAGGATGGACATTTTGAAAAAAGTGATCCTTCTCACGGATCATTTTTATTTTAATCAAGCTAATGGCGAGGTATGGTTATGGGCAAAACGAGGGGTGTTTCGAAGAAGTTCTCCGAAAAAAAGATCAAGCTGTTGGAGCTGAATTCAAATGTACAGCATGTAACGGACAAAACTATTACGTACGCTCCGGCATTTAAGCTGGAAGCCTATCAAGAGGGGCAGAAACCCATGGAGATCTTTCTTGAAGCAGGTTTTGACGTAAACGCAGTGGGGCTCAAAAAGCCGAAGCAATGCCTAAAACGGTGGCGAGATGGATTTGCAGCTCTTGGAGAAGCAGGTCTTCTTGAAGAACGGCACGGAGCTTATTTGCATTGAATAAATCCTAGTAATGACACTGAAAAGCAGAGTTCATTAGATTAATCTCTCGTATTTCTACAATCTTTGACGTTATGTTGTTTAATTAAATGATAACATTCAAGTTCGTTTTTCTCCTTCTAACCAGAATAAAATTATTAATTATATTTCAAAAAAATGTTTAATCACCATATCCAGAATTAGATATATACAAGATGATAATTTACAAGTATTATGAAATTAAAGGAGGTTTAAATGAATATGAAAAGTGTCCTGTTATTGATATTCAGCATCCTTTTATTCTCTATTTACACTTATGATTTTTCAAATAATTTATTAACTAATAATAAAATGGATCTATTTTCATTTTTCATGATTATCGGATCATCCATTTTAATTTTCAATTCCGCAACTAACTTAATCAATAAATCCGGAAATAAAGATTCAAAAAAACAATAAAAAGATACATCTTCTATTAAATTAAAATAAAGCTTCAGCTGGGACCATATGAAAAGTGAGACACGACTGCAATATGCTGTACCGCCGAGTTCGATTTATATCGGTCCGCCGATTATGTACCTATGTACCCAAGCATCAAAGAAGCGTTTAATAGCTCCGAATCGCTGTGACTGGAAGCCAATCTGCAGTCTGGCATATCGACCTGCTAAAAGAAAGAGGCTACGATGCATTTTTTTAGGCGAGTAAGCTTATGCAATCATGGATTTCGCGGATCAGGCTGTCACGGAGCCCGGTTTGCGGTTTTATTTGACGAATTGTAAAATGAAGTACGACACCCAAAAATAAAAAAATGGTTTACATATAGGTACTACAATGGCCAAAAAAAGTAGTAAATAAATCGTGTTTAAAAATAAATCGTATAGACGGCACCGAGAGGGACATTCTCAAAGTTCTACTAGAAAAACACCCTCCCACTTGTAGATAAAATAGAATTTTCCCACGCATAAATTGCGCTCAGACACAACATCAGCTTAGAACTATCCACCTACTCTACCTATGAGAAACGGAAGGCTAGTAACGGCGGTGACTGTCTGCAGAAGTGGTCGCCCTTTACCATGCCTTCCTACAAGTTGGGTTGGTGACGAACAAATCTGTGATTGACCCTTGAGCTCCTGGCAGACGTGTACGTATGGCTACCGAAGACGGAATGGGCTACGGATTACAATTTAAGGGAGTTTAACGCCCTTGTAAACGAAAGAATGTGCTCAACTCGCAGCGATAGCTAAAGATGAAGTATCCAAGCGTCTGGCTAGCAATCGCCTCCTTACAGGTTCCGATCAGCCGTAGAAAACGGATATTAAGTACAAATGGATCCACTACAAGCAGCGATTCTTGATAAGCATCCTAGATGTGTTTAATCATGCGATAATTTCCTATCACTTTAGATTAGCCTGCAAGGTAAAACATCTTACTCACGAGCGAATACCGCCAAAGATGCTATCAAGAACACACATATCAAATCGTCCCATTCTAGTCTGGAATCAGCAGAAAGCTACCACCGCCATGAATTTGGTAAGCGGCTAACATTAACATTTTATAGATGTTAATAATGGAATCCAGTCGTTTTATTACTCTTCCGCTTGTACAAGCCCCTGATACCGATTCATATAAAAACGATGCTGAGAAAACCTTAATGGTACAATAATAGCTTCAATTATCTTTTATAAAATCTTCTTACAAATTCAGCCTTGTCTTTAACGTAGGTTTTGACGTATATTTTTTTGACCATATTTCTTACTGTCCCCTCGGTAATCCCAAGCTCCCAGCCGATTTCATTCGCCGTTCTTCCCTGAACCCATAGATGAGCAACATCTTTTTCTCTTGGAGTAAGTTTCGCCCGATCCAAAGCAGCCAGCGAAGCTAATCCAGCAGACAAAATCCTTTCCACTGATTGAACAAGCATTTCCATTAGCGGAACTGTTATCTCAATATCGAACGAGTAACTGTGAGATAAATCAAGGTAACCTACAATTTGTCCATTTAATCGAATCGGACAGCACAGACAAACAAATTGGTGAAATAGGTCCATTTCGTGTTCCTTATATTGAACGCAAGACTTCTTGCTCGTCAGTATGGATACCGATACAGCATTAACTCCCGCGTGATGCATAGATAGAGAAGCCCCTGGTTTCATTTCAATCTGGTTTAATCTTTCTTTCACCGTAGCGGGTCCGTAAATATCCATTATAATCCCTTCTTGATCCGTAAGGATAAAGAACCATGGAAATGGGAAACGATCAATGAGCCCATTTATTTCTTTTTTCGCTTTTTTCATCATTGGATATAGCGCAGCCAAGCGAGCATTCAACTGGTTGGAGGCTAAAGGTGCAATCAAGTGCCCCATAGCAGAATCATATCGTGCATCCCGCTTTTTCGAATAATAATCGATGCCTTCGAGAAAACTCATTTGCACCCAGTCTTGAGGAATGGTATATCCGGGGATTTCATCAAGATCAAATACCATAGTGCTTCCACTCCCAAATCGTCTCATTAACTACTGTAAATATATTATAATATGGAAATATTATATACTATATTAAATTTGAATAAAATGTTAAAAATTAAGCACATTATTTTAGTGTCATCGATATAGGAATAAATTAACATCAAATAAAACATATATATATTTTTTATTGGGTTTTTCGGGAAATTATCTCAATAAAAAAAGGACCCGTTTCCCAAAAATACAATCGACTTAATTCCCATCAATTATATAAAAATACTCATGTGAGTAGTGATTTGGTTCAATTGTCAATCAGATAGACGACGTTTCGCTTCTTCATCGCCCCCAGTTCCTCCGATATAAATAGAAAAACACTCCCCTCAAAATTCTGAAAGAGAATGTTTATATCTTCTAAAATACATTTGCATAAATATCCAATGTAATTTATTTTTTCTCTAATGAAATAAAATCCAATTTTTCAGCAAGCCATCGGAGTACACTTTTCTCTTCTGTTATAACGAATGCCTCCCCTTGCATCCCTGCTCGAAGCAAAGCTCTTCTGCCATTCGGGCCAACTAATTCCCCTGATTTCAAGGATGCTTCAGCCATAAAATATGAAACCCCGCTTTGCGGATCTATTGTTGCATCCGAACTGAGTAAATTTAATTCGCCTTCAACTGTACCGTACTCATCCTGTGGATATGACGCCAGACGAAGACGTATCTCCTCTCCTTCCTTCACTCGGCCAATATCCTGTTGACTAAAAAAAAGCTGCATCCTAAACTTTGTTTCTGGAACAATAGTCATCAATTGAACCCCTTCCTGAACGTATTGCTCTGGACCAATCTCGCTTTGCATATGGACGATTCCAGATTGAGGGGCACGAATAACTCGTTTATTTAGCTGAGACTGAACGTCCTTCATTTGTCTTCCCGTCTCTTTCTTTACAAGTGTCAAGGAATTAATTGCAGATTGAAGCTCGATCATCAGATCCGATTGTTGTTTGTCTAACTCCCTTTTTTTCTGCCTTGCCAAATCAAGATCAGAGCGGACTATATACCGGAATTCATTCTCTTCGGACTGCAGTTTCAGCTCCATAACTTTAATCTGTTCGCGAAACTCATTGGATTGTGTTTCTTCAGTTAGAAATACCGCTTGTTTATAGCTCTCCCGAAGCTGTTCCAACGTAAGCACAGTTTGTGCTTTTTTCAAACGATAAGTCTCATAGCGATCATATTCCTCTGAGCGAGCATCTAATAAATTCTGGTCTCTTAGTAAGCTTTCTTCCAATTTTTCTTTATTATTAATTTGTTCTAAAAGAAAGGCACGATCGTTCATTACTTTGGCAAACGCATAGTAGAATTTATCGCGTTCCGAACTCGCCGGATGATTCAAATCATCCTTAGAAAGATTAGGAAGCCCCCCGTTCTCAACTAAATCACTATTTAGCTCTATAAGCCATGTTAGCTTTTCTGATGTTTCGGTATCGTCGAGCTTCAATCGTTCTAAGTCCTGTTTCAAAGCCTCAGCGTTCACAACATACAACTTGTCTCCCGCCTTCACCTGTTGTCCTTGTTGAATAAACACTTGTTCCAAAATTCCGCTGGACGGATGAATAATCTTGGCAAC
Source organism: Paenibacillaceae bacterium GAS479 (assembly GCA_900105225.1). Taxonomy (NCBI): domain Bacteria; kingdom Bacillati; phylum Bacillota; class Bacilli; order Caryophanales; family Paenibacillaceae; species Paenibacillaceae bacterium GAS479. The sequence goes on along the minus strand of LT629764.1, from coordinate 3,710,870 downwards.
CTGTTCGTTTGTCTTTATTACCCCTTGGGTTTTAACGACAACATCCATTTGTGCGTACCAGCTCCACACAAGCGCAGCTGCAATACTTATAGGAAGTATAAACAAAAACCAGCGTATTGCCGCCGGAGTGCGCGCCTCAAGCATCTCACTGCTGTCCGTCAAAGCATTCCATTCTAAAAGCTTCATGTTAAGCCTCCAACAAGAACAGCCTTTTCGTTTCTGTTTTTTGTATCCAATCCTGGAAGCTGATCCTTCCATAACTCATAATAACGTCCTTCCAACTGAAGCAACTGCTCATGAGTACCGCTTTCTGTAATCATCCCTTTATCCATAACAAAAATTCGGTCGCATCGCATAACCGTGCTTAAACGATGCGCGATAATAATCATCGTCATATTTTGCAAATTATGAATCGTTTCTGAAACCGCTCGCTCAGTTGTTGTATCCAAGTTGCTCGTCGCTTCATCAAGAATGAGCACATCTGGTTTCGTTAGTAATGCTCTTGCAATAGCAAGCCTTTGTCTTTGCCCGCCTGATAAGTTGGACGCATTCTCTTCCAGCATCGTATTATATCGAAGGGGAAGATTTTCAATAAACTCCTGAGCTTGAGCAAGCCGAGCAGTCTCAACGATATCCTCCATTTCCAATTCTCGAACAGCCCCAAGAGCAAGATTGTCCCGAATTGAACCGCTGAAAAAAAATGTTTCTTGGGGAATGTAACTTATTCGACTACGCAGAGCCTCTAATTGTATGTCATCAATATGATGTCCACCAATACGAATTTGACCGGTTTCAGGTTTGTAAAACCGCAGCAGCAGCTTGGCTAGTGTTGTTTTTCCCGATCCACTTTCTCCGACAAGCGCAATCTTCTCACCCGAATGAATTGTGCAGCTCAGTCCTCTTAAGATCAAATCTCTGGTTCCATAACGAAAATCGACGGCTTGAAATTCAATTGGCTGGCCGCTCAACGATAACGGCTGCAAATTACGGTCATCCGTGGTAGGTTTTTCCATGTCAAGATCCATAATTTCGGCCAGCCGGTCTGCCGCAACAACAGCGGTTTGAATTGAAGCCTGCAAGTTTATCAAATTCAGGATAGGATTGATGAAATAAGCCAATAACGCATTGAATGTAATAAGCTGGCCAATCGTAAGGTTACCTTTGATAACCTCACTAGCCCCTACCCATACAATAACGATACCGCCTATTCCCTGAACAGCACCTTTCAAGGTGCTTTGCAGATTTAAAGAAGTTCCGTATCGGAAGAGGGAGCGCAGCAGTGTGATAAATTTCTTTTCGGTTTCTAGGTTAGCCTCTGTTTCCGCCTGATAGGCTTTCACCGTCTGAATTCCATTAATCGATTCCACGATATATGAAGTAAGTACAGAGTTTTGCTCCATTTGCTCGCGGTTTTGCCTCTCAAACAGTTTATGAAATCCCCAGACAATAAGGATGTACAGCGGAATCAACAGTGTTGTAATTCCAAATAGGTAAGCATTTTGGTTATAGAGAATAATACCTCCTGCCACTACCATCAACGTATCCATCATAATAGTCAGCGCCGCTCCGGATATAGCATCGCGTACTTTGGACGCATCAAGCAAGCGAGAAATGATTTCTCCGGTTTTCCGCGTTTCAAAAAAACCAAGCGGCAGTCTCAGCACATGGTAGTAGTATCCCAAAATAAGAGATATATCTAACTTCTGGCTTAAGTAAAGAAGGAGCTGGCTGCGAAATGCCTGAAGCAGAAGCTGAATAATCATTAAAATAATGACCCCAACAGAGATCCAGGTCAGCGTTTGCTCCAGCCTGTATGGAACAATTTCATCTAAGAGAAACTTGAAATAAAAAGCGCCTAGTATACCAAGCGCCGTGTAGAGTAAGGAGGCCAAAAAAATGCTGACCAGCAACCCTTTCTGAGGAATTAAGAGAGAAAAAAAGCGCGACAGCGTTCCTTGAGTCTCATCTTTCTTCTGAAATTGTGGACTGGGAGTCAACAAAATAAGTACTCCGGTCCATATTTCAAAAAACTGCTCCGGTTTATATTTCACAATTCCTTTAGCCGGATCGGCCACGACAACTTGTCTTTTTGTAATCTTATGTATGACCACGTAATGAAGCAAAGATTGGTCAATGACCACATGCGCTATCGCAGGTAACGGGAAACCGCTGAAAAATGCTTCGGCGTTTCCCTTCACTCCTTTAGCCGTAAAGCCCAGTTTCTCTGCTGCTTTAATCATCCCGTAGGCACTTGTTCCCTGTTTATCGGTTCCCGCCACTTCCCTTATTTTTGATATAGGAGTTTTCAGGCCATAATGACGAGAAATTGTAGCGAGGCATGCTGCCCCGCAGTCTTTGATGTCATGCTGTTTGATGAGGTGGTAATGTTTGAAGTTCATGAAACTTCTCCTTCTCGCAGGAATAGATAGGAATTATATCAGAGAAAAAAGCTAAACAAAATATCCAGAATTGGATATATACAGAATAAAAACTGATAGGTACGATATAGTGGCAGTGACCAACAGTAAATAGCCATTCCATCTTTCCTTGTTTTCAACAATTTAACTTTTATAGTTATAAGAGTAAATTGATTGAATATAAAACCTAAAGGAGTGCTTTTAATGCAAGCTACACTTACTAACAATCTTTTTCATGAGATGGACGTTGATCAACTTCTTATGGTTGACGGTGGCGACTGGAGCTTTAAAGATTTTTGGAAGGATACTGCAAAAGGGGCTGTAGGCGGCGCGATTTCAGGTGGAGTTGGAGGAGCGGTAGCTACTGGTGGTCCAGGAGTCATTCCAGGAGCAGTAGCAGGTGGCATTGTAGGAGCCGCAGGCGGGGCAGTTGGATACCTCGTTGCTGGTTGGTGGTAATTTTAATATAATTACAGAAAGGGAAAACGAACTTCACAGTTCGTTTTCCCTAAATACCGTTAAGGAGACATGTTAATGTTTGGAAAAATTTTAAAGGGTCAAGCGTTGTGGATTTTTGGCCTTGGATTCAATGCAACAATTCTTTCAAAAATTACGACCTTTGCGAATTCACTACTTTTAACAATTGGATTCGCTATAATTATTGCCGGATTAAAATTAGATTTTAAAACTTCTGAAAAATAATAGTAGGTTATTACTTTCTGTACATTTTGGTCTCCCTTTTCATACTGCCTAATCTTTAGGATGCCAAGTTAATTTTATCTCGCCTTGTAATTAGAGCGAGTGTAGAGAAATTGCTAACCATTACTTGAATGCAACTTTCTCTACACTCACTGTCTCTAACATAACTTTTATAATAGCTTTAGTTAGAAATAATAAAATGTATTTTAATCGAGATATTTATAACATTATCATACCTACCGGTTGAAAAATAAACAATTCAATTATCGCATTTTTCATGTACCTTCCATAAATTTCATTTCACTGTTCCCTCATTCCAATTTTTTTTCTAAAGAGAGTTATTGAACGTGATTTATCTGAACCAACGTTTAAAGGGTTATAAATCCATTACTGGTTATTCACCAAGTTTCACATAACCTCTAATATTATCTTTTATCTATATTATTCCATATAGAGGAGTTGTCCTACTGTATTCATGTTAAAGAAAAAGAATATGCGCCTCACAGCAGGTGCACTGCTTGCAAGCTCGCTTTTGCTCGCCAACTTACCCGTTACCTATGCGAACGAGGCGGCGCCGCCCCTCCCGGACATTAGCGCCTGGTCGATCCCCGCACTTCACGAAGGCGAAAAGTACGGCATCTATCCGCTTCAATGGTATTATGACGGCACCTTCCGCAAGCAGCTAACCGCAGACAAGTTCGGTTCGCTGATTGAGGCAACCGGCCAAAAGTTCGCCGGGCTCGGCTTTGCGAAAACTGGAACACTTGACGACGATGTCAGCTCCTCCAAAATCACGAGAGGCCAAGTCGTTGAAGCGCTCTATAACGCTCTGACACAGTACGAGCTACCTGCCGAGCTTAAATCTTCCTCCGCAAATGCAGCGTTATATTTTCAACAAATCGGGGTGCTGAAAGGCAGCGATAAAGGCCTTGGCCTGGAGCAGCCAGCAACCGTTGAGCAGGCGGCCGTTTTGGCAAGCCGTCTTGTAGAGTACGCCTTCGCGGCTGCCAATAAAGGCGCCAAAGGTTTGATGTGGAAAGTGACAAGCGGCGGCAATACACTGTACCTGCTTGGATCAATTCATATCGGTTCGCCGGTGATGTACCCGATGCACCCGAGTGTCAAAGAAGCGTTCAACAGCTCTGACTCGTTGTGGGTCGAAGCTAATCTGCAATCCGATCCTGCGGGGATGCAATACTTTATGAAAAAGATGACCTTCAACGATAACAGTACGATCAAGGATCATATTGCTCCGGAAACCTATAAGAAGCTGGTTGACGTTTACAAACAGATGAGTCTGCCTGAAGGAGCTTACGACATCTATAGACCTTGGGCGGTAACGAATAATCTGTCGCTGGCTTCCATGGTGGAGTCGCCGGAACAGGCCGTTCAAGCGTCGGCGTCCGGTGTCGATCTGTATTTTACGACCAACGCCTTGCTCAAGGGGCTTCCGATCAAAGAGCTTGAGGGCGTTAAGTTCCAGGCGGATCTGCTTAGCGAAGTTCCGGCTGCCGACCAGGAGAAAGAGCTGAACGGCCTGCTGGACGTGTTGCTTTCCCCTGAAGCGATCAAGAAAAATGCGGAGCAGTTCAAGCTCATGCAGCAGCAATGGGCTGATGGGAACTTGACCGATTTTTCGGGTATTTTCAATGGAACATCAGGTTCCAACTCTAGTGAGCAGTCCAGCCGTATATTTGGCGAACGCGACAAAAACATGGCTACCAAGCTGGACGAGCTGTTGAAGCAACCGGGCCAATCCACATCATTTGTCGTTGTCGGCGCGGGACACTTCGCCCAAAAGGGCATGGTCATCGACTTGCTCAAGGAGAAAGGTTACAACGTAGAGTTTTTAGGCGAATAGTCTTATCAAATACAAATAACCGCGAGTCTGGCTGTCCGACAGCCGGGTTCGCGTTTTTTTTGGCGAGCACTTCGTTGTCATACCTGCATAAATTTTCTAAATTAACCACAACATTTTCCAACTGTTTACGTCTTATATATAAATTCAATTAAAAGGAGATTAAAATGAAAAAGATTATAGCAACTCTCATACTTACTCTTTTATTGGTTCCCATTACTGTTGTTTATGGTGCACAGAAGCATGTTGAGGGCATCATCGTGGTGAACGGAGTTACTCTAAAGGAGAAAGCCACCGTCATCAACGGAAATGCCATGATACCCTTCCGAGAATTATTTGAGACTCTTGGTATGACTGTAGACTGGAATGAGAAAAGCAAGACGGTTACCGCAAAAAACTCGGACATTGAAATCTCTATGACTAATGCTGTTTTAACGGCAACTATAAATGATCAATCAGTCCCACTTACCCAAGCACCATTCCTCGAAGAAACAGATAACAAGTTTTATATTAATACGCGTGTTGTTTCTGAAGCTGCAGGAGCTATTGTGAATTGGGATAATAAAAATAAAATAGCGACAATTATTAAAAATTAATTGGCACCAAACAAACAGAGGGGTCCCAAAAGTCCCCCCCCTTAAATCTAACGAAACTCAGAGAGCCTATTTCCCATCAAACAAGGGTTCAAGCCAGCTAACAAAACTGGGAAGCGTTATTTGGTTCAGAGATGACGATATTGGATGTAGACTAAAAAGTGGACACACCGTAAGAGCGGCCTGTTACAATAACGCTAACAAAACAAGGTCGCGAGATGTCTCATGAATACCCGTCAGCATTTTGATGATGAATTTAAACGTCAGACCGTAAAGCACATGCTAGAAAATAGGAAAACCCCTGCTGAAGTTTCGAAGGAGCTGGATGTCCCCATTGGCAGTATTCGTACTTGGAAGAGACGGTTTGCAGAGAACGGAGAAAAGGCCCAATTGTTCGTTGACTCTGAGAGGCTCAAAAAGCTCGAAGAAATGAACCGAGAGCTCCTGGAAGAGAATGAAATTCTAAAAAAGGCGATGCACTTCTTCACGAAAAACCGAGACTGATTTACCCGTTTATTTTTAAACACCGCTCCAAGTTTCGTGTTGAGAAGATGTGAGGTCATGAACGTATCCCGGAGCGGTCTTTTTACTATTTAAAGCAGTCTTAACGAAGAAAACGAGCGACCCAGGCGGCGTTAACCGTCCCAAGTCGCTCGTTTTATGCTGGCGGGCCTGTACATAATGCTTGTCCGCGTTAATTTACGAGTGCCATCGTAAATTTCAGCGCAGCGATAAACGGAAGCGCGGCGATACTAGCGACCATAATCGCGACGCCCATAGTATCGCGTCCGAAGCGCTTTTTAACGTGATAGCCGCAAATTACGCCTGCCACCGCGAAGATAATGCCGAGAATGAGCGGAGTTATGAACGTGGCGATTACGGCTGCCCAACCGTAGATAACGTAATCCTTATCCATAAGAGGCTTCCGCCGCTTCGCTGTTTCCATCGCCATGCGCGCACGCTCCTTTTGAAGATAATATCCTTTCACCAACTATACATACCGTATCAATCAGGTATTCGTTGTTCAACTAAAGGACTATAAACTAAGTAAATAGTCCCGCATATTGAAGGACTTTAAAACCAGATGTCGAATCCTTGTTTAGAAAATTATAGTGGGAGTGGTCAAAGATGGAACTTAACACGGGCGAAATAGCAATACTAGAGGAGAATAGCCCAACTAAGAAGAAACAAAGTGTATCGCTAAAAGACGTGCTTCTTATCGCTGCGATGGTATTAGTTAGCGTTGCACTAGCGGCAATTACTTGGATGTATATGGTAATCGGTGATTTGCGGGAAACTAATGTCTCCCAAACTAAGAGTATGTCGGACCTATCAGTTAAAGTATCCTTACTCCAAGCAGAAACTTCAAAAATCACACCTTTACAAACCGATACTGCAAAACTTCGGCAACTATCGATCCTCGCGGCGATTCAGCACATAGTTGAGGGCGGGGCTGTTACGGATGATTTCGTAGTCAATAAACTCACTTTAATGCCTGGCACTGATACTCAAAAAATGTATGTCACTATCGATCTTGACACACAGCCTGACATGCTCGGAGTATATTCTGGCAAGGGAAAATTTGACTTGCCAGATCGAGAGCTTCGTGCTAAAAGTCAAGAAATTATCGACCAAGTTAAGCGTATTTATGAATCGCAAGGAACCGGAGTCGATGTGCCAGAGTGGAGCGCGGCCGAAATCTCATTGACCATAAAGAACTACCCAATAGGCGATAACACGGCAGGCGAGTTTAAGTTAGTTGGGGAGAAATAGAACAAAAATGCGCCCACCTCCGGAGTAGTCCGAAAGTGGGCGTTTATCATTTATTCTGCGGTTCCTGGCCGCTTGCAACGCGCAGTACATCCGCCAGCCGACCAATTAAGTTCCGCCGCGCTCTTGGCCGCAGCGTATTGCGCATCCTAAATATAATCCGTAACAAATAGCGCGGATAAGGCGATGGCCGCTATATTTCCGACGATGATCGCTACACCGGCCGTCTCGCGCCCATATTTGCGAAACACATGAAAACCGATAATAACGCCAACCACGCTGAAAAGAATCGCCCAAAAGAGCGCAGAGGTCAACGCGCCAAATACCGCCACCCATCCTAAATAAACGTATTGATAACCGGGCAAGCGCTTCCTCTGTGCGCGCGGCTCCTTCGCATTCTGGATCATTTTTACACGCTCCCTCATTTTCGTTACCGTAATATTACCAGTTATGGGCAGAAACGAAAATAGCGCTCAACACCGTAATCTCACGTACTTTCTATGTTAATATACGATGTCGGACTCTCAATTTTTAGCGTAAATTTCACGATAATAACTAACGGGAGGTGAACGAGTCCATATGATTGCGCGAAAAATACGCAAGTTACAAATCGCCGGCATGCAAAGCAAAATAACGCAAGTTTAACGAACCGTCAACGCAATTATGCGATGGCGGTTTTTCTATTTTCAGGGAGGACATTATGGACAACAGAACAGGTAAGAAGTACAAAAACACTAGAATCTTAAAGAACTCCGACAAGGCACTCGCCGACCTCATTGATATTTTTTATCGCGCAAAGGAAGCCGAAGGCCGTTCACCACGCACGTTACAAATGTATCGAGAACACGTCCTCGCGTTCTTCGAATACCTAGACAACAACGGCCTCCAGCGGACGTTGCCGTCTGTTACCTCGGACGTGCTGAATTCATATATGCACTGGATGCTACATAGCCGACGCAAGTGAGAAGGCCACGCGCATAAAGCGGATAAAGATCAGACTCTCGGGCTTTCGCCGGTCACCGTCAATACGAAAATGAAAACACTTCGAAATATATTCCGTTGGATATTATCCCTTCATAATATATCCTCACAGTTTAGATCCCCCTTTTCAAATAAAAGTATTATATACGTTTTTTTATAAAATTACCGGCCGGCGAATGCTTATCGTGAGAACGTCGCATATCCTCCGTATTCATTTGGATATAACGCCTCATCGTTCGGATACCCGCCCATCCGCCCATCTTCTGGATCGTAAATGGATCGGCCCCGTTCGTTACCATCGTCTTCGCCCAGGTATGGCGGTAAACGTGCGCGGTCATTTTCTTACCCGCTACGCCGGCCTTTTCCCCGTAATATTTGAGCCGCTTGTTAAAATGGTTTGGACCGATCGGCTCTCCGTAGACCGAAAGGAACAGGCGGTCCGTCGTAAAGTGAGCGCGGTTTTCTTCGTACAACTTAAGCAACAGTTTTGCGGTATACGCGGAGATCGGAACAAGGCGCGGCTTGCGGCTCTTACTCTTTTCGGCGCTCAGCTCGATAAACCGAGATTGAATATCGATGTCAGCCATACTTAGTCCGAGCATCTCCGAAATCCTCATACCGGAGTCTAACATTAATATAATCGCGCAATAATCACGGAAGCCAACGAAGTCGCGTTGATTAGGTTGGGCCAATATCGCCTTTACTTCGGCCTCCGTCAGACAGTTCGTTAAATCGATATCTTTGCGCAACAACCTAACTTTATAGAGCGGATTCATCCCGATTAACTCATCGCGTTCCAGTTGATTAAATATCGCCTTAAGCGTCCGTAGCCGTATATTCACGGTGGTGTCCGATAATCCGACCGACTTCGGCTCGATGAAACCATGACTGAGATAACGCGGCTGATCATGCTTCATGTAAGCGACATGGTCGCGAATGATTGGCGTCGTGATATCGCCAATAGACGTTAAGTCCGGATAATACTCGTTCAGCCAGTTCGTAAAGTAGCCGAAATGCTTCGCGTAATCTTTTAGCGTCCGATCGCGCAGCCCCTCCGCCAACTTCGCACTGAGCACAAGACTAATCGCCTGCTCGAACGTCAAGTCCGGGTACTTTTGCGTTGCTACTTCGTTTACGGGAACGCGCCTCATGCGCTTGTTCAATACCATGAAAAAAGACCTCCAATAACGGTTTAGTCGCGGACTAAAAACCGTCACCGAGGCCGTGATCCACAACCCTCCGAAGCCAATTTCGGGGTTGTTAACATTCATCAATCGGGGTTGTTAACGCTCAACTTTACGCTTGCAATTCGTAATCCACGAACGCTCGTGCGCATGAGCCTGCGCTAAGGTTACGAAGCAGATCAACGCCCCAAAACCCGCGCCACTACGCTGTTCAGCACTCATCCGGCTTAGGCTTACCAGCATCGCTCGCCGTGCGGAAGCTAGATCCACACCCGCAGGTTACCGTGGCATTGGGATTGTGAATGGTGAAGCCGCCGCCCATGGCGCCTTCTTTCCAGTCGATCTCCAGGCCGCGCAAGTACTTGGAGCTCTCACTGTCGACGACAACCTTGACGCCGTTCACAGCCAGCTCCTGGTCGTCTTCCTTCTGCTCATCGTCGAAGCCCATTCCGTAGGAGAAGCCGCTGCAGCCGCCCTCTTTGACGCCTACGCGCAGGAACAGCCCTTGGCCTTCCTCCGCCGACAGCATTTCTCTTATTTTATCCGAGGCCGTTTCACTGATCTCGATCATGAATTTCATCCTCCTGTTCAGAAGCGTTAATCAACCACTTGCTTACATAATTCAAGTATACTCCTCTTCTTCCGCAGGCTCAAGGGATGAACGCGCAACATGCTTGCAGCGACAAGCCGAAGGCGTGCTTCCGGCAGCTTAATTCACAGACAGCTAATGAACAGCTGGAGATGACCGCATTCTGTTCCTCAAAGCAGCCTCATCAGCCCAGCAATCCGCCCCAGACAAACAATCCACCTTCCAAGCACCGCTTTATCCCTTTCCCGCGTCCTCTTAGAGAGGACATCAAGGTACAATTGGCATCGCTGCATTCGCTTCCCAAATGCGGTTTTACTGTTGAAGCTTTAGAGCCTTAGGTTTATAATGAATACGATTTGTTTGCAATAGACGCGCGGGAAAGTTCTTTTTTTCACAAAGGTAGATAAGGATAAGCCGTCTATCCGTCCCTTGTTCTATCTGAACCACCGTTTCATAGTCCAATCGTTCTATCGCTGCACAGTTCCACTGCTCTGCTGAACACCATTCTATCATACTGCCCGCCTCGGCCAGCCGGACGGGCGCAGGATACCCGGACAAGGAGGTCCTTTAAATGAACATCATTACCCCGACGGAAGCTTCCGTCATGCAAGGCATCCGCGAGAAAGTCAGCGCGGGCGAGCGGCTCAGCCTCGAAGACGGTGTATTCCTGTACCGGTCCGATGATCTGCTCAGCATCGGGCAAATGGCTAATGAGGTCAATCTGCGCAAGAACGGCAAAAAGGTTTATTTTATCGATACGATGACACTCTACTTCACCAATGTGTGCGAAGCTCACTGTGCGTTCTGCAGCTTCCGCAAGGACCAGGGCGACGAGGGCGCTTATACGCTGTCGCCGCAAGAGATGATCGATTATGTCGATAAGCATATTACGCCAACGGTGCGCGAGTTCCATATTGTCGGAGGGCATAACCAGCATGTTCCTTTCCAATACTATGTGGACTCGATCGCCGCGCTCAAAAAGCAGTATCCGCATGTGACGCTTAAGACGTATACGGCGGCTGAGATCGATTTCTTCTCTCGCATTAGCGGACTGAGCTATCGCGAGGTGCTTCAAGAGCTGCAGAAGGCGGGTCTAGAGTCGCTTACGGGCGGCGGTGCAGAAATTCTGTCCGACCAATACCGCAAAAAGATGCGCGTCGAAAAAGCCGACGTGAATCAATACCTGGATGTGCATCGCACAGCGCATCAGCTCGGCATCAAAACGCATACAACGATGCTTTATGGCGCCGTTGAAACTCACGAGCAGCGTATTCAACATATGCTGTCGATCCGCGAGCTTCAAGACGAAACGAACGGTTTCCTCGTGTTCATCCCGTTGTCCATGCAGCCGCATAGCCCGAAGGCGGGCATCCGCCGTCGCAACTCGGCCTACGAGGATCTCAAAACCATTGCGATCAGCCGTCTGATGCTGGACAACTTTAATCATATCAAGGCTTACTTCATTAATATCGGCCCTCAATTGACACAGGTTTCCCTGACGATGGGCGCTTCCGACGTGCACGGCACACTCGTTCGCGAGCGGATCAGCCATGCTGCAGGCGCATTGACTCCGGAAGGATTGTCACGAGAAGACCTGATCTGGTTAATAAAAGGTGCAGGCCGCATTCCGGTCGAGCGCGATACATTCTATAATGAGATCAAGGTCTTTGAGTAAAGAGCGTCTGCTGCGAGCATATTAGGTTCATCCATTAGCTGAAATGTGAAGCAAGGGTTGGGATACAATGAAACGTTTTGTCATTCTGGGCGGCGGATACGGCGGCATGGCTCTGGCCCAGGAGCTTCTGGACGGAGAAATTCCATCGGACACGATTATTGTCCTTATTGACCGCATGCCTTTTCAAGGGCTCAAAACAGAATATTACGCACTAGCTGCGGGAACTTCCCCGGAGATCGATCTCCGGGTACCTTTCCCGAGTGATTCGCGGCTGCTTATCACTTACGGCGAAGTAACCGGCATTGATCTGGACAACAAACGCATTCTGCTCGAGGGTCAAGACCCGGTGTCATACGACTGGCTGACGATCGGACTTGGCTGTACCGATAATTATCATGGCATTCCTGGAGCTGAAAAATACTCCAGCAGCATCCAGACCTTCTCTTCCACACGTCGGACGTATCAGATGCTGGGAGATGTAAAACCTTACGGCCAAGTATCGATCATCGGCGGAGGATTGAGCGGTGTGGAAATCGCAGCTGAGCTGCGCGAAGCACGTAAGGATCTGAACATCCGCATCATCGATCGCGGACCGAGTATTCTTTCAGCTTTTCCACCGAAGCTCAAGACGTATGTGGCAGCTTGGTTCCTGGAGCATCATGTGGAAATGCGCGGGCATGTTTCTCTGAAGCTGCTTGAAGGCAGCATCCTGCATGACAGCAATTCGCCGGAGCCAATTTACACCGACGCAACGGTGTGGACGGCCGGCATCCAGCCGGTTGAGGTTGTGCGTGAATTGAATGTCGCCAAAGACAATCAGGGCCGGCTCGTCCTGAACAAGCTGCATCAGCTGCCCGATCATCCAGAGGTGTTCGTCATCGGTGACTGTGCTTCCGTACCCTTCTCGCCGAGCGGCCAGCTCGCCGGAGCAATGGGCAAGCAGGTCGCTGACATCATGCAGGCGGTCTGGAAAGGCCGCACACCAAAGCTCGGCAAAATCAAGCTCAAAGGCACTCTCGGATCTCTCGGCAAAAAAGCCGGCTTTGGCCTCATGGGCAAAACGGCCTTAATGGGCCGTGTGCCGCGAGTGCTCAAAACCGGCGTGCTCTGGCGTTCCAAAAATCACTCAGGCTAGATCGATCTATAGATCGTCGATCAGCTTGTCCAGCGCTTCGCGCTGGGCGGCCTTGCGGATAATGCCCTCCTGCAGGGCCGTTTCCAATTGCTCCACCGACTCGGCGCTAATGATCTCGCCGTCAACCATCGCAAACGGCGAGAGATAACATTCGCCGCAATTACCAAGGCATCCGTATTCAATGACTTCATATCGGTCATCCTGTTCTAGAGCGCTCATCAGCCGGTCCGTACCATGATGCATGTTGCCGGAGCAGAATTCGATGACGGGCTTCAGCATACTTTTACCACCTTTGACAGGAAGCAATTGTCTCGGACTAACCGGCAGCCCGGACGGTACTCGCCTCCATTTTCAATTACGTTGCTTTGTATTATAATAGGTAAGAAAGGAGTTGATTGCAATGAGCGAAAACGCACAAAGCACGATGTATGATGAAGTACTGGATGTTCTTGACAAACTTCGTCCCTTCCTGCAACGCGACGGCGGCGACGTAGAGCTCGTGGATGTTGAAGACGGCATCATCAAGCTCCGTCTCGTAGGCGCATGCGGTAGCTGCCCTAGCTCCACGATCACGCTGAAGGCGGGTATCGAACGCGCCCTGCTTGAAGAAGTAGAAGGCGTACAAGAGGTTGTCCAAGTATTCTAATCAAGCTTGAATATCCGCTTGAACGGAATTGAAACGGCTGGCTCCCTGCGAAGGGATGCCAGCCGTTTTTTGCTATGTCACGCGTGTACATTCTAATCGGTCTCAGCCTTGAGTAGAGGGCTTGATACTCGTTCGAATGGGATCGAAGCCACCTGTCACGTCGATGATGTTGCCGGTCAGAAAGTCCGACTGCGGCAGGCACAGGAAAGCTATGACACGCGCCACATCCTCACCTGTTCCGGGACGGCTTAGCGGCGTTTCCTCGTCGGAGATGCCCCGTACGTCGGCAATAGATTTTTCTTTGAAGTCTCCGCGAATATCGCCTGGACAGACCATATTTACGGTAATGCCGTACTGCCCTTCCTCTACCGCAAGCGTCTTTGTAAAGGAAACGAGGCCCGTCTTCGCAGCCGCATAGACGGCTCGATGAGGCCACGCTCGCCCCTCCATAGCATGGCCAAAGCCGAAGTGGATGACACGTCCCCAGCGCCGCTCTCTCATGCCTGAGAGCAGATGTCGATCAAGCAGCATCGAGCCAAGCAAGTTGCCATGCAGCAAAGCGATAATCTCTTCTTCCTCATATTCGGCGAACACTCTCCGTTCGCGGATAAACGGGCCGGCATTATTGACCAGAATATCTACCTGCCCGCTCAGCTCCAACGCTTGGCGAGCCAGCTTACCGGTATCACTTGGCACAGCGACATCCGCTTGGAGCGCACAGGAGCGTACGCCATAGCGCTTAGCAAGTTCATCTGCCAGTTCATTGGCATCATCGCCGCTAGAACGATAGTTAAGCACGATGTCGCAGCCAAAACGGGCCAGCTCTTCAGCCGCCCGTTTGCCCAAGCCTTTAGCGCTTCCGGTAATTAGCGCCGTTTTCCCTTTCAGCTCCACATTGGTCCTCCTTGCGATTTACCCGCCAGCAGGGCTCGGGTTATGAATCAGGCTTCCCATATAAGCAAAAGCCAGCTGCAGGGATGCAGCCACCATGGTTAAGCCGCTTTCCAAATCATCCATCTGGGCACGGATATTTTCCAGCGCTATTTCGTCGCCAAAATTAAGATGCATTTGCAGCAGATCATCCTGCAGCTCGGAATTAAGATTGTGAATTTCCTCATTGCGCCGTTTACGCATGCGAACGACTGGCTTGTCGTGCTTGACCTTCAGCTCCGTAAGGGGGCCAGCAAGCGCGGGATGCAGCTTCTTCTCCCTCATACGGCGCAGTACGGTAAAGTAGGAAAAGCGCTCCTTGAATTCCTCCGTGTGCAGTCCTAAAGCATCGTTGAGCAACATGCCCAGCTTATCCAGTAAGGAGAAAAGACGAATGAAGGCATTTTTGTCAAAATAAACATACCGCCTGTAGTTCAAACGCTCTTCTGGAAGCATGTCATCCCAAGAACCACTCGTGACCAACGCCCCGAATCGGGTGGCGGCATAACAGCTCTGCTCCAGCTCGTCCAGAGAAGCGATTAGTCCCAGCGTCATAATTTCGCGGGTACGCGCTTTATGATCCCGGTCGCGGCCTTGAAGGGCAAAATCATGAAGGGCGGAGGCATAGGCTCCCATAACCCGCGTCGCCTCGGCAATTACGCCTTGCGGTACAGCAGGCGCTTCACCAAACAAAATGCGGAGCATGTCGCCTTACCTCCTCTGCACTATTTTGTAATTCAAGCTCCAGGGAAATATTCCTTCCAGCGCTTGTCGACCAGTTGCACAATATCTTCGCGCGGGAATAGCTCGTCTGGATAACCAGGCTTCATGCGCGCGTCAATGACGATCGGAAGATGGTAAGCAAGATGATGGCGGCGAGCATCGGCAAGTGCGTAAATATCATCTGCCGGATTGAAACGTGTAAACACCGTCCACAGGAAAGGCGTCTGCGCCGAAGCGACCTCGCTGGCGTCGTCAACGAGTACGATCAGCGGCCATTCCGTGCCGCGAGCTGCGACACGTTCCAGCACCTTGGTTGGCAGCTCAGGGTCGGACGCATAAGCGGCGCCGGAGACGACCAGACAGCCCCTGCAATAAACGGCGATATCATTAATCTCCGCAATTGGGCCCTCCGTATATTCATAGGGCAGAGTTCGTACAGGATCGCCGACGCCCATCAGCAGCGCTTTACTGCCATGGTTCAGCTTACCGCTTGTATAGTCCAATGTATCATGCGATGTATTGTCGAAAACAAACAGATCGGTTTCCGGCTGGAACCGCTCAAGAATCGTTTCCAGCAATACATCGAATTTAGAAAGATCGACCGGCTGATCCGTCAGCATAAGGAACTTAGTCAGCGACAGCTGGCCTTCGCCAAGAATGCGGAAGCCAGTCGCCAACGCTTCACGCGAATAACTTTCGCGCACAACGGCTGCCGCAAGTGCATGCACGCCAGTTTCTGCATAAGCCCATAGATCCTTAACACCAGGCATAGCCATTGGGAAAGCTGGGCTAAGCAGTCGTTGCAAGTATTCGCCGAGATAGTAGTCTTCCTGGCGCGGCTTGCCAACAATTGTCGCCGGATAAATTGCGTCCTTGCGATGATAAACATGCTTCACGTTGAATACTGGGAAGTCATGCTGCAGCGAATAATAACCGAAATGATCTCCGAACGGTCCTTCTGGACGACGAAGATGCGGCGGCACAGTACCGTGAATCGAGAATTCTGCTTCTGCCGGGATGCGGTGGCTTCCAAGCGGGTCCTGCGTTACGGGCAGCTTGCTGCCGAGAATGAGCGAAGCGATCATTAACTCTGGCAAATGTTCCGGCACCGGGGCGATGGCCGCCGCGATGAGCGCAGGCGGTCCGCCGAGGAATACGCTAACCGGCAGCTCCTGATTGAGCTGCTCGGCTTCATGGTAGTGGAAGCCGCCGCCTTTGTGAATTTGCCAGTGCATGCCTGTCGTATAATCATCAAAAATCTGCATGCGATACATGCCCAGATTATGCTTTTTGGGATGTTTCGGATGCTCCGTGTACACAAGCGGAAGCGTAACAAATGGACCGCCATCCTCCTGCCAGCTGGTCAGGAACGGCAGCCCTTTCAGGGGAGTTTCGCGCCGCACATGCTGAAGTATTGGCGCAGCACTGTTTGGCACATCCTTCAATCCGACCTTGAGCAGGTCGAACATCATGCCGCGTTCGCCCCAAATCGCGCTCATTGTCGGCGGAAGCAGTCTTTCCGCGGCGCCGACGACTGTTTTCATAAGTTGCTCCGGCTTTGTGCCAAAAGCTAGATCGACGCGGCGAGCCGTGCCAAACATATTAGTCAGCACAGGGAATGTGCTTCCTTTCACATTCGTGAACAGAAGAGCGGGTCCTTCCTGCTCAATAACCCGGCGATGAATCTCAGCGAGCTCCAGATTAGGATCAACCGGCGCATCGATGATCGCCAGGTCCCCGTCGGCGCGTAGCGCTTCCGTGAATTGCTTCAAGTTCGCAAAATTCATTAAATTCGTCCTTCCTGCCTTTTCCAAGCCTGGACACCAAGATCAACCAGTATGGAAAACAGTATCGTTACTATAAGGTTGTGCACCATATTGGCAAAAATGAACCATTCTTCATTGCCGATTGTCAACGTCAGCCATGCGCCGCTAAAAATCTGGCATATGACGAGAATAAGGACCCATTTGGCAGAACGCGTCATTCCGTCATCCGCTCCGGCATACTTGCGTACATGGAGGAACAGCCAGAGGAACAGTAAGAATAGCAGTATAGCTCCTATGCGATGAATAAACACATAGCCTGTAGCTCCATTGATTTCTGGAACGACTTGTCCATTGCAAAGCGGCCAGCCAAGGCAACCGCCGCCAGAATCGGTGTGACGGATAAAAGCGCCTATATAAACAACTACATAACAGTAAATACATGCTGTTATCACAAGGGTATAAAGCGATCGCGGCACCTTCGAGGCTGCCGATGAATCATACCCTTTGCGCATTCGCGCTACCCATATGAGAAGCAGCATGGTAGAAGCAACGGCAAGCAGCGATATTCCGAAATGGAGCGCCATGACAGGAGGACTTTGGTACCACACAACAGCGGCAGCCCCCATCAAAGCTTGGACAACGGTAAAAAACAGCGATGCGCCCGCATACCAGAGCGGTTCTTGCAGATTGTAACGACGGTAAAGTTTAACAGTAAGCACAAATGTCAAAACGACAATAATGCCGACTAAGCCACTAACGGCACGATGGGAATATTCAATGGCGGTCTCGAGCGTGAAAGCGGGAATAAACTCGCCGTTGCAAAGCGGCCAGTCATCGCCGCAGCCCCGACCGGAGCCAGTATTGGTTACAAGTGCGCCAGCCATAAGTACAGCGAACATGCCGATACAGGACATCCATGCAAGCAGGCGGTAAACTCGGGAGATCATAATTGTTGGTTGTCACCCCTTCTTCCTATGGATACAACCCTCATTATAGCGGCAAAAAAATGCAAAAGCCATGTTGAAAATGTGACGATACTGTCAGCATTTCAAGGCATAATGGGGGCGTCCAGACATTGCTCTGATGCGGCTTTTCCGGGTTTAGTTTGCCCCATTGCGGGACATCCTCTGCGCCGGTTTTTTTGGCAAAAGCTGCGAGTTAATGAAAGCCTTCTGAGCGTATGAGTTGGTCATAAAAATGGCCGGAAACTGCAACCGAGCTCGCTTAGTTATGTATGTATCTGCTGTTAAGGTAAAAAAGAGGCCGGAGCCAATGGCCCGGCCTCAACATTTGGAGCGCGTGGGCGCTTGCCCATAGAGTGTGGCGTTCGCCACCAACAGCATATAGGCATTTACCGGTAGCGCCTGCAACTGCACCTAAGAGCTAAGCTGCTACTGCCACGCAGTTCGCGCTTACAGCACACGGGAGTTTGCTTGCTCGCCCGAGCGTGTAGCTGCACTTAGAACTGTGCTTAGGCTGCCACTAACGCGCAGCATCAGTTCGGAAGCGCGTCTGCTACTTCCAGTGCGCGCTCCAGAAACTGCTCAATCTCTTCGCGGGATTTGCGCAGCTTGTTTACGAAGCGGATAAGCTCTTTGCCTTCGCGGAAGGCGACAAAGCTTGGTATGCCCAAAATATTCAGCTCTGAGCAGAGATCCGGCATATCATCGCGGTCAATTTCTACGAATGATATACGGCCGGCGTACTTTTGCTCCAGCTCAGGCATGAATGGATCGATAAAATGGCAATCCGCGCACCAGGTCGTTTTGAACACGGCTACGGTTACGCCGCTCTCTTCCGCCAGGCTGCGGAATTGTTCTTCTGTGGTCAGCTTCTGCATCCATCATCATCCTTTCTTTTTTTATCCTACCTCGCGAGCAATTTCGACGGAGTAGTAATAGGAATCTTTTTCAACACTTACGGACGCCTTGAGCAGTTTGGCAAAATCACGAGCGGGTACAAAAAGCGTACCATCAACAACCGTCGGAGGGAAGCTCAGTTGTGATTTGACTCCACCTACGTAAGCCACTTTACTGCCCGTGGCGATCCAGATGGTGTTGCCTTTTGCCTCATCGTATATCTTCCACTTCTTGCGTGCTCCGTCATACGTGACAGAAGCATCCAGGCTCGACGCCAAGCTTCTCAGAGGAACGAGCGTTTGGCCTGAAGGCATCGAGATTAGCGATTGATAACCGTCTGAGTAGAAAGTGGCGGACTGACGGCCAGCATGCAGTTCGTTTTTGAGTAGCTTATAGCCGTCGGAGTTTTTGTCAAAATCACGCAGAAGACGTGAAGAACCGGATTCCATCCAGCGCGAAAGATCCCAGCTGTCCGAAGCGACCTCAGGACGATCTGCACGGACCGGTCCGTCCACGTTCCAGCTGTCCATTTGCACGCGCAGCGACACGGAGCGAATTGGGAATTCATCTTCTTCAGCCATGGCTGGACCAGGCTGCCAGGTCAGCGATGCATCCAGCTTGCGGATGTCGAGGCTGCCATCAAGCAACAGATGGACTTTCAGAGCGGATGCTGGGGTGAAAAGCTCTTCCAGTCCGCCCTCTTCCCGCGCTTCCTGCATGGAATCAGCAGCATCCTGAAGAATTTCGTTCAGCGTTTCTTTTCCATCGGCGATGAAACTTTCCTTTTCTGCATCCTGCAGCGGCTCGCCGTCCTCATTGAAAGCGTTCATTTCCGGATGCTCCTGCAGCGCCTCGAACAGGCCATCCAGCATAACGTTCAGCCCTTGAGAATCAGCTAGAAGCGCCTTGACGTAAGCATGAGCCCAATCGAACATTTCCATGCCGTTCCATCCGGCATCTACTTGCCACATAGCTTTGCCGCCGCCGTAAACATCCTCCGAAACAGGTTTCACGTCAAGCTGGGTAGCGTTAGGCAAATTGGAAATCAAGTAACCGCCAACACGGTCAACCAGTTTGCGTCCGAACTCGGCCTGCTGTGCCGCTGTAGCACCAGCAGACTCTTCGCTTACCACGAGTCCAGATGCCTCACTCGCCAGATCTTCGAGTGAAGCGCCGCTTGCCACGTCGCTGCCCAGGTTGAGCAATGCTGCTTCGTCGAGCGACAAAACGATTGGACGTTTAAGACCGTCCACCCGCATAACCGCTTTGAGCTCATCCTGCTGGATCGAGAAGCCGATCCCCTTGCCGCCGATAAGCAGCGCGCCGTTTACCGAACCCCGCGTAGCACTCTCAACTTTGGCGGAATCGATGCGCAGCCGCAGGTCGCGCAGCAGATCCATCTGCTGGCGCTCGCGATCCGTCATGCCTTCATAAGCTTCAGGAGCAAAATCGACGTTCAGCGCAATGCTGCCTCGGCTTTCTTTTGTTTCTGCCTTCAAAGCTTTGCTGATCATAGAATTCAGTTCAAGTCCACCAACGGACTGGCAGCCTGCTGCCACAACCATCAAGAGACAAAGCATACTAATTCCTAAGCGAAACTTCCCCTTCACAGAATCACGTCCCTCTCTCTTCTCTACTTAAATCCTGTCTATTCTACCATGGTAGGAAACAGTTGGGAAATGATAGAGAGAGGCATTGAGTAACGCACTAAGCAACGTATTCGGGCAAGACATCGGGCATCTGACTTCGATCAGAAGCTTCAAGCGCTAGCAGCAGACTCCGGAGAGCGGCGACCGAAACGCCTTACGAACGGCAACAAAAGCTTGCGCAGTGGGCCCGGGAAGCTCTTGGCATCCGCTTCGCGGATAACGCCGAGCGCAATGAGTAAGAACAGATAGAAGAAGCCGGTGACAATTCCGGTAGCCAGCGATCCGGCCAAGAAAACAAGCTTGGCGTTCATCATCGAACCTAACACGCCGCGCACAGTCATATCTGTGCCGAAGCCGGCAACTGCCGTAATGACAGTCGAGATAAGATAAGGCGCCCAACGTTTACCAAGCACCTGTAACTTAACTTTTTTCCGGATTGCCAACAGGTTGAGACCGGTAATGATCATAAAACAAAGCATAGATGCCAATACGAAGCCATAACCACCCATGACTGGTCCCAGCAGCATGCTGCCAAAAACCTTAACGGCATAACCGATCAGCGTACTGATCATCGCCGGGCGAGGTGTGCCGATTCCGAACAAAATCGAATTTGTCGTCAGCATTGTAATCTGGAAAATCGTTCCGATCGTCAATGCAGCGACCATGCCGCTTGCATTGGGATCGGCAAATAACAGCCCGTTGACACTATGTGCGGCCACGGTCAGCAATAGCGCCATCGGCACGCCGGTAAACACAACGATGCGCATAACGAGCGAAGCCTGGCGCTGCACCTCGTCATGCTTGCCGACGGAGTATGCTGCGGAGAGCACAGGCAAGATCGACTGTGCGAGCGCGATAGCGAGAATCGGCGGGAGACCGGCAATCGATTGGCCATTGTAGATCAAGTAGTTCCGAATCTTCTCTGCAGTTTCGCCGTTGACGTAGAAACTTTCAGTCCAACGAATGAAAAAGGACGAGTCGATCAAATAGATGAACTGAACCGTCATCGCCGTAACGACAACCGGAATCGACATCTTGAATATTTCCCTGTAAATTCCGCCCAGCTTAAGCTGCGATGCTGCAGCTTGGGCCGTTCGCCCAGCAGAGATTGCCTCCGCCCCGGCAGCAAGCTGCTCCTCCATATCCGACTTCTTGAGCTTGCGCGCATAATAGAGCATAACGAGGAAGGCGCCAAGGCTGCCGAATACGCTGCCGAAAGTCGCTGCTGCTGATACCCAAGTATCGCCCCAGCCCCAATTGAATACAGCCACAGCGAGCGCTATACCAAGCAGCACGCGGGCAATTTGCTCAACAATCTGAGAGATGCCGCCGGCGCTCATCATCTGGCGCCCCTGGAAGTAGCCGCGCATCATCGCAATTATCGGGAACAGAATGAGAGCGGGCGCAATGGCTCGAATAGAGCCTGTCGCTGCCGGTGACTTGACCAAATGCTCCGCATACCACGGGGCAATAATATACAGAACTACGGCTAACAGAACGCCGGTAACAGCGCCAAATAACAGGCCCGCACGATAGATGCGCTGCGCCTCTTCTGGTCGGCCAAGCGCGTAGCGCTCCGACACCATCTTGCTTATAGCGCTCGGAATACCGGCTGTAGCGATGACAAGCAGGTAAAGATAGACGTTATTAGCAACCGCCAGGTAACCGGAGCCGCCCCCTGTGAACAGGTAGTCCAAAGGAACGCGCTGGAACAGCCCGAGCGCCCGGGCGATGAGTGCCGCCGCCGCGAGGATCAGGGTGCCTCGAATCAGGGAATCTTTTTTGGTCATGGTGAGGTAATCCTTCTTCCTTGCAGATCATCCGATCTGAGAATATCTAAGAGCATCTGAGATAAAAGTTCCGTCAAGACAAGAATAACTTCTGACAGTGTATCACAAAAGCCTAGCCTGGCCCAACGGGCGACGCAAAAGGCTCAGGGGCTAGAGCCCCTCCGTTCTCTTATTAGTAGAAGCTAGCTGTGAAATAAGAGAAGCGGCTCCATTTTCCCAATGAAGCTGGTCCAACTAGCAAAAAAGCCCGTTCCACCAGCCCAACGGGGCTTGGCGAAACGGACTTTCAGGCAGGAAAATGGATTAACCTTTAGCGCTGATTGGCTCCAGGGAAGGCTCGCTATGACCGCGTACTGGAGTTGCCGCGCCGGATGGAGCAGCCCATTGGACAGCGTTGGAGATAACCTTCAGCACGTTCGCATCGTAGTAGGTCGGATGAGTTTCATGACCTGGACGGAAGTAGAAGATTTTGCCTTGGCCGCGATAGAACGTGCAGCCGCTGCGGAATACGTTGCCGCCTTCGAACCAGCTAAGGAAAACAAGCTCGTCAGGAGCTGGGATGTCGAAGTGCTCGCCGTACATTTCTTCCTGCTCAAGTACGAATTGCTCAGGCAGACCAGCAGCAATCGGATGCGCTGGATTAACGACCCAGATACGCTCGCGCTCGCCAGCTTCACGCCATTTCAGGTCGCAGCCTGTGCCCATGAGCTTTTTGAAAATTTTGGAGAAGTGGCCGGAGTGCAGTACGATGAGGCCCATGCCCTCCATGACGCGTTTATGTACGCGCTCCACAATTGCATCCTCGACGCGATCATGCGCCATATGTCCCCACCAGATAAGTACATCCGTATCGTTAAGCACCTCTTCGCTCAGACCATGCTCTGGATCTTGCAGCGTAGCGGAGCGGATTTGCAGATCTGCGCCTGCAAGGCCTTTAGCCAATGCGTTATGGATACCATCCGGGTATACCTTCCGCACTTCCTCGTGCTCTTGCTCGTGAACAAACTCATTCCAGATTGTAAGTTTTTTCATAGGTCTATCTCCTTCTATGTTCTGAATGTTCCGGAAGCTTCCGGTATTTTAGTTATGATTCATACAAGCTACATGAGAATCCAAATGACGAACAGGATGATCATCGCCAGTTGGAGAATGATTTTGACCAGCGTGCTGGACAGTAAACCGACAATGGCTCCAAAGCCAACTTTTAGCGACTTGTCGAAGCTCGATCCAGCGATCAGTTCACCGAGGACAGCGCCCGCCAGCGGTCCGATCAACAGGCCAAAACCGGGAATGACAAACGGTCCGATGATGATGCCTATCGTGCTTCCGATAACCGATGCCCGCGAGCCGCCGAACTTTTTGACACCCCAGGCGTTAACGGCATAATCGGCGATAAACAGCGCGGCAACGATGATCGTTTGGAGCGTCCAGAATACGAAGCCGAACGGCTTGAAGCTGATGAAAAAGCCATATACGAAGAAAGCCGCATAAATAGCCAATGCTCCCGGCAGAATGGGATATACCGCCCCTGCCATTCCGACGATGAACAAAACGACAACGAGAATCCAGCCGATGATGTCCATCGTCATCTCACCCCGGCTCCCTTCAGCACGAACTCACGGATGGCATGCGCCACACCATGTTCGTTATTGCTCAAAGTGACGGCATCCGCCGCTTCTTTTACCTCATCCTGCGCGTTGCCCATTGCGATACCGAGGCCGCATTCGCGGATTGCAGCGATATCGTTCAGACTGTCGCCGATGGCAACCGCCTCATCCATTCCAATGCCAAGCACACCGCATAACTCGCGAACGGCTGAAGCCTTATTTACGCCAAGCGGGTTAAGCTCCAGGTTCCATGGTGATGAATTGGTAATTTCCATCGAGCCCCAGCTTTCGATCTCGCGGCGAATCTCGGCGCGGATGACGTCATTTTCAGTGTGATAGCCGAATTTGAGCCAGTGCAGATTCTCGTAGTCATTTGCAGGCTCGATCCACTTTTCCTTGTTGAAAATACCTTCCACCGCGTAGCCCCAATACCACGGTTCAGCATGGCGCAGAGCGAGCTCATGCAGCCTCCGAAGCTCTCCGGCATTCATGAGTGTTCTCCGGTAAAGCACATGGGGCTTACTCCAAATCTCGCTGCCATTAACCGTAATTAGCGGCGTCTCCAGCCCCAATTGCTCCGCGAAGGGAAGAGCTCCTTGGAAGCCGCGTCCGGTCGAAAAGCATACCGTAACTCCTGCGTCCATAGCTCGGCGGATCCATTCTGCGTTCTCATCGCTTATCGTCTGCTCGTCCGTAAGCAGCGTTCCGTCCATATCTAGAGCAAGCAACTTGTACATGTCGAGCTTTCCTCCCAGCCAAATAAATGGTTTCTGCCATTTTATCATAGCAGGAGAGCAAAAGCTTATCCGCAGGGCGGGAGACGCAGCTCCATTACGATTAGATCACAGAAGCGGATTGGCTTTGCTACAGTTCAAACGTTTGAACTTGCCGGCTCTTTCATTATAGGCCAGCGCTCGCTCCACTTCTCCATTCGATCTTGGCTAATCCTCGTTCGATTTTGGCGTGTCTTCCGGCGGACTGTATGTTTCGCTTCTATTTTCGGTCAAGCCGCTGAGCGGCTAAGGCGAGTCCGACGCAATCTGGCGAACAACAGCCCATGCTTCGGCGAGAGCAGGAAAGTGACTGCGAATAATGTCGCGGCGGCCGCGACGATACAGCCCGCGATTGAGGCGTCCAGCCAAACGGCAAGCGCGAAGCCCAGTACTGTTGAAGCTACGCCGCAAGCAGCGCTGATGAGGATCATGGCGCCGAGTCGGTCCGTCAGCAAGTATGCCGTTGAAGGCGGGATAACGAGCAGGCCGACCACAAGAATCGCGCCAACGCTCTCAAAGGAGCTGACCGTTGCGACAGAAACGAGCCCCATGAGCAAATAATGGAATAATGCCGCCGGGATACCGAGAGCGAGGGCCAGCATCGGATCGAATGCGCAGAGCTTGAATTGCTTGTAGAACAGTCCGATGACTGTAAGCACGAGCAGCAGCGTCCCGCCGAGCAGCCAGACGGAGCGCGGTCCGAGATCCATGCCACCAATCCCCAGCGTGTTCCAAGCTGTATAGGCAATCTCTCCATAAAGGACGCAGTCCAGATCGAGATCGACCTGTCTGGCGTTGAGGCTGACAAGTACAACTCCGATTGCAAACAGAGATGTAAAAATAACCCCGATGGAAGCATCGCTTTGAATGCCGCGATTGTTGAACCATTGAATGAGGAACACGCATAGCAGTCCCATGATCGCAGCCGCGACCAGCATAAGAATGGAGTCGCGGGAGCCACTGACCATGTAAGCAACGACGATGCCGGGCAGCACGGAGTGGCTAATCGCATCGCCCATCAGCGCCATCCGGCGCAATATAAGGAAACAACCCAGCACCGCACAGCTGACAGCCGCCAATGAACCGGTCAAAATAATCCAGAAATCCATGCTCACCTTATCCCGCCTCCTTCACCGATGCCGTTGAGCTTTTTAGAGCTTGCAGTTGCTGGCGGGCGCGGCTACGCGTCAACCGCATCGTCAGCAGGCCGCGCTTGGTACCAAACAGCACGGAAACGAGAAATACAAAGGCTGCGGCCAGCACGCTGACCGGCCCGGTCGGCAGCTGAAACACCTGCGAGCTGATCCATGCACCGAGCAGCCCGCTGATCATGCCGAAAGCACCGGAAAGCATGATCATCCGATCCAGCCGCTCCGTCCAGAAGCGCGCGGACACCGCAGGTGTGATCAGCAGAGCAGCGACCAGTACGACGCCGACCGCCTGAATTCCGGCGACTACTGCTGTTACGACCAGCGCTTGCATGATGAAGTCGAGCAGCGAGGTCGAGAAGCCGGAGCCTTTGGCGAAGGCAGGGTCGAAGGCGAGCAGCTTGAATTCTTTGAACAACAAAGTGCAAATGAACGTTAACAACAAACTTACGCCGGCCATCAGCTGCACATCAGAACCGACCATCGAAGCGGCCTGGCCAAACAGAAACTTGTCGAGTCCACTTTGGCTTCCATCTCCGCTATGCTGAATCATCGTGAGCAGGACGATACCGATGCCAAAAAACGATGAGAGCACGATGCCCATAGCCGCATCCGCTTTGATGCGTGATCTCGCCGTAATGACGCGAATCGCCAATGTTCCCGCGATGCCTGCGACGATCGCTCCGAGCATGAATACCGGAAGCGACTTAACGCCGGTCAGCAGGAAAGCGACGCAAATACCTGGCAGCGCGGTATGTGCGATCGTATCGCCCATCAGGCTCTGTCGCCGCAGGTACGCGAAGCAGCCGATCATACCGCTGCTCAAGCCGAGCAGCATGCAGCCGAGCGCGATCCAGCGTAAATTAGGATCCGTAACTAGCGCGGCTAGAGAATCCCATAGCTGCATCATGCTTCCGCCCCCGTTCCTGTGCCCGTTGCCGCGACCGCGAATGCCACTCGCCCGCCATAAGTACGCTGTAGATTCGTCTCGGTGAACACTTCAGCGGTCGGACCGAAGGCCTGAACCGTCACATTGAGCAGCAGCACGCTGTCAAAATACTCCGGGACAGTCGCCAAATCATGGTGGACAACGATGACCGTTTTGCCCTCCGAGCGCAGGCGGCGCAGCAGCTCAACGATCGCCTTTTCGGTGGCGGCGTCCACTCCGGCGAACGGCTCATCCATGAAATAAAGATCTGCATCTTGCGCCAGCGCACGAGCGAGAAACACTCGCTGCTGCTGGCCGCCGGACAGCTGACTGATCTGCCGCTCGGCGAATGCCTCCATCCCCACGCCAGCCAAGCATTCCATCGCTATCGTTTTCTCCTTGCGGCCCGGCCGACGAAACCAGCCAAGACGTCCGTATCGTCCCATCATCACGACATCGAGAGCATGAGTCGGAAAATCCCAGTCAACCGACTCACGTTGCGGCACATAACCGATACGGGTGCGCACATCGCCAATCGGTCGGCCAAAGGCGCTAACGCTCCCGCCGAGGGAGGGAGTCAGACCGAGAATGGTTTTGATCAGCGTCGATTTGCCGGCGCCGTTAGGGCCAACGATAGCAATCAGCTCGCCCTCTGGGGCCGAGAAGCTGACATCCCGCAGCACCGCCTGGCTGCGGTAGGCAGTGCTTAAACCTGTTACTTCCAATACCATGACGTTATTCCCCCTTCAATGCTTTCGCGATCGTGTCGACGTTATGGCGGAACATGCCGACATAAGTTCCTTCCGGCGTTCCTTCCTCACCCATTGCATCCGAGAACAGCTCACCGCCAATGATGACCTCATGACCGAGCTTGCCGGCGCCCTCCAGAACCGACTCAATAGACTTGCGCGGAATGCTGGATTCCACGAACACGGCCGGAATTTCTCGCTGCACGAGGAAGTCCCGCAGTGCTGAAACATCCTTTGACCCGTATTCCGAGGCCGTGCTCATGCCTTGCAGACCAATGACCTCAAGCCCGTAGGCGCGGCCAAAATAACCAAATGCATCATGCGCTGTCACCAGCACCCTGTGCTTTTCCGGCACGGAACCAAGCTGCTCCTGAGCATAATAATGAAGTTGCTGCAGCTCACGGATATAGATGTCTGCTCGTTGCCGATACTCGGATTCGTGGGCGGCATCCTCGCTAATGAGCGTGTCACGCACCATCTCCACGGTGTAAGTCCATAAGCTGGCGTCAAACCAGACGTGAGGATCAGGTATGCCGGAGCCCGGCTCACCCTCATGTAGCCTCCCTTTGGGCATCGTATCCGTGACGGCGGCTACCGTTTTCACTTGGCCGAGCTTTTTCAGTACCTCCGTCATCTTCCCCTCCAGATGCAGTCCGCCATAAAAAACAACATCCGCCTCGTCAAGCTTCACCATGTCTCCATAAGAGGCTTTGTACAGATGGGGATCAACGCCTGGCCCCATAAGCGTCTCAACCTTCACACGATCACCACCGACCCGCTTGGCGGCATCGGCGATCATGCCTGTCGTTGCCGTAATCGCGATTACGCCGCCCGGCTCCGCAACGCTCTCCCCCTCATTTTCGCCGCAAGCCTGAACGACCAGCATCACGCCAAGCAGCAGCAAGCTACCGATAAGCCTCTCCCAACCCTTGCTCCAATGATGCAAATCCCATCGCTCCTATCCCCTATGCGCCACACAAATCCACTAAGCTGTATGGCGTTGCTTTTGTATGTTTATATTACACAAGAATGTTTCTTATGTGCAACATATTTATATATAGTGAACATATATGTCCTAGAGCAACTTTCATTATGCGGTTTATAAAAGAGAGCGCATGACGCGGACACCACCACTCTCTCCCTTATGCATGCAAAAAAAGCCGCTTCCGGACAGCGTCCGCAAGCAGCATCAAAGTTGGCGAAAGAAAAACACGCCTCGGAAGGCGTGTTTGAGTTAGGCTTTTGCAATATGCGTCTTGTCAAAATCAGGCGAGTCAAACCAATCCCCCGACTGAGCCCAGGTAGCATCAAGCGGAATCCACTGCTCATTCTCATCGGCAAGCTTGACCTCGTTCCAGGCATGGGAACCGAAGCCCCCTTTTCCATCAGCGCCAAGTCCCGTCACAATTCTGACCTCCAGGCCGACCGAACGGGCCATAATGGCATAAAGCCGGGAAGTATCGATGCAAACACCCCTGCGACTGCTGAATGTGTCCTCAGGAGTTTGCTCCTTCCACACCCCACGCTCGGTATAGTTGTTGGCCTTGTCCCAATCATAGGCAATTCGCGTGCCGAGCCAATCGTATAACTTCTCCGCGCGCTCGCGGTCGCTTCCGGCTCCTGCGGTAATCTGCTTTGCCGCCTCGTCGATTTCCTCTGGAATGTAGTTGTCGACGATATCATATTTCCGTTGCATGATCTGCTGCAGTTCACTGCCGACGGCTTCGCTAATAACAGGTCCGCTTTCCTCCAGTAATCCGCCAGCTACCGGCTGTAGCAGTTTGTCAGCCGCTTGGCGATATACTGGCGAACTCTCGATGCCTGACGTCAACGGAGCTGTTGGAAACAGCGAGACATACAAGAACAGAACAGCCAGCAGCACAAGAGCGCGGCCGATCCCATGCAATCCTCCCAGCAGCGCACCAGCGGCATGACTGGCGATTCGACCGCCCCCACCCCGGCTCTCGCTCCGACTCTCTGCCCGGTACTCCTCATCGTACTCTTCCACTCTCTCGTCTCTATAATCAGCCTCGCTCCGCCGCGGACGTGATGCGCTCGCGAAGAGCCTCCATGCCAGCGGTGTCAGTCCAGACAGCAGCAAGCGCAGCAGAATATACGCTAGCAGGAACAAGACCCCCATGCGCAGTAGAGGCAAATCGCGCACGCTCGTAAGGAATGTATACCAAGCCTGCTCCAGCGTTCCTAGCTCTTGCTGCGGCACTACCACAATCCGTTGCAGCCATGCTGCCGCCGGTTCACTAAAGAGCTGCGCCAGACGGGCTGCGCCGAGCAGCGAAATTACCAGCAGCATCCCTTCCCATAAAAACGAGAATAACCGCATGGAAGAACCTCTTGCCCCACGACGTAATCCTTGCAGCAACGAAAATAAAATCAGCAGCAATACAACGAGTGTTACTGGCTCCAGGTTAAGGAGCGTTTTCAGCCATCCCGTGTTGTCCATTCGTTGCTCCTCCCCCTTTTCACACTCCCGCTTAGCTTCCTTGCTTCGCCCCGTCGATCAAAGCACGAATTGTTCCATCAATGCTCCAGGTGCCAAGCGGCGCTCCTTTGAAAGAAACACTCACTTTGTCCTCACCTTTCTTGCCGTTAAGTTCCAAATTGCGAGTGGACACGGTATATGTGCCATCTCCGTTGTCCTTGTACATTGCTCCCGCCGCTTCGCCGGCCATCGCCGTGACGGCCTGATCGCGGACTTTGCCCCCAAGATCGCGGAGATCCTGCAAGTTATACCCGCTGTAGAGCACAAGGCCCACGACGATTACGGCAGCTAAAGCCCATTTAGCTACTGTTTTCACAATACCGATGACGAGCAGCAGTACAACCAGTCCAGCCGCCAGCACCAGCCAGTTTTCTTCAAAAAATACCTTCCATGTATCCAAATCATATCCAAGAGCATCCATAAGTAGTTTCCTCCTGTAATAGCGCGGCCAATCGGCCCTGCGCCATGTTCATCCCCAGTCCCCATTATAACCGACCCCTTGGGGAGCGTAAACGCGGCCCGAGACTGGTCAGCGGCATATCCTGTCCAACATGGGCGTACAAGTAGTAGAGCCAAGCATGTTTACATTCAACTGAAGACAGCTGCAAAGGAGGTGTCCGCCGTGAAAACAGCCATCTGGCTGTACCTGTTTCTTTTCGTGGCGATGTTTGACCTGCATGCCCAGTATCCAATTCTGACTCCCTTTGCCGTTTCCCTTGGAGCGGCGCCGTCCTTCATTGGTCTGATGATGGGACTCTATTCGATCACGCATCTGCCCGGCAACCTGATTGCCGGCTTCAGCATCGATCGCTTTGGCAGCCGCATTTTCATTGCGCTTAGTCTACTTGGCGCCGGCCTGATCCTACTGCTGCAGGCGCAGGTTACGAATCCTTGGCAGTTGCTCGTGCTGCGCTCAATCAGCGGCTTCGTGCTGGCTTTCCTATCTCCTGCCTGTAGCGCACTACTGGCACGGTTGGCAAACAATACGGTGCAACAAAGTCGCCTCATGTCCGGCAGCGGTTTCGTTCATACGCTTGCCTCCGTCGTTTCTCCAGCGGCAGGTGCCTTCCTAGTCGCGAACATCGGCTTCACCAGCGCCTTCTATTTGCTCGGCTGGGGGTTAATTGTCACAGCCATCTGCGCCATCTTGTTCGTACGAGATCCGCAGACAGACGGTATGGCGAATTCAGCAAGCCCGCCGGGTTCGGCGAATTCAGCTCCACAGGGGACGGGGCAGCAAGGTTCGTCACCTGGCCGGGCTGGGAGTGCCGAAGATGAGCAGGAGCAAGGCCGCTTCCCTTGGCTTCTCTATGCGTTACCAGTCGCAATCAGTTGCTCTCAGGGCATCCTTTCCTTCGAGCTGCCACTGATGTCTACGAGCACGGAGGGAATGATGCGTACCGGCCTACTATTCTCGGTCGTCAGCCTGGGCGGACTGATCACGCTTAGCATGTTATTTCTGAACCGTATGCCCGCATTTACCCGCACGTTATGGGGTGCGCTCATGCTTGCGGCTGTCTATTACGCTATTGCAACAGAAGCTCCGCTACCGCTCATGTATTTACTACTCGGAGTCGGCATGGCCAAGGGCATTATTTTCCCCGCATTGTCCACCTTGCTGATTGAGCTCAGCTCCAGAGCTCGTTACGGGCGTACCTTCTCGCTGCTGTCAATCGCCTTCTCTGTCGGAGCCTTTCTCGGCCCGATGATCGCGGGGCAAGTGCGGGACTTTATATCCCCTTACTTTATCTCTTTCTTCGTGCTTATGCTGGCTGCAGCGATTTTGCCCTTCCACGGCGGCCGTAGAAGAGCTGGCTCCGCAACCGCCCAATTGCGCTAAATCTGGGTGAATGCACAGGGCATAGGCTAACTCGCTACATAT
The DNA here is from genome assembly GCA_900105225.1 of Paenibacillaceae bacterium GAS479. Taxonomy (NCBI): domain Bacteria; kingdom Bacillati; phylum Bacillota; class Bacilli; order Caryophanales; family Paenibacillaceae; species Paenibacillaceae bacterium GAS479. The sequence continues at coordinate 3,679,019 of LT629764.1, read as the reverse complement.
ACTGCATCATGTCTGACGGAACAGGTGACCGCGGCGAGCGTGGCTGCCTTCCTAATGACCCCAACAAGTAGCGAAGGGGTGACCAACAAGATGTCTTACGGTGGCGAGTGTAATCAAGGCTGTAATTCTGGCGGCGGCGTGTGGACTTCCACAGGCGCAATTCTGGTATTGTTTATTCTGCTAGTCATTATCATCAGCAGCTTCTGCTACTAAATCCAGCAGATACTGACCCCCGAACCCCGCTCTCATAAGAAACTTGACTTGAAGGTCCGCAGTCTGCGGGCCTTCCTTTTTTTGGGCTGTTTTTAGTCGACACATGCCCCCGGTGGGTTTTGTACTATATTTCCGGAAAAGGACCTAGAAGTTTCTGGAATATCCAGGAATATCCATAATGGTCCCCGTAGGTCCTTGCTGAGTACTAGTCTAACCTAGCTGCTCTGACCGCTTCTAAAGCTATGACGATTCGTTAGAGGATGGAGTTTCACCTCCTCACTTCCAGATAGCCTGCTCGATCAGTCCGACGCGGGAAGCCGTTACCCTTGAGATTGTTCGGATGGACGAGGTAAAGTTAAAGAATAACGAATGGGCGAAAAGCCGAAGGTAAATCAAAAAAGCTGCGCAAGGCGCAGCTTGAAAGGAGGTCCCTTATGAAAACGGTAATTATCGTGGAGGGCAAAAACGATCGCAGTCGGCTGCGTAAGGTGCTCAGTGAGGAAGTCATGATTCTATGCACCTACGGCACTCCGGGATCGCTCCAACTGGAGACGCTGACTAAGCAGGTCGGAGACAGCCAGGTATTCATATTCACCGACAACGACTCCTCCGGCAAGCGCATCCGAGGCCTTCTCCGCGACCAGTTCCCAGACGCCGAACATATCTATACTCGGCGCGGCTATCCCGGAGTGGAAAAGACACCTCCAGAGTATTTGCTGGAGCAGCTTCAGAAGGCCGGTTTCGACGAGGAGTTGATATTTCCGGATGCGTCACCAGAACCACGCTGGAACAAAGAGGACGGGCTATGAAGCTATGAATCATGTCCCTCTTCCTAATGGCTTAGAACATCGCCGACTCATCATAAGAGCCTTCCGCCTCTCACACCGGCCGCATCACTAACTCATGGTGAGGCCTGTCCCTCGGCTCTCCCCTGGCAAACTATCCCGCAGCACTTTTCCTATATGTTCCGCAGACTGTGGCTTGAAAAACAGATAACCCTGAATCTCATCACAGTTATTCTCTTCGAGGAAACCGAACTGAGGCTCTGTCTCCACCCCTTCGGCGACAACGGACAGATGAAGCCGACGAGCGATCACCAGCATCGCATGAATGATCGCCTCATCCCGCTCGTCCACACCGATGCCGCTCACGAACGAGCGGTCAATCTTGATTCGGCTGACTGGCAGCCGCTTCAGGTAGCTTAGCGAGGAATGCTGCGTACCGAAGTCATCAATCGACAGCAGGATGCCCATATCCTTCAGTTGCTCAAGCGTACTGAGATTTTCATTTTTCATCGCCATGTTCTCGGTAATCTCCAGCTCCAGGAAGCGGGCATCCAGCCCCGTCTGCTCAAGCACGCTGCGCACGGTGCCAACTAGATCTGGAGCCGCGAACTGGCGAGCTGATAAATTTACTGCTATTCGCAGCTTAGGACAGCCTGCATCCTGCCAAGCCTTGTTCTGAGCGCAAGCTGTATGCAGCACCCACTCTCCAATTTCCACGATCAGACCCGTTTCCTCCGCAAGCGGAATGAACTGCTGAGGTGAAATTTGTCCAAGCCGTGGATGTTTCCAGCGCAGCAGCGCCTCCAGCCCCGACAATTTGCCGGTTGCCGTCTCAATTTGCGGCTGGTAGTAAACTTCGAACTCCCCTCGCTCCATCGCGCGGCGCAGCCCGTTACGCATCTCCATTAATCTTGCCGATTCGGGAGCGACAGTGCCGTCGAACCATTTGTAATGGTTTTTGCCTTCTTCCTTTGCCCTGTACATGGCGAGATCGGCATGCTGCGTCAGAGCCGGAGCATCCCCTCCATGATCTGGATAAAGGGCGATTCCGATACTTGTCGTCAGAAAATATTCAGCACCTTGAATAAAGAATGGAGAGCGGAATCGCTCGATGACGGCGGCAGCCAACCCCTCCGCTTCTTCCCTATCGGGAACAGAAGGAAGCACAACGGTGAATTCATCCCCTCCGATACGGAAATAAGCAGGCCCGCGTTCTGGGAAAGCCTCTGACTGTCCTTCTCTCCGACCAGTCAACCGCTCGGCAGCTTCCCGCAAAAGCTCATCGCCACGGATATGCCCAAACGTATCATTGACCAGCTTGAACTGGTCCAAGTCCAAATACAACAGCGCAATTTGGGTTCCAGAGCGCTCCGCCTGAGCGATACTCTCCTTCAAATTCAAATTGAAAAAGGAACGATTGTACAGCCCTGTAAGCGGATCATGGTAAGCCAAATAGCGAAGCTCCCGCTCCTTGTTCTCCAGTATGCGGTTTTGTGCACGCAATTCATCCTCAATGGCAAGCAGCTCCTCATTGGAGGCTTCAATCTCTTCATTCGCCTCCTGAAGCTCCCGAGTGCGCTGGGATACCTTCTCCGCAAGCTTGGTCCGGTTCGTCAGCTGTACATACACCTGATAAAGAACAAGTGCCATGCATAACAGGGCAAACAGCCTGATCAACCACAGCTTCGTCGCAATCATCTGGTGTTTCTCTTGTTTAAGCGTTCCAGCCAGCTCCCACTTGCCGTCCGGAACCGAGACAACCTCACTAAGCTCGTTTTGCTTGAACAATTTCGGATCACCGAGCAGCACTTGGCCGTTTACGCGGAGCGCAACATCGAACAGATCGTTCCGAAAACCTTTTGATATCCCGTCCAACATCTCTGGCATATCAATTACAACCGAAACAAATCCCCAAAACTTGTCCTCTGTATAAACCGATTGTCGGGTTACCAAGCCGCTGCCGCCCTGCAGCAGATCGACCGGTCCGACCAGCGTTACGGTCCTGAGTTCTTTGGCTCGCAATGCGTTCTCACGCACCTCTGGGCGTTTGTCCTTGAACAGGTCCGAACCAATTACATGCTCGTTGCCGGTCTGAGGATAAACGTACCAAGCCACCCCTTTTGGATAGAGGGAAAGATTGCGGACATCGGGCAGCAGCGGCACAAAATGCCCCGAGAACTGCTCAAATCTTTTATGGTCGACATAACCGTTGGAGCGCAGCTCCATCTGCACAAAAGCTACGAGACTTTGGGACAATAACAGCCGCCGCTCCACTCCGAGCTTCAGCTCATTTGCCCTTGAAGAAAGCTGCACGGAAGCTTCCTTGTAAGCCTCGTTAGTAAGTTGCTCCTTATAGAGAGAAGTGCTCCAAGAAATCAACAGGGCAAGCAGGATAAATACTGAACCTAGCAATGACCATTGGGTCAGCTGGTTTTTACGATAGGCCGTGAATCGGCGAATGGCAGCTCTCACATCCGAACTCCCTCCGGGCTCCGCCTCAAGCTGATGGGCGGGCAATCATGATGTACTTTTACCATTATCGGCATAGCTTACCAGCAAGCGAAGAATGGTCGCACATTTTTTTCTGATTTGGCTAAAAAAGCCCTTTGAGGGATCATTACGTCAAATGTCGAGCAGCGCTATAACTGAGGTAACCGTTGCAATGCTAAGCACCGTCGAGAGTAAAACTGCCTGAGACGAGAATTCAGGCTCATTATCGAATTCAACCGCGAGCAGCACACTGCTCAGTGAGGTCGGCACCGCCGAGCTGACGATAAGGGCCTTAGCAGCCAAACCATCGATGCCAAGCATCCACACGGCTATTACTGCCAGCAGCGGGCCGGCAACCAGGCGCATTGCAAGCGACAGACTCAGATCAATCCCCCGCCTCTTGTTCATACCACCACCGCGCTTCATGCTTCCGAGCTGCACGCCAAGCGTCAGCAGAGCTGTGCCGATAAAGGCATTAGCTACATAATCGAGCGGTGTGGATACATAAATGGGCATCGACACACCCGTCCAATTGAGCGCAAATGCCAGCGGAATTACATAAATAACAGGCTGGGAAATGATTTGCCGCCGGATGTCAGCGAAGCTGCTTTTATGAGCGTTGACGCTATAGATGCCGTATGTGTTAGGAAGCAGCGACTGCATCATCATAATCAGCACCTGGATGGAGAGCGTGAACGGATTGGCCGCAAAAGCAAGCTGGTTGAGCGGGATGCCGTAGTTAGCGCTATTGTAAAAAAGCACGCTGTTGCGCATCGCCGCGCGCATGCCTCCCTTGTACCCCCGCAGTCGAATGACTAGCTCCGCAAGCCCGTACTGCATTCCCATGAACAAGGCAAAAAACAGCAGCACCTGACCGATCAGAGCTACCGGAATATCTGTCGTATACAACAGCTTGAAAATTACAGCAGGCGAGAACAAGTAAAAGTTCAGCTTGGACAGCGTCCGAATATCAAGCGTGAAAATGCGCTGCATGAGCACGCCGATCAGAATCATAATACATAACGGAATAATGTTATTCAGCAAAATTGAGCCTAATAAAGCCATGATGGAATTACCCTTCTTTCTTTTGACGATAAAAATAAAAAGCCGGCGCGCTCCCGCCTCCCCGCAGGGAGACGGCGGCGCTGGCCAGCCTGTCTAGGTTAGTGCTTTGACCGCTTCTACGATGGAAGCGGCGATCTCATCCGGTGTCAGCTCCGCGTTCATACCACCGGTAATGTATTTGCGGATATTGCCCTTCTGGTCTACAACCGAGATCGTATCATTATGGCTGTAGTTTTTGTTCTCGTCCACCATCAGCGAGAGCCCGAAGTCCTTAACAAGCTTCTCCGAAACAGCAGCGTCAGGATTGCGCAAGAACTTCCAGCCTGTTGTGTCCGCATTGAATTTGGCGGCGAATGCTTGGATCTTTTCTGGTGTATCCCGCTCTGGATCAAATGTCACCGAGTTAATTTCCACTTTGCTTCCAAACAGCCCAGCCTCTTTGAGCTGATCCTGCACCTTAGACAGAATGAACGTCGTCGCCGGGCAAACATCTGGACAGTTAGCCCAATAGAAATAATACAGGCGAACCTTACCGTCGGAATCTTTAAGGGAAACTTCCTTATTGTTATCATGCACATTTTGCAGCGTAAAGGCCGGTGCAGGCTTGTCAATTGGCATAGACACTGTGCTGCGGCTCTCGGAATAATTAGTATAAAGCAGATAAGCTCCCATTAGCGCGCATAGCGCGAAAAGGGCTATTTTGAACGCATGTTTACGAACGAATGGCATCGAATTCTCTCCTTTGACCCCAATGGCCGATATGTAAGCGCAAGCAATAACAATGAAGAAAAACGAGCTGTCGTTCTAATAAAAACAAACGTCCAGCTCGCTTCGGCAATCCCAACATACTGCGGAGCCAAGTCACTACAAAAAAAAAGCTTGTCCCATCTGGGAAGGTGATCCATCACGGGAATAAACTTGTAATCCAGCCCGAAGCATTCGCATCACGCTGCGTATCCGCAATCATGAGCAGGAAAACGACGAGCAAATAGTTGACCGAGATAAGGAAGTTCGTCTTGGCCCATTTTTCCGTCTTCTCCTCCGACTTAGCTTTCATGCCGAAGAGCGTATGGACGAACCATACGATAGTCAGAACACCGCTAATCCATAGGAACCACTGCCCGGTGTAACCATACGCGTACATCAAAATTACGGTTGGAATCAACAGCAGCACGTAAGGGATCATTTGCAGCTTCGTGCGCTTGATGCCCTTGACGACGGGGAGCAGCGGGTAGCCAGCTGCACGATACTCTTCTACCCTGCGGATGGCGAGTGACCAGAAATGTGCAGGCTGCCACAGAAAAAGCAGCGCGAACAAAATCCAGGCGCCAGCATCCACGGTGCCGGTCACGGCACAATAACCGATGACTGGCGGCATCGCCCCGGAGACGCCTCCGATGGACGTGCTCCAAGTGGAGCTGCGTTTCAACCAGATCGTGTAAACCACGATATAAACGAACCAGCCCAGCAGACCGAGCCAACCGGCCAGCGAGTTAACCATGAGGAAAAGCAAAACGAGACCAGCGGTTCCCAGCAACAAGCCGTAAGCGATGACAAACCCGGGAGAGATGCGTCCCGTGGGCAGAGCGCGATTTTTGGTACGTTCCATTCTCGTATCCAGTTCGCGATCCCAGTAATTATTGATGACGCAGGCCGAGGCCATAGTTAAGGAAGTTCCGATCAACATCCAGATCAGCAGCATCCAATCGATACTCCAGCGGGATGCTACCCAAAATCCGCCAAAAGCTGCAAAAGCGTTCATCCGAACGATTCCCGGCTTTGTAAGTGCAATCAGGTCTTTCAGCACAGTCGTGCGCCTCCTGTTTTTGGAGCGGCAAAAGCGCATCGCGGCGCTAAGGGCTTCAGTATTCAACTTTACTAATGATACCGAAAATAGAACCTGGTGACAACGCAACGGTTAAGTTGTTCAAGATTTCGACATGCCAATGACATTTTTTCGACCTTTTTTTGGCATAAAGAAGGCACACCTGGCATTTGACCCGCATAGATTATACATGTGGTCAGAAGCCCACGCGGGAGGGCATCGGGTTAATTATGCCAAACCCCCGCAGGAGGAGCGTGATTCCAAAGAGATGGCGATCAAAACGAACTCCGAGGACACTAAACTGCTCGCCCGGCTAATGCGGGCGGAGGCAGAGGGCGAAGGCGAGCTCGGTATGCTCATGGTCGGTAATGTAAGCGTCAATCGCGTGCTTAGCAACTGCCTTGACTTTCGCAATATTCGTTCCATACCGGATATGGTGTATCAAAGTCCCGGTGGATATGAAGCCGTGCAAAAAAGCTATTTTTACCAGAAGGCCAGAGACAAAGAAATTCGGCTTGCAGAGCGGGTTATCAAAGGTGAACGGCAGCATCCGGCCAGCAATGCATTATGGTTCTTCCGTCCTTCCGGCGGATGCCCAGGAACATGGTATGACCAGGCCAACACAGGCCGCTATAAAGCGCATTGCTTCTTTGCTCCAACAGCATCAGACTGCCCGAATGTTTATTGATTGGGAACGATAAATCAGAGAGAGCGGGGAATTCTTATGTCGAATACTTATGACTACCGCATGTACGCCCAAGGCGGCTATCCCGGAATGCCAATGCCTTACAATCCTCCAATGTGGGCCAACAACGCCATGATGCCTTCAACGATGACGATGCCAAGCGGCGTCGTTGCTATGCCTCCAGCCGTACCAAACGGAGCTGTCGTTACGCCGCAGGGCGGCACGATTCAGACTCTTCCTACCGAGGAATCCTATGTTGAAAACATCCTGCGGTTGAACCGCGGCAAGATGGCTACATTCTATATGACTTATGAAAACAACAAAGAATGGAACGCCAAAATCTTCCGCGGCATCATTGAAGCTGCCGGCCGTGACCACATTATCATCAGCGATCCCGCTACCGGGATGCGCTACCTGTTGCTCACACTCAACTTGGACTATGTGACCTTCGACGGCCCAATCAACTATGAGTACGCGTTCCAAGGTCAAATGGTCACTAACACAACTCCAGCAATGTGAGCCTAAGTTAGCGGCAATATCGGCTTGAACGTCCAGGCGTGAATGCGATCAGGGCCGCCAACTGTCCAGCCGCTTACCGGCTTCCAAGGAGAGCGCCCATCAAGGCGCTCTTCTTTGCATGCCGCTGCTTCTTCTTCAGAAGCAACCGGCCATATTTCCACAAACAACCCGGGCTGCTCGCTCCCCTCATACAACTGCAGTCCTGAATAAAGAAGCCGCAGCTGCCCCAGCAGCTTTAAATATTCCTCCCGGTGTTTTTCTTCTATTTTGTATTCCACCATCAGAGCGAAATTCTGCATTTTTTGTAAGGCTCCTTCCTGTGGTCAGCTTGTCCGATTCCAGCATTTCCTTATCCTAGCATCCCCAGCTGGCTCTGTCCAAGCGTTGGGATAGCGCCAATTGCCCGGGGGAATGCTACTTTCAAAACAAACTCTGCTTAAAAAAGGAGGGGTTCAGCTGGATACGGGCACGCATCTGGTATTTGGTCTTGGACTTGCCGGCCTAGCCACCGTAGATCCGGCTGTGGCCGCCAGTCCAGCGCTATTCGGCGCCGTTATGACGGGCACAATCATCGGGTCCCAAGCTCCGGATCTCGATAGCTTTCTGAGACTGAAAAGCAATGCTCTTTACATTAAAAATCACCGTGGCGCTTCCCATTCTCTCCCGGCTGTACTGGGCTGGACTGCGGTTATAACAGCTGCCATCACGTGGGCGTGGCAAGGAAACATCGCTTGGACGCATTTGGCCTTATGGGTATTGCTGGCCGTCTCCGTTCATGTGTTCAGCGATTGCTTCAATACCTACGGAACACAAGCGGCACGACCAATCTCGCCAAAGTGGATCTCGTGGAACATCATTCACATTTTTGATCCCTTTCTGTTCATTAGCCATACCGCAGCCTTGCTGCTCTGGGCGTTTGGGGCGGCTGCTCCCCAGATTATCTTCCCGATTCTTTATTTGTTCATTGTACTTTATTATGTTTGGCGAACACTCGAGCATAAACGTGTAGCACGCTCACTGCCAACGCTTGATCCATTGGCATCCGAGGATGAGAGTTATATTTTGATCCCGACGTTGCGACCTAACAGTTGGAATGTCGTTAAGCAGCTACAAGATGGTGCTTTTCGAATCGGTGATCTTCGCAAAGGAAAACTTACCTGGAACGGCTTCGCCCGCTGCCAAGAGCATCCCGCCATTGAGCAGTCCAAATTTGATGCTTCCGTGAAGGCTTTCCTCTATTTCACGTCGTTCTCTTGCTCAGAGGTGACGGAGCATTCATGGGGCTACGAGGTTAGATGGTTTGATGTTCGTTATCGTTACCGCAAGCAGTATCCGTTCGTTGCCGTCGTTGTCATGGACCTTGATTATAAAACGCTTGGCTCCTATGTTGGCTGGCTTAGCGACGAGAGACTGCAAAAAAGGCTGCGCATGAACACCTATTGACCCCTCCGCCAGCAGATTTGGCGGTGATTGGATGGTTGACCGATTGGGCCCCCGTGATTCACAATAGAGGGGGCCTTTTGCATGCAACAGACTCGCATTAATTAACAAAAAAAAGCCCAAGGTTTCCCTTGGACTTTTTCCGGCAACACTGTCAGACTGACAGTGTTACCAATGCTTTGTATTTCGCTTAGCGTTGGTTTCCGGACAGTTGTTGCTCGGCGATTTGCACCAGTTTCTTGGTGATGTAGCCACCCAGCGAACCTGCGTCGCGAGTTGCGATGTTGCCGTAGTATCCGTCAGCAGGAATTTGTACACCTAGGCTTTGTGCTGCTTCGAATTTCATTTGCTCCAGAGCTTGTTTTGCACCTGGTACGACCAGTCTGTTGCTGCCGCTGTTGCTTGCCATTGTGAATTGCTCCTTTCGAAGATCGCACTGTGATGTGTGTTGCGAACTTATTATGTTCCGAATTAACGGTTCTATTCTACGTTTAGAGATTTTTTTTCAACTTCATTCCGGGAGGCGCTCACCCTATGTCCAAGCCCCTTGCTTTGATCTACTCGCTACTGTCCATCGCCCTTATGACCGGGACGGCTATCGCTATCAGCTACAACGCCTGGTTGGCTATCGCACTCGGAGTCGCTACATGCCTCTTCATCGGCGGCGGCTTCATGTTGAAGTCGCGACTGAAGCACAATAAACCAGCGGAACGTTAATTCGTGCAATGGGCTAGATTTATTTCTAGCCTAATAAAAAGAGCGTCTGCCCGTTGTCGGCTAGACGCTCTTTTTCTACCTAACTGAATTGGCCCAAGTTATCCCTTCAGGAAGCCCATTTTCTCTTTAACACCCTCAACAGTGCGGTCAGCGACTCCTGCAGCTTTGGCCGCCCCTTCGCGCAGTACATCCTCCAACATTCCAGAGCTGCGGATCTCGTGATAGCGACGCTGAAGCGGCTCAAGCACGTCAACTACACGCTCGGCCAATTCTTTTTTGAACGGCCCGTAGCCCTGTCCTTCAAATTTAGCTTCAACGTCAGCAAGCGATAGTCCCGACATTTGCGCATAGATTCCCATCAGATTGCTTACTTCAGGCTTGTTCGTTTGGTCGAACCTGATCTCACGGCCAGAATCTGTCGTGGCGCGGCTAATTTTTTTACGGATGACATCCGGGGAATCCAGTAAGGCGATGAAGCTGCCGGGATTCGGATTGCTTTTGCTCATTTTTTTGGAGACGTCATCCAGCGACATGATGCGAGCCCCTACCTCTGGAATATATGGCTGCGGAATGGTGAAAAAATCACCATAGCGACTGTTGAAGCGCCCAGCCAGATCGCGAGTAAGCTCCAGATGCTGCTTCTGATCGTCTCCGACAGGCACCAAGTCCGCATTATAAACGAGAATATCAGCCGCCATAAGCGACGGATAGAGAAATAGGCCTGCCCCTACCGATTCTTTGCCGGCGGACTTGTCTTTGAACTGTGTCATTCGCTCCAGCTCACCGATCGATGTCATCGTAGTCAGCAACCATCCCAGCTCGGCATGTGCCCGCACATGTGATTGCATGTAAACCGCCGAGCGCTGCGGATCGATTCCCGCCGCCAAGTAGAGCGCAGCTATTGCTTGGGACTGCTCTCGCAGCGAAGCCGGCTCCTGCGGTACCGTTATGGCATGCAGATCAACAACCATAAAGTAACACTCATGGGTTTCTTGCAGCTGAACAAAATTTTTAATCGCTCCGATGTAGTTGCCTAATGTAAGCTGGCCGCTCGGCTGGATACCGGATAGCACTTTTTTCATCATGCATCACGCCTTTTCTCAATATTTCAAAAACCAAAAATTGGTAAAAAACACAAAAAAGGCCTCTCGCCGCAAGGGACGAGAGACCGTGGTGCCACCCTAATTCACTGGCGATGCCCATAGGGCTGGCCAGTCTTGGAATCCGTTAACGAGGATCAGTCGGGGCAATCGCCCGGCTCCAGAGTCCATTCCGCACTGCCCATCCCGCCGGCTTCACAGCTTCCGCCAGCTCTCTGATGAATGGCCGTTATAAGCGCGTACTCCATTCTGTTCATTGCCTTTAGCCCGATTATAGCGATCCCGCTAAAATTGTCAAGCCAACCCAGCAGAACTAATCTGGTGGAGAATCAGAGAAGACGTTACTTCTAGAAGCTCTTATTCCCGAATAAACTGGCTTCAAGCTCCTCCTGCGAGCTTAATCCAGGCTGAACAAGCCTGCCAGAAAGGCTGGCGATCTTCATTCTATGCAAAAATCGATTCTCCCGTTATTGACGGCTACCTCGGCAATCGGGAGTAGCATTGTAGCCCTGCTCATCATTCGCCGGGATTCCGGCATTACAATTGAAGAAGTTACACGCTTTAATGTTGTGTTTACAGGCATCTTGCTGGAGGCGCTGCCCTTTGTTGTGTTAGGGGTCATTCTCTCGGCAATTTTGCAGGTATTTGTATCGGATCGCCTGATCCGGCGGCTCATGCCGCGGCATCCTCTGCTCGCCGTGACGGTTGCGGGTCTACTTGGCATCTTATTCCCGCTTTGTGAATGCGGCATGATTCCAGTCGTTCGGCGGCTTATTCGCAAAGGACTGCCTGCTTACGCGGGCATCGTTTACATCCTCGCTGGACCAGTGGTCAATCCGGTTGTATTTATCTCGACCTGGACGGCCTTTAGCGGTACGCCGCAAATGGCTCTCGCCCGTGTCGGACTCGCTTTTGCCGTAGCAACGTTAACGGGACTTATGCTCTGGAAGTTACTGAAGAGCGACCCGCTCAAAGTTGATCTCGCTTCACTATATGCCTCACTGCCGGAGCAGGTGAACAAGCCGAAGCAATCCAAAGGTAAGCAGGTTCAATCCGCCGTACTACACGCCTCGGATGAATTTTTCGATATGGGCAAGTACCTGGTGATGGGAGCCGTTCTCGCCGCTCTTTTCCAGACGACTGTGAGCCGGGCTTTTCTTGAAGAGCTTGGGGGTAATCAGCTGCTATCACATCTATTCCTGATGGGACTAGCCTTCCTGTTGTCTCTCTGCTCCACCTCGGATGCGTTCGTCGCCGCTTCTTTCAGCGGCAGCTTCGAGAATGGGGCTCTGCTCGCTTTCCTTGTATTCGGGCCCATGATTGATTTGAAAAGCACGCTGCTGCTGTTGGCCTCCTTTCGTACCCGAGTCGTCCTGGGCATCATTGGGCTTGCAGCAACGCTCACCTTGAGCGGCTCCTGGCTATTGGAAGCCATCTTTCTTCCTTAGGAGGTTATTTCCATGTTAACTGAACGTAGCATATCTACGCTGCATCACCTTGCAAGAGCTATTGTGTTAGGCATTCTTTCCCTTTCTGCTACCTTCTTGGTGAGAGCGGGCAAACTTGAGCTTTATGTTGAACCAACAATGATTTTCGCTCTTAAGCTATCCGTGTTGGCGCTGTTCGTGCTCTCCTTGTTCCAGCTGTTTAGCGCGCTGCAGGCATGGCAGGGAAACAATGTACAAGCAGATTGTACCTGTGGAGGACATTCGCCGCCGGCCGGAATTTCGCAATCGCTGTTTCTGTATGCCCTGTTTCTTCTTCCCGTTCTGCTGGGCCTCATCTAGGGTCAATTAGCCCGAAAATTCATTTTCCAAAATGAGTATAGAATGGAAATCTGTAAGCATACTACCTCTTACAAGAGGAGGTGACACATATGGCAGGATCCCGCAGCAACAGACTGGTTGTCCCTGGCTGCCAAGCTGCTCTCGAGCAAATGAAATACGAGGCGGCTCAAGCGCTGGGCATTCAGATTCCACAAGACGGCTACTACGGTAACATGGCGACTCGTGACGCCGGTTCCCTGGGCGGATACATAACCAAACGCCTGGTTGAAATCGCTGAGCAACAGCTCTCCGGAAACGCAGGACGCATGCGCTAATCGCATGTCAATACGCTCCAAAATGAAAGCAGATTAGCCCTAGACTTAAAAAAACAGCCTTTGTCCAAATGGACAGGGGCTGTTTTTTTGGGAACATCAATTAGTCTTCCGATACACCCCGATCCCAAATAGTCGGGTGTTTCGGCTCGTAGCGAAAATGAGAGCTGGCCATATTGTAATTAGACTCACAAAGCATGCTTGCCGACCAACTGGAGGCAACACCTTGGCGGACCGAAAAATCAAACAAAATTTCGCCATGTGTCCAATCCCATTTGTGCTTCAGTGCATCAACCGCCATCTGTCTGAATTCCTTTACTTGATCAGCGGTAAGTCCTTTTAGCGATTGGGGAGAGTTTTGATCCTTTAACTCGATTGGGTTATGACGGATTCCATATTTGCCGACTGTATTATTCCTAATATGAATGAGAACTGTACCAGCAGAAGCATGGGTAAGTTCCGATTCAAGCTGGCGGAATACAAAGTCCACTTGGCGAGCAAGCGGTGTAGAGCTGTTGCTTGGCATAATTTCACCTCCGATCTCGATAGATTAGGGCGACGAAATCTCTGGATGCACGAAGCACAGCTGTAGCGACATTATAGGACAAGCTTATTTTTCCATCAACTAAAAATTTACAAAATATGATAATATTCTACCTGCAACTAGGACTTAATGATCTATTTAGCAATAAATACCACCGACAAATATAGACTTTAGAACTAGTTATTTTGGAGTTCCTTTTCTTGGACCTATACATATTTTCCCTATGAATGCCGATTAAAAGATAACGCTTACTTTTGTCTATTTTAGAAGCGATAGGGGTCGATAACATGGAATGGTATCATGCTCTTTCAATCAAACAAAAAGTCCGCGTTGGCATTTATGCCTCGTTGGCCGTATCCGTTTTATTCTTCCTAATTTTGAGCTTAATTGCAGGATCACCAATCTGGCCAGTCGCTGTGGCGTTAGTCGTTGGCGCCGCTGCATCCTATCCCCTCGCTTCAGTTGTCGAGAAATCGCTAACGGGTTCGATTGAAGATATGACCTTGGTCGCTTACCGAATTGCCAAAGGCGACTTTACACAGCGCGTCGACACCTCCAGTTCTTCCTTGGGGCAGCTCGCCCATTCCTTCAACAGCATGATCGATAAGCTGCGCGAAATTCTCGCTGACACGTCCCGCATCAGCCGTCTCGTTAATGATACGAGTACAATCATTTACGACAAGAACAGCCAAGTGAAAAGCGTCATGGAACAAGTGGCCCTTTCTGCGGGAGAACTCGCCACCGGGGCAAATGAGATTTCCGAAGAAGTCGGAGATATGAGTGAATCCATCCGTGAGATCGAGAACAAGGTATCCTCCTACGCCGATTCCAGCCGACTAATGAACGAACGCTCCGAAGTTGCCCTGCAGCTCGTACAGCGCGGACAACAATCCGTAGAAACCCAGGCAGAGGGTACTCGCCGGACAGCAGAGGCAGCCTCCCATGTATCCTCGGCTATCGCCCGGTTGTCCGAAGCGGCAAGCGGCATCTCCGCCATTACGCGTACTATCTCTGACTTGGCTGAGCAGACCAACCTCCTCTCCCTGAATGCTTCCATAGAAGCAGCACGAGCTGGTGAGCATGGCAAGGGCTTCGCTGTAGTTGCACAGGAAGTGCGTAAGCTGGCAGAGGAATCAACTGCCTCGACCAAGGAAGTATTCAACCTCGTCAAAGGCATTGAGTCGGGGCTTAAGGACGCAACGGCCAATATGAAGATCAACGAGAAGGCGGTGGAACTGCAGTCCGAGATGCTTCAAGAGACAGAAGCCGTATTCAGCGAAATCGTATCCAGCATGCATTTTATCTCGGAGCAGATCCAACTGTTCGCCAAAGAAAGCGAGAGCATGCAGGACAATGCTCGCACCATCTCCTTGGCCATCGGCAATATCTCTGCCATCACTCAACAATCGGCAGCCGGTACGCAGCAGGTATCCTCATCCATGAACGGGCAGATCGACTCCATTCAGAGCGTCGTAGAGGAGACGGCCCGTATGCAACAGATGGCCTCTCAGCTTCAGCGGACGATTCAAATTTTCAAAATATAGGCATTAATCCATTCAACTTGAAAGGCTCCCACGCAGGGAGCCTTTTTTGTGTCAAAGCTTTGTAACATCAGGAATGAGTGCAGCCTGCACAGGGAATAGCTAATCGGCAAGCCTCAGAGCCATCTCGTCAGCCACGCGGCATTTTAACCAAGCAAGGAGGTGGAGTGGTGAACTTCGCATGCAAGCGCGACAACAACATACGCATGATACGAACCATTATCGGTCTTATTTTGCCCCTCCTGCTCGTAGCAGGAGTATCTGGGTGCGGACGTTTTAGCACTCTGCAGCAAAAAGCCCCCCCTGAAGGTGACCTTTACACTGCACACAACGACTCGGTATCCGTACCAGCTAATGCCGTCACTCAGTCTAAGCCGCGCCGCGTTTCCTGGATTACACTGGCCCGAAATTACCCTGGTGCTTTCGCCACTCGTGGACCCACTTCATCGAGACGGGTCGCGTTGACCTTTGACGATGTGCCTGATCTCAAATATACACCCCAGGTACTAGACATTCTCGCTCATGAAAAGGTGAAGGCAACCTTCTTTGTTGTAGGGGAGCGTGCCGCGAAACATCCCGAGATGGTTCGCCGCATCATCGCGGAGGGTCATTCCGTCGGCAATCATTCCTATGACCATACCTCTTATGCCCGCCTCTCCATGAGCAAGTTTGAGGATCAGATCGAGCGGACGAGTAACATACTGCATAGCCAGATCGGATATACGCCGCGCTTCCTTCGCCCGCCATACGGCGAGATCACACCAGCACAGCTGATGTGGACGCAGAGCAGAGGATATTTTGTGGCCAACTGGAATGTCGACACAGAAGATTGGAAAGGACTCAGTGCTGAGCGAATTCTCCGCAACGTAAAGAGGACGCTCGGTCCGGGCAGCATCATCCTCCAACACGCTGGAGGCGGCGTAGGAGAAGATCTGAGCGGCACGGTTAAGGCACTGCCAAGATTGATCCGCATACTCAAGCAGAAGGGCTACGAGCTCGTCACGATACCAGAGATGTTTAGCGAGTCGCAAGAGCTGGAAAGCATGCGCCTATATTGATAAAACCCGGTCCCCTACAGGGGACCGGGTTTTATCATCGCTTTATTTCAGTACATGTACCTTAACCCACTGGTAACCAAAAACCTTGGCCTGTGAAGTCGTACCTGGCACGAATAGATCGATTCTTTCGCCCTTGATGGCACCGCCAACATCAGAAGCTGTAGCGATCATACCGCCATCAGGCAGACCATTGTAATCGTAGCCTGTAATGTACAGCTTCGTTCCGAGCGGGATTTCCTTCGGATCAACAGCGACCGTTCCAACTTTCAACGGATTGCCGAAGTAATCCACGGCTCCCCATTTGCCATTTTCCGAAGCAGCTGATGTGTAGGCGCTCGCTTTGATGTTCAACGTACGGCCGATCTTGTACGAAGTACCGGAAGGAGCAATGATATGTTTCGCTCCATCATCCTTCGTGAGCATCTGGATGCCTTTTGTCGAAGCTGCCTTCACGCTGTTGTTCTTTTTGCTGCTTTTCGTAATGCTGCTGTTGCTCTTGGCACTGGCAGGAATGGACAGCGTCATTCCAGGGTAAATATTAGTTGGCTTCACATCTTTATTAAAAGACATCAGCTTTTGGAGCGGTACATCGAAGCTGCGGGACAGTTTCCAGAATGTATCACCAGTTTTAGCCTTATAATCCGTCGCGGCAAATGCCTGAGCGGGAGCAGTTAAAATAATTAGGCCAGCCAGAGCGGCGGCGGCAGGTTTAACGATTGGGCGGAGCATGGACTTGATTTTCATCAGTTTGGTTCCTCCTGGTTGCTTTGCTGTTTGAGCAAAGCTCGTGTTGTTGGTATCGGCATGATTGCTACAGGTGCCAGAATAACACAGGCTCAGCGGCAATTGGACATCCAAAAAACACCAGAAAGACTTTATGAAAGGCTCTCATTTTTGCTTTATAGCGGTTATGTTAAGCCTGGCAAGGGTTATGCGACTTTACTCGAAACGCGGCTGTAAGTAGTATGAAAAAATTCTAATCGCGTTTTCTAAATAAAAAAAGCTTGCCGGCAGCGCCGGCAAGCAGATGATTATAAGGGCATTAACCTTTAAACATTTGAACCCAGACGCCGTTGTGGTAAGCAACTCCGATACTCGTATAGCTGCTCTTCATGATGTTGGCCTTGTGTCCAGGGCTTTCCATCCAGGCCTTCATAACCTCTTCAGGAGTACGTTGACCTTTAGCGATGTTCTCACCTGCAGTGTTGTACTTGATTCCATTAGCTGCCATCATGTCGAACGGCGAACCGTACGTAGGCGAAGTATGGGAGAAGTAGTTGTTTACATACATGTCCTTAGCTTTGTCCATAGCTACTTTGGACAGAGCAGCATCACTGGCTAGCGCACCAAGACCTTGCTTTGCACGCTCTTGGTTAACGATGCTGACAACCTGCTGAGCGAAGGCCGTGCTGCTCTCCCCCTGTCCGCCTCCAGGTGCCGCCGTAGGAGCTGGAGTTGCTGTTGGCTTCGGTGTTGCGGTTGGAGCTGCGGTTGGTTTTGGCGTTGCTGTTGGAGCTGCAGTTGGTTTTGGCGTTGCCGTTGGAGCTGCAGTTGGTTTTGGTTTTGCTGTTGGAGCTGCAGTTGGCTTCGGCGATGTTGTTGGTTTCGTCGTCGGCTTTGGAGTTGCTTCTGGCTTTTGTGTAGGTTTTGCTGTTGGCAACGGCTTAATGATGATGAAACCGCCGGACCAATTGAAGCTGTTCTGCTTCAGTTTATTCAGCACTTCCTCGAAGTTTACGCCATAGACGTTATAAAATTGCTGTTGAAGCTTGGAAACAGCTTTTTCCGAAGGGGCTTCCGCGCTGGCAGTTCCAACTGCCGCCGTTCCCGAAAAGGCTACGCCTACAGCAAGTGCAAGAGACAATGTTGTACGTTTCTTATTATTCAATTTAATTTCTCCTCCTGTTATTCTCCGCCTTGGCGAAGAAGCAAGTTGATGATGCCGTACAAGCCGGCCTTGAAACTATCCTAGCATGACAATTGAGCGAAAAAGGTAAGAATATTATGGTACTGCAAGGGTCCAAAGCAAAAATGAGAAACGCTTAACCATAAATAAACAGTGACGGCGCGGATTGTGAAGCGAGTCTTAAGCAGCATGAGAAATCTCTCATAGGGCGGCTTTGTCAGTCCTCCAAGTGGAAAAATGTCTGCTAAACAGCCTCTAAGCTCTCCTAAAATGTTCTGAATAACGTAAAAAAGCCGGAATCATCCGGCTTAAGGTAAAGCCAGGCAAACAACCTGGCGCTTATAGATAGTCTGGCAACGTATCCGCCTTTTTGAGATTGCAGGCCGAGCACGCACATACACAGTTCGCGGGCGTGCTCAGTCCTCCCTTGGATTTAGGGAACACATGGTCGATCGTATCGCCAAAACGGCCGCAATAATGGCAGATGTAATTGTCACGCTGCAAGATCAGCAGCCGGAAATCGCTCTTGGTATACAGCTTATGAATAAGCCGCGGATGAAGAATGCCGGCTGCACCCTCTTGAACCATACGTATCGCAATATCGCGTTCGATCTCCGTGTGCCAGCGTTTACCGCTCTCTCGGCGACCCCTTAGCTGAATCATGCCTGTGCCACGATCATTAAGCACCGACGGGTCATAAGTAAATAACCCCTTAAACGGCTTGATCGGTTTAAAAGGAAGCCTAGTACCGGGCGTATGGGAATGCCCCACGAGGGAAACCTTGCGGGATTTGCGACGGCGTCGGCGCTTACGCTTGCGCTTAGCTGGCCCCGTCTCCTCATTACAAGCCCCATCCATATCTTCACGAGAATGCTGCTCGGCCGAGGCAACTGGAAGCTCATCCGTTCTCTCCCTAACATGGGCCGAAACGAGGGCTGGCGTAAGCGGCGGAACCTGAGGCCGACCTTCCGGCTGGGAAGCGGTCAACTGCGGCGTTATGGCCACCGGCCGCGTTGCAGCCCGGCGCGTAGCCGGTGAAGGCTGCAGGTGAACTTCTACTCCGCCATCGCCAGAATCCCTCTTTCTTCGACGTTGGCAAGCTCGACATGTGCCCCTGCGCCCTTTGCGACCGGTGCGCTTAGGAAATGCTCCCTCTGGTTTGTCGCGGCCGCATACGGCGCATTGTTTGGTATCCATGAATGAGTACGCTCCGTTCGCCGAATGTTCTCCCCAAAGCATACCATAAACAGTGCCAGTCGTTAAATATGCCAAACAGATTCAAATAGGTATGACTAGGAGCCAAGCACTGCCCAAAATGGAAGCTGTGGGATTGTATCCATTACCTTGTTGGAATATTTTCCCTTACAATATTATCCTGTGGAAATAAGCAGCGACTATAGTCATGAAATTCTGCTACTATCGTCCTATATTTGAGGGTGCAACTTGCTAAGGCCCATGCTATAATATGGTTAGTAAAATACATATATCAATATTTTTTGTCGACATGGTCCCGCTCCTGGTAAACTCCGGACAGGCTCAGGGTGTCTATGTCCGCAGGAGGACGGTGAGGGATGTTCGCGAAACGACTCAAAGCGCTGCGCAAAAAAAGAAAGCTCACCATGCAGGAAGTAGCCGATTTTGTAGGAGTTGCTAAAAGCACTTACGCCGGCTATGAGTCGGGATACCGCCAACCCACTCTGGAATCCATCCAGACGATTGCCCGCAGGCTGAATACAACATCGGACTATTTGCTCGGCCTGACCGAGTATGCCGAGCCCGTTGAGCCTAGCAGCAACGCCAGGGAATGGCTAAACCTTCAGCAACTGCACTGGGACGGCATTCCACTCGAAGTAGAGGATGTCGAACTCATTCGTTTACTATTGGAGCGCGTCGTAAGAGAAAGAGTAGTCCGCAATGACGAAACCGGCAATGGCTGATGGGGCCATTACCGGTTTTTTTGTTGTCCGGGTTGTCCGGAGCAATGCTAAATTGAACCAACTTTCATTATGAAGGACAAAACATCATCAGCCCCCTGCTGAAGCGAGCGTCTGGAGCTGTTCCGTGAGCTTTGCGCGAAGAGCATCTCGCGATTGCTCATAGCTGAGCTGCCAATTCTCGCGATCGCTCGCGGGAATATCCGCCTTCTCCGCCTCGGCCAGCAAGTTGTCGAAGCTGCCTTTGCAGCCGGCTTCCGCATTTTCCATCCCCTTTGAAAGCTCCGCTCCCACCTGCTTGAGGCTATCCTCCGATAGCTCTCCTCGCCGCGCTTCATTCATCCGCGTCTCGCCCTGTTTCAGCACGACTGCAGCATCACGAACGCATTGCTCTTGCACAGATTCCAAGCGGCGCTCATATCCTTCAACCGTATCCGCCCCGCTGTTATCATCTGACTTGCTATCAGTAGTTCCGGTTGGCTGGTCTGTTGCAGACGAACCGACATCCCTGCCCTTTGGGTTAGCTGGCGTCGTTGTAGGCGTCGTCGTAGCCGTCCCGGTTGCTTTCTCTTCAGATTTTGCTGAGCCTGGACTTCCTGACGGCCGAGAATCAGTATCCGTCTGTGAACCTCCTGTTGCTGTGTCTGGCGATCCGTCTTTTGCGGGCCCACCAGCAACGTTATCACTTTCATCACCAGCATTGACGGAGGATTCGCCAGTTGGCTTGTCCGTTGAGATGTTGACTGACATGTTGGTTGGCTCAGGCAAAACGCCGATAGCGGTATCCGTCGTTCCAGCCACCCGCTCCCTATGGTGCAAGTACCCGAGCCCAGCTGGTACAAGAGCGCCAGCCATAAGCAGCACCAACAACGGTTTCCGCCAACCCTGACGGAACAGCCGTCGCTTGAGGCTGCCAGACTTTTTTCTCCGTTTGATTCGATCGCTCATGATGCCCTCCTTATCCTGCACCTGCTCTCTCCGGCATTAACCTTTGCCAAGCAGTCCCTCAAGCATGGCTTTGCCTTCCGCCAGCTCTCTCTCGTATTCGGTACGGTAAACATCCAGCTTTGTGATGGGATACCCTCCAGCCTCGAGCTGCTGCTTCGTATCGCTCATGATGCGCTCGAAGGAAGCATTGCAAGAAGCAAACACCGCACTTCCTTCTTGCCTAGCTTTTGCTTTTTGTGCATCCGTAGTGGCTGCCGTATAAGTAAGCGCCAACGCTACGAGTTCCTGCCGACACTTGTTGCGCAGCGCATCAGCAGCTTCGCGCGCCTGCTGATGAATCTTTTCCTCCGTTGGTCCTACTGGAGTTGGTGGTATTGGCGTCGGTGTTGGAGCAGTCGGCGGTGCCGTTGGTGGTTGTGGTGCTGGTGTAGGTGAAACCGATCCAGGTGGAGCTGGTGTAGGTGGATTAACTGGTCCCGGCAGTTGCGGCAGACCGCCTCCCGGCGGCGTGCCAACACCGCCCGAAGCAGGCGGCGTGCTTGGTGCTGGAGTCGGTTGGCCTTCGTTCTTGTCGCCTCCTGAGCCGCCGGAACCGCCGCCATTTCCGGCTTCTCCGCCGCCGCTCAGGCCGCTCTCACCGCCAGCCCCGCTACCGGCAGACACTGCCCCTTCAATTACAATTTTCGCTTTTTTGGCATCCCATTGCACTGTGGCTCCGGTTAGCTCAGCCGCGAAGCGCAGCGGCACATATAGCGTTCCAGATGCGGTAAACACTTGCTGACCGGAAGGCAGCACTACTTCTTTCCCCTTCATGAAAAACTTGACCGGTGTAGGAATCAGCCCCAGCTTCGCTCCGCCATTGGAGGAAAGTCCGCTGTTCTTCAAGCGATTCGCCAGCTTCGCAGCCAAAGCTTCACGCTGCGCTGCCTCAGGCTCCCATAGCGACAGTGTTTTATATTTGTTCTCCCATACCGCATGCAGTCCGAGTGCTTCCGCCGCTGCTCTTAGCGGCAAGTAAGCTCTTCCCTGATGCAGAAATACCGAGGTCCCTTTGTCGAGTCCAAGCACCTTGCCTTCGATGATGATCGAGGCAGAGGCGGTTATTGCGTTTACTGGCTTAGCAGACACAGAGGTGCCAGCCGACTTGCCTGACGTAGTCGAGGCGAAAACTGCTGGTTTTGACGCTGCTCCTTTTGCTGCTGAGAATGCGAATTCCGGCTTTTTGCCAGTCTCCGCTGAAGCTACTCCTCCCGCTGCAGGTACAGATAGCATTGCTGCTAGTACGAGCAATGCCGCTTTGCTTGTTCGAGTCTGATCCTTCAAAATCTTTTCCTCCTCCACGCATGTGTTAAAAGATGTCATTCCTTTGTTGCAGCACTTTCACTGCCCTGGGCTTTGCGCGCCAGCTCGGTCAGCCGCTCATAGTCGGCTTCGTCCAGCTGCTCGCGCAGCTTAGTTTTGAGCTGCTGCTTCTCCCCAGCGTCAAGGCCTCCTTCTGCGAGCCCTTTGAGCTCGCGGATCTCGCCAGCGTCAAGGCCTTTTACAATAATCCCAAGCGCTTCTCTCTTCTCTGCCAGTGAAAGCCGCGCTGCAGCAGTCTTGGCTTCCTCTTCGGAAATCTCCGCGCCGGATTTCCCAGACGAATTCTGAACGGCGGAGCCGGACTCCGTCTTGCGGCCGTCGGATTTTTCTCCTGCGACATTTCCGGGAGATCCGCCGTCAGTGGTGGCTCCATTACTGGTTTCATTCTCCGAGGCGGACGGCAGTTCAGCCAACATACCGGATAGCGCCTTTTCGGTCGCGTAATCAGCCGCATAGAGGCCAACTCCCGTCAGCACCGCGATGGCTCCCAGTGCGGAAAGAGTCATTTTGCTCCAGAACTTCAAGCCCTCCTCCTCCTTCCGCTTCCTAATGATAGAAAGCGGCAGCCCGAGCAGATAAATCTGCATTCGGGCAGCCGCCCTGCCGTTTCGTTGCTTCAATTAAAGTTTCTTGATGTCTTAAAGCTTCTTCATCGCGCGATACAGCATCGCAGACGCTTCTGCACGGGAAGCTGACTTGGTCGGCTGCAGCGTGCCGCCGCTGCCAACAATGCCGAGTTGCGCGGCGACTGCCACCGCTGGTCTCAACGCAGCGTTGATTGACGCTTTGTCCTTGTATCCAGCAAGCGCTTGCTCCGTCTGGAAAGCAGCTGGGTACCCACCAGCCTGTTGAAGCGCACGAGCAATCATCGCCGCCATTTCCTGGCGGCTGATCGCTGCTTGAGGCGCGAAGCTATTCGCGCTCTTGCCGCTCGTTATGCCGCTTGCAACAGCCGTCGCTACATAAGGAGCAAACCAATCCGACTCCTTCACATCCTTGAACGAAAGCGTACCCTTCTCGCCGCCCAAATTGAAGGCGCGAACGAGCATTTTAGTGAATTCCGCCCGCGTCACATTGCGGGAAGGCTCGAATTTCCCAGCGGCTACGCCAGTCATAATGCCTTTGGCCGCCATTGTTTCGATCGAGGAGCTAGCCCAATGGGAGTCCGGAATATCTTTGAACGTGACGCTATTTTCCACAACCGCATACACCGAGCTGGCATCCTGCAAATCCGCTGCGTAGACCGATCCAGCCACTCCGGATTGGAAGTCCATCGCTCTGTCGGGACGAACTTTGATCATGCTGAGCCTGTCCGCATTCATAGCTCCTGAGCCCGAAAGCGGGAGCTCCAGCCGGACGGGCTTGCCGAAGGTCATAATTTCGCGTCCTGCCTGCACAACTTCATAGGAATAAGCTCTAGACGCAAGTGGAAGCTTAGAAGTCGAAGTGACAGCCGAGTCTTCCAAACGGGAAAGGCTTATTGACAGCTCTCCCGAGCGTCCGGCGACCGGTACGGATACCCGCGCTCCCTCAGCATTCAGTCCGATGTACTGGATACCGGAGTTTTTGGCAGCCTCAAGCACATCGGCCGGAATGTTCATCGACCAGTTCTGTCCTTGCTGTGTCTCAAAATCAAACTCCGCGCTCACACGCAGCGAGCTCGCCTCCATACCCTCAAAACCGGCCAGGCCGTTTTTGACCGAAGCCGCTCCCTCCGAAATGACAGAGAACTGATCCGCAGCGTCCGCTGAGCTCCAGTTGACGCTATAATTGCCCGTGGACTGCGGCGTTGGCGTCGGCAGCTTGATTTTGCCGATGGCATCGAGCGCTTCCTGCGCCGCCTTGAACGCCTCGCGGATAAGGCTCAGCTTTTCGGAATTAGATTTCGTCGCATTGTAGCGCTCCTTGATTGATTCCAGCTTGGCCATGTACTGCTGCACAATCGCCGCCACCTGCTGGGCTACGCTGCCAGGGCCCGTGTTGCCGGGTTCTTCTCCAGAACCGCTGCCGCTACCTGGTGTCGGAGTTGGTAATCCCGGGAAACCCGGGAATCCAGGGAACCCAGGGAACCCAGGGAAACCTCCACCGCCACCAGGGTTCGGAGTCGGAGTTGGCGCAGGAGATGCCGTTGGCGCAGGTGTTGCGGTAGGGCTCGGACTCGGTGAAGTGCTCGGGTCCGGGGTAGGTGTTGGTGTCGGGGTTTCGCTCGGCGCCACAGAAGGGATCGGAGTCGGGGAAACTTCACCCTCTGCTTTTAGGGTGATCTCTTTTTGGAAAATGACTTTTTCCGGTCCGCCAAAAGGATTGAGCAGCTTCGCTTGGATGACGGCGCTTGCAGAAGAAGTTGAGGCTGGGATGGTGACCAGGCCGGTGCCGCTGACGGACATGTCTGGACTACCGGATAGCTTGGACCAGGTCAGCGCGACCGAAGGGATCGCAATACCGTTTACGAGCAGAGAGTATTGATGCTGGCGACCTCGCTCCGATACTTGAACCTGCTCCTTGCTCGTCATGCGCATGAGAGCGACGAGCAGCGCGGTTCCGGCTGGCTTTTCCAACTGTAACCGCTCCTGGAAACTGATCATCGTGCGCTGCAGATCCATGCTCGTAATGCCGTATTCGTGAAGCATAGCGCTGAACGTATATTCATCCGTGCGACCGAGCAAGTCGGTCAGTACGCGGAGCATAAGCTCGTTGCGTTTTTCTGGAACGTAAAGCAGTTGGAAAAGCTCAGGCTGGCTTAACCGCGAAATGAATTCGCGTATCGTACCTTCTACGCCGCGACGCTCGCCGCCATCCCCGTACATAAATACGACAATCTCGTCCATCGTCAGATCGTTGTCGCCGCCAGCACGAACAATCGGAACGAGCGCACGACGGTAATCCGCATTGGAGCGGATCGCCTGCAGATCTTTGCTGTCCGGCGTGTAGAGCAGAGCGAGAATATCCTGTGACATGCTGAACAAATTAGTTTTGATGAACTCGCGATCCTCCGAGGCTGGCAGCTTGGCATCGATTTTGTCCCACACCGGAGCCATCAACGGGAATTCAGTTGCAGGGTCGAGCGATTGGAGCTCCTCGCGGAAACGAACGACATCCATCACGTCGGCCGGGTCGCCGGCCAGCAGCGCTTTGTGCAGAGCATAAAGCTGCGCCAATGCACCATCGATATTCGGCGGCTGAGGCAGCTCGGCCGCGCTTGCTACACTGGCGGCGCCTCCTGTAGAAGAAGAAAGCGCGGGAAGGGAGCCCGTTGCCATTAGGGCAGCGAGCATCGCCAGGGTTAATTTACTCGTTTTCATCATGATGATTCATCACCTCATTCTTCGAGATTAACCTTGCAGGTGGTCCCATATGTTATAAAAAAATGCTCTGGATGCGTTAGTAGCTAAGCTCTGGCACAGGAGCTTTGACGCCTCTGGCGAGGCTCGGCCGACCTACGGAATAGTAGATGAAGTCCGTATCCTGCAGATCCGCTTCATCAAAAGCATTGCGTCCATCGATGAGCACCGGCTCGCGGACGACGCCCCGCAGCTGTTGCAGATCCATCTGCCCAAACTCTTTCCACTCTGTCAGCAGGCAGACAGCATCGGAATCGGTCGCAGCGTCGAGAGCACTTTCGCACCAGGTGACGCCACCGTCTCCGCTGCCAAAGGTGCTGCGGAAGTTGTCCATCGCGATTGGATCATAGGCCCGTACTTCCACGCCGCGCGCGAGAAGTTCACCGATGATCTCCTGTGCAGGAGCTTCGCGGACATCGTCGGTTTCCGGCTTGAAAGCCAGTCCCCATACAGCGATGGTCCGCCCGCGCAATTCACCGAATATTGCCTCCAGCTTGCGGATGACGTTGAAGCGCTGATCCTGGTTCACCTCAACAACCGAGCGCAGCAGCTTGAACTCATAGTCCACATGGCCGGCGATCTGGATGAGTGCCTGTGTATCTTTTGGGAAGCAAGAGCCGCCGTAGCCGATGCCTGCTTTGAGGAAGGAGGCGCCGATACGTTTGTCGTGTCCCATTCCTTCAGCCACTCTTGTCACGTCGGCTCCGACTTTTTCGCAAATATTTGCGATCTCATTAATGAAGGAAATTTTCGTAGCGAGAAAAGCGTTCGACGCATACTTGATCATCTCCGCGCTGCGGATGTCCGTCACGGCAAATGCACAGTTCAATCCAGCATGCAGCTCGCGAAGCAGCGCCTCCGCTCGGGGCGATTCTGTGCCGATGACGATCCGGTCGGGATTCATCGTATCGGACACCGCCGAGCCTTCGCGGAGGAATTCCGGCAGCGATACGCTGTCAAAAGGGCAATCCGTACGCGCCCGAATCAGGTCGCGTACTTTTTCGTTCGTGCCGACTGGCACGGTGCTTTTGATAGCGACGACGGGATGGCCCTCCATCGCATCGGCGATTTCCTGTGCAGCCAGCTCGATATAAGCGAGATTGGCCTCTCCGCTTGGCAGCGGCGGGGTGCCGACAGCGATGACGATTAGGTCAGCTCCTTTGACGGCATCCCCGAGGCTGGCGGTGAAGCGCAGTCGGCCCAGCTCCGAGTTGCGCACGGAGAGCTCCTGCAGTCCCGGCTCGTAGATCGGGATTTCCCCGTTCTGGAGCGTTGCAACTTTCAGCGGATCCTTGTCCACGCAGATGACGCTGTGACCAAGCTCCGCGTAGCAAACGCCCGATACGAGGCCGACATATCCTGTCCCTACTACCGTTATCTTCATCGCTTTTCCACTCCCGTTATAATTAATTGGCTTCGCCGTCCGCAGAAGCGGATGATGACGGTCTGATGATGTTGAATTCGCTGCCGGCAGAGCCGGGGCGGATGGTGATCGTGAGGCTGGTGCAGTTGGTGCTGACTGCACCGGGGCAGATGTATTCGCGATTGGTGCTGGTGGCACAGATGCTGGTGCGGACGGTGCTGGTGCCGATGGCACAGGTGCTGGTGCACTTGGTGCAAAGGCGGGTGGCGAGTACGCGCTGTCGGGGCCGCTCATCGCATGAGCAAGCAGCAGGCCCGCGACGCGGGCCGCTTCGCTGCGCGATGCGGACGGTGCCGCGGTTACAGGCGGAGCGGCGGTCATTGCCGCATTCGGCGGCTCGGCGCTTAACCCGGCGGCGACGGCGGATGCCGATGCTGCCGGCAATTGGCCGCCGCGGCCGCAAAGCTCCAGCAGCCGGTCTGACAGATCCGGCGAGCCAAGACTGTCAGCATCCAGCATCAGCAGCGGATGCCGATCGCGCAGCGCATCTGTCGTGCAGCGATCCTCGCGGAACAGCGGCCGCTGCAGCAGGGCGAGCGGTTTGCCGAGGCAGACCGCCTCGGCGACCGTGCCCCAGCCGGGCTTGGTCAGCACGACGTCGCAAGCTGCTACATAATGCTGCGACTCCGTTTCCGATTCCGGGATGCGCACTGCATCCTCGGCCCAGTCCGGCAGCTCCATACCGGAGGAAACAACCGGCAGCCAGCGGGAATCCCGTAGCAGGTCTAACTGCTCCAGCGAGCTTCCTTTTCCAATTCCCATTCCCGGAAACAAGCCGATTAGCCGCCGTTGTCCACCTGGATCAAGCCGCTTCCGCAGCTCCAGCACCCGCCCATGATCAACATCCCGGCAAAAAAATCCCGCAGTACGCACGGCCTCCCGCCCCCATTCCGGTTCCCTTGAACCGGCAAGTGCGATAAAAGCGTCCATATCCAGGTACGCCTTGGCAAGCGGAGCCAGCATTTCTGCCGGCAGCAGCTCCTGGTAAGCGGTAAACCAAGTGAAGTTAGACACACCAACCGAGGGAATTCCTGCCCGCCGCGACGCTGGAAATGCCTCTGCTACAATGTCCGATACGGTGAGATCAATACCGGACGCACCCAGCCAGGACGCTTCCCGGCGAACTCTCGCAGGCAAGTCGGCCAGATAGAGCAGCATCCGGCTACTAAGCTGTGCCGGGTCCGCCCCCATGCTGCCCGTAGCAGCAAGGACATAACCCGGCTCAGATTCCATCCGCCGCAAGATCAGCCGATGGCCGCCAGCGCGGGCCGCCTCGAATTCCGCTGCCAATGAACGCCCTAGGAAGGGCAGCGCCCGTCCGCTTACCGCATGCAGATGCAGCGCTTTTCCTGCTGCGGCTGCCTGCCGCAGCAGCTCCCGGATGACAGCAATGGAGCGCGCGGCATGGCCGTAACCGTAATCCGAAATATAATAGGCAATCGATAATGCCATGCCGGACGGCCTCCTTTTGATATCAACTCAAGCCCTCACAATCTCTCAGCCTTCCAAGTCGACTCACCTCAAACAACTAGGCGCGCATGCAGTTCTGCTCAATCTCTTCCCAGCTGCTGTACAGCTCCATGATGGAGTTTTCCAGATGTCTTGGGCCGGTCTGCACCGAAATGAATTCCAAATCACTCGTCGCCCGAACGCCATGCAGCGTCTTCATCGGGATGTGCAGCACATTGCCCGCCCGGACCTTCATATAGGTTCCGTTGCAGATGAACTCGCCCTCACCTTTGACGACGGTCCATACTTCCTCGCGATGCTGCTGAAGGCGGTAACCGATGCTTTTTCCACCTTCAATACCGACTCGCTTGGTCAGCACGCTGGTGCCATCCTCGTAAGCACGGTCGTCAAGCACGCGGACCCAGCCCCATCGACGCTCCTCGTACATAGGGCGCTGGCCGTAGCCGATGAAGTCTTTCAGCTTTGTACTGGCTCCTTTTTCCGCTACTAGAATGCCGTCTGGACTAGCTGCAACGACGATGTTCGAGAGGCCAAGTATCGTCACGGGGATGTCTGTTTCATTGACCAGATGGGTGTTCACGCAGTCATCGCTGACGATGCCGCGGCCCATCCGCGTATCTTTCATTTCCTCAGTGAGCGTGTTCCATGTGCCGAGGTCTTTCCAATATCCGTCGTAGGCGACCGCTGCCACATTATTTGCCCGCTCTACTACCTCGTAGTCGAAGCTGATGCTCTCCAGGCTGCTGTAATCGGATGAAAGCTGCTCGTAGGAAAAGGAGATCCCTTTCGCTTCCATGATGTTCAGCATGTATCCCAGCCGGAAAGCGAACACGCCGCAGTTCCACAGCGCCCCGCGTGCAATCAGCTCCTCCGCAGCCTGCTCGGACGGCTTCTCCCGGAAGCCTCCGACCTGGAAGGAGCCCTCATGGGCTTCAACGCCTTCTTCAGGCACGATGTAGCCATATTTTTCAGAAGGATAGGTCGGTTTGACACCGATTAGCGCGAGATCCGCTCCTGTTTCGCGCAGCACTCCATCGAGGCTTGCCACCGTGGTGAAAAAGCGTTCCTCCACATAAGGGTCGACCGGCAGCACCGCGACCGTTTCATCCGGATCAACCTTCTCCACCGAGAATAAATAGGCGGCCGCAAGCGCAATCGCGGGGAATGTATCCCGGCGCGTCGGTTCGATGATCAAAGGCACATCTGCGCCAAGCTGCCCGCGGATCAGCTCCGTCTGCGAGCTGCCGGTGGCAATGTAACCAGAGCCGGCAAAACCGGCCTCCGCGACTTGCCCCCAAACTCGCTGAACCATCGATACACGCGAGCCTTCGTCATCTTCAAGCACCTTCAGGAACTGTTTCGATCTCAGGTCATTAGACAGCGGCCATAACCGCTTGCCGGAGCCTCCAGATAACAGAACGAGCTTCATTAGCGTTCTCCGCCTTTCGATAGTGGACTGGTGTTGCAGGAGGGATTATGCGACAGGTTAAAAGCTGGCCGGGGGAGCGAGCTCTTGTGTAGCGCACGCGGTGCACTGCATGGCGAGCGCCGGGGCGGCGCGAGCTGGTGCGGCGTACACGGCGCGGTGCATGGCGAGTGCTGTTGCGTCGCGAGCTTGCGCGGCGTACACGGCGCGGTGCATGGCGAGCGTTGGTGCGCTGCGAGCGCTTAGCGAGTGTCTCCGCCGCTGTGCATCGCAGCGCCAGCCGCGCTTGCAGGCTGCTCCGCAGTGCTTGGAACGCGCCGGGCACGCGCGTCATCCGTCAGAACGCGGACCTTGCGGCCGCGTCCACCACCGGCATGCAGCGAGAGCAGCAGCTGCCGGTACTTTTCCAGCGACAGGCTGCGCCGCAGATGCCGCTCCAAATAATCGCGTCCTTGCATTCCCCGCTCTGCAAGTCCGTCGCGTCCAAGACTATACAGCGCCTTGAGCTGCTGCACGGCATCGCCATAACGCTGCGGCTCCGAAGTGTTTCCACAGCCGCTTTCAACGATCAGCCGATGCGCTTCGCTTCCTTCTTCAAGCACGCCCATGACGGCTTTTCCCGCCGCCATTACGCCATAGATTTTGCTCGGAACGGACACGCCCTTGATGCCTTTCTGATTCACGACCAGATGCACATCCGCAGCATTCAGCGAGTAACGCAGTTGGTCCTTAGGCTGGTAAGGCAGAAACAGAACATTATCGAGCTTTTGCTCACTCACGAACTGCTCCATCTGAACTTTCACCGCACCTTCGCCAATGAACACGAACTTAAGGTCAGGCATCTCCCGGAATTGAGGAGCAATACGAATCAGATTTTCCAGATCGTAATAAAGGCCAATATTGCCGGAATACATGACGACGAACTTGTCTTCCAGCTCGTGTTTTTTGAGAAAAGCCGCAACGCCTGGATCGTCGCGCCGCAGCGGCACGATCTCTTCCTCGTCCGTCCAATTGTTGATGACCGAGTGAGCCGGAACCTTCCGACCGCCGAAGCGCTTTTCGAGCGTCTCCTTCATGTCCTGACCAACTAGAATGACATGATCCGAAAGGCGGCAATTCAGCTTGTCCATCATCAGAGCTGCTTTGTGTACCAGCGCCTGATCCATGAACCTCGCAGCCTGTGCCTGCTCAGGATTAAAGTCTTGAATGTTGTAAATATGTTTAGAGCGCAGAGCCAGCTTGCCTACCGTACCGATCAACCCGCCGAGGACGGGTGGCTGCGAAATGGTATAAACGAAGTCAACTTTGCGCTGACGCAGAAGCAGCCTTACGGCATGGAAGAAATAAGAGGTAATGTAGCGGAGTCGACTGCTTTTGCTGCGTTTATCCACCTCTGGCAGCCGAATGCGCAGGATGCGGATGCCCTCCAGGCTGTCCTCGGTGTAACGAGGCGCATCCTTGGTTTCGCTTTTTTCGCCGGCGTAACCGGGCTGGGCCGCGATGACTGTAATCCAGAAGTCATGCTGCAGATGCAGACAGAGTTCGGTCAGAAGTTGGCCCGTAGAAGCATAATCCGGATAAAAATAGTTGATGACAAACACGATATGCGGTTTTTTCACTTGTGCTGGCCTCCTTTCTTAAAAGGGATCCAAGCTTATCTGGAGGCGGAAAGGCATGCTACTGATGAGATGCTCTGGAAGGCATACTCTGCACTTCTTCCCGCCAATGATCCTCCCCTTGCGGCAATGCTTTGCTTGCCTTCGGCAAGCCGTTCATAGAGCATGCGCTCGACGATCTGGCTCGCCATGTTTGTTAGCTTTAAGTAGCTTTGGCTACTTGAGAGCCCATAGCCGCTCCTTTAGGTGCATTCAAGTAACTTCGACTACTTGCTCAACCTCTCGGCCGCACCTAGACGCTCATTTAAAGTAGCTTTGACTACTTGCTCAACTCCTCGGTGGCGCCTAGACGCTCATTCAAGTAGCTAAAGCTACTTGCGCAGACCCCTCGCCGCACCCAGACGCTCCTTCAAGTAACTTCGACTACTTGCGCAGACCCCTCGCCGCACCTAGACGCGCTCTCAAGTAACTTCGACTACTTGCTCAACCTCTCGGACGCACCCAGACGCTCCTTCAAGTAACTTCGACTACTTGCTCAACCTCTCCGCTGCGCCTAGCTCGGCCTTCGGTTGCTCACCTTTGCTAGCCACTCCTGCCTTTTCCGCTGCTTTAGAGAAGCGCGGCTTCACAAAAGCAGCTGGTGTCCCAGCATGCACCTCACCGTCAGGAACGGAGCGAGTGACCGTGCTGCGAGCAGCGACGACGCCCATGACACCAACCGTCACCCCAGGGTAGACAAAAGAGTCACTGGCAATCCAGGCACCATCGTGGATGACGATC
The DNA here is from genome assembly GCA_900105225.1 of Paenibacillaceae bacterium GAS479. Classification (NCBI taxonomy): domain Bacteria; kingdom Bacillati; phylum Bacillota; class Bacilli; order Caryophanales; family Paenibacillaceae; species Paenibacillaceae bacterium GAS479. The sequence continues at coordinate 3,646,733 of LT629764.1, read as the reverse complement.
GGGCGAGTGATGAGACCAAAGGATTCATCCTCAATATCATGAGAGCCGGTGCACAGGTAGCTGCGTTGCGACACGATGCAGTGACTGCCGACATCAATTCTGTCGAGGCTGTAGAACTCGGCGTCATCTCCGACCCAGGAAAAATCGCCGATACTGACTTTCCATGGATAGGTGAAACGCGCCGTGGAGCGAACTTGAACGCCTTTGCCCACTTTGGCTCCGAACAGTCGCAGCAGGAAACGCCTCCAGCCGTACATCGGATGCAACGAGTAGCGGAACAAGCTTCCCTGCACCAGCCACCACAGGAGCACGACCACGCTGCTTCTGCCGCGGGAATACCAATCCTGGTTGTACTGGTCTAGTCGGATACGGTTGTCTATCCGGATCTCGTTTATTTCCCGTTGCTGAATCCATCCTGCGTCAACCTTCTCATGCTGATCCTTCCGTCTTTCCCTCTTGCTCCTGTCCTTGTTCAAGCTCACGCTCTTGTCCACACTCATGAGCCCCAGTTCAGTCCTGCCTGTGCACCTCTGCTGTTTCCTGCCGGGTCCGCCTCCCCAATGAGCTGTCGGTATTCCTGCTCTAGCTGGGCGCCCACTTGAGACCATTCGTAATATTGCGATACCATCGCACGACCTTGTTCTCCCATTCGGACGCATAACTCGGGATCGTTCAGCAGTTGGCAAGCAGCCTCAGCTACCTTGACAGGATCCACCGGCACAGCCAGTCCGGCTCCCTCTTGAACGACCTCCCGCCAGATGTTCACCTTGTCAGAAATGACAACCGGCACACCGCAGGCCATCGCCTCCACGACCGCAATGCCGAAATTCTCCGTGTATGATGGCAGCAGGAAAAGATCGGCATCGCGCAGTACCGCCAGCTTGTCCTTGCCGGTCAGCATGCCTGTGAAAATTGCGAACTCGCTAAGCCCCGCCGCCTTCAGCCATTCCCGCACCTTTAGGCCGTAGTTCTCGTCATCCGGGCCAGTTAACACAAGCACCGTATCCGGGTGCTCACGATGAATATGCTTGAACGCCTCGACGAGCACGTCGAGTCCCTTTTTGAAATTGATCCTGCTGAAAAACAGCAGCATTTTTTTACCCTCAAGCAGCTTATAGCGGGATCGGAACGAGCCGGGCATCGGCAGTTCCTTGTATTCAGAGGAGTTAACGCCGTTCGGTACGACGAAGCCCGAACTGCCGTGTACATAAGGCTTCGCCAGTAATAGCTCCTCTTCGGTTGTATAATGGAGAGCATTGGCAAGCCGGATGTTGCGATCCTCGAACAGCGTCTCCATGATGCGCTTCCGATACCGGTGGCGAGCATACATAACCGGATCCAGCGTGCCATGCGGGCGTACGATGTACGGAACGCCATGTTTACGTGCGTAATGACCGGCTGCCATGCCATGGAAAAGATACAACGAATGGATATGAACGATATCAAAGTTAGGAATCGCTTTATTCAGAGCAAAAGCCATTGCCGGCGAGGTGCGCCAAAACTTAGGCTGGATGACTGGAAAGTATCGGATGTCCACTCCGTTTTTTCGGATGACCCGATCCGTCGGCTCGTCAAGCACACCGTTGCCATCCTGGTTCGTACTGAAGATTGTCACCTCATGGCCGCGGGCTGCCAGTACTGCTGCCATTTCCATTCCCGCCTTGGCCGGTCCCCCGTAGCGAGGAGCCAAATTGGCGATAACATGCAGAATTTTCATTCCTTCACTTCCGTTCTCAAAAGGTTAACCGGACAAGCTGCCCGAGCTCCGCGTGCCAGTGCGTCCGGACGCTGCGGTCATGTCGCTCCTGATCCGCTCCAGAATGCCATGTAGTCTTGCCGTATAGTTTGAGTAGCTGAAATAACCAAGCTCTTCCGGCACAATGCCGCGAGGAGCGCCCAGCAGCCGATAGATGCCGCTATACACCTCATCCGGGTCGGCTGGGTCTATCAGCTCACCGAGCCGACCGTGCAGCAATGCCTCGCTGCTGCCATCCTTAAGACTTGCCATTACCGGAACTCCGCAGGCCATCGCCTCCAGCAGTACGATACCGAAGCCCTCGCCGTGGCTCGGCATCGCGAAGCCGTCAGCCAGGCGGTAATGATCCGCCTTCTCCTCCTCCGCAATCATTCCGGTAAATACAACGGAGTCCGTCAAGCCAAGCGCCGCTGCTTTCGTTTCCAGGCGAGAGCGATCGCTTCCGTCTCCAACGATGAGGTAGCGCAGCTTCGGCAGCTCTAACTTCAGACGGGGCATCGCCTCCAGCACCTCGTCGAACCCTTTCTTCCGATCCGCTCCTGCCAACCGGCCGAGCGTCATGATGACACGGTCCTCCGGCTTCAAGCTATAACGTTGCATCAAATAAGCAGGGCGTGGTCCCGGTGTGAACAAACCGGGCTCAAAGGAGTTCGGAAGCACATAAGAAGGCACTCCACTTAGGCCAGACCAGCCAGTAAAACGTTCGAGCGTCAAGCGGCTGACCGAGATTATGGCGTCTACCTGGCGGAGCGCCCAGCCGATCCCCCGCCGCGTGACCGGATCCCATGCATCGATGCCATGGATGACTAACACGATGGGAGCCCCAGTTAATTTTTTGGCTAGCGCCGCGAAAGGCAACAGATTGATATGGCCACACAGAATGAGGTCGCAGCCTCTAGCGCGTCCGATCAGGGAAGCCAGCACTGCCTTCAAGTAGCGTTGTTTGCTGTTCAGCCCTCCCGTCACGTAGTCGAGCTTCTCCGGTAGCTCGCCGGGCGAATGGGGCATAATGCGCGGGATAGCCACAGTCCTCTCCAAACCAGGGCTGGAGCAGAGCGCTCCCAGTAGATCCCGGTTGAATTTGGCAATGCCGCCATGCCCGCCGTACGCATCCGTGAGCAGTACAAGCGGCTTCATAGGTTCTTGTCTCCTTTGAGAATTGGTTCGCGCATCCATTCAATGATCGCCGGGCTGTTTCCCTTTACAGAGAAACAGGACCCGCTTTGAGCCGATCTCGTGGCTTTTCCTCTTGCCGGGCCACAACATTGTCAACCGCCTCAGGCAATCTTGACGCCGTCTTCGTACCCGTCAGCACCGCCCAACAAGCTGACAGCAGGAACAAGTAGACGAACTGCTCCAGAATATTAGTCGAAATGCATAACACGAGATTGACAACGACGATGACATAAAGTTGAATGCTTTTTCCCTGCATCCGTTGCAGCAGTCCAGGTGCGGCCGCGATGGCCGCGAAGAACAGTAGAGCCAGCGTGACCAGGCCGAATTGCGTCAGAATGGAGTTGAAGGTTCCGTCCATGATCTGATGCTCAAGCTCAACTTCCATTTGTTTATTGAGGTTAACGCCGCTGTTCGTGCCATAACCGAGACCGTCTCCGAACAGTACAACGCTAAGTGGATTGCTCGTGAAAAAGCCCGTCAGCATGTCGATGCGGCCGCCTTCCACCTGAGCTTCCACGATACTTCCCCGGTCGGCCATCAGTGTGGCAGCCTGTACGCCGCCCATCAGAGCAAGCAGCGAAAAGCAGATGATAGCTGGCGTCAGATACACCGAGCCTGGCCGTTTGCGTCCTTTGAACACCGTCTCCACCACTAAGAAAAATACAACTAGGAAACAGCCGATAATCGCCGAGCGTGTACCGGACATGCCAGCGATACAGAGGCATAGTAGCTGCAGCATTGGCCCCAGTCTGCGCTGTATGTTGCCGACCACAGCCCTTGCGGCATAGAGGAAGATGGAGCTTCCGAGCGCCATATAACCGGCGATGGAGATGCCTCCAAAGGTGCCGATTAATCGCAGCGAAAATGGATTCACAACGCCGAAGCGTCCGGTGAACAGCACATACTGGACAGCCAGCACGGCAAACTCGATTAGGATTAGCCAGCCGAGGCAGCGCGCGAGCATGCGGATGAACTCCGTCTGGCCGCGGATATAACCCACCGCTTTGACGCAGAACAGAATCAGCAGCAGCGAGCGGCCTCCGGCAGCGACCTGGTACAGATTAAGCCCCGCCTCGCGGAAGACGAGCACGCTACTGCCGTAGAACAGCAACAGCAACACCGGCAAATAATGTGCGGCCAATCGATAGCGCTCCTGCTTGCGAACGTCCATCCAGAAAAATAAGCCGAGCAGCGCTATCATGAGAATATCCTTCACATACCGGATACTGGGACCGAAAATAGGCTCGTTAAGAGCGAACTTAGCGTATGAAATTCGCGCGTTCACCATATCGTTCAGTGCTTCCGGCAAATAGGCCATTGCCGCAAAAATCAGATAAGCGATCAGACCGCGCCGCGCCCAGTCTTCCAGGGATAGCCTGCGCATATTCATCACCTTATGCGTGTGCGCTCATCGCAAGCTGGTAAGCCGCTTCATGTCCGACGCGCTTCATGTCCTCGTCGACCATCATTTTAACGAGCTGCTCAAAGCCAACTTCAAGCTCCCAGCCAAGCTTCTCCTTCGCCTTCGTGCAATCGCCGAGCAGCAGATCAACCTCTGCGGGACGTTGGAACTCGGGGTCGATGACAACATAGTCGCGATAGTCGAGGCCTACATGAGAGAAGGCAACTTCCAGCAGCTCGCGGACGGTATGCATTTCACCCGTGGAGATGACAAAATCATCCGGCTCGTCCTGCTGCAGCATCAGCCACATCGCCTTGATGTAGTCACCGGCAAAGCCCCAGTCACGGAGCGCGTCCAGGTTGCCCATGCGCAGCTCGGTCGCCAAGCCCAGCTTGATGCGAGCAACCGCGTCGGACACTTTGCGTGTCACGAATTCCACACCGCGGCGCGGCGATTCATGGTTGAATAGAATGCCGGAGCAAGCGTACATGCCGAAGCTTTCCCGGTAGTTGACTGTAATCCAGTGGCCATATACCTTGGCTACGCCGTAAGGACTGCGCGGATAAAACGGCGTTGTTTCCTTCTGCGGCGTTTCAATTACTTTGCCAAACATCTCGCTGCTAGAAGCTTGGTAGAAACGCGCGCTAGGCTTCACAATGCGCACCGCCTCCAGCATATTCGTCACGCTGATCGCCGTCAGATGGCCTGTCGCCAGCGGCTGCGGCCAGGATGCAGCCACGAACGATTGCGCCGCCAAGTTGTACACCTCGTCGGGATCGGATACACGCACCGCCTCGATGAGAGAAGCCAAGTCAGTCAGATCGCCCGATACCCAGTTGATGCGGGTTTTGATATGCTCAACGTTCTCGTAGTTTGGCGTGCTCGTACGGCGACGCATGCCGTACACCTGATACCCCTGTTCGAGCAGAAACTCTGCCAGATAAGATCCGTCTTGACCGGTTACTCCTGTAATTAGCGCTCTTTTCATATGCTGCATCCCCCTATTGGATGAAAAATTTGAATTGATGTTGTTTTTCCCGGTGAAAAAGAGTCCGCTACGCCAAAGATCGGCCCTCCGATCGCTGTTGACCTCAGATTTCTTTGAACTTAACCGCTATAGCGGTAGAAATCCGACGTCAAAGGCGAACGCTGACGCTTCTCCGAGCTCGACCTTTGGCTCCGCTGCTCCTTTCAGCTAAGCAAGAACGGCCTGGCGGTAACCCGCGTAAACCTCGCGGATGCCCTCATCGAGCGGCTTCGAAGCCCGCCAGCCGAGACTGTTAATGCGGCTTGTGTCCACCAGCTTGCGCGGCGTTCCGTCCGGCCGTGATGTGTTGAACGCCAGTTGGCCCTCGAAGCCGACCACCTTGCCGATCTGCTCCGCCAACTCACGGATGGCGATATCCTCGCCAACACCGATGTTGACGATGTCGTCGCCGTCATAATGGTTCATCAGGAACAGGCAGGCATCCGCCAAATCGTCGGAATGCAAGAACTCACGGCGTGGATTGCCCGTGCCCCAAATTTCCACCTGTGCCGCTCCATCCTGCTTCGCCTCATGGATTTTGCGCAGCAGCGCCGGCAGTACATGAGAGGTTTCCAGATCGAAATTGTCGCCTGGTCCGTACAGATTCGTCGGCATCGCCGAGATGAATTTCGTACCGTACTGGCGGTTGTACGCCTGACACATTTTGATCCCGGCGATCTTGGCGATCGCATAGGCTTCGTTGGTCGGCTCCAGATCGCCGCGCAGCAGGCTGTCTTCATGCAGAGGTTGAGGTGCCAGCTTTGGATAAATGCAAGTCGAGCCGAGGAACAGCAGCTTTTTCACGCCATGCCTTCTCGCCGCATCGATCACATTCGTTTGAATGAGCAGATTGTCGCGGATGAAGTCTCCACAGTAATCGTTGTTGGCAACGATGCCGCCGACTTTGGCGGCAGCCAGGAATACATAGTCGATGCTTACACTACTGAAAAAAGTTTCAACTGCATTGTTATCCCGCAGGTCCAGCTCTTTGCTGGATCTACCGATTAGGTTCGTGTAGCCGCGGGCCTCGAGAGCCCGCCAAATGGCGGAACCGGCCAGTCCACGATGTCCGGCCACGTATATTGCAGCATGTTTGTCCATATTCGAGGCTCCTTTATACTCATTTTCCCGTTGCATGCTTGCGCTGTTTTTATTAATGAATCCAACTATTGCGTTAAAATGCATCCTTGCTGCCAAGCAGCACACGCACGGTCCGCAGCAGAATGGACAGGTCCATACTAATCGAGCGCTCTCGCACATAACGCAGATCCAGTTCGACCATCTGCTCGAAGCTCAGATTGCTGCGGCCGCTAACTTGCCAAAGCCCGGTGCAACCCGGCGTTACTTCCAACCGTTGGCGGTCATACGGCGTGTATTCCGCCACCTCACGCGGCAGCGGAGGACGCGGCCCGACGAGCGACATATTGCCTTGCAGCACGTTGACCAGCTGCGGCAGCTCGTCGATGCTCGTTTTGCGGATGAAACGGCCGACACGCGTGATTCGAGGGTCGTCGCGCATTTTGAACATCGCGCCTTGCACCTCGTTCTGCGCCATCAGCTCCTTGAGCCGCTCTTCTGCGTTCGACACCATGGATCTGAACTTATACATGCGGAAAGGCTTGCCGTCCTTGCCAACCCGCGTCTGATAAAAAAATACCGAGCCCTTCGGGTCCTCAAGCTTGATCAGCAGACCGATCATGACGAATACCGGACTGAGCAACAACAATCCAATCAGCGAGCAAACTACGTCCAGCACCCGCTTCATTCCCACGTATAGAGCCAACTGCCGCTCCTGAACCGGACAGCTTGCTCCTGCGACCGCAGCTTTATCGCTTCTTTCTTGATAAGCCAAGTGTCATCTGCCCCCCGCTTGAATGGAATAATGATATGACTAGTTCGCCACCTCGCCTGCGGACAGCTCCGATCCCGGAACACCGCTTGTCCAGGCGGTAAAATAACTCGTATTTTTGCCGTAGGAGTTGTCTAGCAACACATTCGGCTTGTCCATCAGACAGCTGAGAATATGTCCGTGCAGCCTTGAGGTGACGATGCTTCCGTAAAGTCCGAACTCGCGAATCGCCTTATCCACCAAGTACTGGGAATATCCGTACCAGATCCGCTGCAGCGGCCCGCGAGCTCCCGGGAGACGATACAGCTTCATCATCAGCACAAGCGCTTTGCGCTCCATTGGCGTGTACAGACTGGTCCAGTCCAGCGAGGCGCTGCGGGCTCCACTCTGCTTCTCCAGCTGCTCCTGTTGAGATGTTTTCTCAATGTCGGTCCTGAGGAAGAACAGCGTACCTCCCCGCGCAACAGTTGGAGATTCGATTGGATACAGCTGATGAGCCATATCTGGCGACATGTACACATGCACGTTTTTGAATTTTTTGCGAGCCAGCTCGTAGCTAAGCGAATCTCGTACATACAGATGTACATCCCCGTGCCGGTTCAGAATCGCAGCCGTGCGTCCGAAGTTTAGCTCACTCTTATAAAAAATCGTCTGTGGCAGCATGACGATGCGATGCCCCGGATAACGCTCCACAACCCGCTCACGCAGCAGTTGATGCTTGGCGTACAAATCTCCGAAGTTGCCGCCGCCATGCAGGACGAGAATGCAGCCCGGCGGAACCTTCAGCCCATCCGGAAAATCCAGCACGCTGTAACGGGCTCTAACCCGTATTCCATAAGCCTTGAAGAAGGCTTCGGTTCCCTTCATGATTAGAATGTCGCCGCCGTTGCTGTGTACGGGATAGTCGATGTAGATGATTTCAGAACCCCGGGGAATGCTCTTTGTTATAAGCGATAGCCGCTCTTTCAACTGTTCCATCGGATGCTGACCGGCTTTGCCGGCGCTTTGCTGCGACTGGCCCTGCTCCTTCTTACTCATGCGCTCTCAGCTTCCCCTCCTGCGGCGGCTGCCGCTTTTTTTCTTGATTTGATTCGATCCTTCAAGAACTTCAGATCCTCACGACCGGATAAAATGCTGCTCAGCGATACATCGAACAACAGCTTCATCGAGGCAATCGAGATTGCCATGCGGATGAAGGCGCCGCACAACAGCGCGAGAGCCAGACCCGTTAGCCCCATCATCGGGGTGAAAACGAAAAACAATCCGATCGTCGCCGCCAACGCGATGATTTGCCGCACGAGCACCATGCCCGGACGCCCCATCGCGTTGAAAGCAGAGGCGAGTATCCATGAACCCCCGCCAATGATGCATTCAATGGACAGCAGGTAGAAAGCGGCATTCGCTCCCGCGAAATCCGGGCCGAACACGAGGCCAATCAATTGGCTGCCGATTAGCATCGCAGGCACGACGGCCAGCAGCATGAGCAGCATGGACAATCGGAAGGCACGGCTGATGGAGGCGATGACAACTTCCTTGCTTTCGCCCGTGATTTTTGGGAAAACAACACTCGTAATCGCGCTCTGCACGACGTTGAACATGCGCGAAAGCGCATAGATGACGGAATAGATTCCGAAGTCACGAGGCGTTAACAGCGCCAAAATGATCAGCTTATCAAACTGGCCGTACAGAGTGCCGAGCAGATCCGTGCCGTAAACACGGCTGCCGTAGCCGAGCAACGTTCCTGCTACCCGGCGATTCCACATCTCCTTCAGCGATGCAAATCCTAGCTCGCCTCGCATCCCGACCAGCGCCAGTGCGATGACGATCGCCGTCGTGGCGAGATAAACGATCGTCGCGGCGGGAATCGTCAGCGCACCGGCCATCCATAACAGGACCAGGCCGATCAGATTGAACAGCGGCACATACAGCCGGATGCCGTTGTAAACGCCGAACCGTCCTCGGCTCTGCGCTGCGGCTGCAATCAGGTTGACCGCCAGCGCCATCGGTATAGCCAGCACCGTGTACAGCTGAGCCGAGCGAATCGCCTCGGGGCTATAAGCATTCATCCACTGTGGCAGCAGCGCCCAGGCTACGGCTCCCGTGATCAAGCTGATTGGAAGCAGCAGAGACAGGGCGAAAGCCGCCGTCTCCCGCAGCGGTGCGCCGCGTTTCACTTGATAGATGAGCGAGGTCGGCAAGCCGAATCCTGTCAGGCTAGCAAGAAAGGCTGGCCAGAACAGAATTGCGGCTAGCTCGCCTTTGCCCTCGGCGCCGAGCAGCCGGGCTGTAAGTATCGAGCCCAGCGTACCGAGCAGCAGGATGAGCATATTGGCGCCGCTCGTACGGGCGATTGTTGCCAGCGAACCCTTGCCGCGCAGCGCGCCGCCCGATAGCCGCGCTGCCATGCGGATGGCGCGCCCAGCAGCCAATCGGACCGCTTCCGTGCTCATAACCGCTCCTCCTTTTGCATTTAAATTATTATTCAAAACGCGACCATCAGGGTAAATGAATACCAATACAGCCCGCTATACCAGCTCTTCTATAGCCCGCTCTCCCGGCCACTACTCGAACAAGTCAAACTCCGGGTGATGAAGCTCTGCTACTTGAACCAGCCGAGTCGACCAGCAATATAACCGTTGCTGTACTGGATTCGCCGCAGCTGAATAATCTGCTTACGCGGATTCGCTAGCGAGAACAGCAGCATGACGAGTGCGGGACCAATTTTGAGCGCCTGCTTGGTCATATAGGCGGCTCCACGGCTTCCACGGGCAGCATCACTTATGCCCTGCCAGTATACTCGCCTCAGAAACCATTTTCGGCTAATTCGGCTCTTGTCGATCTTGTGATCAACCACCGCATGGGGCGTGTAGTACACTTGGCTGCTCTGGCGAATGCGCTCGATCAGTTCGCTCTCCTCATTGGACAGAAGACTGCTGCCGACGCGGCCCAGATCTTCGCGGAAGGGGGCGTATTGCCGGAACAGCGAAGCTCGAAAGGCTACATTCGCGCCGAACGGGATGCGCGGAGACTCCATCTCCATGACGCGCGGCGAGTAATCAAGTACCGTATAAAGCGTCTTGAACGCATCCGGCAGCCAGGCCGGCTCGCCGCCTTCCCAGATAGGATCGATGCGTCCTCCGACACATCCTATCGATGGATCGCTCTCGAACACATCAACGATGGCGCCCATCCAGCCCGGCTTTGCAATGGCATCATCATCAAGGAACAGGATGTATTCTCCTCTTGCCTCTTTGATTGCCCTATTGCGCGACACGGACAGGCCGAGCTTCTCTTCCCGCACATAACGGACTCTCTCCGCTCCAATGCCGGGCATAGCCTGGATTTTTCGTACCTCCGCCTCCGTACCGTCTGTAGAGCGATTGTCGATGACGAGCACCTCGTACTGCAGGTAATCGAACTGCTGCTCCAGCACGCTCAGTACCGCTTCACGGGTATCCCGGGCCCGGTTATGGGTGCAGATGGCTGCCGTTACTTTCATCAATCCCACTCCATTCTTCTAATCGCTGCTATTCTCCGCGTGCTGCCAATAGTTCGTGGCCAAGCTCGCGCTCCAACAGTTCACTCATTTCCATAAGCAGCGGATGGCGCAGCTCAGGTCTGCGAATCGCGAACTCCAATGTGGTCAAAATAAAGCCCAGTTTCTCGCCAACATCATAACGAACGCCTTCAAAGTCATAGGCGTATACGCCCTGGCTTTCATTGAGCCGCTGAATCGCGTCCGTCAGTTGGATCTCACCGCCAGCTCCCGTTTCATGCTTGCCGAGGAATTCAAAGATTTCCGGTGTCAGCACGTAACGGCCCATAATGGCCAGATTGGAAGGCGCTTCGCCTGGCGCAGGCTTTTCTACAAAACGATGTACGCCATGCAGCCTGCCAGTCGGCACTTCGATATGCCCGATCGGATCAACGATGCCGTACCGATGCGTTTGATCAACACCGACCGTCTGCACGCCGATGACCGATTTACCGGAGCGATCGTACTGCTCGATCAGCTGCTTTGTGCAAGGTATGTCCGATTGCACGATATCGTCGCCGAGCAGCACCGCGAACGGCTCATTGCCAATGAAATTGCGCGCACACCATACGGCATGACCAAGTCCCTTGGCTTCTTTTTGGCGAATATAGTGGATCTCGACATTGGATGAACGGCGGACTTTCTCAAGAATGTCCAGCTTGCCTTTTTCGAGCAGCGTATGTTCCAGTTCAAAAGCGATGTCGAAATGATCCTCGATGGCCCGCTTGCCCTTGCCCGTTACGACGATGATATCTTCAATTCCGGATTCAATCGCTTCCTCGACGATATACTGGATGGTCGGCTTGTCGACAATCGGCAGCATTTCCTTTGGCATTGCCTTAGTTGCGGGAAGAAATCTCGTTCCAAGACCCGCTGCGGGGATGATTGCTTTTCTCACTTTTTGCATACCGCTCACCCTTTTCTTTTCATCGGATTGGTTGATTCCATATTTCTAAATATCACTCAGGGCATCCAACCCCACCTCACATCATGCCCCTGACGATTAACGTCTAAGGCCGCTGGCCCACAGCATGACCGAGTACCTCTGCTGATAAAGGTGCAAGAGGCATTACCTTGGCGGCTGGTCCGCCTTTGTCCTGCGCTTGCCATCTGCGAGCTTGAATTGTCCTTCATTCCTCTAGGCTAAAAGATTTCAGTCAGCCGTGTCCGCTGCTCTCGCTTAAGCTTTCTGCCCTTCGTCTCCGCCGTAGTAATAATAGTAGTAGCCGTCACCGCTGCTCCGGTCCACATTATTGAGCACAACACCCAATATTCGAGAGCCCGCATTTTCAAGTGAAGCTTTCGCCTTGCGAGCCACATCGCTCTTGACCTTGCCGGAGTCGATGACAAGCAGCACTCCGTCGCATTTGCCGGCGACGATATGGGCATCCGTCACCGCCATAATCGGCGGTGTATCGATGATGACCCGGTCATAACGGCTCTTCGCCAGCTCCAGCAGCGAACTCATCGCCTTCGACCCAAGCATCTCCGACGGATTCGGCGGAGTCTGACCCGCTGTCAGCACATCAAGGCCATTCACTGCCGTCTCTTGTATTCCTTGCTCTAAGCCGAAGCGGCCGTTCAGCACGCCGGTCAGCCCTGATCGGTTCGATAAGCCGAATATATGATGCTGAGATGGCTTTCGCATATCCGCATCGATGAGCAGCACCCGTTGTCCGGCTTGAGCGAAAGTTACAGCCACATTGGCGGAGGTTGTGCTTTTGCCTTCACCGGCTCTGCAGGAGGTAACCATCATCAGATCGACGGGCTCGTCAACTCCGGCGTACTCCACTCCTGTACGCAGCATCCGGTATGATTCCGAAATCGGCGACTTCGGGTTGCTCTCCGTGATGAGGCTCCATTTACGCGTCGATCGAGACATTGCTTTCCCTCCCCACACGGCCAGCGACCGGTATTTGCTTCGTATGGCGATTGTTGCCCCCGCTTCCGCTTGGAACAATCTCACTACCCTTGAACTTCGGAATGACGGTCAGCACCGGCAATCCCAGCGTATCCATCACATCTTCCTCGGTCTTGATCGTGTCATCCAAATATTCCAGCAGGAAGGCCAAACCAAGTCCCGCCAGCAGCGACAATACAAATGCCATCGCGATGTTCAGCTTTGCGTTGGGAGCGACCGGCGCCGCATTCGCCCCAGGATCGGCTTGATTCAGAATCGATACATTGTCAACCTGCAACAGCTTCGGAATCTCATTTGAAAAAACGACCGATACCGCATTGACGATCCGCGCCGCACTTTCAAAGCTGCTGTCCCGCGCCGTCACCGACATGACTTGCGTGTCGTTAACCGAGGTGACCGTAACCTTGCCCGCCAGTTGACCAGCGCTCTGGTTGAGCTGTGGATATTCCTCCGCAACAATCTGCATGATGCGCGGCGTCTTAATAATTTCCTTGTAAGTTTTGATTAGCTGAATGTTGCTGTTGATTAAATTTAGATCCAGGCTCGACATTAACCCTCCGCTGTCCTTTACCTGGCCAACCAGCAACTTGGCCGATGCTTCATATTCAGGCTTGGCGTACCAATAGGAGTAGGTCGCTGATAGCGAGCAGCTCATGATGACAACGGCCACGATCAGCCAAAGCCTCTTTCGAATCATGAACGCATAATGTTTAAGTTCCAAGATGTCCCCTCCAGTGGATAGGCTTGAGATGAGAATTCTTAATGAATTATTAGAAGAAGTTAATTATTCAATACGAGAACTAACAACCAAAAAAAAGAGGTGCATCAGCGAGAAGGCCTCTACCATTCACCCATTCATCTCTAGCCTTGCTTGTTTAGAAAAGTCTCTACGCTGCCGCCTTCTAAAACATGCTCAACGAGTTCTTCGGAGCTGCTGCCCAATCCTTGCTCACGAAGCAGGTTACTCAGTAGGTCGGCCAGATCGACTGGCTTACCTGTAATGGCAATGGGAGCTAAGCTTCCCTTTACGAATCCGTCTTCTGTCAATTCTGTGATGTCTAAGCTGTCGTCACCCGTCTTGTTCAAGCTGTGGTCATCCGCCAGCTTGTCCAGGAACTCTCGAAGTCTCTCCTGCTTTGCTGCAGCCGATAAAGGCTCCGCTTGATGATGAAGCGCCATGCTTTTTTCCTCCCTGAATCTTCAGCCTTCGGAATCATTAGACATGATCTGCCATACAATTCCCGATTGATCGGCAAGCATCCGACACTAACGGAGCTTGTTGTTAACGATTATGACACAGATAGAAGTAAAAGCTAGAGGGAAGAAAGGCATGTTCGGATTAGGCTTTCCTGTTCATTTTCAAAAACGATTTTTAAGTACCCTGCTCCTAGTTTTACCGAACATTCAATTATGAATATTCAGAACTGTTTCCGCTTACACGATTATGTATGCGCTACCTTTTTACTATGACGATCCCTTTGTACGAAATAAAAAGAAGACTTGAGACTCATTTCTCCGACATTCTCGATAAAAACAGAAAAACCCGCGTAGAAAGCGGGTTTGTGAGGGAAAATAAAGCCCATAAAGAGCAATTGGCTAGCGTATAGGAATTGCCTTACGCTTCAATAAAAAAGGACTTACGAATCAGATAATGGATACTGGTCCTATTTCATGCTTTACCAGGATGGGATTCGACAGATTCCGCGACTTTGGTCACCTCTTCCAAAGTTTCCGAATGACGGAAAACCCATAACTTATTGAGTGAAAACCCGGCTCCAGTTGCCACAAATATGGCTATTCCTTTGCTAATTAGTGTATTCCAGTCTAAAAAGCCATGGAAAAGGGCTAAAATAGCGGTTGATAATCCGAACATTAAAGCGTTTACGGCGAGAAATTTAAGCAATTCATCTCTTTTTGCCCGGCCTGTGCGCCTAAAGGTCCATTTGCGATTCACCACATAACTGTTAACAGTCGCTAAGGCATAGCTAAATGTCTGAGCCAAAAGATAATGCATGCCGAATACAGCATTCAATAGGGCAAAAATGGCATAATCAACTGCCGTATTCATGACACCGGTCAAGCTGTATTTAATTAAAGTTTTCATTAAAACGGTCCTTTCCTTGCTTCATGTTCCTTTTAACCTAAGGCATGATGACTCGGAGCGTCAAGCTTACTATTAAAAAGAAGCATTTGGCAGGATAAAAACAGCTCAATCGGGGTATATAATGCTCATCGCATCTAAGAGAGCGAGGGACAGAAGATGAACAAATGGTTTAAACGGACTACGATGGGGTTCGCAGTATTACTATGCGTCTCCCCGCTGCTGTCAGGAGCCAAACCCGCCATCGTACATAATCGACAAGCCCCGCCGGCTTGGACGTCAGAAACGCTGATTGCCCACGCTATGGGCTCAGTGGATCAATATTTCTATACAAATTCCCTCGAAGCCATGCAGCAAAATTACAGGAAAGGTTATCGCGTTTTTGAGGTCGATCTGCAACTTACGACCGACAATTATTTGGTCAGCCGCCATGATTGGGGAGGCTATCTTTACGATCGTTTTGAACAGACGCTGCCACGAGAAAAGATGGACAAGCCGCTCCCGCTAAAAAGTATTTTAAGCTTGCCCATTCTGGGGAGCTATCAAGCGATGAGCTTTGAACATATTGCTGAGCTGCTGCAAAACTATCCCGATATCTGGATCGTTACCGATACAAAAGCCGCTAACGCTGAGGAAGCTCGACTTCAATTTGAGGCGATTGTCCGGGCAGCTAATGGTAAGGAAGAGGTGCTCACCCGTATTGTTCCACAGCTGTACAGCCGTGAGATGTTTAAATGGGTTGAGTCGGTTCATTCTTTCCCTTCCTATATATATACGCTTTATCAATCACCAGACTCTGACGACGAGGTACTGGATTTCGTCAAGATGAATGATCGCATTGATGCCATCACGATGCCGGAGGATCGCGCACTGAATTCCCGATCGTTGATTAGCAAGCTGAATTCCCTGCGCGTCCCAGTGTATGCCAATACGATCAACGATCCAGTTGTCATTAAGAAGCTGGCCGATGGAGGCGTGCACGGATTTTATAGCGATTCGATGACCTACAGCAAACTGGAGGAAGAGGGAATTCAGCTTGGGGACCGCTAACTGACAGCTATCGTCAACATCATGCTTAGCTCGCCATTTCTCTACAGTAGTTGTCGGTTCATAAAAGAAAAGAAACTCTGCCAAAAGCAAAGTTGATGCAGGAAAGCTTCGCAAAATGAAGAACATGTAGATAATCCAAAAATTAGAAGTATCAGAGGTTGCATCTTTTGTCAAGTTTGATTATACTTACTTTACTTAAGAAACAAATTGCATGCGATTTATGCTTTACAAAAGCAGTGTTAATGATGAATTGTAACCAATTCATAACTGTTTTTTAAGAATCTATTAATCTTACTTGGTTACAATAAGAATAACCAAATCAATCGAATAAGCTTCGACAATACAAGCTTGACCAACTCGACCAAGAATTGGAGTGAATGGCCATGAGAACATTGATTTCTTTTCAAAATAAGAGCATTCCCGTATATGTAACTGAACAAAACAATAAAAAAGCTCTGGATAAACTCGGTGAGGTGCTGAATCGCAAGCTGCTGACCGGCAAAAATGCCGTTAAAAGCTGTATCCTTTCCCTCATCAGCGTGGAGATTACCGGCAGCGAAGCAACGCTGCACACAATCAACGAGAAGGATACACTCACGATTTCGCTTTATTAAGAACGAAGCGCGAGCCTCGCATCCTTGTTATTGCTAATCATGAACACCTCCCAGCTGGGAGGTGTTTCTTGTTTCCCAGACTCATTCGGTATGGATCATACTGTTTTTTCATATCCCCCGCCTCGCGCCCGTTTGGGCTTCAATTCAACGTTATGGTACATTATTGGCATAGCTTACATACTGAATTGGAGGAGAGCCCATATGCTATTCATCAATAATGGGGACATGCACGACCCGTCCCTCAACCTGGCGCTGGAGGAGTATGTGCTGCGCCACTTGCCTGCCGACAACGACTATCTGCTCTTTTATATTAATGAGCCCTCCATCATTATTGGCAAAAACCAGAACACACTGGAAGAGATCAATGAGGACTACGTGCGCGAGCGCGGCATCCATGTCGTTCGCAGGTTGTCGGGAGGGGGCGCGGTTTACCATGACCATGGCAACCTGAACTACAGCTTCATTACCAAGGATGACGGCGAGTCGTTCCGCAACTATAAAAAATTCACCGAACCAGTTATTGGCGCCCTTCGTTCCATGGGCGTCGAGGCCGAGCTCAGCGGTCGCAACGACATCCAGGTCGGCGAGCGCAAAATCTCCGGCACAGCACAGTTCGCAACGCGCGGGCGCATGTACACGCATGGAACGCTGCTGTTTAATTCCGACATCTCTCACGTCGCTTCCGCACTCAAAGTAAATCCAGAAAAGTTCAAATCCAAGTCTACCAAGTCAGTCCGCAGTCGTGTGGCCAACATTTCGGAGTTTCTGCAAGAACCGATGACCGTGCAGCAGTTCCGCTCCCGCGTGCTGGAATCTCTATATAAAGGCGAGCCGGTTGAAACCTACGAGCTGACCGAGTCGGATTGGGCCGGCGTGCGAAAAATCGCCGAAGAGCGCTATCGGAGCTGGGATTGGAATTACGGCCGCTCACCAGCTTTCAATATGCGCCAGGTCAAACGTCTAAGCGCCGGCACTTACGATGTCAGACTGAATGTGGTGGAAGGCCGCATCCAGCAAGCTTCTATTTACGGTGATTTCTTCGGTACGGCTGAGGTTAGCGAGCTGGAAGGACGGCTCAGCGGTATCCGGTACGACCTAGACTCCGTGCGCGAGGCGCTGGAGGGCGTAGAGCTCACTCCTTATCTCGGGCCGATGGAGCCCGATGAGTTCCTGGGGCTGCTGTTCTAAGTTTAAAATGTCTAGCAAGCAAGCTCCCGTCACGGTGACGGGAGCTTGCTTGCTGTTCACTATTTACTATTTCGATAAGTTTGTTTACAGATGTTCACTGTTCCGCAGCGCCGATCAACCAAACTGAATGACCCGATTGTTATCACGCTGGAACCCTTGGTACCTGCTGCCCCGGAACGTGAGCTTGCCGACATCCCCCTCAGCAAGCTGGCCGAAGTCGCGTCCGCTGACCGTAAACTCCATTCGATCTCCGCTCTCCACCTCGAATGTTGCATAATAATCGGTAAACGTTTGCTGGTTCTGCCCTTCCTCATAGGGCTGCTGGCTGCGCACCCTGGATCGTTTGCTGACAACGGCCGCCTTAACCGAGAGGAGCGGCTGAGCGTTGTTCCGGCTCCAGCTCATATAAGACTTCAGCAGGCCTGCGCCGATTATGACCGCTATGACCGCAATCAGAATCGTCAGCGTTGTTCCCGCCGCCGAAAAGATCGAATCAATGCCCGAATCGGTTCCCATTCCCGTTCCCTCCTCAGATGACTGGCCTGATGCTGTCCTTAGTCTCATTTTATGTTGCAACGGACAGCATATTCGAAGGGATTGTGGCTGCTCGTCCCAGGCAGCGCAAAGCGCCCGAACGTTTCAATGTTCCTCTCATATGTTAATTGAAAGACTTTGGAGGATGATAGAATGAATGTTAAGCAAGCGAACATTAGTAATTTCAAAGGTTTGAGTACAGGAATGATACTGGTTTTGTTTATCTTACTCATAATCGTTCTTGCTTTTACCACAATCAACCCTTCTGATGCTCCAGAAGTAGAGATCGCGAGTTCAATTGGCTACAATGTCTATAATGATATTGGAAGTTACGATTTAGTTGCTACTGCTCTTAGAGGAGATTTCGAGCCTCCTCCACCGCCTCTGCATACTATACCTTCTGGTTCGAGCTACAACTTTCAGGTGAGGAATAAAGGAAACGCCCCTTCAAGCGCCATTGTACGTTACAACATCGATTTTCTTGGCCAATCCAGCGGAACCGTTGAGATCAATATGGTGGTGACTCATATAAGAATCGGTGTAATCCCGGTTCCTGTGGCAGATTCATATGTCACTGTGCAATCTAGCTTTGTAACAGGCTCCGCTTCCGGAAAAACCATTAGAATATATCGTCGACCTTAAGCTAAAAAGCAGCAAAAAAAATGAACCGCGCCCAATCGTTAGAAGGTATCTAACAATTGGGGCACAGCTCAAAATGAATTGGAATTGCTCTTTAAAAAGTTATCCCAGCGTTTTGGCCGCCATTTTCTGCAGGTCGCCATCCTCAAGGAGCGGGAAATGGCAGCTCACCTGACGCCCTGGGAGAACCTCGCGGATCAGCGGCTCCTCCGCCTTGCAGCGATCCTTAGCCATCGGACAACGCGGATGGAAACGACACCCAGAAGGCGGATTGGCCGGCGAAGGCACATCGCCCTTCAGGATGATCCGCTCGCGCTTCAGCGCCGGATTCGGGCGCGGAATCGAAGAAAGCAGCGCTGCCGTGTACGGATGCAGCGGCTTATTGTACACTTCTTCGGTCGGTCCAACCTCGGCCATTTTGCCCAGATACATCACGCCTACCCGGTCAGATATATGCCGTACAACGTTCAATCCGTGTGCGATGAACAGGAATGTCAATCCAAGCTCGCGCTGCAGACGGGCAAGCAGATTAAGCACCTGGGACTGGACGGACACGTCTAGGGCGCTGACCGCCTCGTCAGCAACGATGAACTTCGGATTTAGCGCAATTGCCCTGGCGATGCCGATCCGCTGCCGTTGGCCGCCTGAGAACTCATGCGGATAGCGGTTGCGACGAGTGGCGTCCAGACCAACAAGCTCCATCAGCTCTACAACACGAGCTTCGATTTCTCTATGGTTCATATTTGTATGGACTTTAAGCGGCTCCCCGATGATGTCGCTGACAAGGAAACGTGGATTAAGGGAACCGAATGGATCTTGGAAAATAATTTGCAAATCCTGACGTAAGCCCCGAAGCTCCGAGGAACCAAGCTTATGAATGTTCTTACCGGCATAGATCACTTCGCCGTCCGAAGCGCTCTGCAGGCGGAGTATGACCCTGCCGAGCGTTGATTTACCGCAGCCAGATTCACCAACGAGGCCAAAAGTTTCCCCTTTTTTGATCTCCAGGGAAATATTATCAACCGCTTTAACCTGGCCGACAACACGGCTGAGCAGCCCTTTTTTAATGGGAAAGTATTTTTTGATGTTTTTGACCTCTATAAGCGTCTCATTGGACAACTGTCTGCTCATACTCTACCCCCCCCATGCGCAATCGCCGCTCCTGCAGGAGATACGAGCGAATCACCTGCATTTTCCTCATATAACCAGCAGGCTGCCTTGTGATCCTCGCCAAGTTGGAAAAAGCCCGGTTCCTGCTTACGGCAAATGTCCATCGCATGGGAGCAGCGCGGATGGAACCGGCAGCCGGTCGGCAGCTCGTTGATACGCGGGATATTGCCCTTAATCGTGTAAAGCTCCTCACCGTGACTCTCTTCAAAACCCGGAATCGACTTCAGCAAACCGACCGTATAGGGATGACTTGGCTTCGCAAAGATTTCTTGAACGGAGCCTTCCTCCATTATGCCGCCGGCATACATAACCACGATGCGATCCGCCATTTCTGCCGCTACGCCCATGTCATGGGTAATCATGATGATGGACATATCGTTGTTCTTTTTGAGCTGCTGCAGCAGGTCGAGAATTTGCGCCTGCACGGTTACGTCAAGCGCCGTCGTCGGCTCATCCGCGATCAGCAGCTCTGGCTGGCATGCCAAGGCAATCGCGATGACGACACGCTGGCACATACCACCGGAAAGTTCATGGGGATACTGCCTTGCCCGTACTTCAGGAGATGGAATTCCGACCTGGCGCAGTAAATCTACGGCCGCCTTCATCGCCTCTTTTTCCGATTTGTTTTGATGCAGCCGCAGGCTCTCGGCTATCTGCTCTCCAACCGTAAACACCGGATTAAGCGAGCTCATCGGATCCTGGAAAATCATCGCAATCCGATTTCCGCGGATTTTGCGCATCTCCTCCTGGCTTTTCGTCGAAAGCATTTCTCCATCAAATTTGATGTCGCCTTCCAAAATCATCCCGCCGGCATAGTCAATGAGCCGCATGACAGCAAGCGATGTTACGCTTTTGCCGCTTCCCGATTCGCCTACGATACAAAGAGTCTGGCCTTTTTCCAGGTCGAACGAGATCCGATCGGTTGCCTTCACGATATCTTTGTTCACCAGGAATCCGGCGGTCATTTGGTTGACTTCGAGAATTTTGCGCGCCATTGTTCCAGCCTCCTTGGGGAAAGATGCATCTTCTGACGGGGATCCAAAGCATCGCGAATGCCGTCGCCGATGAAGTTAACCGCTAGTACAACGATGAAGATGCAAAAACCGGGATAAACGCCCTGCATCGGATCAATAAGCATGAACTCTTGAGCTTTGCTGAGCATCTGGCCCCAGCTTGTCTCCGGCGGCTGAATGCCTAAACCTAGATAGGAGAGACCTGATTCTGCCAAAATAGCGCCACCAACCATCAATGTTGCGTTAACAATGATCGGGAAGCTTGCATTACGCAGCAAGTGACGGAAAATGATGCCCCAACTCGATACGCCGATCGCCTTCGCCGCTTCCACGTACTGCATCTCGCGCAACTGTAAGAAGGTGCCGCGGACGAGCCGGGCAACGCCCATCCAGCTAGTAAAGATCATAATTAAAATCATATAGGTGAACTGTGAGCCAAAAATAGCGAGAATGAGAATGTTCATGAATAGAAGCGGCACAGAATACATAACGTCGACTGCGCGCATAAAGATAACATCAATCCATCCGCCAAAATATCCAGAAATGGCTCCAATCAATGTACCAATGATGACAGCCCCCGCGGCCACGGAGAAACCTACCGTTAATGAAATCTGCGAGCCATAAAGCAAGCGGGAGAAAATATCACGGCCCAATTCATCCGTCCCGAGAATATGGCCATCCACGAAGGGTTTTATGCCAGCGCCCATCATATCCGTTTTCGCCGGATCAAAGGGCGCAATCACCCGGGCAAATACGGCTAAGATTACAAATATCATAAGTGTAATCAAGCCACTCATCGCATAGGGGTTTTTTCTGAATTTTCTCCATGTCAGCGCCCATGGGCCTGGAGGCTTCTTGGCCTTGCCGAGCTTAGTAGCGGGAAGCTTTGCTTCGTTAGGTGTACGCTCCAAATTGACGCTCATGCTTTGCCTCCCTTACCAAGCTGCACGCGTGGATCAACAACGGCATATAAGATGTCAGCAACAAGATTGCCGATTACGACAAATACAGCGCTGAGCAGTGTTATCGCCATCAAAACCGAATACTCCCGAGAATTGGCCATTTCCACAAACAACCGTCCCATTCCCGGCCAGTTGAAGACCGCTTCCGTAAGCGCAGCTCCTCCAACAAGGATGGACAAATCCAAGCCAATCAGCGTAATGACCGGTATGAGGGCGTTTCGCAATGCGTGACGGAACACTACCTTATTTTCTTTGACTCCTTTGGCTCGCGCTGTACGAATATAGTCTTGCTCAAGCACCTCCAGCATGCTGGCTCGAGAGTACTTAAGATACCCGGCCAGAAATCCAAGTGTCAAAACGCTTACAGGAAGCACTAAATGTTGAATTAAATCCTTCATATTACCTTCTTTGCCCATAGTGTACATATCCGACAGAGGCAGCCAGTCCAATTCAAGAGAGAAGAAGCTTTGCAAAATAATGCCGAACCAAAATGTTGGCATCGCAAACCCTACATAGGAAATAAACGAAGCCGTCTGATCAGATACACCGTATTCCTTAGTGCTGTTGTAAATTCCCCAAGGTATCGCAATAATGAGCGAGAGTATCCAGGCTACGCTCATTAATATGATCGTATTTTTGACGGTAGGCCAGAGAATCTCTCCTACTGGAATGTTGTTCTTGAAGGTAGTGCCAAGATCGCCAGTAAGAATATTGCCAAGCCAAGTGAAGTACTGAATAGGGACGGGGCGGTCCAGACCAAGCTGTTCCGCTCTAATTTGGCCTGCTTCTATAGATAGTCCAGGGGATAAAAAGATTTGAGTTGGTCCTCCAGGAGCAGCGTGAATAAGCCCAAATGTAAACACAGTAATGAGAAATAGCACTAAAACAGATTGCAACGTCCGTCGAATAATATACTCGCCCATAAGGCTGCTCCTCCTTAAGTAAAATGGGTAGCCGGCTTTGCGCTGTGCAGAACCTGCAATCCAGATGACTGATATCCGGTTACGCACAGGGCAAAACCGTCTCTAGTAGCGGTCAAGATCGAGAAAGTAGAAAGGAGGAAGGACGCTGCCCTTCCTCCTCGTTTTTGTGAAGCCAAACTATTAAACCTGCTTATTTAGCGTCCTCGACCCACCATTTGTTGACGCCGAAGAAGGCGCCATATGGGAGAGCAGCTACAGGAGCATCGTCTGGAGCATATTTGATACGCGGTCCGAGTACTTCAGGCGTACCATACTGGTAAAGGAACACATATGGCAAGTTGGTTGAAATTTGCTGAGCGACCTGTTTGTAGATTTCTTTGCGCTTCGCTTGATCCGTCGTGGAGTAGCCTTCAACCCACAGCTTATCCAGCGTTGGATTGTTGTACCAGCCGGAGTTCTGGCCATTCGGCGGGAAATACTTCGCTGCGAATGTAGACTCACCATCAGGATCTGGACTGTTCAGAGACCATGCCTGCAGGGCCGCCTGATATTTACCTGGCGTAATATTCTGCTCGATCCACGAGGAGAAATCAATGCCCTTCGTGGATACTTTGATGCCAATATCCTTAAGGTTGTCCTGGATAACGGTGGACACTTGCTCGCGGCGGCTGTTACCGGCGTTGTATTGCAGTTCGAACTCGAACTCTACTTTGTTTTTGTCGACTATGCCATTGTCGTTTGTATCTTTCCAGCCGTCTTCGGCAAGCAATTGCTTCGCTTTTTCAACATTATAGTCGTAAGCGACCGCATCCGCGCCTGGATCAGCCCATGTTCCCGGCAGGAAAGGAGCATTCAGCGCTTGGCCTGTGCCTTTGAGAATATTGTCAAGCATGCCTTGGCGATTGAGCGAGTAAGCGATAGCTTGGCGAGTTTTTTCGCCAGTGAATGGCGACTCCTTGCCACCGAAGTTCATTTTGTTGAAGTTGAAGCTCATGTATTCATACAGCGGACCCGGAGCCAGCAGAACGTTCAGTCCTTTGGCTTTAACTGCCTCTACCGAAGTGACCGGGATAGCACCAACGAGGTCGATATCTCCTTTGATGATGGCTTGAACGTTCGTATTCTGATCGGCGTATACTTTGTGGATGACTTTCTCAATGTTGACGTCATTCGTGTCCTTAGCCCAATAGTTGGCATCTTTATCCAAAGTGTTGTATTGCTTTTGTTTCCACTCCGTCCATTTCCAAGGACCATTGGATACCGTTACAGCCGGGTCCTTGCCGTAAGCATGGTCTTGAAGTTTCGTGACCGGGACGTCTTTCAGGATGTGAGAAGGCACAATCGCCGTAACAAGGTTATTAAGGAATGGAGCAAACACCGACTTCATCGTAATTTTGGCCGTTTGGGCATCAACGACTTCAACCTTATCGACTTTGTCAAAGGAACTGATTCCAGGTGCGGCGGCGGCAGGATCTTTGATCGTGTTGATAAAGAAGGCAATGTCTTCCGCTGTTACAGGCTGGCCATCGTTCCATTTGGCGTTAGCCTTAAGCTTCAGCGTGTACGTCAAGCTGTCAGCTGAAATCTCAGGAAGGCTTTCCAGCAGAGACCAAGGCTCGGCGACTACATCCCCATCTTTGTTGTAGTCCAGGAGATTCGCGAACATGAAGTAGGCCACATCGCCTGAAGAAGTGTCAGCAATATAGAGCGGATTCAACATTACGATATCGGAGAAAGTTCCGACCGTGAGCGTGCCGCCCTTTTTAGGACCTGCCGTCTCTACTGCGCCAGCGTTGTTCGCTGCAGCAGCATTGTTTGCTGCACCATCATTTGTCACCGGCGTATTCGTGCCTGCACCAGTGTTGTTGCTACCTGCGTTGTTGCCGCAGCCTGCTGCAATGACACTCATAACGGACAAGCCTGCAATCATGGTTTTCCACTTTAACGATGAAGCTGCCACTCCACATTCCCCCTTGGCTCTAGCCATAC
The DNA here is from genome assembly GCA_900105225.1 of Paenibacillaceae bacterium GAS479. NCBI lineage: Bacteria > Bacillati > Bacillota > Bacilli > Caryophanales > Paenibacillaceae > Paenibacillaceae bacterium GAS479. The sequence goes on along the minus strand of LT629764.1, from coordinate 3,621,884 downwards.
AAGTGTTTTTCCGGTCTCATTGTAGCACCTTTTTTAATGTTAGAATATAGATTCGTCTGAAAATAATTAAAATTTTATTAGTTGCATATTTATTCATATCAGCATTACTAATCAGATAGCGCTTTCAATATTGTAACTGTAAGGTTTAAGACGCTTTTTAATCGACATCATTTTATGTTTTAAGTATGCGAACTTTAGGATATTCAAGCAAAATGTCTACAAAATTGACGTTTTATTTTCGTTTCGAAACCGAATTATACATGAGTACAAAACGAGTATAATTACCATTACTATTTTGCATATTTTTGAATTTTCATTGTAACGCTTTAACGCAACATATAATTAATACGTTAACATGGTATTGCAAATCTCTTTCTATAATTACCCTATAATTTACACTATGTCCCATTAACCTGAAGCTTAAGACCTACTGTTTTTCCCCTTTTATATGTCTTCAGACGGACCCCGAATCTACATTCAGCCACAAAAAAGACCCCATACAAGGGGCCTTAACTCAAGTCATTCCTATTCTAATTTAGTCTATTAACGGGACAAAATTGTCTCAAAAACGCCCTTGTCGATTTTGCGGACGAGTGTAAATAGCAGCTCCTTCGCCGCTTCGTAATCCTCGATGTGCATGATAGAAGCTGCTGTATGGATATATCGAGCCGGCAAGCCAATGACTGCAGAAGGGACGCCGATCCCGGACAAATGGACTTGCCCAGCATCCGTACCGCCTTGCGAGAAATAATACTGATAACGAATGCCGTTATCCTCGGCTGTGTCGCGGATCAACTCCACGAGCCCCCGGTGTGTAATCATGCCGGGATCCTGCACACGCAGCAAAGCTCCCTTGCCAAGCTGGCCCATCGCATTTTTATCACCGGTGGCATCGGCCGCAGGACTGGCGTCCAGCGCCAGGAACAGATCAGGCTGCACTAGATTGGCTGCCGTGCGGGCGCCGCGCAAGCCGACTTCCTCTTGAACGGTAGCGCCGGTGTAGATTACATTAGGATGCTCGCTGCCCTTCAACTCCTTGGCCAGCTCCAGCGCCAGTCCTACCCCATAGCGGTTGTCCCAGGCTTTAGCCATAATCTTCTTCGGATTCGCCATTACCGTGAAGGGACAAACGGGTACGATCGCCTGGCCCGGGCGAATGCCCATCTCAAATGCTTCGTCACGGCTGTCTGCACCGACGTCCAGGTACATCGTCTTGATCTCTACTACCTTGTTGCGCGAAGCGTCATCCAGCAAATGAGGCGGCGTGGAGCCGATTACGCCAATGACCGTACCTTTGTCCGTCACGACCTCCATGCGCTGAGCCAGCATCGTCTGAGCGTTCCAGCCGCCGAGCGTTACAAATTTCAACATTCCGCTTTCTGTAATAGAAGTAACCATAAGGCCAACCTCGTCCATATGTCCGGCTACCATAATTCGCGGGCCCTCTTCATTGCCGCGGAATACGCCGAATACACTGCCGAGACGATCATATACGAGCTCATCGGTGCTCTGCTTCAGCTCTGCTTCCACGAACTGCCGAAGCTCCCGTTCCTGGCCGGGAACAGCCCTCATTTCCGTAAGCTTGCGGAACAACTCCATTGTTTCTTGATTCATCTTGCCTACCTCCTGGCTCTTCGAATGAATACAGTATACTACATCTTGCATGACGAAGACCGCTTCATACAGGGTCGGTAAAGTGCCCACTGTGCCAAAGGTCGGCCCTGCTCGGTTTTTCTGAATTTTACCGCGATAGCAGTAGAAATTCGGCATCAAAAGTGAACGCTGACACTTCTCAAAGCTCGACCTCAAGCTCTTGATTGCTTTTCCATCCCCTTCTCCCCCGGCGCAGACTCATCCTCCAGCCCTTTACGCGCCGGAATATGTAAACGTACAAGCGTGCCTCCGCCGTCTGTTCCACTCTCAATGCTCACGCCATAAGACCTACCGTAGTACAACTGAATTCGCTCATGAACGTTGCGGATTCCATAACCCCGCCGCGTCTGCTGGCGGTCCGCGAACAGCTCCCGGACAAGCTCCGGCGCCATGCCGATTCCGTCGTCCCCAATGCGGAATTCCAGCAACGGGTTTGCACCGGAACGAAGCGACGCTCCGATCGTAATCGCAATCTGGTCCCCGTTCCACGCATGCTCCAGCGCATTTTCCACAAATGGCTGTAACAGCAGCTTGATGATCCGGTAGTCGTTCACAAGCGGGTCCCAATCGTAACTTACGCTGACTCTGTGACCGTATTTAACCTGCTGGATCGCCAAATATGCCTGAATCTGCTCTAGCTCGTTGCCCGCTGCAATAATCGTTTTGCCATCGTTAAGCGACATACGGTAAAACTTCGCCAGATTCATAATCATTCTATGCTGCTTGTCCACTTCTCCGAACTTGGCCAGGCGGCTGATGGATGAAAGCGTATTGTACAAAAAATGCGGGTTGATCTGGGCCTGCAACGAATCAAGCTCCGCTTCTTTTTTTCGCAGATTGGTCAAATAGACTTCTTGAATAAGATTATCCGTTTTGGCACCCAACGCATTTAGTGAATCGGCAATTTGCGCAAACTCGTCCAAGCCTCGGTACTGCACCCGCATGCGGTAATCGCCTCGGCTGAACGCCCGCAGCACGCTGAGCACTTTGTACATTCGCTTCGTAAAGGCACGGGTAACGGCCAGTGCAACGGCAGATATGACGATTATACTAATCCCGCAAACGAGCAGCGTAATCCAGGTGATTTTGCGCGCATCCGCCTGCAGCACCTCGTTCGGAATGACCGCAACCATACGATAACCAGGGATCGGCAAGCTTTCCCTAATGACGAGATTCTGCTCCTTGTCCGGCGGAGGCCCCGTTTGCAGCGGCAAATCCTTCGGTGAATAAAGCACACGACCCTTATCATTCTGGATATAAACGTTATTGCCACCGGGAATATGCAGATCGGTTTCGATGCTTTCGAACAAATCCCGGATGTATATCGTAATGCGCAGTACGCCGATCTCCTTGAGTCCGCGGGCATCGCTCGTATCAACGAGCCGGCGGATAAGCGATATTCGTCCGAACCGCACATCGTCGCCGACCTGTATCCAAACGGCAGTCACCCCATAGTTCTCTTTAGGCAGACTGGCATACCACGCCTCATGTTCGATCCGACTGAACTGCGCCAGCTCGTAATAACGCCCTTTGCGAGCTATGACATCCTCTTCGGCGTCATCCCGATAGTACACTTCCGGTATATTCGGATTTTTGACAAAAGCTGTAATTCTCATGCGGCGGCTCGGATCGGCAGCTTCCATAACAGCCCGCAGCTTGGGCAGCAGCACCTTGCGAGTCGCTTCGTAGCTGACATATCCCGCCTCGGCATGGCGAATCGAGGTAGCCAGCGTCGTGTCGTGATACAACATATCAGTCAGACGATTGATGTCGTTTACACGATAATGAATATTGCTTTCCACCTGCCCAAGCGTGCCTCGGATACTGCTCTCCGTCTGGGAGCGAGCCGATTCCGCCATAATCGCATTGGCTACATAACCAAGTACGGCGAGCGGAACTAGGGTCAGCAGGACGTAGGAAGCCAGCAGCTTGATACCGACAGGGATGTAGGTGCGCGGCCGCTCCGGTTTCATTTGCTCCTCCGATACTCGTTCGGGGTAACGCCGAACGTCTCCTTGAACTGGCGACTGAAATAGGGCATATACCGGTACCCGATGCGATCGGCGATTTCATACACCCTGAGCCTCGTGCCGAGCAGCAATTCGCCAGCCCGTCTCATCCGCTGCTCAATCAGATGTTCGCTGAAGTTTTTGCCCGTCTCCTCTTTGAACAGCGATCCTAAGTAATTGGGCGAAAATGAAAATGCATCCGCCGTCAGCTTGAGCGTTATGTGCTCATGCAGATGGGAGTCAACATAATCCAGCAGCTCCGAGATGAGCCGTGCATGCTTGAGACTCCCCTTTCCGGCGGCGGTCGCGAAAGCGGCCAACGGCGTTTCCTTCGGCGCTTCGGAAGCCGTTACATCCGTTGCATCCAGGGCTGCGGAAGCCGTTGCGTTAAGCGGGGCGAAAGCCGCTGCGCCGGGCTTCGCTTCCCGAGCTTGAGCCCCCCTCTCTCCATCGAGCTGGCGAATCAGCCCTTCCAGCGCGGCGACGAGTTCGGCGTCGTCCATCGGCTTCAGCACATAACCCCAAGCGCGCAGCTGCAGCGCCTGCCTGACATAATGAAAGTCCTGATAACCGCTGACGAATATAACCTTTAACTCCCCGTGCAGCTGCAGTGCTCTTTCCGCGAGCTCAAGTCCGGTCATTCTCGGCATATGTACATCGGTCACGAGAATGTCGACCGCCTCCTGCTGCAGCAGGTCGAATGCGGCATACCCGTTATTGACCGCCCCCGCCACTTCCAAGCCAAGGCTACTCCAAGGAATGAACTCCTGCATCCCCTTCAGATCCAGCTCCTCATCGTCAACGATAAGCACCCGGTACATGAAATGAAATCCTCCTTCCCCGGTAAACGTTCCGTACGGCAGTAACAACCGTTAAGCTTCCGCTTCGCGATGTTGAAAAACCGCCGCCCCTCCTGGGACGGCGGATTGCCTCCATTATAGCTCTATTCCCCTATCGGCACGACTCGTTAACTGCCAGCGATTTTCGCTTTATTTTCCTGCCATCTCTTCGTTTTATAATCCAACAGCTGCTGATAACCGAGCTTCATCGCATCGTCATGTGCCTTATCAAGGATGGACAGCACCTCTTCATCAGACCCGGCGTACAGAGCTTTGGCGCGAGTTTCGTCCCAAAGTTCCTCAAGCTCCGTCTGAATGATGCCCTCCTCCGTATCGGATGGAGGCGCTAGCTGCTCAAACTCCGTGCCGTTGCTTTGCGTTTTCCACGTAATCATGCTCTGGTATCGGGATTCCCAGGTTCGCTTTTCTTCCGGCAGCGTTGACTCAAACGTAATTTTCGCTCGGTCCGTGAAAGCAGCGTTGCCAACCCATTGGAGGTTAACCGTGGCGTCCATCGTTTTGCTGCGGCCTTCCACGTCGGTGGAAAAGGCATCGGTGATGATCGGGAAACTTTCGGCGTCCTTGCCCTCCCAATACTTGCCTTCCGGCCCCCACATGATGACGGACTGTCCTTCCGGACCGGTCATCCAGTCGAGGAACGCGAAGATTTTCTCTGGGTCCTTAGCCGATTTTGTAATGACGTTGACGTTCCAGCCAAGCGTAGAATAAGTGCCCGGGAAAATCTTGTTTTTATCCAGCCCCTCCTTATGAATCGGCCAAATCATGAAGTAACCGTTATTGGGATCCTTCTTCTTCAGCGCCGCGTCGGCAGCCGCACCGTTCTCCGTCGGACTCGCTCCAGCATAGGCGGCAACCTGGCCGGTCATAACCCGCTCCTTCAGGAGCTCCTTATCCTGAGTCATTGCGTCCTGCGTCATCAGCTTCTCGCGGAACAGCTTAGAGGCGTACAGCATCGATTCGCGGAACGCTTCCTCCTTGAAGACAGACTCCATCTTATCCGTTCCAATGGCCACCCGGTTAGCCAGCCCTTTTAGCTGCGCGTCCTCCAGGAAAGCGGAATATAGTATATCTAGACCTTGACCGTCGACAGCTAAATCCGGGTTGAACGGTGTCACATTCGGGAATTTCTCTTTAACCGCCTTGAGGAAGTTGTAAAAATCGTCCGTCGTCTCCAGCTTCGGCGAGCCGACTGCTTCGTAGTATTTTTTGTTAATGACATACCCCGCGTTGCCGAAAGGTTGTGAAGAGTACCAGTTCGGGAACTGATAGATTTTCCCATCCGGTGAGCGAAGCATATTGATCGTCGCTTCGCCGACGTATTTTTTGAAGTTCGGATATTTATCGAGATAATCGTCGAACGGAACAAGCATGTCGGCCTGGCGAAGCTTTTCGACGTCCTGGTTTTTGTCCATCCACAGCACATCCGGCAGTGACCCGCTGGCGATCATCGTATTGAGCTTCTGCGCGGCGTTCTCGTTGCTCGGGATGTTGTTGACGGTTACTTTCATATTGTCCTGAATCCACTTGCTGGACTCGTCGGCGCCCCACTTGGGCATGACATACCAATCGTAATGGCCGTACATCGTGTACTCCAAAGGCTCACTGCCGAGTTGCCAAGCCTCAGTGCCTGCGTCAGTTCCTGGCGATGCACTTGGTGCCGGAGAAGCGCCGCCCATATTGGAAGCTGTATTGTTCGTAGAAACGTTGTTTCCAGAACAGCCTGCAAGCACCATCGCCACCGCCATTGCTAGAGCCATGCTTTTAAACGCAGTTTTTTTCCTCATGCTCAACTCGTTCATCCCCTTTTCTTTAGCTCTAAAAGACCGATGAAAAGTACCCGCTACGCCCAAGATCGGCTCTTCGATCTCCGATCGCTGTTAACCTCAAATTTCTTTGAATTTATCCGCCCAAAAAGGGAGAAATCCGACGTTAAGGCGAACGCTGACGCTTCTCCGAGCCTGATCCTTGGCTTCGCTTCTTTTTGCACCGTCTTTTAGCCATTTATTTTAATTCCGCCGAAGTTCTTCCATCCTGCTCCGGCAGCGTTGAAGCCGATTGTTGCGTTACTCGCGAATCAGCCTTTTACAGACCCGACCAGCACGCCCTTAACAAAATATCGCTGCACAAACGGATAAACCATAATAATCGGTAACGTTGCAACCATCATCGTTGCCATCGACAGCGACTTGCCGGTAATCGTTTTCATCGCATTGAGTCGAGCTTGGGCCGCAGAATCCAGCTGCTGCATCTGCTCCGTCATAATGTTGGAGCTGAGAATCTGCTGCAGCTTCGTCTGAATCGGAATCAGGTTCTCGTCATTAATGTAAATGCTGGGCAAAAACCAGTCGTTCCAGTGACTGACCGCCGTGAACAGCGAGAGCGTGGCGATGACCGGACCGGACAGTGGAAGCACAATTCGTAAAAACGTGCCCCAATAACCGCAGCCGTCGATTTTGGCCGATTCGTCCAGCCCCGCTGGCAGCCCCAGAAAAAAAGTCCGGAAAACGATCATGTTCCAAACGCTGATTAGCGACGGAATGATAAATACCCAGAAGGAGTCGAACATACCAAGCTCACGGATCAATAGGAAGGTCGGAATCAGTCCGCCGCTGAAATACATCGTAAAGATACACATCACCATGTAAAATTTGCGTCCGACCAGCTCCGCTCTCGTCATGCCGTAGGCAAAAATCGCTGTTGCGAGAATCGAGGTAACGGTACCGACAATCGTCCGCAGTACGGATACGCCAAACGCTTTCATAATGCGGGAGTCCTGGAATACGATCTCGTAATTTTCCCACGTAAATTCCCGAGGCCAGAAGGTGATGCCGCCAAGCGCCGTATCCGCCCCCTTGTTCAGCGACACGACACCGGCGTTCCAGAACGGGTAAAACGCACTGAAGCCGAGTACGGCGAGAAAAGCGTAAATAAAGATGGTCATAAGCCGGTCTCCAGGGCTTTGTCTAATTTTCAAGCTGTTGTTCCTCCTTTAAAAGGCCGGTAAAAAAGTACCCTCCGCTGCGCTGAAGGTCAACCTTCCAATGGCTGCTAGTCCCTACCACAAGCTGTTCCCACTGCGCCTTGCTAGTGCGTTAGCCAGCGTTAACAGCGCGATACTGATGACCGCCTTAAACAGTCCAACCGCCGTTGCATAGGAGAAACGCTGGGATTGAATGCCCATTCTATACACATAGGTGTCGAGCACGTCTGATACATCCCGCAGGATAGGGTCTTTGCCGAGCAAGAGAATGTCCTCGAAGCCCGCACTGAGCAGATTGCCAATGGCCAGGATGAAAAAGATGACTACAACGGGCATGATCGACGGCAGCGTCACGAGAAAAATCTGCTTGAAGCGGCTGGCCCCATCCATCGAGGCCGCCTCATACAGGCTAGGATCTACGCCCGCTATCGCGGCAAGATAGACAATGGAGCCAAAGCCGATCTCTTTCCACACGCCAGTCGTAATGAGAATCGTCCAGAAATATTCCGGCAGGCTGAGCCAGCTCAGCGGTTCGTCGATAAATTGAAGCGCTTGCAAAAGCATATTAAGACTGCCGTTCTCCGTCGCCAAAATTGCGGTGGCCATTCCGGCCACGATGACCCAGGAAAGAAAATGCGGCAAGTAGCTGACCGTTTGAACGATCCGTTTGAAATAACGGCTGCGAACCTCGTTCAGCATAAGCGCCAGCATGATCGGAGCCGGGAAGCCGACGAGCAGCTTTAGGCCGCTGATGATGAGGGTGTTGCGCATGACGAGCCAGAAATCCGGATTCGCAAAAAAACGTTGAAAATGTTTGGTGCCCACCCATGGACTGCCTGACATTCCTTTGAAAATGCTGTAGTCCTGAAAAGCAGTCAAAACGCCGTACATCGGAATGTAGCTGAACACTACTATGAGCGCTAATGCCGGAAGCACCATCAGTTGAAGATCCCATTGACCGAAAAATCGGATCCATGCCGGTTTTCTTTTCGGTTCACGATTCGCTGTAAGGTTAGATTCAAGCTGTACCATGTTGTTTGTTCCTCCCCCCGAACCTAATTGTAAGATTCAACATGGGTGGGAACTACTTGCCGATTCAACGAAAAATGATAGATATCAATGTTCATTATCTGACACTACCTTTCTATCAGTTCGGAAGCAACGAAAAACCAGCCCGTGACGGGCTGGTTTGAATTCAGGCGCGAAGGCAACCGTTGCCACACAAAGCGGCCTTCGACTATAATTCATGATCATTTGAACATGGATCACTGCACCTTTTGAGCGATGTCCCAAACATAACCGAAGGGATCTCTCAACCGGGCTCTTAAATCTTGCCAAAATGTCTCCTCTGGCTCCATTAGAAGTTCAGCACCTGCACGCGTCATTTTTTCAACCAGAACTTTAACGTCATCAACATACAGATAAAAAATAAACGGCGGAGTCTGTCCAGTAGATGACGGACCAAGAATGTCTGAGTCCCAGCGCTCCTTATTAACGGTAAGGTTGATCCCCCTATATCTCATTCTTGCAAAAAACAGGCTGCCATCGTCATCTTCTACCTCAGAAATGGGGATCATATTCATTGCATTCGTATAAAAATCAACGGCTTTTTCAACATCAGAAACAATGATTCCAGTAGTAAGCCAATTAAGTCCCGGCCATGGATGGCTACGATTCTCTACATTCTCAAACCAGTTTTGATTTCTCTTCATTGTAGCTGCTCCTTTCAGTACCTCTTTCACAGTATTTTGCCTTCCAACACTGCTACTATACCAAGCAAACCTTGACAACTGATTGTCAGTGTTTATAATTTCTTAAAAAAGGAGGAGGAAGATGAAAACAGAGCGCTTATTTGCAATTGTCATGGTTTTATTAGGGGAAGGACGGGTAAGCGCCCCAGAGTTAGCTAAACGCTTTGAAGTATCTGTACGAACCATTTATCGGGATCTAGATTCCCTCGCGCAAGCAGGCATTCCCATCACCGCTGAAACAGGGCGAAATGGCGGCATTCATATCATGGAAAACTATAAATTAGATAACCGTTTTTTCAGCAGTTCAGAACTAGCTTCGCTGCTGATTGCCTTGCAAAGTTTAACCGTAGTAAACACGCCGCTGTCCATCCAACATACAGTCGAAAAATTAAAGTCACTTATCCCCGCTGTGCATTCCGATAGCATCGAACGCAAGCTGCAGCAAATTGTCGTTGATTATGCGCCGTGGATAAGTTCAGGGTATCCGTTAACGTCTGCGCATATTGCTGTAAATGCGGCTTTAGAGCAGCAGCGATTGATAACGATAAGCTACGAAAATAGATTGGGGCAGTTTTCTGAGCGCATTCTTGAACCGCATCGATTAATTTTCAAGGAAAACAGTTGGTACTTGTTTGCTTTTTGTCGTGAAAAAGAGGGATTCCGCTTTTTTAAATTAAGCCGAATTCTATCCGCAAGCTTATTGGATGAAACGTTTGAATTCCGAGAAGTACCTCATCATTTCCTTGAAAACTCATTTTCGGAAACAAAGTTAATTCCTGTTCTGCTGCGGATTCATCGCTCCATAAAATCAGCGATTGCGGATCGGTTCGCCGATTTTAAGCTTTTAGAGACACAAGATGAATATTTAATTGTAGAAATCCCTTTTATGCCTGATTCTTACGGTTATAAATTTCTTTTAGGCTTAGGAACTGACTGTGAATGCCTTGCTCCAGAACATGTTCGTCAAGAAGTATATCAACAAATTCGATCTATGCTTCATTTATATGAGCCCAAATAAGGCTGTAATTGTTCGCCGAAACAAAAAAAATCCCGCCTCAGCGGGATATATCAGTTAAAATTATGGTGCGGTAGAGAGGACTCGAACCTCCACGGGCGTACGCCCACTACCCCCTCAAGATAGCGTGTCTGCCATTCCACCACTACCGCACATTTGTAAAGTTAAAAACTGGTGAGCCATGAAGGACTCGAACCTTCGACACCCTGATTAAAAGTCAGGTGCTCTACCAACTGAGCTAATGGCTCTTAAGGAAAATGGTGACCCGTAGGGGATTCGAACCCCTGTTACCTCCGTGAAAGGGAGGTGTCTTAACCCCTTGACCAACGGGCCATAATTGCTTGTCCAAAAGAACAGTTCTTAAATCAACATGAATGATCTTAACACAGCACAATAATCATTGCAAGCATTAATTTTTTAGGGCTTCCAACAATCAATAAAACAACCGGACAAAGAAAAAAGACCGTTACGGTCTCTTCTTCGTCAAACTTAAAAGAAGATGGCGGAGAGAGAGGGATTCGAACCCTCGCACCACTTACGCAGTCTAACCCCTTAGCAGAGGGTCCCCTTGAGCCACTTGGGTATCTCTCCAAACTGGCTCCCCGAACAGGACTCGAACCTGTGACAACTCGATTAACAGTCGAGTGCTCTACCAACTGAGCTATCAGGGAACATTCAAAACAAGTCTGACAAAGACTAATTTATCATGCACGATTAGCCCTGTCAAGCGCATACAAAGCTAGCTTGCCCCGGCATTTTCCGCAGACGTATCGAGCTGGATCTACCTTGCGCTTTCGCGGGTACTCCATGCGGCAAGAGCCGCAAACGAGCTTATACCGATAAGGCAGCGAGCGTCTAGGGGACTTGTCCGGTAGCGGACGGCAATACCGCGAACCGCCGGAGCGGGCGAGCCACTCCTTGAAATCCGCATCGCGATGGCGATATCCTCGTCCAAGCAGATGCAGATGGTAATGGCAAAGCTCATGCTTGATGATCTTCTCCGTTTCCTCTACACCGTAAGCCTGGAGCTGCTTAGCGCTGATCTCAATATTATGAGACTTCATGAAGTAGCGTCCTCCCGTAGCCGACAATCGACGATTGAACACGGCCTTGTGGCGGAACGGAAGTCCGAAGCTGTCCATTGAAATTTTTTCCACCCATGTCTGCAGCTCTTTATCCTCCATATCCGGCTCCCCTTTCCCCTTGAATTGTAAAGGCATCCTGGGCTACACTGTCAAGTAGACAACCGTTCGACTGCGAGAGGAGTACGATGTTTCGCCATGCCTACTATGAAATATGTCCTTTTTCAACACGGGGCGCAGCTGTCCCTCGTTGAAATGCCCCATTCACACGCCTACCAGCTTTCCGCGCTCAACCTGCGCTTGCACAAGGAGCTGGACAAGCTGACGGCCGAGCATGTGCCGCCGCTGGCGCGCTGCATCGCCGAATTCTCTCCTGCCGAGCTTCATGAGCGCGCCTTGCCCGTAATGAGCGGCCTGGATTACCTCAATGAGCTTGAGGAGACGTTCAAATCCATTCAGGAGAAATCATATCCACTGATCTCTCTGCTGACCGAGATCCGGGCTTTGCAGGCTCAGCTTGAGCAATGGTACGAGGAAGAGTACGAAGGTTAAGTAGCTCCAAGATGCTGTGGGACCTGCACGCTCGGCTGAAGCTCTCCATATGCTGTTGAATCCATAAAACAGCAGAAGGAGGAGGATGCGCATGCCGCAATGGCTGAGCAACCAACTGATGCGAGCTTTCCAGCAAAAGGATCTCCGGCAGGTTCGACTGCTGAACGATTGCTGGTTTTTTTACCGGACCAAGGAGGACGCGAAACAAAGTCGCCTGGCCGCCCAGCGGGATCTTTGATTAACGGGCATGGCCCTTTTTAAGCGCCATACCGGCAATGGATCGCCTCATCGCAAAGAGGGCGTCCCTGCAGCAGATCGTTGATCTGCTTAAGGGACGCCCTCTTTGCGCAGGCAGCTTCGTGCCATTAGCTAGCTATACAGCTTTAGGAAGGCCCGCGCATCGTCAGCCCTACACGACCCCTTTTGAGATCAATATTCAGCACCCACACGGTGACGACATCACCGACGGAGACAACGTCCATCGGATGTTTAACGAACTTGCTACTCAGCTGGGAAATGTGGACAAGACCATCGTTTTTGATGCCGATATCCACAAAAGCTCCGAAGTCGATGACATTGCGCACCGTACCTTGCAGCTCCATTCCCGGCTGAAGATCCTCGATTGCCAGCACATCCTGAGAAAATACCGGCGCCGCCAACTCCTCGCGCGGATCACGGCCGGGACGCATCAGACTATCCACGATATCACGCAGCGTCGGCTCACCGATGCCGATCCCTGCAGCCAAAGCCGGAATGTCCGCTGCGGCCAGCCCCTCGCGGACCGCCTCACTGCCAATCGCATCCAAGCTGTGTCCGAGCTCACGGAAAAGCCTGTCCACAAAGCTGTACGATTCCGGATGAATCGGCGTGCGATCCAGCGGATTGGCTGCTTCCGGAATACGGATGAAGCCGATGCATTGCTCGTAGGTTTTCGCGCCGAGACGCGGAACCTTCTGCAGTTCCTTGCGGGAAGTGAAGCTTCCGCTTTCATCGCGATGTTTGACGATATTTTTGGCGGTTGTTGCGTTAATGCCGGCCACATAAGACAAAAGCGAAGCCGAAGCCGTATTGACATCAACTCCGACATGGTTAACCGCCGATTCTACGACGCCGCCAAGCGACTCTCCAAGCCGCTTTTGGCTGACGTCATGCTGATATTGACCAACGCCAATCGCCTTCGGCTCTATCTTCACGAGCTCGGCAAGCGGATCTTGCAATCGGCGGGCAATCGAGACTGCGCTGCGCTCCGCTACATCCAGTGAAGGGAACTCCTCTTGAGCAAGCTTGGAGGCCGAGTACACGCTCGCGCCCGCTTCGTTAACGATAATGTACTTCAAGCCGTCTCCCCGCGTACGGATCAACGAGGCAACAAAGCTTTCCGTCTCACGAGAGGCTGTCCCATTACCAATGACCAGCAGCGTCACTCCATGTTTGTCGATCAGCCCGTTGATTATACGCTCAGCTTCGGCGACCTTGTTGTTCGGCGGAGTCGGATAAGTGACGGCCACATCGAGTAGCTTGCCGTTCCCATCAACGACCGCCAGCTTACAGCCGGTGCGGAAGGCGGGATCAACGCCGAGCACGATATGCCCTCGCACCGGCGGCTGCAGCAGCAGGCTGCGCAGATTGGCTGAGAAAATGCCGATGGCATGCTCCTCCGCTTTATCCGTGAGCTCGGCGCGCACCTCGCGCTCAATGGAAGGAGCGATCAGGCGCTTGTACGCATCCTCGATGACAGCGTTTAGAGTCGCTTTAATCTCAGGTGCCGTCCCTTGGCGAAGCGTATGGCGGCTAATATAGTCGTGAATCCGGTCAACCGGAATCTCAAGTGAGACGCGCAGCACCTCTTCCCTTTCACCCCGGTTAATGGCCAGCGTACGGTGAGGCGGAAGCTTGCGCAGCGGCTCACGATAATCGTAGTACATCTCATAAACGGATTCTGTTCCGGCTTGGCGAGCCTCCGAACGAATACTGCCCTGATCGGACGTGAACTTGCGGACCCATGCCCGAATGCGAGCATCATCAGCCAGACCCTCGGCTACGATATCCATCGCTCCCTGCAGCGCATCCTCGGCGGAGGCGACGCCGAGCTTATCGCTGATATAACGCTGGGCTTCTGCCAGCGGCACTCCCTGCCTTGGCTGGGAAAGCAGCCACTGAGCCAATGGTTCCAAACCGCGCTCGCGGGCTACGGAAGCGCGGGTTTTACGTTTTTGACGATAGGGACGATACAAATCCTCAACTTCCTGTAGCTTAACGGCCGCTACAATCGATTTCTCCAGCTCCGCCGTCAGCTTGTCCTGCTCGCCTATCAGCCGAAGCACCTCGCGCTTGCGATCCTCAAGATTTCGACGGTAAGCCAGCTTCTCCTCGATAGAGCGCAGCTCGTTCTCATCAAGCTCACCCGTCATCTCCTTGCGGTAGCGGGCGATAAATGGAATTGTATTGCCCTCATCAAGCAAGCTTACCGCTGCCTTGACCTTGCCTGGCGGAAGTGCAAGCTCTTGGGCTATGCCCTTGACGATGCGCTCCTGCTCGGCTGCCTTCTCGGCTGGCGTAAGCGTTCCAGCTCCACCTTCCGCCTTGTCTACTTGCAGAACTCCTTTTTCCTCCATATGTTGCATTCCTCCCGTAACCAGCAAACAGTAGCGCCCCCAAGTCATGGCAAAACGCTGATCTGGCTTGATTTGAGATAAATTGAAATAAAGACGCTTCCAGTCACCGCTCAGTCGGCAAAAGGAAGCGAAAATGATCAGCCCAGACGCACGTAAGGGTTGTTGGCCATCTCATAACCAATCGTCGTCTTGGGGCCATGCCCGTTATAAACGGTAACTTCGGGGTCCAGCGTGTACAACTTGCTACGGATCGTATTGTAGAGATCGGCTTTACGCCCGCCAGGAAGGTCGGTTCTACCAATAGCCTGCCGGAACAGCACATCACCGGAAAATAGATCCTTACCATGCAGGAAGCTGACGCTGCCAGGGCTATGTCCTGGCGTGTGCAGCACTCGGAACTCGAATCCAGCAAGCTTCAGCCGCTGCCCCTCATCAAGTGCATATTCGGCAGGAGCTGTCGTCAGTGGAGGTGTAATATCACTCCAGCGCAAGGAGCCGTTGAGCGCCGGATTGGTCAGCCACTCTGCCTCCAGATCATGCACATAAACTGGGCATTGTGTCGCCTTGCGTACCTCATCGACCCCGCCCATATGATCCAAGTGGGCATGAGTAAGCAAAATAGCTTCCAGCTTAATGTTCCCGCTGGCGATTCGGTCCAACAGCCGCTTTGGCTTCATGCCGGGATCGATGACGACCGCCTGATTCGTTTCCTCATTGACGAGCAAATAACAGTTCGTCTGGATCGGTCCGAGGACGAATGACTCAATTCTCATTGTACTCATCAGAACGAGGAAAGGAGCTCACGCAGCTCGCGGACGATGACGGCCTGATACTCGGTTCCTTCTCCATAGCGGCGACCCATCTCCTGACGGGTCAGCGCCAGCTTGTCCTGGTAGTCCGCCGCATCGCGGTCCGGATTTTCCTGCTTGAACTGCGTCATCGCCTCTTGGACATGCTTCGGACGAGGGCCCCAAGTGCCAAGCACATGGCCGCCGGTGTCTGCCACAATAACGACTGGAACTGCACGTCCGCCCATCGTCAAGAATTCGTCCATCGTATCGAGATGCTCCTCCATAATGAGAACCTCAACCGGCACTCCACTATTTTCAAAAGCACGGAAAACGACCGGAATATTGCGGACGACATCACCGCACCACTCCGCCATCAGAATGAGCACCCGCAAGTCATTGCGATTGTTCAACTGCTCAAAAAATTCGCGATCCTCTTCGTTAGACCACTGGAACTGCTCCCCCCAGCTATCGAAAGCCTCCTGGTTTTTCGTCATGCCTTCCCGGAATTGCTGTGCAGAAATGCCCTTGTTCAGCTTGTTCGCTACGCTTCTCGCCATGAACTACCACTCCTTAAAATGAATTCTTATCCTTCTATTGTAACAAAAGCCGTGTACAGGTCTCAATTAAACGCTCGAGCTGATGAACCTTACAAGGACCGTAAGAGGTCAACGGTATTCTATCACAGCGCTGCCAAGGGATACCATAGATTGTTTGTACAAGACAACAGGCATGGAAGGACAATCCCTAGCATAAAAATAGGGCAATGATAGGACAAGAAGGAGGAAAACGCATGAGGACCATCATTATTACGAAACGGCAGCTTCGACTAGGTGGGCTGGTTGCAGCCGTCGTCATTCTCGCTTTAGCTTGCTGGGGTCTTTATCCCAAGGAGGCCGCTCAGACCTCTGCATCGGCAATGACACAACAGCCTGACAGCGGGTATGTATACGAGATGGTTACGGGCGAGTTTAAGACGACGACGCGCGGTGGCAAGGAGCTCGAGGTTTACCAATGGAGCCCGAGCACACTCGTTGTGCCAAAGGGAGAGAAGATTACGCTGCGGATCAACGGCGTGAACGGAGAATCTCATCCTTTTACGATCAAGGGGCTAGGCATCAATGGCGAGGTTAAAAAAGGTGAAACGACCGAGGTCAGCTTCGTCGCTTCCAAAGCTGGAACCTATCCTATCGTGTGCCAAGTTCATACCGATCTCAATCATAACGGGCCGATGGTCGGGTATATCGTCGTACAGTAGATCTTGCACACCCAATTGCTCTGATAGCTCTATAAGTGAAGCAAGCCTCTAATTCCTTTTAACAGGAGAGAGGCTTTTTCGTTTGTGGCTCTGAGGCAGCACCACTGGCGGGACCGGTGACGGGACTAGTGAGGCGATTGCTGACGGGACCGGTGTCGGGACTAGTGGTGCGACTGCTGACGGGACCGGTGTCGGGACTAGTGGTGCGACTGCTGGTGGACCCGTGACGGGACTAGTGGCGCGACCACTGGCGGGACCGGTGTCGGGACTAGTGGCGCGACTGCTGGTGTACGGCCCGCTGTTGCACTTTGCTTTGAGCCGGCATATACATGTTGGGAATGAAAGGGGTGGGCTTCATGAATAAACCGCCAGCCAACAAACATCGGCCAGAGCTCCCTACCGCTCGGAAAATCCGGCGTGCATGCAGCAATGAGCTATATCGTACCGTAAAGCGCCTCAAGCTCTATATTCCTAAAGATAAGATGGAGGAGGCGGAGAAACTTTACACGAAAAAGGTAGGCTTAAACATCATTTTTGTTCATGAAAATCATGACAACCGCAAAAAGCTATGCGAATGGTGGGACGCGAACGTCTGCGCCGAAATCGCAGAGCTGTGGGAAGTCGATCCCGCCCGCTTGCGCGAGGCTTTCCGGGACGCTTTTGGCGGCTGAGCCGCCCCGCCTTTGCGAGGCCTTCCGGTATGTGTTTGGCAGTTGGGCCGCCCTGCCTGCGCGTGTCTTCGGGGGGCTTTTGGCGGCTGAGCCGCCCTGCTCCCACGGAACGTTAACGTGTAAGCAAGTGACGGCGCAACCACCCCTGCTCGCGGCTCGGCGCTTTGACTGTTCCTGCTGCCTCCGCTTGGCCAAGCTCAATTGCTGCTGCTGCAAATGCAAACAGTAACAGCCAATACACGCCGTATGACATATCCACGTCAACAGCAGCATGCAGCAACAGCGTAGCCACGGGCAGTGCACAGAGACGAGAATCAGCACCAGCCGCGTAAAGCAGCATTATGCCAAGACCAGCAAGCAGCAAAAAGCCGATAACTCCACCGGTTAGCAGCATATCTAAATATCCACTATGCACTTCAGAAGCTGCATAAGGGGCGGACTGGAATGATCCGCGTAGCATTTCCCACGCCTTTGCTCCATAACCCAGTAACCAAGATTCCTGAAAAGCGTTCCAGCCGTCCTTATACATACTCAGCCGAGACATTCCCGTAGCTAGCGCGCTGTTTTCCAGTGGATTGAACCGTCCACTCCCTCCTGCATTCAGCACACTGAGTGTCGACGCATAAGCCAGTACAAACATAACTGCCAATTCAATCCATCTTTCGACACTAGCTGATGCGGCCCGCTCCAGAGAGACCTGTTTCAGCAAAATAACCGTGCTCGATCCGAACAGCAGGAGGAGCAACAGTGTAACCTTCATCCTCTCATCCATCCCTATGATGTAACCCCCGCCGCGTTCAAACATCCAAGCCAGTCCTAGCGCAGCAATTGCGCCAGGACAAGTCCAGAGAACAACACCGATCCAGCGCAGACGGCTGCCGCGTGGAACAAGAAGAATCCCCGACACTACTGCCGTCAGTAGTACGAGTCCGGCCCCTCTCGATTCGGTCAAAATCAATACGGTCAGGCAAGGGACAGCGAGAATCGCTCCGCTGAGGCGCAGCAGTTGACTGTGCGAACGGACAAGCAGCAGCCACTGCCAAGTGAGCAGCGCTGTTGCAAAAGCACCGAGCGAGTTGCTGTATTGAAGGTAACCGGCGAGCCGTGCACCTGAAGCGCTCAAGCGGATGTCCGTTGTCCTAAGCATATAATCCGGCCCATCGATCCAACCGAACCAGACGGCAAGAGAACTCCCGACTGCAAACAGGCAAAAAAGCTGTAAGCCATAACCAATAACCGGCAAAGGCAAGCCTAGCGGGCGTATTCCATCTGCGCTGGCTATTTCGGAAAAAGCTGTATGCTCCGCTTGCCGTTCAGTCAGCTTTCTGCTTAGTAGAAAGAGGAATGATGCATAAGCCGCCCAGCGAAGAGCTTCATCCAAATTTCCTTGCACCGTTACTGGAGTGGTTAGCAAACCAATGGCATAGAACAAGGATAGGCACAGGCACAACCAAACAGCTGCAGACAGCATCATGCCAGATCGCCCAGCCATCCCGTCGCTCTTTCGACGCATGAACATCATGCCAGATCGCTCGACCATCCCGCCTCCCTTTCGACGCATGAACATCATGTCAGATCGCTCAGCCGTCCCGCCGACCTTTCGACGCATGACCATCATGCCAGATCGCTCGACCATCCCGCCGACCTTTCGACGCATGAACATCATGCCAAGCAAACAGGCAGCGCCAAGTACAGTCAACAGCAGCACAAACACGTACCCATCCTGATCAAAAAACCATCCTGATCTGCGGAAAACAGCACAAAGAATCCATGCAATGCCCGCTGCCTGAGCCACAGCAACTATGCCTACCTGTTTCCGTCTCATCCGGCTTCTTTTCCCTAATTCGGACAAACGCTGCAATACTCTCAGAAGCAATCTCTCCATCCCTGCACCGGCAGCTCTTGTATCCGCTTACGGCTCTGATGATAAAAGCTTTGCCGCAATCGGCTTAGCTTAGACAGCAGAATGGTGGACGCCTCAGCTCGTCCCTACAAGTGCTAGCGGAACTGAGAGAGCTTATTTCGCCTCAAAACAGGCTACAAATCATCTAGCGGAACTGAGAAGCGTTATTTAAGTCAAAATTGATGATTGTGCTCTGAATCTCTCTCAATAGCGTCTCTCAGTTTCGTTACACTTGGAAAACCCTCCATTTGGTCGAAATAAGGCTTCTCAGTTCCGTTACGCTACCCCCGCGCTTTACTTGATGCACAAACGAAGCTCAAAGCGCCGCAGATTCAAAAACAATACAGCGCCAATAGCCTAGCCGCCGCTTATATGGTATTGGCTTGCTTAAATAATGAAGGGGCCGTCCCTGCGTCATCGTTAAATGACGCAGGGACGACCCCTATGGAGTACTAAATTTCTTACGCGCAAGTAGGCAGCTTAATAAAGCTAGTGACTCGGCTCGTCACTCTCTGCCATACTACCGTCTGCAGCATGGCTGCGACGGGCCTGATAGTACTGCTTCATCTGCTCATGCAGCACAAAAGCCCGCAGCTGACGCGCCCCCTCGACGGTCAAATCACTCATGCGCGCTCCGTAGCTGAGAATGCCGCCGGCATCCTGACGCCATAAAATTTCTAGCGTGCAGGTCAGTTCGAAGCCAAGATCAAGCACTGCGCCAATCGTTCCGTGGCAATTCAGTTCCATACCACCGGTAGCGCGGAAGCCTACGCCCTCAAGGCTAATGTTGGACACGATAATCTCGGCACGTGCAGCTTTCTCACGGCGAGTACGATCCTCCTCCTCAAGAACGTGGAGATCCTCCTCATCCATCAGCTTAACCAGCTTCTGCAGCAGCACCTCATCCAAACCTTCGTGACGGAGTTCATCGGACCAGCGATAGCGGAGTAGATCGGCCCGGCTTGGATCGTTCTTAAGCTTATCATCCTCTAGTACCAATCTTCCCGCGCAATTGACCTCCACACGGGGGTGCACCCTCTTCTCGTCCATTAGGCGGAATCTCTCGTAAGGGAACAGCAGAGCCAGTGATTTCGGCCTGCGTCCGATGACTCGTGTCGACATTCGATAACTGCCGGATGGGGAATTCACGGTCAGCCAGATCGAGTCCCCTAAGCGGAATCGGTCAGGCGATTCAACCTCTATTTCGATCAGATCTCCTTCGAGCAACGTAAGTGTGCCGTTAGCGGAAAGCTGCTGTTGCTCCACAAATGCCCGACTGCCCAGAAGCAGTGCAGGAATAAGTGTTGTCTCGATTCCGTCTTCCGGATGAACGGCCAGCTTACTCTCTGTTTCTTGAGCCGCAGACGATGAATCAGGCTGCATCATTGTTTGTCCTCCCCAATCCGTATTAACCTTGCTAAACTTCGCGGATAATCGTCAGATGCAGCTTGTCCCGCAGATCCAGCTCGTAGGGCTCCGCAGGTACGGTCCCGTCCGCCTCGCGGATAACCCGCACCACAGGGCGATGAACAGCGACCTGAAAATTGCGGGCAACTACACCGACCTGCCCGGAACTTAGCACGACGCTGGTCGATACCGGATACATAGAAATATGACTGCAGAATAACCGTACAAGCTCCAAATCGAAATAAGTGTTCCCTGCCGCGAACATAAATTCAATTGCTTCCGATGGCGTATACCGCTTGCGGTACGGCCGGGACGAAGTCAGCGCGTCGAAAACATCCGCAATCGCTACAATTTGTGCGTATTCATGAATCTCATTCTGGCGAATACCGCGCGGATAACCGCTTCCATCATATCTTTCGTGATGCTGCAGCGCACAATGGGCGGACAAAAGCGATAAATCATGCTGTTTCCGCAGCAGATCGTAGCCATCCGTCGTATGCCGCTGCATGATCTCCCTCTCCTGCATGGTATAGGGTCCCTTTTTGTTAAGAAGCTCGCGTGGCACCCTGGTCATACCGATGTCGAACAACATCGCTCCCATACCGAGATCCTCAAGCTGATTGCGATTGTAACCCTTGGCGATGCCAATAATGCCAGCCAGCACCGCCACATTAACTGAATGATGGAATAGATACGAATCATGGGTGTGCATCTGGCTGAGTCCCGCAAATACATCTTTACGTGTCATGACATCGTTCAAAATCTCATTGAAAACAGCCCGGAAAGTTCTACCCATCTCCGGAAGCGCTGCTCTGCCTTTGGTTCCTGGATGGTCCATTTGCGTCGCCATCAGCTTATGGATAGCCTCGGCAGCTTTTTTCCTCGTATCTTCACGCAGAGTTTCATTTGGCTCAATGCCATCTGTAAGCGCATCCTCGATGTAAACACTATCGATGCCAAGATCCTGCAGCCGCTGGATGAACCGTTCGCTGAGAGGCATTCCAGCACCTAAGAGTACATTTCCATCCTCGCGAAATATCGGCCTTGCCAGCTTCTCGCCGGGATTGATCCGGTTCAACTGTACTTTTCTCATTACTTGGGCTCCAATTTCTTCGTACAGCCCCGAAGGCGCAGGCCTGATTATGCCTGCTCCTATGATGAGCTGAATGTGCAATATTTGGTTCTATTCTATCAAATGGTTCGGAGATTTGTCATGCATTTGAGGGGGTCCAATGTCCCTATTCGGGAATCAAGCCCGTATTCGGCCGACAATGCAGTTGCGGCCATTGTTTTTGGCCTCGTACAGGGCCGTATCCGCTTCTTGAAACAACTCTCGCAAATAGGCCTTGGGGTCTTTGATTCCGAGAGGGCTCTGATTTTCTACGGACAACACGCCTAAGCTGATTGTAATCGAAAGAGACAGTCCCGGCGTACCGGTTGCAACCTGATTCGATTCCACGCCCTGTTTGAGGCGCTCGGCAAGCAGTTCGGCTTGAACCCGGTTCGTATGCGGTAGATATATGGTAAATTCCTCACCGCCATACCTCGCCAGCACATCGGAACGGCGCAGCATGCCTTTAACCGCATCGGCAGTTGCCAATAGAACTTCGTCTCCGATCAGATGGCCATAACTGTCGTTGATCCCTTTGAAGCGGTCTATGTCGAAAAGAATAATCGCGTACGGAATTCGGTAGCGCATATTCGCCACCACCTCTTGCTCCAGGCGCTGCATAAGAAAACGCCTATTATAACAGCCGGTCAGACTATCTGTCGTGGCCAGCTCCTCCAGCTTGAGATTAGCGTTGAACAGTTCCTCTTGAATTTGCACCAGCTCGCGGTTGCGCAGCTGAAGAATTTCGTTTTGGCGATGCTTCTCTTCTACAAGATGCCGGATTTCCGTTATATCCTGGAACGTGATAACTCTGCCTAGCAACTCCTTGTCCGATGTTAATATAGGAGACGCATCCATCTGAACATGGCGAGCAGAGCCACCGAAAGGACTATCTGTAGGCTCTAGCCGAATCTCCTGGACAACTCGCTCTGGCACAATCGAGTTATATCGGCGCAAAAAAGCTTCTAACTCCGACGGTAAAACTTTCAACGAGCTTAGATACGCCCCTATGTCAAAACGATCACCGCTCTTAACGGATAAATACGACTGCAGCGACCGATTCCCTTCCAGCACTGTACCTTCGGCATCAAGCACCATCAATCCTGCCGGAGTGGAGTTGGCAATATCCTGCTGTGCAATCCGCAAAATGTCAAAGACACGGTAACGATGGATAGAAATACAGAAATAAAGAGCTGACATAGCCAAACCCATCGAAGTAATACCCGAAATATCGGGGAAACGCGCATCGAATACAACGTTGAGAAGCAGATCAATCCAGCCGAACAACAGAAAAACAAGCAGTCCTTTAAGCGCCATGCTGACCTGATTACGGTGGCGTGGCGTCGTTCCTTCCAGCATAGCCCGAATGATGCAAGTTATCGATAGAATACAACAGACAAACAACTGGCTGAACATGATCCAGAAGAGAGGACCGAATTCACGATCTACAGCGACTCCAAACTCGGAGCTGACGAATAGATGGTAGGGATTCGCCAATATAAGCATAGCGAGCAGCACAGTCGGAACGGCCAGCAGCAGCCATGTTCGGCGCGTAAGCAGATAGGAGCGACCAGTAAGGAAATAGATGAAGATCAGCCAGCCGAAGCCTTGCAGCGACAAGGCGGCGAAGGAAATTGAAAAGAAAAACAACTGCGAGGAAACCCTATCCGTCGTATAGATCAAAAATTGAGATGCGGGCCATAAGAGCATAAAAAAATGAAACAACAAATACACCTTATGAAGGCGTGTTATTGGATTATGAATAAAAACATAAAAGAATAGGCCGAGCATGAAGACAAACAAACTGAAATCAATCCAAATCCATGATTCCAAGCCCTTCACCCATCCCTGCAACATCCATTGTCTTCCATTATAGCATAGGCTGTAAGCAATGACAGCAGGGATTGGGCTCTGGATAAGGATAAATTTCCAGCTTTTAGGTGGGACTAATTCTGAGCTGGCAGTCGACCCGCTGCAACGAGCATTCTTTCAAAGGAAGGATCTAGGCCGAGCGAGTCCCGGTAGCGAACATAGTCCAGCCATTTTTGCTGCTGGTGCTCAGAGGCAGCGCCTCTGCCCTGTCTGCGGACAGCGCGGATGAGCAGATTTTTGGGGGTATGCTCCGGATCGATAAACTCTAGCATCCCAGTTTTGTAGCCAACACTCTCCAGCAGCGCTGCACGTGCTGCATCGGTAGCCAACGCAGCGAACCTTTCCTTGAGCAAACCATGGCTCAACAGCGGCGACAGCGCCTCATTCCGAATTTGCCGGAACGCCTCATGCTGGCAACAGGGAACCGACAGGATAACCGATGCATCCCAACCAACCGCCTTGGCTAGTGCCGCATCAGTCGCCGTATCGCAGGCATGCAGCGTCACGACCATATCGGCCTTGTCCAGTCCGCCGAATTGACCGATGTCACCGACCTGGAAGCTCAGCTTATCATAACCGAGCCTGCCCGCCAGCCCCGAGCAAAGCGCAATAACATCCTCTTTCAAATCGAGGCCGATCACACGAATTTCCCGCTTCTGCTCAATCGCTAGAAAATGGTAGAGCGCAAACGTTAGATACGACTTGCCGCAGCCGAAATCGACAATCGTAATCTCTCTGTCTGTCGGCAGCTCCCCCGCCACATCATTCACCATTTCCAGGAAGCGGTTGATTTGACGGTACTTGTCCTGCTTATCCGCCTTTACCTTGCCATCCTTGGTCAAAATACCAAGCTCCAGAAAAAAAGGCGGTGCCTCCGCCCCATCAAGCAGTCGCTTTTTGTTGCGATTATGCGTCGCTACCCCATCCTGAGGTTTGCTTGTAGGCGGCTTGCGCAGTAGCGCAGCTTTGCCTTTTTTGTTCAGTAGAATCTGCAGATCAGATTCCACAGTTTTGACTAGCGCCTGCCGATATCCTGCCTTCAGCAGCCCAGCCATCCGGCCGGCCGCTTCCTCCGGGTTCACATTTTCATGCAAAACCTTCGTTTTATAATGCAGCTCGAATTGATAATGCAGCCCTGACTTCAACTGCACCGGACGCACGATCGTACGCGGCGGCAGCTCATCCTGCGCACTCTTCGGTCCGCTGAAGGTCGCCTGCAGCAAGCTTCCCTGTCCGACGGCATCCGCCAGAGCCTGTTCCCATTGTTCCTGTGCCATATCTGACTTGCCCCTTTCCTTGTTTTGCAGCAAGCAAGGCCCCATGCCGATTGTGCGGCTTGGGGCCTCGTCACTATTGCTGCGTAAATATATAGGTTGATAGCTCACTGCGGCTCAATCCACCGCGCTCCAATGCTTCATCCGATAGAGGCAAAAGGCGATTGTAAAATTCATCGAGCTCGCCGGGCTGCAATTGCCCGTCATCCTGCAGCTCGTACCAGAGATCCTCCGCTTGAGCGTACTTGCCCTGCTCTTCCCGCCAGCCAGCGACGAGCCGCTTCGTAGCGGTTGGAAGCTCATATGGCAAGAGCATGCGAAGCTGCTCCTCAGCCGTGTCATCCGGATTCGGCTCCGCTCCCAGCGAGGAGATGCGCAGTAGCAGATGTAGTGATTTTAGCCTGGATTGAAAAGCTGCTGCCTCCCGTCCCAGATCACCCAGTAAATCGGCTTCTTCCTTAAACAACAGGGCAAGCGCATGAAGCATCGCTGTGTCCGGCTCCCCGGATCTTGACATCATGCGGATCAGGTCCTCTTCGGACAGACTTCGCAGCAGGCGGGCATTCATTCGAAAATGCTTATCCAGCAGCTCCTCGATAACCTGCAGCGCCTCTTCTTGCTTGCCGGTCTTCCTGAGTCCAAGAAGCGAGCCCGACACCTGAGCCATCTGCTCGATCATACGCATGAAATAATCCCGCTGGAACAAGTCTATTCCTCCTCTTCATGCTGTCTGTCCCTATCGTCTCAATCAAACATTCAGCTCTGTCTTCAGCCATTCCTCCAGCAAGGAAGCCAGCTTCTCTGGCTGTTCCATCATACTCATATGACCGGCACCTTCCAACACTTCGGTCCGAGTCCGGCTGCCTTGGGCCGCAAATACCTTAGCCGGAGGAATAACCGCATCCTCGCTGCCCGCCACGAGCAGCAGCGGAATCTGCAGCGATTCCAATACCGAGCTGCGGTCTGGACGTTGCTTCATGCCAAGCGCGGCTGCAGCGGCATCCGCTGCCGCAGTCCCGTAGCCGATTTCTTTGGCGCGGGCCACAAGATCGGATTCTAGGTTGGATGGAGCGAACAGCTTTGGCACAAGGCCGTTAACAAACGGCACGATGCCGTTGTTCGCCAGGGCAGCAGCAGCTTTTTCGCGTCCTTCCTGCGCCTCGGGGCTGTCCGGCATTGGCGTTGAGTGAATCAGACCGAGTCCGGAAAGCAGATCAGGGTACTTTTCCGCTAGAGCAAGCGCAGCATAACCACCCATGGAATGCCCGAGCAATACAATATTGTCCCCCTCGATAGCCGAAATCAGCTCCGCAATATCATCAGCCAACTGCTCCATTTGAAGCACACGATCTCCCGCTCCTGAAGAGTTGCCATGGCCGCGGAGATCCGCCGTGATGATCCGGTAGCGCGGCTCAAGGAGCGGCAGCAGCCCTTCCCAATAGGCCGAACTGCCGCAAAAGCCATGGAGCAGAACGAGTGTCAGCTCGTGTCCAGAACTCTCGCCGGTACCTCTTCCATTATCACGATATGCCAGATCGGTGCCTCCAGGCAGTGTCAGCCGGCGATTAGCTAAAGAACGGTTCGACATGCTGCATCATCCTTTCCATCCCTATGCTTATTGATTCAGTCGTCATTAACGCTGTGAACCCGGAATCAAACTTTCGCGTGGTAAAACTCCATCCACCGCATCCGGCCAAACGGCAGCAGCGGCATCGGCAATTGTACGAGCCATACCCAGCACTCGGTAGAGACTTGTCGTCTGGATAATCCAATAAGGCTTATGCCCCTGTGTATTGACAACTGCGGCGACGCTGAAGTCGCCGACCGCAGGCAGATTTTGGCCAATCGCCTGGCCCGGCTGCAACGGCCCGTTGCGGACAAGATAAAGTCCAGTTGACTCGGCCCGGCCTAGGCAAGCGTCGATCGCGATGACGCAGGGCGCTTCATTTAGCGTGGATAACATCGGACTCACCTGCTCCGAGTCGCAGGGCTGCTCCAGCGTACCTACGACACGAGGGAAGCCAAGCTCGGTTAACAACGATCCGACCAGAGGACCAAGCGAGTCCCCGGTTGAGCGGTCGCTGCCGACACAGAGAAACACGACCTCATCCCTCGACGGATATTTGGCCGCGATCGCTTCAAAAAACGTTTGCAGGCCAGCCTTGTCCACGCGTGCCCATTTGGCGACCTCTTGGGTCCGGTTTATTCTTGTATCCCGACTCATGGTCAGCAACCTCTTTTGCCCTGCAGATTTGGTTAGTTATGCGTTTTGCATTTTCCTCATGCTTATATTGTAACGGATTCACTTAAGGAGATTCAATTTAACATCAGGGCTGGCAAGCAGAAAGTCGCGGTTCATGGTACAATGTGGACGAACGCTTCAAGCAGAAAGCATTGAAAGCTGCCAGCTGACGCCCCGGAACGGGCCTCAAGCTTGCAATAACGCACAGGAGGGCTCCATGCCAGATCTTAATCAGCCTACCCAGCAGAACGTGGAATTCATGATTGAAGAAATTAAGCTCAAGCTCCGCATGGCGACTGCAGCTGCGATGCAGGGCTCTTCTTTTGGAACAGACAACTATGAGGACATCCGGGATCTCTACGAGGTAGTGGCCTCCAAGCCTTCCTTCAGTATCTCCGAGGTGGAAGCACTCGTATCGGAGCTCGGTAAGCTCAGAACGGTCCGCTAAGGGACTCATTGGGCAGCTCCATGCTGCCGACACATTTCGCCGCAGCCTTCTTGGGCTGCAAAAAGGTACCCGCAGCAGCTGCGGGTACCTTTTTTTGAGCTAAAATTTGATATACGGGATGAATCAGGATGAGTCACCCCGTACTTGTCGCCGGTAATTAAACTGCAGCTTGCTCAGGCTCGCTGGATTCTTCAGTAGCAGCAACTTCTTCAGCTACTGCTTCAATCGCAAGACGAACTGTAACTTGCTTTTGCTCTCCGCGAAGGAAAGTAGCGAGACGCTCCAGCTTGTCAGCTAGCTCGGGACCAGTCAGCGCCACGTTCAACTGGTAGCCGAACTGATCGGCAGGAAGTTTTTGCTCACGGGAAGGGAGAGAATAATCAACGCCGCGATCTCCACCAGCAACTTGGCTGCCAGCGAGTTGATCCGGGTAAAACTTGTCGGACTTGTTCACGACACGCTCGTAAATCCGCAGCTTCTTGAGCAGCATATAATATTGAGCAGAGTGCTTGAAATTCCAGGCTTCACGAATATCTTTGAGCGTGTAGTCGGTCTTCCAATGCTTAAGCTTCTCTACCTGTTCATCAGAATCAAGTTTAAGAAAATCCTCGAGCGGCATAATTTGCATCGTGCTTGTTTCCCCTCCAATTAGCATATCGAATGTGGCGTTAATCATATAATTAACGTTTATATATAAAAAAATACCATAAATAAGTTCGTTGTACAATTCATTTTTTCAAAAAGTAATCATTAAAATGAACAAGTTTTTAGCCAAGTACCGTCTCATTAGTGCACATTCGTAAAAATCAATACGAGAATCTGTTCATTTTCTGTAAAAGTCGACACTCGTTAGCAACTTACGACAATAGAAATGCATCAAAAACACAAAAAGGCGGCGTAAAGCCCACCGCCTCAAATGTATGGAGTTTTATTTTGCAACGGCAATCTTCTCAAGATTCGATGCGAGCAGGAAGCGCTGGAAGCCGGCGCGGCCTTGTTCCGTCAGCTTATACACGCCTGCATCTTTAAGCACCTGCAGGAACTTATCCCCCGCAGAAGCCTGGACCAGATCCAGTGCATCGGCATGGCTAAGACCGCCCTCCCTTGCTCCCAGCAGCTCCTCCATCCACGGCCCATGCTGAGACATCGTGGAAGGACCGGACTCTACAGCTTGCTGCCAAGTCATGACGCCTTCCAGGCAAGCAGCAATCAACTCCATCTCCTGCTTCAGCCTTCCCGGCAGAACGGCAAGACCCATGACCTCGATCAGCCCGATGTTCTCCTTTTTGAGATGATGAAGCTCCCGATGGGGATGGAAGATGCCCTCTGGATGCTGCTCGCTTGTACGATTGTTGCGCAGCACCAGATCGAGCTCGTAGGCTCCGTTCCCGCCGCGCCGCGCCACTGGCGTAATCGTATTATGTGGAATGCGTTCACTGCCTGTGTCCGTAAAAGCAAACACATCCGCTTCAGGATCGCTATAACCGCGCCAAGCATCCAGAATCTCTCCTGCTGCTTGCTGTAATTGCATGCGGTCCATGCCGCTCAGCCTAAGGACGCTCATCGGCCAATTGACGATGGCGTACGTGACGTCAGGATGGCTAGGATGATGGAACTCCGCCTCTACCGGCGCCGTTTGCATCGGGAAGACATAATGCCCTCCCTGGAAATGATCATGACTTAAAATAGAGCCGCCCACGATGGGAAGATCTGCATTGGAGCCGACGAAATAATGCGGAATCTGCTCCGTGAATTCCAGCAGCCTGCCGAAGCTGTCCCGACTAATTGTCATGGGTGTATGCTCAGCCCGGAACACGATGCAATGCTCCTTATAGTACACATAAGGGGAATATTGCAGGAACCACGCTTCTTCGTTCAACAACATGGGGAGAATACGATGGTTTTGACGGGCCGGATGATCCACTCTTCCTGAATAACCCATATTTTCCTTACAGAGCAAACATTTAGGGTAGCTGGCGGGGGGCATCGTCTTGAGCAAGGCAATTTCCGCAGGATCCTTCTCCGGCTTCGAAAGATTGACCGTAATCTCCAGCTCACCATACTCCGTCGCATGTTTCCAGCTCTGGTTGAGCGCTACGCGGTCCATACGGATGTAGTTACTATCTACGTTAAGATGATAGAACCAGTCCGTAGCCGCCTGCATACCCTGCTTGGCCGCCGTCAGTGCAAAGCGCGCCTGCGTCTCGGAAGGGCGAGGCATGAGCAGCCCCATGATGCGCGCATCAAGTAAATCCCGCTGTGTCACCGTGAGGTCTGGAAGGATACCCGCAGCTGCTGCGTAATCGAGCAGCGGAGCCAATAGCTCCGGCATGCCGGGCAGCTCGTCCTCGGATGCGGAGGTTCTATCCACTCTTTGCGTGGCGGCTCCACCTGCTGCCGCCGCCCAAACAGGCGGTTCCAGCAGTCCCTGCCTCCAGACAGTCAGCTCCTCTGCGCCTGAGAGCGGGGCGGTGAAGCCGAGCAAATCCAGAATCGCGTTGCGAGCAGCGCCAGCATCGAGCGGCTCCAGCATGCCTCGCTTCATTGCACCGAAGACAAGCTGCTCGATAGCCTGAAGCGCCTCTTCGGAAGACGGCGCGGATTGATGCGTTGTCATGGGGTATAGCTCCTTTCTAGATTAAGCAGATCCGTCGGCGTCCAAGTAAGTCCGCCCTCGGCTCTTGCACCAGACATGTAACGCCTGGGTTAGTCGTTGTAACCTTGCGGACGGGACTGATGCCACGCCCAAGCGGACTCAATAATCCGCTCCAGATTGCTGCGATGCGGATTCCAGCCAAGCTCAGCACGGGCTTTGTCAGAGGAAGCGACGAGCACGGCAGGATCGCCGGCGCGGCGGGCTTCGATGACCGCTGGAATGTCGCGGCCAGTGATGCGACGGGCGATCTCAATAACTTGTTTAACGGAGAAACCTTCACCGTTGCCAAGATTGTAAATCGCGCTGTCTTCGCCACGACGCAGGCGCTCCACCGCGAGGATATGAGCATCCGACAGATCGCTTACATGGATGTAGTCGCGTACACAGCTGCCATCCTCGGTCGGATAGTCTTCGCCGAATACGGAGATATGTGATCGCTGGCCGAGTGCGGTTTGCAGTATGATCGGCACCAAATGCGATTCCGGCCGGTGATCCTCGCCGATCCGGCCGCTCTCATGGGCGCCAGCAGCATTGAAATACCGCAGTGATACAAAGCGGAAATCATGGGCGACTTCGTACCAGCGGATCATTTTTTCCATGGCAAGCTTCGTTTCACCGTAAACGTTCGTCGGCTGTGTGCGGTCCGTTTCACGAATCGGTACGCTCTCTGGCTCGCCATAGGTAGCTGCGGTGCTGGAGAAGACGATACGCTTCACGCCAGCGCGGTTCATTGCTTCAAGCAAGCATAAGGCGCCGTACACATTGTTGTGATAGTATTTGCCGGGCTCCTTCATGCTCTCGCCAACGAGCGAGCTAGCAGCGAAATGGATAACCGCGTCGATGTTGTTTTCGCGGAAAACGCGGTCCAGCACTCCTTCATCGCGCAGATCGCCCTCATATAAGCGACCTCCAGTTACCGCCTCGCGGTGGCCCTGCTGTAGATTGTCGAGAACGACAACCTCTTCTCCCTTTTCCAAAAGCGCGGCAACCGTATGTGAACCGATATATCCGGCTCCTCCTGTTACAAGAACTGCCATCAGCACTCTCTCCTCTCTAAAGCTTATCTAGTAAACTGCCTTACGATCATACGATATTCGACAGATCTAGCCTACTGTCCGGGGAACTAGACCACTAGTGCTGCGAATGCCGATTCCGGGAAAACAGCGCCGTGCGCTCTCGCCCTTCAACGGCCGCTCGGCTCATTATTAAGCCTCGTTTGGAGCATCCAGTTGGGAAGCGCCGTCTCCGATCGAGCAGACGTAGAAGTCAGGGACAAGGCCAGTCACTCCGGTATACTGGGCTGCAACTTCCTCGCGGAAACGATCCACGCTGTCCTTATGGACAAGCGATACCGTACATCCGCCGAAGCCAGCTCCCGTCATGCGCGAGCCAAGCACGCCAGGTACTTTGCGGGCCGCATCAACCATCGCGTCAAGCTCTTTTCCCGTTACTTCGTACAAGTCGCGGAGGGAATCATGAGAATCGTTCATGAGCTGGCCGAAGGTGTGTAAGTCGCCTTTTTCGAGCACGCTTACCGATTGGAGCACACGGTCGATCTCCTCGACCACATGAAGAGCGCGGCGGCGTACCGTCATGCTTTCGATCCGTCCCGCCTCGGCATGGAACTGCTCCGGCGTCAATTGGCCAAGCAGCGTCAGCTCAGGATAGGCTTCCTTCAGTTCTTCCACAGCTTGATCACATTCGCTGCGACGCTCGTTGTACTTCGAGTCGACCAGTCCGCGACGCTTATTGGTGTTGCCGATGACCAGAACATACTCTTCGGATTCAAAAGGGACATGGCGGAACTCAAGTGTGTCGCACATGAGCAGCATCGCCTGATCCCTGCGGCCGTTCGCCACGGCGAACTGATCCATGATGCCGCATTGCACGCCGTTGAATTCGTTCTCGGATTTTTGCGAGATCAGCGCAAGCTCCGTCCGATCGATCGGATGACCGCCTTCGGAAAGAAGCGCGTATCCGGTCAATACTTCAATAGAAGCGGAGGAGGACAGTCCAGCTCCGTTTGGAATTTCTCCGTGATAAAGGAGATCATAACCGCCTACAGGTCCGCGGCCCCGATTCTGGAGCTCCTTGATAACGCCTTTCGGATAGTTCATCCAGTCGTCTTCTTCGCGGTATTCGATAGAGTCGAGCGCTACTTCACCCAGCGTATTCGGGAAGTTAGTAGATGCCAGTCTCAGCACGCGGTCGGCGCGGGGACGAAGCAGAAGCGTCGTTCCGAATGTCAGAGCCGCAGGAAATACGTAGCCGCCGTTGTAATCGGTATGCTCACCGATCAGATTGACCCGGCCAGGAGCCTGGTAATACCGAATTCCTTCGGCCTCTCCGCCAAACAAAGTAAGGAACTGCTCCGTCAGCTGCTTCAGATCCGCCATGTTGATCATCCTTTTCTTCTATATATTTGGGCATGCCGATAAGCTCTCGCAATCGCTTCCATGCTTGAAATTCGTTTTACCGAGTTTAGTGTCAGTATACTCCCGGGTTAGCTTACACGGAATGGCATGATGTGAACTGTATATGGATATTTGTGACTTCTTCTGTTCGGGAGAGCGGAAATTGGATACAATTTTACTAGAGATAAAGGAAGCGGTGACGCCAATGAAGGAGTTCTACTACCGGGTCGCGTCGAGCCCGGAGGCAGGGAACTGTAATGCTTATGAGGTGCTTTACGCCGGCGAAAGCCAGACTCGGCCCGGTCATCGGCTCGGCCCGAGGGTGTTCGACTTTTATTTGCTGCACCACGTCTTATCCGGCAAAGGAGAATTTGCAAGCCGCGGTGTTGTCTACCGGCTGGAAGCCGGTCAGTCGTTTCTGATCGAACCGGAGCAGCTTGTCACCTACTCTTCCGATCCCGAGGACCCTTGGGCGTACCGCTGGATTGCTTTTCGGGGACCGCTCGCCGGTGAAGCGGTGGCGGCGTTCGGGAACGGTTACCCTGTTGCCGACACCGGGCGAAACCGCCGTCCTGCCGCCGCTTTGCGCAGAGCGATGGACTATTTGAAGGGGCCGGCCGGTGCGCAGCTTGGCGCTTCCGGATGTTTGCAGCTCGTACTAGCGGACATTGCTGCCTCAACAGCCCTTCGAAACGAGCCGGATCGATCCGGGGGAAGGGACGAGGACAACGGGCTCGTTAAAAGCCTGCTCCGCCTGCTGGAAACCCAGTATGCGGAGCCGATTACAATGGAGGGTCTCGCCGAAGCGCTGGGCTACAGCCGGGCTTATTTGTCCCGGGTGTTCAAGCGGCAAACCGGTGTAACGCCGGTTTCCTATTTGCTGCGCCTGCGGATCGACAAAGGACGGCTCATGCTGCGCGAACGCCGTACTCTGACCGTGGAGCAGGTGGCATCCAGCGTCGGGCTGCAGGACGCGCTGTATTTCTCCCGGCAATTTCGCCGTTTCTACGGCGAATCACCGAGCGAATACCGCGAAGCGGTATGGGGCGGGTGATGGCTTGTCCGATTTGGTCGGTTTCCTAGTACCACCTTCCCACATTAAAGGAGCTTATGCGGGAATTGCCTGAATCTCCCCTTAGACGCTCATCCAAAAGCCCCCTCTCCATCATCTGAAGAGGGGGCTTTGCATGCTTCAAGAAACGCCGGGACGCTCCCGACATACTTTAATACGTCCTTAATAGAGTAGCGGCGGCTGATCTTGAACGGTGAACTCTGTTGTTCCTCTAAGAATAAACAAGGACCTAATCGGAATAGGACTATATACGCTAGTGAATATTTCTAATTTATACAGAATTGTTGTCGGAACGGAAACATTCAAAGTAACGACAGCATTTGTATTAAAATAGCCGGAGGTTACTTTTGAATTATCACTACCTTTTCTAAGCAATGCGTAATATCGATTAACGCCCTGCTTTGGGTTTCCATTGATGTCCAACCACTGGATGATGAGTCCAGCTAAATTGTTGATTCCCTGCCCGTTGCCCGGGATGCCATAGTTTGGCACACAGCCGCATCCTCTGCGGACGCCGTAAGGGCGGTATCTCGGATCATAATTCATCGTATATCTGCTCCTCTGCTTGACTTTCTATTACTCTATGCAAATAGGATCATAGATGGCAGAGGCATTCATCTATAACAATCAAAAAAAAGCAAAGAGTACAAAAGTCTGGGCGCTGACGTCCGTCGATCCACATGAAAGGAATCTGCTCCCGAATGGCCCTAGCGATCCGACGGGAAGAGTACATCCGTTGTGTGTAATCGTAGATGGCTTTTGCTAGCATTTTGGGATGGTAGCCATGACGTTAGCCGCCGGGATATGTGGATTCGAAACTCAAAGCGCCCCTACCCTGCTTGTCCACGCACATAGCAACGGAGCTGAGAGAACTTATTTCACTTAAGCCCCCGACAGCTCATCCCAATTCTGGCGCCGTAACTTCGACTACTTGCTTCGCTCATCCGAGCCGCTTTTCCGCTTCTCAAGTAACTTCGACTACTTGCTTCGCTCATCCGAGCCGCTTTTCCGCTTCTCAAGTAACTTCGACTACTTAATTTGCTCAGCTCTGCTCT
The DNA here is from genome assembly GCA_900105225.1 of Paenibacillaceae bacterium GAS479. Classification (NCBI taxonomy): domain Bacteria; kingdom Bacillati; phylum Bacillota; class Bacilli; order Caryophanales; family Paenibacillaceae; species Paenibacillaceae bacterium GAS479. Next base: position 3,587,196 of record LT629764.1, on the reverse strand, counting down.
TCTGTTCATCTCACGTATCAATAGAGCGTTGATAATGGAGTAAGGAGAGCTTTACTACGTTGGAAAAGGCATTTCAGGGCGTGGATTCGTTTTTGAATCTCTACAACACCGCAAGATGCACCAGAGCTTAGGATCGCCCTGAACTCTCCAGAATTAGGGGGGAGTCAGTCCAATTTCGCCTCAAAACAGGCTACAAATTATTACGCATCAAGGGAGGATGCAGTGCCATCAGCCTATATGGTACTGGCGACCTAACAAACTAAGGGGCCGTCCCTAAATCATCTAAAGATGACTTTTGGGACAGCCCCGTTTGTATATGAGCAGTTGCAAACCGCTGTTGCTCTACCCTTGCTTTTCCGTATTAGCCACGAAAAATAACCTTCCGCGTTATGCCCATGCCAGGCTTAACAGCGTCTGGCGAGCACCCGTCTCTTCGCCTGTGGAGCTGAACATGCGCTCCGGGAACTGCCCTCGCACAGCCTCAGCGGCGCTGGACAGCTGCCCCTCCAGCGCTGGCCTTTCGCTGGCCGGCACTCCGGCCGCAGGTAAATTGAGCCGGAGCTGATCCAGCAGCCCCGCCGTTATGATCGGCCAAGCGGACTCGCCGCCGTCATCCACTTGAATGGCGACTCCAAGCGACGCCGCGGGCACAGCTAACGCGAATACGCCTTGGGCGCCGCTTTTGGCGACGATGCCTTGTTCCAGCAGCACGGTCGCTAGGCGTCCCTCGCCCTCGACCATATCCGGCCAAGCTTGCATGGCAGCGGCGATTCTGGGAGCTGCCGACAGCGGGCCCTCCGTGCTTTTATACGGTGAAGCATCTCCCAACCTGGCATAGGCGAGCGCCAGTCTGGACAACGGCATGCGGAATACCGGCAGGCCGCAGCCGTCTATTGCCCGCTCGATTGATGCGGGCTGTAAACCCGTGTAAGCAGCAACCGAGTGGAGCAGTTGATCCTGCAGCGGATGGCTGAAGTCCGTGTAACCTTCCAGTGACCACCCCATCATTTTGCAATAAGCCAACAACCCGATATGCTTGCCAGAGCAAGTGTGGTACAGCTTGCGCGGAACCGCTCCTGCTCGCATCGCAAAATCACGCTCAGCCTGACCAAGCGGAAGATCTTCATGGAAAGCAAGCTGCTCCTCACGAACGCCCGTCAGCTCCAGCATCCGCTCCAACAGCTCAATATGCTCCGGCCCGCCACGATGCGAAGCCGATAAGAGCGCGATGGCCGCTTCAGGCAGCCCGTAATGCTCGATAAGGCCGGCTGTTACACCAGCCGAAGCCTGAATCGGTTTGGCGGTAGAGCGCATGAATACCATGACTTCCGGATTCCCTGCTGCGGCGAGCACCTGGGAATCATATGCTGCTCGAGTGGATACGATAGCGACATGGCCGGTATGAATGTTTTCGGTCCACTTACCCCGGCTTGTGCTCGATAGCGGCACGCCAGGTGAACGATGCTGAATAGATTCCATCTTCTGTCAAGCTCCCTTTCGCTTTCAGCCTATGTAAATACCTATATATAAAGTGTTTTTCCTCAGGTAGCAATCCATTATACCAGTCCTCAGCATACCTTCACCACCTGACCCCCAACGTTTCAAGCCCCTCAAATACGTTTAATCATCATCAACAACGACTAAAGGAGATGAACGGTTATGGCAAACGAAACAGTCAAGGGTAGCGGCGTCACAAAAGGGATTCTGATCGGTGGAGCAATTGGTGCGGCAGCAGCGCTTCTTTTTGCTCCAAAAGCAGGCAAGGAGCTTCGCTCCGATATTGCTCGTAAATCATCTGACGCTGCGGATTACGCCAAGCGACAAGGTACTTTGCTAGCCGAACAGGCCAAGTCTACGGCAGTAGTTTGCGGCGAGAAGGCTTCCGCTATCGGCTCCAAGGTGCAAGAAATCGCCATCAAAGCCAAAGATGCAGCTCTAATTCAACAGGATGCCATCAAGGAAACAGCGGCAACCGCAGTAGCTGAGACGAAGGAAGCCGTGGCCGAGGTAAAGGATCATGCAAATCAGGTGACCTCCGAAGCAAACCGCCATATGGATAACATCAAAAAAGAAGCGGCCGACAATCGGAACGACGCCATGAAGTCGACCAATTCCGTTACCGGCTCAAACTTCTCCAACTAAGGAGCAAATAGGATGAGCGACCGCGATAAGGAAGCTACCCCTCTCAGCGACGGACAGGCTGGCACCCCGCATCGGGATGTTGAGGATGCACAGAACGGGTCCATGGTTCAGGACGAGCAGGATATGAAAAGACTCGGGAATGACATGGAACGCGTTCAAACTAACGCCGAGCTGGAAGAAGAGGGCTTGGTGCCGGATCCTATTCAAGAGTAGCCGGGTTTTCAGCATATGGATGCAGCCCCGCCTTCATCTACGGATGAAGGCGGGGCTGCTGCCTGTTCCCGGCAGTAATAAATAGCATACGTCATGGGTCATATTAACTTCAGGAGCTGATTAATGATGATTGACCATCACACAGGCAAGTTGTTTTGGCCGCTTACGATGACCCATGTAGAGGAATATCCCACCCTGCAAGGCCAGGAAAATGTGCAAGTCGCCATCATTGGCGGCGGTATGTCCGGCATTAGCTGCGGACTCGTGCTTGCCCGCAGCGGCATCTCCGCTTGCGTCATCGAGCGGGAGAAAGTGGCAGGAGCAAGCACTTCGGCCAATACGGGACTGCTCCAATTTTCCAATGACGTCATGCTGTTAGAACTGGTCGAGCAGATCGGCAAAAAAGACGCTGTCCACTTTTACCAGGCCTGTGTTCATGCCGTAGAGCAGCTCGCTCTTGTAGCGAGCACTCTTCCAGGCGAAACGGGCTTTCGTCGACAACGCAGCTTGTATTACGCCAGCTCCGAGCAGGATCTGCCCAAGCTGCGCCAGGAATACAAGTTGCTGGATGAGAATGGCTTTGCCGTCGATTACTGGGAGCCGGACGACATTGCCGCCCGCTTCCCATTCCGCAAGCCAGGCGCGATCGTTACGAGCGGCGATGCTGAAGTGAATCCTTATCAATTCGTTCAAGCCATGTCCCGCGCCGCAGTTGCAGACGGGCTTCTTATCCGTGAACATACCGATATTGTACGTCATTCATCCGGGAAAGACGGCAAACATCGGCTTGAGGCAGCCGACGGCTCCGTCGTAGAGGCGGATCATGTCATTTATGCCGTCGGCTACGAGCCGGAGGAGTTACGCGGCAAGCTAGTCAAGGCGGCGATTAATCGATCTTTTGCCGGTGTGACCGGAATTCAGCATTCGCTTGCTCCTTGGCATCAGGGGATGATGATCTGGGAGACGGCCCGTCCCTATTTGTATTTGCGCACAACGGTTGATGGACGAATCGTCATTGGCGGACTTGATGAGGAAAATCCCCATCCTGTGCAAGGCGAGGCAGCGCGCCAAAAGCGCATCGAAAAGCTTTCGAAGCAGCTTGCCGAACTTTTCCCTATGCTAGACAGCAAATTGGACTACGAATGGAGCGCAGTATTCGGAGAATCGCGGGACAATTTGCCTTTTATCGGCCGCGATCCATCCCTTCACAACGTCTACTACTGCCTTGGCTATGGCGGTAATGGAACCGTCTACAGCATGATGGCCGCCCATATGCTGCGCGATCTCATCCAGGGAGAGAGCCATCCGCTGGAGAAAATAGTCGGCCTGACGCGACCTTCGCTGGCAGAGGCTTAGAAATGTAGCACCGGAACTCGCTGCGCAACTCCACGTAAAAAGCGGAATCATCACCCTTGTGGGCGCGATTCCGCTTTGTTAGTTGAAGCCATTGGTTTACAAAATAGTCGTTGCACCGTTGGAGCGAAGAATCGTCTCGGCACCGCCAAGCGCATCGTCGGTCGGGCCGTCTGCTACAAAATCGGCGTCCGAGCCGTCTTCACGCTCTGCAACTACAACGATGCTCCCTTCCGAAATGGCATCGCGGCAGCGCTCAGCATCATTTTTATTCAAACCAAGATCCTTAAAAATATCCTCGAACGTCGTATCGCCGCCGCCCAAAACTCCGCCTACAACAGCCGGATAGGCTCCCCCCAAATAGGGGGCTACTCCGGTACCGGACACCGTACCTCCGCCCATTGGGGCAGCTCCTACAATAAAACCGTCTCCCGGAATGTAGGCTCCGTCTCCGCTACGGGCATCCCGAATTTCCTGCAGCTCATCTGCATGCACATCGGTATCCGCTTCAATGAAACGTACGGAATCCCGGTCGCGTCCCACCACTTTGATCTCATCGGGTGTAAATCCGCCGCCACGCAGTGCCTGAACGGCATTCACCGCATCCTGCTGGTTGTCGAATATCGCAATTGTTTTGCTCATGGTTGCTCTCCTCCTTATTTAAGTGCATGTTCAAAAAGGTCGCCATTGGGCACCGAGAAGGTTGTTCTACCTCACTATGCCCAGCCCATTAGCCTGGCATCCATTAGAACATGGGGATGATATATTTTATTAAGAAGTACAGTACACCGAAGAAAATAATGATGTATGCCGCGTATTTAATAAATGTTGATGCTACCAGACTGGAATCCGATCTATGCTCCACATGCCTTTCCTCCACTTGCACATTCCGATTGTCCATGGTCTTGACCTCCTCTGGATTTCATTGCTTAATGCTGTATTACCCTTGCTGGTATAGAAAAAACCGATTTCTGGAATTAAAAAAAAATTCTATATTTATGTTGTTTCAGACGTTTCAAGAGTTCTCGAGCGGGTTATTATCTACTTATGAACTTATAAACAATTAAGTTGCTAAGACACTTAATCAGGAGAGGGATCTATGAACCAGAATGAGAAGTTCCAACTACGCACCGAGACTCAGGAAGGACGCTGTATCGTCTACCTGAGCGGAGAGCTCGATCTTGATTCCGCTTCCCAGCTACGCGCCGCAATGGCTCCACTCATGGAACTGACGGATCGGGAATTGATCCTTAACCTGAGAGATCTCAAATATATCGACAGCACCGGCATCGGCATTTTTGTCTCTGTTCTCAAAGCTCGTCACGCCAAGAACGCTCCGTTCGAAGTCGAAGCGATACCGCCTGGCATTCGCAAACTTTTCGACATGACCGGCATCACCACATTCCTCACCAAATCCTGAAGCCTCCAGCGCCTAGAAAGGACCGAACTGAATCATGACTGCTGATGAAAAAATTACGCTCAAACTGCCGGCAAAATCCGATTATCTGGATCTCATCCGGCTTACTCTGTACGGAGTAGCCACGAAAATAGGGTTTACGTACGAGGAAATCGAGGATATGAAGGTTGCCGTGTCGGAAGCTTGCAACAATGCCGTTCTGTACGCATACGCCGGACGTCTTGACACCGAGCCTCACGGCGAGATGGAAGTAAGCTTCGTTCGCACGGTGGATTCCCTGTCCATTGTCGTCAAAGATGAAGGCCATAGCTTCGATGCTGCGTCTGTCGCTCAAAAATCTGAGCCTTTGCATGGCAAGTCCATTCAAGATATTCAGGCAGGAGGCCTTGGCCTTTACCTGATGCAAGCTCTTATGGATGAAGTCGAAGTTCGAAGCGAAAAAGGGACGGAGGTAGTTCTTACCAAACGCCTGGAAAAAAGTGGGGAGATGGCATGACCATGCAACCGGCCAGCCAATCCTCTCAAGCGGGGACAGCTCTTATTCTGGAATACCAGAACAATCCCAACAACGAAATAGCCACGATGCTCATAAACCATTATGAGCCGATGGTTAAGATGGCTTCCGGCAAAATTGCCCGGAACCGTCCAGACTTGTATGAGGATCTGTATCAGGTAGGCCAAATGGCGCTACTTCGTCTCTTTGCACAATTCGATGCTTCGCTCGGGGTGCAGTTCGAGCCCTATGCCATGAAGAGCATTATCGGCCATATGAAAAACTACCTGCGCGACAAATCCTGGTATATTCAGGTACCGCGCCGTATTAAGGAGAAGGGCATCGCCGTTCAGCAAGCTATCGATGAGCTAACGGTACGCCTTGAGCGATCTCCACGTGTAGAAGAAATCGCCGAACGGATGGAGCTTTCAGTGGAAGAAACACTGGAAATTCTCGGCGGACGGGACTTATATCATTACATTTCGCTGGATACACCTATTTCCGAGGATGAAAGTACAACGACGCTCGGCGAGCTGATTGGCTCTCAAGCAGATGACTTCGATTCCGTGGACAAAAAGATGGACCTTCAGTCCGCACTGGAGCAACTCAAGCCAGAGGAACAGCAGGTACTGCAGTTGGCCTTCGAAGAAGGTATTCCGCAGCGGCTGATCGCTGATCGACTTGGCGTCTCCCAGATGAGCATATCGCGTATCCAACGACGCGCGATCGATAAGCTTAAGCGACTTCTGTCTGAGGATGGACAGCCCTACGATGAGAGTTGAGTCACTTCTTGTTGGCAGATTCTCCAGCACGCACTTAAGGCCGTATCCGGCTTCGACGGATGCGGCCTTTGTTATTGCTCGGGGTAGTGCGGGTTGGGAGCTGCGTGGCTTCTGCGAAGCGTAGAGTAGCATTTTCCAATGGGCAAATTATACCACTTTACGACAATTCACGAGTGAGATTCAGCCTGTTTAGGCTCGACTAAACGCCCTCGACACCTGCTCCCATTAGTTGTAAGAGGCGGCTCTTCGGGGTATGATGTTGAAGATTGATTAACCTTAAACGGAAGGAGGCGCGACACCTATGATTCATCGCAAGCTGCGATACGAGACCGGCTGGGAATGGCATATTATCCAGGAAGAACGAAGTCTGTCTGTTCCCGCAGCAGTCAATGTCGCGCCTCCCACTCCCCTTTCGCGCTCGCAGCGTAAGAGCCGCCCTGCCGCAACTGACAAGGGGCCAATAACCGCAGCGCACAAGGCGTACGCAGAAACGGCAGAGCCCCACATGCTTGGGGCCGGCCAGCTGGCTCTTGAGTTGCCCTTCTGCGGTCCCTGGATTCGTGAAGCTACTGGCAGACGCCACAATCAGGTCAGCTACGCTCTCGACGAGGCTGGCAAACCATTACTGTCTGGCACCGTAATGATTCAGCCGACCGAACAGAGCAGCAGCCTGCAGCCGATGCATTTCTGGCTTTGTGGCAATCGCCTGGTCACCTGGCATGAAGATCCACGGCTTCCTTTGCGGCTACAGGCCAGTACCTGGTCCTCCTCACTGGAGAGTTGCGTCACCGCTCAAGAAGCTTTTCTCGTTCTGCTTGGGGCTATGCTGGAAGTATTCCATAGCGGACTCGACGACTACGAGCGAAAGCTCACGAAGCTTGAAGAATCGGTGCGCAGACGCAACCGAACCGCCCTTTTGCCAGTCATTTTTGAGCTGAGACATGAACTGCTTCATTGGACTCATCAATTCCTTGCCATCCAGGAAGTGCAGGATTCCGCCAAGGAAGCTTACATGGACGAGCTCATGGGGACAGCGGCTTTCCAGCGGCTTAGCTATAAGCTGGAGAGAATAGATTCACTGCTCACCCGCTATACCGTCGAGATAGACACACTGATCGCGATGGACGATGCTATCGCCAGCTTCCGGGGCAATGACATTATGAAAACACTGACCATCTTCACCGCCTTGTTCGTCCCTCCGACAATTGCCGGATCTCTCTGGGGCGTCAACTTCCGCTATTTGCCAGGGGTGGAGAGTCGCTGGGGCTTCGTAATTCTATGTACTGCCATCGTGCTGTTCGCAGCTGTCCTTTACGCTTGGCTCTGGTATAAGGGTTGGACCGGCGATCTGCTCACCGACCGAAGCTCCTCTCGCAAAGGTCGAGGGCGCTCCGGCAGAGGACAAGCAGCGACGAGCAACACTTACGAAGCTTATGGAGGAACCTTCGATTGGTCCGAGGCCGTCCCCGACCGTTCGAGAGCAACTGGAGACGGATCATTAGAACCGAGCGGGACGGATGGCCGACGGCAACGGTCCAAAACGCAGAGTAAAGCAGCCCGCAAGGCAGCTAAAAACGCTGCCAAGCCCGGCGGCAAAAATAGCCGCAGCAGCAGGCCATATCCCGGCTTGGATGATTCAGACGGCTCGAATGATGGGATATAAAAGGCTCCAATCGGCATATAATCTGCCGACTGGAGCCTTTTTTCACCATATTGATTAAATACATACAGCATTATCGAATGCTGATCTGCACCAGGCAGCAGTCATCTGGACGAGGCTGACCAGGCTCGCCCTGGATCAGCTCCTGAAGAGAACCACTCTGCCGCACCGCTCCGGCCATTCGCTCCATCAGCAGATCCAGCCTGTTCTCTTCTGGACCTGTAACAAGCTCAAGCAGTCCGTCAGTGAACAATAACAGCTGGTCGCCTTCCCGAACCTTGAGCACCTGCTTCGTGAACGGAACGTCCTCGAATAGTCCAACGGCCATACCGCCACCTGACAACTGCTCGACAGGTCCATCCGCTCCAGCTCGGACAAGCAGTCCCGGTGGATGGCCCGCATTGACATACTCCACCGTGCCGCGGCCCAGGTCTACAACTAAATATAAAGCCGTGAAGTAATACTGGATCAATTGATCCGCGAACTGCAGCTGCAGCGCGCGGCGGTTAAGCTCTTCCATGACGCGGACCGGCTCGACCTTGGTCACCATCGCATCACGAAGCACAGAGGCAATGAACATGCAGACCAAAGAGGAAGAAATACCGTGCCCCATCGCATCAATGACGGCTATACCGTACCGATTGTCGTCAATACGATTCCAGGCGTACAGATCTCCGGACAGCTCCTCCGAAGGCTGGTAGATGGCATCGATAACGATGCCCTTCTCATCCAGTTTAGATGGGAGGGCAGCAGACTGAACCTCCTTGGCCAGCTGCAGCTCCTCCCGGATGCGGCGATCCCTCTCTTTATGCCAATCCTTCTCCTGCTTGAGCCGCAGCGCCACGCGAATGCGCGCAAGCAGCTCGATCCGATTGATCGGCTTGGTTACATAATCGATTGCGCCGGCATCTAGCGCCTCGGCGAGCTTTTTGGAATCACCGATCGCCGTTACCATAATGACAGGAATGTCGCGCAAGCGCTCCGAAGCCTGTATCGCTTGGCACGCAGCAATTCCGTCTATCCGAGGCATCATCATGTCCAACAGAATAAGATCAACATCTGGCGTACGTCCGCTTCCCTCTGGCTCTGTGCCATCCTCTTCGAGTCCCATCATGGAGAAAAGCTCCATGCCGGAAGAAGCGGCGCGAACATCCCAATATCCTGCACGTTTGAGCATTTCCTGAACGACTGTAATGTTCATCGCGTTATCATCGACTACCACAATGCGCATGTTGATTCATTCTCCCCAAATCATAGCAAGTGCAGATGAACTGCCTGTATAAAAGCTAAGTAGTAACCTAAGCCATCCCCGTGACAACAGCGTTATTCCAATTGTTTCTTGAGATTTATCGTAGCGGAACTAACCGGCAAAGTCCAGTGAGACCGCAAGCATGGCCAAATTAACAGCAACAACTGCAAGGTGTCAATTGTACATTAACCAAAGCTGAGAAAGATTAAACGGGCTGCTTGAATAGCTGCGTCCTGCCTCCCCCGGATTGCCGATATTTTAACAAAAAAAACAGAACATTTGACCAAAAAATGAAATCGTTTTCATTATAATTATAGTTGATCTTGCTTCACAAGGGGGGGACAGAACGCAGTTTTACTATTTTGTATAAAAACTACTTTAAAATGAGGTGGAATGTAATGAAGTTGAAGAAGCGCTTTATGGTATTACTAAGTGCACTTACTCTCGCAAGTACAATAGTACCTCTAACAACTGTCAGTGCAACGGCGAATCCGGTTATTTCATTTAATGCAAATACTAATGCAACAAGCGTCTCTCCTTTGCTGTTTGGCGGTAATCATCGGTACTACAAAAATGGTATTGGCATGTATGATTCGGTGAACCAGCAAGTATATCCTGACTTTGAAAACAGTTATAACGATATCGGTCTTAAGACAATGCGATACCCTGGCGGTACAATTGCAAACTTATTTCAGTGGCAGCGTGGTGTAGGCAACGGGAACAATAGCAATCCAGACAGCGGACTTCCCCAAATTCACGGCAAAACGTTCGCACCGGAGATTTCCGATTTCGATCTGGATGCTGCGCTTAAATTCTCCGAGGATACCGGCACTGAAATGACGTATATGTACAACATGGGGAACGGCAATCCGACAGATGCGGCTAATCTGGTGCAGTATTTGAACGGCACGAATACCAGCAATCCTTATGTGCAGTTGCGGATCAGCAACGGTCACCCAGCACCGTATAACATCAACTATTTTGAAATCGGGAACGAGACATACCTTGGCTATCAAAAGTATTGGCTCAATGGAATCCCTGCAGGCCAAGATTATCAAAACTATTATGTGAATGGAGGCACGGTTTCCTTCACGAAACAGCCTGTTGTGCTCAAGGGGGATTGGAGTTCTTTAAACAATAAATATTCCAGCACAGGAGTTAACGGACAACAGGTTTATGTAGCTTATGGACCTGTAACGGCGGGAACCGACGCGGTTTACGTGGACAATACGGCGTGGACAAAAGTGGCTACTTTTGCAGGCTACGGCCCGAATGATCCCGTCTACCAATTGGATAACAACAGCGGCCTGATTAAATTCGGAAATGGCGTGAATGGAAAAATCCCGCCGGCGGGCGCGGCAATAACGGTTTCGTACAGTTCCTACCATTTTGGATACAAAGATTATATTACGGCTATGAAAAGCGTCGATCCTTCCATTAAAGTGCTCAGCAACCTGCATGACGGCAAAACAATAGCTGCGCTTGCTGCCGCTAACGTCGCTTACGACGGCATGTCGATCCATCCCTATACGGTGAATCAAAACAGGACTCTTAGCTTGATCGATTATTACAAAGCCACGATGAGCCAGGTCGGTGCCGCCCTTTATGAAGTTAACAATTTGCAGAGAATTTTAAAAAATGAACCGTTATCCGGCGGGATCGTCTATCCTTCCGAATACGGGCTTGGCCAGGATTCTCATACGAATGAATCTAAAAATTATCAGCTCGGGTTAGGCAGCGCTCTTATTACAGCCAAGTACCAGTTCAACTTTATTCAAAATGGCGTTCCAGTAGCAGCTAAACATAGTATGATTGATGATTGGGCAACCAATGACACACTGGGAAATGGGCCTGCTGCTATCTTTAATAGTAATAATATACCGGGCAGCTCCTATAACTTTTCACAGAGTGCAACGGCGCATATGTTTAAGATGCTAGTCAATATGACGGGGTCAACGGCGCTAAATGCTCCTTCCATTCAAAATATGCCTACCTACACCCCGCCAGGCACTAACGCGAATCCCGTCAATTCGCTTAATGCCGTTGCAACAAAGGATGCCAATGGAGATTTGTACGTACTTGTCATGAATGAAGATCCAACGAATGACTACGCAACAAGCCTTAACATTGCAAACTATACGCCTGGAGCAACCGCTGCGGTATGGAAGCTTGGAGAAGGACTGGCACTGGACCAATTGAATTCATCCGGTCAGGCGCCAGTAGTCGTGAATCAAGTGTCCACGATTCCTGTATCAGGAAGTTCGTTCACCTATACCTTCCCTGCGCACACCTTAACCGCGATTAAATTAACGGGTTCTATCGTTCTTCCCTCCGATGGCAGTACGGCTCATTACAAGCTGAATGAAACTTCCGGTTCTATAGCAGCCGATTCTTCGGGCAACAACCTGAACGGTACGATTTCTTCCACTGGCGGAACGGCAACATGGGTTTCACAAGGCAAAAAAGGTGGCGCGCTTGACCTCGCACCTGTAGGAACAAGTACTTTTGGCGATTATTTTATAAGGATTCCGAATTTCTTCGATCCTGCTGCTACTGACTTCACGATGGCTGCCTGGGTTAAACTCGATCAAGCTTCGAATGCCGGCTCTAATCAAACGATATTTGCCCAAGAAGGCAACTCAGGACGAAGCATCTTATATCGGGATGTCAATTCCGGGCAGCTGAGATCTTATCTTGGAGGTGTCACCTCGGTCTCCACAGGTACGATTCCTACGGGAACATGGACACATGTGGCGCTGGTCAAAAGCGGAAGCAATCTTCAGTTCTATATCAACGGTGTGTTGGATTCAACAAGAACAGCTACCACACAATCATCAACGGGTGATTTCCGTATCGGAGCGCATAAGTCGCCTTCCGCGACAAGCGCGAACTGGAATGGTGCGATTGACGAAGCTCATCTTTCCAAAAAAGCTCTCACAGCTACAGAGATCAATAATCTGTATAATGTAACACCGTAAACTGATAAGGAGCGAACCCCATCTGGGATTCGCTCCTTTGTTTCTTTATCGCAACCGCGTTAGGGAGATTGCTTAAACGTCTTATGCTTTTGTACGGCTGGAGCGAATGAGACGCGCAGCCTGGATGCCAACATCTAGCCAGCCGATCCATGCGGGAGCGCCTGCTGGCTCTTCGGCTACAACCGGAACCTTATGCGGAGATTGGCCTACTGCGGCTGCACCTGCGCGAAGCGGAACTGCTGTACCTGCATAAGCAGCAGCGCTACTGCTGAGAGAATCTGCTCCGACGGCTGGCAAAGATGCCTTGATACCTTCCGTTTTAAGCTCGCTGGTAACGGCCGACTCATGAGCCTTACGGCGCAGGCGGTTCGTCCAGCCGCTAGAGAATTCACGAGCTGCTGCTGCAACCTCATGTACCGTCGTGCCAACTTCCCGAACTGAAGCCATCAGCGGATCGACCGCATCAATTTGATGATTTACTTGATTAGTCAAATCCTTGACGCTGACGACGAGGGCATCTACATCGCCTTTCCACTCTTTAATCGCTCCTTGTACTTCGCGGATTGCGCCACTTGCCGCTTCCATCGACTGCTGAGCTTTGCGCAGCGTTTGCACCAAAAATACCACGAGAACCGCAATCGAAATGGCAATAATCAACACGCTGATTGCAATAACTGTATCCATCCTTCATGTCCTCCCTTTAACGGCCTTCAACTTGCCGGGTTGTATATAAGCATTAATACCCCAGGCAGGTCTGCTCCAATCAAGTTCGGAAATGGCAGCATGATCGCGATATAAAGATAAAGATCAATAAGATGTAGCCTCATTTTCCCAGCTCTTTTGCTTGTTTCACCGCCCTGGGCAAGGGTTAATACAGCTACAACAGCGGACGACAAGCAAACGTCCGGCAGATTCGAAAGCTTCGGACACAACGTAAAAATCGGTATCCGAAACGACCGAATCCGCTAAAAACCTTGAAGGGTACGGTGATTTATATGTTAAGATGGGCAGTTATTTTTCTTATAATCGCGATCGTCGCAGCAATCTTCGGCTTCGGCGGTATTGTAGGCGCAGCAGCAAGCATTGCAAAAGTCCTGTTCTTTATCTTCCTGATCCTGTTCGTAGTTTCCCTTATTACGGGCCGAAAGACGAATGTTTAACGACGGTAACACGAACAAAACTGGCTGAGCCCGCGAGGGCTCTAGGCAAGCTGACTGAACACTTGTTGAAAAGCTTTGGTGTTATCAAGAAACCTTATAGCTTATTCGAAATCCCGGTTCCCTTTACTTAAGGGGCCGGGATTTCCCCCTTTATTTTCACAAAAATTAGCCAAGCTTCTATTAAACCGACAGATACGCTAGTTCAATAAAACAGCGGCAGTCTAGGCTGATTTTCCGGCCAGTGGCTGACGTTGTTTCTATTATTGAAGCAAGTCGTTTCTTTTTCAGTCAAATCAGTACTCTACTTTCCATAAACACCAGCTAACGCCCATCTTCTTTGAGCATTCGTCTAGGCGCAACTCCCGTCCTTGCTGCATATACTACTTTATAAGTTATTTAGCGGCGAAGGAGTTGGGCAGCGTGTGCAGAAAAAAGAAGCTCAGCAGCGCCACCCCTGTCATGGATGACCGGACGGCCTTGTTTTTGGCGGCTGTATGCGGACAAACCTATCTGCTTCTCAAAGGAACCGGGGAGGTTCGTTTGCCAGATGAATTCAGGGTAATCGGCATTATCCACTCAGGTGGAGCTTCCAGCATAAATAGTCAGCCTTTCGGCTTCGTTGCGGAGTCCCCCGAAGCGGTGCTGGTGGCCTTTCGCGGCACTAGCTCCACCTCGGAGTGGTTGACCGACTTCATGGCGGATCAGATCGACTTTGACTTGGTCAAAAATGGCGGCTCCACCCATCGCGGCTTCACTTCCCTGTACAAAAGCCTTCGCCCACAGCTGTTCGAGCTGCTCGGCAAAACATCATCACGCAAGCCCCTTTTCCTTACCGGGCATAGCTTAGGGGGAGCGATCTCCACACTGGCGGCGGTTGATTTGGCAGTGAACAGCGTTTTCCGCTCACCGATTGTCTATACGTACGCCTCCCCGCGCGTCGGCAATTCCCAGTTCGCCGAAACCTATGCTAAAGCTGTTACCCGCAGCTTTCGATTGTCGAATAGCAATGACATCGTTACGTACCTGCCTCCGCTCGTCTATCAGGAACCTCGAACTAAGCTGATCTATTACTACTCACATGTTAGCGATTTGTCCCCGCTGGATTTCAACGGCGGCAGTTTTTCTGGTAATCATGTGTTAGTCAACTACTTCAATACCCTTGCCCAAAAGGAGCCCGAATTAGCGGAGGCAATATGCCGCAGTCCGATCGGTTGGTGCCCGCATGAGCAGAAGCTTCCGGGTGAAGGCAGTTGACACATGAAAAAGCCCGGCTCCCCTCCCTCTCGAGAGCGGACATCCAGGCTGAACTTATTTTGATAGATGCGGTATAATAGGGCGAACTTCATCCTTAACTTCGGAAAGGAGTCCGCCTCTGTGAGTTCATCTACATCTGATTCCGGTTGGTCCGGCATCGGTTCTCAGCTGCGCAAACAGCGACAGCTACTCGGCTGGACGCAGCGACAGCTTGCGAATCGGCTCGGTCTTGCCAAGTCCACCGTGTCCCAATATGAAAATGACATCAATGAGCCCGATTACGCCATGCTGCTGCAGCTATGCCGCCTGTTCGGCGTGTCAACGGATTATTTGCTCGGCCTGGACGGGCCCGATGCGGGCGTGCCTGTTAATGAAGCAGTCTCATCAGTAGGTGCGGGACCGAATGATGTTACAGCAGTTGATGCTGCTGCCATCAATTCGGCTGCTGGGCTTTCGGCCCGTGCTGCCGATGCGAGTGCTTCAGCGACTGGTACTGCTAGTTCTGCGAGCCTTACGAGTCCTGCGAGCCTTACGAGTCCTGCGAGCCTTACGAGTCCTGCGAGTCCTGCGAGTTCTGCGAGTTCAACGGGTCTTGCGAGTCCTGCGAGCCTTACGAGTCCTGCGAGTCCTGCGAGCCTTACGAGTCCTGCGAGTCCTGCGAGCCTTACGAGTCCTGCGAGTCCTGCGAATCCCGGCTTGCCAGCCGCGACCGCTCCTACTGACGCGCACGCCTCCTTCTCGGAAGCCAATCCTCTAATATTGGACAACCTGACGGCGGATGAACAACAATTCCTTGTTGCCAGCTTAGAAGCCTATCGGCAGGCTCAACGCTTGAAACTCTAGAGCAGGAGTCCGCTTAGAGTGTACCTGCTCTAGATGCTTCAGGTGCTGCAGATGCTACAGTACCAGTTCCCGTTGTCCCGCTCCAGCGGGAGCGTTCTTCCAAATGTTTTGCGGTGAATGGTGAGCGGTGGCCACTATATCGTCATTGTTGTTGGTCAATTTTCAGATGGCATGGACTATGTACAGGCCGAGACACTGCGAGGCACGGGATAAAGTCTCGCCGTTCAGACGATAATAATGCGTTTTCCTTCTTTGCAGCAAACGAGCTTTCTCAAGCACCTTGACGAGTTTAGAGGCCGCTACATGCGACATGTCAAACGGCTCCGCGAGCTCGGATATGCTAGCAATTAAGGGTCAACTACACACCACCTTCGCTACGCTTCGAGGTGGGTGCTTGTAAGTAGTCCTTAGATAGCGACTCCTACGTTCGGCACGCTGACAAGTGCCCTGCTCCGAATATTCAGAGCAGCAACATTGTCGGCTGGAGCAGCGTACTCGCAAGCCTGACAACGGAACCAATCTCTCGTTTTGCGGTTCTCTTTGGCAATGTGCCCGCACTGTGGACATTCTCGGCTTGTGCCCCGTGGATCAACGAGAACGACAGGCACGCCTGCAATCAAGGCTTTGTATTCGATATACGAGCGAAGCTGTGCAAATGCCCAAGAATGCTGGTTTCGACGCTGAGCCTTACGAACCGTTATCCGTTCACGAATGCCTGTTAAGTCTTCTAGTGCAAGCAGCGAACGGTGCCTTTTGGCTTTCTCAACCATATGCTTGGATATGCAGTGATTTACGTCCCTGGAGAAACGGGCTTCTTTGCGTCTGCGGCGAGCAAGAAGACGTCTAGCGGACTTTGTTCCTTTTGCTTGGAGCTTCGCACGAAGTTTGGCATTCCGATGCCTTACCGCATTAACCGCATCGCCGGAGTGGGATTCTCCCATGCTGTCGGCAGCAATGTTTTTTATGCCTAAATCGACCCCTATAGCGTCAATTGGCTCGTAGGGCTCGTTTGCTGGACGCTCAACTACAAGCAGCAGATAAAAAACACCATCATGCCAAACAAGGTCAACTTGTCCTCGGATATTCTTGCCTTGCATGACGCCCTGATGATAAGGGCTAATCTTCATCGGCACCTTAATGCGTCCATCCAGCGTCAAGATCGAAGCAAGCTCTAGTCCAGTAAACGATAACGTTCTCGCGTCATAGCTCATTGCACCGGTTTCACGAAACGAAATCAGCGTTTTCTCCACGTTTTTCTTGCTTTTGGGCTTCTTATATTCCTTTTTCTTTTTAGCCTTTTCAGCAGTATAAGCATCCGCTACTTTGCGTACAGCCAGAATAGTCATCTGAGAAGATAAATGGAATTTATCGCGGACGTCATAGTAAACGAGCTTTTGTAGTTTGATGCGGTTATATTCGGACTGCTCAAAAGCGAACCCACTGATAAAGTTGCACGCAGCGTTATATCGTTTCATGGTTTCTAGCAATTTTCCATGTTGTTCTTGCTCCAAAATGAGCTTAATCTTCGTTGTTATCAGCAATTTTCTTCACCTCCTTCATTCCTATTTTAGCACGAAATGGGTGATAAAATAGGCGAACAGTCAAAGGAAGCTGAGCTTATCCTACAAGCATGTCATTCATCCCCCGCCTATAGAGGACGGGAGAATCCTGACACTAAGAGTGTTGAATATATCTTTTCTGGGTCTGTCAAATATTTGTGTAAACTCTCTTAAGAGGCTGCTCCCCTCGGGGAGCAGCATGAAATTCATTTGAGAAAATGTCCGATGCGATCCGGGAAGAAGACGGATAGCTGGAGAAGCATTTGCCCCCAGTTTTGAACGCGGCCTGTCCATTTGCGTGTCACGTCCATCGTGGCCAAGTAAAGCATTTTGAGCAAGGAATCATCTGTTGGAAAGATACTCTTGCCTTTCGTCACCTTGCGCAACTGACGGTGGTAGCTCTCAATGATGTTGGTTGTGTAGATGATCTTGCGAATTTCTGCGGGGTACTTAAAGAACGTCGCGAGCTCGTCCCAGTTGTTGCGCCAGGATTTCACAATGAGCGGGTACTTGGTGCCCCATGTTTCCTCGAAACGATCGAGCTCTAGTAACGCCATATCTTCGTTAACTGCCCTATAGATGGGCTTCAGGTCCGCAGTGACCTTTTTGATGTCCTTGTAGGAGACAAACCGCGTGGAATTACGGATCTGATGGATGATACACTTCTGGATTTCGGTCTGCGGATAACAGGCGGAGATTGCTTGCGTGAAGCCGTTCAAGTTGTCGACACAGGTGATGAGAATGTCTTGGACTCCGCGGTTTTTCAGGTCATTCAGGACATTAAGCCAGAACTTGGAGGACTCGTTCTCGAAGATCCACATGCCGAGTACATCTTTGCAACCCTCTAAGTCAATGCCAATCACCATGTAAGCCGCCTTGTTCACAATCGCCCCGTCTTGCTTGACCTTGAAGTGAATGGCATCGAGAAAGACAACCGCATACACGGACTGCAGCGGCCGGTTTTGCCACTCTTTGATGAGCGGAATAATCTTGTTCGTCACGCTCGAAATGAAGGTCGGAGAAAGGTCGATTCCATACCGATTCTGCAGATGATCCTGGATCTCCCGAGTACGTACACCTTTGGCGTAAAGGGCAATAATTTGATCCTCAATGCCAGTTACGTTAGATTGGTGCTTCTTCACGACAAGAGGCTCAAACTCGCCATCACGGTCACGAGGGATGCTGATTTCCTGCTCGCCATACTCGCTTACGATGTTCTTCTTGCTCTTTCCATTAAGACTATTCTTCGTCTGCTTGTTCTGAATGTCATGCTTGGAGTAGCCTAAATGCGTATCCATCTCGACTTCAAGCATCTCTTGAAGCGTCTCGGCAAACAGATCTTTTAGCGCATTCTGAGCATCCTGTGCGGAGACCAATTTGTTCTCCTTAATGAAAGCTCGTAGCTGCTCTTTCGTCCATAATCCCATGTGTACTCCCCAGCCTTTCGTATACGACCATTTTAATAGGTTTGGGAGTTTACACAATCTATTTTACAGACTCTCTTTTCTCACTGTATTTTATAATCCAGCCCTCTTCTGAGTATAACTCGCCGGGTAGACCGTCACTTAATTCTTTTACTTCGATAAGCTCGCCATCTTCATTTTTAATAGAAACATTGATCTCCCTTTCTTCTTCTATGGCCAACAGCAAATAATGCAATGTTGTATCAACAATTTGGGAAGAGATATCGACAAAGCGGTCTTGATGATCTTCTGGAATAATATTTTTCAGTTCATTAAAGAGTTTTTTACTACCTTCATCTTTCATCATGCCTGATAAAACTTTCTCCCAATGCAATATTGCTTTATCTCTTACTTGAGTGATTACAATCTCTCCGAAAAGGTCTAAATTTATTATTCATCATTTGTCATCCTCTATTTATACGATGGTCCAGATTATATCCCAATTCAAATTATTAATGATAGATTTTACTTTGATAAACTAATTGCAGACTTTATTGCCAGAGCTAAGTTTCCGGCCCGGATGATTTTACCAATACTTATGGTGTTTTCCTCTAGATAGACAAACCCGTTCTTGCCAGAGTTTTTAGTTGGGACAATTTTATATCCTTCATCAGAATACCATTCAACGTTGATAGATTTCATTTGTTTAACTGATTTTAAATAACCTTTAACTTTAAGGATCTTTTCAATTGCTGATGGCATTAGCTCCTCATTAGGTTCGATAACGTTCCAATCTTCTAATGCTCGATAAACACTAAACTCAAGCATTTCATCTGTAAAACCACTTTCCAAAAAGCGATGTACTTCAATCTCAATTATCGCTCCACCCCACTTTTTAGATACACCTTTAGAAAGTATAAATAAGTCATCATTTGATCTAATATAAATGCTTACTGATTTATAGTCCAAATTCTTTCATCCTCCAGTATCACTTACTTAAGTTATTACTTACCTTCTGACTTCTCATCTTTATAAAGATATAAATTAATGTTAAGTCAGGTTTAATATAAATCGCACGAAGTCATACTAATCCAAAGCTATGAAAGATACACAATCAATTTTACTTGATAAATCTCCGAACAACACAAAAAAACCTTGATCATTAGTAGAGTTTGATAACCCTATTATCGATCAAGGTTTTTTTAATTAAGTCCTCACAAAACCTTAGACAAAAACTCTTTCGTCCGGGCATGCTGAGGGTTGCCCAGCACCTCGCGAGGCAAGCCTTCCTCGACGATGTAGCCGCCGTCCATGAAGATCAGGCGGTCAGCAACTTCGCGGGCGAAGCCCATCTCATGTGTGACGATAATCATCGTCATCCCATTTTGCGCCAAGCGCTTCATGACATCGAGCACTTCGCCGACCATTTCGGGATCAAGCGCCGAAGTTGGCTCGTCGAACAGCATGACCTCTGGCTGCATCGCAAGCGCGCGAGCGATCGCGATCCGCTGCTTTTGGCCGCCGGAAAGGCTGTCGGGACGCGCGTCACGCTTATCCTCAAGGCCGACAGAGCGAAGCAGCTCAAGTGCGATTTTTTCGGCTTCTTCTTTATTCATGCCTTTTACTTTGCGAGGAGTGATCGTCAAGTTTTCCAGGACAGTCATATGAGGGAACAGGTTGAAATGCTGGAACACCATCCCCATCTTCTGACGGATGTCATTGAGCTCCCTTTGGGCCGCCGTTACGTCGCGATCCTTGAAGCGAATCGTACCGCCCGTCGGCTCTTCCAGCCGATTCAGGCAACGGAGAAAAGTACTTTTACCAGAGCCGCTGGGCCCGATGACGGCGACGACTTCGCCCTTTTGAATAGTAGCGTCGATACCCTTCAGCACCTGATTTTTACCGAAGGATTTCATTAGTCCTTTAATCTCGATCATCGTTTGCCCAGCCTCCTTTCAAGCACATTCAGCAGTTGAGACAAGGTGAACGTCATGACGAAATACACACCTGCCGCCACCACAAGCGGCTCCAGTGGAATATAAGTCGAGCTTTGCACTGTCTTCGCATTGTACATCAGCTCGGCGATACCGATCGTTGATACCAATGAAGAATCCTTGATAATGACGATCAGCTCGTTGCCTATGGCTGGCAGCATATTACGGAAAGCCTGTGGCAGTACAATGAGTCTCATCGCCTGGCCGCGTGACATGCCGAGCGAGCGGGCCGCTTCCGTCTGGCCTTTGTCGATCGCCTGAATACCCGCCCGGAAAACCTCCGCCATATAGGCGGCGCTATTGATCGTAAGAGCAATAATGCCGGACATGAATGGCGAAAAGTTAATTCCAAAATTAGTTAAACCGAAGTGAATGATGAGAATTTGAACAAGCATCGGCGTTCCGCGGATGACCTCAATATAAGTCGTAGCCAGAATACGGACGATCCAGACTTTGGACAGCCGCATGAGAGCAAATACGATGCCGAGCAGGGTACCGAACAGCACGCCGAAAAACGACAGCTGCAGCGTCACCCAGGCTCCGTTCAGAAAATACGATCCATACTCATCCAAAAAAGAAAAGTTCATATAACGCGCTCCGTCCGTCTATTATTCCCCAACCATCTCGTTGGCTTCAACGACAAACCGGTCAATATCTCCGCTCGCTTGCAGGCGGTCAATCGTTTTATTCACCGAATCCAGCACTTCCTTGTTGCCTTTTTTGATGGCAATTGCAGAGCCTGCTTCTTCTTCGGTTTGCTCAATTTTCACGTTTGCCATCGCAATGCCTTCTTGCGTTTTCAGGTATTGCTCGGCGACTGGTTTCTCTACGATCAATGCATCTACACGGCCGCTTGAAAGCTCCATGATCAACTCTGGAATTTTCGCCAGTGCAGTCAGCTTAGCGCCTTCAACCTCTTTTGCGATGCCTTCTTGAATCGAACCCTTTTGCACGCCGATCTTTTTGCCCTTCAGGTTATCGAGCGAGGTGTACTTACCTTCGTCACCTTTTTTCACCAGAACGCCTTGTTCAGCCTTGTAGTAAATGTTCGAGAAATCAACGTTCTTTTTACGCTCTTCTGACGGCGTCATGCCGGAGATGACGATGTCGACCTTATTGGTGTTCAGAGCCATGAGTAGACCGTCGAAGTCCATGTCGCTAATAACCAGCTTGGCGTTCATGTCTTTGGCGATTTCCTTAGCGATTTCAATGTCAAAACCGACAATTGTGTCCTTGCCATCGATTTGTTTGTGGAACTCATAAGGTGCATAATCAGCGCTTGTACCCAGAGTCAGCGTTTTTTGCTCGGTTCCGCCGCCTGCTCCTGCATTGGAAGCTGCGTTGTTGTCCGCGCTCTCCTTCTGTCCACATGCGCTGAGCAGCAGTGCTGCCGCGATTGTTACCGTCCATACCTTTTTCATATCTGTATCTCCCCTGCCCTAAGAATGTGATTGAATTATGCATAGAAATTAATATTAATTACACGGTAGCCAGTATAACATCGCCTGACTCTAAGCACAATGGTTCGGTATAAATATGCAATAAACCTAACAATATTGCCCAATTGGCTTTGTTTTATCCATGATTTTATTCTTGATTTAGTTTAGTACAATACTATTCCTTTTATTCTTTAATACATTGTTGCTTTATCTAACGAAAATAATTCACATCCGCTAATTCACCGCAACAGCTTTCCTATACCACTTTGTTTGCTTCCTTTTAACCTCAGAAGCTTCCATAAAGAAGAACAACCTACTTCATTGCTTTACAAACAGCAGAGAGAAGAACGATCCAAAGCCGTTCTTCTCCATCCATGTTCCAATATTGCATAAACAGGTTATCTTAATAAATTACGAAGCGAGCAACAAGCGGCTAACGATCACCGCAGCTTGGGCGCGATTCGCATCACCCCTCGGCGTGAACTTGCCATCTCCCGTGCCGAGAATAATCCCTTCGCTCGCAAGCAGTCCTACAGCTTCCTTCGCATAGGAAGCGATAGAGCCTTTATCGGCAAAACCGCTAAGCGCAGCAGCAATGTCCGGCGTGGTCGGCTCAGAGTTCAGCTTCCACACGTTGGCCGCCATAATTGCCATCTCTTCGCGAGTTACCGGACGGTTCGGCTCAAACTTGCCGTTGCCCGTACCCTTCACAATGCCTGCGGCAACCGCTTGGGCAACCGCTTCGCTGTACCATGCTCCTGCAGGCACATCGCTGAAGCTTGCCGCCTTGTCACTTGCTGGCAGCTCATAAGCGCGTGCAAGCATCGTCAGAAACTCAGCGCGAGTCAGCTTTTTCAGTGGGCCGAATGTATCGCCAGTAAGACCCCTCAAGATGCCTTTAGCTGCCAGCTCATTAATCGCTGCGGATGCCCAAGCTGCAACTGGACCAAGGTCCTTGAACTCCGGCGCCTTCACCGGCGGCGTAGGCGTTGGTGTCGGATCTGGTGTCACGCTTGGTGCAGTAGAAGGACTTGGCGTTGGCGTCGGTGTTGGAATCGGTCCTGGGAACGATGGTTGGTTACCGTTATCCGGCGCCGGAACTTCGCCATTACCGTCATTCATCGAACCAGCCGCAGCCCCTGGAGCTGCTTTGTAGATCGCATTCGCCAGCAAACGGTACTGCGCCTGCGGATGCGCTTTGTTCGTCAGCTCGTTGGAGAAGAGCGTGATGTCGGTCAGATCCTTTTTATAGGTGAAACCGATCGTTTTGCCTTTTACATTTTCATAACCTGGCCACCAGCCGGCAACGAAGAAATCATTCTCGGAGCTAGCTTTAGCGACGATTGCCGCCCCATCCGGAATATTCGTGAAGTAAGTTCCAGATTGCGTATACAGATAATCTTTTGCCTCATAAGGCGCACCGATGATACTGTCTTGGCTTACTTCCGCTTTGAACAAACCTTCATGTGTGCTGCCTGTCGTCTTGAAGTCCAAGCCTGGAAGCAGCCCCGAGCTCTTCAGTGTGTTCGCCCACGAGCGACCGTATCCAACAAACGGCTTGCCCGCCTCGACGAGTGACTTGTTGAACGAATTGACCAGCACATCGCTGGACGCCTGATCCTTCGTTACGGTGTAACCAAGATCGTTCAAGGCAAACGCCGGTACGCCCGAAGAAGCAACTTTCACCGATGGCAAAAGCTTGCCTTCCACTGCTGTTCCAGCCGGGAACGGTACGGTTTGCAGCGTGTATTTGCCGAGCAACGGCTTGAGGTTGGAGTAGGAAACGAGGTAATCGCCCAACTCGTAACCTTGCCCGCCCTTGTTAAGCAGCGTGACCGCTTTGCCGGCAGCCGTCAATTCATTCACCGCGCGCACCGCGTCATTGTTCGTACTGCGGATTACATAATGCGTCGCCGAGCCTGATACGGCGCTAGTCGGTTTCTCTGCCGAGCTTACCGGAGCCGTGGCGCCGGAGAAGGCTCCTTTTGCATATACCGTGTAGCGGTCGAATCCTCTCATATAAGAGAAGCTTTGCACAATATCCGCATACATTTCGTCGAAGTCCGATACATTGATGCCATCATAGAGCACCAGGTTGGCGAAGCTGCGTTTCGCTTGCGTCATAGGAACGATATAAGTGCCTGCTGGATAAGTGACTCCATCCACCGTCACCGCGCGATTCGATTTCTCTACCTTTACCCCATTGCGGAGCAGGTAGTTCACCATATTGGCGGCTTCCAGTGCGTTCTTTTGAACCGATGCATCTACAGGAAGAACATAATAATCCGGGAAAAAGCTCTTGCCATCCGGACGCGGACGTCCGATTTCTTCATTTTTAGCATTGACCAAATACTTGTCGACGGCCGGGCTGTCTACGTTGTTGATGCCGCGCTCGTATACTTCGAGCTGGTTCAGGAACAACTTCTGCTTGTTCTTGATCACATAATCGGTAGAAGCCAGCAGCGTGTACAGCAGCGCTGTTGTCGATTCCTCGTTCAGCTCAGGAATCTCGATGGTATGGCCAAGTGCGCCTTGATGCATCGCATATACCGCCGTATAGGCCGGGGAAGCATCGTCCCATCCTTTGTCATAACCAATCGGTTTGTAGCTTGGATCATTCGCTGTCGCCTTCGCTTCCACATAAGGAATGTGGTACTTATCGTAGTAAGTATTCGCTACAGCTGCGCGTCCCATCGCATGCGCCTGCTCCACCATGTTGTCGATCAGCAGATCGTAGTCGATGTTGGGATCATGCGGCGGTGTGCAAGGCTCAATCAGGAACTCACCGACAAAGCCGTGCAAGTCAAGGAACGACAGCGGCGACCATTTAGCAATTTCCTGGGTGACAATTTTCGTCTCCGGCTGCGTCTGGTAGGAGTTGTCACGGTTCAGGTCGAAGCCGTTCGCATTGGCACGGTCATTATTGTAGCGGCCATCTGGATTTTGTGTGAAATTCATCAGGAAAATAACATTATCCAGCGCTTCGCTGATGTTGATGGTTACCTTCTGAGTGATACCGTTTTTGTCGGTTGTGTTGTATTCGATCGTGTCCTTCTTCGTCATCTCTTCAAAGAAGTTCAGAATCGAATCGACACCCGGCGTCTCGTCCGGATGGATATTGTTGATCCAGATCGGCACTTTGTATCCGCTCAATTGACCGTTACGGATTTTGGCCTGCAGTCCAGCTGGATCATTGATCATTGCTGGCAGCGTCTCATTCACATACTGGTCAACGGACGCTTTGTCCTTCGCCAAAATGGTGAAGTTGATGTCGCGGCCTTGCACCGATTTGCCAAGTACGCTCGTCTCGATGTAACGATCCTGCTTCGCTTCCGCCGTAATGCGGTCAATCTCAGGACGAATCTCGTCATACGAGCGGAAAGAATCGTACACGTTCAGCTTGATCGGCGCGGAAGCGAGGCGATTGCCTTTTTTGTCCGTCACCATCAGCTCGTTCGTGCCAAGCAGCTTCGGATAGTCCACACGGATTGTTCTCGGTGACAGATCCTTCGTGCCATAGGCCAGGTCGAACACGATGTTCGCTGTCACTTTCCCATTTGCGATGACTGGTTTGCCATCCAGGTAAATGAACGCTTTATCGGTTTCCTTCGCTTTGGAGTCACGCTGTTTCCAATCGGATAACGGCTTGCCGCCGTAGGTCCAGTTGAGGTATGTGTCATCCGTTACCGTGCTTCTAGGTGGAATCGTAAACTCGACTGCAATGGTACGTTTTTCGGTAAGTGAAGCCTTGTCGTTGCTGAGAAGCAGCACTTTACCAGGCTCTTTGATCTCTTGCAGCAGCGTCGTCAGAACAGAACTGAAGGTGCTCAGCCGCTCATCAACGCGTCCCGGATAGTTGGCCTGCAAATACTCCAGGCTGTCCTTGCCCGTATGCCAGATTGCCCCGTCTTTTTCCGTCTGGGTATAACCATCCTTGTCACCAAGGCTCCAATTGGTCGCTTCTAGATAACCGTAAGGAATTCCAGCAGCTTTAAAAGGAGCATGATCGCTCCAGTCGCCCGTTGTTCCCGCCGGGAAATCTGGATTGACTCCTTGCTGCGTCTGCACGTTCAGTCCCAGCCTCTGCGCAATGGCGAGCGCCTGGTTGCGTACGAAGCCAGCGTCACCCTCGTTGCCATAAACATACATGTTGTCGCCTGCTGCAAGGCTGTCCAGATTGATCATAGCGACGGTATTATTTTTCTCTTCCTCCGTCATAGCGGCTACATAGGCTTTGGAGCCTTGCAGGCCGTTTTCTTCAGAGCCGAATGCAACGAACTTAACGGTATAAGGCAGGCTTTGTTGCGAGATCGCTTTAGCCGACTCAAGCATGACTGCAACGCCAGACGCGTTATCGTCTGCTCCCTTGCTTGGTGCTTTGACACTGTCATAATGAGCTCCGACGATAATCGTGCGTGGAGACTGGCCATGCTTGACAGCAATAACGTTGCTGCTTCTGCCTTCTGTGGTTTTGATTTTGTACACAAACTCTTGAACTGTTGGGCTGTAACCCATGTTCTCAAGCTCAAGCTTGATATAGTCTCGTGCCGCAGCTTCCTCTGCGGAGCCAGCTGGACGTGAACCGATCGTCCCTGTGAGATGACTTAGATAACCGTAAGCGTCATAACCAGGCTGTCCCCCTTTAAGCTGTGTTCCGACAAGCGTTTGCGCGGCGAGCGCCTCTAGCGCCGCGGATGACATCACCGCAGATGGCGCGGCTGTGGATTCGGCTGCATATGCAGCCGGTGACAAGATTGATCCGATGACGGACAAGGCTACAGCAGCGGACAACAGAGCTTTGCTTTTTTTTCTCTTTTTCTGAATGTACAAAACCCAATTCCTCCCTAAGTTGAATGCAATGAATCTATCATTCTAGCTATGTATACAATATTCATAACACTGTATATTGTATGGGAGAGATTATAACATCCACTACTAATTCTGCACAGCCTTGTTCGTTGAAAACTGCGATATGATGCGATCTAGAGAGATAACGCGAGATTATGCATCTTTATTCATAGAATATATTTACAAAACATAGCCTAACACCTCCCGCTAACGTGAATCAGCTGCGTGAGCAGACAGCAAAAAACCGGGAAAAAGCTTCTAACAAAGTAGGCTCCCGGTTTGCACATGTTGTATGTTGGTTATTAGATTGATGATTAAATTGATGATCAAGTTGATGATTAAGTTGGATTACAAAATTCGTTTGCCAAGCAGCGATGCAGCCAGCTCCACGGCCAGCCGAGCCGTTCGGCGGTTCTGATCCAGCAAAGGATTGACTTCGACGAGCTCCATCGAGGTGACAAGCCCCGTTTCTGCCAACAGCTCCATTGCGTAGTGTGCTTCGCGGTAGTTGAGCCCTCCAGGTACAGGTGTACCTACACCGCAGGCTTCTAGCGGATCGAGACAATCGAGGTCGAAGCTGACGTGAACGCCGTCTGTACCGCGTCCGGCAATCGCAATCGCCTGTTCCATGACGGCATGGATGCCCATTCGGTCAATTTCATGCATCGTGAAACAAGTGATTCCTTCTGCGCGAATGTACTCCTTCTCTCCCAGATCCAGTTCGCGGGCACCGATGATGACAACATTTTCTTTGCGGATATACGGTCCTGAGCCAGCAATATCTTTTAGCGTAAAAGAACCCCGTCCAACAGCAGCAGCAAGCGACATTCCGTGAATGTTCCCGGATGGAGTCGTTTCCTCCGTGTTGAGGTCGCCATGCGCGTCGAACCAGATCAAGCCGAGGTTCCCGTAATGTCCGGTCAAGCCGGCCAGCGTGCCAATCGCGATGCTATGGTCGCCACCCATGATGAGCGGAAACAGACCTGCTCCCACCGTGCGGTAAACCTGCTCGCCTAGCAAACCTGCCATCTCTATTACTTCCTGAAGATACTTCATCTTCGCCATCGCCGGAGCTGGCTCAGCCGCCAGTCTCGGCACATCAACAACGGTCTCTCCAGCGAGCTCAAGGCCCATGCTTTTCAGTTGGCGTTTCATGCCAGCTTCGATGATGCTTTCCGGGCCGAGCTCGGCTCCGGCCCTTCCTCCGCCCAGCCAGAATGGTGCATGGATGAGCTGGATTTTTTTTGCGGCGTCTGGACGGCTCGTGAATGATTCGGCTTGACTGAACATAGCGGATTACCCCTTTATCAGTTGAATTAGGCTTATACTCGATTCGATCTAACCTAAACAAGCGGGATTCCAATTCTAGTTACAAAAGAGGCTATCTTGCTCGCTGTAAATTGACTCCTCCGTACACCGCTCGGCCGCGAACGAGCTCGCTCAAGTAGCAAAAGCTACTTGCTTCGTACGCTCCGCCGCGAGCGAGCTCATTCAAGTAGCAAAAGCTACTTGCTTCGACCTCGTGGCCGCGAACGAGCTCACCTCAAGTAGCAAATGCTACTTGCTTCGCCCACTCGGCCCATGAACGAGCTCATTCAAGTAGCATAAGCTACTTGCTTCGCCCTCGTGGCCGCGAACGGACTCGCTCAAGTAGCATAAGCTACTTGCTTCGGACACTCGGCCGCGAGCGAGCTCATTCAAGTAGCAAAAGCTACTTGCTTCGCCCACTCGGCCCATGAACGAGCTCATTCAAGTAGCAAAAGCTACTTGCTTCGTACGCTCCGCCGCGAGCGAGCTCATTCAAGTAGCAAAAGCTACTTGCTTCGACCTCGTGGCCGCGAACGAGCTCACCTCAAGTAGCAAATGCTACTTGCTTCGCCCACTCGGCCCATGAACGAGCTCATTCAAGTAGCATAAGCTACTTGCTTCGCCCTCGTGGCCGCGAACGGACTCGCTCAAGTAGCATAAGCTACTTGCTTCGGACACTCGGCCGCGAGCGAGCTCATTCAAGTAGCAAAAGCTACTTGCTTCGCCCACTCGGCCCATGAACGAGCTCACTCAAGTAGCAAAAGCTACTTGCTTCGACCACTCGGCCGCGAGCGAGCTCATTCAAGTAGCAAAAGCTACTTGCTTCGACCTCGTGGCCGCGAACGAGCTCACCTCAAGTAGCAAATGCTACTTGCTTCGCCCACTCGGCCCATGAACGAGCTCATTCAAGTAGCATAAGCTACTTGCTTCGCCCTCGTGGCCGCGAACGAGCTCACTCAAGTAGCAAAAGCTACTTGCTTCGACCACTCGGCCGCGAACGGACTCGCTCAAGTAGCAAAAGCTACTTGCTTCGGACGCTCCGCCGCGAACGAGCTCACTCAAGTAGCAAAAGCTACTTGAACTACTCGCTAACCGCTGCGCCGACTAATACAAGGTGAAGGCGCTCCAGCGCCCAATCCAGCTCTTCCTCCGTAATGGTCAGCGGCGGCGCGAGGCGGATTGTATTTTCATGCGTTTCCTTGCACAGCAGGCCAAGCTGCATGAGCTGCTCGCAATAAGGACGCGCCGGGCCGTGCAGCTCCACTCCGATGAACAAACCGCTGCCGCGAATTTCTTTGACGATGGGACTGTCCATCTCCCGCAAACGCTGCATCGTGAGCTCACCAAGTCGCAACGATCGGCCTGCAAGATCCTCCTGCTCCAACACATCCAAAGCGGCTGAAGCGACCGCGCAGGCGAGTGGATTGCCGCCGAAGGTGGAGCCGTGAGAGCCTGGCTCGAATAGTCCGAGCACCTCTTCGCCAGCGGCCACTGCGGAGATTGGCAAAATACCGCCTCCGAGAGCTTTCCCCATCACATACAAATCCGGTGTGACATTTTCGCGATCACAAGCGAAAGGCTTACCAGTTCTACCGAAGCCGGTCTGAATCTCGTCAGCGATGAACAACACATGATGCCTATCGCATAGCTCTCGTAAGCCGCGAAGATAACCTTCCGGTGGAAGGACGATGCCGGCCTCGCCCTGGATCGGTTCGACTAACACAGCTGCAGTGCGGTCGCTTATCGCTGCCTCCATCGCCTCCAAGTCGCCATACGGCACCATGATGAAGCCAGGCAGAAACGGTCCGAACCCGCTGCGGTATTCCTCATGTGAGGAAAAAGAAGTGATCGCCAAAGTACGGCCATGAAAATTACCGCTGCAGACGATGATTTCCGCTTCATTATCCGGCACACTCTTCACCCGATAACCCCAGCGCCGCGCTGCTTTGAGAGCGGTTTCAACTGCTTCGGCACCAGTATTCATGGCGATGATTTTACTTTTGCCCGTATAAGCAGCCAGCTTCTCGTAAAATTCTCCTGCCGCAGTACTATGGAAAGCTCGCGAGGTCAAAGTTACGCGATCGGCCTGCTCCTTGAGCGCAGCGATGAGTGCGGGATGCCGATGCCCATGGTTAAGCGCCGAATAAGCGCTGAGAAAGTCCATATACTTTTTTCCTTCTGGACTTTTAACCCATACTCCCTCAGCTTCCTCGATAACAACTGGCAAAGGATGATAATTATGCGCTGCGTACTTATCGGAAATTTCGATCGTATGTGCCGAGTTCATAAAACCTCTCCCGTCTGCATAATTATGAATATTGTATTCTGTATACAAATAATTCGGTTAAAAAACCTGGATTCAACGATCATCCAGGTGGATCTGTATTGTTGTTGCTAATTGCCCAGTTGTACAAGCTGAACTTTACTATCCCTTATAAACGGGGGGAATCCGTCTACAGAGGCGGACGCGTTGCTTCTCCAGTAGGCCGATTCGGTTCGGTTCGCTTCGATTCGGTTCGGTTCGCTTCGATTCGCTTCCTCGCTTGTTTCTTTAGTTCAACTAATCTGCCTTCTTGTTGCCGTTGGAGCCTGTTTCAAGCGCAGGTGGAGCCTGCTTCTTGCTGCTCTATCCTATTCGCTTCGCTGCAGGATGATTCCTTCCAGCATGACCCAAAAGTGGAAAGCTTCAATAGTGAACGCCACGCGGCTGCGGCAACTTTGTTATTTTTTCTCGGAAATCTGTATACAATATTCACATTGCCTCAAAAAAATAAGCACTTTTGCCAGCAATCATAACATAACGTATTTCCGTCGACAACGAATATTCTGACTCTTCCGAAATTGGACGGCTATAACCCGTCTTTCTTCCATATTTCGGTGATTTAATTACTTGATGAAGCCGTACCACGGTGATATGATGGCGGTAGATAAGATGTATACAGAATATTGCATATCCATGCAATATTGGGCTATCGAACCAGCCAGTAGAATAACGCGGTAAAGGAGTCTTGGCATGCAGCTCAAATACCAATCCTTAAAAGATCATGTTTATGAATATATTGCTCAGCGCATTCAGAGTGGACGCCTGCAGCCAGGCTCCAAAATTAACGAGGCAGAAATATGCAAAAAGCTGGATATTAGCCGTACACCTACACGAGAGGCTCTTTTCCAGCTTTCATCGGATAACTTACTCGATTACTTGCCGCGACGCGGCTTCACGGTAAAGGCGTTCGACAGCAAGAAAAAAGAAGATTACTCGCTTCTGCTCGGCACGCTTGATGCACTCGCCGCGACGCTGTCTTGCGACTTGCTGGAAGAACGCGATTTCAAAAAGTTGGAGCGTTTAGTCGATATGATTGAAGAGGATATCGATGCTCACGAATTTACTGATTATTACGCACATCAGTCGGAATTTCACGAGTATTATCAGAACAAATGCGGCAACACGCCGCTCATCGATACGCTTAACTCGCTCAAAAACGGCTTCATGCGCCAGAGCTATGCCAGCGATGACACGGAGAAGCTCGCGACTTTGCTGAGGCAGGTCAATAGCGAACATCGCCTTATCGCAGAGCTTTTTCGGGAGAAGGACAAGGAACGTTTGGAGCAAGCGATCCGGCATCACTGGCGAATTATTGATTTTGATATGATTTGAACCCAAATCGTAATCTGTAATGAGGGATACTATGGAGGAAATCTGGCATCGACATCTTGGTGTATATGGTATTTGTATTCATGAGGGTAAAATCTTATTAGTTCATAAGCAAGGCGGCCCCTATACGAACCGCTTTGACCTTCCAGGTGGAACCGTTGAGACCAATGAGCCCTTGGCCCACGCGCTCCACAGAGAGTTCAAAGAAGAAACAGGGATCGAGATCAACATCATCCGAAATCTCGGTACTCTTGATTATGTCATTCCCTATCGGTTAGAAAAGCGCGGAACAACGCATATTCATCACATTGCTATCTACTACGAAGTGGAGTATGCAGGCGGAGAAGCCGGATATTGCATGGATATGCAATAACGATTCCGTTGGATCAGAGTGGATCGACGTTAACCTTTTATCATCAAACAATAGTTCACCGTTAGTCATACAAGCGCTAAACTGGCTGAAAGACAACCATGATTCTACTGTTGAACTAACAAGGCTGGATCATTGGACCGTTAAATCCTAATCAAAAAAGACAGCGGAGATCGAAATTTCGATCCGCTGTCTTTTTGTATACAATCCCGAATGTCTCTAAGGAAGAACATATAGCAATATCGTAAAGAAATGCAAAACCGAGCCTGCGAGCACGAATAAATGCCAAACGGCATGATGGTAAGGGAAGCTGCGCCACATGTAAAAGATCGTCCCAAACGTGTAGCTCAGACCTCCAGCAATTAGTAGGGTCAAGCCGGTCGGCGCAAGGCTTTCGGTGAGGGGGCCCCAGGCAAACACGACCATCCAACCCATCAGAATGTACAAAATCGTCGAGGTGAACAGGAACCGTTTGACGAAAAAGGATTTGAACACAACACCTGCGACGGCCAGTCCCCAGACGATGCCAAACAGCGTCCAGCCCAGCTTGCCGCCGATCGTATGAAGCATTAGCGGTGTGTACGTCCCGGCGATGAACACATAGATGAACGAGTGATCAAGCACCTCAAAAAAGTCCTTAACCTTGCCTTCCCTAAAGCTGTGTACAAGCGTGGATGCGGTGTACAGCAGCAGCATCGCCGTCCCGTAAATGGTGAAACTGACGACATGCATCGCTGTCCCTTTCCATGAAGCGAACACAATCAGCAGCACGAGTGCTGCAATGCTGAGAACCGTGCCGATGCCATGCGTGATCGCATTGGCCACCTCTTCCCTGCGGGAGTACGTGTGCGTGTTAGCCATTGAGACCTCCTCCTTTCCTTCATGCTCCACAATATGAAATCGCTGTCTGGGCGGTTACTGCCCGGAGCTTCATTTTCTATAGACGATTCCCTCGTCCAAAAAGTCTACACACGCTCGTTGGAATAAGCCACGCGAGAGTCTACCTCAAACACAGCTTCGCCCGTTGCTGGGTCGTACTGATACAATGGGCGATCGAGATCATACAGCCAGAACTTGCGGATCAGCCCCGTCTCGGAACCGGAATCATGGGAATTATCGTCAGAATCATCGGATATAAAATGGAAAAAGTTCAGTTGATCAATGTTGGCGCCGATATATTCCGCCTCGCGGTTGCCAAGTCCACCCACAGAAATGATCCAGCCGCGACCGCCCTGCTCGACGAGGAGAGGAAGCTTGAACTCCGTTGTATCCACGAGCACACGACCAACGACAAGTTTAATCAAAAGCCTTTCGCTCATGATGGCTCGCCTCCACCCTGCACCGCTGCCATATCGATCAGCAGCACTCTCGTTCCCTCGGAGCCAGCTTTAACTTCAAGTGCGGACAGTCCGTCCGCCCGCAGCGTGTCGCCAGTCCGCAGCTCACCCATACTTTGCGCCTCCAGGCTGCCGTCGATGACGAACAGGTAGATCAATCTTTCAGGGCGAGTATGATGGGTTACTGCCGCTCCCGCATCCAAAACGGACAGATACATATTAACATCCTGATGGATGCTCGCTGTTCCGGGTCCTGCCGCATCGCGCGATACAATCGGCAGCAGCTGCCCATGCGCGGACTTCGGATCGAAGCTGCTTGTCTCATAGGATGGCTCAAGCCGCCGTGTCTCCGGCGTGAACCAGATTTGCAACAGATGAACCGGCTCATCCCCCTCCGGATTAACTTCCGAATGGACGATGCCAGTGCCGGCAGTCATGCGCTGCACGCCGCCGTAAGTTGTCACTGCGCTGTTGCCAGCACTATCCTCATGCTTCAGATGTCCGCTGAGTACGACCGAGACGATCTCCATTTCACGATGCGGATGCGCCCCGAAACCTCTGCCTCCTGCGATAACATCCTCGTTGAACACGCATAGCGGACCGAAGCTGCGATTCTCTTCTTCATAATAATCCCCAAAGGTGAAGCTAAGGCTGCTCTTCAGCCAGTCGTTCTCCCGGTGGAACCGATCCTCGTTACGACGGATCTCATACATGAGCGTCGCCCCCTCCGCATTATATTTACTAACCTTTTAATAGTGTACTTGAGAAATAGCTCGACTTCAACCACTCGGCCATTGCTCCGACGGTTTTGTCCAGATTGCTCAGCGAGCGCTCATCCACATAGGGCAGCTGATGGCGAAAATAATTCGTATGCCCGCCGATCACCCTCAACCCCTGCATATGCCCTGGAGCATGGCGCGCGCGGCTCCATGCCGGAACCCGTCCCGAACCGCCGCTTGCCCATCCGGCCCAGCTGCCTATTCGCGTGATGGGATCGGCCGGCTTGCCGGCCGCATTCACGGCGTAGAAATAACCGACGGATGCCTTTAATGCGTCATCCACCGGCACCTTCGGCGAGCCGATCTGGGCTACGCGCAGCTCCTCTGGCGGAATGCCCTGACGGAGCAGCATGCGGGCAGTCTGATAGGCGGCCACGCCGCCGCCGCTATGCCCGATAAGCAAAATCGGCCCTCCCTCATGCGAGCGCTCAATTTCGCGAAGCATCGTTTTGCTACCGATGCGCGTAGGCAGCACCAAGCGCGTCAGATCGGAGCGAACCTCCCATATTTGACGCCACATGCTGCGAGAATAATCGCCGTAGGGGAATAGCGTTTCAAAGGAGGCTTCCGTGCCATGCAGCGCGAGGATCCGCTCCAGCTGCTTTCGGCATTCAACAAAGGTGGACGGATAGGTCGCTACGCCCGCGACATGGTACACCATCAGCTTGGACGGCATGGTATCCCGATCCATATCTTCGCCCCCTTTCCATTCGTAAATTGTAGCATGTTCCGATTTCAGTATGCCAATTCGGAAGTGAACCCTAAACACCCGCCCGTTAAGGGAATTTACGGTGCTGGATGAACATCCAGCATCAGGAACATACTTACTTTAGACAACAACCATAAGGGCAAAAGCGATTCAAATATCGCTCTAACGGTTATAGAGAACCTTTAGCGTATAATTCTGTCGGCTCAAGCCGCTGTACGCAGCTGTAAATGTAGTCTGGTCGGAAATCATGCCCTAGTGCAATACGGAGGTTAAGACATCATGATTCAGTTTCAAAATGTAAACAAAGTGTACGATGATGGCTTCCACGCCCTCAAAAATATTAATTTGGAGTTCCGAAAAGGCGAAATGACCGTGCTGATCGGGCCGAGCGGCTGTGGTAAATCGACCACAATGCGGATGATCAATCGTCTCGTTTCCCCATCAAGCGGCTCAATTAAGATCGACGGCAGCGACATTTTGTCCATCGATCCGGTGGAGCTGCGCCGGAGCATTGGTTATGTCATTCAAAGTGTTGGCCTGTTCCCACATATGACGATAGCCCGCAATGTGGCCATCGTTCCCCGCCTTAAACGCTGGACCGCGGACAAAATGTCCAGCCGCGTCGATGAACTGCTCGACATGGTCGGGCTCAAGCCAGAGCTGTACCGCGACCGCTACCCATCTGAGCTAAGCGGCGGCCAGCAGCAGCGCGTCGGCGTTGTGCGGGCGCTTGCAGCTGATCCCGACATCATTTTGATGGATGAACCATTCAGCGCACTTGATCCCATGAGCCGCGAGCAGCTTCAAGAAGATGTTGCCAGGCTTCAGCAAGAACTCCACAAAACGATTGTGTTTGTCACCCATGATATGGATGAAGCACTCAAAATAGCCGATCGCATCGTGCTGATGAAAGATGGAGAAGTTGTTCAGAGCGATACGCCTGATCGCATCCTCCGCCGTCCAGCTAATGACTTCGTGCGAAGCTTCATCGGGCAAAAGCGGCTTGATCAGGAGCAAATTGTCGTGGCTTCAGAGCAGGAGCGGGAATCTACCTCTGAATTGGGAGCCGCCATGCATGACACCCCTTCCGTTGATGAGGTCATGATCACGCAGCCTGCCGTAACGTATCCGAGCCGCGGCCTTGCCGAAGCGATCAGCACAATGGAGCGACGCAAAGTTGACTCCCTGTATGTGGTTGATCGCCAAAGAAAGCTGCTAGGCAGCGTTTCAATTTACAATGTGATGGATAGCTATCGTGATGAGGACAAAACCGTGGCGGATGTCATGCTGCCTGTGCGCTATTCCGTCGTGTCCGGCACGCCGCTCACTCAAGCCGTGGAACTGCTTGCGGGGCATCGTCTGCACAACGTAGCCGTAGTTGACGAAAGCGGCCGTTTCATTGGCCTTATTACGCGAGGCAGCGTTGTGCGCCATCTGGCTGAGCAGCTGCCGATGATGGAATACGATCAATCCGATAACTCCAACGATGAGCCAGGACAATCACGGACAGACATTACTCCCGGGATGGAACCGAATATTTCCCCGAGCAACAGCGTTCCAAGCTTAGAGCCAACGGGCTCCACCCGTGAAAATGACTCCGACGATCAGGATAGCGAGTCCGGCCGGGAGGCTCGCTCATGAGCGGCTTCTTCGCTTTCCTTATCGAGCGGCTGCCCGATATTATGACCGCCCTGCGCGAGCATTTGACGCTTTCCCTCGCCGCAGTTGCGCTAGGGTCTGCCATCTCGTTGCCGCTTGCCGTGTTACTCGTCCATAGTCGACTGCCTTGGCTGAGCAGCACCGTCTTTTTTATCGCCAATCTGTTGCAGACGATTCCAAGCCTGGCCTTGCTTGCCATTCTCATCCCACTCATGGGCATCGGGACGAAGCCGGCCATACTTGCGCTGCTGCTCTATTCCATCATGCCAGTTCTGCGCAACACCTATGAAGGCTTCCGCTCTGTTAATCCCCATGTGCTGGAAGCGGCGCGCGGACTCGGTTATTCGTCCGTCCAGAGCTTGTTGCGTGTTCAGCTGCCGCTGGCACTGCCTTATATTATGTCCGGCGTCCGCCTGACGACGGTATATATCATTAGCTGGGCGACGCTTGCTACACTGGTCGGAGCCGGCGGGCTCGGACAGCTTATCGTAGCAGGCATGGGCGTTAATCAGCCGTACTTGATTATAGCTGGAGCGCTCGGCGCCATCTTGCTTGCCCTTGTCGCCGATCTACTGCTCGGCTGGCTGGAGTCGGTGTTGAACCGTCGCTTCGGCATGCGGGGAGGTGCTGCGGCGTGAGGAAGGCATTTATGCGAAAAGCAGTCCTGCCCTTGTTCGGAGCACTGTTACTGGCAGGCGTTGCCGGCTGCGGCAACCGTCCCGATCTAATTATCGGAGCTCAGACGTTCACTGAGACTAAGATTTTGGCGGAAATGTACAAAACGTTAATTGAACAAAACACCGGACTTGAGGTGAAGGTCATTCCCGACCTAGCCGCCAGTCCGCTTGTATTCAACGCGCTCGACAGGGGTGACATCGATCTGGCGACGTTGTATTCGGGAGAGATTTTTAACAACCATTTCCCTATCGAGCAAACCAAAGAGCGTGCAGCCGTGCTGCGCCAGGCTCAAGAAGGCTTCGACAAGTACTACGGCTTTGATTGGATGGACCCGCTCGGCTTCGAGAATACGTACGCGTTCACTGTGCGCGAGCAGGTTGCCAAGGAAAAAGGCTACAAAACCATTTCCGACATCAAGCCGGATGCCGCCACCATGCGCTTCGGCGTTGATACCTCTTGGCTGGAGCGGGTGAGCGACGGTTATCCCGCTTTCCAGAAGGAATATGGCATTACTTTTGCCAAAGCTTTTCCGATGGAGCTCAGCCTCGTTTATACGGCCGTGAAAAACGAACAGGTAGACATCGTACTTGCCTATTCCACCGATGCCCGGCTCAAAGCATTTCAGCTGAAAACGCTGGAGGATGATCGGCAATTTTTCCCTCCTTACGATGCATCACCGGTTATGCGCAAGGAGATGCAGGAGCGTTATCCCGGCGTAAAAGAGGCGATTCAGCCGCTCATCGGGATGATGGATATCGATACAATGGTCGATCTGAACTATCAAGTAGACATCGAGAAAAAAAGTGAGCGCGAGGTCGCCCTCGCCTTTCTGAAGCAGAAGGGGCTGATTCAATAATGCCGGATACCAGTGTTAACTTCGTCGATTTCGTGGACTATTTTTGGCGCAATCGGGGGTTGATGGGGGAATATTTCCTGCAGCATGTGCAAATGGTAACGCTCGGCGTACTGCTCGCTCTGCTGGTCGGCGTCCCGCTCGGCGTCCTGTGCATGAAAAGCCGCTGGCTTTCCCGGATCATTCTGTCGATCACCGGTATTTTGCAGGTGCTGCCATCCCTCGCCATGCTCGTGCTGCTCATGCTCTGGATGGGACTCGGCAACACGACCGTGACCGTAGGATTGTTCCTGTACTCCCTTAATCCCATCGTACGCAATACGTACGTCGGGCTGCAGCAAGTAAGCAGCAGCCTGATTGATGCGGCGCGCGGCGTTGGCATGAACCGCTGGCAGCAGCTTTGGCGTGTGCGCGTGCCGCTGGCGCTGCCTTATATGATGACCGGCCTGCGCGTCGCGGCCGTCATCGCCATCGGCGTTGCCACGATCGCTCCACTTGTTGGCGGCGACGGTCTTGGACGCGAGTTGTACGCCGGGATCAACGGCCAGAACTCGCTGCGGATCTATGCCGGGGCGATTCCTGCGGCGCTGCTGGCGATTGTCGCCGATATCGGCCTCGGTGCGCTTCAGCGGCGCCTCGATCCGGCGCACCGCAGCTCCCGCGCGAGTAGCAAGCGCGGCTCCGGCGGCTCCTCCGGCAAGGCTGCAGCCGATCAAGCTGTGCCGCCAGTACCGAAGGCACAGGGCTGAGCATCGTCCATAAGCTGGGTCAAATCGCACAAGATGGGTTATAAAACAGGATAATAACTTGCTTTTCCGGCAAGCTGCATAAGGAGAGGAAAGCGGGATGAAACTGACGCATGAACAAGTCATAACTCTGCATGGGTTCAACAATCTGACCAAGTCGCTCAGCTTCAATATGTATGACATCTGCTATACCCGCAACAAGGAAGAACGGAAAGCCTACCTCGCCTATATCGATGAGCAATACAACTCGGAGAGGCTGAATCAAATCCTCCATCATGTGTCCGATATTATCGGCGCGCATGTTTTGAATACGGCCAAGCAGGATTACGAGCCGCAAGGCGCAAGCGTTACCTTGCTCGTATCGGAGGGGCCGGTCGTAGAGGTGCCAATGGAAGCTTTTGACGAGTCTCCCGGTCCGATGCCTTCCAACGTCGTGCTGCAGCTGGATAAAAGCCATATTACTGTCCACACCTACCCGGAGTACCATCCCGATGAGGGCATCAGCACATTTCGTGCAGATATCGACGTGTCCACCTGCGGCGAGATTAGCCCGCTCAAGGCGCTCACCTACCTGATCTCATCCTTCGATACCGACATTATGACGCTGGACTATCGGGTGCGCGGGTTCACGCGTGACATTATGGGACATAAGCTGTTCATTGATCATGATATTAGCTCCATCCAGAACTATATTCCCGATGAAGCCAAAGAACTGTTTCAGATGATCGACGTGAATGTCTATCAGGAAAATATTTTCCACACCAAATGTAAGCTCAAGCAGTTCGATCTCAATAACTATCTGTTCGGTTATACGAAGGATAAGCTGAGTCCCGAGGAGCAGGCGGAGATTACCGAGAAGCTTAAGGGCGAGATGGACGAGATTTTCTATGGTAAAAATATAACTTAAATTAAACGGCGGCCGCCTTCCAGTTGTTAACTGGGAGCGGCCGCCGTTTTTGAGGCGTCAATAGTGACTAATGGATGCGGGACGGGATGGATACCACCCTACTTGCGCAGCGTCATCGTCTCCTGTTTGTCGTTCCACATTACCGTAAGCTGGATTTCTTTTTCTTCGGAATAATCCCGGCCAGTTGAAATTTGACTGCTGATATAGAATGGCGGCGCCTGCACCTGCTTGTCGCTCGCGCTTTCGAAATTCAACCTGTCTCCAAGAAACTTAACTCTGTAACCTTTGATTAACTCCTTTTGGCCGATATAGTCAACCTTGTACATGAACGTCGATTTATCCGATACGGTCACCCTTGCCTTCCAGCTGTCACTGGATCCGGTCCAAACCGGCGGCGCTGGCGCTGAGCAGGAAGCAAGCAATAGCAGCGCGGCAAGGAGTAACACCACTCGTGAAACCCGCCTAAAGAAATTATGATTGGCGTGTGCCGGTAGCTTCGTTTTGCTCATCAAGTGCATTCTGCGTGTTCCTCTTCCTTAGTCCGATCGGCTGCCCTTTCCGGATCTTTGGAAAAGAGCAGGATGCCGCTGCGTCTCTCCCAACCGGCCCGGCTCCAAAACTCTGCGCCGCCGTCGTTATCCTCCAGTACCATCAGATGGCATCGCTCAATTCCGGCTTCCCCGAGTCGCTCCAGCGAGCTCGCAGCCAGCAAACGGCCGATACCAAGTCCGCGGAACTCCTCGTCCACGGCCAGGTGATAGAGATAACCGCGCCTGCCGTCATGACCGCACATCACTGTTCCCACGACGCGCTCCCCGCTTAAACATACAAAGCTCATTCCGGGATTCCGCTCCAGATATGCGGCAATTGCCTCCAGCGAGTCTGCTTTGCTGAGCACAAGTCCTTCCGTCCGGTTCCATAGGGCAAAAGCTCCGCCATAGTGGCTAATGTTCATCGACATGATGCTGGGACCGTCAGTTTGCAGCCGGGAATAATCGCGTTCCAAATCGACATCACTCCTTCTATTTCTTTGATCCTCCACAACGGTGAAAACCGTGGGGTTCTTAGTTAATTCACAAACGCAGGCCGTTTCCGTTTTGGCAATTCATATTCGTGTAGTTAATGCGAGGCATGTGTACCCATCTGTTCCAACTCAAAATGGCTCGCTTCGCGGAAATTGACAGCTACCCGCAGTTTTCCGGCAAGTTTGCGATCGATTTCCCCTGCCTCGAATAATCGCTGAATCTCGTTGCGCTCGGCCTGAACAGCCTTTTGTTCCAGCTCGCGGCGGTCAGTTACAGATACCGTTACGTTCTGGGGCAACCCTGCGTTGCGCAAACGAAGCTCAAGCTCCTCGTAATGACTCAATAGCGCCATGACGAGATCATGGCTATATTCGGTCTCTACCTCACGAAGTCGCTTTTTCGCGGCGGCGATAGAGGCTTGTTTGAACTCAACATAGGCCATCATGATGGGATGTGCTTTACGGCGGGCTTTACGAAAACGTCCCGGCAACTTGAACAGCCGCAGGAAAAACCCGTACACCAGCGAAAAAATCAGCTTCGTCCGGTTCGTAAGAGCAAGCTCGATCTGATTAAGCGAGGTCTGTATCCCGGCTTCCAGCCCTGGGCTAATACGCCCCTCGGCTAGCCACTCTTGAGCAAGCTTGCGCTCAACTTCCAGCGCCTCAAGTCGTAGCGGCACGATGGCAGCGCGGAATTCGGACTCGATTAATAGGCCGCGTCTGAGCTGCTGCAGTCTTTTGGCATAGTCGGATTTAAGCTCCAATGCTGCAGCCTCGTTATCCTCGCGCATCTCTTCCCGTACGGTATGCAGCCCCGCCTCCAACACAGAAATGCGCGCTCTGCGTTCCGCCTCCGCAGCAGCTGCCTCGGCATTGCCGCTTGCCCCAGCTCCCGGCTCGCGGGTGAGCAGCGGCAACGCTACACTCGCCACAACGAGCGTCAGCAGAATGACTCCAGCGCAGATGAACAGAATCAGATTACGCTCCGGAAAGGGGGAGCCGTCGCCAAGCAGCAGCGGAATCGAAAATGCACCTGCCAACGTGACGGCACCTCTTACACCGGAAAGTGCAGTCAGCAGGGACAGCTTCCATTTGCGCTCGCTCACCCATACCCAGACGAAACGCAACAGAAGCAGCAGAACCGTAGTCGCGAAAATGTAGCCGATCACCTGACCGTTGTTATAACTCGGGTCTTTCCAGATCGTCGAGATAACACCAGGAATCTCCAGGCCGAGCAGCATGAAGACGAGCCCATTCAAGCAGTACAAAATAACGGACCAAGTGCTGTTCGCCACCACGTTAAGTCGGATGTTTGCAGGGCCGACACGGTCGCGTTCAACCGCATGCATAATACCTGCCGCAACGACGGCAAGAATGCCGGACACATGCAAATGCTCTGCCGCCAAAAACACTAAAAACGGCGTCAGAATCAGAATGAGCACATGAACCGTCACATCTTCCATGCCCAAGCGGCGCAGCCACACCCGCAACCAGACGGCGGCAAAACCGAGCACCGCTCCAAGCACTAGTCCGCCAAGGGCAATAACGATAAAGCTGCCAACAGCGGTAGTCAGTGAAAAATAACCGGTTACGGTAGCCGCAATCGCAAAATTGAATGCCACGAGACCAGAAGCGTCATTCATGAGCGCTTCGCCCTCAAGCAGCCGCTGAATGCCGCCCGGCAGCTTGGCACGGCTAGATATTGAGCCGACCGCTACCGCGTCGGTCGGTGATAAAATCGCCGCAAGCGCAAAAGCGGCGGACAACGGAATCGCCGGAATCATCCAGTGGATGAACGGTCCGGCAATAAGCACTGTGGCGAAAACGAGGCCGAGCGCCATCAGTATAATCGGCGTGCGCAGCCGCCATAAATCTTCCCTTGGCGTTATTTGTCCATCATTGAATAGAAGTGGCGCGATAAACAACACAAAAAATAGCTCCGGGTTGAGCGGAGCATGATGTAAGCTTGGCAGGTAAGCGACTCCGATGCCCAGCGCAATCTGAATGATCGGCACCGGCAGGAATGGGACTAACCGCTGAATGACATTGGACGTGC
Organism: Paenibacillaceae bacterium GAS479; assembly: GCA_900105225.1. Taxonomy (NCBI): domain Bacteria; kingdom Bacillati; phylum Bacillota; class Bacilli; order Caryophanales; family Paenibacillaceae; species Paenibacillaceae bacterium GAS479. Next base: position 3,544,331 of record LT629764.1, on the reverse strand, counting down.
CGATCAGCACAAGCAGCACGAGCACGAGCAGCAGAATTTCCATGTACCATCAAGCTCCTTATGTAAACATGTAGCCGAATCCGGCGATATCTTACTACTTTAGCATAAGTTTAACTTGCGGCAAAAAATGGAGCTCTACAGGCATTGAGAATTAGCGGAGCGACTTCGGAAGGAATCGGCTGATTTCATAAGCTGCCCAATATAACGTTTCGCGTGCTAGAAAAGGGAGCTTCGTCCGCCAGCTGCGGTAAGCGCTCGTTGATGTCGGCGCCGGACGGGCATCCATCTCCAGATTTTCCGATACGCGCATGGCCCGCTTCATATGAAGTGGGTCGCTGACGACATAAAAGCGGCTGAAGCCGCTTTGCTGCGCCACCTCCATCGCGTTCCGCAGATTTTCCTCGGTTATGCGCGACTCCGACTCCATGAGGATTTTATGTGGCGGGATACCTTGTTGCAGCGCGTATTCACACGACGCTTCTGCCTCGGAGCAGCGATCCCCAGTACCAATACCTCCGGTAAAAATAAGGCTTTGTACCATGCCCGCCCGATACAGTCGGATCGACTCTTCAATCCGCTCCCTCAGCACCGGTGAAGGCTTGCAGTCCCATGCCGCTGCACCAAGAACGATCGCTGCGTCCCCTTGAACATTCCACTGAGCATCCCCTGGAGTGCCACCCAGAGCATCGCCCAGTGCAGTCTCCAGGGCGCCAGCCGCATTGCGGCTTTTGCTATAACCATAGGACCATATACTCCACGCCATAACCGCGAGTATTAATGTAAGCACGGCCAGAACACCAGCCGCAGCAAAAAGCGCTCGCTTGAGGCTTGAGTGCTTGTTTCTTGGGAGCTTGTTACTTGATGGTTTGTTTATTGCAGCTTTGCGTCTTAAGAGTTTGTTAGTCACGCCACCTGTCCCATACGTAGGGGTCTGTTGCATAATTTGCTTCATGCACTGTTTCATGCTCCATACATTCCCCATCCCCGATCGGATCTCCCGATCTGATTCATTCTATTGATCAGATATATCCTTTATCTGGAATAACGAGCATTAGCCTAATTCAGCTTCGCATGTAGCAAAGTCAGATGCTCACATTTGGTTCTGGTCGTTGGGGATGGGGTTCCTCAAGTAACTTCGACTACTTGCTTTGGCTTTTCCCCGGCGCTCAAGGCGACTCAAGTAACTTCGACTACTTGCTTTGGCTTTTCCCCGGCGCACTAAGCGATTCAAGTAGCTTCGACTACTTGCTTTGGCTTTACTCCAGCGCTCAAAGCGATTCAAGTAACTTCGACTACTTGCTTTGGCTTTCCCCCGGCGCTCAAGGCGACTCAAGTAACTTCGACTACTTGCTTTGGCTTTTCCCCGGCGCACTAAGCGATTCAAGTAGCTTCAACTACTTGCTCTGGCTTTACTCCAGCGCTCAAAGCGACTCAAGTAACTTCGACTACTTGTTTTGGCTTTCCCCCGGCGCTCAAGGCGACTCAAGTAACTTCGACTACTTGCTTTGGCTTTTCCCCGGCGCTCTAAGCGATTCAAGTAGCTTCAACTACTTGCTTTGGCTTTTCGCAGGCGCTCTAAGCGATTCAAGTAACTTCGACTACTTGCTTTGGCTTTTCCCAGGCGCACTAAGCGATTCAAGTAGCTTCAACTACTTGCTTTGGCTTTACTCCAGCGCTCTAAGCGATTCAAGTAACTTCGACTACTTGCTTTGGCTTTTCCCAGGCGCACTAAGCGATTCAAGTAACTTCGACTACGCTGATTGTCGGCGATGCCCGGTGCCAGTGAGCTCAAGTAGCTGAAGCTACTTGAAGGGCATTGCTTGACCCGGCGAGAGCTGATCAACCAAAAACAAAAACCCGCAGAGGCCTCGAAAAGGGTCTGCGGGTTAATTAATGCTCAACCGCTACTCAGCGGGAGCTTCATCTATTTTCCTTGCTTCCCTTTCACGAAACGAGCCAGACCTCGCGCCTTTGTCGAAGCCGCTCATATTCATTCAGAAGCATGTCAAGTTCCTGGGACAGCCGCAGCACATGCTCTGTCCGGTGTCCGCATCGCTCAGCGGCCTGAATCATTTCCAAGCGTTTACGCTCAATCGTCTCCCGGATCCGGTTCAAATTCATGTCCATGGCAATCCCTCCTGCTTTTATTATCGGCAGGCAAAGGATTTATTTCCATATATTTCATTAAATTTTACAGTTGATTTCCTGTTCCAGCCGTTCCAGCAATGCGCTCAAGGGCATCGTTCCGATGTCTCCCTCACCACACCGGCGCACAGATACCTCCCCTGACTCCACCTCTGACGAGCCCAAAATGAGCATATACGGAGCCTTTTGCAGCTGGGCCTCTCGAATTTTATAGCCAAGCTTCTCGCTCCGACCATCCACATCAGCACGAATACCCGCCGCTACCAACTGTTCTTTCACCTGTAACGCGTAATCCAGCTGGACGTCCGACACCGGCAACAGCTTCACCTGCACAGGAGCGAGCCAGAGCGGGAAGGCTCCCGCAAAATGCTCTGTAAGGATGCCTATAAACCGGTCGATCGAGCCGTAAACGGCGCGGTGGATGATGACGGGGCGATGCTTGCCCCCGTCCTCCCCGATGTAAGTGAGATCGAACTTTTCCGCCATCTGAAAGTCGAGCTGGATTGTGCCGCATTGCCAGCTCCGGCCAAGCGCGTCGAGAATATGATAGTCTATTTTCGGCCCATAAAAGGCTCCGTCGCCTTCGTTCAACCGGTACTCCGCCCCCCGGTTGTCCAACACATCTCGCAGCTCAGCTTCCGCTTGCTCCCATAGCTCAGTAGAACCCATGCTGTCCTCCGGCCGCGTCGATAGCTCCAGTCTGTACGTGAAACCTAGCACGCTATACACATGGTCGATGAGATCCATGACCCGGCGAATTTCCTCGCCGATCCCCTCCGGCTGCACGAACAAATGCGCATCATCCTGGCAAAACGAGCGAACCCGCATCATGCCGCTTAACGCACCCGAAAACTCGTGACGATGCACGTGGCCGAATTCAGATAGCCGGATTGGCAGCTCGCGATAAGATCGTAAACTGTTTTTGAACACGAGCATATGCCCTGGGCAGTTCATCGGCTTGAGCGCATACGGCGTGTCGTCGACATCGCAGAAATACATATTGTCTTTGTAGTGGTCCCAATGGCCGGACTGCTCCCATAATCTGCGATTCATGAGCAGCGGTGTGCGAACCTCTTCATAATTACGACGCCGCTGCAACTCGCGAATGAACTCCTCCAACTGCGTGCGAATCACCATGCCATTTGGCAAATAAAAGGGCATACCCGGCGCCTCTTCCGAGAACATGAACAGCCCAAGCTCCTTGCCGAGCTTGCGATGATCGCGCTTGCGGGCTTCCTCGAGCAGCTTCAGATGATCGTCTAACTGCGATTTTTTGCAAAAAGCCGTTCCGTAAATCCGCTGTAGCACGCGATTATTCGAGTCACCACGCCAGTAGGCGCCAGCTACATTCAACAGCTTGAATGCTTTGAGACGGCCTGTTGACGGTAAATGAGGGCCGCGGCACAGGTCGACGAACTCGCCCTGGCTGTATATCGTAATTGCTGCATCCTCCGGAAGTTCCCGCAGCAGCTCCAGCTTGAGCGGTTCTTCGCGCGCCAGCAGCAGTAGCTCGGCTTCTTCTCGACTGACCTCGCGACGCTGGAACGGCAGATCAGCCTGCGTTATACGCTCCATCTCTTTCTCGATCTCGGCCAGGTCATTTGCGGAAAGCGGGTTCGCCAGCTCCACATCGTAGTAGAAGCCGTCCTTGATTGCCGGCCCGATGCCAAGCTTCACGCCTTGCTCACCGTACAGCCGTTTCAGCGCTTGCGCTAAAATATGGGCCGCACTATGCCGCAGCAAGTCCAGTCCTTCCGGACTGTCCGGCAGCACCAGCTCCAGATCGCCGTCCTGCTCTAGCGGATGCGCAAGATCGACAAGTCTGCCGCTTGCTTTGCCCGCTACCGTCTGCTTTCGAAGGCCGGGGCGGATTGAGTCCGCCACATGAGCGACCGTCGTTCCGACTGGGTACCTCCTGACACTTCCGCTTGGCAATGCGATGTTAATTTCTTGAACCCTTCCGTTGCTCCGGTTCCCTTGAACGTTCCCATTGCCCTGGCTCTCTTCAACTTTCCCATTGCTCCCGCTCTCTTGCACTTTCCCAAAGTACCGGGCTTCCCTGGCTTTCTTGTTTTCCATATGCTCTGCTCCTCCTTTCTAAATGTTGTTGCGGATAGCAACACAAAAAGCGCGCTCATCCCGAGAAGGGACGAGCGCGCTAAAGGACCCGTGGTTCCACCCTGATTCGACCTTTCACACGGCATGAGCTCTATAGGGCATGATGCCCCAGCAGCCGGAAAGGTCCTTCATTGGCGTCCGATAACGGGGACGGACCGGCAGACTTACGGCCGCCGGCACTTGCAGGCGGGTTCAGTCTCGCAGCTATCAGAGGGGTAATCCTCACATCCGGCACCGAAGAAGCTCGCAGCAATCGCTTCTCTCTCTGGGCGGCCCGCAAAGGAGATCTTGTCTCTGGTCATGGCTCACTGAAGAATGAGATTTGCCTTATCTTACCTGCACGGACAGAGACGAGTCAAGAGCAGAATGTAAATTTCCATCTGGAACAGCTTCCTTTTTTCACCAGATCTATTCCCCCTCTCTATTCAATCTTCATTGAAACCTATGGCCATTCGTTGTTAGACTATGAAAAAGGAGATGAGCTATCATGCCAACTATGATCTGTCTACACGGATTTACCCCCGAACAAGAAGAACGGGTGCGCGATGCCGCTCCAGGCTGGAACTGTGTATTCGGCCGCCCTAAAGAGCTGGAAGACAGCTTGTTCCGCGAAGCTGAAGTAATCTGCGGCTGGAGCCCCGCCATAGAGAAGGAGTCACTTGGCGAGAGCGGCAAGCTCAAATGGCTGCAGGCTTGGTCTGCCGGAGTGGACAAGCTGCCGCTTGGCAAGCTGGAGCAGGCTGGAGTCATACTGACGACGGCCAGCGGCGTGCATCCCGTACCGATGTCGGAAACAGCACTCGCTATGATGCTCGCCTTTTCCCGTGGACTGCATCATTCGGTGCGTAGCCAATCACGAGGTAAATGGGAGCTGCGCGAGCCTTACGGCGAGCTGCATGGAGGCACATTGGCCATCATTGGAGCCGGCGAAATCGGCATGGAGCTAGGCCGGCTCGGCAAAGCGCTCGGCATGCATACAATTGGGGTGCGTCGCACCGCCAAAGAAACGCCGCATATGGACGAAACGCTGGCGATGGAGCAGCTGCATGAGGCGCTCGGACGAGCGGATTACGTCGTGAATGTGCTGCCGAATACGCCGGACACAGAGCGCGCTTTTGGCCAGGAGCAGTTTGCGGTGATGAAGAGCAGCGCCGTATTTATTAACATCGGGCGCGGTGTATCTGTCGATACCGAAGCGCTGGTCGAGGCGCTTGAGAGCGGTACTATCGGTGGAGCCGGCCTGGATGTGACTGATCCCGAGCCTCTGCCGGAGGGACATGCACTCTGGTCGATGGAGCAGGTGATTATCACGCCACATATGGGCGGCAGCTCCGAGCGTTACAAGGAACGGGTGACGGATCTATTCATCCAAAATCTCAAAAGCTACCTGGATTCCGGACGTCCGTCGCGAAACATAGTAGATTACAAATTGGGCTATTAGTCGTTAACAAAATCGATTAACCAGCAGCAAAAAGGAGCCCTTTGGGCCCCGCAAAAAAAGACTCATCACTAACTTTAGCAGGCACCCTTGGCAAGGGTGCCATTTGATATACCAAGTACCAGGCCTCTACGCCGAACCGGACGGCCATCAGCATGGAGATGATTCGGAGATTTTCCGCTCATTTTTCCCATCTGGTAACCGGTAACCCCATCGCTCACGGCTAATTTGCTCCTTACGCTGTTTCTCCAGCGCAGCCAGACCAAGCTTCTCGGCCAAATCAGGCTGAACTACGAACAAGCCGTCATCATCGCCAACAATCAAATCACCAGGTCGGATAGTAACGCCCCCGATACTGATTTCGGTGTTGACCTCGCCCTCCAGATCCAGTTTTCGGGTCGTCAGTGCACTGATTCCTTTGGAATACACGGGGAAGCCAAGATCACGAATTGCTGCCACATCAGAGATGCAGCCGGATACAACTGCACCAGCAGCTTGACGAGAAATCGCTTTGTAGGTGCGGAATTCTCCCCAGCAGGCTCTTTCGTCATCGCCTGACATGTCCACAACGAGCACGTCGCCTGGCTCCGCAAGCTCTAGTGCGTGGCCAACTGCGGCGGAGTCGATATGAGGAATACGTACGGTAAGCGCATTGCCGAGCAAACGAATAGGTCGATACATCGGCTGCAATCCGCGGATGAAGCCAAAATCCGTCAGATGTCCAATTGTAGACGGACTAATATCCTTGTACAGCTCCAAAAGCTCTGGGCTAACGCCTTGGACGCGTGGGTTAATTCGCAACATTTTAGGATAACTCCTCTCTTTTTGCCTTCCCGTACCGGAATTTCCTCGCTTAATCCGCTTCGAACAGTTGCCGTCGAGTCATGCTGTTCTGTGATGCTATACTACTTGGATCGGAGCGGATTTCTTCTACCAACCGTTTTCGAATTCATCCCTGCACCTCGCTCTTTGAGTTGACGAGAGATTTATCCGCTTCCACTCTATTATCCACATGACGGAACACCATTCGTTTCATCCAGATCCAGTTGAGCAGTAGAAGGATTGCGGTTCCCAAAAAAACAGCTTCCATGCCAAGACTGGAAGCCGCAATCGCCCCCATGCCTATTGAGCCCACCAGACCGCCCATTATCTGAGCGCTGTTATGATAGCTGTACGTGCGGCTTTCCATCCCGGAAGGGGCATGCTGCTTAATAATCGTGTTAAGCGAAGGGCCTAATCCGCCCATGAAGGCACCGGTAAAAAATCGCAAAGCGATCAGCTGCCATAGGTTTTGGACGAATGCCTGCGGCACCGCAAACAAAATGGCTCCAAGCATAGAGAAACTAAAGATGCGATGTGCACCGAATCGATCTCCAAGCTTGCCAAGCTGAGGGGCCGCCAACATACTCGCCACCCCCATCGATGCAGCAGTCACCCCCGCCAGCAGCACGATATGGTTCTGCGAAGGAGCCAGCATCCCAACATAAAGCGGAATGAGAGGCAACGAGCCAACCATCGCCGAGCGGAGCAGAAGAGAGGAGACGAACAGCGATGGCAGCGGCCGACGCGCCATAATGTGTTTGAAGTCCTCCCGCATACCTGCCGTTTCCTTGGCCGCTTTGCGCTCGACCGGGGTTTCTTTTACCCAGAATAGAACTACAAGCGAAGCCGCTGCGATACTGAGACCGGTGTAGAGAAAAACGGCGCTAAAGCCGAAACGGTCGGCTAAAATGCCTCCGATAAGCGGCCCGCATATCGTACCGCCAACGGAGCTGGAGTGGAGCATTCCAAGCGCATAACCGCTCCGCTCCTTAGGTGCGTTCATTGCCGTCAGCGCTACTGCAGCCGGACTAAAGCCTGACACGACGCCATTTATCAGTCGGAGCAGCAGCAATTGCAGAGGACTGGTCACAATGCCCATCAGCGTGATCGTGATCGCCATACCGATTCCTGAGCGAAGCAGCATCGGCTTCCGCCCGTATCGATCGGCTAAACGCCCCCATAAAGGAGCGAACAGAAATGCGCTGAGCAGATTTGCACCATAGATTGCCCCTGACCACAGCGCCGCATCATCCGGGTCACTGACACCCAGATCCTGCAAATATAACGGCAGAAAAGGCGTCACACAGCTCATCGAAGCCATAGCCAAAAATTGACCGATGCACAGAATCGTTAAATTTCGTTTCCATTTGTCCATATTTGATGCCGCTTCCCTCCAAGCTACTCGTTTACCCTTACTCAAATCCCCCCCATGCTGGGCTAGTGTTGTTTGGGGCTAAATAGATCTGCGGAAGCGGCAGAAACGAGTTACTCCAGATCGCAGAGCCGATTTATCCAACTGAATTGATATATCGCCTAGAACAATCGATGCGTCTACCGCACAACGCAACAATAAACATGCGGGCATGCATTAGAGATTGTCTAGATTCTCGCCACTGCTCAGTCCTCCGAGCTAAATGTCCAGCAATTTAAAATCAGCGTTATTCCAGAGCAGTTGCTGATCCTCTATCAATATTTAATTTCCCCCCCTTGTCCATGAATTTTTATTCAAATAATATTATATTTGTGTTGAGAATCATTATCAATACTTTGTCCTGATATTCCTTACGAATTAATTCCATTACGACAACTCAAGAAAAGGGGTATCAAAAAAACTTGTGAAAGCTCCTAACACATCGCTTTCAAAACTAGCTAAACTCGTCTCTCATCAGCTCGTTCATTCTTGCACAATGAAACTCATCTCACACTGGCTCATCCATGAGGTAGCGTCAAGTACTCCGAATACCGCTCGGGCCACATCATGGTGCGTTCGTAATGGTAAGTATTCTTTCATTAATTGAATAGGTAATTACAGCAGAGCCTAACCGGGTAACGCTCCATCCTGATGATGTCCCCACTCGACCATTTTCAAGTCTAGTGTCTATATAACCTCGACTAATATTACCCGTTCGAACTACATAATTTGCATAAGCTGTATTAGTGATACCCGGAGCATATAGCACTTCATAATAATAAGAACTGTATGGAAAGATAACATTACCACGAGGTGGACCAGGCGGTTCAAACCGTCCGCTTGTCTCACTTTGTAATAAATTGAAGTTTGATTGATTTATTAATGTAAATCTCCTTGAATCAGTAATAGAAAGTTCAGGATTGAAGCCGTTGTTTATAAAAAGACTACTTACGATTAGAAGCAAAATAAACAAAACAAGAATCATTCCTATGTTACAACCGTTAACTGGATTTGTAAGCGATTGTACAGCATACTTCATTCTATATTCCTCCAAGTTAGTTTGAATAGAATATTTTATGTGCGGGAATTAAAAAGGTTTGGGCTGACATATCCAGCATATAAACTTTAAACTGAATTACGAGAGTAAGTCCTCATAGTGACTCCTTTGGTCGTCCAGAATAATGAAAGGGCCGTTCCAAGAGTCATCGTTAGATAACTTTTGAAACGGCCCCTATTTTCGTTACATATTAGTCCTATGACAGACGCAGTTGCTTAACGAGACGAGTCAGATGCTCAAGCGCATATAAAATCCGCTGTTTTGTTTTATCATTAGCCGGTTGGCCATCTTCAGCAAAATTGCGGTTATCGCCGCCGAGAGATACCCACTCCGTGCAGTTAATGCCATGCAAGTTGCGAACAACGGTTTGCAGTTGCGTGAGCGAGCTAACGCCGACAGCTCCTGCCGAAGCGTTGGCAACGAGTACTGGCTTGCCCTCAAACTGAGCTGCTCCCAAGTAATCCAGCGCGTTTTTGAGCACACCGGAGAAAGAGCCGTGGTACTCGGGCGTACCAAGGATGATGCCATCCGCATCGGATACCGCCTGAACTAGAGCGTCAACTTGCGCGCTCGGCTCCGAGGAATCCGGGGAGTAAAGCGGGAGTTGATGCTGGTAGAGATCTACAAACGTAATCTGAATTCCCTTCTCCTTAAGCGCCTTCTCCATATAACGCAGCATCTGCGTGCTGCTGGAATCCTTGCGGTTGCCTCCAGCAATAATTGCGATTTTCATGTTCGGCCATCCTTTCATTCCCAGAAAATATTCTCTCTGGAATTCATTATAACGTTATCACCAGCTCTCTCAAGTGTTAATTTATACGTTCTCGTTTTTACTGAACGGCTGGATGCCCTCAGATTCCGTTCCCGCTGCCAATTGTCTGCTTGCAAGGTTATGCTCCTTCCCTTCATCGGCAACCGCCGCATAGTACCCGGTCTCAATGTAAAAGACGGCTTCCGCCCCTTGAAGCATCGGTGTTAACGTAATCTCGCCCCTCATCCCCTCTACAAGCGATTTGCAGATGGCTAGCCCAAGTCCCGTCCCGCCGTAAATACGGGAAATGGAAGAGTCTGTCTGGCTGAACGGTTTGAACAACAGATGCTGTTTATCCTTAGGGATGCCGATGCCGGTATCCTGGATACGGAATTCAAGCTTAATGAGACGCCCACTGCGCTCTAGTTCCTTTACCTTGACGGAAATGCCGCCTTCCTCGGTAAATTTGACGGCGTTGCCGATTAGATTATGAAGCACCTGGCGCAGTCTTTTCTCATCGCCTACAAGCACTTCGGGCAAGCCTGGATCAAGCTCCAGAATGGCCTTCAGCCGTTTCTCTCTCAGCTTACCGATGAACAGCTGCAAGGTTCCAACGACAACATCCCGCAACACATAAGGATCTTCGGCAAGCGTAATCTGGCCTCCCGACTCTAACCGTGAGTAATCTAGAACCCCGTCGATGATCTCTACCAGATCGGCTCCGCTGTTGCGGATAATGCCGATATAATCGCGTTGTTCCTCGTTCAGCTCGGTGTCGAGCAGCAGATCGCTCATGCCTAACACGCCATTCAGAGGTGTATGAATCTCATGGCTCATGACGGCAAGGAATTCACTTTTAATTCTAAGCGCATTCTCCGCTTCCGTCTTGGCCTTCCATAACTCCCGCTTCGCCGCATTGCTAGGGGTCAGATCCTTGGAAATCGTATAAATATCCACCATGCCATGCCTATCGTTCCAAGGAACGAATACCGTGCTCAGCTCAAGCACTTGTCCTTCCTTGTTCTTAATCCGCATCTCCACTGTCTGTGATCGCCCCTGCTTGACGCGTAGAAAGCAGCGGCTAACTCGCCTAATATCGTTTGGATTAATTAAATCCCAAAAGCGGGTGCCTTCTAGCTCCTCCGCTCGGTATCCCGTCAGTTTCTCAGCGGCCGGGTTGAGACGTAACAGCCGACCATCCTGGCTAAAAAGGCATACCGTATCCGGGTTACTTTCAAATATGGAATCATAGCGGCTCCGATTTCCTTCGGCTGCTTTCCAAGCAGCTTTCTTTTCCAGGGTGAGACTAAGAACGAACAGGATCAGAGCGATGATTGCCAGCATAACAACGACACCAAACATGTTTAGCCAATCCATCGCTGATCCACTCCTCCATCGTCTTTCTCTCTTTGCAATAATTAACCGTCGGCTGGTAAATAGAACCGCGTGGAGCAATATATGGGCTAGCCTAGCGACAATAAAAGTATGATCAGCTCCCTTCATCCGTTGAAGAGGTTCAGCCATGTCCTGCAAGGGTACAATAGCAGCATGACCATACTTAATGAAGGAGTGAACTGATATGACAAATCGTGCTGAACTTGAAGAGAAAATCGTTACTCGTCTGCATAAAGAGACATATGGCGTCTTTTCCACAGTGGAGGAGGACAAACCCCGTTCCAGATACATGGCCGTGTTTCATGATGGGCTGACCGTGCTGCTACTGGCGGACCGCCGTTCCTATAAGGTCGATCAATTGGAGAAAAATCCGCATGCCAACTTGCTTCTCGGTTTGGAAGGACATTTGTGGCCTAAAGACATCGTCGACGTTCAAGGAAAAGCCAGCATCAGCAGCGACAAATCGATCATTCACGACCTGTGGGAGAAGGATATGAATCGATACTGGGATGGCCCGGACGATCCCAATATCGTAGTGCTGAAGCTTGAGCCGGACACGATCATCCTGACTGAAGGGCATAACAACGAGAGCGTATGGAAAAAAGACGGCAACTAATCGGAAGGGAAAATGGCCTGCGACTCCTATGAGGAGGCGGGTCTTCTGGGACAAGCATTCGAGGCGGCTGGGATCTAGCCGCTTGGGCCATGATCGGTAGGTTTCGCCAGCCGTTTGGGACAATCATTCGAGACGGCTCAGACGTTACCTTTCCCTAGCTACTAGGCTCGCTGATGTCGCCCGCTTGAACCAATACGAAGCCGAATCAGCTCGCTCGCTTATCCCGTTTCGATGTTATTGAACCCGCATCTGCTTAAGCAGATGCGGGTTCTTTGCATTTTCTATAACGTTCAGGCTATAACCAGCTATTCCTATTTGCAATTAGGCAGATTGCTCTGCTCCTCCTATAATTAAGCCTAATTCAAAGTAAATTTTTACAGGAGGTTGAAGCATGAGCCAAAGTATTCGCAGCAGCAGCTTGGGTTATCCCAATATCGGGGCAGATCGGGAATGGAAAAAAACATTGGAAGCCTTCTGGTCGGGTAAAATAAGCGAGCAAAATTTCAATGAGGAAATGGAAGGAATTCGACTGGAGCGCCTGCGCCGTCAAAACGATTCCGGGCTGGGACTCGTTCCTGTCGGAGATTTTACCTATTACGATCGTATGCTCGATACGGCTGCCATGTTCGGCCTCGTGCCGCAGCGCTTCAGCTATGAGGGTGGACCGGTAACACTTGAGCTATACTTCTCGATGGCGAGGGGCAATGCAGGAGCAACCGCTTGCGAAATGACAAAATGGTTCAATACGAACTATCACTATATTGTCCCAGAACTGAACGGTGCCGAGCCGCGCCTAACGGCTAATCTACCGCTGCAAGCCTATGAAGAAGCCCGCGAGAAGCTTGGCATCCAAGGCAAGCCGGTGCTGATCGGTCCGCTCACCTTCCTGAAGCTGTCCAAAGGCTATAACGCCGCCAGCGAAACAGATGCCTGGCTGGATCGCCTGATCCCGCTGTACTCTCAAGTGCTGGCCGAGCTGCAAGCGGCAGGTGCTCAATGGGCTCAGCTTGATGAGCCTTCCATTGCTGGCGATCTGGGAGCAGACGACTGGCAGCGACTGCAGCGCATCTACACGGAGCTGGCTGCCGCTGCGCCGGAGCTTAAGCTGATCGTGCAAACTTACTTTGACGCACCGGACAACTATGCGGCGCTCGTTTCCCTGCCCGTAGCAGGCATCGGGCTGGACTTCGTCCATGATCGCGGCCGCAACCTGCAAGCCGTGCTCGGCCAAGGCTTCCCCGCCGAGCTGACGCTGGCTGCTGGCGTGATCGACGGACGCGGCATCTGGCGCGCCGATCCCGATGCGGCGCTGGCGCTAGTCCGCGAGCTCGCGGCCGTCGTCCCGGCCGACCGGCTCCTGCTGCAGCCATCCTGCAGCCTGTTGCATGTGCCGGTCAGCCTCGCCGGCGAAGCGGCGCTTGGCGCCGCGCTGCAAGGCGCGCTTGCCGGCGCAGACGAAAAGCTCGCCGAGCTGGCGCTGCTCGCTGAAGCCGCCGGGCTCAGCGCTGCCGAGCTGAGCGCTGGCGCAGGGCGCGGCGCGGCCGCGGCGGCCGGCTTCGCCGCAGGCCGCCGGGCGCTCGCCGCGCTGAACGCGTTGCCGCAGCGCGAGGCTGCTGCCGTCCGCGCCAAAGCCCGCTCCCTCGGCGGCAGCCGCGCCTCGCGCGCCAGCGGCTTCGCCGAGCGCCGCCAGCTGCAGCAGCAGCGCTGGCAGCTGCCGTTCCTGCCGACGACAACGATCGGCAGCTTCCCTCAGACGGCGGAAATCCGCTCTGCCCGCGCCAGATGGCGCAAGGGCTCGCTGGACAACGCCGCCTACGAAACCTTTATCCGCGACCAGATCAACGACTGGATCTCGCTTCAAGAAGAGATCGGTCTCGACGTGCTTGTACACGGCGAGTTCGAGCGCACCGACATGGTGGAGTTTTTCGGTGAAAAGCTCGCCGGATTCGCCTTTACAGCCAACGGATGGGTGCAGTCCTATGGCTCCCGCTGCGTGAAACCTCCTGTCATCTACGGCGATGTCGATTTCGTTGAGCCGATGACGGTCAAAGAAACCGTCTATGCACAGTCGCTTACCGACAAGCCAGTGAAAGGCATGCTAACCGGACCACTCACGATTCTCAACTGGTCCTTCGTTAGGGATGATCTTCCTCGCAGCGAAGTGGCGCTGCAAATCGCGCTCGCACTGCGCAAAGAAGTCGAGGAGTTGGAGAAGTCCGGAATCGGCATGATTCAAGTTGACGAGCCAGCGCTGCGTGAAGGGCTGCCGCTCAAAAAAAGCCGTTGGCCGGAAGAGCTGCAAGCTGCCGTGGACGCCTTCCGCCTAGCTACAACCGGTGTGTCGGATACAACGCAAATCCATACCCATATGTGCTACTGCGAATTTTCCGATATTATCGATACAATCCGCGACCTGGATGCTGACGTCATTTCTATCGAGACATCCCGCTCCCATGGCGAGCTGATCCACAGCTTTGAAGAGAACATATATGAGAAGGGCATCGGCCTCGGCGTTTACGACATCCATAGCCCTAGGGTTCCTTCCGTTGAGGAAATGGTAGCGATGATCGAGCGCTCGCTGCGCAGCCTTGATTCGGAGCTGTTCTGGATTAATCCAGACTGCGGCCTCAAAACCCGCGGTAAGGAAGAGACTGCCGCTTCCCTCAATCATATGGTCGCCGCTGCGCGTGCAGTCCGTGCGAATCGTGTCGAATCGAGTCACGTTAACTAATGAAGGACTGACTCTCTCCTTTCTTTTGGCTCTTTTCTCTAGTTAAATTCAAATAATAAACTGATTTTTCCGCCATTTGAAGATAAATTCACAGGCAAAAAGTCAAGGCTGCCAGCCAATTCCGCATTTTGCGGTGACGCTGGCCGTCTTTTTGTTCGCTTTATGAAGAATATAAAATCGTTAATAGCGAAATAAATTTTAAAAATGATGATAAAAATAGTACAAATTTCCCGGAAATTTTCCGATATAAGAGTCAACTAGGTCATTGGACTTGTATATTAAGGAAAGGGAGTTTGCTATGAGCACAACCAGCACTTACGACAAAGCTACCCACCGCATTCAAAGCAATCTGGAAACTCTGATCCGCCAGTATTTCATTGACGAATCGACAAACACTCTTCTTCCCATCCGATCCTACACGGAGCTGAGCAGTGACGCCAAAAGACTGTACAAACCGCTGACAAAAGGCGCATTGGCACGTTTGGCCGGCGTAAGACCTAATGTAATTACAGAAATTTGCCATCTGCAGCGCGGTACGCTCAACATCTATCATCTGAGCTCAATCGCTGAGGCGCTCAAGATCAAAAACATCAACGATATCATCGAGTTGAAGTAAGCGCCTTCCTGCTATAGCGGCATAACAAAAACTCCTGATGAGCATCAGGAGTTTTTGTTATGCCGCTATACTTCCACTCGCAAGCGAGATCGCCTTTAATTTGCCGAAATTTTGGCATCCATGCTAGCTCTTTTGATCATCGAAATTTTGGCATCCCTTTTAGCCCCTTTTAGCCCCTTTAAGCAACGAAGCCTCGCTATCTCTCCAGGCTCTTTCGCCCCGAACCGTACAGCCTAAAACATTTTTATCCCTCTGCATTTCAACTCTCTTGTCCATACATAAATCCCGATTGTTCCAGCATATGAGTCTGTGATGAGCCGGCAAACTGCGGCCAGAAAGGATTGCTGGGATGCCATTTGTAAACCGTTTCTTTCTCAACAGCAATGGTGCCATTACTTACACAGGGAATACTCTTGGACTGAGCCGATCCGATACGGTTGGTGTTCCCGGCACCGTCGACAGCATCGGAGCTTTTGTCACGATCGACACAAGTCAAACATTCGGCGCCTATCCACCAGGAACAACTGGAGACTACACGTTAGACAGTTCGTCAGCTATACTTCAGCTACCGCTAGGTAGTACAGTCCTCTATGCTGAGCTTATATGGGGAGGCATGTACATTAATCAAGGAGTTGATCTCAGCGCATTCATCGACAACTCCGTCAGCTTCACCACCCCTTCGGGCGTTTTCAGCATCGCGCCCGATCCGGCGACCAACTTTGAGGTGCTGCTGTCGAACGCCCCGCCCTTCGATCCCGCTTACGCCTATGTACGTTCAGCTGACGTGACCCCCCTCATTCAGGCTGCTGGAGCCGGTACTTATACTACAGGCGGAGTCGTCGGAACTATCGTCGTCCCTGACCCAACTTCCAACCATGCGATGTGGACGCTGGCCGTAGTTTACAGCAACGCGTCCCTGCCGTTACGCAATTTGTCCATCCGCGTCGGGGCGGATGTCATTTTGGCTACTTCTGGACCTGTCGATACCCTTGTTACCGGATTTGCCACACCGTTTATGGGACCTCTCGACGGAAGAGCTTTGATCAGCGCCCAAGAGGGCGATGCGAACAAAACGGGAGATATGGCTTTGTTCGGTCCAGACGCTGGGACATTGACCGCTCTTTCCGGTCCGAACAATCTTACCAATAACTTTTTCGCCTCACAGGTCAACGATGACGCCGGCATGCTCGATATATCCGGAACATTCGGCACACGCAATCAAATCAATGGCAACCCTGGCTCGAATATTATCGGCGGCAGGCAAGGATACGATGTTACCAATGTTAGTATTGCGGGAACTCTGCTGAATGCGCAAACGAGTGCCGTTTTTCGCTTGACGACCAATGGAGACGGTTATTTGGTTGATTCGATCGGACTGCAGATCGACATTCAAACTCCGGTCATATCTATCATCAAATCAACTCCAGCAACGGATGCCATCGTAGGAGATATCATTACTTATACACTGGCCGTCGAAAACACAGGCGATGTAGACACTACGGACGTACAGGTTACGGACAGCATCGATGAGACCTCTTCTGTCTTCGTGCCGGGAAGCGTGACGCTTAACGGGGTTCCCGTTCCGGGAGCCGATCCTGATACCGGAATAACTGTCGGCACGCTGACTCCGGGGGATGTTGCCTTCATCACCTTTCAGTACCAGGTGACCGCAGTCCCATTCGGAGGCACACTAGACGATCAAGGACGTGCCGCTTACACCTACCAGCTTACACCGGATTCGCCGATCATATCGACCTTTGTCCCTTCTAATATTATCCAAATTCCGGTGTACCAGCCTATTGTTGGACTAGTAAAAAGCGCCGATATGTCCACTGCTTTTATCGGCGATACCGTAACGTATACGCTAATTGCGTCCAATACCGGCAATATCAGCATTATGAATGCCGTCATTACGGACCCGCTGCCTGCCGGAAGCAGCTTTGTTGCTGGAAGCGTAACGGTTGGCGGCGTTTCCGTGCCTGCTGCCAATCCGGTAACTGGTATTTCGGTCGGTACGATCGGTATCAACTCATCGGTCACGGTGACCTTTCAAGTACTAGTTACTGCGAATCCTCCGGGCGGGAATCTCGTCAATCAATCGACCATTAGCTACACCTATCAGCCGCCGGATGGGCGCATTATAATAGGCTCAACGCCATCCAATCAAGTCGTCATTCCTATCGTGACGCCCCCGGACTCTCCCGATGTTCAGATCATCAAAGTCGGCAGTCCGAATAGCGGCATTGTCGGGGATATCATCACCTATTCGATTACCGCCACAAACAACAGCATTGCGGCTGTATTCAACGCTGTGCTCACCGACATCATCCCGGGCAGTTTCTCCTTTGTGCCCGCATCCGTCACAATTAACGGCGTTCCAAGCCCGGCAGCGGATCCCGCTGCGGGAATTCCGCTTGGCACTTTGCTTATCGGTCAGTCCGTTACGGTTGCCTTCCAAGTGCAAATCGTATCCGTACCCGCACAGCCGGTCGTACTTAACCAGGCTTCGCTTACGTACGATTTTATTGGCAATCCGGTGACTACCCCCTCTACACCAGGAGGTGTCACCGTCCTACAGCCCGTTATTGGACTCCTCAAACGCGCTTCCGTAACCGTCGCCTCAGTCGGGGATACGGTCAATTACTCCGTCACAGTAACGAATACGGGTAATTTGGCGGCAAACGTAACATTGACGGACCCACTCAACGCCTTTAGCAGCTTTGTTCCAGGCACCGTGCGAATTAACGGAACCTTGACGCCAGCCGCCAATCCTGGCGCTGGTATTCCTCTCGGATCAATAGCTCCTGGCGGTTCCGTCCTCGTCTCCTACGACGTACTGCTGACCAGTTCACCGCCAAGCGGCTTTTTCGATAACCAAGCGTCGGCCGCCTTTACGTTCCAATCGCCATCCGGTGCAATGGGCAGCGGCTCGTCGTTATCTAATATCGTACGTATTGCGGAAACGAGCCCCCTGCTGAACGTGGTGAAATCCGCTTCGGAGCCATTCGGACTCGTTGGAGATATCGTCACCTATACGGTTACGATTACAAATGCTTCCGCAGGCGCAGTGATGAATGTCGTCGCAACCGACAACTCTACGCCGGGAACTGCCTTCGTGCCGGGAAGCCTGACGATTGACGGCGTTCCTTCCGCCGGAAACATTAAAGTTGGAGTCAGTCTCGGCACGCTGAATCCCGGTCAGGTTATCGTTCTGACTTACCAGGAGCAAATATTGGCACTGCCCGCTCCATCCTATGATGTCGATGATATTGTTACGGTCACCTTCACCCAAAACGGCGTGCCGCTGACATCACTATCCAATGTCGTCGCCGTGACCGTATTCATTCCAAGCGCAATCGCAACCAAAAGTGCACGGGAGCCGTTTGCCTTCGTTGGTGACGAGATTCATTACCAAGTCACCATTACGAACACGGGCAATTTGAATGCGGGTGTGACCTGGGACGACATGCTGCCAGAAGGAACTGTTTTTGTAGAAAACAGTCTGCGACTGAATGGCGTTCCCGTTCCTGGTGTGAATATGTATACGGGGGCGTTTATCGGTACGGTGGAGGCGCAGTCGACGGCGATCGTTACCTATAAACTCAAAGTGGTCTCCTACCCGCCTTCGGGGCAGGTAGTCAACCAAGCGCAGCTTTCCCTTGTATATACACTGCCGAACGGGCGAACCTTCACCGATGTCATAATGACGAACCCTGTTACGGTGCCGATTCTTACCCTTGCGTTGCTCACCAAAATAGCCAGTTCAAGCAGCGTCGTCGTCGGAAGCACGATTGCTTTTGAGCTGACCGTATTCAATCCTAACGTCAATCCGATCGCGAACGTCATCGTCCGTGACGATCTACCGAACGGACTCAGCTTCGTTCCTGGCAGTCTGAGCCTTAATGGAACTCCGTTGCCGAATACGACTGGTCTTGATAACATTCCAATTGGCACTATTCCTGCCCAAGGAACCGCCACGCTGCGCTTCCTAGCTAAAGCGATTTTCGCACCGGCTAACCCAGTTGTCGTCAACACCGCAACTGTAAGTTATGATCTGCTGCTGCCGGACGGAAGCCGCATCTCGCGAATTGGAGTTTCTAACCCGGTTCGTGTTGTCATTGAAGAGCATGAGGAGTAGATTAACTCATAATTTGCAACTGCATGCTCTGTCATAATTTGCAACTGCATGCTCTCGCACCTTCAGCTTTCTTGCTGTAGCAAAAAGCACTTCGGAAAAGGCGATGGATTCCCATGCCTGCTCCGAAGTGCTTTATTTTTGCCATCTTAAAAATCAAATACAAAGTCCTCATCGCGCAGTGGCTCTACATTCAGCGTACGCACATAGCCATTGCCCTTCTTGGAGAAGAAGTCATGCTGCTTCGTGCGTGTGCTAATGCCGTTAAACACGATCGGATTGACGTCCTCTTCCTCGAAAACCGGATCTAGGCCGAGATTCATCAGTGCCTTGTTGGCGTTGTAGCGAACGAAAGTTTTGACTTCGTTTTGCAATCCGATCCCCCTGTAGAGCTCGTCGGTGTACAACTCCTCGTTCTCGTGAAGCAACAACAGCAGCTCATTCAGCTCCTGTAACGTTTCTGCTTGCTCTTGGCCGCTCAGCGAAGCATGCACTTCTTGAGCCAGTACTCCGACGTACAGACCGTGAATGCTCTCATCGCGCAGGATCAGGTCGATGATCTCGCCGCTGCTCGTCATCTTGCCCTGACCAGCCAGATAGAGAGGGTAGAAAAAGCCGCTGTAGAACAGATAGCTCTCCAGCAAAACGGAAGCTGCCATCGCCATATACAAATCACGCGGCGTTTGAATGTTCTTGTAGTAACCGGAAATAATCGACGCCTTTTTTTGGAGCTGCGGATGTTTTTCCACCCATTTGAATACCGCATCGATCTCTTCCGTGGAAGCCAGCGTCGTAAAGATGCTGCTGTACGACTTGGCGTGAATCTGCTCCATCATGCCCATGAAGCCGAGCACTGCTTTGCGCTGAAGCCCTTCCACATGCTCAACCAGCTTCGGCATGCCGACGCCGCCTTGCACCGTATCCAGCAAGGTCAGACCACCAAGCACCTTCATGTACGTATCGCGCTCCTGGTCGTTCAGGTACATCCAGCTCATCTTGTCATCCGACAGCGGGATCTCCTCATCCGTCCAAAATTGCATCAGGTTCTGACTCCAAAAAGATGCCGTGAAGTCATCATCTGGACGGTTCCAGTTAACGGCGCGCAGTGGTGCTGCTGCCGGAGCGGCGGAGCCAGAGGCCGGTGCTTCCGGCATGGCTAGGTCGATCGGTTTCATGGGTGGTTCCTCCTCTTATATGCCTGCGCGTATTAAACCGCGCAGCTAACGCACTCCTCCACGCCGAGGCGGTTGGTGCGGGTATAGTACAGGGATTTGAGCCCTTTTTTGGCCGCATAGAGATAATAACGGGCCAGCTCACGTGTCGTCACATCGCTATTGACATGAAGTACGGCCGAGATGCCTTGATCGATATGCTCTTGAATGTCTGCAATCAGGTCGATGACCTTGAACTGATCCATCGCGTAGGCCGACTTGTAAAAGAAGAAGTTCTCCTGCGACAGGAAAGGCATTGGATAGTAGGTCGTCGAGTTCGCGTAGGTGCGGGTCTCAATAGGCTCTACGATCGGCATGACACTGGATGTTGCGTTCTGGACGTACGAGATGCTTTGCGTTGGCGCAATGGCCAAACGGTATGCATGGTACAGACCTTGACGAGCAACCTTCGCCTTCAGCTCGGACCAGTCCTGAGGAGAAGGAATATAAATTCCCTCGAACATCTCCTTCACGCGGTCCGTAACGGGACGGTAATCCGTCTCCAGATAGCGGTCGAAGTACGTTCCCTTCGCATACTCGGAGCGATCGTAGTCGCGGAAGCGCTCATTCTTCTCCGCTGCGATGTCCGAGCTCTTGTCCAGCGAGTAGAAGTTCAACATCATGAAGAAGGTACGAACAAAATCACGAGCTTCCGGGCTTTCGTAGGCGAGCTTCATCTTCGCCAGGTAGCCGTGCAAGTTCATAGCGCCGAGGCCGACGGAGTGCATCTCCTCGTTAGCTTTGACAACGCCTGGAGCGTTGGAGACGCGCGTCATGTCGCTGACCGAAGTCAGACCGGCGATGCCTTCTTGCACCGTCTCGCGGATCTTGCCGTGCTGCATCACATTAGCGATGTTGAGCGAAGCAAGGTTGCAACTGATGTCACGGCGAATCGTATCCGCCTCGCCAAAGTCGCCGATTTCGGACGTCTCTTGCAACTGGTAGATCTCCGTGCACAGATTCGACATTTTGATCGAGCCGATATCCTTCAGCGCATGGAAGCGGTTGGCGTTGCTCTTGTTCATAATATATGGATAGCCGGATTCAAGCTGAATCGTAGCAATTTTGATAAGCATATCACGTGCACCCATGATCAGCTTCTTCTTGACGGCCGGATTGGCCATCAGCTCGTCGTACATTTCGTCCAGATCTAGATCATCCAGATGAGTACCGTACGCCTTGAACACCGAGTAAGGAGCGAATACATGCAACGGTTGATTATCCTCCGCCAGCTTGTAGAAGCGGTTCGGTACGATCAGACCGATCGACAGCGTTTTGAGGCGCGACTTCTCGTCGGCGTTGATCTTTTTGCTGTCGAGGAACTCCATGATGTCCCAGCCGAAAATGTTGTAATACGCTGCGCCGGAACCTTTGCGCTGGCCCATTTGATCCGCATAGGAGAAAGCATCCTCCATCAGCTTGAGCACCGGCATGATGCCTTTGGCTGCGCCCTCTACACCTTTAATCGGCTCACCGCGTCCACGCAGCTTGCTCAGATTAACGGCTACGCCGCCGCCAATTTTGGACAGCTGCATGCAAGTAGACAGGTTGTAGTTAATCGAGTTAAGCGAGTCATCCATCTCTAGCAAGAAACAGCTGACCATCTCGCCGCGACGGCTCTTGCCGGCATTGAGGAAGGTTGGCGTCGCTGGTTGCAGGCGCTGCTCCATCATGGAAACGGCGAGAGACTTGGCGAGCTCTGCATCGCCGCGACCGAGGTGAAGCGCTGTGACCGCCACGCGGTCCGGATAGTGCTCCAGGTATTGGCTACGGTCATTGCTGCGCATTGCGTAGTCCGTGTAAAACTTGGATGCTGCCATATAGGAAGGGAACTCAAACTCTAGGCTATGCGCCAGCTCATATACAGCCACGGCATCATGAGCAGAATAGAGCTTGTACATATCCTCGTAATAGTCGTTCTGGATCAAATAATCGATTTTTTCCTTGTGGTTGTTGAATGCCGGGCTCTTGGCACGGACTTCCTCCATGAATGCCGCAACGGCCTCACGATCTTTCTCTAACTTAAAAAATCCGTCTGCACCGCGTTTCATAATTTCGTTATTGAGCTCAATATGCCGCAAGTGGCTCCACCTCCCGCATGAATTGTTCTACATCGCGTGTCGTTCCCGACAGTTCGAATTTGCAGACAACCGGAACTTCGTAACGTTCCGAAACCTTATCCGCGCTGCCTGCAAAGCATGTTCCCCAGTTGCGGTTGCCGCTGGCCGACACTCCCCGCAAATAATCCCGATTCTTCTCCAAGAACGCATCAACTGCAGGGGGAACTTCCCCAAAGCCAGTTGTATAAGTGACCAATACGAAAGGCTCCTCAACCGTTGTCGATTCGTTGATCTGAACGGCGGGATAACCAAGCTTGCTCACGAATTTGCGCACGTTCCCGGTACGGGATGTATAAGCGATTAACACAGCGGTCCACTCCTTCTCTATAATTGTCCTTCACTTGCCTCTATGCTGCTTGCCACTAGATGTAGTATCTGTTACCGAAAATATATAAGTTAACCGCTCCAGTGAAAGAAGCAGATTCCGGCCAATAAAACAACAAAAAACAAACCCGTATGGAGATTCGAACTTTTCCTCGTGGCTCCATCAGGCCTTAACTAGGTTGTCATGTGCGAGAGTGTTCCGAATGCTCTTGCTCCGCCTCATACCAGGGGCAAGTGCATCCTGTAAAGCAGTATCGCGCGCTGTCTGTACGCTTCAGCGTCATTGTTGTGAATCGCTTGTCGAAAGACCCGTTTCAGAGAAACATTTTGTAGATTTTGGGTCTTGACAGCTTGTCCGGTTCATGCTTACAAATCCCATATGTAGAGGCTAGGTGTTTAATTTACCTCAATATATTGTGGTTGTCAAGCCGATGTACTGCTATTACCCCCCAGATCAAGAGATGAATCCAAGCCCCTTAAAGCCACTTACACACAGCTGTGTATAAGCAAAAAAAGAGCCCGATTATTGGGCTCTTGATCTATTTTCCGTTGGTTATCCACAGCATCAAAGAGGCAGATTTGTGGATGAGTTTTTATCGACAGAATGCAATTTTTTTCGGCTCCGATAAGCTTTTGTCATGCGAGTGGCTCCGAACATAAGACCAAGCGCGATCAGGAACACAACGTACGACACAATCAAAGTCCTGAGATCAGTACCCGGAAAAATGATGGAAGCGCTTAGAATGCCAAACATCCATATATGGGATAGGTTGCCGATGAGGGAGGACCAAAAATACGGCACGAAGCGGACCGGTGCAACAGCCGACATGAAGGAGATCAGATTATTCGGCATGATTGGAATCGTCCGGAGCAAAATGACCATCCAGCCGCCGTACTGATCCAGAGAGGTCTGATATCGTTCATAACGCCCCATGCGCGTTTGAAAATAGCTCTGAACTTTGCCATAGAAAAAGTAGCGGAAAAGCAGATAGACGGAAAGCGCCGCGACCGTGCCTGCCAACCAGCTCGCCAGCAGGCCGCCAGCAATGCCGAGAATAGATATATTAATTAGAATAACCGTGGCGAACGGGAAGATGCCAAACAACCCCTGTAGCACCGCAAGGGGAACCGTCAGCAGCAAGATGGCCGGTCCGTCCAGGCCGCTAGCCAGCACGAGAGCATCGATCCATCCGTTTATTCGATCAAACAACTGTAGTACCTCCTTCCACGGAGCTGATCCCAGTCCGCTTGAACATCTTACTATATTCGTGATGCTTCGAACAAAGTCATTTATTTCTACGTTCATGAAGGACAAATGATTCAACTATAAAAAAATAAGCAAATAAGCTTCGCGTTACAGCCGCATATTGGAAAAAAAACAACCGCCCGGATAAACCGGACGGCTGAAAATATGGCTATGGCCGCAGAAGATTAGCTTCTGCTTGCAGCAAATGACTATAATTGCTCACTTCGGCCTTTTGCGCCTCGTTTAACAAATTGTAGGCGGCTCTGGCTCGTTCGATGATCGGTTTAACATATTCTATCGGTCCATCCAACTTTATAAGGCTGATCATATACTTGACTACCTGTGGAGTAGCCTTTGGTATAGCTTGATACTCAAAGCGGACATAGCCGATTGGATTGTATCCTGCATCGAATAGATAAAGGATGCCTGGACTAAGTCCCGGCGCTGGATTAGTCCCTATCGTTCCTAGAAAGCCATCAGGTAAAGACGCTCGGTACAAGATCTGCTTACGGGCGTCTTGAACAGTCGGCGCTAGAGGCTGTACGCCAATCTGACCCGAGATATACCGAACGGCAGGATCTAGCACGGCTAGATTTGCTAATAAACGCGTATAAGAAAACGCTTGAATAGATGGCTGGCTTTGAAGCAAAGAGAGCATGGCATCATCTTCAAAGGCAATCACGGCTCCAGAAGCAGCAACTTCAGGCAACGGTGTAAAATCGTACTTATACTGTGTTCGGTCAGTCATCTGGCCTTCGACCTGCAAGGACAACCAAATGCTCCCCGTCAAAGACGCGTGCACCGGATAGCTGAATGGTAGATCCATTAAGAAAGGCACTCCAGGCGCAGGTAAAGGCATCCCAGGCACAGGCAAGGAAGGCCAGTTAGATGAGGAACCTTGAGCCACATAATAGGGTTTCGTATCATCCTGAGAACCGTAAACATGGAGCGCAACTCCCTGGGTGAGCCCTTGTATCATTCCGCCCGAAGGACTGAGTTTAATCCGGTACGGGCTATCAGTAAAGATGATATAACTTTCGAGGCTTCCGCTAGCTTTGGATTTCACGGTAATTTGGAGGACACCCGGAAATTCTGGACCAAGAGTGAATCTGTACTGTTTTCCTTGCACGGGAATAGTATTACCTGCACCGGTACTTCCAGAGGATACATAGACATCCGAAAGTTCACTGTCGTAGTCAAGACTTACGACAATCTCTTTTCCCTCAAGAAGATGTAAACCTTTGGCATTATACTGCTTGACTGTAGGGCTAAACGGCACATTCAGCGTCATACCTGACAAAGAAAGTGACTTCAGTTGCTTAGCAGCTGTTTCCTGTGCAAGGATCGATTCCTTCAGCTTCAGAGCCTGTGCAAGCACCGGGTAGCTGGACACCTTCGGCTGCTCCTCGGGAAGAAGCGCTTGATACATCCGCTGAAGTTTATCTATGTGCTCAAAATAACTCATCGGTGCTGGTACAGGAAGCTGTTGAATCAGCTTCTCGAGCATGTCCGCCGTTAAATGTACTTTGACTTCAAGCGGCACAATGGAATACCCGATCGGACGCTTGTCCGCGTTGTAATAGTAAACAGTGAAATATCCACGGAAATCCTTAGGCTCGTTATCCCAGTAGGACATGAGCTCAGTCGAGGTTCCATTCAGCTTATATAAACGTCCGTTATTCCATGCCGAAACTTCCGCATCTTCTGCGCTTGGTGTGCGTGGCACATGAGACCCACTACTCCAGCTCGCCCTTACAAATTCCGCGCCGGCCGGTGCAGGAGACAACGAATCGAGCTCAAGCTTGACCCCGTAGGTGAACTGAATATTGGCCGCTTCCATGTCCTCTTTGGTCATGGCACTCGCTTTTACACCACCGCTGAGCTCCGCAAGCGCTCTAAAATCGTACTCAACCTTTTGGCGCGGCTGCTCCGGCTGGCCCTGTTTTTGCAGGCTGATCCAAATTGAACCTGGATTGCCATTAAGCCCATCCTGCTTGATTTTGCTTATAGGACGGATACTAATGTTTTCTCCGCTTGCAGATTGAGGTATGGCATAGACAGGAGCTACGTCTCCTTCATTCGTGTAAACGCGCAGCATGTCCCCCTCTTCAATTCCTTTACCTTTAAAGGTTATCGAACCATCCGAGGTTATTTTAGCATTTTCTGCGAGCGACCAATCATACAAAACACGGACCCAGTACCCCTTCAGCATCTTACCATCTTTCGATTCAAGTCTAATAAAAACATCGACTTCCTGGCGTGCTTGCTGGCGGTAACGGACTTTACCGTCAGAGTCCAGCTTCTTATCTTCAATAAGAATATCTCCGTAAGAGGTTTTAGCCGTCACCGAGATTTGAATATCCGGGTGGCTGGCCACGGCTTTAACTTCCAAGTCGCCCGTAACAAAATCTACAGGAAGATAAACATCATACTCTACTTCCTTAGGATCGAAACCCGTCTTGTCAGAAGGAAACTGAGTAAGCGGGTAACCTCCAACAGAAAGCTCCATTAACAAGGCTTCCGGAGCAACTGTTGGAACAGGGCTGCCCGTTGGACTTGGCGTCGGCGTCGGATTTCCAGGATTTCCTGGGAAGCCTGGGAAAAAGCCTCCTCCTCCTACATTCGGACTTGGAGTCGGACTTGGCTGCGAGCTTGGATTAGGCAGTACTTTTTTCGAAAGCGGCTCCTTTTCAAAAACAGAATCGGACGCATCATGACGAAGGATCGCCTCATTAATGATGCCTTGGCCGGACACAAAAGTTTTGGCGTTCAGCAGCAGCTTAAGAATTCGACTGCCGGACTGGAGCGCAACTACAGACCCTGCTGCATTCGGCTCAACGGTTACGGAACCAAGCTCGCTCTTTCCTTCTACAGAAAGACGTACAGCGGAGCCATCCTTGTCCACACGAACGTCGCTCAACTGGCTATCCTTAATATGAATGGAGTGGACTCCTCCACCTCGAATGTATGTTTTGCCGGTTACTTTAACACCGGAAAGGAAGGCATCCCCTTCACCGATCCCCTTATCAAGGATCAGATCGCCGCGGATAACCAGATTCTGAAGCGTGACGCCGGACGCACTGATCTGTACGTTACCATTCACTTCCTGGTTGCCGGATGAAGGACCGAACACGCCTGCCTTGTTGTATTCCTTCATAGGTGAATCCAGCTTCACCGCTTTACTGATTGCCGTTACGGCTTCCGCTCTCGTCAACTGACCAGCCGGTCGGAAGCTGCCATCCGGATAACCTCCAAGTATGCCTTGTGAAGCTAATGCCGCAACATAAGATCGGCTCCACACTCCAAGGGCATCCTTGTCAATGAAAGTTGATTCAGCACCTGCGGAACCCTCCACATCGGAAGCTTTGGCAAGCATAACGGCAGCCTCCTGCCGAGTCACTTTGCCGGAAGGGCGGAATGTTCCGTCCTCGTAGCCATTCACATAGCCAGCATATACGGCTGTTGCTACTGTGCTGTAATCCCAGCTTTCCTTTTTGACATCCTTGAATGCAAGCGCTGAAGCAGCAGTTGCTTCCTTGCCATAAGCCCGGTTGATAAGCGCAGCGAGCTCGCTGCGCTTTACCGGTTGATCTGGGCGCAGCTTGCCGTCACCATAACCGGACAGCCATCCGGAGTCGACCCAAAGCTGTAGCTGCTGCTCTGCCCAATGCCCCTTAATGTCGTTGTATCCACCGACATTTCCAGGATTAGGTTCCGCTGCTGCAGCTCCATGTACCGCTTGTCCGCCTGAGCCGACTGCAAGCAGTACAACGAGACTCTTCACTACCCATTTTTTAATACTTTTAAGTCTGTTTGACATAAATGAGACCCCCGTCTAGACATCAATAATTTCTCTTCCATGCTTGGTTATACCACCGCACCCGCATTCTGGCAATGAGTTTATCTGATAGTAAAAAAAGCAGAAAAAAACAAGTAAAACCCGTCCATGAACGGACGGGTTTTAACAGGGTTGCTTAAACTTGTGATGCTGTTGTCGAAGGCTCTGCTCGCCCCGTCAGATCGGTATTAACGCGTCGACCTTTGATGCCAAAATAGAGTGCTGTCGCTGCCAAGGCAATCGCTGCATAGATACCGAGATAGCCAAGCTGAGCATAAACGACCGAGGCATCTGCGTTGCTCGCAAAAGCGGCTCTTAGTCCGGTTATGCTGTGAGACATTGGCAGCCACGGATGAACCGCCTGCATCCAAGTCGGCAGCAGCTCAACCGGAAACGTACCTGCACTAGATGTCAGCTGCAAAATCATCATCATTACAGCGATAAATCGACCGACTTGATCGCCCCAAGTAACCAGCGCTTGAATGATGAAGGTAAAAGCAAGGCTCGCTACAAAAATTAAAGCAATAAACAGCGGCACATTGCCGACATCGAGCTTGAGTCCATACAGTAGGATCAATAGAGCGACTGCCGACTGGCTGAGGCTCATCAGCAAATAGGTAGCGGTCCGGCTCAGGAACCGTCCAAGCCTCGTCGCATTCGACTGGAATGATTCCCTCGACGAGATGACAGTTGTAAAGAATAGTGCGCCGACAAACAGCGCGATTGAAATAAAGTAAGGTGCGATGCCCATGCCGTACTTTTCAATTTTACGCGTATCATCCTCTTTGATTTTCACCGGATCGGCAAACATCTTCACCGTTTCGTCGCCGTCTTTAACGTCGGCCGTTTTACCGGCAGCTTCGCCCAGCTTGCCCTGCAGCTCGCCCGATCCGTCCACCAGCTTGGTCGCGCCGTCTTTGAGCTCACCGGCACCGTCTTCCAGCTTGACTGCTCCATCAGCAACGCTGCCCACTCCTCCAACAAGCTGGCCGAGTCCGCTCGTAAGCTGCGAAGCACCGCTGCTGGCGGTTTTTGCGCCGTTTGCAAGCTCGGCTCCGCCGTTTGCGGCATCGGCCAGCTTGCTGCCGAACTTCGTCATGCCTTCGTTCAGCCCGCTTGTACCTTTTTGCAGCTGCTGCGCTCCTGCAAGCAATCGCTGCTGGCCTGCATTCAGCTGCGTGCTGCCTTGCAGAAGTTGCTGCTGTGCCGCATCCAGCGAGGACGCACCAGTCAGCAGCTGTTGCTGACTGGCCGCAAGCTCGCTGCCGCCGACTGTCAGCCCCTTCTGCGCGGCGCTCAGCTGCTTGCCGCCTTCGGCAAGCTGCCGGCTGGCCGCAAGCAGCTGTTTACCCTGCTCGCTCTCCGCAAGCTGCGGATTAGCCCCCATCAAAGCATCAAGCCCAGCAGCAAGCTGCGCGGCTCCATCAGAAACTTTGCCTCCGGCGTCCTCCGCCGCTGCAAGCGACTCCGCCAACTTGGCGCTGCCAGCGGCCGACTTCTGCAAGCCTTCGGCCAGCTTGGTGCTGCCGGATGCCGACTGCTCCAAGCTCTGCTGCAGCTTGGCGGTGCCTTCCGCCGAGGAGGTCAGCCCGGTAGCAAGCTGTGACGCCCCCTTGTCGGCTGCCGATGCTCCTGCGGCCAATTGGCCGCTTGCTTGCTGCAGCTGTGCGAGGCCCGAGGCAAGCGAGCCGCTGCCTTCCGCCAGCGAGCGCGTGCCGTCTTTCAACTTCACAGCGCCGTCCGCCAGCGGCGATACGCCGTCTTTTAGCTCAGACGTGCCCTCTGCCAGTTTAGCGAGGTTTGTTTTCAGCGTGGCAAAGCCATCATCAAGCTTCCCTGCCCCATCCTTCAGCTCGCCAGCTCCATCACGAGCATCGGCAAAGCCGTTCGAAATATCTTTGACCTGTGAAAGCATACTTCGGGCATAAGCCTCGGTGATGCTGGCATTCAGTTCAGCTCGAATGTCCTTTATCGCCGAGTTGCCGATCTGACCCGCGATGAAGTTATAGTCTCCGTTAGGCTCGAAAATAATTTCTGCCTGCTCGGGTTTATCGTTCATAAGCGTAGATGCCTTGCTCGAAAAGTCCTGCGGAATCGTAATCTGCATGTAATACTCGTTAGCCGCGATGCCCTTGGCTGCCTGCTCAGCAGTGACGAAATCCCAGTCGAACTCAGCTTTATTCTTCAGCTCTGCAACGAATTC
The DNA here is from genome assembly GCA_900105225.1 of Paenibacillaceae bacterium GAS479. Classification (NCBI taxonomy): domain Bacteria; kingdom Bacillati; phylum Bacillota; class Bacilli; order Caryophanales; family Paenibacillaceae; species Paenibacillaceae bacterium GAS479. The sequence continues at coordinate 3,514,154 of LT629764.1, read as the reverse complement.
GCGGCCAACATCGAGCTGTTCACCCTCATAGAGCGTTCCTTTATCCTCGTTTACCACCGCTACTGGAATCTTCTCCAACTTGCTGTATGGATCCCATGAGGCTTCAATCAAGAAGCCGCTATAAAGAATAGGGACAAATGCAACGGCGATGAAGGAAATGGCGAGCATCGGCTTCGTGAACATGACCTTCAGGTCTTTGCCAATGGTTTTCAATGCCTTCATGATAGTTCTCGTCTCCTTTATGACTAAAAATCAAATTTGGTCATTCGGTCAAAAACAACTTTATCACGCCTACTTCCAACTTGCAACTGCCAACCTTTTGCAGCCTATCCGTTGTAGCTCCGTTAAATGATTGAAACCCAAACTTAAGCTTGTCCGTATAAAAAAGTTACACCTGCTTCAAACTGACTGCTATACATATTCCGTTCTACAGTCACTGAGTCAATTATGGGGAATAAAATCAAGCGGAAACGCCTATTATAGGGGGGCTTGCACAATGTCTATAGACCGAAGGGCAGAAGTCGTCCATGCCGCCGCCAAATCCTTCACCATGTTCGGTTACAAGGCTACGACTATGGATCAAGTGGCTCGAATCGCGCGTGTTGGCAAAGGGACGATTTATACCTTTTTTGATAATAAAGAGCAGCTGTTCGAGGAAATCATGAAGAATTTTGTCGCAGAAATTCTGGCATTAGCCGAGAAAGCAATCGATCCCGGCAAGCCGTTCGCCGAAAATCTTCACCGCGCTCTGCTCGACGTGCTTAACTATCGCAAGGAACATGAGCTTTTTTCCCGTCTCACAATGGAAATGAAAGAGATCGGCACGGCAGCAGCCGGTTTCGGCATCCATATGATGGAGGAAGCGCTGCTCGACTTCGTGGCAGAAGCCGTACAAGACGCTGTCGTCAAAGGGGAGCTCAAACCTTGCGATCCGAAGCTGACTGCCTATGTGTTGGTCAAGCTGTTCATTACGATCGTTGTGGACTGGCCAGCTGTATCTGGACAGCCATTTAAGGAAGAAGATGTGATGCGGCTGTTCGAGCTATATTTCCTAGATGGAATCTCGGAGAAGCCCGAATCTGTATAGCTGAGACAATCCAGATTCAAAAAAAGGCCTTCGTAAACCGCATTGACGCGGTTCGCGAAGGCCTTTTCTGAATATATGCTAACTAAAGCTGTCTTAGCGGAACAGAGAACGGTACTCTCCGTAGCCCTCTTCTTCAAGTTGCGATACCGGAACGAACCGCAGCGCAGCCGAGTTGATACAGTAGCGCAAGCCGCCCTTGTCCTTCGGACCATCATCGAATACATGTCCTAGATGGGAATCAGCAACGGCGCTACGCACCTCTGTACGCAGCATGAAGAGGGTGGAGTCCGACTTCTCTTTCACACTCGGCTTTGCCAGCGGCTTCGTGAAGCTCGGCCAGCCACAGCCCGAGTCATACTTGTCCAGAGAGCTGAACAGCGGTTCTCCGGATACGATGTCCACGTATATGCCTTCCTCTTTATGATCCCAGAACTCGTTGCGGAACGGAGGCTCGGTCCCGTTATTCTGTGTCACATCAAACTGCATCGGCGTCAGACGGGCGCGCAGCTCATCCTCGTTTTTGTCCATTTTCCAATGCTGCTCAATGAACTTGTCACGGCCAGAGCCTCTGCGGTACATCTTGTAGCGGAATGGATGGGTCTTGTGGTAGTCCTGATGATAATCCTCCGCCTCATAAAAAGGAGCGGCAGGCTCGATCGTTACGACGATCGGCTTGTCAAAGCGCCCGCTATCTTGAAGCGCTCTTTTGGACTCCTCGGCCAGCTTGCGCTGCTCCTCCGTATGATAAAAAATAACCGGACGGTAGGAGTCGCCGCGGTCAGCGAACTGTCCCATTGCATCGGTCGGATCGACCTGCTGCCAGTAAATGTCAAGCAGCTTGGCGTACGGGAATACTTCCGGATCGTATGTGATCTGAACTGCTTCGGTATGACCGGTATTGCCTTGGCAAACTTGGTCATAAGTCGGATTCTCTACATGCCCGGCCGTATAACCGGATACGATGCGAATAATTCCAGGCAGCTCCTCGAACGGAGATATCATGCACCAGAAACATCCACCGGCGAACGTCGCCAGCTGCTGATTATTTGTAGCCATATGCCTTATCCCTCCCGGGTTGATAGATTTCACTTTTTTCCTGCATCACTAGATCGCTATGATAATGGTTTCTCTAGTTCAACCGATCTAGCTTAGTTCCATTATAGCGAACCTGGCGCGGCAATGTCCAAACGCTACTCCCTCAGCGCCTCTTGCAGCCGTGTGTTCATCCCCTGGGCCGAGCCGCCAAGTCGGCGCCGCAACCGCTGCGCTTCCGCGCCGAGACGCGCCGCTTCGGCGGCAAAACGATCTCTTTCCGCTTCCAGCTCCGCGCATCTGGCTTTCAGCTTGTCGATCTCCTCTAGCATTTCCCCGATTTCAGCCTGGTCCCCCATCCTTAATCCCCTCTCCAGCCTCTCGGCTAATCTCGTTGGAATGCTTGTGCAGCCCAGCCCTATAAATATCAGCTACGAGCGCTGCAAAATCGGTGGGCTTGTCATCCTCATCCATCCGCTCCACACTTGCTGCCTCACCCTCCGTAACCATTCGCCCGACACGCATAGGCTTATCTTCCGCCACTATTGGCTCTAATCCCGCTGCATCTTCCTCAACCTTGGTCCTAACCTCTTCCTCAGCTCTCGGTTCCTCCAGCAGCCGCTCCTTCAAGAACCCAGCCGCCAGTCTTAGCGAATGCTCGGCCTCCGGTAGCCAGCCCGGCATCATCGCCGTAAAATCATGGATCATCCCGTCATAACACCGATACTCTACCGGCACCCCGGAAGCCTGTAACCGCTCTGCATATAGTTTTCCCTGATCACGCAGCGGGTCAAGCTCCGCCGTAACAACAAGCGTTGGCGGCAGACCGCCAAGCTCCTCCGCGAGCAGCGGAGAAACATCCGGCAAAGAGCGTTCCCCCGGCCTCGCGTAGCCGTCAGCGAACTGATGCAATAACCTTAGAGTCAGCAAATACTCTCGGCCGTTCTCCCGCAGCGAGGGCTGTGAAGCGGAACCCGGCCCATTCCCTCCAGTCAAATCGACCGCCGGGTAGAGCAGCGCTTGAGCTTTCACTTTTGGTCCTCCATGGTGAACTGAGCGCAGGGCAGTTACTGCCGCGATGTTACCGCCAGCGCTTTCGCCGGCAACGGCAAGCCGTTGAGGGTCGCCGCCTAGCTGACTGGCTTCCCGCGAAGCCCAAAGCAGCGCTTCATAAGCATCATCGACTCCTTGAGGATAGGGATGCTCTGGGGCAAGTCGGTATCCGACCGACAGAAACAAACATCCGCTGAGCTGCGCCCAAGTCCGGTTGTAACGATGGCGGACCCGATGATCGCCCAATGCGAACCCGCCGCCATGAAAATACAAAATGACCGGTAGAAGCGAAGCTTTCGCATCCGAGGAAACTGTTTTCGGCCGATACCAGCGAACAGGAATGGTTCGCCCATTGGCCGTCGGCAGCTCGAGATCGCCCCAATCGACGGCCTGGCCGGGAATTTTCAGGGAAGCGGCCCCATCCAGCGCCTTCATGAACAGGCCCATTCGCCAGCGCATGCGTGAAAGAGGGCGACCTGTCAGCCATGAACCGGCATGCACCGCTGCCAGCAGCATACGAATTGGTAGCGCTAGTCTATCGCTAGAAAGCTTACTCTTCCGCTGGACCTTGAACACGCTGGATCATCTCCGTTTTTAGCTGCCATAACTGCTTGCTGAACGAGACCGGGTAAGGCTCCGGATGCAGCTTACGCAAATACGGCTGACGGAACAGCGCCAGCTGGGCGCGATGATAGCTGCGGATCTCTTCCAAATTCGGAAGTGGCTCAACTAACTTCCCGTCTCGAAATACCGAGCGTAGAAGAGGTACCGCCTCGTAGCGGGACAGAACTGAGTTTACATAGGGATGAGCTGGATCAATGCGCTTCAGCGCTTTGCCGCCGCTAACATCTTCTTCGCGCAGCGCCATGTAATCCCCGAGCGCATACCCCGTGTCAGGATCGATTAACCGGTGTACGGACTTGGCGCCGGGATTAGTTACCTTATCCAAATTGCCCGATAGCTTGATAACTGGCTCATAACCTTTACCGCGGTCAATTGCGGCGAGCTTGTACACACCGCCAAGCGATGGCTGGTCAGCAGCTGTAATGAGCTGGGTACCAACGCCCCAAGTATTGATAGCTGCACCCTGCGCCTTGAGGTTCATCATTATATTCTCGTCCAAGTCGTTGGAAGCCACGATGCGCACATTCGGAAATCCCGCTTCATCCAGCATCCGGCGCGCCTCCTTGGACAGCACAGCCAGGTCGCCGCTATCCAGCCGGATGGCCTGCATCTCCTTGCCTTTCGCTCTAAGCTGTCGAGCAACCTCGATCGCATGAGGCACTCCGCTGCCAAGCGTATCGTAAGTATCAACGAGCAGCGTCACTCCGTCAGGCAACGCTTCGGCATAACGCTGGAACGCCTCCAGTTCGGAGTCATGCGCCTGCACCCAAGCATGGGCATGCGTCCCCTTCGCAGGGATGCCAAAAAGCAGGCCGGCTCGCATATTACTCGTAGCGTCAAATCCAGCAACATAAGCAGCCCGCGCTCCCCATACCGCAGCGTCCATCTCCTGTGCTCTGCGTGTGCCGAATTCAAGCAACGTATCATCGCCGGCCACCTGCTTAATGCGGGATGCCTTGGTAGCGATTAGCGTCTGATAGTTAGCCATATTAAGAATGGCTGTTTCAACGAACTGCGCCTCCATAATACGGCCCTCTACCCTTACAAGCGGCTCATTCGGAAATACGAGCGTCCCTTCCGGGACGGCGTCGATGCTGCCGCTAAATCGAAAACGGCGCAGTTCATCAATAAATGCGGGATCGTAGCGCTCCTCTTGCTGCTGTAAATAAACCAGTTCCTCTTCCGAGAAACGCAGCTCCAGAATGTAATCGACGATTCGTTGCAAGCCTGCAAAAACAGCATAGCCATTGCCAAAAGGCAGCTTGCGGAAATACATTTCAAAAACGGCGCTGCGGTTATGGGTTCCCATTTTCCAATGGGCGTACATCATGTTTATCTGATACTTATCTGTATGTAGAGCGATTGACGGCTCCATCGGTCCGCCCCCTTTCAAATCCATCTTTATACGATTATAAGAAAAGCAGCGTTCGCCTTCCTTCCATTTATACAGCTTACGACAAATGCAAAAGCTGCGCCCAAAGGCGCAGCTATCCAAGTTATCGAAAGCTATTCGACAGGCTGACGAAGCGGTTCGGCAGCAGGATCAGCTGCTAAATCCGTAGACGCTCGGGATGGTACTGTCGTAAGCGAGTGGCCATACGGCTCCGCTTTGAGCAGATCAAGTTCCCTTTGCAAAGCCTTTATTTGTCGTTGCAGCCGATAGGAGCGAATGATGCCGAACAATCCAACGCTCAATCCAGCAAGCAGAGCAGAACCGAGAACAACGAGGATCAGTGGCAGACTAGTCTGTACGAACAGGAAATTGACCTGTACCGGATCGACATTAATGACTGCGAATATAGCGATAATCAAGGCAAAGATTAAACCTGAGATAAGCAAACCTTGGGATTTCATATGCCAACCACCCTATCCGCATTGTTACCTTATTGTTCCCTTTTAACCCATAATCATGACGGGTTAAACTTTTTTGCGGAGCATCCAGACCTCCAGCAATGAATTGAGCTGATCCAGATTCAGGGGCTTGGTGATGTAATCCGAGGCTCCTGCTTGCAGGCATAGATCTCGATCCTGCGGCATTGCCTTGGCGGTAATTGCGATAACCGGAAGATTATGATGCTCCGGATGGGTTCGAATCTGGCGAATTGCCTCGTAACCATCCATAACCGGCATCATCATATCCATCAACACGAGATCACATGGCACAGCATCCAGAATTTCCAGCGCTTCACTTCCATTGTTCGCCGAAATGACTTCTATGCCGCCCTTTTCAAGAAAGCTGGTCAGGCTGTACACATTGCGAATATCGTCATCAACGACGAGCACCCTCCTGCCATAATAGGAGCTCAGCAAAGAATCTGCCACCTCGGAGGCCGCTGCTGGAAACTGTTTTGAACGGTCTTCCAGTTGACTCCTTAGCTTCTCTTCATCTGATAGCTCCGACGGAGGCAATACTAGCGTATGGTCGGACTCATTACTCCAGCTCAATCCTGCTTCCTCAGCTAGCTCTAGATCATGTAAGCGAGTTTCCTTATGCAAGGAAGGCACATACAGTGTGAAAATGCTCCCCACTCCGGGCTCGCTTTGCACGGTCAAACGGCCCTGCAATAAGGACGCCAGCTCGCGGGAAATGGACAAGCCTAAACCTGTGCCGCCGAATTGGCGGCTTGTTGTACCGTCCGCTTGGCGGAAAGCTTCGAAGATCAGCTCCTGCTTGGCAGGATCGATGCCGATTCCTGTATCCTTAACCTCAAACGATAGGACGGTTGTTCCCATCCGTTTCGGCAGAAGCTTCTCGACCGTCTCCTGACTGGCTTGCGAGATGACCAATGAAACTTCTCCCGCCGAGGTGAATTTGAAAGCATTGGAGAGAAGATTTTTGACAATCTGCATGAGGCGCTGTTCGTCGGTAACCATCAGATCCGGCACATCCATTTGGCGGATGACGGTGAACTCAAGGCCAGTTCGTTCAGCATGGCCCCGGAATGCCGAATAAATCAAGTCAGGAAGCTCACTCAGATTGACAGGTTCCAGTGCCACTTCCATTTTGCCGGCTTCGATTTTGGAAAGATCGAGAAGATCATTGATCAGTGTGAGCAGATCGCTTCCCGCCGAATGAATGACCCTGGCAAACTCCTCTTCCTTCACGGACAAATTGCGCTCCGGATTCTCGGCAAGCATCTGAGACAGGATCAGCATACTGTTGAGTGGAGTTCTCAGCTCATGAGACATATTGGCCATAAATTCATTTTTGTAGCGGGAGTTGCGCTCCAGCTCAGCAGCATAAATAGTAAGCTCCTGCTGAATTTGCTCCAATCTAAGCGACTTCTCCTCAGACAGCTGTACTTGCCTGCCCAACTGTTCGTTAGAAGCCGATAGCTCCTCCTGCTGTGATTGGAGCTCCTCAGCCTGCATCTGCAGTTCCTCGGTCATGGACTGGGATTCCTCAAGCAGCGACTTGATCTCTTGGGCAATATGGACACGATGTAATGCCACGCCTAGTTGCTCCGCAGCTTCTGCGGCGAGCCGCTGCTCCATCTCGCTGAAGGAAGAGAAGCGGGCCATCTCAAGCACGGCCATCACTCGGTTCTCATAAACAATTGGGACAAGCAGCAAATGCTGCGGCTGCGCACTGCCAAGCCCCGAGCTGACCTTCACATAATCATGAGGCATCTCATATTGCCGCAAGCGCTGCTCAGCTGCACATCTGCCTACAAGACCTTCATTAAAATCGAAGGTTGGTAAGAGGCTTGCCCGCAGACCGGGTTCCTCAGCTACAGAAGCCGCTAGTCTGAGCCTGCCGCCGGACTTGAAGGAATCCAGCACGTACAGAACAGCATATGGGGCCTGCAAAGCTTCAGCCATACCTGCGACCATAACCTCGCTTGTGTCCTCCCTGGTAGATGTCTGTTGCAGCTTGCCTCCAAGTTCCAACACTACTTGCTGCATCCAGCTACGTCCCTCAAAATCATCTAACAATCGGTTAGTCGCCATCGCCAGGTCGGCGATCTCGTCGTGGGAGGTAACTGTGATACGTGTCGAAAGCTGCTCCTTCCCAGATGTGTCAGCTTCCGTCATGCCGGTAATGGAATCAGTCACGCTCGTTAACGTACGGATAATAGAACGTGAGATTGCCCATGCGAATATGCCGGAAAGCGCCAGCGAGAACAGAAACAGTGAGATCAGGCTCGTTTGCAGGAGCTGATTGTTCTGGTCAAGCTTCTCCAACCGCTGGACGACTTGCTGCTGCTCTGTCTGGCGGAAAGCGTCGAACATTCCGCGTAGCTGATCCATATTTTGCTTGCCTCTGTCGACGGCATAAAACTCTGTAATCGCGTCCTGATCCCCTCTTTGCTTGGAGTCAATGACAGGCATTGTAATGGCGAGCCATTCTTCAACCGAAGAATAGACGAGTTCCAATGCCTTCGTCTGCGAGGAATTGCTCTCCATCATGCCTAACAGCAAGCTGAAATTGGACTGCCATTGGGCAAAACCCGAGCGATACGGTTCCAGATAATTATCTTCTCCTGTAATGATGAAACCCCGTTGCCCGGTTTCCATGTCCAGTATATTCTTTTCGATGGTATAGGTCAGGTTCTGTACGGCAATATCATGGTCGGTTACACGCTCCGTTTCCCTTTGCACCGCTGACAACTGCGCGAATACAATCAGGATCGATACAGCGAGGCAAGTCAAAATAACGGCATAGCCGGATATAATTTTACTGCGAATGGTGAATCTTCTTTTCGATAGGGGATTAGAGGCTGTTGCCATTGTTTTGCTTATGCTCCTGTCTTGTGCGCTGCACCGTCAAGCGGACAGGCATTAAATAAATACCGTTATCTCAGGTTGTCGGCGATTTGCCGCCGTCAATATTGAGAGCAGTTCCTGTCACATAAGAAGCAGCGCTAGAAACAAGGAACACAATAGCTTTGGCCGCCTCATTCGTATCTCCGATCCTGCCCAAAGGAATGTCATGACGCGAATCCTGTGCGTACTGCTCCCAAGTCAATTCTGGACTTGTCCGCTTCCAGACCGCTTCAATTTGAGCGCTGCGAATAAGGCCGATGCATACCGCATTGACCCGAATGCCGAACTCGGCCAAGTCTCGGCTCATCGCCTTCGTAAGGGCAATACCGGCCGCTCTAGATACCGAGGAAGGTAGCGATGATTTAGGCGGCGTTTTGCCACCGATTGCAGTTACATTGACGATTGCCCCTCCGCTATTTTTCATATAAGGGAGAACAGCCTGTGTCATATGCACCGCCCCTAGCAGCTTGAGGTCCAAATCTGTTTTCCAGGCCAACGAGCCTACTTTCTCAAAGGGAGCTCCAGCAGCAGTTCCAGCATTGTTGACTAGAATATCCAGTCCGCCATCCCAAGCGTCCGCAACATAGCGGACAGCCTCGTAAACGGATGCTTCGTCCGACACATCTCCTTGAACGGCGAGTACTTCGCCGCCTGTTTGTTCACGGATGCGGGCTGCAGCAGCCTCAAGCTCATCCTTTGTGCGCGCGATCAGGGCCACTTTCGCCCCCTCTTGGGACAAAGTCATCGCCGTTGCAAAGCCAATGCCTTTGCTGCCGCCAGTAACAATTGCTCTTTTTTGATGCAGATTCAGATCCATAAGTCCTCCTTACCGCCAAGTTTCTCTCTTAAGACGGGACATTTCCCGGGAAATCGACGCTTGTGTCGGAAGCTCAATTAATGAGAATTAGCTTTCACATATAAACGGGCCCGCTCTTCCCAAATATCTCCGGGTTCCAGACTAAACAGCCCGATCTCCTCCGCAGGTAAATTGGTGTTAGGCGCATTGACAAGATTGACCTGTGGTTCAGGGCAAACAAAGTCCTTGCCTCCATTATTGTATAACATCCATTGTTTGTAGGAGGTACCCACATCGTATACAAGCGTTACATTGCGCTTCGTATCTGTCAGTTCCATCCGATTGCGGCCGTTCTGAGGCTCAACTGTATAATGGTGATCGAGCGAGGTCCAGAATGGGTCGACGCCTCCTCCTTTCATCGCCTCTTCCTGCGCTTCAAGAGGAAGATAACGGCCCGTAGGCAGCATCCGCTCATTCATTTCCCAACGCTGGCCAACCGTCAGTTTCATCCGATAATCGCTTTCCTTGCTACCAGGAGCAAACGGCACATTCAGCGTCGTATGGAAAGCTAGCAGGCATGGCATCGCCTCTTGTCCGTCATTGCGCACAGTCACTTGCTGTGCGAGCCCGTCCGGGCTCAATGTATAATGCAGCTTCACCGTGTACCGGAACGGCAAGCGCCGATAGGCACTATGCTCTTCATCGACACGTACCGACACGGTTACAAAGCTCTCTTCACCCTTGCTGCCGAAGCTCTCCACTTCCCAAGGCACCTGATAAAGAAAACCATGCAGATGATTATCTCTTTCGGGTTCATTCACTGGCAATTGATAGATTCTATCTCTAAACGGAAAGCGGCCATCTTCAAATCGATTAGGGGGAAATAACACAGGGATGCCCCATACTGTCGAAGTTTCCCGAAACTTCGGCATATCTTCCTGTGAAGGCTCTCGCAGGAACCGATATCCTGTTGTCAGATCACGAAAAGCAATCATATTACCGCCGATTTCCGGCAGCATTACCGCCTCGTAAGTACCTGCTCGCAAATAGATCGCTTTTTGGCCCTGATAGATACCCTCAAATGCACTGCTTGCTCCCATTCCGCGACCGCTCCTCTCTATCATTCACTGCTACTAGAGTACCATATTGCTTGAATGTTTATCTATGCCGCTATATAGAATGTGGAGACTTCAGTTGCATAAAAAAAGCCCTTGAAGTCGTTGATTTCAAGGGCTGGATGCTAGGTTTAGAGTCCGGGATGGCCCCACTGGCCATACACGAATCATTCCAAGCTTAAAAATAAATGACTCGATTGGCCTTACACGGTTCCATTTTTGTTAACGATCCACTGTAAAAGGCTCTGCCTCAATGGGGCTCGACGTCTTCTCTTGGCTATCTTTCGGCATGAACGGCCACCAGTTGGCTTGGCCGAACATTCGCACCATAACTGGGATGAACAACGGAAGGATGAGCACTGCATAAAGTAACAGTCCAATGAGGACAATGGTCGCAATCTGCATGAGCGACATTACGCCGGAAGGTAGCATTGCGGCAAAAGTACCTCCCAGTATGACGGCAGCCGACAGGATAACCGATCCCATGTTGCGCATAGCTAGCAAAATCGCCTCTCGAACCGGCATATGCTTATACTCTCGGAAACGATCCAGCAGGAAGATGCTATAATCGACGCCCAGGGCAATCAGCAACACAAAGCTAAAGAATGGCACCGGCCAGCTGATACCGGAATAATCCATAATTCGGGTGAAAATAAGTTCTGCCACCGCCAATGACGTGTAATAAGTTATTAGCAGCGATGCCATAATGTAGGCCGGAATAACGAAAGAACGGAACAATAGAATCAGAATAATCGATATGCCGATCATCATCAAAATGACGGTGCGCGAATAGTCCGCTTCGGAAATCATATTGAGGTCATGCTGCGTGCTCGTAATACCTCCAATTGCATATTGGGAGTTATTGAACTCCGTTCCAGCAAGGCCACGCTTAATTGCAGCTTCGACATCTGGAATTCGGTCCAGCGTCTCAGCTTCATATGGATTGGAATTGAACACAACATCTAATGTGGTTATGTTGCCTTGAGATGATACATAAGCGTCGACTGCTTTTTGGAAATCCTTGTCGTTCAGTGCCTGCTGCGGTAAATTCCAACCAGACAGGTCGCCGCTCGGCGATGCCGAGAGCTCGGTCAAATAAGACTTTGCATCCGATAATCCATTGGATACTTGGCTGATGCCGTTTGCACTCTCGCTTAGCCCGCTGGTTAACTGATTCAACTGCTTATTCAAATCGACAAAACCTTGCTGAAGCTGCTTCTGACCGCCTTGCAGCTCATCGAAGCCGGAGGTGACTTGCGGCAGCTTGCCGATTATCTGACCTTGACCACTCGCTGCTTGAGAGATACCCCTCTGAAGCTCGGAGATGCCGGAAGCTAGCTTCCGCAGGCCATCGCCAAGCGCGGCCTGACCAGCACTGGCCTGCTCCAGGCCGCTATTCGCTTTGCCAAGTCCTTGCACGGCTCCTGCAAGCTGCGTGTTTGCCTTTTGCAGCCCTTCGCCAAGCTGCTCCGCGCCTCCTTGCAAGCCGCCTAGCGATTGCATCGCCGCCTTATACTGCTCATCGGCAGCCAAATCCGGGTACTTGCCACCAAGCGCCTGCATCGCTTGCTGCAAGCCGGATAATCCTTGCGTCAGCTGCTTTTGACTAGCAGCCAATTGACCGTAAGCGTCGCTTAGTTGGCCTAAACCGCCCTCCGCCTGGCGGTAACCCTTCAACAACTCATTGCTGGCATCAGCCAGCTTCTCGGCGCTGGCTCGCGCCTGCTCCAAACCGGTATTGAGCTCAGTTGCACCGGCCGAGCCGTCTTCCAGCCCTCGCTGGATGCGACGGAGTCCGTCTTCCAACTGCTCCACTCCGCTCTGCAGCTCGGCAGTACCGCTGACTAACTCACCAGCACCTGCGGACGCCTCCTCAAGTTTCGGCGCATTGGCAGCCAAGCTGGTGCTTGCATCCGCCAACCCTTTGCCGATTTTGTCGAGCCCATCGGTGCTTTGACCGATTCCGCTCTCCAGTGTATTGGCTTGAGAAGCGACCTCCAGATCCTCCAAAGGTGCTCCTGTCGGCCTGGTCGCGCTCCGCACTAACTTAACGTCCTCAACCTTAGCCAGCTCGCGGCTCACCTGCTCCAGCGCAGCCAGACCCTCCTTCGTGTCGAAGCTCTTGTCAGCTTTCAGAACTACTGTAGAAGGCATTGAATCTCCAGGACCAAAGCTGTCCGAAACGATATTAAAAGCTTTCACCGAATTATACTTATCCCCGATTTCGTCAAGGGAGTTGAAGGAAATCGCATTGCGATATGAAGTAAGGAACGGCACGATAATTATCGCCAGCAGCAGCATCGCCCACAGCGGCTTACGCATCGAGAAATGCCCCATCCGGCCCCAAAGCTTACTTTCGCTATGATCCAGCGCTCCCTTCCGCGGCCAGAATAAAGCATTACCGAGCACCGCCATGAAAAATGGCACCAACGTCACGAGTGCAAGCAGCAGCACTGCGACACCAACTGCCACCGCAACAGCCGACTTATACAGGGCAAAAGTCGAGAATCCGATGGACGCGAAGCCGATCAATACGGCAGCTCCAGAAATAAGCACGGTCCGGCCTGCCTGCTTGTAGGTGCGGACAATCGCTTCCGTCCGATCGAGGCCGCTTGCCAGCTCTTCTTTGTAGCGACTGATGATTAAAATACAATAGTCCGTACCAATGCCGAACATAATTGCTACCATGAAGATCTGCGTGAACGTAGAGATCGGGAAATCTGCATATTCCGCCAAAAAAGCTACAATCGACTGAGAAAGTAAATAGCTAAGCCCTACAACCAGCAAAGGAATGAAGGGTGCAACAGCGGATCTAAACACAACGAACAGAATAACGAGAATGAAAATGACCGTAATGTACTCCGTCTTAGCCAGCCCTTCCATTGAGCTGCGAGTCTGATCTTCTTCAATTAACCAGCCTGAAGTGTAATAATGCTCTACTTTGATTTCCGAAGCCGCAGCATACAAATTATCCTGCAGCTCTTTGTATTCCTTGCCGTCCCGTGTGATCGAGACGAGTGCCAGGACAGTTTTTCCGTCCTTCGCTACGAGCTGATCCTCCAGCTCCTTTTGGTCGAAAGGTCCGGTTACCGAGGTTATGCCAAGATTCTTCTGTCCGGCAATTATCTTGAGACCACGCTGGATTTCTTCTTTGTCGGCCCCAGTCAGCCCCTCTGAACGATGGAATACAAGCACAGCAGATAGCTGCTCTTTACCTTCGCTTGAAGAATCAGATAGTGCTTCCTTCTCATTAAGCAGCTTCATCGCTTGCGAGGAAGAATATCCATCCGGCACCTTAATTTGTCCTTTTTCCCTCACTAGTTGCTGCATGTCTGGAGCCAGCAATATTAAGCCTACTGCCAGTACAATCCATGCGATTAATATCGGCCAACGCCACTTAAGTATCATTCTCACCGCAAGTTCTCCCCTTTGTTCTCCCGATCTCTTTTAAATCTTTAGCTTGGCTGCAAGCGCCTCAAAGGTTTCGATAAATTGAATCGCATCCTCGTCGCTGAAATCGCTAATGTAATTACCAATCGTATCCGAAATGAGCTGGCCGAATTCCTCAGCGACTCGCTTCCCTTCCTCCGTTAACATCAAATGTGTCACCCTTCGATCTTGCTGATCCGGCTTTCGATAAATCAGATTTTTGTCAACTAGCTTCGTAATAATAGAAGTGATGCTGCTTTTACCTACACAAAAAGCTTGAGCAAGCTCTGATGAGGTACTATCGACGTTCAGGCTCAGATACCTGATTATCGAGACCTGCTCCCGAGTCATATCAACAGGAAGTTTATCCTGGACTATTGCGTTAAATCTCCGGGTAACAGAAAAGCTCGCTGCTTCATAACGTTCAATAATAGGTTTCAATTGGGCGTTATCCATGCCGTACTCCCTTCGAGACAAGTTCGATAATCGAACAATTTGATATTCGAACAATATCATAATAAAAAGCCACCTGTCAACAGACAAGCAGCTTATAGCCAACTCTTCTTTCCCAAGCTTTGTCGGCAAATATGTATAATGTCTTAGTACTGAATATCGTTCGCCGAATTCATTCCATGCCTTACCACCGAACAATAAGGTTCGCCGAATCCACTTCATGCCTTAGCCTCAAACTCGCCTACCGAATCAGCTTCACGCCTTAGTCCCAAACTCGCCTATCGAATCAGCTTCATGCCTTAGCCTCAAACACGCTCCCGGACTCCACTTCATGCCTTAGTGATGAATACTGCTCTACGATGCTGGCTGCCTGCAAAAGAACTTCATGTGCTACTTCTTCCGGCTCGAGAACTCTAACGTAGGGACCGTAGCTGAGAAGCCTGGAATAAAGCCAGTAGCCTTTGTAGCCCTCACATTGGACTAACAGCCAACCATCCTCTTGAGTCTCAATCGCTTGAGAACCGTAGTCATCCCTTACTCGGGTTTTCACACTTGGATGAAATAGAAGCCGCAAACGAATCCGATATCCATCATCCTCTTGCCAGCGCCGGTCCAGCTCCTGAATTGTCATGGAATGACGTTTGAAGCAGTCAGGCAATACGGTCAATTGATCGATGCGACTGAGACGAAAAGAGCGATAATCCTGTCTCAACCTACAGTAGCCGTACAAATACCAGGTCATGTCTCGCATCATAAGGCCAATCGGTTCAATTTCCCTTTCGCTCTGCTGTCCCTCCCAGTCCATATACATAATGCTAACGGCTGTGCACGCTTCAAGCGATTGACTCAACTGCTCCAGCATCGCTCTTTGACTGTCGTCGCCACGCCATGGATTAAGGTCGATTATCATACGGCTGGCAATCTCATCTGCAATACCTGCAGTTCCAGAGCGTTTCAGTAGTGCCCCAACCTTGTCGAGCAGTGTGCCAACCTGTTGCTCGCTTAGCACTGACTGTACTCCCTTGAGCGCCACAATAATGGAGCGCAACTCTTCTAGGCTCAAATACTGTCTATCCAGTCGGAAACTCTCCATAATCTCATACCCGCCGTCGAGGCCCGGGTAAGAAATGACTGGAACTCCCGCTGTATTCAACGCCTCAAGATCCCGATAGATAGTCCTGAGCGATACTTCGAATCGGTCGGCAAGCTCCTGTGCGCCGACACGGCGTCTGCCCAGCAGGAGCATCGTTATGCCGAGCATTCTCTCCAGCTTCATCCCAGAATTCTCCTCCCATCCTATCGTTCTCGTTATTTATGGAGCTGCAGTGGGTAAGAAAAGAAAATAAGCCGCCGCCCTATACCGAACCGATCACGGCTGCAGGCGTTACATTCCCTGAAAGAGGTGTTCAGCATGACAGAACCCCGTGATAAAAAGTTGGATCGAAACACTCCAAGCATAGTGGACCGGGATCACCCGGAGCAATTCCCCACCAAGAAGGAAAGCCAAATGGATCGGGATCCCTCTCAGCAGAACGTTGATTCTATCCCCGTTGAGGATCTAACGATCGAGCAACAGGATGAAAAAGATAAAACGCACACGAAAAACGATTCATCCAGCGCCCGCAAATACAACACCGGATTCTAGATCGGTAGCGACATTTGCTCCATAACTTCCACCACACGCCCCGGGCTAATTCCAGCTCCGGGTTTTTCCCTGAGCTTGGCAAGCTTGGCATGTAGTGTGCCCCCCTGTGGTTTCTCCGAAACTACTCCACTAACAGAGAGCACTGCTTCACCAGCGCAAGGCGATGTTGAATCAATGAAAGACTCTGCTCCTTCAACGCGAGGCGCCGCTGTTCCATCAGCATAAGCCGTTGAATTACTGATCCCAGCAACTTTTCCACCAACAGAAGTCGCTGTTCCATCAACCCTAACAGCCGTTCCGACAGCATCGTGATCAATAGCAGAATGCGGCAGGCCATGAATCCTCCTCAGCTCCTCTACTCGACGCTGTATCTCCTCCGAGTAACTGCGAATCGCGTATGCCCCTTGAAATATCCGTTCGTATGCAGGTAGCGCTTCAGGAGCAACTTCTCGCAAAATGCGATAATACCAGTTCTTCACCTCTGGGCTCAGACGAAGCAGCGAGCTCATCATAAACTGGGCTCCGGCAGCCTTGACCGCCTGCATTAGCTCGTTCAGCTGACTTCGCGAATCTCCTAACAGAGGCAAAATTGGAGCCGCAAACACTCCAACACGAAAACCAGACTCTCTCAATTCACGTACAGCTCTAAGTCGCTGTTCAGAAAGCGGTGAGCCCGGCTCAAGCGAGCGAATCAGCCCATCATCCAGCGTGTTCAGGCTAATATTAATCGAGAGGAGACGACAATCCGCCAGCACATCCAAGTCGCGAAGTACGAGCGGAGAGCGTGTCGTGATAGAGAATGGAACCTGGTAACGAGCTAGTACCTTGAGGCATTCCCTCGTGACCTTGTAACTCCCCTCTGCGGACTGGTAAGGGTCCGTCGCTGTACCGATTGCGATATGGCCGATGTCCCGCGCAAGAACAGGGAGATCAAAGTTACGACTCGCCGCCATACGATGAAGCTGCCGCTGCAGCGCCTCGGCCGCATTCTCTTTAACGAGGATCCGGCTTTGAAACTCGTCGCTGTCCATCCCAATGAAAGATTGAAAAGCTCTTGCATAGCAGAATCCACAGCCATGCGCACAGCCGCGATAGGGATTGATTGACCAGCCGAATGGCATTTTTTCTTCCTTAACTCTTGTCATCAGTTGCTTCACCTGAATCGGCTCCCAATGAGCTGTTTGCATGCTGCACCCCCTGAAAAAGAACGTTTGTTCTCATGTATAGAGGTACTATACCATTCCCGCTCTCATCCTGCAATGGAAACCAATATTTACAGCTTTTTAGAGCTTTGATTCCTCCCGAAGCTGCTGCGCCAACTGGTTTATGAGCTCAGGCAGCCAATTGTCCAGCTGTTCAAATTCAAAACCTGCCGCTTGCGCCTTCCCATTGTCCATATACCAGGACTGTTCCACACCATAGGGGGACATGTTTTCCTGTGGTGCCTCCGGAGCCGTTATTGCCTTTTTGCCAGTAACCGTCTCAATAAGGCCAAGCAGTTCACTCAGAGTAATACTGCCGGTAGAGCAAGCATTAACGGGTCCGGTCAGTGAAGCAGTCTTGAGCCAACTCAAAAACCGTCCCGCTTCGTCAGAGCGAATGAACTGCACTCTGGCCTCTGGCGCCGGCATCCCGATCGTTTCACCCTTCATCACCTTTTCCACATGAAAATGCAGCCTCCGGGTATAGTCATCCATCCCGAGCACAAACGGAGGACGTACCATCACCGCCTGGAATGCAGTCCCATCAGCAAACACCGCCTCCGCTTGACGCTTGCCTTCCGCGTAGGACAGCGAATGTCGGTCAGTGCCTATAACCGGATAGCCATAAGGACTCCATTCCTCCTCCTTTTGCCCATGATCAGCAGGAAGATAGACCGACAACGAGGATATGAGAACGTATTTTTTGGTTTTCCCTGCAAACAAATCTACCGCTAACCGAGCATCGTCCGGCGAATAACAGATCATATCGTAAACAATATCCCATTCTCTGCCTTGAACAACTGCTTCAAGTGAGGCCCTATCCTCCCGGTTCAGCGTCAATCTCTCCACCTCACCGTCGTAATGCACGACCGTTTGTCCGGTAGATCCTACAGATACCTCATGACCCTCCCTAAGGAGCTCGTCGACCAGATGTTTTCCCATAAAACGCGTGCCGCCCAGTACCAGAATCTTCATTAAACTTTAGCCCTCCTAAGCTTTATTGTTATTAATCATTCGCTGCATAAAGAATCAACCCTGCCCCTTTCGCTAAAGAAATAAGCTGAAAGAAACAGGGTCGTTCATGTAATTAACGTTTTTGAAAAATAAAAAAAGCCGCCTAAGTAGGCAGCTTCAACTGTTATCTATGGAGCGGAAGACGGGAATCGAACCCGCGACCCTCGCCTTGGCAAGGCGATGCTCTACCGCTGAGCCACTTCCGCGTATGAAAATAAAAAAATGGCGGAGCTGACGGGATTCGAACCCGCGGTCTCCTGCGTGACAGGCAGGCATGTTAGGCCTCTACACCACAGCTCCAGATAATCAGATCAATTCCTATGTAACAGGAAAGATTGGTTGCGGGGACAGGATTTGAACCTGTGACCTTCGGGTTATGAGCCCGACGAGCTACCGGACTGCTCCACCCCGCGCCATTACAAATCTTATTCAGGACTTGCGCCCTGAAAACTGGATCGAATGATATGCCGTGCTGACCGGCTGTTGTGTGACGGATTTGGATAAGCCCTCGACCGATTAGTATTCGTCAGCTGCACGCATTGCTGCGCTTCCACCTCGAACCTATCAACCTAGTCGTCTTCTAGGGGTCTTACATACTGGGAAATCTCATCTTGAGGGGGGCTTCGCGCTTAGATGCTTTCAGCGCTTATCCCGTCCGTACTTGGCTACCCAGCTGTGCTCCTGGCGGAACAACTGGTACACCAGCGGTACGTCCATCCCGGTCCTCTCGTACTAAGGACAGCTCCTCTCAAATTTCCTGCGCCCACGACAGATAGGGACCGAACTGTCTCACGACGTTCTGAACCCAGCTCGCGTACCGCTTTAATGGGCGAACAGCCCAACCCTTGGGACCTACTTCAGCCCCAGGATGCGATGAGCCGACATCGAGGTGCCAAACCTCCCCGTCGATGTGGACTCTTGGGGGAGATAAGCCTGTTATCCCCAGGGTAGCTTTTATCCGTTGAGCGATGGCCCTTCCATTCGGTACCACCGGATCACTAAGCCCGACTTTCGTCCCTGCTCGACTTGTAGGTCTCGCAGTCAAGCTCCCTTATGCCTTTGCACGCTTCGAATGATTTCCAACCATTCTGAGGGAACCTTTGGGCGCCTCCGTTACATTTTAGGAGGCGACCGCCCCAGTCAAACTGTCCACCTGACACGGTCCCTCTGCCGGTTTCACGGCAGCAGGTTAGAACTCCGATACGATCAGGGTGGTATCCCAACGGTGCCTCCACCGAAGCTGGCGCTCCGGCTTCTTAGGCTCCCACCTATCCTGTACAGATCGTACCAAAGTCCAATATCAAGTTACAGTAAAGCTCCATGGGGTCTTTCCGTCTTGTCGCGGGTAACCTGCATCTTCACAGGTAGTAAAATTTCACCGGATCTCTCGTTGAGACAGCGCCCAAGTCGTTACGCCATTCGTGCGGGTCAGAATTTACCTGACAAGGAATTTCGCTACCTTAGGACCGTTATAGTTACGGCCGCCGTTTACTGGGGCTTCGGTTCACAGCTTCGGGTTACCCCTAACCGCTCCCCTTAACCTTCCAGCACCGGGCAGGCGTCAGCCCGTATACTTCGCCTTACGGCTTCGCACAGACCTGTGTTTTTGCTAAACAGTCGCTTGGGCCTTTTCACTGCGGCCCCCTCGGGCTATTCACCCTACCGAGGCACCCCTTCTCCCGAAGTTACGGGGTCATGTTGCCGAGTTCCTTAACGAGAGTTATTCCGCGCGCCTTAGCATGCTCTGCTCGCCTACCTGTGTCGGTTTGCGGTACGGGCACCTTCACCTGGCTAGAGGCTTTTCTTGGCAGCTGGAGATCATGACCTTCGGTACTGTAATTTTCCCTCCCCATCACAGCCCAGCTTTATACGGTTTGCGGATTTGCCAACAAACCAGCCTCACTGCTTGGACGGACACATCCATCGGTCCGCGTCACTACCCTTCTGCGTCACCCCATTGCTCATAACGGCTTACGGTGGTACAGGAATATCAACCTGTTGTCCTTCGACTACGCCTTTCGGCCTCGCCTTAGGTCCCGACTTACCCTGAGCGGACGAACCTTCCTCAGGAACCCTTAGGCTTTCGGCGGATCAGATTCTCACTGATCTTTTCGTTACTCATACCGGCATTCTCACTTGTGTACTGTCCACCAGTCCTTACGGTCTGACTTCAACCTATACACAACGCTCCCCTACCCAAGTATCATAGATACATGTCATAGCTTCGGTGGTGTGTTTAGCCCCGTTACATTTTCGGCGCAGAGTCACTCGACCAGTGAGCTATTACGCACTCTTTAAATGGTGGCTGCTTCTAAGCCAACATCCTGGTTGTCTGGGCAACTCCACATCCTTTCCCACTTAACACACACTTGGGGACCTTAGCTGATGATCTGGGCTGTTTCCCTCTTGACGATGGATCTTAGCACTCACCGTCTGACTCCCGGTTATACATGACTGGCATTCGGAGTTTGACTGGACTTGGTAACCCTTGGCGGGCCCCGCACCCAATCAGTGCTCTACCTCCAGCATGCTCAACACCGAGGCTAGCCCTAAAGCTATTTCGGGGAGAACCAGCTATTTCCGGGTTCGATTGGAATTTCTCCGCTACCCCCACCTCATCCCCGAATTTTTCAACATTCGTGGGTTCGGGCCTCCAGTGCGTGTTACCGCACCTTCACCCTGGACAGGGGTAGATCACCCGGTTTCGGGTCTACATCCACGTACTCAATCGCCCTATTCAGACTCGCTTTCGCTGCGGCTCCGTCTTCCCGACTTAACCTTGCACGTGAACGTAACTCGCCGGTTCATTCTACAAAAGGCACGCCATCACCCATATAGAGGGCTCTGACTTTTTGTAAGCGCACGGTTTCAGGTTCTATTTCACTCCGCTCCCGCGGTGCTTTTCACCTTTCCCTCACGGTACTGCTTCACTATCGGTCGCCAGAGAGTATTTAGCCTTGGCAGATGGTCCTGCCGGATTCCCACGAGGTTTCACGTGTCTCGCGGTACTCGGGATCCGTCTCGGAGGGAATGGACTTTTGGGTACAGGGCTTTTACCTCTTGTAGCGGGCCTTTCCAGACCTCTTCGCCTAACCCATTCCTTTGTAACTCCATGTGAGACGTCCCACAACCCCAAGGAGCAAGCCCCTTGGTTTGGGCTAATCCGCGTTCGCTCGCCGCTACTGACGGAATCACTATTGTTTTCTCTTCCTCAGGGTACTTAGATGTTTCAGTTCCCCTGGTATGCCTCACGCGACGCTATGTATTCACATCGCAGTAACTGGACATTACTCCAGCTGGGTTTCCCCATTCGGAAATCCCCGGATCAACGCTTGCTTACAGCTCCCCGAGGCCTATCGTGGTTCGCCACGTCCTTCTTCGGCTTCTGGCGCCTAGGCATCCTCCGTGCGCTCTTAGTAGCTTAACCAATGCTCCGG